>NZ_FNDY01000066.1 GCF_900099895.1 Paenibacillus naphthalenovorans
CATCAACGAAAACCTCCGTCAAATTTAGCTATTAACTATTTCGACAGAGGCTTTGGAAATCCTTGTTAGTTAATTGGTCAGTCGTAGAAAAAAAAAGCCAAGTCCCCCTCCTCGTACGGAGCGGGGGACTTGGCTTTTTCTCATGAATTTAATTGGAGGAGCGCTTCTCAATATCCAGCACACCTTGGTAGATCGTTTCGAACAGCTCTTCGATATTCTCTTCCTCGATGCAGGAGAAAGCAACCCGCAGGTCCGTTTCGCCAAGAGCGATGGTGCCAATGCCGTACTGCTCCAAGAGATGGACGCGCAGCGTTTCGGCATCGACGGTCTTCAGCTTCAGGCACATGAAATAGCCGGAATTGAACGGGTAGTATTCCCAGGCGTCGTCGAATTTGCCGCTGTCGAGCAGCGCTTTGGTGCGGTTGGCACGGCCCTTCATGATCTCGAATTTCTCCCGCTTCTGCGCATCGAAATCCGGAGATTGCAGCGCGCGCAGCACGAACGTTTGGGACGGATGCGGACCGCTGGAGATCGTCGCGCGGATGATGCCCATCGTTTTCTGCTCAAGCGCGGCCAGCATGGCGTCGCTTTGGCCGGCATAGGTGATGAAGCCGACCCGGAAGCCCCATACGTATTCTTCTTTGGTGGCGCCGTCGATTTTGATCGACAGGACGCGAGGATGCAGATCCGCCAAGTCTCCAGCCAGCGATTGATGCAAGGAATCCTCGAAGAATAGTCCGAAGTAGGCGTCATCGGTCACGGCAACCACGTTGATACCGGCTTCCGCGGCGTCCTTGATGGCCGCTACGATGGTACGCCCTTCTTCCGGTCCCGGCGTGTAGCCCGTCGGATTGTTCGGGAAGTTCAGCAGGACGATCGCCTTGCCTTTGTCCTTCTGCGCCAGCAGGGCGTCACGGAGTCCATCCGCGTTAAATTTGCGCTCGCTGTTGTACAGCGGATAGTATACGAGCTCGGCTCCGCGGCGAATGCCGAAGGTCAGCTCGTAGTTTTCCCAATTCTTGTCGGGGATGACTACAGCGTCTCCCGGTCCGGCGAACAAATCGGCCACGATGCTCAGCCCGTGCGTCAGCGCATTGGTTGCAATCGGATTGCCCAGGCTTTTGCCCTGAAGAGACGGGTTTTCTTCGAGCATTTTGCTGCGCCAAGCGGCACGCAGCTCCGGTTTGCCGGCAGGCGGCGCATATTCGTAAATGTCCTTGGGATTATATGCGGACAGCGTATCTTGAATCACCTTCAGATGCATCGGCTGGCCTTTCTCCAGCGCCGTACCGATGGTAGCGTTGAATTTCTTGGCTTTTGCCTTAGCTTCTGCGGATTGGCTGAGAATGCCTACCTTGGGGAAATAGATTTGCTTGCCAAGATCGGAAAGCATGTCGTATACATGCTGGTTTTCTTTCGCGATCGTTTCGTTCAGCTGGCGTGCAAGTGGGTTCATTCTAATTCTTCCTTCCATGTTCTTCTTTGGCATTAGCCCATATTATATCATTTTAGCCCGGGAGCGTCACGATGCTTTTTACAAGCGCGGATGCCGGAGCGTACGTTTCGTTTTTTTCAAGCGGAGACATCTTGGTTTTGCCGGGAAAGCTGTGTTACGATGGGTGAAACGATATTTGCAGGAGCGGAGGCATCCGATGTCAGCCATCAAACGTTACGAAAGCATAATGGAGCAGCTGATAGCCAAAGGAGAAGTGACCGTTGCCGATCTGGCCGCCCGGCTTGGGGTAACGGGTAAAACGATTCGTCAGGATCTGGAGAAGCTGGAGGCCAAGGGACTGCTGCTGCGAACCCATGGCGGTGCGATCCTGGCAAACGAGGGATATTCCGGTTTGTTCCCGGACAAGACGCCGAACGGCAAACAGACGAATGAAAAATACGAGGCCGCCATGTGCGCATTATCCTTCATAGAGCCTAACGATATTATCGCCCTGGACAGCGGCAGCACCACGCTGCAAATCGCCCGTCTTTTGGACAATGAACCGCTCACGGTCATCACGAACGATCTTTACATCATTAGCGAGCTGATCAGGAAGGATCAGATCCGGCTTGTCGTTCCCGGAGGCTTCCGGAGCCGGAATCTGCTGGTCAGCGAGGATGCGGGACGTTTTTTGCAGAAGCTGAACGTGCAGAAGGCTTTCCTGTCGACCACCGGGATCCATCCCGAGTACGGCTTTACGATCTTTACGTATATGCATATGGAGCAGAAGCAGGCGTTGATCCATTCAGCCAAGCAGGTGTTTTGCGTTGCCGACAACAGCAAATTCGATAAGTGCGCGCTTATTACGTTCGCCAAGCTTTCAGACATTCCGGTCATCATTACGGACAGCGGTTTGCCTGAAGCAACGGCGATTAAATATGAGGAGGCAGGCGTTCGCATTGAACAGGGAGGTTCCCGGGGTACGAAGGGATAATAAAAATATGTTCAAATTGGTTCATTTTAGTTCAAAAATAATTTATATGTACTGAAATGAACGTTCGTATTATAATAGCAAGTGAATACGTTATCGGGAGGAATTCATATCATGATGGAAAACCGTTATGCCACCCATCCGACAGATACGAAATCGTACGATACGGAACGCTTGCGCAAACAATTTTTGATGGAGGGTTTGTTTGTTCCCGGACAGCTGAACATGGTCTATAGTCATGTAGACCGCTTGATTACGGGCGGCGTAATCCCGCTAAAAGAGCCGGTCAAGCTGGAGGCCGACAAGCATGATATCGGCGCGGATTATTTTCTGGAGCGCCGCGAGATCGGGATCGTCAATATCGGTGCCAAGGGAAGCGTAATCGTGGACGGAACCGGGTACGAGCTGGACAACAAGGACGGCTTGTATGTCGGTCTCGGCAACAGGGAAGTATGGTTCAAAAGCGCCGACGCATTGAATCCGGCACGCTTCTACCTGAGCTCCGCACCTGCGCACCAACATTACCCGACCGAAAAAGTAGCGATCGGCCGGGCGGAACCGGCGTATTTGGGATCCCTCGCCCAATCCAACGAGCGCACGATCTATAAATACTTCCATCCGAACGGCGTGCAAAGCTGCCAGCTCGTGATGGGCATGACGCTGCTGAAGCCGGGCAGCATGTGGAATACCATGCCCAGCCATACGCATAGCCGCCGTTCGGAAACGTATCTCTATTTCGATATGCCGGAGGACGGCGTTGTGTTCCATATGATGGGGGAGCCAAGCGAAACGCGTCATCTCGTAGTGCGCAATGAGCAGGCGGTCATCAGTCCGAGCTGGTCGATCCACAGCGGCGTCGGCACATGCCATTATACGTTTATTTGGGCAATGGCCGGAGAAAATCAGGAATTCGCCGATATGGATATGATCGCGATGCAGGACCTGAGATAAGCCGTCATGAACCAACAAAACACAAGCCTCAACCGCTTTGGCGGACGAGTCTTGTGTTTTGTTTGCTTCCGGCGGCTTAAAACATGCTCCAATCGAAATGCACCGAAAGCGACTGCAGCAGATGTACGCCGGCGATGCTGTTGCCTTTGTCGTTGAGCGCCGGACCGATGACGCCGATGCCGTAACGGCCGGGAACCAGCGTCATAATGCCCCCCGAAACGCCGCTCTTGGCCGGCAGGCCGACACGGATGGCGAATTCCCCGGAAGCATTGTACATGCCGCAGGAAACCATGAAGGTTTTGGCGATCTGCACGTAACGCCGGGGGATCAATGTGCGTCCGGTCAGCGGGTCCGTGCCGTTCATCGCCAGCACCAGAGCCATTCGGGCCACGTGACGGCAGGTAACCTCGATCGAGCAGTGCTTAAAGTAAACGTCGAGGATTTCCTCTACCTCGTCGGCCTCGGTAAGCACCTGGTTATCCTTAAGGAAATAGGCCAGCGACCGGTTGCGGTGGGCGGTAGACGACTCTGAACGATACACGGCTTCGTTGTATGTGAGCGACGCGTCGTCGGCAAGCTCCCGGAAAAAAGCGAGTATGCGTTCCGTTTTTTCCGCCGGTGTGACTCCGTGGATCAAAGAGGAAACGGCAATAGCCCCGGCATTGATCAAGGGATTGAACGGTTTGCCCGGCTCCACCAGTTCCAGCTTGAGCATGGAGTTGAAATCGTCGCCCGTCGGCTCCATCCCGACCTTCTGGAATACGCCTTCCTCGCCCCGATCCATTAGTGCAAGGATTAGTGTGAACACTTTGGAAATACTCTGCATGGTAAAGCGCAAGCCGCAGTCGCCCGAGGTCACCACCCGGCCGCTGCCGTCCATCACTGTAATCCCGAGCGCATCGGCAGGAGCGTGACCCAGCTCGGGAATATAGGAAGCCGGCCGGCCTTGAGACGTTACGCTCCGGCTCGCTTCCAACCATTCGGGCAGCTTCTGTGCAAGCTGGTTTAATTCGGATTCGTTGCTCAAACCAAAAACCTCCTTTATCAATAGAATAGCTTTTTTGCACATGAAAGAAAAGCTTCCATGGGAGCAGCGGCGCCGGCTGGTTGTGGATTAAAAGTTGTTAATATACAGGATTTGGGATCCATTCTTCATCAAAAACAAAAAAGTTTTGTAGACTCTTTGCATCAAAGTGGTTATGAAGTCCATGATGAGCGGGTGAATGAGTCTTGCCAAAGTCGCCTAATGTTTGTAGATCGCGCCTATAAATGGCCGCGTCCCAACGAATTCTAGACAACACATGTGAAACAACTTCAATTGGAAAGTCCGTGTATTGTGAAAACTTTTTTCAGAATCTTGACTGATAATTTGTGGTTGAACGCTGACATCAGACCTAAAAAAAGAGAAGAAGATATAGAGAAATTTATCGCAAGAGGGAATTCTCTCACGAAAGCGCAATTGGCTTGAAACATTATATGATCAGACAAAAACAGGAACTCAAAAGTTAGTCCAATTCGGCTATCCATTCCCAACTGATGAACCTGGAATTCCAATTTGCAGAAATTTGCAAGGGCCAGAGTATATGCGTCTTATGAGAAGAACCATCCAAAAAGCAGGGGTTAAAATATTTGATCGTTCTCCGGCTTTGGAACTGCTAGCAGATTTTTCTGGAGTTGGCGGGGCAATCGGCGTGAATTTGGATACTGGAGAAGATTGGATAGTAAAAGCAAAATCAGTTGTCATAGCCACCGGGGGATGCGCATTTTTAAGCAACGCACTTGGATGCAATGTACTGACGGGCGATGGCTATTTGATGGCTGTAGAAGCTGGAGCGGATCTATCAGGAATGGAATTTTCCAATGCCTATGGATTTTCAACCGATTTTTCTTCATGTACCAAAAATCTTCTGTATCACTGGGCGACTTTTTACAATGAGGACGGTTCTATCATAGAGAAAAGAGATAAACGATCGCTGTCGAAAATTTTGCAGGTAAATCCGATTTATGCCAAATTGGACAAAGCGACAGAAGATATTAAGGTTGCGATGAGATATGCACAGCCAAACTTTTTTTAGCCTTTGATCGGTTGGGTATTGATCCGTTTCAAGAGCGATTCCGATTACACTCCGTGGCCGATCGCTGAGTATGAAAGGCTGTCCGTACGACAACGCTGTCGCTGAAGCCACCCTACAAGATCATGAAAACAGAGTTTGTGAATCAGATGAATTTCCAGAGTCTTCGTCATCTGGAGTTGGAATTATACGATTACGTAAACTGGTTTAACAAGTATCGCATTCATGGAACCTTAGGCTATATGACGCCTGTTCAGTATCGCCAAGAAGCCCTTAAAAAAATTGTTTGATTTACTGTTGACAATCCAGCATTATAAAAAGTTGAAAAAAGTAAATCCTCTGACCATTCAATATTTAAAAAGTAATGATATCCGAGTTATTAGCGGTTCAATTAACGGGGGCTCTTTATTATATAGTAGGAAAAGACTCCGGAATCAATAATTTAAAACTCAACTTTCGCAGCTTAAATTCGGTAGGTAAGCCTTGATGTAATTGGGCAAACCGGCGATCCAATGCTGAAGTTGTGTTTGGATAAGTGTTG
>NZ_FNDY01000021.1 GCF_900099895.1 Paenibacillus naphthalenovorans
TTTCAGTTCTGCTCTGGTCAATGTTAATGTCTCCTGTCCCATAGTGACATTATCTCAGAACAGTTACAGGATGACATTATCACAGACGAACAACACCTGGTCGAAATCATTACACTTGACAGCAAGGATGGGCTGGAGGTCTATCGCCACAGTACGGCGCATTTTGATGGCGCAAGCCATGAAGCGCATATACGGGGATAAGGCCGTCAAGCTCGGAATAGGCCCCGTTATCGCAGACGGGTTTTACTACGACATCGACATTGAGAAGCCGCTTGCAGTGATTACCATATATACGCAGGGAGAGTTTTCAGACCTTTGTCGCGGACCGCATCTGCCCTCCACCGGCCGGATCAAAGCATTCAAACTGATGAATGTTGCCGGAGCTTATGGGCGCGGTGACTCAAAGAATAAAATGCTTCAGCGTATTTACGGGACTTCATTCTCGAAAAAGGGGCAGCTCGATGAGCATTTGAAACTTCTTGAAGAAGCCAAAAAGCGCGATCACCGGAAGCTGGGCAAAGCGCTCGGATTGTTTATGTTATCCGAAGAAGCGCCGGGTATGCCATTCTACTTGTCAAAAGGGATGGTCATCCGGACCGAGCTTGAAAACTTCCTGCGCAATATGCAGCAAAAACGGGATTATGAAGAAGTGCGCACACCGTTTATCATGAAACAAAGGCTGTGGGAGAAGTCAGGCCACTGGGATCATTACCGTGAAAATATGTACTTTACCGAGGTTGACGAAACAAAATTCGCGCTCAAACCGATGAATTGTCCGGGGCACACTGGATTTTCAGATGCCGGAGAAATTTGACCTGTCGTACATCGGCGAAGACAACAGGAAATACCGGCCAGTCGTGATTCATCGTGCCGTATATGGTTCCATTGACCGGTTCATTGGCATTTTAACGGAACACTACAGCGGCGCATTTCCGCTTTGGCTTGCGCCGGTTCAGGTGAAGCTGCTGCCGGTGTCGGCTCCATTCCTCGACTATGCTTTTCAAGTGAAGGCAGCGCTCCGGAACGCTGGTATACGGGTCGAGGTCGACGGGAGTAACGAAAAATTGGGCTACAAAATCCGCGAGGCTCAGTTGGAGAAAATTCCTATTATGCTGATACTCGGTGAAAACGAGGCAACCTCCGGTACAGCAGCCGTCAGAAAACGCGGGGAAGGGGATCTCGGGACAAAAAGCGTGCAAGAGATCGCTGAGCAGATCTGCAAAGAAATTCGCGAAAAAAAGTGACGGCTGGCGCGCTGTTTCACACGAAAATAGGATGAGCAGGGAACAAGGTTATTATCAAAATATAAGCGAATGGAAAGAATTGTTGGAAGCCTACATCATTTCTTCACAAGTCAGTGGTAAAGTAATCAAAGAAACGTGTTTGGAGGATGGTCATGAAAACGATTTTGGTGGTGGATGACGAGGAGAAAATTCGCGATGTCATGGTGTCCTATCTTAACAAGGAAGGGTTTAAAACATTAGAAGCGGCAACCGGAAAAGAGGCATTGTATACTCTGCAAAACCTGCCGGTCGATCTCGTCATACTCGATCTCATGCTGCCGGATATGGAGGGGGAGCTTGTATGCCAAACCATACGTCAAAACCATTCCGTTCCAATTCTCATGCTTACCGCCAAAGTGTCGGAAAACAATCGAATCAAAGGCTTGTCCATTGGCGCCGATGATTATGTGACCAAGCCTTTCGATCCGCGCGAGGTCGTGGCCAGGGTCCGGGCGATCCTGCGCCGAACGGATGACCGTCATTTGCTTGCTGACCGCATAGCCTTCAACAATGGCCATTTGGTGATCGATTCGCTGAAACGAATCGTCCTTCGCAATGGAGAACCGGTGAATTTAACGCCGAACGAATACTCGCTGCTCCTTGCTTTGGCTAAATATCCTCAGCGGCATTTTTCACGTGAGGAATTGGCAGATAAAGTGCTCGGTTATGAATTCGAAGGCGATATTCGGACCATTGACCAGCATGTTAAAAATATACGCCACAAAATCGAGCCGGATCCGAAAAACCCCCGATATATCGTTACAGTTTATGGTTACGGTTATCGCTTTTCAGGTGGTGCCCGATGAATAAGCGATTGCACACCCGTCTGGCGATGCTGATCATTGCAATAGCGACGGGCATTTTATTGATTTCGACGGTCAGCATTATTTGGGGAACCCATTATCATATTTCCATGTATCAGGCACAGGCTGCAGGCGCGCATCATGATTTTCCGCAGCTGGGTTATCACTTGGAACAGGCGCTCATTCAATCGATCTTGTGGACGTTTGCCGGTTCCATCGTCCTTTCGGTTCTGATCGGTTTTTATACAGCGAAACGTATTTCGGCCCCCCTTGTCGACATGAAACGGGTCGCGGAACGGATGTCGGACGGCCAGCTGGACGCCAGGGTGAAACTCGACGGCAAGGACGAGCTTGCGGAATTGGGCAGTTCGCTAAACAAACTGGCCGAGCAATTGCACAAACAAGAGCAACTTCGGGTCACCATGACCGAAGACATCGCGCATGAACTTCGAACGCCGCTCGCCACTTTAAAAAGCCATATGCGGGCGTTTGAAGACGGCGTTTGGGAACCGACTCCGGAACGCATCCATTCCTGCTACGAAGAGATTGAACGGTTGACGGACATGGTAGCAGAACTGGAAGACCTGACCCATATGGAATCTCAGGCATTTCATTTGGAACGAAAAGAAGAGCCTCTGGTTTCCATGATTGCCAAAGGGGTGGACTTGGTTTCCGCTGCTTATCTTGAAAAAAAGATTAAGCTTTCGTTTAGCTGCAGTCCGGACATCCGGATTGTTGCGGACCGCAAACGCATGATTCAGGTGTTGGTCAATCTGCTTGGCAATGCCCTCAAATACACTCCGGAGAGCGGGGAAGTGCGAATTGAAGCTGTAGAGGAGGAACAATACGTACTTATTGCCGTTCAGGATTCGGGCAGCGGTATTGCGCGGGAGGATTTGCCGTATATTTTCGAGCGGTTTTACCGGGGGGACAAGTCGCGAAACCGGAAAACCGGCGGCAGCGGTTTGGGGTTAACCATCGTAAAGAAGCTGGTTAACGCTCACGGGGGACAGATTTGGGCGGAAAGCAGTCAGGGGACCACGTTTTATATCCGAATTCCTAAAGTAAGCCGTTCTTTTTAACCGGCAAATCATCATTCTTCACAAGATCTTCAAAAGCGGTGGTTATTCTTATTGCAGCGGATTGGTTTGGACATTAGCGGGCACAATCTCGCAAAATGAAAAACCGTAAAGACAGGAAGGAGGCTGTGTAATGAAAAAAACAATGAAAGTCGGAATTGTTTCCGTGGTTACGGCCTTGGCCTTAACGGGATGCTTCCATGCTACGGATTCTTCCCCGCAGCACGAGGGGCATAACATGGGGAATGCGGAGCAGCAGGCCGGTTCCGGACAAAGTCAACCGGTCTTGGCGGTTAACATGCCGTGGGTGGGATCGAAAAACACAACACGCATCAATACGAGTGATCCCGCGGAGGCGGCCGTGCTGGTTTCGCGAACGTTGTGGATGGCTACCGGCGACGAGAACAGACCGGGCGGTGTCGTGCTCGCGAATCCGGACGATTGGCAAACGGCGCTTGTCAGTGCGAATCTGATTCATCATCCGAATAACGGCCCAGTGCTTTTCGTGGATAAAGACGGGATTCCCGAAGTCACCTTGAACGAGTTGAAGCGGTTAAAGCCTGCAGGTGTGCCCATGAACAACGGTGTCCAGGTCATTCTGGTCGGTGATCTCGATCCAAAGGTAGAGGAACAGGTGAAGGAGCTTGGGCTGAAAACGGACAAGATTGCAGGCGGAAATCATGCGGCGGTGGCCAAAGCGGTTGATGCCTATTATGCGAATGTCACTAAAGAGAATCCTCCTTCAGTGATCGTGGGTTCGAAGGATAGCCAGGAATATACCATGCCTGCCGTAAACTGGATCGCCCATATGCCGGAACCGCTGCTTTATGTCACAAAAGACGAAATTCCGCAGGAAACCGTCGATGCTTTAAAGACGCGGGGAGGCAAAGCAAACATCTATATCCTTGGACCGGAATCGGTGGTATCGGCCAGTGTGGAAACCCAATTGGGGCAATTCGGAAGGGTCGTCCGGATCGCCGGGAAAGATCCTTACGAAAATGCCGTTGCCTTCGCGAAATACAAAGATCTCGTTACGGATTTTGGGTGGGGAATAACAACACCGGGACACAACTTCTCTTTCGTGAGCAAGGATTCCCCGGCTTTGGCCCTGGCTGCCGCACCGTTCTCCCATTTGGGCAAACATGCGCCGATGCTTTGGACGGATAAGGACAGCATGCCGGAGGCCGTCATGTCCTATGTCATGTCGATTCAGCCGAAGTATAAGAGGACTCCTGCGGAAGGACCTTACAATCATGCCTGGTTAACAGGGGGCGAAGACGTGCTGAGCGCCGCGGCACAAGGGGAAATAGATGCCATGCTGGAGATCGTCTCCGAATCCGGAGCAGGCCATGGAGGACATGGCAGCGGCAATGCCCATGCGGGAACGCAGCCTGATACGGGTGGAGGAAACGGACACGATATGGGCAGCATGCCTGGAATGAAGCATTGAATAAAAGCAGCTTGAAACGGCGAAAATACGCAATCGATAAGAAAACATAAACGCCTTTTACATGCTATGAATGAAAAAAGCGCCTCCTGTATGCCGGGTCTCGGAATGATGCACATTCACTGCCCTAATTGAAGGAGGACGTTCTACATGAAGTATAAGCAATCCAAAAAGCAAAATCAACGCATTCTACAAAATACCGAATCGACCCTTGTGGTCGGAGCCGACATTGCCAAGAAAACGCATGTCGCCCGAGCCGTCGATTACCGCGGAATCGAGCTCGGAGTCTTAGCGAAATCCAATGCGGAGTTTGTGAACAGAACGAAGCGTATTGTTGCCGAATTAGGCAAGGAAATCGCAACCCCCGATGAAGCAAGAAAGATTTTGAAATTAACCAAGACACCCCAACTTGGAGAAGTTTTCAAGTGACCAAACCCGAAAACAACCAAGGGAGGAAGTCACTTTGTATATTCTCCAAGTATGTCTGTTTTCCTTCGAAGAACTATTAAAAATACAACCCAAGGAGCGATTGCCCATCTTATTCAGCTCTCTCGATCTGAGGCCGTATGCCAAGGAATTGAGGAGCCGTTCACCCCGAGGCGCTGACGGATACTGCAGACAAGGTATTCTACGAGCACTCTTGGCTGCGCCACTTGAAGGAATCGATACCTTTACGGGATTGCATCATCGTTTGGATACGGATCTCCGGTTTCGTTATCAGTGTGGTCTTCCTCTGGATCGGGAAGCTCCCTCCATATCCACATTAAGCCGAGTTTTCGCGGAACTGACGAAGAAGGGCTTGGCAAAACAGCTTTTTGAGGATTGGTCACACGCTGTCAACAGGAAGGCATCCTGGATGGCAGTAACGTCGCCATTGACAGCGCCGCTCTCCGTGCTTACGAGAAAAAGCAACCCAAACGCAAAAGCGCGCAAACGGGCAATTGCAAACTGGGGCGCAAAATTTGATTCCTTCGGTAAAATTAGAATAATAAAGGACTGCCCGTTATTCAACTAACGAAAGTCCGCATGTTAAATAAAGGAGTGGAACCCCGAGGCCGATCGGGATTATTTTTATGCCCGGGAATGGGCGGGAAGGAGTGACTGATCTGGGACTGCGATGTTTATTTTAAGTGGATTCGAGGGAAGGCTTCATATTTTTCAGTACCTTGTCGGCGTTCACGACGTCGGCGTATCTCGCATTTAAGTCCAATAGGGTGATGTTCTGGATTGTCTGATTGCGGTCGCCTACCGCCTCCTTTGGAATGATCACCTTGTATCCCCTCTGCAGCGCTTCGACAGCCGTCGCCCGGATGCTTCCGCTTGTCGTCGCACCCGCGAGAATCAATGTATCGATTTGACGCCCCTTCAAAAAATCTTCCACCGAAGAATTGTATAAGTCCGTAATGTAGACCGTGGGGTTGATAAGGTCGTAGGGATAATCGGCAAGCTTCGGGTGAATATGGACCCATGTGCTCTGATGATCCAATATTTGGAGCGACGGAAACTTCTGGCTCCATAAACGGGACACCTGATGGCTTGATTCATAAATGGTCATGCTGAAAATAACCGGGATACTGTGGGAAAGCGCCTCTTCGATAAGCTGCTGTGTCACGCTTACCTGATCCTCGATTTCAATAGACAGCTGTGACTGCGGGTCTGTAAACGCTATAGTTAAGTCCCGGATGAGCAGCGCGGATTTGTTACCGAAGCCGGTTTGCCCTGAGAATCCTTGATTGGAATAAAGATGCTGAACCTCATCCAGCATGTATCTTCTTTGTCCGCCGGGAGTATACATGACCTTCAAACCGTACCCCTCAACGGTTCCGTTTTTCTCCAGACGCCGCAGGGTGCTTGCCGAAATCCCCAGTAATTTTGCGGCCTCCGATATATTTAAAAGATTTTCATACATACGCTGCATTCATTACTCTTTTCGTATAAACTTGTTAACTATGCCCAAACTTATCTAAATCCATTATAACATAATATTTTTGTTAACCATATGTAGTTTTCATTCTCCATTCAAAATGTAATAAAACATAACATAAAAAACTTGATGCTTGCATTTTAAAGGGATTATTCTAAAAAAAGAAAATGTTGACAGTGTATAAAATATAAAACACAATGAATTTGAAAGGTTTGGTAAGTTTAGTTTGTGGACTCGTGTTTTAAGAAGGAAGCGGAGTAGGGGTTCATCAAGATACGTTGAATTGAAAGTGTAGTTGCTGGCATATACCGCACCTGCTGTTATTGTACTTCCAATTTAACACGCGATTCCGCTAACGGGAAACGATAGTTGAAACATCGAAAGGGGTGCCGCGCGGCATCCCTTCGCTTCGCTAACGGGCAGTTTCGGGTAATAATTATTTCTAAAAAAGGAATTGGTTTGGTGCTCACGAATCATATATTTAATATCCTCAATTTAAAGGAGACTAGAACACAATCATGAAATTATCGATAAAATTATTAGCTGTATTTTCCTTGCTTTCAGTAGTGTTGGGAAATTTAGATACAGCCTTTGCTGGGAATGACTCGATTGGTTGGAAGGATATCGCAGTTGGCGGAGGAGTTAGTCTTGCCATTAAAAAGGATGGGACCCTCTGGGCATGGGGTGAATCAAATCGATCAGGAGTATTCGGTAATGGACAAAAAGGAACGGAAAATCCTATGATTCCAGTTCAAGTTTCAGGGTTAAAAGATGTACGCCTTATTGCTGCTGGTTCACATCATGCTTTAGCAGTGGATAAAGGAGGTTCTGTATGGGCTTGGGGAAGAAATTCTGAGGGTCAAATCGGAGATGGGACGAAAACCGTAATAAAACCTGGACAAGGATCTCAAGTTGTTGAAGACAACGATCGCGTCACGCCAGTAAAGGTTAGGGGAATAGATAATGTTGTTCTTGTTGCTGGAAATTGGAGTAAAAGTTTCGCTGTAACAAGTGACGGTAGTCTTTGGAACTGGGGGAAGTCTCCTTCCAAACTTGATGGTTTTTTTGACATCGTTTCTATCTCCACTGGGTACGGAAATAATTTAATTGCTACAAGAAAAGACGGGACTGTTTGGACACTCGATCAAGGAAAAGCGGTTCAAATTGAGGGTTTAAACGATGTTCTAGCTGTTGCAGCAGCCTCAAGAGATTCCTACGCTTTGAAAAAAGACGGCTCTGTTTGGGTGTTTGGTTCAAACGGGGCAGGTAAGATTGCAGGTGAAACAGTAAATAAGAAATCCAATCCTAAATTAGTGGAAGGTATTACAGATGTTGTTTCCATACAAGCTACTGCAGGCGGACCACTCTATTTAAAAAGAGATGGAACTGTTTGGGCAAGTGGTCAAAATTTAGGCGGACAATTAGGAATAGGATCTTATGAAGATAGCAACGTACCTGTTCAAGTTAAAGGTCTACATAAAATAATAAAGATCGCGGCACACGGTACAGGTTTCCGCTCTATGGCGCTTCGAGAAGACGGGACTTTATTTTCTTGGGGCGGAGGCTATACGGGAGATGGAACTCAATGGTATAGGACAGAACCAGTTTGGATTAAAAGTAATGAGAATGAAGATTTTGTAGACAACTTAATTAGCGTTAAAATTGATGAAAAGGTACTCGAGTTCGAACAACTACCTATATTGGTTGATGGAACAACCTTGGTTCCGATGCGCAAAATTTTTGAATCTTTGGGTGCCGTAATAGAATGGCATGCCGAAACTTCTACAGTAACTGCACATAAAGGGCAAACCACCATACAATTAACGATAGATAGTGATTCTGCAATCATTAATGGTGAATTAACAAAGTTAGATGCTCCACCAATAATAAAAAATGGCGTGACCCTTGTGCCAGTTCGCTTTATCAGTGAATCACTAGGGACAAAAGTTGAGTGGAAGGAAACTACAAAGACGGTGCAAATTACAAGCAACTAAATCATGGGCTTTTATTTTATCGGAACAAATTCTTGTTACAATTCAACGTCAAGAATCTGTTCCGATTCCTGATTTAGGCCAAGAATGTAGTCCGCTGAAGTTCAGTTATGGTAAGGGAGATTTAAACTCATTGCTGATTCGGTAGGGGGTAAATGATAAACTTCTTTACAATCTTTTTAAAATATAATCAATTGATTATATAATTTAATTATTATATATTTATTTTATCATTCATTTGATGTTGACTGTGAGGTGGCTATAACGGTTGAAGTCTTAAAAGACCAAAAGATTTTATAGTGATTTATTGGAGGTTCTCTATGGAAC
Source organism: Paenibacillus naphthalenovorans (assembly GCF_900099895.1). Classification (GTDB taxonomy): domain Bacteria; phylum Bacillota; class Bacilli; order Paenibacillales; family NBRC-103111; genus Paenibacillus_G; species Paenibacillus_G naphthalenovorans. Next base: position 8,855 of record NZ_FNDY01000021.1, read on the forward strand.
AAATAAATGAAATGTCGGAAAGCTTTAAAATGCTCGGAGACAAAACACGGTTAACGATCATGGCTTTATTGAAAGAGCGGCCGCTTTGTGTATGCGACATCGTTGATTTGTTGGAAACGTCTCAACCGAATGCAAGCCAGCATTTGCGCAAACTAAAATCAGCCGGGCTTGTCAACGAAACACGTAAAGGCCAATGGGTTTATTACTCATTAAATATTGATGATAAACCATATATTCAGACAATTTTAGAATATATCCCGTCATTAAAACTAAAGATCGATCAGAAGAAAAACGACTGTTGCGAATAAGTGGGGGACAACATGGCGATCATCGCATTTCTCATTTTTTTATTTACCTTGACGTTGGTCATCTGGCAGCCGCGGGGACTGAATATCGGCTGGTCGGCGAGTGCCGGAGCTATTCTCGCTTTATTGTTCGGGGTGGTCAGCTTTACGGACGTGGGCACCGTAACCGGTATCGTATGGAATGCAACATTGGCCTTTGTGGCTATCATTTTAATCTCGCTGATTCTTGATGAAATTGGTTTTTTCGAGTGGGCAGCCTTACATATGGCACGGCTAGCACGCGGAAACGGACTCCTTATGTTTGTTTTTATCATTCTGTTGGGATCGGCGGTCGCTGCCTTGTTTGCCAATGACGGTGCAGCCCTGATTATCACGCCGATTGTGCTTGCAATGGTTCGGGCATTGAAATTTGATGAAAGGATGATTTTGCCGTTTATTATGGCCAGCGGTTTTATTGCCGATACAGCATCTTTGCCGCTTGTCGTCAGTAACTTAGTCAATATCGTATCCGCGGATTATTTCAACATCGGTTTTGCCGAATACGCCAGCCGTATGATCGTTCCGAATTTCTTTTCTATCATCGCAAGCCTCGTTGTGCTCTATCTGTATTTCCATAAAAGCATCCCGGTAAACTATAATCTGACCTCATTGAGAAGACCGGAGAAAGCCATTAAAGATCCGCGGCTATTTAAACTATCTTGGGTCATTTTAGCCGCACTGCTCGTCGCTTATTTCGTCAGCGAATTTTTCTCGCTCCCTGTATCCTTGATTGCAGGCATCGCTGCGATTGCGTTTTTGTTTGCTGCGAGAAAAAGCCCTGCAATCCATACATGGAAACTGGTGAAGAATGCTCCTTGGGCAGTTGTGGTCTTCTCCGTCGGTATGTATGTAGTCGTATATGGCCTTCGAAATGCCGGACTTACCGATGCGCTCGGCAGTGTCATTCAAACGGTCTCAGACCAAGGACTTTTTGCGGCTACCGTAGGTACGGGCTTTATTGCCGCAATCCTGTCCTCCATTATGAACAACATGCCAACAGTCATGATTAACGCGCTGGCGATCCAGGGCACTCAAACCGGCGGATTTATTCGTGAGGCGCTCATCTATGCGAATGTGATCGGTTCGGATTTAGGTCCGAAAATCACACCGATCGGCTCATTGGCTACGCTGCTTTGGCTGCATGTGCTTTCTACGAAAAACGTAAAAATTAGTTGGGGTTATTATTTTAAAATCGGCATTCTGCTAACCGTACCTACATTGTTCATTACGCTTACCGGTCTTTATATATGGCTGTATGTTCTGCAGCATCTGCAGATGAATGCATGAATAGTTCAATTTAAAAGGGAGATTGTTCATCATGGAGAAAAAACCGTTAGTTTACTTTTTGTGTACCGGCAATTCCTGCAGAAGCCAGATGGCGGATGGCTTTTTAAAAGCATTAGGTGGTGATAAATACGAAGTAAAAAGCGCAGGACTTGAAGCGCATGGGGTAAATCCTCGGGCAGTACAAGTAATGAAGGAAGCCGGTGTGGATATTAGTCACAATACCTCGGACGTGATCGATCCCGATATTTTGAATCGGGCCGACTATGTCATTACCTTGTGCGGCCACGCCGATGAGCATTGCCCCGTAATCTCCAACAAGAACGTTACAAAATGGCACTGGGGGTTTGATGATCCGGCAAAAGCTGTTGGAACGGAAGATGAAATAATGAGCCAATTCCGTACTGTTCGCGATTCCATTAAAAGCCGGATTGAGCGGTTCGTCAAAGAAGGGGAATGAGCCGAATTCGAATGGAGGATATGGAGGTGGAAGGGGAACTTGATACGATAATCATTGGAGGCGGATAGGCGGCAAAGCTATATTGTTTCCGCCGTTACATAACCTGAGCGGATCGTGCAGGGAATCGGGCGAATGAGGGAATGAAGCCCAACATTTTACAGTAGAGGAGAGAGACAAAAATAAAAGCTGATTTCCGCATAGGAGATCAGCTTTTCTCTTTGCCCATAAGTTTTACTTGGAGAGTATTGAATCAAGATGCTTTCTTATTGCTTCCTGATCCCCGGAAACAAGCTCTTCTCGCTCTTGATCCTTTTTCAACTTATCCAAAGCTTTATGGAGAATCGTTGTTTCTATGTCCTTAGGGACAACGACAACCCCGTCCACATCCCCGACAATGATATCACCGGGTTGGATCGAAACCCCGCCGCAAGAGATAGGTACGTTTATTTCCCCTCCTCCCGCTTTGCCGCTCGCAGCAACCGTGGTCCCTTTGCAAAAGACCGGATAATTCAGTTCCCTGATCCCATGAATATCGCGGATGACTCCGTCAACAACGATACCTTTTATTCCTAAGGTTTGTGCCATGCCCACGACAAAGTCGCCGGCCACTGCACGGTACGTATCTCCTTTAGCATCGATGACAAGAATATCATCGGGTTTAGCTTCGGATATTGCCCGAAGTACAGCGTGATTGTCTCCGACAGGCATTTTAACTGTAAAAGCTCTGCCCGCAACTCTATACTGCTCCTTTAAAGGTTTAATGCCGGGATCCAGGTTATTCATTCCTTGCAAAGCATCGGATATACAAGTGGTCGGAATTTCTTGAAACAAGCTCACAATATCCTTCATCTATGTTCCTCCGTTCTTAACATGAGTAGCTGCCTATTAACATTTAATCATAGAAGTATAATGAATTAAAAATACTAATTTTGCATGGTTAGACATAACCAACTTGCATATCTGATTCGTTCAACTATAGTATGTTATTTATAGATTGGAAGAGGGGGCTAAGACATTGGAGGAACAAGATTGGCTCATATTGCGGGTGCTTTACAAGCATAAAAATATCACAAGAACCGCTGAGGAATTATTCATTTCTCAACCTTCCATCACGAAACGCTAAGGATGCGGAGATCAATAAAGTAGACATCACAGACAAAGAGGGAAACCGCATCATAAGACAAACCTGGATGTTTTACTATAATGAAGCGCTGGAAATGAATACTGTCGAAAGCGTTTGTTCATTTCGTTAAAGAAACCGATTTGCAAGAGTAAAGAAAGAAGTCAAATGAGACAATTGCAGTCTGTCTTGTTTGGTTCTTTTTTTATTTTTAGATATTCCCAATGGGTATCGCCGGTCATAAGGAATTGATATTTTCTTTTAGTTCTGGGTCCGGCCTATAATAATCTCAAGTTCGTTACAACAGGATAGGAGAGGGGGAGACCATGAGAACACCTCAAGATATCTTCAACAAGTTCATTATTACCGGATTCAAACTTTGGAGGAAGCTGGTATAGGCTAAGTATCCAGACTTCCGTACTCGATTAAAATTTTATTGGAGTCAGTATTGCGTCAGTATGACGGAAAAACGATCACGCAGGAGCACATTGAGAATTTAGCGAAATGGGGCACAAAGGATGCGAAAGAAAATGTAGAAGTACCTTTTAAGCCGGCTCGTATGGTCCTTCAGGATTATACCGTCGTTCCTGTTGTCGTGGACTTGGCTTCTTTACGAACCGCCATGGCGAACATGGGCGGAGACCCGAAGCAGATTAATCCGGAGATTCCGGTTGATTTGGTGATTGACCACGCTGAGCAGGTGGATAAGTTTGGGACGCCAGATGCATTAAAGTATAATGTAACGTTATAAATTCATTAAATTTCTAAGTTTAATTCAAAACCGCGATAGACAACAGGCTTGCTGATTATGCCCGGAGTCGATTGCTCGGAGACATCAAGCCGCGGCAGCTTGTTAAAGTAACGGCAGCGGACGAGGATGGAACGCAAAAAACGTTTGAAGCAGCGGTAAGATTCGATAGTGAAGTCGAGATTGATTACTATCGCCACGGTGGAGTGTTGCAGATGGTGCTGCGAAATAAACTGGCGTTGAGTCAAAAAGAAGAGAGGCAAAGATAAAGGAAATGGAGGTACAACGGTCATGAGTAAATGGGGAAAACAAATCAAAATCCCGGCAATATATATGCGTGGCGGAACAAGCAAGGGGGTGTTTTTCGTACCGGATGATTTACCGGCCGATCCAACTGAGCGTGATGGAGTATTATTACGTATTATAGGTAGTCCGGATCCGTATGGTCAGCAGATTGATGGTATGGGCGGGGCTACATCGAGTACGAGCAAGGTCGTCATTATCAGTAAAAGTAATCGGCCGGGATGTGATGTAGATTATTTATTCGGACAGGTTGCCATCGGACAACCGTTGGTGGACTGGAGCGGGAACTGTGGAAATCTTACTGCGGCTGTAGGGCCTTTTGCCATACATAGAGGCCTGGTAGACACTCCGCGGGATGGAGTGGCTGCAATAAATATCTGGCAAGCAAATATCGGCAAGAAGATTATTGCTCATGTCCCGATGAAGGATGGAGAGGTGCAAGAGTTGGGTGATTTCGAGCTGGATGGTGTCACTTTCCCCGCAGCGGAAATTAAATTGGAATTTCTAGATCCGGGTGCGGGCGATGGGGATGAGGAGGGAGGAGCCATGTTCCCTACAGGAAATCCAATAGATGTACTTCCGGTACCAGGTGTGGGAGAGGTGGAGGTCACCTTAATGAATGCCGGAAACCCTGCTATCTTTGTCTCGGCATCATCCTTGGGATTAACGGGAACGGAGCTGCAGCAGGATATCAACGGTAATGCGGAGCTTCTTGCCCGCTTTGAAGCGATTCGGGCTCATGGAGCTGTGGCCATGGGTCTGGCCGATAACGTCGAATATGTCATGACGAAGCGTCAGCACACGCCGAAAATCGCATTTTTCGGAGAACCGGCGAGCTACACGGCGTCCGACGGAAAAGAAGTGCGAGCGGAGGGGATTGATATTTTGGCACGCATTCTTTCCATGGGTAAACTTCATCATGCCATGACCGGTACGGGTGCTGTTGCGATCGCCGCTGCAGCTGCAATTCCGGGAACGATTGTCAGTAAGATTTTAGGTGACACCAAGTCAGCACTTTGTTTTGGTCACCCCTCCGGTACCTTAACGGCAGGTGCTGATGCCGTACAAGAGGAAACAGGCTGGATCGTGAAAAAAGTGGTCATGAGCCGCAGTGCTCGAAGACTCATGGAGGGATCCGTGCTGATCCCTTCTAAATAGTAAAATTGCTGGGACGATGAACGATAAGCGAAGGATACCGAATATTTGCTGGCAGCCTTCGCTTGCTTCCTTGGTTATTTGGAGCCGGTCTTCCTATCGGTTAGCGACAGGAATCCAGCCTGAGAGGATGGCTCCTCCCTCCGGGTGGTTGCTTGCAGCAAGCTCGCCTCCATGCCGGCGGATGATTCGCTGGGATATGGTCAGCCCCAATCCGGCTCCTCCCGTCGCACGATTTCTCGATTGCTCTCCCCGATAAAGAGGCTCAAAGATACGTTTGAGCTCATCCTGCGCAAAGCCCGGCCCTGAATCTTGGATCGTGAACGCTGCCCGATCTCCCTGCTGGCGGCACTGAACGAGAATGCGGCCATGAGCAGGCGTGTGCCGCACGGCATTATCCAATAAATTGCTCAACGCGCGCTCCATTAAGTGCGAATCTGCTCGAATCAAACAATCATCCGGCGCATAATGGGCGACGATCGAGATGTGCTTCTTCTGCGCTTGCGGCTCCAGGCTGTCAATCGATTTCTGAACAATTTCGTTAAAACCTGCTGTGTTCTTGCTTAGCTCCGTTTCCAGGTACTCCAACTTCGTAAAGGTGAAAAGATCCTCGACCAACCGGTCCAATTGCGCCGATTTCTCCTTGCAAACATCCACATACTTTGCGATTTGTTCCGGTGTTTGCGCAATGCCTTGCTCAACCCCGTCCAAATAACCGCGCAAGGCAAATAACGGTGTCCGCAAGTCATGTGCGACAGCAGCGATAACGAATCTCCGTTCCTCCTCCAGCTCCGCTTGCTTCCGGTGCGAGCTTAGCAGACCGTTCACCATGACTTCGAATCCCTCTCGAACCTCGGCAATCTCTCTGATGGTCGATGGGGGCAGCTGAACGTCCCAATCGCCTTCGGCAATTTGCCGAGCTGCCTGGCTCATTTTCTCAAGGGGCATAAGAAGGAGCCTTCGCATGCGAATGCCTACAATAAAGAAAGCGAGCAGAAGCCCTGCAAACGCAGCCACAATGGGAACCGCATAGGAATCCGGCCGGCCCGCTCCAATATGCAGCGATTGGGTCGTGATGAAGTGAGCTGCCACAAAGAAAACCCATGGCAGCAGCAGAAGGAGCACCAAACTGAACAAGGCATAGGTACGAATACGAAGCTTCCTCATGTTATACGCCCCTCGAAGCGATAACCAACGCCCCATACGTTGGTTAAATATTGCGGCTGATCCGGATCCAGCTCGATCTTCTCGCGAAGACGACTCAGATGGACGCGAATCGTATGCTTATCGCCGATGCCATCCCAGAATTTCGCGAGCAATTGATCATAGGTAAACACCTGTCTCGGTTGCTCCGCAAACAATCGCAGCAGCTCATATTCCTTCGGCGTGAGCGAGACTCTCCTTCTATCGACGAACACTTCTCTAGTAGACAAATCGAGCTTAAGACGGCCATAATCCAACACCTTGGCCGCACTTGCTTGCTGGTTGCCGGCGCGTCGCAGAACAGCCTTTACGCGGGCAACGATTTCGCCGGGTGAAGCGGTTTTGACGATATAGTCATCGCCGCCAAGTGTCAACCCGCGAATCTTGTCTACATCATCGCTGCGGGCACTCAAGAACAGGATCGGAACAGGGCTTTCCGTCCGAACGCGCCGGCAGAAATCAAATCCGTTTTGTCCCGGCATCATAACGTCCAGGATGATGCAATGAACCGTGTTCTGTTGAAACGCTGTCCATGCTTGCGCCGCGTCATTAGCCATTACGACCTGAAAATGATCATTCTCCAAAAAGTCTCTCAATAGTTCAACGATGCTCCGGTCATCGTCCACGACCAAGATCGTAGGTCTTTCATTCATATCGATCCCGCCTTCATTCCGAGGATTGACCCTTACCGAATATATATATAAGTGTATCATCTCTTCCGCCAAAAAAACGAGTTCCGCGCATATTGTGACGGTTTGTTTATGGTTTTGTTACCTTTTTGGCGCTACGTTTGAGAGATTCTTTTGGTATCCTACCTATCAGTGGAGTGAATAAAAGGAGGTTATATGGATGTTGACTGTACAAATCGTGCTGTTCGATGGCTTCGATCTTCTGGATGCTATTGCACCTTACGAAGTATTTTGCGCGGCCGGAATGGTTGCCGATCATGCGTTGTGTGTGGAATTCGTCACTGCGGAAGGGCCAAGGCTCGTCCCAAGTGGCGTAAACGGGTTAAAAATTGAAGCGGGCGGCAGGCTGAGCCCATACCGAAAGGGCATCATTCTCGTGCCTGGCGCGTCCGGTGAGATAGAAGGAGACAGCCCAAATTCCATTCCTGCCATTTTGGCCCGTGCCGTGAACACGGAACTGACCGGAATACTTAAGCAGGCACTCGGGCATCCGGATATCGTAGTGGCTACCGTATGCGGGGGTTCCTTGGTGCTGGCCATGGGAGGACTGCTGGAAGGAAGGCCGGCGGTAACGAATTACTTGGGAATGGATGTGCTTGGGGCGACCGGTGCCATACCTGTTCCGGCTCGCGTAGTCGATGACGGCAACCTTGTTACCGGGGGCGGTGTAACCTCGGGGCTGGATATCGCGCTCCATCTCGTTGAGCGGGAGCTGGGGCCTCGGATTGCACATGCAGTAGAGCAATTGTTCGAATTTGAACGGAGAGGAACGGTCTGGCGTAACATCGGTATCCCCCCGCGTAAGGGATCGGCGGTCCGTGACCCAAACGCCGCGAGCCTTCAAGGCACATCGGTGAATGACATTATGACCGGTTTCGCCAAAGCCGATGTATTGCCGGCCTCCAAATTAACAGGGAAGCGAATATAAGGGGTAAAAGCATGAACAGACGCCAAACCTTCTACAAGCTGATCGCGTGCGTTAGTATGATTTACATCCTTTATGTCTTGGTCAACAATTTCGTTGTCGATCCAGGTGCCGAGACGTTTTTAAGTCATAAAGCAGGTCTTGAGTATGAGCTTAAACCTCGGATCTGGCTAATGGTCATGTATATTCATGCAGGTTTCGCCTGTATTGCGATGGGCTCGGGTCTCATCAATTGTTCAAGGCGCAGCTATGAGAAGCACCGTGGTTTTCATCGCGTGAACGGCTGCGTCTATGTTTCGTCCGTGCTTATTGCCGTGCTGACATCCGGATACATGGCGCCCTATGCCACGGGAGGAAAAATAAGCAGTATAGGCTTTAATGTTCTCAATATTCTCTGGCTGGTCATAACGGCAACTGCTCTTGTCCACATCTTTAAAAAACGGATTCTTCAGCATCGTCGGTGGATGATTCGAAGCTATGCCTTTTGCTATACGAATATGCTGATCCATCTGCTCACCTTCGTGTTTCACCAGATCATCGGCTTCGCTTACGTGACCAGCTACACGATTGGATTATACGGCTCGATGGTGCTGCTGATGATTGCTCCGGAAGTGCTTTTTCGAGTGAAAAAACCTAAGTGCGCATAGGCCTGCTCGATTCAAAAATTCAAAAATGAAAATGGGGGCGGTCAGCCTGTGGATTTTGGTTATATCGAAACGGTTGCCGCTTTATATGTGTTCAACGGACTTGCCGCCATGCTGATCGTAGGCGCTCAAAACATTATCCATTCGCTCAAAACAGAGTTTTCCCTACCCGAATGCGTTCGACCTCCGTCGGTTGGGGGCTTGGCGTCGGCCGGATCGGTTCTATTCTCGGACCGACAATAGGCGGTTATTTATTGGCTTTGAACTTTTGAATTCAAAACCTACTTCATTTTGTTCAGTATCCCATTGATTTTAGTTTCCTGATCATACTTACGTTTCCCAAGCACGTGGAGGAATCAGAAGGGGACAAGCAGGAATATCTCCCCAATACAGCGGAACAAATTCATTCAAGCATCTAAGAGTCATGCCGTTAAAAAGGCAGCCTAACCCAATTTTGAGAACGTGTCTTTTTAAAATTGGCAGGTGCAGGTTGAGAGGAATGATCTGCTTAAGCTGGTCCCGCTTGTCCTTTTGACTCACGTACCAGGCCTCCATGTGTTGGCAGATCATAATGCCATAAAGTTTACATAATAATTATTATGTAAACATTGAATGTGAATGTACCACAACATTGTAGAGCGATGTCGATCGGATTCCAACATTAGACTAAGAGAATAAATATTAGACTGGCAAAGTGTATTAGGCTAACGGGCAGAAGAGCTCAATAGTAAATGGGTATAATTTGGAGTATACTATACAGTGGAAAAGTATATCTACCGGCGGACTTGAAAGGAACATTTCAGCATGGAACTATACGAAGAATCAAGAAAATTCATTATCACTTGCTATGAGGAACTCGGAAAGGGGATAGACGAAACTCACGAAAGAATATCGGAAATATGGAACATGATCAAACAGGATGGAACCTATGAGCATTCATTTGAGGAATTGGAACACGGTGCTAGAATGGCTTGGAGAAATAGCAATCGATGTATAGGACGATTATTTTGGCAGTCACTCAAAGTGTTTGACGAAAGAAGTCGACAAACCGCTGAGGAAGTTGTGACTGCTCTTTATCGCCATATTGAATATGCAACGAACGTAGGAAAAATCAGGCCAACCATCACAGTGTTCGACCCTAAGATTCGGATCTGGAATCACCAACTCATTCGCTACGCCGGTTATGAAACAGATCAAGGTATCGTGGGCGATCCACATTCAGTGCGTTTTACACGTATTTGTGAGGAGTTAGGATGGCGAGGTAAACGAACGGCATTTGATGTGTTACCATTAGTTATTCAAGTAAATGGGGAAAAGCCTGTATGGTTCCCTATTCCTGACGACTTAGTAATGGAAGTCGATATTCGTCATCCGGATTTACCTCAATTCATTGAATTAGGACTCAAGTGGTACGCTGTTCCAATGATTTCAGACATGGCATTAGAAATAGGCGGCATTACCTATTCAGCAGCACCGTTCAATGGTTGGTATATGGAAACAGAGATCGGTGCACGTAATTTCGCCGATACTCAGCGGTACAACATGTTACCCAAGGTGGCTCATTTAATGGGGCTTAATACCAAAACGGACACATCCTTGTGGAAGGACAGGGCACTGATCGAGTTAAACATCGCTGTGTTGCACTCTTTCAATGAACAAGGTGTCACCATTGTCGATCACCACACTGCAGCGAAACAATTTCAACTTTTTGAGCAGATCGAATCTGACGAAGGACGAAATCTTACTGGGGATTGGTCATGGCTAATACCTCCGGTTTCACCGGCAACGACACACATTTTCCACAGTCATTACGATGATACAATCACTAAACCCAATTTCTTTCGGCAATCCCCCCTTTTTTGACAAGCAATTAGACATTCATCCTTTATTATCAGACAATTTATTTTATAAACAAAATCTACTAATTATAGATAATGGGTGAAGGATACTATTGAGCACACTAAAAGGATCAATATTCAGATCGAACATAGATTGGTTGGATTTGTCTCAGGCATTCCATTCAATATTCCTTTTTTTGTAGAATTAGAATTATATATAAAACTAAGGAAAGAAGTCATTGTCATTATCTTGTTAATGCCAAGTGCAGTAAGAAATAATAGAGGGGGTGGTATAAATTAGGGAGAGCAGAAGAAAGTCAGTTCGAGTTCCGGTAAATATGTGAAGAACATGAAAATATCTTACCCAAAAAAAGCTGGCCTAATTGGTCGGCTTTTTTTGTTTAAATATAGTGGATCGGATCATCGAAACTTATTTTTTAATGTACGAAAAATCACATCAAATTGTGTAACAAGATATATGAAAGCATGCCATACAAAGGGCCTAATCGATTTATAGACATATGTACAAAATACGAGTTTTGTGAAAAAGTATAACTGACAATATGAGCATTCCAAATAATATCTCTGATCAATTGTCAAGTACAACTAAATACGAACTTCCATAACATTTTCCTCATACTGACTCGATTAATGTCTTAAAGGACATCATTTTTCTTCTGTAATAAATGACATGTCTGACAATCCTGACCGGCTCTCCAGCGAACCGGAACACTGGCAATATTAGATCGAATATTAGATTCTTGCTCTTCCTTTTCATCCGATGCTTTAATCAAGAAAATGGAAAATAGATTTCGCTTGTATTTGCTTGGCAATTCATATCTCATTTATAGCGATTTCTTTTTTGTTTTAGAAAATGATTTGTTTTGGTAAGTCGGAATAAAGCAAATTTGAAGGCAGCCCAATAAAAGCAAGAAATGCCGGGGGCTATCCGCTGATAGAGCAAATAACCCCGGCACGCTTTTGAACCGCCGGCATGCGGATTTTATTGTAAGTGAAATTACGGCGCATCGGCTTCCTACCTGGTTTTGAACAAGCGTTGAAAAAATCCGGGCTTGCCCCGGCCGGTTCGTTTTGGTGCCTCAACGGCAACCGCCACTTCAAACTGGGAACGAAGATGTTCCGTGAGATGCCGGTCGCGCATTTTTAAGGAGTCCTCAATATACCGCTGCTGCTGTTCCATCACTTTCGATTGCTCGTCCAGCTTTTGAATCAGCATCTGAAGCAGCCCGTTTTGGTCCGTAACCTTTTCCGCAAGGTCCTCAACTTGTTTTTCGAAATTCGATTTGGCCTCCGGTGTTTTATCCATGTTTACGCTGCCCTCAAGCCATTCACGCACCTGGTTGTAGGTCCAGCCTTCGGTTTGAATTTTTTCTTTAATCGCCAGCAAATCGGAAATGTTCTTTTGCGTAAAACGACGGTGTCCGCGAGAGGTACGCTCCACTTGCAAATTAAATTCTTTTTGGTAAACACGGATTAAATCGTCCGACAGCTCCGTCATTTCAGCAACTTGTTTGGTACTGTAGAAGGCTTCAACAGAAATTTCGTTTTCAGATTCCAGCATCGATTGCACAATACTCCCTCCCTATTAAAAACTCGCAACACCTAATCCAGATTTCAACTCTACTTCTTTCATTGTAGATTCAAAGAGATGAATTTACAGTCGAAATCAGGGTGTCGGATATTCAAAAATAGTGAGGAAAAGCATTTTTGTTTTGTATTATATCCGTTGAATTTTGACGATTGTTGTTGGAGCGTTACCGATACGGTTTATACTGCTGTCCATCCTCCGTCGACCATGACCGTATGGCCTGTGACCAAATCAGATGCAGAACTGGCGAGATAAATGACCGTGCCCAGAAGATCCTCCGGTTTTCCGATCCTTTGAATAGGTTGACGCCGAAGGTAATCCTCTTTAAATGTCTCTTGTGCAAATAAAGACTCAGTTAACGGCGTTAATAAATATGTTGGACCGATAGCATTGACATTAATGCCGAATTCAGCCCATTCGGCTGCCAGGGTACGGGTCAAATTGATCACCCCTGCTTTGCTTGCGGTGTACGAGGACCGTTCGGCGGAACCGATCATCCCGTTAATGGATGCGATGTTGATGATCTTCCCGCTTCCTTGCCGGATCATGACTTTGCCCGCGGCTTGGCAGCAAAAGAAAACGCCCTTCAGGTTGACGTCCATTACTCTGTCCCATTCTTCTTCTGTCACCTCTACAGCCTTTTTCCTGATGATCACTCCGGCATTATTCACAAGTACATCGATTCTCCCAAAATAATCACAGGCTTGCTCGATCATCTTCCCGATCCCGCCCACGTCCGTTACATCCAGTTCAACGACCAGGGCTCGCCTGCCCGCGCTGCGGATTTGCCTGGCAGTCTCATTGGCGGTTTCCAATCTCTCCGGAAGTTCAGTAATGACCAGATCAGCTCCGGCCTGGGCAAGTCCCAGAGCTATACTTCTGCCAATGCCGGAACCGATTCCAGTAACGATGACCACTTTGTTGTCAAGGTTAAACATGGGAATGTCCTCCTGTCCAGCTAATGAATTTAGCAGTCTGAATATGGAACAAACAACAGGTGAAATATCTATATTGTCTACTAAAACCGCTTTCATGTCTAACAAAAAAAGCTGTCCTGAGAAAATAAAGTATTAGACATCCATGCCGCTGGTTCATTGAGCTAACGTACCCGTTTGCTTAACAATTTCATTCAAAATAAACCTAAAATCATAACCAACCCTTCTCAAAAGCAATTAATCCTAAAACCGCACCTATTCCAGCACCAAGAAAAACAGGAATAACCCAACCTGACTTGTTCTTCCCATTGCTCTGTATCAAATTCTTATCACTCAAAAATCTCACCTCGGTAAAACTATACGAATTATTTTTGGTGAAGGTTCCAAGGATGACAAAAGCTTGATTGATTTATCCCCAGCCGGTCTTTATGGTCAATCGATTGAACTCAACATAAATAATATTATGTAAACAATGAAGCGGCCATCCTTGGCAAGCTGCTGTTCAAGGGGCTGTTAATTTATTTCCAGATGACTTTGGTATTCTTGCCAATGTATAATGAAATCGTTGTACTCATTCCCAACTTTATCACGCTCTTCCACCCGGTTTTCGCAGATTGAATGATGAAGGAGGCCTTTCTAATGAATAAAAGCTTCAAAATTTTGGCGTGTTCGACAATGGCTTTTGCCATGCTGACTTCCGCAGCCCTGGCCAATCCGGTAGAAAATAAGTCGGCCGTTGCCGTTGCTAACGCAAAAGTCTCTTATGCTTTCAATGATTTATCCAATATTGATCCGGTTTTGAAAGCAAAGATAGATTCGCTGCTGTCTAAAGGAATATTTGAAGGAGTTTCGGATGATACCTTCGGGATTCATCTAAACATGACTCGTGCCCAGTTTGCGAAAGTGGCTGCACTGGTCTTCGATTTGGATGTTGATTACAGCATCACTACCTCCAGCTTTGCGGATGTGAAAGCCGACGATCCGCAACATGGCTGGGCGATCCCGTACATAGAAGCCGCTAAGAAGGCCGGGCTGATCGATGGGATGACGGATACGGAATTTGCTCCGGGAAATGATGTGACGATAGGCCAGCTGGATAAGGTGTTCGTCGCCGGTTTGGGTAAGCCGGTGAACGTGACAGGCAGTCCCTGGTATGAGGATGCTGTAAGGCAAGCTCAGGCTTTGGGCATTCACCCGCCCGGCAAAGACGGCCGTGCTGCGGCTTCCCGTGCCGATCTGGTTACAGCCGCTTATGCCGGTTATGAAGCGTTCCATAAGCAAGAGGATAACGCAACTCCGGCAGCGATTGTTTCTGTCAAATCGGTTGACAATAAGACCGTGCAAGTGATACTGAACCAGCCGGTGGATCCTTCCAAGGTCGCCTTTTCCCTTACCAAGGATACCCAGCAATTCTCTACAACAACCAAGTGGTCCAACGACCATAAATCAGCGGATTTAACCGTTAACGATGCTGAGCTAACCGCCGGCGAGTACACGATTAGAGTAACCGGTCTGGACAAACCGCTCACAGCGACGTTAACCGTTTCCGGAACGATAAGCACCAATGATCCCCATGTATCTATCACTAATCCCGGCACTATCGCCAACGTGATCGATAGCGGATTAACGAGTGCGGCTACCGGGCTCAACGGCTTTGTCACAAGGACGGTAGCCGAAGACCCGACCCTCAGCAAATTTGCCAAGGAAATCAAATTTAATGTGACCAATGCGGCTGGAGACGCCGTAGCGATTCCAGGCATCATCGAGACGATCACCTCGTCCGATCCCAATGTGGTCAAAGTCGGTCGCTCGAATGACAACCGCGGCTATGTTCTGGGCAATAAAGCGGGAACGGCGACCGTGAATATCGTTTACAAGACCAATAAAGGCGAAAGCAAAGTCGCATCGGTAACCGTAAACGTAAAAGACGAGGTCGTGGCCGCAAGTCAGGTTGAAGCCGATGCGAGAGCCTATCAAAGAATGACGGTATCGGATAACGTATATTCCGCCGAATTTAACGCGTTTACTGCGATGAACCTTAAAGTATACGACAACTACGGCATCAAGTACCAGAAAGATGAAGTGCAGAAGTATAATTTTGCCCTCGCTGTAGTGCTTATCGCGGATCATATTGTTGGAGATCTGGACAAAGGCGATACAGGCACGGTGACGGTAGATCCGGATGGGACGGTTCATGTCGTCGGAAACGTCACGCAATTTGATATAACCGCGCATTTACCGAACAACAAGAGTGCAACTACAGAAATTCGACTTCTCCCATAATAACAGCCAAAAGACGCAGCATAGCAAGTGTACAAAAAGGCCCGAATGGCTCATCCGAATGAGCTTTCGGGCCTTTCCTGTTATGGTTTTTCCGATCTGTCGTTCATCATCAAACGCAGCGCGGCGCGAAAATCGTCATCTTTCATTGCCGTATGATCCGAATCCTTTTTTGAGCTTTCGCGTTGGTCCGGCTGCCGAAATTTTTGAAGCGCCTGCCGGTAATCCCGATCGGCCATTTTCCCGTCATCCGGAGCGCGCCGCGTTTGCCCGGAATCCGTGCTTTCAAGCACCGAAGAATCGTCAGTGACGGATATTCCTTCTGATTGGGGCTCCATGCTTTCCGTTTTGGCCGCCGGCCGGGCATGCTTTGGTGCTGCCGCGGATGCGCTCGTGTCATCTGACGATTCCGGTTTCGCCAAATCTTCTTCAGGACGGACTATGGGATATTGCCGCTCGCTTCTTTTAGGGGTCGAAGAGAGCGAACGAAGATTATAAACAATGAGAATCACGATAAGGATCAGGCCGACGGCAATGCTCAATATGGGAACAATCACCGCCTCTCCCCCTTTCCACACTGATGTCCCTCACTACACATGAATGAATTTATTGGTCACCTGAGCGACGCGTTCTCCCAATGCTCTTCCGAGCGCTATTCCCTGCTCGCTTATGAGCTCATCCTTATCGATCGGACAAGTGATGCCGACGCCATAATAAGAACCGTACAGGGCATTCTCGGGAATATTGCCGGGAAGACCTACGATAATCATCCCATGATGCAGCATGGGAGTCATTAAACTGACCATGGTGGACTCCAACCCGCCATGCTGTGTTGCCGTCGTACAGAATACCGCCCCGATTTTATTGATCAGCTTGCCGTTCGCCCATAGATGCCCGAGCTTATCGATCCAGGCTTTTAACCCCGAACTAATCGTTCCGAAATGCCCGGGACACCCCCAAATGATGGCGTCCATATCGGCGAGATCGTAGACACTGGCCGAATGAACATGGTGGATATGCACCTCCGCCTGAGCCTCTCTCGAGGCCCCTTCAGCGATGGATCGGGCCAAAGCTTCCGTATGTCCGCCTTCACTATCGTATACAATGTAAATTTTCATTTAACCGCCTCCGCTTCACGAGACTTTCAAGAATTAACCATACGTTAACCTTGCCGGGTTTGACCAGGAGCCGGAAGCATAATGACCTCCGTACTCGCTGCCTCTTCCCTTTCCGCAGTCTTTTTATCTTTTCGCACATCCTTCAGAAATACACACAGCAGCAGGGCGGCGGCCGAAATGATGGAGGTCCAGAAAAAGGCATCGTTGATCCCCATAACCGTGGAATGCATCTGAGCTTGTCCAGCGAGCTGGGAAATGGCTTGGACTTGTGCCTGTTCCAGCGGCAGGTGCGACGAATCGGCTATCTTGTGAACCAGCGAATTAAACGACTCCATAAAGGCTGGATTGGTTGTATCCATCCGGTTCGTATACGAAGCAAAATGGAAAGTCGACCGGTTGGTGAAAATCGTCGTAATCCAGCTTGTGCCAATCGAGCCGCTAATTTGACGCAGCGTATTGGACATTGCTGTACCGTGGTTGTTCAATTCCTTCGGTAGCTGGTTCATCCCTGCGGTCATAATCGGCATCATCAACAACGACATCCCAAAGAAACGAAGCATATACAGAATCATAATAAAGTTATACGTCGATTCCATTGTCAGCTTAGTAAATTCATATGTGGTGACGGTCGTAATGATCATGCCGATGATCGCAAGCGGCCGCGGGCCGACTTTATCGAATAAAGCTCCCGACACCGGCGACATGACCATCATGACCAGCGCACCCGGAAGCATAAGAAGTCCGGACTCCATAGGCGTAAAGCCTCTTAAGTTTTGCAAGTATATGGGAAGCAGAATCATCCCTGCGAACATGCTGGCTGTCAGAAGCACACTGATGACGGTGGATAACGAAAACATGCTGTATTTAAACACGCGCATATCCAGCATAGGCGTATCGGACTGCATTTGCTGCAGTACAAAGATGAAGATCAAAGCCAAACCGATAACAAGATAAGCCAGGACTGCGATATCCGTCCAGCCTTTCGTTCCCGCTTCCGTCAAGCCGTACAAAAGCAATCCAACTCCGGTTAAAGAGGTAAAGGTGCCGAAATAATCCAGCTTTATTTTTTTCGGTTCTTCGATATTGTTTAGCGTAAAAAAGGCAATGATAAGAACCAGCACCCCTAGAGGTATCATCCCCGAAAAAAGTAGATGCCAGTCATAATTTTGCACCACCCAACCGGATAATGTCGGGCCGACCGCCGGAGCGAACATCATAGCCAGCCCGAAAAGCCCCATGCCCTTGCCTCGCATCTCCGGAGGGAAGATATACAGGATCACACTCATGACAAGAGGGGAAAGCACTCCCCCGCCAACGGCCTGAATCAGACGACCGGCCAGCATGAGCGGAAAATTCGGGGCCAGGCTGCATATCAGAGCTCCGAGCGTAAAACAGAACATGGCGATCAAAAACAACAAACGAACTCCGAACCTTTCGATTAAGAATGCGGATAAAGGGATTAAAATCCCGTTTACCAGCATATAGCCGGTTAAAAGCCACTGGATCGTATTCGTCGTTACACCGAAATCCGCTGTCATATGTGGAAGAGCAACGTTTAATAACGTCTGGTTCAAAATCGCCAGGAACAAACCCAGCATCAACACGGTCAACAGCGGGATATGCCGGGAAATACTGTCGCCGCCGCTCTTCACGGCTGAGTTTTGAGCAGCCATATCGCTCCTCCTTTCCAAATCATTACATTATTTTTTGGTAATCTTCACTTCAGCATTCATCCCTGGAAGTACATTGTCCGAGTAGTTGCTGATCGATATCTTAATCTGCACTTTTTGCGTTACTTTCGTGTAGTTGCCACTTGTATTGCTCACGGGAAGCAGCGAAAATACGGAATTCGTTGCCCGTCCGATCTCCTCTACCTTGCCTTTTAACGTATTGCTCGAATCACCGTCAACCGTTACCTCGACGTCCGAACCGATTTGAATATCTTTCACGTCGGTTTCGTCAATATTGGCTACGATATACAGCTTCTTCATATCGATGAGCTGGGCTAAGGTTTGGCCGGGTTGAACCATTTGGCCTTCTTTGGCCTGGTTTTTCACAATAGTGCCTTCGAGCACCGGACTTACATTGACCGTCTTGGTTCCGTCACTCACTTGGCCCACAACTTTGGCTTTTGCGACCACGTCCCCTTCTTTCCCGTCCCAGTTAGTCAAGGTTCCTGCAGCCGGTGCGGACAGGTTTATGATATCTCCTGCGACGCGCGCATCCTCTGTCTTAATATATTGTGAGCTTTGAAGATAGTAATAGAAACCTCCCATAATCAAAGCAACGATGACGATAATGCCAATCAGATTGGCTGCAAACAAACGACCTTTCATAGGTTTTCTCCCTCCATACTTTAATATATAAATTACTTTGTAACAAAGTATTTTAGAACAAAATAAATTTATCATAATAAAAAAAAGAATACAAATAGTAAAGTAATCCTGTATACTTAACTTATGTCATTTCATCGGGAAAGATGGGGATGAACAAGGAAAATGGGAATGCGAGATGGAAAAAAAGATATGACCGCGCAAATCGAAGCCATGGATCATTTTAATGAAACATTCTTGAGATATAAAATGAAATTGCTGGATGCCCATCATAAAGACCCGCAGCTTCGTATGAATGGCACCAAATATCATATACTGATAACGATATACCAGCGCCAAAGCTGCATGGTAACGGATATTTCGCGGCATTTGCATTTGTCTTCGGGAGCTACTACGATTTCGCTGAATCAGTTGGAAAAGGACAATCTGATTGAGCGGCTGCGGAGCAATGAGGACCGGCGCACAGTCATGGTTACCCTCACTCCCAATGGAAAAAGGTTTATTGAAACGGTGCTGGACGTCCGAAACCGGCTGCTGGCCGAGATGATTGAGCCGCTTTCTTCGGAAGAACAAGATCAATTATTTCATATTATCGCTAAGATATCCCGACAGCTGGCCAAGAAGATCGCTTCCCATGAGCTGTAAAAGATATCCTAACCGCTTGGCCCGGGAACCAAAGTTGAAGGTGATACCATCATGCTGCAGCTTATTGCTATGACCACGATGCTGATTGACCATGTCGGGTACATTTTTTTTCCTCATACGGATCTGTTCCGCATTATCGGACGCATTGCCTTTCCGCTCTACTGCTGGTTTCTGGTCCAAGGCTATCTTCACACGAGCAGCCTGAAAAACTATATGCGGAGGCTGTTCTGGCTGGCCTGCTTGTCGCAGATTCCGTATTCCCTGGCATTCGATGAGTGGGAATTAAATGTGATCTTTACTCTTTTGCTGTCGATCGTTGGCTTATATGCAGCGGATCGCATCAAGGATGAGAAATATAAAGCCCTGCTGATGGCCGGAGTACTGCTTGCCGCCCTGTTGATACCTATGGATTACGGGCTTTATGGGGTGCTGCTTGTTTTTCTTTACCGGTATTTTACCGGGTGGAAATTGATCGTTTATCATACGGCCCTGAACATGATGTTTATCGCCGTATATGGAACGGGCGCCTGGATTCAATTATTTAGCCTGCTGGGGACTTTTCTGTTTGCTTATCCTATCCCTAATTACCAGATATCCATTAAAAAATGGTTGTACCGCAGCTTCTATCCGGCGCATTTGTTCCTCCTGTTTATCCTCTATCTCTGGATGGAGCAATCCTAGACTCTCTCCTGCCTAAAGCAAAAACGGGTCGAAGAGCAGCAGCTCTTTAACCCGTTTTTGTTCATCTATTCATTGCTCTTCCTTATCTTTGGATTCGTTGACCAACCGGTCATATTTGGCATATCGATCATCCACTTCCGAGGCCATTTGCCGAAACCTTCTGGTCTCTTCAAGCACCGGATCAATCTGTGCCTGAATGCGGATCTCGGTTTTGATCGGCAGCCGTTTGCGTGCGGCCTCCTTCGTATCCTCCTGCTCCATTTGGCCTTCCGTCAGTTTTTGCGCCAATTCTTCCTCCAGCTTTCTGGAATTCATGGTTCTTCATCCCCTTTCGCCTTGTGTCAGATTCATCAAAGTCTTTTTATATCCTGTCCATACGAAAGAGCTGCTATAAGGCGGAGCCTGTTGAGCGGTTCAGCAGGAACGGGTCGGACTGTTTTTCCAGCCGGTGAAGCAGGACATATACCGTTGCCAGCTCCAATGGCGCCGCGATGGCGGCAGCCAGACCGGTCAGTCCTCCGTTCAGATGAGGAATCGTAAAAACGAACAAAATCAATAAAGCGACGGAGAACAGCACAGATACCATTTTGCTCGCCATAATCGGTTTGGTTTTCCCCAGCAGCATGCATTTCCCGGCTAAAAAATCGATCCAGGGAAACAGCAAACTCTGTATGGACAATAATTTCAACAGCATCTGAACTTCCTGCAGCAACGGCCCGTGCACGCCAAGAACACCTTCCAACAGCCATCTTCCCCCCTGCATCCGATGAGATCGTCAGGAGAAAAGCGGGCGATAATATGGATAAGCAGGCAACGACAATCAAAACATTGCGGCGATCCGACGAATAAAATTGGATAACAATTTGATGGATGGAAGCACAAATAAAAAGGAAGCAAATGCCGCGCCAGCTCAATGCTTTGATGGTCCCTTCGCTCCGGAAGGCGTTTTTTGAGGGCGGATCCTTCCCAGACGGAGACCATGCATTCGATGATCACGCCGACCATAAAAATGACAGCCCCGTATCTTCCGTCATCGGTCCAGCCGTTCCGCGCCCAATGGAACATAAAACAAAACGATCCGAAGCACGTGTTCCCATCTCCATCCCCAATTATCATTGATCAATCAAGCTGTGGGCTGTCGTGCTCTCCTTCAGACCGGATCGATTTGAACGGCAGCTTGCTTACCGCTGATCTGAATCGCCGTTTTTTACGGCCTGCCGTGCTGAGATCCCGCAGTATATCCTCTAAAAGCGCTTTTCCCCTCCCCTCTTCTTTCCCTTGCGCCCGGACAACGAACATCACCGAATCGCCGGATTTCAGGATTTTCTGTGCCTGCTGCAATTTGGTCTCGTAGTCTTGCTCTTCAATCCCGGGTGTAAGACGAATCTCCTTCAGCTTGGGCACGCGATCCTGCTTCCGGGCTGCTGCGCCTCCTGCCTGGCCGCTCCTGCACCGATCAGCCTGCATGGCGGAGGACTGCTCATGAATGAGGTGCATACCAAATCAACCTTGAGTTTTTGGGCCATGGCCAGAGCTTTTTTCGTCGGGACGATGCCCAGGTCTTCCCCGTTTGGTCCTGTGAGGTGAAACTCGGAGGCTTTATTTTTTTCGTTCATGATCATTGTCAGCGCACCTGAACTTTCTCTATAATGAACCCATATTACCGTGTAAAAGGAGATTTTTCAATGAGTCAAAACGAACTTGAGCAACAAATCATTCGCAACTACCAGCGCGACGAGCAAATGATGATTCTTGTGTTTGCCCAGTGGTGCGTTAATCATGATCTCGATCCGGCCGCATTGTACCGCCGTGCCTATCCGCAGCAAGACGCTAATCCTTCGCTGCAGCAGGCGATCGCATTGACCGTGCCTAAAGAAGAGGCCGGCGAAATTGCCGATGAAACGCTGCTGGGCGTCTTGTCGCTTTTCGGTAATGATGAACTCGCCATGGTCGTCACTGAGGAAATTCAAAAGCGTCCGCGCGTCGCCAAAAAATAAGACCCAACCGATCGTCGGCAGAGCTTAAACGCGCCGCCCAATTCCATTTGTTCTCCTATCCGGGCTTGTCATTTCCGCATGCAAATAGCGCAAACCAAAAGTCTGCCAGGCCCGGTACCGGAACAGATTTTTGGTTTGCAAAGTGGTAAATGAAATCCATCAGATTTTCATGGCTTGTTTCTTGATCCGAATTTGAACACTCGTTCCTTCTCCCGCTTCTCCGGATGAACGAATGATCATCCGATAGGAGCAGCCATATAGCATTTTGAGGCGGGAATCCACGTTTTTCATCCCGTATCCGGAAGAGGAAATAATCTCCTCCTCCAGAACGTCGCCATTCAACAATTCCCGTTGTTTATTCAACTGCTCCACCGTCATCCCCACTCCGTTATCGGAGACATCGACGACGACCTCATCTTCTTCGAGATAACCCGTGATCAGGAGCAGACCCTTCTTTCTCAAACGCCGCATCCCATGGACAATCGCATTTTCGACAAGGGGCTGCATCACCAATTTACCGATCGTATATTGGGCTGCTTCATCAGCCAAATGAAGGGTAAAATCGAAGCGTTCTTCAAACCTGATTTTTTGAATTTGCAGATAGACGCGCACCATTTCAAACTCTTCGGCCAAGGTTATGGTTTCCCGGCCCTGGCTTAAAATCATGCGGAACAGCTTGGACAAGCCGCTGACCATCTCGCTGATTTTGGGCTGTTCATTCTCCTGAGCGAGCCAATGAATCGAATCCAGTGTGTTGTATAAAAAATGAGGATTGATCTGATATTCGAGAACTCTGAGCTCAAACAGCCTTTTTAAGCGCTGCTGCTCTTTCAAATTCGTCATCAATTCCTCGATTTCGGACGCCATCAGATTGAATTGATCTCCGATGATGCGGATCTCGTCGTTTCCCTTGAGCGAGATTCGCGTTCCCCACATGTTTTGACCGAATTTACGCATGGCCTTAATCAGCTGCCTGAGCCGTTGAGACAGTATTTTCGTCGCCCACAAGGATACGATCAATGCAAGAAATAGAAAAATCACATAACCGTAAATCAGTTTATTCCGAATTTCTTTCGTTTCTTTATGGATAAATTCCTTGTCAAGCCCGACAAAAAGATAGTCCTGCTGGTCCATCCGCATGAGAACGGTTCTCCATATGCGGCCGTTTAGGCGAACTTCCGTCAGCTTGGATGCGATATCCCCCGCTGCTTGATCGATCAGAGGGCCGGTGCCGCCCTGGATTTTCTTATTGTCGTATACCATCCACCCGTTTTCCGATGCATGGATCATGCCGAACATCATTTGGCCGTAATAATTGTAGGTCTCAAAGGAGCTGCGAACGGCGTCCAAAGAAAGATTCACAATAACGTAACCGATCATCTCGGTCGGCTGCGTTACGCCATAGATTTTACGCGCGATGGTGATCATATCCTTGTTTTTGATTAATGCATCGCTGACGCTCCATGCCAAACCGGACTGCTCCGCCGAGATCACCGTCTTAAACAGCTCGGAACGCTCCAAATCTTCAGGATAGATCCGGTAATTTTCGGACGTATTCAAATATACTTCTCCGTTCATATCGATGATGGCGATGGAAAAAATATTGTTCCAAACCAACCGGGATCTGGACAGCAGGTTCCTCATGGTGTGCTCGTTGGCGTATCTCTCCTGTAGACGCACATTTTCATCAAGCGGGCGGCCGGCATCTCCCTCCTCCATGGTTTTCTTGGCCGAGGCTAATATCCTCTGCACGTCGGGGTCAATCAGAATCTGGTTCGTCAAAGTGGTCACATCGTTAAAAATAGCCCGTATTTCTCTGCTTGCCGCATGCTCCAGCACATACAGCGTATTGTTCATTTCCGCCTCTTTTTGTTCGATCTGATCGGACATCAATTGGGCGATGACAGCAATCAACAGCAGATTCGGAACCGAAATGATGAGGATGAGCTTAATGAAAATTTTACTGTTGAGTGTGGTGTACCATCGAGAGAGATGTCTGAACAGCGGTTTAAGCATAGGAACCGGATTCCTCTTTGTAGTCTGATGGATTTTTACCGACCCATTTCTTGAAGTAGCTGCTGAAATAAAGGGGGTTCTCGTAGCCGACCTTCTCCGCAATTTCGGATATTTTCAGATCGGTGTTGTTTAACAGCTGCTTGGCTTTTTCCATACGCGTCTTTGCCAGGTACTGCATGCAGGAAAAACCGGTTTGTTTGCGGAACGTTTGCGTCAAATAATTGGGATGAAGCGAAACGACATCGGCAAGAGATTGAAGAGTAAGCGAATAATCGTGGTAATGCTGTTCTATGTACGCGGCTACCTTGTCAACAACATCCGAGGCTGCGCCGGTTTTCGTCACCGTACCGCGGCTGATCACGCAAGCTTCCAGCCACCGCTGCATTCGTTTGGCCGCTACAGCCATGGAGTGCCGGTGCAACTGCGGCAATGCGGGGCACTGCAGTCCCAGTTCCTGAAACAGTTTTTCCACGGAGACCGCAAGCTTATAAAAGCCTTGCAGCGCATGAGCGTCCCCCGCATTGCCCGCCATGAGCATCCGAAGAAATTGCCGCGCTGATAAAAGCGCCTCTTCCGTTCTGCCCGTGCCAAGCGCCATGCGGAATTTTTGCTCCTCCTCCAACGGATAGGAAGGTTCCCCCAAGGAATGGGCTTCCAATAGATCATAGGCTTGACTTACGGATTGCGGAATCCGGACAATGCCGCGAACAACCGTTCCCACGGCTGTGGCCACAGGAATGCCAAGCACCTTGTCGGCCAGAAGAGCAAAATTCTGAATGCTGTCGCATGAATTTGAGTCCGCAGGCTGAATGCCGAACACCAGCGTTCGTTCATCCTTAATCAAGACAAAGCCTTTGACGTCTCCGAGGACGGTTTCGCCAAACAGATGCTTGGTTCCGGTGCAGTACAGCAGCAAATCCCGCTGCGACAGCTCCGGCTCGCTTTTCTTCAGCCGGACGACGCCGCCGAAATACTCCCCATCGAGTGGAAAGTTAAAGCAGTCGGCATTCTCCTTTAGTTCCGCCATGGAAAGGAGCTTGCCTTCCAGCAAATCCGATAGAAGCTTCTCCCGCACATAGCTCTCTGTGTTGGCTCGTGACGGTTTGCCCGCGTGCTGTTGAGAGGCAAAGCGCAAACGCGCCTTCATGATGTCCTCTCGGATCGCGCATAAGATGCCATGCAGCTCTGCCGGCTGCACAGGCTTAGTAATATACCGGCATACCTTTAAATCTATGGCTTTTTGCGCCAGTCTGAAATCTTCATGACCGGACAATATCGCGCAGGGAATACCCGGATAACGTCTGTTCACCTGTTCGATCAATTCGATGCCGTCCATAAACTGCATATAAATATCCGTGATGATCAAATCGGGCAAAACCTTGGCTGTCTCGAGCCATTGCAAGGCCGTTTCCCCATCGTCTGCCGTACTCAATACGCGGAATCCATCGTTCAGCTGGGCAATGGCCCTCTCTATCCCTTTTCTGATTGCCTGTTCGTCTTCGACCACTAGAATGTTCATTTCAGACATACTCCCCTCCATTGTCAAAGACGGCGCAGCAATGGGCCAATCCCTTTCTCATTGCTGCGCCGTCCGTATGTCTGCCTGTACAGCAAACCAGGATCCTGCTTGTTTATTATCGGACATAATCTATACTATACAGGAAACGGGCAATAATAAATCATTAATTTGCCCAATACATTTCTCCAGTTGTCTCCGTAATCAGCACTTCTTCAAGAAAGCGGACCGCTTTGATAAAGCCTTCTTGTACGGACATGAGCCCGTCTTCGTGTTCGATGCTGATCGCTCCGGTATAGCCCACCAGCCGCAGGGTGCTGATGATCGCTTTCCAAGTGTCGGCTCCGTGCCCGTAGCCTACCGTCCGGAAGGCCCACGAACGGGCGGATATATCCTTATATGACTTCGTATCCAGCACGCCATTGAGTGCGGTACGATTAGGGAAGATTGCCGTATCCTTGGCATGAAAATGATAGATCCGGTCCTGGAGCGCCAAGATGGACGATACCGGATCCATGCCCTGCCAGAACAGATGGCTGGGGTCAAAGTTCACGCCGACCTGCTCTCCCCCGATATCGCAAAGCCGTAATGCGGTTTCCGTGTTGTACACCGCAAATCCGGGATGAGGCTCAACGGCAACCTTGACGCCGTGCTCACGGATAAACGAGCTCATCTCTTTCCAATACGGGGTCACCTTTTCCCGCCACTGCCACTCTACGATTTCCGCAAAATCGGTAGGCCAAGGGCACGTAATCCAAACGGGGCGCTGCGAGGTTTCCGATTCGCCCGGGCATCCGGAGAAGTTGACGACCGTATGGACACCGAGCCGCTGGGCCAACCTAATCGTGTTTTGAAAATCGCGATGATGCTCCTCGGCAACGATTTTGTTGGGATGAAGGGGATTTCCGTGGCAGCTCAGCGAGCTGATTTCCAGCTTGTATCGGTCAAGCAATTGGCGGAAGCGCTCAATTTCTCCCGGGTTATTCAGCAATTCCTCCGGCTTGCAGTGATGGTTGCCCACATAGCCGCCGGTTGCGATTTCCACGGTTTGAACTCCGCATTCGGCTGCATAAGCGAGAGCCTCTTCCAATGTTTTTCGTCTAAACAAGGTAAGGAAAACGCCTAATTTCATCGTATACTCTCCCTTCGGACACTACCGTTTTAATTGATGCTGTCGATGCGAACCCAGCTTTTCTTCGTCGAGGAGGTTTCAACGGCCTCCAGAACGATTTGATTTTTAAACCCGTCTTCAAAATTGGGAGCGGGCTGATAGCCTTTGGCGATCCCGTTCATCAGCTCATGCACCAGGTTGATAAACGTATGCTCATATCCGATAATATGCGCTGCAGGCCAATAAGCTCCGGCATAGGGGTGATGCTCTTCCGTGCAGTTGATCAGCCTGTACCCCTGTAATCCCGGCTCGTCGTCGGCAAAATACACTTCAAGATTGTTCATATTCTCCAAATCCCAGCGGATGGATGCTTTCTCCCCGTTGATCTCAAAGCGCTTGCCGTTTTTATTTCCGCCTGCGAATCGGGTCACTTCGAATGTCCCGAGCGCTCCGTTCTCGAACCGGGCGATAAAGACCGAGGCATCATCGACGTCCACCTTCCCTTTGGTGCCGCTTTTTCCATAAATTTGTAGCCGATGATCGTACTAATCCTTCATGGACCCGCTGGTCAAACCGCTGACAATAGATTGCTGCAGGGTGATAAAAATCAGGATGATCGGCAGCGCGGCGATGGTCGCTGCGGCCATGAGGTTATTCCACTCGGTTCCGTATTCCCCGATGAATTTATATAATCCCATGGTCAGCGGACGAATGGTTTCATTGGTCGTCAGCGTCAGGGCAAAAATAAAGTCTCCCCACCCCCACAGAAAGCAGAATGCGCCAACCGTCAGCAATCCAGGCTTTACAAGCGGCAGAATGATCCGCCAAAAGGCGCTGAATTTGTCGCTGCCGTCAATCAATGCGGCTTCTTCAAGCCCCGAGGGAAGCGCCAGAAAATAAGGCCGCAGCACGAGGATCGCAAAAGGCAGCGAATGCGTCGTGTTGGCCACGATCAAAGCGGGGAAGCTGTTGATCAGCTGCATTTTGGAAAAAGCGATAAACAAAGGCATCGCAAGCATAATGGTCGGCAGCATTTGGGTCGCCAGGAGCAGAATCAGGATCGCGGCCTTTCCCCACATGCGTAGGCGGGCCAAACCGTAGGCCGCCGGGGCGGCCAGGATCAGCGTGAGCAGCATCGTGCCCGATGCAATGATAAAGCTGTTGCCGATATACCCCAGCATGGAACGGTTGGATACAAAATTATCGGTATAGGCGGCAAAAGTGAGCTCATGAGGGAACATATGAGGCGGGTTGGCAAACAATTCCCCCATCGGCTTAAGCGACGTAATGATCATCCAGTACACCGGAAACAAAAACAGCAGGGTGACCGCAGCTCCGATGACCGTAAGCGCGTATTCTTGTTTGCGGTATTTGGCATGCGCGCTCAATGATGTTCCTCCTTTCGCATCATCCGCAGATACACAGCCGACAAAGCCATCAGCACAAAAAACATGATGCTGGATACCGCGGCGCCCAAACTAAATTCAAAGTTGATGAAGGCCAACCGGTACGCATAAAGAGGAAATACGGTAGATGCGTTAACGGGACCTCCTCCGGTCATAATGAAGATCAGGTCAAATACTTTGAAGGTGTAAATCAGCCCGAGCATGAGCAGCACCAGAATCGTAGGCCTCATGAGCGGCAAGGTAATGTCGCGGAACTGACGCCAGCGCCCCGCGCCGTCGATCCTGGCTGCTTCGTAGAGATGATCCGGCAGGGATTGCAGCCCGGCGAGCAGAATGATCATATTAAACGGTACGCCGATCCAGATATTCGCGAGAATCGTGCCATATAATGCGGTTTTTTCCTCCGTGAGCCAGAATCGGTGACTGTCGATCATGCCGAACAGCTGCATTAGATAATTCATCACGCCGTGGTCGCCGGCCAGCATCCATTTGAATAAGGTCGCTGTAATGACAATCGGCATCATCCAGGCTAACAGCATCAGCGAACGCATCATACCGCGTCCCGGAAACCGGAGATTGAAAAATAAGGCCAATGCAAAACCGATCCCGAATTGGAAAACGATGCTCAGCACCGTGAAAATGGCTGAATTTTTAAATGAAACGGCAAACACTTCATCCTGAAAAATCGTTTTGTAATTTAGCAGCCCGACAAAATCGTGTTCGCCTCTCAAATTCATCAAGGTGACATTCTGAAAGCTGATCAGTAAATTGTACAAAATCGGAAACACAAGAAAGATGACCATAAACAATACACCGGGCAGTACAAATACATAATTGGCCAGGCGGTTCCATAAGCTGCGCAAGCTTCTTCGGGAAGCATCCGGCACACGTTCGGTTGAAGCAGGTGACAATTCTCTCTCCATGATCTCCCCCATTCCCTGTGCAAGAATGAAGCCGTCCGGCTCCACCCCTTACCTGTTATTGAAGAAGCGGTTTGATTTTGGCATCCGTTTCCTTCACCGCGTCTTCCGGCGACTTCACTCCCGTTAACACCTGCTGAATCATCTCCTGTATCGCATCTGAGATTTTCGGATAGTTCGGTCCGTACGCCCGTGCCTTAGCGACATTCATGCCGTCGGCGAATATTTTGAAATACCTGTCGCCTTGCCAATAAGGATCCTGTATGAAATCCCTGCGGCTTGGCAGTCTGCCCGCCGCCTTCAGGAAATTTTTCAAATATTCTCCCTGGTTGGCGAACTTCACAATATCCCAAGCGATATCCTTATGCTTCGACGTCGAGGTAATCGCCCAGTTTTCCCCGCCGAGAATCGTGCCACCTTGTTTGTTCACAGGAAGCGGGACGATATCCCATTGAAATTTGGCCTCCTTTTTCAAAACCGGAATTTGCCATGTCCCATTGACCATCATGGCCGTATTTCCTGCAGCAAACTGCAGCATTGAGGCCTGCTGATCTTGTCCAAGAATTTCCTTCGACATGGCGCCGCTGTCAAGCAGCTCTTTCCAAAGCTTAATCGCCTCCACCGTTCCCGGACTGTTGAAATGGGTCACATCCGAACCGGATTGCCACACAAAAGGCAGGAACTGAAACGTTCCCTGTTCGGTCCGCACAGCGGAAACGCTCATGCCGTAAACGCCTTGCTTCGTCAGCTTCTTGGCGGCATCCAGCAGTTCATTCCAATCGGCCGGAGGCTTCACGCCCGCCTGTTCCAGCATGTCGACGTTGTAATAGAGCGCAAGGTTATTGCTGCTGTTCGGAACGCCGTAATTTTTATCCTTGTAGACCGTCGAGGACCACGGGCCGTCAAAGTACTGGTCGGCTTGCCCCCACTCCTTGACTTCCGCCGTGATATCGGCCAGGACTCCCGCTGCGGCGAACGCCTGATGATCCGGGTTGTCAATCCATACGATGTCAGGAAGCTGTCCTGCGGCGGAGCCTAACAGCAGCTTATTTTTCAAATCGCCGAACGGAACGTAAGTGCGTTCGATTTTCACATGAGGATTCGCTTTCTGGTAATCGTCGATGACCTTGGTTAATGCTTCGACCATCTCATCGGAACTCATATAATCCCACCAAGTAATCTTCACCGTCTCGCCGGGTTTGTTAGTTTGTCCGTTAGGCGCTGTTGTCCCTGAAGGGGCAGTCGATCCATCCCCGGTTGAGCCGGGATTGCATGCGGTGGTGAGTCCCAAAACCGATACGATGGCCGCCAGCCTGATTTTTTTCCACATGGATAACGATCCCTCCCATACCTGTTATCGTTTTAAGTCCCGCAAAAGACTAAAATCGGCCAGACGAACCGGCATTCCGCTTTTCGCCGACTGAATCGCCGCACAGGTCATCTCGAAGCTGCGAATATTATCCTGAATAGGCGTTGCCGGAATACGGGATTGCCGAACCGCCGTTACAAAATCATCGAGAGACGACGCTCTGTCTCCCAGCTTTGCAGGGATTTGATCAATGACACGGCATACGGCGTTCTCGGGAGCCTCCCCTGTCCAAAGCGTGATTTCATCATTGATCATCTCGATCGCCCCGTGATCTCCGACAATGCGAATGTCCCCGTTCCAGCTCGTTTCCTTTCCCCGGGAAACCCAGCTTCCAAAATAGTGCACCTGAATTCCCCTTTCCAGCTGCATGACCACACTGGCGGACGGATTGCCGCTGAACCAGCTCCATGAAGGCCGGAAGCTATGCGCCAGGATCTCTTCCGCTTCCGCCTCGAGCAAAAACCGGATGATATCAAAATGATGAATGGCCATATCCTCCAATAAAATTTCGGAATAGTTATCCCGCCACCCGCCGAATTTCATGGCCTTTCGGAATTCATATTCCACATAACCGACAGATCCGATCACTCCCTCGTTCAGAAGCTGTTTTACGGTTTGAACAGGGGCTCTCCACCGGTAATTTTGGCTTACCGCAATCTGTTTGTTGTACCTTCGGCTGATTTCAAGCAGTTCTATCGCTTCCTCGTACGTATGGGTCATCGGTTTTTCCATCAATACATGAAGCCCCGCCTCCAACGCTTGAGCGGCTAGAGCTTTGTGTGTCTGCGGCGGGGTAACGATTAATGCGATATCCGCTTTGATCTCCCGGAAGCCGTCTTCCGGCTGATGGAACAATCGCTCTTGCGGCAAACCGGTGATTTGAGCCGCTTGGGCCAGATTGTCCGGCATGATGTCAACCACCGCAGCTAACTCCGCCGCCCGGCAGTCCTTCACAATTTGGAGCCACGATCGTCCGAATCCTCCGGCTCCGATTTGAATCATCCGCATGATGCCCACGCAGGAGACCTCCTTTTTTCATTCGAGATAAGCGCTTACATGAAAACTATATCGAATCATCGGGAATCCATGAATCCAAAATATTAAGGCAGCATATATAAATATTTAATATCTTAGCACTTAGCAGCGAAGGAACGGTTCATCGGCACTAAGTCGGATTGCTTTGAACCCCTCTCCCCTTGATGTTATGATAATAGGACAAGTAAGAACATGAATTTGGTTTACATAATAATCATTATGTAAACCATAATAACCCGCTGCCAGAGGTGAGACGCTTCATGAATATCATTAAAATCAAAGACCGCAACGAGCTGGACAAAAAGGTACCCTTGATGCCGTGGTATGTGGAAAAATTTATTAACTATAAATTGCCTGACCTTTCACCATCCTCGCTGCTGGAATATGTACGGGACTATGAGACGTTTTTTTCCTGGCTGATGGCGGAGGGACTTACTTCTGCTTCATCTATTCGGGAGATTCCGATTGAAGATTTGGAAAGGCTCCATATGGACAGTATCGATAATTTCAAAATGTTTCTGTCCTCCCGTAAAGAGAATGCCAACGGAAAAACAACCATTTCCCGCAAGCTTTCTTCTCTCCGTTCGCTTTTTCATTATTTGAGTCAAATTGCGGAGGATGAGAATTTCTATCCTTTATTGAAACGGAATGTCATGGCGAAGGTGGAAATCAAGCGGACGCACAAGCCGAAGGATTCCGCGGCTAAACTCGAAGGCAAGCTGCTTCAGGAGGCGGAAATCGCGGAATTTATCAGGTATGTCCAGCAAGGATACGGACAGGATGTCGCCAAAAACAAGCAGGCTCTCTATTTTTACGAATTGAACAAAATCCGCGATGCGTGCATCATCAGTTTAATTCTGAATTCCGGACTGCGGGTATCCGAAGTGGTCAATCTGAATGTGGACGACATCGACCTGAAAAAAAAGCTGACCTATGTTTACCGCAAAGGGAAAAATGACGATACGTTCAAAACGCCGGTTTATTTCCGTCAGGAAGCGATCGACGATCTCACAAAGTACATGGAACTGCGCCAGACGCAGTACAAAGCGCCGAAACGCGAAAAAGCCCTCTTCCTTGCCGTGGCGAACGGCAAAAAAGAAGGCGAACGAATGACGAAGCGCGCCATTCAGGAAATGGTGATTAAATATGCCAAACGTTTCGGGAAACCGTATTTGTCCGTGCACAAGCTGCGCCATTCCTTTGCGACGGATTACTATTTGCGCAATGATTTATACAAGACACAGGAGCAGCTCGGCCATGCATCCCCCGAAACGACTCAAATTTATGCGCATTTGACCGACAAAACAATGGCCGAAGCCATCGATAAAAGGCCCGACGGCGCTTAATCTCCGGCGCTGTATGAGTGGATTAAACCGTTAATTGCCTCTGCTGATCCAAAAGGTGATGCGCTCCCCTTTATTCACTTTGCGACCGGGCTCCAAGTCCTGCTTAAACACCGTTTCGGCAGGACTCTCATTCGGCTCTATGAAGAATTGGTATCGAAGACCTGAAGCCAGAGCCTGCTTCTCCGCTTGTTGTTTAGTAAGACCGATAAGGTTAGGCACAAATACAGGACCGTCGGAGGAAGGCGGCTCTTGCGCTGTCTCGGGAGGTTCCGCCGACGTTTCCTGCTCATCCTCTGTCTGCGTTGACTTTTCCCGCTCATGCTCTGGCTCAGGTTCAGATTCGGTAGGAGCCGGAGACGTATTTAATGCAGCATCCCTTTGATTCGATTGACCCGCAATCGTAGGATCCTCCTGTTTATCCGGTCCGCCCAGGCCGAATAGAAAAATGAGGAACAGTATGGAGAATCCTGCCACTGCGGCTCCAATCATCAGCTTGGCGCTTGCGCGCCACAAAAAACCTCTTTGGCGCGGCTCTTGTTCTTCGTCTTCCTCCATGTCGTCGGGTTCTTCATATTCATTCGGGAACGACTCTTCCATCGGCTGCGTTTCTTTAGTCCAAGGCTCCTGCGCTGCATTCTGCAAGCTAAGAATAAAGGAAGACAGCGTATTTTGACCGTTCCATGCTCTTCTCCAGGTCATCATGAACATTTCACGGTAGCTCTCCGGCATGTCTTTGAGCGCGGAGCGCAGCGAATGCTCGGCAGCTTGCAGCGAATCCGGCAGCGTTTCGGAACGGGTCATCAGCTGATAGAGCAGCCCGGCCAAGCCCTGAACCCCCCGCTCCGCAGGCTCCCCTTTTTCCCAATAGTTGATCATTTGCAGTTGTCCGTCGTCGCCGATCCATATATTGCTCGAAAGGACGGAGAAACCGGAAATCCCGTGCTCCATCGCATCCTGTAATCCTTTACCAAGCTCAAATACCATAGCGATGATCTCGCGGGTGGAAAAGGAATGATGCTTCAAACCTTGGATCAGCGGTTTGCCGGCAAACGTTTTTAGCGCTGCAAAAATACGCTGGTTCTCAATGCCTACGTCGAGAATATGAAGAAACCGGCTGTCGTTGAACATGGCCACTTGTTGGAGCAGCTGAAGATATGCCTGTTTATGCTTTTCCCCCCGGCTTTCCACGACAAAAATGATGATTTCTCTATTTAAGGACAAGTCATTTCCGCTGTATAAGATACCGCTCCGCATCGGAACGATCGGCTTCAGAAGCTCGTAACGTCGGTTGATGCGTTTCTCCATGAAAACCTCCTGCAAAAAAATAATATTTCAGTTAAAAACACGAATGGTTCTTCATCGAACGGGTTTCGATCAATCAAAAATTGTTCTTATAATCATTCGGATAAAATGCCGATTTTCAGAGGTATGCTCATGATTATCACTTATTAATTAATGTCATAAATGATTTATATAGTTTATTTTTAGATTGATTAATGATTGAAGCTATAAATTTTCGACAATGTCGCCGGCAATTAACGACGCCGAATGACAGCGTCTTTGCACCGCACGATCTCCCGCAGCTCCATGCAAGTAAACACCCAGAGCCGAGGCCTGGGCAGCTGTATATCCTTGCGCCAGCAAGCCGCTGATCAGTCCTGCAAGCACGTCGCCTGAGCCGCCTGTGGCCATACCCGCATTGCCGGTAGGGTTTACGTAGACTGTGCCGTCCGGCGTCGCTACGACGGTCCGGGCTCCTTTAAGCACGAGAGTAACATGGTACTGAACCGCATAGTTTCTCGCGCAAGAAATACGGTCCTGCTGGACTTCCGGGACGGATCGTCCGCATAGCCTTGCCATTTCTCCGGGATGCGGCGTAAGCACAACCGGGGATTTCCTCCGGCTCCACGAATCAAAATCAGCCGCCGCCGCGATCATATTCAATCCATCCGCATCAATCACGAGCGGGCATGCCGTTTCCTCCCAAATCCTGCGCACAAACCGGTCATCCTGCGCAAACCGTCCTGTGCCCGGACCGAACAGCATCGCGTTCTTTTTTTGTGCCATCGCAATAAGCTCCTTGGGATCGGCGGCCCTCCAATCCCCATGCTGTTCATCCGCAACCCCCTGAAGCATAACTTCAGGGAGATGGCCGAGCAGCGGCTCCACCATACTCATCGGAAGCGCCCACGAAACAAGTCCTGCGCCGCTGCGCAGCGCCGCTTTGGCGGACAGCAGTCCTGCACCGGCCATTGCCCGGCTGCCTGCGGCTACCAGCACATGACCGAAAGTTCCTTTATGTGTATCGGACTGCCGGTGCCGATACTCGTTTAAAGCGAGCTTTGCCGATAGAAGCGGCTCCTGTATAAGATAGGTATTAACGTTCATCCGATCCGCTATTCCCTGCGGAATTCCGATGGATCGTACAATCACGGTGCCCGCCTGGCGGACGCCGGGATACTGCTCTAACCCGCGTTTGGTAAACGCCAGAGCGACCGTACGATCGGCACGTATGCATGGCGTGTGGATTTGCCCCGTATCTGCGTCAAGACCGCTTGGAATATCGATCGAGATCACCGGGCGTCCGGATCGGTTGACTTCCTCTATCAGCTTGGCATAAACGCCGCGGGGTGCTCCCCTGCTTCCTGTTCCGAGAAGGGCGTCGACCACCGCGTCATATAATTCCCAGTTTATTCGTTCTTGCTCGCTATATATATAATGGGGCAGCCCCCATTTGTGTGCAATTTGACTTTGAAGCGCCGCTTCTCCTTGAAACCGGTCCGGAGATTCGGCATAGATGAGGTGCACCTGATAACCTGCTTCGCTCAAATGGCGGCCTGCGACGATCCCGTCCCCGCCGTTGTTGCCCTTACCTGTAAGGATGGCGATGCGTCCGGGACGTCCTTCCAAAAAGGAAATGACCTCTTCCGACACCGCCCGGCCCGCGTTTTCCATAAGAACCATGGCAGGCATTCCGATGTGATCGATGGCATAACGGTCAATCCGTCTCATTTCTTCCGAGGTAACGATATGCATGGGGTGAATCGCTCCTTATCGCAGCTTATCTCTGCAATTATAACACACCGTGGAAACCGCCGCATTCGGCCCTTATATAGTTTACATAATAAATAATATGTAAACTAATTTATTCCTTCTTCCATCCGTTCACTCCATCTGCTACCATGGAGCTTGTAAAACATGATGAACCAAGGTGGGACATGCGATGAGAACAGAAGATCAAATCAGGAGAAAGCTGAATGAGTTTGTTATGCAAAGGAAGTCCCTTCAAAGCCGTCTCCAGGCTGCAGCGGATGACGCCAAGCCGGCGCTCCAATCCGAACTGAATCATCTTGAGGATCAAATCATGCTGCTCGAATGGGTATTGAACAAGCCGGTCGGAAGTTATCATATGTGAATCACCGGATTTACCGTCCTACTTACCCGAAAGTAACTTATACACACCTATTTCACTACTTATCATCTTCATTTCGTTCGTATATAATGGCATTGTTATAAAAATATGCGGTCAGGAGGTACGAAGAATGAAGTATCGGAAATTGGGTAGAAGCGGATTGAAAGTGAGCGAAATCAGTTTGGGCAGCTGGATGACGTACGGTGGATACGTGGAAAATGAAAAAGCGGTCCGTTCCATCGAGCAAGCCTACGATTTGGGCATAAACTTCTTCGATACGGCCAATGTATATGAACGCGGCGAAGCAGAGAAAGTAGTGGGACGAGTCCTCAAAGCGTACCCCCGGGAATCGTATGTGCTGGCCACCAAAGTGTTCTGGCCCATGGGTGAAGGACCGAATGACCGCGGCTTGTCACGCAAACATGTGATAGAACAGTGCCATGCCAGCTTGAAGCGCCTCGGTGTCGATTATGTTGACCTTTACTACTGCCACCGGTACGACCCGGAAACGCCGCTGGAAGAAACGCTGCGAGCGCTGGACGATCTGGTGACCCAAGGAAAAGTGCTCTATGTGGGCGTCAGTGAATGGACTGCGGCGCAAATGGTCGAAGCGCTCGGTATAGCAGATAAATATTTACTTGACCGAATCATCGTCAATCAGCCGGTATACAACATGTTTAACCGTTATATCGAAAAAGAAATCATCCCTACAGGCCTGGAAAAAGGGATCAGTCAAGTAGTCTTCTCCCCTCTTGCACAAGGACTGCTCACAGGTAAATACCGTCGGGGCCAGGCGATCCCCGCAGACAGCCGTGCAGCAAGCAAAGGCTGGGAGGAAGGCCGCATTCAAGAAAATCAGCTGCTGAAAGTGGAGCAGCTGGAATCTGTTGCCGCCGAGCTTGGCATCAAGGTTTCACAGCTGGCTTTGGCCTGGATCCTCAGGCAGGACAACGTGGCGAGCGCTCTGGTCGGAGCGAGCCGTCCGGAGCAAGTCGTGGAGAATTGCGGCGCTTCCGATGTCGTGCTTACGCAGGATGTGCTTGATCGGATAGAAACCATTTTGCAGGATTAGGAATGTCCGTCAGGAAACCAGCCTTACTGAACCGGTTAGCATATTCCGGCCGATAAGGCTGGTTTTTACAAGTCCGCATGTTATTTCTTGATCATCATGGCGTATTTGGCCGGAGGCTCTTCAAGCAACTCCTCCGCCCCTTCATCGCCCGGAAGGCTTCGAGTCGGTTCAAGGTAAGCCTGCATGTCATCGGGTGCATAAGGCTTGAGCAGACTTTGCAGATAGTCCGGCTCTCCGTTCATAGCGGGATCAAGCCATGCATCGATATCACGCTCATTTAAAATGGCGGGCATCCGTTCGTCGTATTCATAAACGAGCCGGTTCGATACCGAAGTGATGACCGTGCACGTACGATACTCGCCTCCCCGGGCGTCTTTCCAAACTTCATACAATCCGGCCATGCCGAACGCACGTTTGTCGTTCATTTCAATCCGGACCGGCTGCCTGGCTTTCCCTTTCCGCTTCCATACATAAAAACCGTTGCCTGGAATGACGCAGCGCTGGTTGGAAAACATTTTGCGGTAGGCCGGCTTCTCGTGAATCACGGCACTGTCGGCGTTAACGGCATCCTTGGCCCAGAACGGGACGAGTCCCCAGCGGTGCTCCTCCAGCTTCCGCCCCTCCCGCTCGGCGATAATGACGGAAACAGGTTGAGTCGGTACGTTGCGGAAGCGCGGTTGATAGGGAAACATCACTTGACCGATTTGAAAACGATGCGACAGCTCCGAAAGGTCTGTAGTTAATAGGAAACGATGGCACATGAAGAACACCTCTTATGGGTTTTAGTTCCAGTATCTTCATGTATAAGAAAATTATGCGGCGCGGCCGCAACAGGTTGGCGAGTTCAACGCTTCAATCCGAGTTGAGCCCCGATCATGACAGAATAAATGGATGAATTTGGGCAAATTAAATAAAGGGTAAAATACACTGCGTCATTTGAGAGGAGGAACAGCGATGTCTGTATACGAAATCCGTACCTATACGGATACTTACCCCATCTATGAATTAATCGAAACGAACACCCGTTCGTGGTTCAAGATCGCCCCTGAGCGGGGCGGGATCGTAATCAGCTACGGAACCAACGGCGAAGAGCTTCTGTATTTGGACAAAGCGACCTTCGACGACCCGAACGCCAATATTCGCGGCGGGATTCCGGTGCTGTTTCCCATTTCCGGACAGCTTACGGACGGTGCTTATGAATGGAATGGAAAGCGGTATACGATGAAAAATCACGGGGTGGCGCGCACCCATCCCTGGCAGATCGAGCAGACGAGCACGCAAGACGGCGCCGCTATCACTTTGACGTTAAAAAGCAGCGAAAGCACGCGGGATTCGTATCCTTTTGATTTTGAGCTGAGGTTCACGTACCGGTTAAAAAACGGAAAATTAACGATTGAGCAAGAATATCGTAACGAATCGGACGAAGCTATGCCGATGTATCCCGGCTTTCATCCGTACTTTGCGGCCACCCGCAAAGCCATTGCTTACGAAACCGACGCGAGCCGTTACTATGATTATAATGACGGAACGGAGAAGCCCTATGAGGGAAAAGCGATCGATTTGGACCGGCTGCCGGAATCTGTCGTATTCTTGAATCCCCAAAAGCGGGAAATTACGTTCAGCCCGACGGAGGATCGCCGCATCCGCATGACCTATGGAGACGACTTTAAGTATGTGGTCTTGTGGTCCGTGGCCGGCAAAGATTTCGTCTGCGTTGAGCCCTGGATGGCCAAGACGGATGAGCTGAATCGGAAGCAGGAGCTGGTTCTCGTTCCTCCGAGGGGAACCCACAAAACCTTCCTGACCATTGAACGCAATCAGTGATTAACCAGGGGCAGGTTGGGGTGGTCATCCGCATGAGCATGCCAGCTTAGGCAGGCTCCCGCCTGCCCTCTGCCGCCCGTTTAGTCAAGGATTAGATAGGATTCGAGGTTAACTAACGCGGTTTTGTCGAAAATATCAGATAATTTGAAATTATTTATCGACTCGTGCGCTTGCCCGGGAAATGAATCCTTGTTTATTTCCCGGCCTCCGGGGAAATTTCCTGCCGGTGCTTCTCAATGGCCTGCAGCAGCAATTTGTAATAAGCTTCCGGGTGCGGTACGAAATCTTTCCGGCTAACCGTTCGTTCCACGGATTGCATCCGGCCCCTCTTCCGCGGGTCAGGCGACACGCCTTGAACGGTTGCCTCAAAGTCCGGTTCCGATGCCAGCTGGCGTACGTCGGCAAGACGAATACGATACAAGCCCGTGACTTCCTCCTCCTGCAGGCGGTAGTCCGTCAAAGGCCGGCTGCACGGGTAAAGAAATACATGACAAAACTCACGGTCTATGAGCTTTTCGGAAATGCGGTCTTCCTCCGGGAAAATACCGCACGAAAACAGCTTTTCAAACGGTACGCTTAAACCGAGCTCCTCTTCGAGCTCACGGACACCATCCTCCACCCTTTCTCCGGCGAGCAAATGTCCCGCGCATGAAATATCGAGCAAGCCCGGAAACGTCTCTTTATCCGGATGCCGTTCTTGAAACAACAACGCCCCCTCCCCTTCCGCATCGTCCCATATCCAGCACTGGAAGGTTTGATGCCATAAGCCTTTGGCGTGTGCTTCCGCACGTGTTGCCGTTCCAATAAGATTCATCGTTTCATCAAAAATATCCAAACGTTCACCGGACTTGTTTGCGTTCATATCGGTTCGTTCCCTTTCCGTCTGATGCGGCGCCTGGACGAGGATTGCCATGACGCTTTATCCTATAGTAAGATGAAAACGATTATAACGTAATGATAGAAGGAGCTGCAATGATCAATGAACGTCCATGAAGCCATTACCAACCATACCCGGAAGCAGCATGCCCACCTTGAGCGGTTTATCGAGCTGGAGAATGAGCGGGAACGCGCCATTGAACAAGCGGTTGCGCAGTGTGCCGCAGGTCTGCCTTTCAGCGTAGAGCCGATCAACGCGGTAACGGCCCTTATTAACAGCCATGCTCAAAAAGGGATCTCCCCTACCCGGATCTTCGTGACCGAAGAAATGGTACGTGAATTCGTGAAGCGCAAAGGCTAAAATATACCGGAAACATAACGCCGGGGGCGAGT
Source organism: Paenibacillus naphthalenovorans (assembly GCF_900099895.1). Lineage (GTDB taxonomy): Bacteria > Bacillota > Bacilli > Paenibacillales > NBRC-103111 > Paenibacillus_G > Paenibacillus_G naphthalenovorans. The sequence goes on from NZ_FNDY01000021.1 coordinate 49,462, forward strand.
ACGTAATTGGGTATCCGCGTTTAGCGATATGTTGATGATCAGGGCCATCCGCCCCGTTCATACATTTCATTCATATCCATCGCGAATTGAAGCCAATGTTCAAGAAGAGCCCCCATGTCGTCCATGTGACTCTCGTCAATTTTGCTTGCTGAGGTGAGCTTGATCCGATAGCTGCCATGAAGGACCTTGCTGTCGGATTCAAGAGATGGCGGAAACAGCTCTTCCAGCCGCTCATATCGAATGAGCCATCCCTGCCCCCACAAGCTCGATACATATTCATGGATGTCCCGCAAGTGCTCCGAGAGCTCGGCCGGCATATCCAGTTGAAGCTCCAGCCCGGCTCCCGGGCGCTCCCCCGCTGCATGAAGTCCGCGCAGCTCCCCGGCAAAATCCGTTAATCCGCTATGTAGTGCAATGGTTGTCATAAAGCCGTCTCTGCCGCACTGCAGTACAAATTTCATCCGAAATGTTCGCCCCATCTTCGCCAAATCGACCAAATCTTCTCTTCCGACGACCCTGATCTTTCCTTCGGCGTCCAGATCGTATAAATGGCCTTCCAATACAACCTTCAAATTATCGTATATGGTTGGATCAAACAAAACCGTAAGCACCTCTCTTTTTTTCCGGCTTTTATGGAATAAATAGCTGCATTCTGTTGAAACTAGAATCGTTCCTATCCTGTCCTCAAAGGAGAGATTTTGCTTGAAACGCATAGCATCCCTGTTCATTACCGCATGCATCCTGCTCATTTGGCCTGCCTTTCCGTCTGCCGCGCAACCGGATTTGAGCAAGCTGCGGTTGCCCCACAAAAAGGTCGGTTCATACCAGGAGCTGATCCGTTCCGCAGACGTGATCGTATTCGGCCGCTTCGGCACCCGTACGGCTTCCTATCCTACCGGTGTCCCGATAGGATCGGGCCAGCTGGTCAATTATGTCCAGCCGCTGCGCGTGCTGCAAACCCTCAAAGGCCCGGCACAGCCTTCGGTCTCCGTGCTGACAGACGGCGTTGAGCCGCTGCCGAAGCCATCGGATCCATTGAATCTTACTTACACCGGACCGTTGGCTGAAGGGGAATACCTATGTTTTCTGCATAAGGTGCCCGGTACGAACCTATATTCGCTTATCGGCCCATGGCAGGGCCTGTACCCGGTACGGGACGGTAAACTGATTTCCTTACAGGAAGGCGGATTTCAACACTTCATGGGATTAACGGTCCCGAATGTGAAGAAGGTGGTGGATGATGTCGCAGCACAGCGCACCGGCGTGAATTAACGCGCCGGACCGGAATAATTGCGGACATCAATCACGTCCCCCTGGCCAAAGCCTCCTTTATCCAGTATGGATATAATCCGCTCGGCAGCTTCATCCGGCAAATATAATTTCCCGGATGCTTTCAACCCGATGAAACGGCCCACTTCCGGAAAACGTTGGGGGGCAGTCTTGCGAATTTGTTCCTGCATTCTGGTATCGACAACGCCCGGCGCTATGGAAACCAGCTTTACCGCACCTGGGACGTCCCCTTGCTCTTGTCCCGCGCACCGCGTCATCATATCGATCCCCGCTTTGGCCGTACAATAGGCACTCCAGCCGGAATACGGTTTTTTCCCCGCGCCGGAAGAGATGTTTACCACGGTTTTGGAAACGGTAACCGGCCAGGAGCCTGTCGCCCGGATAAACGCCGAAGTCAGCAGCATCGGAGCCAGCAGATTGATATGCAGATGGTCCGTCAGCTCCTCTGATCCGGCTTGTTCCAGCGGCATGATCGGATTCAGTACCCCTGCATTGTTTACCAAGGTGACGCTGGAAAGCTGCGATACATCGATCATGCCCATGATCCGTTCCATGAACGGCACAAGGTTTGGCGTCTCCCTTAAATCACAAAGATACTCTGTCAGAATAGCCCCTTTTTCTTTGGCATATTCGGTCAATGACTCATTAAGCGTCCGGGAGACCGATATCACCGAACGACCGGAGGCCAACAAACGTTTAGCCAGCGCTTCCCCAAGTCCGGAAGTGGTGCCGGTAATGATATACAATTGCATGGCGGCTTGATCTTTCCTTTCCTTAAGTATAGAAACACAAAAAATCCCCTTTTCGGGGATGCTGGCAATAACCGTTACGGCTTCATCCAATCGTCCGCCGTAATCCCGTCTTCCACTGCGAATTCGAAGTCGTACACATCGTAAACCTGTACCGGAATTTCGGCTTGAATGATTTTTTCCATCAGCTCAATTTGATCCGTCAGCACGGGTGCCTTTTCACGCAAAGAAGTAAGAACAATCTCCGTTTCGATCGGATCCAGGGCCTCGCCGTACTGCGCATTCTCAATCGAGTGAACGACGATAAAGGTCACCCGCTCGTTCACCGGAATCGGCGGACTGCTGCGCCAAGGCGCCTGAAGCGCGCGTTCGAGCTTTTTCTTATTAAACGGATCGTCAAAAAAGGCAATCAGCTCTCCGATTTTCTCTTTCACATGCGCATCGTCATCCGCCTCCGGCATCACCGGCTCCTTGCTGTCTTTCATTTCATATAGCTCCAATATACTTGAGTATGGGATTAAATATTCCACCGGCCGAGACGGTACCATTAACTCGCCGTAAATGGCTACCAGGACCGCTTCGATGACAAAGCGTCGGGACATGCTGCATTCCCCCTTTCTGTATGCATCCGTACGTTCTTGTCCCCTCCTTAATGTGATATCATAAATAGTTGGAAAAGTCCAATGAGGATGAACCCCATAAAGCCCCGTGCTTCATAATGGAAGCCGCGGGGCTTAGCGATTTGTCATGGATGAACCTGTTGTTTTCGGCGTTGTCGTGCTGCACCAGCGGGAGTTCGGAAACAGCTCCTATTCATGATTACGGATGTAATTCTGAGGCGACGTACCTACAATCGATTTAAAATCACGGATAAAATGCGATTGATCGTAATAGCCTAATTCCGAGGACAGTTCAAGCCAATCCGGAGGGTCGCCTTGTTCCATCCGCTCCGCAGCATCATGCAGCCGATAGCGCCGGATGACCCACTTGGGGCTTACCCCCACATACCGATCAAATAATCGTTGGAGCGTTCGTTTATGCAGACCGGTTTGCCGCACCGCATCTTCCACTTTGATCAGGGTTCGGTCCTCCCGAATCGCGCTCGCAATGTCATTGACCAGCCCAACGTTCGGATCCGGCTCAGGCAGCCGCTCGAATATAAACGATTCCACGAGATTTACCATTCACTGCGCATCATCACGCTCAAGGATTTCCTCTTCTAACGGTTTGCTGTTTAGGCCAAATACATTCTGAAAGCCGACGGAGCTATGAAGACACCAAATCACATTGGCCCATGATATTGAGCAATATTAAGACATACGCTGAAACGGGCAAGACTATTGACTTTGGATTTTAATATTTAATGTTATTCATCTTCTAATGCCGCCTGATTATGGTGGCATTTTTCGTTTTTGCTTAAATTTAGGATCGATCTTTTCATATTTATAGAAGGAAGTGCTAGTGAGAATGAGCTGAATGGTGATATAATAGAAAAACGTTTTTCTGAAAAAGGATCGTCGTCTGAGAAAGGAGCTGAACTTCGAATGGTGAAAACCTTGTGGAAATCGCCATACATACTGCTTATCATCGCGACTTGCTTTTGGGGCGGTAATTTTGTTGTAGGCAAAACGCTCGTAACCGAGGTTCCTCCTTTTTTGCTGGCGCTAATGCGGTGGATCTTGGCCCTGCTCGTGATCCTCCCGTTCTGGGGGGCGGAATGCTGGAGATACCGCAAGCAGATTATGCGAAAATGGCGGATGACGCTGTTCCTTTCGCTCACAGGTATTGCCGGGTTCAATACATTAACCTATATTGCCGTACAATACACAGGCTCCATTAATGCATCGCTGATGAATGCGGCGACGCCTATGATGATCGTCGTCATTTCGTTGTTCATGCTGAAGGAACGAATTAACTGGAGCGTGCTTCCCGCGATTCTGCTCTCCCTGTTCGGCGTAATCTGGATCATTTCGCGCGGCAGTTGGTCGGCGATCGCAGGCCTCTCTTTTAACCGCGGCGATTTGTGGATGCTGGCTGCCATAGGTTGTTGGGCGCTCTACTCCGTAGGTATGAAAAAGTTTGCAGGCGAGCTGCCTGTGCATGCTTTGTTCGTGGCCACGCTGGTGATGGCATTGATCGTCCTTGTTCCTAGCTCGGTTGCAGAATGGATGATCCGCGGTTCCGAGATCGAGTGGACGGCCGGGCTTGTCTCCGGCGTGGTATTTATCGGTATTTTTCCTTCCCTGTTATCCTTTACGGCATGGAATGCGGCGATCGCCATGATTGGTCCGTCGCGCTGCTCCGGCTTTTTGAACCTGATTCCGCTGTTCAGTGCGATCTTTGCTAAGTTTTTCGCCGGAGAATCGATTCGTGCGTACCATCTGATCGGAGCCGTATTGATTATTACCGGTGTGTACTTTATGAACCGTCGGTTAAAACCGTCGTCTAAACGAATGGAGATTACAGCCTGATGAATGCCAAACCGAATGTACCTATGGCTTTACCGCTGCTGCTGCTCATCGGTATCGTGGCTATTTCTTTTTCGTCTATATTCGTGCGGTGGTCGAACGCGCCGGTATCCGTCACCGCTATGTACCGGCTCGTCCTAACTACTCTGCTCATGCTTCCTTTCTTATGGAAATATCGTGAAGAGATTCGCCGAATCTCGATTCGGGATTGGTTGGGGCTGGCTTTATCGGGGCTTGCGCTTGGGCTGCACTTTTTATTGTGGATGGGCTCGCTTAAGCTGACAACGGTAGCAAGCTCCACGGCCATTCTCGCCCTGGAGCCGGTTTTCGTCCTGATCGGAGCCTGCCTCTTCTTGAAGCAGCGGACCAACACGTTTGCAGTGATCAGCATGCTGATCGCAATCACCGGAGCCATCCTGATCGGCTACGGTGATTGGGGACTCACCGGGCCGGCGCTGCTTGGAGATCTGCTTTCACTTCTCGGCACCATCGCCGTCGCCATACATATGCTTATGGGCAAAAGCCTGTTGAACCGGGTTCCCGCTTTTCTCTACAGCTTCTTCGTGTTTGCCTTTGCTGCGGCGGTTCTTGCCGTCTACAATCTGGGACTTGGATTTAGCTTTACGGACTACGATGCGAAGGAATGGGGAATTTTCCTGCTGATGGCTGTCGTCCCCACCTTGTTCGGCCATTATCTGTTTAATTGGCTGCTCAAGTTTATGCGTCCGGAATCCGTATCGATGAGCGTACTCGGCGAGCCGCTCGGAGCTACCGTTCTTGCTTATCTGCTGCTGGGCGAAACTGTTACCTGGCTGCAGGCGGCCGCGGGAGTCCTGCTGCTGTTGGGCGTTTGGCTGTTTCTTCTTTCGAATGAAAAGCAGAACTCCCCTGAATTGCTTCATTCTCAAGTCAATTAAACAAAATGAAAACCTCCTTTGTCCGCAGACAAAAGGAGGTTTCAGTCGTTTCCGATTAAGAAACGCGACGCGCGGTCGTGTAATTTTTCTTCCACCAACCACTATTCAGATCGGAGATCGTCACTCCGGGCTTGCCATATGTGTGTATAAATTTACCATTGCCAATGTAAATTCCGACGTGGTGGATCGGTTTATAGAAGAAGACGAGATCGCCTGGCTTCAACTGGCTTTTCGGCACATACTTGCCGACCTTGGATTGGGCTTTGGAAGTACGCGGGAGCGTAATTCCATGCTTTGCAAACACGGTCTTCACAAAGGAAGAGCAGTCAAAAGTTCGGGTTTGGCCCATCTTTGCACCAAACTCGTAAGGCGTACCCAGATATTTTTGGCTTGTGGAAATAATGCTCTGTGCTTTCGATGCGGATACAGCTTCAACGGTGTTTACAGGTCCAGCCAATATACCGGTCGTAAGCAGCGCAGCGCTTAAGCTGACTGACATCATAAGACGTCCCCAGCGTTTTCCCATCAGGTTGTTCATCTGTAACGTCCTCCTTGAGTAAGTTGTGGCTGCTTGGCCATAACCTACTATAGCACAGATGAAAATCAGGGATATTTTCCCAAAGTTAGGCGATTCCTTGCTATGACTGGCTTTAGGCTTGATTATTAGAATTCAATGAGAATTCTCTCATGGTCTGCTCAGATTATTACGCTTCCTTTTCCTTCTTTAGCAGAGTTATGGTAACGGTCATCCCCTTCCCTTCGTCGCTGTCCAGCCGGATCGTACCCTGGTTCTGTTCTACGATCCGTTTGGCGATCGCAAGTCCGAGGCCCGATCCTCCCGTGCCCCGTCCTCGCGCTTTATCCACTCGGTAAAAACGCTCGAACAGCTGACCAAGCTCCCGCCGCGGAACCCCGATCCCCTCGTCCTTCACTTGCAATATAACCGTATTGGCTTCTTCTTTGCACACGATCGTTACAGGCTTTTTACTGTATTTAATCGCATTATCCAGAAGAATAATCAGCAGCTGCTTGATTTTTTCCTCGTCTGCCATGCAATAAAGCTCCTTGGAGGCGGATTCCACCCTAATCTCCCGCTTGAACGCAAGGCTCAGCTGTTCGGCTGTCGCATCAATCAAAGGCTTCAAATTGATATTGCGCAGCCGGATCTCGGGTTGACGTTCGATCTCCGCCATATGCAGCAGGGAGTCGATCAGACCTTTCAGACGGACGGTTTCCGAATGAATGGCGTCCAACGCTTCTTGACGAAGGGTCGGATCTTCTCCTCCCCACCGCCGAAGCAAAGACGTATAGCTTTCAATGACGGTCAGCGGCGTTCTCAGTTCATGGGAGGCATCGGAAACGAATTGTTTTTGCTTCAGGTCGTTTTCCTGCAGACTAAGGATCATTTGGTTGAAGGTTTTGCCCAGTCTTCCAAGCTCGTCATTTTTTGTTGTAAATTGTGAGCTTAGTTGAATGAACTGGCCCTTACTGCGGACGGTGTTCATCGTCTCGAGCAGCTGCCGGATCGGCCGTATGATGACCCGGGTGTAAAATACCCCTCCTACCAATGAAAACAGGAGGACGCTAACCGTGGTCACCATGAGCCCGGTAGCCAAGATTTCCATAAAATCTCCCAAGACGTCGAGCGCCTTTCCCAATTCCAGCAGCCCGATTTGAACGCCATTCTCTATAATAGGTACTTGTATGAACAACAACTGGTCAAGGCCGTTTTCAACGGTAAAATGGTAATCAGTCCGATAAACCGGCGGATGGGTTGCAAGCTGTTCGTTGGAAACGCTTTGGGCAGCGATGGCACCGGTTGGAGTGATAATCCGAATAAGTGAATCGGGGTCTTGAAACTCTTTGAGAAGATGTGGATTCGACCAATTTTCCGGAATTTTTATTTCAGGATTGCGGAGAATGATTTGCGCCTTGTTCCAAAGAAGCTCCACCTCGGCATCTGTGATTTTCTTCAGAATATAAAAATAAATAAAGTAATTAAAAAACAGCACGATCAACAGTATCCAGGCTCCGGTCATCAAAATCAATCTTGTGCGGAGACTCATGGCTCAGGCACCGTCAATTCATATCCGATGCCTCGCGCTGTTCGAATCAGCTTAGGCTGGTAGCCTTTATCGATTTTTTGGCGCAGATAGCGGATATATACGTCTACAATGTTCGTATCCCCGACAAAATCATATCCCCAGACATCGGACAAGATTTGCTCCCGGCTGACCACATATCCTTTGTGCTCGATCAAATATTGAAGAAGATCAAATTCCTTGGGGGTAAGCTCAATGGCGTTGCCGCCGCGCGTGACCTTACGCGCTACCAGGTCCACCTGCAAATCATCGACTTCCAGCACATTGCCCGAAGGCTTGGGATGACTTGTCATCTGAATGAGATTGCGGATTCGGGCAAGCAGTTCTTCGATGGCGAACGGTTTGGTGACATAATCATTCGCGCCTTGTTCAAAACCGCTGACAACATCCGGTGTGGCGTCTCTGGCCGTCAACAAAATAACGGGAACGCTCTGATCCGCCTGACGGATCCGTCGCAGCACCTCCAGCCCGTTCCACTCGGGAAGCATCACATCCAGCAGGATGAGGCTCCAGGAGTCTTCCAAAGCCAGTTTTACTCCCTCCTTGCCATCAAATGCGGTACCGACCCGGTATCCCTCATGCTCCAACTCCAGTCTCAATACCCGCGATATATGCTCATCATCTTCAATAATAAGAATGGAATCGGCCATACGTTCTCCATTGTTCTCGTCGTTTGGTTTCATCATGTCCAAGCGGTTCATTCTTTATTCCGCTCCGGCAAAAAAAAGAGCAATGATCCGCCTCTTAGCGGTCATTGCTCTTTTCCTGCGGATTCGGCCCGTTCACTGCCGAAAGCCATGATGACATGCTGAATTTTTTGCAGGCGAATATATTCGTTATTTTTCAAATCCGTTCGAAAATAAGCAAACATATAAGCGCCTTCCAGGAACGACAGGCCGGGATAACAGATTAAATCCGAGTTGGTATAGGGATTATCGAGAATAATCTGCCATTCTCCATCCCGTTGATCTGCCGGGACGGTTTCGAGAACCGTTTGCTTATAGGTGACGATAAGCTCATATTCATCCCAAATCTGCGCCCAAGCGGGACTGAATAGCTGCGGCTGCGGAAAAAGCTTCTTGGCCAATGTTACCAGACGGCGCATGTTCGCCATGTCGTTATCCTCGCAACGCTTCAACCGTTCGCGAAATCCATCGATAAACAGCCGAAATGACGTAAATCCGCCCTTTCGAATGGTGTCCTGAAAGGTGTTCAGTTCAGTCTCCGTGGTTGCGGCTTCAAATAAATCAAAAAGATTCGTATTCATCAGCTTTTTATTCCCCGTTCTTTGCGTCATCATTAGGCATCCCATGCGGAATGGACGGTCATATTCCCTTCCGGATCTAAACAAAGCCTGCGGGAAGGATCATTTTTCAGCTTTACATTAAAAAGCTTTAACCGGCCTTCGTTAACAGGCAGAAGCTGCCACAAGTCAAGATCGTCACGGCCGGTCATGGATAAGAAATCATCCTTTTCCCGTTCTGCCGCGCTCTCGTCATCCCAATGCTTGGCGCCGTAATAATCCAGATCATAGTTGTTTTTTTGAATGCAGGCTGCAATCTCGCCGGATTGGGTATGCCGAAGGACATATAGCAACGGACATCCCTCCATATTTATGGGATAAAAAGAAAAGCGCAAGCTCAATGAAGAGTTTGCGCCCTGAGCATGTGCCTTACAAGTAAGGATTTTCGTGCTTCGCCTTCAGACGGCTCCAGCGGCGTTCCACTTCGTTCTCGAACGATTGAAGCGCTTCGGCGTATTCGGGCTTGGTCAGGTGCTTCGTTTTGCCCATATTTTTGAGCCACTCGCCAACCGGAATCCGCTTGTTTTTCTCTTCCGGGTTGTACGTAATCGTCGTCACTCCGTTCTCTACTTCGTAGAGAGGGAAGAAACAGGAATTCACGGCCTGATCGATCAGCGTTTGACCGATTTGTTCCTCAGACAGCCAGTTGAGCGGACAGGTGATCAGGATTTTGCCGTATACCAATCCTTCATTCTGTGCATAATATTGCGCCTTAGCCGCTTTCTTCAGCAGATCCTGCGGGTTGGCTTCCGAACCGGTAAATACATAAGGAATATTGGTCGCCGCCATAATTTGCGGAGTATCCTTATGGTGGAACAGCTTGCCTCCTTGATGCTTGCCGACATTGGACGTAGACGTCCGATGTCCCAGTGGCGTAGAGTAGGACAGCTGAGCTCCCGTATTCATATATCCTTCATTATCGTATTCAAGAATGATCATTTTATGATTGCGCAGCGCGGCGCCGATCGCAGGTCCCATCCCGATATCCATACCGCCGTCCCCGGTGATCATAACGAATGTGAAATCGTCCGGAAGGTTCAAATACTCCAGCTCGCCGCGGCGTTTACGCTCCCAGAACATTTCCACCACGCCGGACAGCGTTGCCGCACCGCTCTGGAACAGGTTGTGGATATACGTCGCTTTGTGGGAGGAATAAGGATATCCTGTCGTAACAACCATCGCGCAGCCTGTATGGAACAAGGCTACGATATCGCCTTCAATCCCTTTGAAAAACAGTTCGAGACCGGAGAAAATACCGCATCCCGGACAGGCCCCATGGCCGGGAGCAAGACGCTTGGGCTTTTTCGTCAGCTGACGGATCGGAGGCACTTTGACTTTGAGCTGTCCCGTTTCTTCGTCTTTGTTGACGGTAATCAGGCCCGTTTTGAGATCCTCATACTTCATCGGCTCAAGAACACGTCTGGGCTTGTTGTTAGGATCGCCGGGCGTATGTCCGTAATAATCGAACGGCACGTCGACACGGCCCTTCTTCACCGCCTCGATGGCGAGCTCGAAGAACGCATGGCCGTCTTCGGCATAGAAATCTTTGCCGCCGAGTCCGTATATACGGCTGATGACCATCGTATCGCGGTTGCCGTGCGTGAAAAGCGCCGCCCTGATCTCCAGCGACATATTGCCGCCGTAAGCTCCGTAGGAATCGGCGCGGTCGCCGACCGTCACGGCTTTGACGTTTTTAAGCGCCTCCGCAATTTGCTTCTGCGGGAACGGGCGAATCATGTTCGGTGCAATCGACCCCGCTTTGATGCCTTGGGCGCGCAGCTGGTCGACAACGTCTTTAATAATTTCCGACGACGAGTTCATCAGGAACACGGCCACTTCCGCGTCTTCCATCCGGTAAAGGTCGAGGATCGGGTAATCGCGGCCCGTCAAGATTCTGTATTCTTTTCGGATACGGTCGAATACCTCTCCTGCTCTGTACATCGCCTCGGATTGCTGGTAACAGTTATTGATGTAGTCCGGCTCGTTCATGTAAGGCCCGACGGTAATCGGATTATTCCGGTCAAGCACGTGCGGGAACTGCTTCGGCTGCTCCCCGATAAAGGCATGAACATCGCTCTTATGTGCGAAGGTTTGTACGCGGCGCTTCTGATGAGAAGTAAAGTAACCATCGGAGGCTACGATAACCGGAAGACGGACATCCGGATCTTCCGCCAGCTTGATTGCCATGATATTCATATCGTAAACGGCTTGCGGATCGCGGCACATCAGGATCGGCCAGCCGGTATTCAGCGCGTAGTACAAATCGGAATGGTCGCCGTGTATATTCAAGGGTCCCGATACGGAACGGCAAACCAGATTCATCACCATCGGAAAACGCGTTCCGGATTGAACCGGCATCTGCTCCAGCATGTATAGATAGCCGTTAGCGCTGGTTGCATTGAATACGCGTCCGCCTGCGGTGGAGGCCCCGTAACAAATCCCTGCGGACCCATGCTCTCCGTCTGCCGGAATGAGTTTGATGTCATGCTGGCCGTTAGCCTTCATCAAGTCAAGGAATTGCGCTACTTCGGTGGACGGGGAAATGGGAAAGTACCCCATCACATGATAGTTGATCTGGTGAGCGGCATAAGCGGCCATTTCGTTACCGGACTCATATACCATCCGCTGCTCTACCGTTCCTTGGCTGACCTCTTTATTGATTTCAATTGCCATATGCTTTCACCTCTCCCTGTTTATCGTAAGCTTGTCAGTTCGCCAAGACGAAACGATGCGGAACGCGATGCGCTTCAGCGTAGCCATCCGTCTCGCGATTCGCCGAGAGCGCTTCCGTCGGACAGGCAACAACGCACTTCAGACAGCCTTTGCAGTATTGGTAATCAATGCCTTGAAGGAACATTTGCGGACGGCCCTTCTTGTCGGGCAGTTCGTCCCAGACGAAGCAAAAGTCGGGACAGGCGGTATCGCAGGCCGCACAGTGAATGCATTTGTCCTCGTCAAAATGAGGCATCATTCCGTTCCGGGAAATACTCAGATCCTTCAAAATACTGTTGCCGGGATTGGTGACCATTCCGCCGATCGATTGCGTGGCATAGCCCAGCACCGGGATATCCCAACGCGTAGGCTTCGGCATTTCCGTCCCTTCCGGCAATGCGAAGGTTTGAAACTGCACCTCGTCGTAGCCGCGCTGGAATGTTCTAAGAGCCGGCTCCACCGCGCCAGGGTATTTTTTCTCTAGGGATTTGCGAATAATCCCCTTCATATGCTCGAAATCAAGGAATTCGCAGAGCCGGAACAAGCCGCCCAGCATCGCCATGTTAACGCGGTTTTTCTCCTCCAGCGCAATGCCGGTGGCATCGACCACGGCAACCGTACCGCCGATCAGCTTCATTTTCTCCTTCAATGCTTCGGGAGTCTTGGAGGAATTGACCAAAACCACGCTGTCTTGATAAATGCCGCTGACCACATTCACGGTTTTGGATAAATTTTCATGAAACACACCTACTACGTGCGGACGCTCAACCGGCGTGGTGTCGCGAATGTTCGTCTCCATATCGCAAAAACGAATATGCGCTTTAACTGGCGATCCTTTTTTCTCGGAACCGTAAGAAGAAAAACTGACGCCGTTAAAACCGCTTCCAACAACGCCTGCTTCTGCCAGCATCTTGCCCGCCAGATTCGCGCCCAGACCGCCGATGGATTCGAGCCGAATTTCAAAGAAGCCGAGTTCGTTCGTTTTCGGTAGAACCCTCATGAGTTCAACTCCCCTCGTAAAATTGAAAAGGTTTACAATTCCTACGAAAACAGTATATCAGTTTCTATTCTTCTCGCATAGAGTTTCCGGCAATTTTGTAAGCGTTTTTTGAAGAAAATCTAACATGAATACCAACAAAATTTCCATATATTACAATTATGAACCGCCGGTTTTATTGGTTACAGAGCAATTCGTCCCATTTTTTATGAAAATGAGCTGAAAATGAGGTTTTATATGAAACTATCTGTTATGAAACAGCATAACTCTGTTATAAAACATTACAAAGATGGTCATTCTTATGCGATCGGGACCTATGCCAAAACGTAATAACGCCCAACCGTTCGCAGCTTTGGTCGGGCGTTTATTTTTAAACTTTTCTTCAGGCTTATCATTCATCAACTGCCGCGATACGTGCTGTATCCGCCTGGCGCGACCAGCAGCGGCACGTGATAATGCTTATCGGGATCTTGAACACCGAAGCGGATCGGCACCTCGCCCAGAAACGGCTCGCCGGCATCGAATGCCGCAGTGCCCAGGTCAACGAAATAATCCCCCACGGCAAAAACAAGCTCATACTTTCCTGCGGTCAACTCTTCGCCTTCAAGCAGCGGTGCGTCCGGGCGGCCGTCGGTATTGGTCATGGTCTTACGTATCCGCTCTTTGGTTCCGTTTGCTGTTATCCGCCATAGCTCCAGCTTCATGCCCCCGGCCGGACGTCCGGAAGAAATATCCAGCACATGCGTCGTCAAGCATCCGCCCTTCACGCTGTAACTCCCTTCTGTTCGCCCGCTGCCGTCCCGGCGTGCGCCTCTGTCAAATCGGCTTGTGTCATCGTGAAGCCCTGGAAGCCGTAAGGCGGCCTCGGTTCCGTGTATACGCGTCCTTCCGAGCCGGAGATTTCTTCGACGACCGTTTCCCACGTGCGGTTGTTTGATTCGAAGCGAACCTCCGACAGCTGTGGAAACCGGGACAAGATCCGAAGTCCGATATGATAAATTAGATGCTGGATCGACGGACTGTTTTGTTCGTGGAAAACGGTATGCGCAATATCGCGAATTTGCTCTGAAGCGACATAGCTTTCTTCTCCCGGCGAGATGACATCCTCAACCTTCCCGTACTTCCACCCGATGTTGAGCCAAATGAACAGAGGCCGGTCATGCGATTCCGGCAAGGTCGTATATTCATCCCGGACAAAACCGGCAAACGAACTCCCTTTCACTTTAATCAACTGAAGGTCGGAGACACTGCACTGATGGCCGGTCACCACAATCCCTTCACCCGAGCGTTCTACGGTCAAAGCCGCCGAGGAATGATCGTTGTGCGAACGCCGGTACACCAATCCGCTTTCAATAAGATCTCCTTGAGGCCCCGGCACGGGCAGCGTCTCGAAGGGAATCCGATCCGCACGCATTCGAATGGTAGTCATCTGGGGATATTTCGATAAAAAGATACGGCTAATATGCAGCAGGAAGCCTTCAACCGTACAGCCATCGTAATCTGCCGCATGGCGGAGGATCAGATTTTTCATCGAATCGGTGGCAACGACGAGTGAATTATCCCCTTCCGTGAATGAAGGCAGAAACGCATCGCCTTGCACCGCAATGTTCACATTGAGCGCAAAGATGACGTTATCGCTGCCGATAAAACCGGACTCCGGAATCCGCCTGATCGCCTGGAGCGGTTTGGCAAAGGTACGGTAAACCAGCACATCTCCTTTCCCGTAATACATGGTGCGTCCGGTTTCGTTCGGTTTTATCATCATATTCGCATTCCCCTTTCCGGAACATGAGACGGTATCCTCTTCGATCCGATCGTTTAAGCGAAAGAGGGCGATTTTGCTTACCTCTCTCCATGCGATTTCGTATTCTTCTTCTGTCGTGCCCTTGAGACGGGCTTGCATAGCTGCCAGGATCGAATGCTTGTTATGTCCTCGAACGGCCATAATAAAAGGAAATCCGAACTTGCCTACATATGCTTCGTTGCATGAGGAAAACTCCGCATACTCAGCTTCTGTCAAGCCGGTTAACCCTGCCCCTTGCTGCTCCTTCACTGACGTTTCGCTCATACTCAGCTTACCCGCCAAATCCGGGTGAGCCCGCAGCAGCGCAAGTCGTTCCTTCGGACTGGCGGAACGTACAGCCTCCAGCATCGCATCGTGCAGGTGCTTCACGCTGGAGAACGGACGTGCGGCATAAACTGTCTCCGCTATCCACGGGGAGTGCTCAAACACCCATCCGATCGTCTCGACGAACGCGTGTTTCTCCATGCTGTTCAGTGCGTTCAGCCTAATTTTCATGTCACCGACACCTGCTTCCACTGTCGAATCTCAACTGCTCCATTACGGCCTTCCGAATTTCCTTCTTTTAGATGAAAAGGTACATGCACGACTTACTTTTTAGGCAAAAATTCGGTAGTAAAGACTTTGCTAACATCGAGCGGCGACTTCAGAAGCCCCAGATCGGCCAACTGCTTGTTCAGCGTTTCCCAACGTTCCATGGACATGTAGCCTACACCGTGAGTGGCGGCATCTCCTTCAAAGACGAGAGGCTGCAGCGCCGTCGCGCTGTATTCCAATTTTTCCAGCGGAGTGTCCGGATTTTTCTCCTGGATGAACGGGTTGATTTCCGTATAATGGTCTTTGTAGTAATTCCACCCTTTCACCGTCGCTTCGACGAAGGCCTTCACCGCCTCGGGGTTTTCTTTCATAAAGCTTTCGGTGGTATACATGATGTTGCCGTAAGGCGCATAGCCGAAGTCCGCGTTCAGCAGCACATCCACTTCAACCCCCTCCTGCTTCATGGCAAAAGGCTCGGAGGTCACATATACCTGTGTGGCGGATTCTTTATCGTTCACAAAGTTGGCCAATTGCCCCGTATATTTCAACTCCTGAACTTTATCGAGATGGAACGCCTTTTTCATGTATTCCCAATAAGCGACGCCGCTGCCGACATAAACTTTGCGGCCGTTCAGCTGCTCCATGCTTTTGATGTTCCGATCTTTGTGCACCATGATCCCCTGGGGATTTTTCTGGAAGGTTCCCAGAATCGCGACCAGAGGGAGGCCGTTTTCTCTTGCAAACAGCACTTCATCGGCCTGCCCCATGCCGAACTGCGCTTTCCCGGAAGCGACAATCTGCGTTGCCGAGATGCCCGGACCTCCGGATTGGATCGTCATGTCCAAACCTGCCTCTTTATAGAAGCCTTTGATTAGGGCCGTGTAATTGCCGCCGTGCTCCGATTGGGCAAACCAGTTCGTCACCTGGGTAACGGCAACCGGCTGCTTTTCTGCATCGGACGGGGCTCCTGGTTTCGGATCGGCCGAAGCCGGCTGCGTTTCCGATTGGGCGCCGCAGCCGCTAAGTACGGCACCGGCAATAAGCAAACCGGCGAATGCGGCAGTAACCGGGCGTTTGGACCATGATAAATTCCATTTTTTCATATATATACCCCCATCATTCATATCGTTTACCCTTGAATTAATGAAGCCAATCGATCGAGTACATTCGATCCCCAAGTCTCTGTTTGCGCTGAAGCATACACCCATCTTCCGCCCCGGTAAACGGCGCGTCCGGAAGGCTGTTCCGTCAGTAGCTCATGAGCGGACCGCGCATCCAGAACAACAAAATCGGCGGAGGCTCCGGCGAAGATCCCGTATGCTCCAAGCCCCAGAATGGAAGCGGGGGTTTCGGTAACCATCCGCAAAAGCGCAAGCTGATCCGCAGGACTGCCCAGATGTGCGGCATAGCCGGTGATCAAGGCGATTTGCAGTAAATCCCCCTTGCCGAAAGGATGGAACGGATCCTGGATGTTGTCGGAGGCCGCCGCCAACGCAATACCGGCATTCAGCAGCTCCTTCACCCGCGTCGTTCCCCGGCGGATTAATCCTTGATCTCCGCGTCCCTGCAGGTACAGGTTGACTGCCGGAAGCGTAACGGCGCCAAGCCTCGCATCTGCCATCCGCTCGATCAACTGCCCGGCACGTGCCTGATCTATCGCGGACAGGGAGCATAAATGGCCTACCGTTACCCGCCCTTGATAACCGTACTCTATCGTTTTCTCCGCAATATAAGCGATCGTTTGAATAGTCGGGTCATCGCTTTCATCCGCATGAAGATCGACGGGTTTTCCGTATTTTGCAGCCAGCGCAAAGATAAGATCCATATCCTCCTCCGGTGTCATCGAGAGGTGCGGCGCTCCGCCGACCCCGTCCATGCCCAGCTTTAACGCTTCTTCGATCATTTCCATTTCCTCTTTGGTCAGCTTGTCGTAAGGACACATCGGGAAAAATTGCATCTGCAGCACACCCTGCAGCTCCTCTTTGACTTCAAGCGCGGCATGCACAGCACGAAAAGCGGTCTCCCGTCCTGCCTTGACAGGAAAATCCAGATGACTGCGAAGCGCTGTAGTGCCGAAAGAAAGAGCCCGCAAAGCCGCTTTACGGATGCGGTTCTTAAGCTCTTCTTTGGTAAAGCTCTGAACGGCGGCCCTGTAATTCGTTATCGCCTCGTGAAGCGTTCCGGAACGATTGCCTACTTTGGCGAGGGAATAGGCCTTATCCAGATGCATATGGGCATCCACCATGCCCGGAATCAGCACCCTGCCCTGCAAATCCAGCGCACAGTCCGATCCGGCGTTAAACGGTTTCGAGAACCATTCATCCATAGGCAGGAAAGGGTCCGCGCAAGGAATCGTTCCCTGCTGCTGCAAAGCAATCGAAGTCCAGCTTCCGTCCGAAGCTTTCAATTCATATAGGCCGTTTTCATCCAGTAACGGAAGCCGTGCGTTAATCAAATGAAGTTCGGATGAATTCATTCGCCGCTCCTCTCTGTTCCCTTATTTTCGATGATCTCCTCCTTTCCGCTTACGGTTCATAAACAATTTTTCCGGGATTCAGCAATCCCAGGGGGTCGTTCTCGCGTTTTTTCCGCTGCATGGCTCCCACTTCGCCGCGTCCCCCGCTGTCGAGCACCCAAGTATGGGGATCAAAAATGTTCACGCCGTTGGCCTCAAAAAAACGGATGATTTCATATAATCTCTCTTCGCTTTTAAATCTGATAAGGGGAAGCGATGCCAGGCTTAACCGGCCTCCATTCTTCACCCATTCAAAATGCAGCAGCACCTCGTCGCCGAATTCATCTTTTATCAGCCGGATTTGCTCCAAATAACGGTCGGCTGCAAAGCCGGCCTGAAGATAAGTGATCGCCGGATCCATCTTCAGCGCCCAAAGCGTCGTATGATTCCAAGTAAAATCGGAAAGACCGATTGTCTTGCGGTACTGCTCCGCTTCGATGATATGCCCGACGCGCCCGCCCATGCTTTGGGCCAGCCCGGAAACAGCCGTCAGCGTGCCGTTGGCGATTTCCAGAAACACGGCCGCCGCCCCGGGTTCCAATACTTTTTTGAGCGGTAGAAAATACGCGGGAATCGGCCACTCCATCGGGCTGATTAAACGTTTGGGAATCGCTTCTTCTTTGGCAAGCGCTTCGCCGAACTGCACCGCCGACGCTATATCGTTAAAATGAATAACGGTCTGCATCCACTCCGTTTTCGGGGCCGATGCGATGGTAAGCTCCGTGACGATCCCCGTCGTTCCATAGTTGTGAATGTATGGATACAGGTCCTGTCCTTGGACAACCAACCGTCTTGGAACTTCTTCCATTGTATAAACGGCCGCCTCCAGTACGTTGCCGTCCCACAGGTTGCCCCATGTGATCGAGCCGATGCCGCCGGAACCGCCGCAGACAAATCCGCCGACCGTCGCCTTCATGAAGGTGCTTGGATAGATGCGCAGTTCCTGTCCCCTCTCCCTCAGATGCTTCTCCAGCGAGCCGAGTCGTACGCCGCATTGCACGCGGGCGTATCCGTCGCCAACTTCCAGGATTTCATCCAGCTGACTCATATCCATCACAATACCGCCTTCCAGAGGAACCGCCTGGCCGTAATTGCCCGTGCCCGCCCCTCGAACTGTAACCGGTATGCGGTGCCGGTAGGCAAAGGACAATACCGCCGATACCTCGCGCTCATCCTTCGGGATGACGATGCCGTCGGCGATTTTTTCCTTCAACTGACGTTCGAGCACCGGCGAATACCAATAATAGTCCTTGGACAAACGTTCTTTGGACTCCATATCGAGCAACAGACGCGCTTCCCCAAGCAAACCGATCATTTCTTTCTCCCATTCGACAGCCATGCTCTGATTCGCTCCTCTCAGCTTCAATGTTTTCATGCGCCTGATACGACCCGTACCCGTTCACTGATTTCATTCGTCGTGCGGTACCATCAGCGTGGCTTTACCGATATCTCTTTCTCGCTCAGCACCTCCATTTGTTGTTATTGTATTAGATGGGTTATGAATGGTAAATAGAATATGAGTGTTTTTGTAATAATACATAACATTATAGTGCAGTTTTGTGCGTCATACCATAATCATATGTTATATATAATTACATATATATGCCATATTTAGAGGTCAAAAGACTTAGTTTCAATAAAATAAGCCGGATTTTCCTTATTGCGGAAAACCCGGCTTCCATTGATTGGTTCATTATATCAGCTTATTCGCTTATGTTTCGAGCAGGATTCGACCCGTCAAAGACAAGTCGTACCCGTGAATGGTGCGCAGTTCATTCTGAAATGCATCGGACTGCAAAATGTAAATGAAGGATTCGATCCATTCCCGATTCTCAGGCTTTTTCATCATAACGAGATCGTACCGTTCTTGAATTAAGGGGATAAACTGGACATTGCCGACAATGGAAGCGGCTTTTTCGATTCCTATGCCGACATCCGCCTCCCCGGAAGCCACTTTTCCGGCTACCCCTAAATGATTGGATTCCTCTTTATGATACCCGTTAAGCCGGTCCGGCGGAATGCCGTGAAGACGAAGCTGTTCGTCAAGCAGAACACGTGCTCCCGAACCCTTTTCACGATTGATGAGCCGTAAGCCCGGCCGCTTTAGATCGCTCCAACTGCCGAGATTGTGCGGATTGCCCTGCTGGACATAAAATCCGGCCCATCGCGAAAGCAAATTCACCACCAGATAGGACGAGCCGACGAGCAATTTACGGATATAGGGGAGATTATACTCTCCCGTATCGCCATCCAACAGATGCGTACTGACGATGTCCGATTCGCCCCGGTACATGGAAATCAGGCTGTCGAGGCTTCCGACATAGGCACGCAATGGCCGTACGCCGGGGATATTCCTCTCCATATGCTTGGCCAGAATATCCAGGCTGATGTCCTGCCCGGTGATAACGACAGCGCGCGTTCCGTTATGGGAAGCCGATAGCGCGGGTCTTGCAGAAACTTCAGCCAGTGCCGGCTTTTCGGCGGCCTTGATGCTTTTGGTTCTTTGCTTATACGCTTCGAGGTCGGCCGCATCCACCCGCATCTGCTTGCCAACACGGTAAGAGGGCAGCTCCCCTTTTTTTATCAGATCGTATACCGTGAGTTTGGATATCTTCAATAGCTTAGCGATTTCTTCGGTCGTGTAGGACTGTTCGTTAGACATCCTAATCCTCCCTGCTCATTGTCATTGCCGCTCATTCGTCCGACTTTATTTTATCACATCCGGACATAAAAAGATTCTTATACGGGTTTACAATGTAAAGACTCTATATACAATATAATTATTTATGTTATATTATAACTAATTATAATTTAGGAGGCGAAATAATGTTTGGAAATGTTAAAAGAAATATGATCTTATTATTTATCTCTGTAATAATGTTTGCGTTTGCAGGTTGCGGAACGGAGCAAAAACCGGCCGCTAACGCTGGTGACAGTGCACAGGCTCCGAATTCGAACCAAACCGGTCAGCAGTCTGTGGAAACTGTGGAATTGACCGTTTCTGCGGCAGCAAGCCTGACCGATGCGCTCAAGGAAATCCAGAAGGCTTACGAAACCAAGAATACAAATATCAAATTGAACTTTAACTTCGGCGCATCCGGGGCTTTACAACAGCAGATTGAGCAAGGGGCTCCGGCAGATTTATTTCTTTCCGCTGCGCCCAAGAACATGCAGGCGCTCGTTGACAAACAGCTGATCGATACGAATAAACAAAAGAATTTGTTGAACAACGAACTGGTCGTCGTCACTCCTGCAGATGGGAAAACGGAGGTTAAAAGTATAGCGGATTTAGCGAAAGCGGAAGTAAAACATGTGGCGATCGGCATTCCGGAAAGCGTCCCGGCCGGAAACTATGCCAAAGAAGCGCTTACTAACGCCAAACTGTGGGATACGCTGCAGTCCAAAACCGTACAAGGAAAAGACGTGCGACAAGTGCTTCAATATGTGGAAACCGGGAACGCCGAAGCCGGATTTGTATATAAAACGGACGCTTTGACTTCAAAGCAGGTCACCATCGCTTTTGCCGTCGATCCGACTACCTACACTCCCGTCGAGTATCCGATAGGAATTGTCAAAGCGACGAAGTATAGTAAAGAAGCTGAAGATTTATTTACATACCTGCAATCGAAAGAAGCGCTGGATGTATTCGTCAAATACGGATTTTCCATACCGAAGTGATCGTGATGGGCATGAGATGGAGTTGGAACGAATATTGGTCCCCGATAGGATTATCACTGCAAGTGGCCATGCTATCCAGTATAGTGGTTGCTGTGTTAGGTGTGGGTGCTGCCTGGTGGATGTCCCGGCGATCGTTTAAAGGAAAGACGCTTCTCGAAACGGCATTTATGCTGCCGCTTGTCCTTCCGCCAACCGTAGTCGGTTTTTTGCTCTTGGTTATGCTTGGCCGAAAAAGCTGGATCGGACGTTTCTTCGAATGGTTGTTCGATGCGCCGGTCGTCTTTTCCTGGTGGGCAGCCGTGGTCGCTTCGATCGTGGTAGCTTTTCCGCTCGTCTATCAAACGATGAAGACAGGCTATGCTTCCGTCGACCGGGATTTGGAGGATGCGGGGCGTTCCATCGGAGCAAGCGAATGGCAAGTGTTCAGGTACATCACACTTCCATTAACCTTTCGTTCATTAGTCACCGCCTATATCCTTGGCTTCGCGCGGGGCCTCGGCGAATTCGGGGCAACCTTGATGATTGCCGGGAATATTCCCGGCAAAACCCAAACCATCCCTACTGCGATTTATGTTGCGGTCGATGCGGGCAATACGGCGATGGCGTGGGCCTGGACAGGTGCTATTATTCTCATTTCCTTTATTATGCTGCTGTTTACCGGTCGCATTTCAAAAAAATGATCATCGCGATGTTAAATATTTCATTCCAAATACGCTGAAATCATTTCCTTTCAAACATCCTGTGATATATTTTAAATGCAAGAAAACGTTGCCATTTGAAATCATGGAGGATGGTGTCTATGTTAGCGAATGAGCGGGAATTTGTCACCGACCTGATTGTTCGAGATCAGTATTATCCTGTTCCGCTTCCCGCCGTACTAGGCCATGAGGGCTCGGGTATTGTGGAAAGCGTAGGCAATGGCGTATCCAGCGTACAGCCGGGAGATCACGTTGTATTATCTTTTGCTTCCTGCGGGGCTTGCACCAGTTGTCGCACGGGCAGGCCCTATGCATGCGAAACCTTCTATGAATAGCCAAAAATCAACAGGGCTGCCTTCCAAGGCAGCTCCGTCCATTACGCCATACGCCATAATGTCTGACCCAAAGGACAAACCGTTTCATTTCTTCGCACTATGCCCATGCTTATACTTCACGGTCCACATTCCTCGCACCTTGCCTGTTAAGTTCGGACAGCTTTTCTACCGCCCGAATGATCGGTCCATAGCCGGTACAACGACATAAATTGCCCGACAGGGACTCTTCAATTTCCGAACGATTCGGGCAAGGATTCGCTTTTAAGAGCCCCTTGACGGACATCAGCATACCCGAGGTGCAGTAGCCGCATTGAAAAGCGCCTTCTTCCAGAAACGCCTGCTGCACCGGATCGCGCTCCGGTCCTTGCAGCCCTTCAATAGTCACCAGCTCTCTGCCTGCGCATTGATAGGCCATCAACAAACAGCTGTTGACCGGTTTACCGTCCAAAAGCACCATACAAGCTCCGCATCGTCCGATTCCGCAGGCCATTTTCGTCCCCATCAGACGCAGTTCATCCCGGAGAATGTCGAGCAATTTTCTCGTGGGAGGCATATGCTCCAGGACAACAGGTTTCCCGTTGATCGTGCAGCTCCATGCTCCGGCATTGGCATCTACAATCATCCGCTTCACGCTCCATTCAAGAAATCGGCGTTTCCAATGAGCTGCTCCGGAGAGATCGGCAGCTTCTCCACCCACACACCGACGGCCTGCCGAACGGCAGAAATAATCGCCGGGGCCAGAGCCACCGTTCCTATTTCGCCTATTCCCCGAGGTCCATAGGGATCGCCTTCCGGAAGCTCTTCAATGGCATCCAGGCAAAAGCGCCCGGGCATATCGTATACGGTCGGAATCAAGTACGTATCCAAATTCCGGGTGACATAATGTCCCGATGACATAACCGCATCCTCCATTAGCGTAAATCCAATGGCCATGCTGCTTCCGCCCTCTATCTGTCCCGTATAGCCCATGGGATTCACAACCGGTCCCGCTGCTACCGCATGATACTGATCGACGATCCGGACACGGCCTGTCAGCGTATTGACCTCCACTTCGACAGCGGCACCGGCGTAAGTGTAAAGGAAATGGCCGCCCATGACGGCGTCCGGTGTTGTCGGAAAATGAATTTGACTTAATGTCTCGATCGGTTTCGCTGCCTTTTCGGCCAACTCCCTGTAAGTTATGACGGGCGAATGGCGGTCCGACTCGCTTCCAAGCGCCTGCCTTCTCCATATGCCTCCTGGTCCTGTTTCCAGCTCTGAGGGATGAATGTCCAATATGGCCGATGCCTCCGACAGCAGCTTGCCGATAAAGACCGGCTTCATTTTTTGCAGGGCCAGCCACATCATCGTGGTTGTACGGGATGCGGTGCTGGAACCGCTGTGCGGCACACGATCCGTATCTCCAATAACAAGCGACAAATCCTCCGCAAGACAGCTGAATTGTTCCGTCAGCATGATCTCCAGCGTTCCCAGCAGCCCCTGCCCGATTTCCTCGTAGCCGAAGGCGGCCTCGATTTTCCCTTCCGGATTCAACGACAGCCTGCCTCCTCCGAAATCCGGCAAACCAAAACCGAGCCCCGATCCATGCATGGCGATAGCTGCGCCTACTCCCCGTCGAATCCAGGGTACCCGATCATCCTTCGCGTTTTCTTTTCTTCTGCGCCAAACATCGCTTTGTTCGACCGAGGCCCATACTTGGCCGGCTCCTTCAGTCGCAACGATCTTCTGTTCCATCGGACCGGGATCGTCCGCCTTGCGGAGATTGATCCGGCGCAGCTCCCAAGGGTCCATCCCCAGCTTTTCGGCAAGCCGGTCCATCTGACCCTCCAGCGCATAAATCACCTGATTTCCCCCGAAGCCCCGAAATTCTCCGGATATCCCGTTGTTCGTATAAACAGACAGCCCTTCCACGTCTACGTTGGGAATACGGTAAGGTCCCATGGTATGCTCGGTGGCGAAATTCAGTACGGCCGGTCCTAGAGTCGCATAGGCGCCGGTGTCCGCGATCATTCGCACCTGATGAGCTGCCAACCGGCCTTCGCCGTCCACGCCGGTGCGCATGGTAATCTTCATCGGATGACGCTTCAACCCTGCACGAACGGACTCGAAGCGCTCCTGATGAATCTTGACAGGCCGGCCGCTCTTTAATGCGAGCAGCGCTCCGAACGGCTGAATGTTAAGCTCATCCTTCCCGCCAAATGATCCTCCGATCGGACTGGAAACGACCCGAATCCCGGATTCCGGCATCGCCAAAATTCTCGACAGCTGCATCCGGTCCTTATAACCGTGCTGCGTCGGTGCGTACACCGTCAATCTTCCGTCCTCCCCAGGAACGAATAATCCGCCTTCCGTTTCCATGTACGTATGCATTTGTCTCGGCGTGTAATAAGTATGTTCCACCACATGCGCACAGCGGGTGAATGCTTCCGATACTTCACCACGCCGATATGAGGTTCGGTGCAGAACGTTTCCTGACGGATGAAGCTTCGGAGCATCCGGACGCAGTGCGGCTTCAGGATTATCCAGCACCGGTAAAGGTTCATAACCAACTTCGATCATCCGCAGCGCCTGCTCCGCAATCTCGAGGCTGTCCGCTGCTACGGCAACTAAAGCATCCCCTATATATCGGACCCGATCCTCACAAAGCACAGGCTGATCAGGGATGGCTATTCCAAAACGGTTCATGCCGGGAACGTCTCTGTACGTAATAACCGCATGAACGCCTGGAAGCCGTTCGGCTTCCTCCGTTCGAATGAAAAGCACCCGGGCATGAGCGTGCCGGCTTCGCAATATTTTGCCGTAAAGCATCCCCGGCTTATGCATATCCGTCAAATATATGCATTTTCCCGTCACCTTATCCGCTCCGTCCGGCCGGATCTTCCAGCGTGTTCCCGCATTTGGTTTGTTCAACAGCACGTCATTCCCTCCCCGGCAATTCGGATTTAACGTTTGGCCGTCATCTGCTTCCACAGCTCCGACACGATCAGATTGGCTGCGGCTGTCCGCCGGTATTCCGCAGCAGCGAATGGATCGGCGAAGCCGCTCCATTCCGATTTCACTAAATCATGCGCTTGTTTCAGAAGCGATTCCGTGAGCGGCCGTCCTGTCAGCAGCGCTTCCGTGTACGGCAGACGACAGGCCGTAGAAGAGCCTCCTCCTGCAGCTAACTTTAATTCAGACAAGCTTCCGTCTTGATGCAAAATCCCCGTGCCGGCAACCGTAACAAGAGAAGGAGCAAAGGCCTCCCGTCGCGCAGCTTTATGATAAAATTCCATGACGCCAGTATCGCTTCCCTTAACCGGCACGGGCTGCAGGACAATCTCCGCCAAGATGCGTTTGTCCTCTCCGGCCTTACCTTTCCGCCGTCCGGCCAACCAGGATTCCAGCCGTTCCGCTACAATTCCCTTGCCGTTAAACCAACTCAGGATGGCGTCGTTAACTAATAACGCAGGAATGGCATCACCGATGCCGGAAGCCACGTTGCCTCCCAGCGTTCCTATATTCCGCACGGAAGGTGCGGCAATCAACCTGCACGCTTCAGCGAGCAGCCGGGATTCCGCTTGTTTTCCGCACGCTGCCAACCGAACCAAACTGCCAATTCTGAGCTTGACTCCATCTCCTCTATTCTCCAGTACGCGCAAGCCTTGCAGTTCGGATATGCCCTCCAAGCTGATCAAATGCATGGGCATCTCGGTCTGTCCGGACTCCCACTGTGTCCTTAACAGCGACCCGCCGGATACGAAAGTGCTTGCCGCCTGCAGATTTTGGCGCAATTCCCATGCTTCTCTCAAACCGGAGGGCTGCCAAACCCTCGGTTCGGAAGGATGAATGCGGTTGCCGATCGCCATGGCCAATCCCTCCCGATGTTCAGATCGAGTGCGTGGTATTTCAAATCTTCCTAGAGCAAAGCATTCGGCCGCAATGCTGTCGGTGATTTCTTCCGGACCTGCCGTTACCGATATCCAAGCCGACCGGATCATGCAAATGATCCGGAGCAGATTTACGGCAAGCGTGTCCCTCGGTTTCGATCACCGTGGCAAGCACCGTCTTTCGCCTGGTTTGGAACAACACCTCCAGCAATTCGTGCATCTCCATGTCACCATACCTTATGATCCGTCTATATCCGCTTCAGCAGCCTTTCGATACACCGATCGGCCTCTTGCAGTACCACCTTCTTATCTACGGTAAGCAGCTGCTTTCCTTGCATCACGATCTTTCCGTCAATGATTACCGTATCCACGTCGCCGCGGGTTGCCGAATACACGATACGAGAATACGGATCGGCATCATACGATGGATACGCATGAAAATCGTTGAGATCCAACAGGATCAGATCGGCTTTTTTCCCCGGCTCGATACTGCCGATCTCGCCTTCCATCCCGAGCACCTCCGCCCCGCCCATCGTCGCCATCCGAAGCACATTCTTCGCCCCCATAGCGGCCGGTCCGTAATTCGTTTTATGAATCAGCGCAGCAAGGCGCATTTCTTGAAACATGTCGAGATGATTATTGCAGGCGGCCCCGTCCGCTCCCAGACCGACATGGGTATGCTGAGACAATAAATCCGGCACATCCGCAATGCCGGAGACCAGCTTCAGATTGGAGCCCGGACAATGCGTCACTTTCACGCCGCGTTGGCGGATAATCCGCTTTTCTTCTTCATCGAGCCAGATGCAGTGGGCCAATATCAGCCTGGGCGTAGCCAGCCCGATATGATCGAGGTACACGACATTGCGCATGCCTCTCTCCCGCTCGACCTGCTCAATCTCGCCTCTGTTTTCAGAAGCATGAGTATGGATCTTTACGTCGTACTGCTCCGACAGATCCCTGACTTCCGTCAGCAGACGCTCCGTGCAGGATACTACAAAACGCGGGCAAAATGCATACCGAATCCGTCCGCCTTCCGCTCCGTTCCATTTCTGCAGCAGATCTACGCTTTCCAGGATCGATTGATCCGTCCGCTCAAGTAAAGCGGACGGCACATCCGCGCCGCAATCCATCATGACTTTGCCGGCTACGGCGCGAATGCCGCTTTCTGCCATAGCGCGAAAAGCAAAATCCGTATGGCGAACCGTCTCCATATCAAGAATGGTGGTTGTTCCGCTGCGAATCAGCTCTCCAATGCCAAGCAAAGCCGAATAGTAGACCGATTCTTCGTCATGCGCAGCCTCCAGAGGCCAAATTCTCTTCTTCAGCCAATCCAGCAGCTCCATGTCATCGGCCCGCCCCCGGAACAGCGTCTGGCATAAATGAATGTGCGTTTGCACAAATCCCGGCAGCAGCACGCGCCCTTTGCCCGCAATGATATGATCGGCTTGCTTTTCCAACGAGCTCAGATCAGGTGCGGCATGAACGATCCGGTCATTCTCAATCCAAACATCCCCGGAATATACTTCTTCTTGACTGTTCATGGTAATGATTTGAGCTTGCTTGATGAGCAGTTTAGACATGGATGTCCTCCTTGCGTCTGGGTAACGCCTTTAGGAATTCAGCATTTGCCGAAAGACGAACACAAGCTTCAGCCGGAGCAAATCGCTTATGCTTTTATAATCGACGCCCAACAATTCGCCGATCTTCTCCAACCTATATGCCGCGGTGTTGCGATGAATGTAAAGCTGTTTGGCGGTTTCATTCATTTGCCCGTCATTGTCTATAAAGACCTCGAGCGTGTGCAGCATCTCCCGCGCATACTCGGGATCCTTGACCAGCAGCGCTTGAAGCACTTCATCGCAATACAGTTGCATTTTCCGGTCGGGCACATGCTGAAATAAATAGGCAAGCTCCACCGTTTCGAATTGAATGACCGGATCGCGAATTCCGAGACGTTCTGCAATCTGCTGCGTGTCCTGACATTCCTGAAACGCCTTCAGCAAAGACTCCGGCTTGCATTTTCTGCCGCTCACCGACAGCCGGGGCCTGCGTGTGGCGTCCGCCGCTCCGAGCAGGCCTTGTAATCCTTTGGCAAGAAGGGCCGGGAGCGTCCCGTTCCCGGAAAATGAATCCGCGGAAAAAATCGAGAACTCCCCCTCTCCTATGCGAAAATGGATCACCTGTTTGTTTTTCAGCTCAGGATGGAATTTAAGCTCTTCGCGAAGGTCGCGAAGCCATTTGGAGCGGTCGCTTTCCGGGATCTCCGGCGGCACCGCTGCCAGCACACACTGATACGATCCTTCGAAAAGCTTGATCCCAAGGCGTTCCGCCCCTTCTGTAAGCGCCTCAATGGTGCCGTTCCCTTTTAAATAGCGCGACAATAAGTACCCGAGGTCATTTTGCACGGATTGATCGACAAATTCTTTGTACACGAAACTCATTTGGTAAGAGATGATTTCTGCCGCCTGGTGAAAAAGACCTTCCTCTACCTTCATCAATTGAGGTTCTGTAGGATAAAACAGCACGTAACCGATACCTTCTTCTTTATCCGTCAAAGGAATGCGGAAATGTCTGCCGTTCTCCGAGTAAACCCATTGGCTGCGGTCTTTCCAAGGCCACCCCTGCAGAAGCTGCGCTTCACTCATCGAGGTTGAATTAAAGACCAGATGACCGCGTGAAGCGACCACAGCCATCGGATACCCGATAATCCCCAGTATCGCATGAAAAAAGTTGCTGAGATGGTCGGGTTTGAGGGCGAACTGCATAAGCTTTTTTTGCTTCTCGAGGACCGAATGAAGCACCTTGGTATTGCGCTGCAATTCGGCGTAAAATAACCCTTTCATCTGATCGGAGAACGTGAATTGATAAGGAAGCTCTATGAGAGGAAATTCCAGACGGTCCGCCTCGTCAAGGATGGATTCGGGAACATCGGACCAAAACCGGCCCAGCTTGATCCCGAGCCCCGCGGAACCCCGCTGGTCCAGCTTGCGCAGCAGTTGGATGCCCTCGTCAATGTCGTCTTTAATGAGGTATGCGGTCGTAAACAACATTTCGCCGTCTTTTATCCAATCAGTGATGTCCGGGGCGTCCATCACATTGACGGATTTCACGATTCTTGACGTACCGGTTTTTCCTGCAATCAGCCTTCCTTTAGACAAAGGAAAAATCGACAACGCCTGTTCGACGGTAAGATGCATAGGTACTCCCCTCCCAGGAAATGACCTCGGATATTCGTGCGGCTGGATCCATTGCGGAATTCGGAATAAATATATGTTATATTATATAACATTATACAAAGCAAAACACCAAAATTCAATGAATTTATGTTATTAAATATAACATAAATAAAAAATCCGCCCCTCGCGAGGTCGGATTTCGTGTGGAATTGAAGTCGGATTATTGCTTGAATACGCCAAGCAGACGTTTACCTTCTGCACCTGTCTCTGTGGTAAACACTTCGTAGATGCGAACGGATAACGGGTA
>NZ_FNDY01000057.1 GCF_900099895.1 Paenibacillus naphthalenovorans
ATTCCTCCTCCTGAATTTTAGAAATTTAGAGTTGAGTTCGAGCCTTACTTCCCGTTATGGACGTGGTCATTCCTTGCGGTTACATGACTTCCACCCCCTTAAAATGCTCTACGGTTTCACATTCTCTTTTTAAAATTCGCTGCTATATTTTGATACCGCATCTAAATTGACTTCAATTCCCAGTCCGGGATTATGGGGAACCGGCAGTTTTCCTTTTTGCAAGGTGATCGGTGTTGTTAAAAGTTCATCTCGGAGAGGATTAGGGTTTCGATCATACTCGACGATCGGTTCATTTTGCAGCGGAACGGGATGTGCCGTATGCGGACTTGGCGGGATCGATGCCAATACATGAAGCGCCGCTGCCAGGGCGATTCCCGACCCCCATACATGGGGGATGACCGTTACGCCAAAGCTGGAGGCCAGTGCCTGTATTTTCATCCATTCGGAAAAACCTCCGGAAACGCAAATATCCGGTTGGGCTATATCTACACAGCCCCCTACAAATAAATCCCGGAAACCAAATCGGGTAAACTCGCACTCACCTCCTGCAATGGCAATGCTTGTTGAAGATCTGACCTCGCGGTAACCCGCCCGGTCCTCCGGCACCACGGGTTCTTCCAACCACCTGACATTAAATTTTTCAAGTTCCTTCGCCATTTTCACTGCCGTAAAAACATTATAGGCATGGTTGCAATCCACCAATAGGCAAGTGTCGGGTCCGATGGCCTCTCTAATGGTTCTCACCCGCTCTATATCCTCTTCTATGGACAACAAGCCTACTTTCATTTTTAAAATCTGAAATCCCGCGTCCACGTAAGAACGAGCTTCTTCAGCCAACTTGGGCAGTGATGCCTTGTAATTGAGAACATCCTCGCCTCTGTAGTAGCAGCCTGTGGCATAGGCCGTTATGCTTTTCCGAAACGGGCCTCCAATCAAGTTATGTACCGGTTGATGCAGCATCTGGCCATAGATATCCCATAAAGCGATATCTATTGCGCTTAACGCTTCAATATACGTTCCTTTTTGTCCGAAATCCCGCGTATCTGCATAATGCTGTTCCCAAATTTTCATCGGATTTTGCAGCTCTTGATTGATTAATTTGGGTGCCAAGACGTGTTTAACAACAGCTGCGACGGGTTCGGGAGGACCGTATTGCCCTCCCTCCCCCCACCCCACGAGCCCATCGTCCGTCTCTACTTTTACGATGAAACTGTTTCTCTCCGGAAAAGAGCACTGGGAAGAGTAAAAACGTTCATTACCCAACGGCGTTCGCAATATATACGTTTGGATACTTTTTATTTTCATATCGTTCCTCCTCACAAAGTTGGGGGTTCATTCCATATTTCCCAAAACCTTCTGGTTGCCCGCCACGTCAAGGACTAGCTCATGCAATTGGTTTCCCAACTCAAAGGACTGCTCCTTGTTTCCGCTTTCAGGTTCTTGAGCGGCCTTCTCCAGTGCCTCCTGCAGCAAGTCTATCGTTTGATCATTCATTACACTTGCCGCAATTCCGGCGCTTAACATAATCATAATATTATGTATACAATGATGTTGAAATTCGTTATATAATTCGACATTTACTGAATATCGTATGGTTCATATTCAAAGTGTATACTGCAATATTCGTTTTCATGACTCAAATTGGATTTCATTGTATACAATCATGTCAACGCTTCCAATTTAACACAGCTTTTAAAATTAATCAACATCTTTTTCAAAATTTAGCAATAGGGTTCCGATTACGGGCAGGCATGAAGTAAAAGCCGTTTGTTTGGTGGCGGAACGATCCCAAGTGAATCATTCTTCACTTGGGACGTCATTTTAGTCGCTGCCCACCAATCCGTTTATTTACGTTTTGTGCCAAGCGCCCAGTCTACATAAGCTTCTCTCATATCCACATTATCTTTATCAACAATAACCGTCGGAACATTCTGAATCTTATCAATAGAGAAGCCCAGAACTTGGTGCATAAAAACAGATTTAATTAATTCACGCCCCATATCAACCGTACCGACATCAACAGTAGCTGTCAGCTTCCCTTGACGGATCGACTCAAAACCGGACTTCAGGCCGTCCGCACCGATAACCATAATGCCTTCCTTGCCATCCCACAGCTTTAGACCGCGTCCTTCGACGGCCTGCACGGCGCCCAGAGCCATTTCCTCATTCTCTCCATAGATTAAATCGACATTCGAATGTGCTTGCAGCAGGTTCTCGGCAGCCTGCATCCCTTTGTCCCGAACGTAATCACCGCGTTGTTCTCCTACGATTTTCATATCGGGATACTTTGAAATCGCCTCCAAGAAACCATTTTTACGTGAAGTAGCAAAGTAACCGGGTAAACCCCATACCAACAAAATATCGCCTTTTCCGCCTAACTTTTCAGCTGCATATTGACCTACAAGATACCCTGCCTGGTAATGATTGTTGTAACTGATTACCGAGACCGCCTTCAAATCGTTTTCATCCCACATTTCAGCCGGCATATTAAACAAATAAATCATGGTTCCCTGTTTCATCGCCTTCTCATAGACGGCGTTCATAGAATCAAAATCACCGGTAGTACAAACAAATATGGCATCAAATCCTAGTGACGTCCAGTTTTCGATGGTTGCCACTTGCGACTCTACCGACTGAAAATTACCCGGTGCTGCCATCTGAAACTCGAATTTCACGCCAAATCGGTCACTTAATTCATTCATCATCGTATTGGCGGCATGTTCAAAAATGTCATAATGCTCGGAAGCGGCTGGCGGTGAAAATCCGATTTTAAGTGTAGTCCCGTTTGCTGCTTCTCTCACAAATTGTTCAAAATGGCTGTCTCCCCACTGATAAACGCTGCCAGATGGCAGACTGTAATTCTCTTGAGGCGCAGAAGAATTGTCGCAACCTGACACTGTCAAAATGGCAAATAAAGATAAAAATAAAATACTCCATCTCAATTTTTTGAACGACATAAGATAGACCTGCCTCCTTCATTTTAATGGAATTTTTTCTGTACAGCTTCACACGTCCCCGCTCACTTTCTTAGAAATATCAAGGATTAAACGTTTTTTGTCTCTTTGTCTCACCCCCTTTCAGCTTTCACTTTGTCTTTGAAGTAACCGGCCAAAATCGGTACGGATACCGCAAGAAGAATAATGAAGCCTATAACTATGGTCTCCCAATACGGATTCACATTGTTAAGATTCATGGCATTTTTGATCATAAATAAAATAATGGCCCCGAGCGCAGTTCCGATTAAGGTTCCTTTCCCGCCGGCTAATGCCGTTCCTCCGATGATCGCAGCAGCAATAGCCTCCAACTCGTAGCCCTTGCCCATTTCAGGATTTACCGTGGTAAGACGCGAAGCCAGAAGAACACCTGCTATTGAGGCGGTAAGCCCGGATAGTGCATAGACCTTAATGCGCAGCCTATCGACCTTGATGCCCGATATACGAACCGCCTCTTCACTGCTTCCCAGAGCCAGAATATGGCGGCCAAATTTCATTTTCCGATATACGATTAGGAGCGCGATAAGCAGAACAATCGCTACAATCACAGGAAACTGCACGCCAAAAATGCGTCCCGAGCCAAGAAATTGAAAACCGTTGGTCATATATGAACGGAAAGGAATGGCTCCAGTCCAAACGTATAAGATACCTCGCAGAATAATCATCATGGCTAACGTAGCCATAAAAGGAGATATATTTAATTTAGTAATGGTAAGCCCGTTTACGGCACCTATGAATACCCCAAGGATTAAGGCCGTTGCAACCGCTATGACAACATGAACATCCTGTTTAAGCAACCATGCAGCCATTCCACCGCATATACCGCATATAGATCCAACCGATAAATCAATACCGCCCGTTGAAAGGACAAAGGTCATGCCAAAAGCCAATATCATGACGAATGAAGCCTGCTGCAGCACGTTGAAAAGATTCGTATGAGTTAAAAATTTTTCCGAGAAAAACGACATCGCTATTATGATTACTCCCAGGACTATGAAGAGGCCCAGGAGATGCCGGTCGATTTTTAGGGAAAACCCGAAGGCGTGTTGCCTGCCCATCATTTCCAAACCCTTATTTTCCAATGTCACACCCTCCTCTTGACGTATCTTTATTTTCGACGGTATGGCTCATATCAGTTTTTGGCGGCTAAATAACGTTCAATCGTTACTGCAATAATAATGATTAGCCCGGTAATGATTAAACGATAAAACTGGTTCACGGAAAGAAGATCCAAACCGTTGGATACAAGTCCAAGGATTAAAGCGCCAATCGCCACCCCAACCACACTTGCCTTGCCGCCAAACAAACTTGTGCCGCCAATGACGGCTGCAGCGATCGCATTCAGCTCATATTCTGAGCCCATTAATGGCTGCACAGACGTTAGACGTGAAGTCAGAAGGATACCGGCTGCTGCTGCGAGCAATCCCGAAATGGCATACACACTGATTTTGATTCTATCCGTGGACACACCGGATAAGCGTGCTGCTTCTGTATTGGAGCCTGTGGCTATAACAAGGCGTCCGTAACTGGTAGATTTGAAGATAAAATACAATACCAGAAAAATGACCAATGTGATTAAGACCGGCATCGGAATTCCCAGCACTTTTCCTTGAGCAAGAAAGGCAAACTCCGGAGTGACAAAATTACGAATGGGTTCATCTTTCGTGAGCAGGAATAACAGTCCCCGTGCGATATATAGCATGGCAAAGGTCACCAAAAAGGCCGAAACCCCCAATTTAGTGATGATGAGCCCATTGATGGTCCCAATGAGTAAACCTACAAATAATCCTGCCGAGATGGCGATCCACATGGTTGAGCCACTCATCATTAACCATCCGGTAACTCCGCCAGCGAGTCCAAGCACCGACCCGACAGATAAATCAATGCCGCCCGTTGAAAGCACAAATACGGTTCCAAAAGCAACCAGCATAACGAATAACGATTGCACCAATACGTTTAATAAATTTCCGACCGTCAGGAAGTTTGGCGCCGTCACGGCCAAAAACAGAAATAACAGGACGAGGATAACGGATACGCCAACCCCGTCGCGTGTCATAAGGATAAAAAAACGATTTTTAGAATAAGCTGCTTTATAGGAATGGGTTAAAATTTTAGGATTCATCATCATTTATGTCCTCCTGAAGCGTAGTACATTATGTTCTCCTCTGTAGCTTCCTCACGTGAAAATTCATGTACAAATTCTCCTTTATGCATTACATAGATCCGGTCGGAGAGTCCCATAAGCTCAGGCAGGTCGGAGGAAACCATAAGTATTCCTCCCCCATTACGTACAAACTCTGCCATTAAATGATAAACCTCGACCTTTGCGCCTACATCAATTCCTACCGTCGGTTCGTCAAAAATCAACACTTTGGGCTTGGTGAAGAGCCATTTAGCCAGAATGACTTTTTGCTGGTTGCCGCCACTTAAGAACCTTACGTTTTGATGCACAGAAGGGGTCTTAATGCCTAAACGTTTTACATAATCCGATGCGATATCTAATTCTGCTTTTTTCTTTAAAATAAACTTTTTTGAAAGAATTTGTTTCATCGAAGCGAGGGTTATATTTTTGCTGACTGACATTTCGATTAACGCCCCATGCAATTTCCGGTTTTCCGGGAGCAAGCCGATACCGGCACGAATGGCATCACGCGGAGACTGAATTCGAATGGGTTTCCCATTGACTTCTATGGTTCCTGAACGGATTGGATCAGCACCTGCAACTGCCCGAACGGTTTCCGTTCGTCCTGAACCGGCAAGCCCGGCAATCCCTACAATTTCTCCTTCTTTCACATGGAAACGGATATTTTTTAAAACCCCTGGCTGGTTTACATCTGTCACTCGCAAAACTTCTTTGCCGATTGGAACGGTTTCTTTTGCAATGAAATTCGATATCTCACGCCCTACCATCATGGAAACGAGCCGGTCAACATCGGTCTCTTCGGCATTCACTGTTGCTATGTGCCTTCCGTCACGCATGACATGAAAGCGGTCGGCCAGCAAGAACAGCTCTTTGAGATGATGGGATACATAAATGATCGATACGCCTTGTTCCTTTAGGGCACGAATAAAGTCGAATAAAACTTCGCGTTCGTGTTCGGCAAGAGCAGCTGTTGGTTCATCCATAATGACGACAGAGGCCTTGACAGAAAGTGCTTTCGTAATCTCGATAACGCGATTTTTCAGAGCGCCAAGCTCGGCTACCGGCCGTTTCAAATCCTCTACGGTAGAGAAGAAATTCCGGTAAAGCTTCTCCGTTTCCCGGTACATTTCTTTTTCATTTAGAATTTCCACTGCACCGCCGAGATACGAGTTATAAATTTCCCGTCCGAGATATACATTCTCCACTGCAGTTAAATGAGGGGCTAGCGTCGGCTCTTGAAATATGGTACTAATCCCAAGTTCTTGAGCATGTCTGGCATCTTGTATTTCTACAGATTTCCCCCGAACCCGGATTTCCCCGCTATCCTTGCGATATAAACCCGATAAAATCTTTATCAAAGTAGACTTGCCGGCACCATTTTCTCCTACCAGCGCCAGCACTTCGCCCTTTCGCACTTCGAGCGAAACGTTTTCAAGCGCCTTCACACCGGGAAATTCCTTGGTAATTCCGGTCATCGAAATAAGCACGTCATCATCTTCTACTCCCATTTGCGATCCTCCGTTCCTATAAATTCCCGGGCAGTTGAAGCTGTTAAGCATAACAAAAGTTCATCTTCTTTCATCTAAAAGAGTCCCGGTCTTATTGGGACAAGAATAAGGCCAAGACTCTTTTTTTGCTGCATCAAAAACGATATTGAAATAAAATTTAAGGGGTACTCATTTCAAGCTCTTCGATGGCCAGGAGCGCCGCTTGCGCACATTCGGCGTCTTGATCTGCCGTACCGCCCGAAACTCCAATCCCCCCTACCAATTGCTCCTCGATATATATGGGGCAGCCCCCTCCAAAAATCGTCATTCTGTCGGCGTGTACAAGTCCATGCAATAATGAAGGGGTGTCTTTAATGATCGGGTACCAATCCGCTGTAGGGATGCCAAAGCCAACGGCTGTATAAGCTTTGTTTTGGGCAAGTTGACTGGGAATAAGCTGGGCTCCATCCATTTTTATGTATCCTGCTAAATTCCCGCCGTCATCCAGAATAGCAACGCATATTTGTATATCCAGCTCTTTCGCTTTGTCCATGGCATAATTTAACATTTTACTCACTACTTCTTGCGGCAAAATCGTTTTTTTCGGTATGGACATCGATTTCAATCCTTTCGTTATGGTTATAGATTAAAAAGATCAAAGCCATTTGATAGGTAGTAGATGAGATTGCATTAGTTTACCCGATCTGCGAGGACGGATAAAGCTCGTGTACCTTAGGGTCGTGGGCCGGCAGTACGATCGCGTCCATCCCGCGTATCAGATCCATAGCGGCAACCACATTTTCGAAGTTATAGTAGTAACCGATGGGAATGTCGGCTTCGAGGTTCTCGTACATATAGATTTCGTCGCCGGGGATGATGACGATTCCCTGAGCGGTCTCGACGGTCACCATCTGGTGGCCGGGGCTGTGGCCGCCGGTCCAGATCACCCGGATGCCCGGCAGTACCTCCACTTCGCCGTCGACTAGCTCAAGGCGCTCCCACGCCTCGTTCGCCAGCCAGCCGAACGCCTCGCGCGGGAAACCAACCCGGGGAGCGTAACGCTTGTTTTCGGGCATAAGAACATAGAGCCACTCGCGACGGTTGAGGATGATGCGAGCATTCGGGAAAAGGCGGGCATTGATGTAATGGTCAAAATGCAGATGCGTCAGGATCAGCGTATCCACGTCCTCTGGCGCCACGCTGGCTTGTCGCAGCAGCGCTTCCGTCGTACGGCTTGGAGCGGAAACGCAGCGCCTTATTTGCTCTTCGGTCAGGTAGCCTTCTAAATTGTCTATGCCGGTATCGATGAGAATCGTGTGTCCTCTGCCTTGGACAAGAAAGAAATTTTGCACGATCTTGACCGGATCGTGTCGACCGAAGGCGTGCAGGTAGATCACGGTTCCCGGCGCGACCCACTCCCCGTTGTTCAAGATGGTCACGGTGTACATGAGCTCTGTTCACCCTTTCTGCTGTTTTGCGACCCTTTTACGAGTATCGGCCTCGGCTAACGAGTCGGTAAAATTCTCTTCCGCGTCGGCTGCCGGCTCTGCCAAACCCGGACGCTCAGAAGGCGTGCTCACGGGTCTTTCATCCGCTCTTCCCGCCCGGTCACCGTACGTGTCAACCCGACAGCAGGAGGGCGAGGGCGAGTTATTCAGTGAGCATGGACCGACTGTCGAGAAGTACTCTGCCGAGAACCTCGCCTTCCCTATACCCGCTAAACTCTCACACCACCGTTGCCAATGACGTTAAGCTATGATCGAACCTTTTCGAACACGGTACTGACTGCGCTAGTTCAAAAACCCGGTGCATCCGCATTGCCGGGTGTGACCTTCTGCGACAGGATGTGGGAATGACGCCTCTTGATGTACTCGGCGCAGCGGACGGCAAGCGCCTGCAAGGTACTGGTCGGATTGACGGCGGCGCTGGTCGGCAGCGAACTGGCGTCGACGATGAACAGGTTAGGTACGTCCCAGGTCTGATTGTATTTGTTGGTTACCGAATCTTCCGGCGTATTTCCCATCCGGCAGGTGCCCATAATGTGCCATCCTGGCGGTGGTTTCGTAACGCCTGTAACCCCCGTACTGCTTGAATCGGTTAGGCCGCCGGCGGCCTCGGCAGCCTCGCGCGCCCTTTGCCTGCCGAACGCGATGAGTCGTGCGTCGTTTTCGGGCAGCTTGTAGTGCAAGTGCGGCGCGGGAAGCCCGCTTGAATCGGTGACTTTGGGGTCCAGCGTGACCCTGTTTGTTTTTACCGGGAGATCCTCTCCCTGCACATAGACAAGCACATGCCGACCAAAGTGTTCGTTGAAAAATTTCCGGTGATCCGCCCCCCACGGCGCAAGATAACCACTCGTCGTTCCCATCGCCGTGTAGGCTGAACCGTTTGCCCGCCCGACTTGCAATGAGAATCCGTTGACAAAGTTATGATTTGGATTCGTGTCGTAGAACTCCTGACTGTACAGGGACGCTGGTTCGGGGCCCTTGAAATCTTCTATGGGCTCGTCGAACCAAAAATCTTCGAAAGCCCAGCTGTGGAACATGAGGTGCGTGCCTACAAGTCCGTTGCTGTTCGCCAAACCGTCCGGGTGTCCGTTCTGGGCGGACATCAGGAGCAAGCGGGGGGTACCGACGGCATTCGCACACATCACGACGATGTCGGCACGAACCTCGTGCCGCTCGCCGGTGATCCGGTTGATGTAAGTCGCGCCAGTAGCACGCCCGTCTTTGCCAACGTTAATCCGCTCAACCCGCGCGTTGGTGCGCAGATCGACACCGTTTCGGATGGCCTTGGGCCAGTAAGTGACATCAGTAGAGCCGA
This sequence comes from Paenibacillus naphthalenovorans, assembly GCF_900099895.1. Classification (GTDB taxonomy): domain Bacteria; phylum Bacillota; class Bacilli; order Paenibacillales; family NBRC-103111; genus Paenibacillus_G; species Paenibacillus_G naphthalenovorans. Next base: position 9,444 of record NZ_FNDY01000057.1, read on the forward strand.
TCGAGCCGCGCGGGCACCCGCTTAAGCAGGGTCCGCACGCATTGCAGGGGAGACGGCCGTCTTTATGCCGGGTCAGGATAGCGTAGTCTGCCGGCCACCAGTGCCACCCGAGTTTCCCAAACGCCTTTGCCATCTTCAAGCCGAGCTTTCCCGGGGGGATAGGAGGACCATATCCCTTCAGCTTTTTGGGATTCCCCAGGTCGCCGACTACACGCGCCACCCCGAGCTCCGCGTCATTGATATTGTAGAACGGCTCCAGTTCCTCGTAGCTGATTGGCCAGTCGATCGTTCCTTCCAGCCCGTGCTCCGTCCCCTTACGAAAGTCAACCGGTTTGAAACGCGGCCAAGCGCCCGCGAAGTGTCTGGTTGAGCCGCCAACAGCGTTAAATACATACGGAGTTGCGTTGCCCGTGGTCGGATAGTCCTCCGGAAGCCTGCGCTTGTTCGGGTCGAAATCCCAACCTCGTTTCCTCTCGATCTCCCATTCGTGGTGGAAATGCGGGTGGTCGAGCGGGTGTACCCAATCGCCCTGCTCCAGGCACATGACTTTGATCCCTGCGTCGCTCAGCCGTTTGCTGACTGCGCCACCGGCCGCGCCCGCGCCGATTACCAGCACGTTCGTTTCTACATGTTTCGCCATTTTGATCCCTCCTCCAGAGTCATTTATTCCGACATGCTCGTTCTACTCACCATTTCATAACGACGGATTAACCTCAACAAACGGGATGGCCTTTACCTTGGCAAAATCGGCAGGCTGGAGCCAGAAGGGTTCTATCCGCTCACGGCCAAGGATGACATGCGTCTCATGCTTGTTTTCATTAGGGGCCAATGCAACCCGGTATCTATTTTTCTTCATTACAGGAAGGCTTGGAATACTCCTCACTTGATGGTGGCTTGCCCCCTGCAGCTCCCGGCTGATCCGGAGTCCGGACGTTCACATACTTGACATCTTCTGTCCGGATATACGAGCCTTTTACTTGCGAGAACAACGATTCATCCCACGGTTCGATCACGTCCAAATAGCCGTAGGGCTGCGGAGAGCTCCGGTAATCACGGCCTGCCTCGAGATTCTCGTTTATTGCCTTCGTGACCTCGGGCCGCGAGTAGTACCCATAGTAGACCAGATCTCTGAACTGCGAGAAGAAGGTTGGCGACTCCTGCTCGATACGTTTGAGAATTTCGACCTGCATGGCCGCGTCTGCCTGGAGAAAGTCTCCGCCGAGCTTATCCAATTCTGCCTTGAAGTTATCCTCCCCGGCGAAAGGAAACCATTTAGGCTCCTCGCCGCTCGGCGTGATGTAGCGCGCGATAAAGCGCACTATCCCGACTTCGCTGGGCCAAGGAAACCCCTCGCCGCCGGGAATGATTCGATCAGCCGCCGCATTCAGGACCGCCACTTGCACCTCCGTGAACTCGATCAGCTTCACAAAACCGCCTAGACGCGGCTTGAGCGGGGCGAATTGTTCCTGTGGCTCCTTCGTTGGTCCAACATTTGTATTTCCTAGTTCCTCCTCGGGAAAAGACAAAGACGACACGCTAACTCCTCCCTCCAAATGCTAGAGTTACTTGTGTCACCATCCCCGCGAAAGGGATGGTTCTCGCTGCGCCCCCATCGATTTCGCCGGTGATGGTGATCATCTTCGGTCAATCTTCAACTGTTATTTCACAGCTGCGCCCACTGCTTGGTACCAGTCCTCGTCTCGGTTCATCGCAGCCACGTGCGCCGTCCTGCGTACCAGCTTAGACGCTGCTGCTCACCGACGCCCGTTCCAGGTACTTGACGATTTTATCAACTTTCATTATCAAACCATAAGACCGTTGCCGTTCCCCGTCCGGGTGAGCATTACGCTCTCTGGTATTTGCCGGGCTTCTTGGCAGCTTCCAGCCTTTCGAAGAGCTCCCCGCTTGTGAT
>NZ_FNDY01000072.1 GCF_900099895.1 Paenibacillus naphthalenovorans
AGGGAAAACCTCATGTCCGGTTTGATGAAGGGGGAGCTGAAAAAGTAAAAGGAGGGCTCTCGCCCCCCAATGAAATTTCAGTTCTCTACTCTACAGGATTCGGGGCGGTTTATGTTATACTGGTGATAAAAGAGCGGAAAAGCTTATGACATGGGGTGACATCGAATGGAAAAGGTCAATTCACCGGAAGAGTTGATGGAGAACATATCGAATATGAGCCGCGACAACTCCGTGTACCACTTTCATATTCCAGGAAAGGGAAAGTTCACTCTCGTCTTGCAAGAGGAAGAGCAGCGGTCCATTCAAGCTGACGTTGAGTCTAATCCGGAATTGAAGGTCATGATTGAACAAAGCAGGAAGGAATTCAAGCTTGGCAAAGCCTTGAGCACATCGGAGTTACTGAAATCCTTATCTCCCGAGGACTTTCGATCATGAACCGCGTAGTTTTATGGTCTCCGGCAGTAAGCTCTCCCAGTTTCGCAGCGAGTGATTTTCTCCCGAGAAAACGTATGATTTCATATAATTATTCATTCTTGAAACAGAAGCTATACTCACCAATCCCATTATAGGCAAAGCTTATACTGAGGAAGACAGACCTATGCGGGACTGTCGCGTATCATTGTGAAGAGGTCTAGGATTTCTTTTGAACAGCAGGAGAATGAAGTTTAGAATGTTCCTGTTTTGTTTCCCGGAGAGAAATGAAAATGATTGCTCAGATTTATAATTGGGAGGAGAACAGTTGGCTATGCCCCTGCCAAATAAGTTGGACCGACAAATGTCTGAGGATGAATGCAGCATTGACGATATCCTTGAATCGGCTGGAGTTTTAACTCCGGAACAAGCTGCGCATTTGACTGATGAAATCAAAAGGATGCGCGAAGAAGAATGGGAATGAATCTAAATAGCCTACCCATTGTAATTCCAACCGGGATACAGTGGGATTGTTTATATACTCGGAATACTTAAAAGGAGAACAGACGATCATGGTTTATAGATGCAGAATCGAACTGAATGAGATTGCCCCGAAGATTTGGCGGGAGTTTCAATTTCATCCGGACGTGACGTTTCATCAGCTTCACAAAATCATCCAATCGGTCATGGGATGGGAAAATTACCATTTATACGAGTTTCATGTGAAAGAAAAGGTGATCGGTCTGCCCGATCCGACATTCGCAGATATGGAAGACCGAGAGGTATTGAATGCTCGAAGAGAAATCGTTCAGAAGCATGTTCACGAAGAAAACACCGTATTTACATACGTGTATGATTTTGGAGATGATTGGCAGCACACGGTTACGTTGATCAAAATCGACGCATCGACATCCGACCCGGCACCCTTGTGTCTAGATGGTGCCCGCGGCTGTCCGCAGGAAGATGTGGGAGGCGTGTGGGGGCATCAGCATATGCTGGAAGTACTGCTTACTCCCAATCATCCGGAGCGGGATCATTTTATAGGCTGGGTTCGAGAAGGATATGATCCCGAACATTTCTCCTGCGAAGAAGTGAATCAGGAGCTTGAGCGACAGAAGGACAAGCTGATCCCCAAGTCACTGGTTAAGCGGCCGGTAGGGAAAAAGCCTGTGAAGCTGACGAAGTCTGCTCTGAATAAGCATCTGAAGCAGCTAAATAGCGACCAGCTTATCGATTTGGTGAAGGCTTGTCATGGCGCCAGCAAAGATATGGAGAAGTTTCTTGCTGTAAGAATACTGGGCGATGAAGCAGTAGAGTCTCTCTTTCAAGAGTATTGCAAGAAGGTTGAGAAAGAGTTTTTCCCTGAGCGGGGATTTGGCAAGCTGAGACTCCAGGAAGCGAAACATGCGATTTCGGAATTCGAGAGATTGACTGGAAATTCCAGGTACGCCCTGGAATTGAAGCTGGTCTACGTTGAAAATGGAGTTGATTTCACCCTAAGCTACGGGGATATTGATGAACGCTTCTACTACAGCATGGTGTCCATGTATGCCGATATCATTGATCAAGTAAATGAAGATGAAACAGCCGAGTTGTTCGACGAATTCGAGGAACGTCTCGAAGCCGTTGTTTCGAAAACAGAAGGGATCGGCTGGGGTTTTCATGACAATTTGGCTAATCTGCACGCTCAAATAAGATGGATTTAGGTGGGGAACTTAATGCGCGGCAGGAAGAAAAATAAGCGGACCGGTCAGAAAGCGGAATTCACGGGGCTGTTGGAGCAAGACGAGAATTTCTATTTTATCGCCGGATATACGGATGGAGGCTTCCCGTATGGAATCACGTGGGAGGAATATGAGGCGGAACAACGCGGCGAGTTGATCAAAGCGACAGTAGCTGAGGGAGAACCTATGAAAGAATTGAAATTGACCAAGCAGCAGTTTCAGGAGATTGTGGATGCATACGACATGTACGTAGAAGGAATAGAGTCCTTCCTGAATATCGAAACTGGAGATGTTGTCACGTTGCGAACGTTTGACCGGGATGAAGAGGACGAAGAATTAAGCGAGATCATTGAAGAAGGCTTTAATGAAATTTATTTTCGGATACCGAAACGGGAGTCGGATGAAGGATATACCGACATGGTTGATTTTGCGGAAACGGTTGAAGATAAAAAGCTGCAATCCACTTTGATGCACATATTAAGCGGCGGCAAGAGAATATTCCGAAGATTCAAGGATGCGTTATCTTCCGACAGTGAGCAGTTAGAGCGGTATTACCAGTTTGTTGAAGAGCAGAATCGCAAACGTGTTTCTGATTGGTTGGAATCCATTGAAGTGAAGTTGATTCTCGAGTAATAAAGAAAAATGTTTGGGCAGGGGATACCGGTGAAACGTTCTTCAAGACAGACGATGATTAAGCTGTATGCTCAAGCGGTCATTTCGGAACTTCAACAATTAGGTTATCCCAATGATCAAGCTAAAGCAGTCTTTTTTCGACACTATCGAGACATGAAACGTTTATTTGGTCTTGAGCAGAATGTATGCGATTTTGCAAAGATGATTGATGAATTTGAACGTGCCATGCAGAAGAAGCATGACCCGGGTGATCCCAATTCAATTGCTGTTGGCCATCTAAACCACTTGGCTAAAACATACATCCTTAAGCATAAAAGCAACAAATGAGCAGGATTATTTTCCAATCGGTAACCGATATACGACCTGTGTCGCTGTCACCATTTCTAAAAGATGAATATGTAGACGCTGCGGCAGACCAACATATTCCCTTCTTTACCACGGTGCGATCTTATCAGGTGTTCATCGACTATTGGAATTCCAAAATGGAAAGAAGCATCCAAAGG
>NZ_FNDY01000025.1 GCF_900099895.1 Paenibacillus naphthalenovorans
GAAAGAACGAAGCAAAGCGCTTACAAGGAAGAGGTTCCTTCGGGGTTCGCGTTCCAGGCATCTTAAATGACTGCCCACGCTAGCTTGACACTGACTTCATCCAATCACCCTTTTTTTATTCGTACATCCGGCTGCGATACTGATTGTAAACCGAATTGGTTTTGTCTTCCTTGACTTCCAGAGCATCGATAAACTTGTTCAAAGCAGCCACCAATTTTTTTAACATTTGAACAACCTCCTCCCGATCTATAGCTTTATTATCGTATCTCCGTCAGGTTTTGACAAAGCCGATATTCCTCTATGAAAACGGCAATCATTTCCAATGAAAATCAATGAAAGCGGGTATCATGCCACCCGGTCTCAGGATTTTAACGAATTTCAGAGTTTTTCATCACTTTTCATAAAATCCGGTTTGAAACGGGGGATTTAACACTCCGCAAACATTTGAAGGGTATAGTGGTAACAAGGCATGTGGAGGTGGAATTCATGAAAAATTATCCGATCATCGCTTCGGTCACTAAGGAGGAGCAAATACAAAGCGTGCTGGACAGCGGCGTCAAACGGGTGAATCTGATGGCAGGACATATCGGTAATCTGGAAACGATCATTCAGCAAATCCATGACAGCGGCAAACAGGTTTACGTCCATTTGGAGATGGTCTCGGGCTTGGGCAGGGATTCGCACACCGTGGACTACTTGGCGAAGCAATTTAAGGTGGACGGGATCGTAACGACAAAGTCTAATGCGGTAGCTGCGGCCAGGCAAGCGGGAATCCAGAGCATTCAGCGCATCTTTGCCATTGATACGGCGGCCGTCCATACGGCCATTCGAATGATCGCCAGCACACAGCCCGATGAGGTCGAACTGATGCCCGGTTTGATGCCAAGGGTCATTCGCGAGCTGAAGAACACGATTAAGCAGCCGTTGATTGTGGGCGGCCTGATCCGTTATGAGGAGGAAATAATCGAAGCGCTGGAAAGCGGCGCGGATTTTATTTCCAGCGGCGATCCGTCCATGTGGCGGCAGCGGCCTTCATGGAGAAATTTACAAAACAACAACATGTCGTTTATCGCCCCTTAACAAAACGATCTTATGATCTACCTATAAGTAGAACAGATTTACTGGTGAATATGGGTTGAGAAGAGGAGAAAACCCTTGTTCAGTAAAATGCCAAAAAAGCCGGAGCATCTATCCGATGGTTCGATGACGCTTTTTTCATTTTCGGACAAGGGTTATTTTTTGTGGAAAAGAGGCACGAAGGTGACAGGATATTGGGCATATCGCAAAAGCAAGCACGATTTTAGGCGAAGGGAAGAGGCGAAGACCAAAGGGCAGTATGCCAAACGCCCCAAAAGTTTAAATGAATTTCATGGCTATTTGTTTGATCTGGACGGCACCGTGTATTCCGGTGATACCTTACTCCCGGGTGTGCTGTCCACGTTGAATCGTCTCCGCGAACAAAACAAATCGCTGCTGTTCGTGACGAATACGACCATACGTACGGTAGAAGAGGTGCGGATGCGTCTGGAGCAGCTTGGGGTCGCTTGCAGCGAGTCTGAAATTATGACAGCATCATGTGCTGCAGGCATGTATTTTCAGGAATATGAACCGGGCGCTAGGGTGCTGATGATCGGTGAACAGGCCATGAAGCGGGAGTTGGAGCGCTTTGACGTAGAAACGACCGAGGATGCGTCCGGTGCAACGCATGTACTGGTTGGAATGGACAGGCAGTTTACGTATGACCGGCTCACCCAAGGCATGAAGGCTCTTCGCAACGGGGCGCTGCTCATCGCGGCCAACCCGGACCCGTTCTGTCCGCTGGACGACGGGGCGATACCCGATACGTGGTCGTTGGTAAGGGCGTTGGAGACGGCAAGCCTGCGGCAGACGTTTACCGTGATCGGCAAGCCTTCGGCTTATTATGCGGAAAAGGTATTCCAGAAGCTGGATATCGCTCCGGAGGAGTGCCTGATGGTCGGCGACCGGATTGAAACCGACATCCGCTTCGGCAATGATCACGGCATGTATTCTGCGCTCGTCCTGACAGGAGCGGATTCACGCAAAGACATCGTGTTAACGGGGATCGAGCCGGATTATGTCCTTGCTTCCCTTAGGGATATACTGGCCGACTGGTAGGATGATACGGAGCGCGGTATGATGCTAACGGCAAGGATAAGAGATAGAAGACAATAGCAGGGAGAATTGAACGGCTGCGCGAATATGGCCATGCCTACGTCAGCGGCCATTTTTTTATGGCATTATTTTAATATTATGTAAATTTGATTTTCATTTTAAAAACGTAATAAAAAGATTGACTGGAAAATTATTCCTTTGATATAATTTAAATTGTCAAAATAATTATTTTTTTGGGAGGGGTCGTATGAAAAACTATTCGGGTGAGAAGTTCACGGTAGCTGCGGTGCAAGCATCTTCGATTTTGTATGATCGGGACAAGTGTTTGGACAAAGCCATATCGCTTATAGAAGAAGCCGCCAAGCAAGGGGCACAGCTGGTCGTGTTGCCTGAATCGTACATCCCCGGGTACCCGTATCACATCTGGCTCGGAACCCCCATGTGGTACCATGGGCTGTTTAAAGAATGGTTTTTGAACTCGGTTGAAATTCCAAGCAAAACCGTTGATGCCTTATGTGAAAGCGCTAACAAAAATAATATCCACGTGGTAATCGGCATATCCGAACGCGACGGGAATACATGCTACAACACGATTTTGTTTATCGATAACCGGGGGAAAATATTCGGCAAGCACAGAAAATTGATGCCGACCCATGTGGAGCGCGTACACTGGGGCATGGGAGACGGAAGCTACCTGAATGTATATGATACGGATCTGGGCCGGATGAGCGGACTCGTATGTTGGGAACATACCATGGATTTGGTGCGCCATTCTCTTATTGCCCAGCGTGCTCAGCTTCATTGCGCCGTTTGGGTCGGATTCTCGAGCATTACGGGATGGGAAACCCTGTTCGACATGTCCACGGAACTTTCCGCCCGCTATCATGCGCATGTGGGAGAATGCTTTGTCCTAAATTCCCAAAGTACGGTCGACAAAGAAAACGTTGAGAAATTGTCGCAGACCGATTATCAGGGGCAGTGGATCAAACCTGGCGGCGGTTGGACGGCCATCATCGCACCCGGCGGGGCGATTCTGGCAGGTCCTTTGAAAGGAGAAGAAGGAATTCTATACGCTGAGGTCGATTTGAACATGATCGCCGACATGGCTCATTGGCATGATGCAACCGGACACTATTCCCGTCCGGATGTGGCAAGCTTGTTATTAAACCGCGAGCCTTATAAAGTGACGCGGAACATGAACAGCATTTCCAACAAAGCGGGATCGGCGATAGGTTTCGGAGCCTCCCAACAGTCTTCGGACCAGCTTTTGAAAATGATGCAACAATTAGAGGGTAAATTCGGCGATTCGGAAGAATGGACACGAAAATTAGCGGAGTTGAAGCAAGAAGCTTTGCAGAAAAAGAAATAGAAAAACAATTCAGTAAGGAATAGCGGTTGAATGAAGCTCTATAAACGGGCTTCATTTTTATTATATGGAACAACTCTGCTTGCCAATGAGGATCTTTGGGAGTACCGACCAGAGCTAGCACGTCACAGCCGTAAGAGGTATGCTTCATACCGAGAAGCTGTAATATGTCTTAGGGAACGGGCAGTCCGTACTACTGCAAGAGAAAGCCAATATTTGACGGAGGTGCTATAATAGCATAGAAGTGATTTGGAAAGGGAATTCGGTATGGAAGCCAGTTCAGATTTTTTCAATCGAAAGCACAAAGACCACGGCGTGGCCTTAAATCATGTCCAGAAGCAGGCGGTTCTGCAGACGGAGGGGCCCTTGCTTCTTTTGGCGGCTCCGGGTTCGGGGAAGACGACTACGATGATTATGCGAATCGGCTATCTCATTGAAGTGAAGGGAGTGGCTCCGTCGCGGATCAAGGCGGTGACCTTCAGCCGCGCATCGGCGTCCGATATGAAGGAGCGGTTCACACGCTTTTTCCCAGATCTTCCACCTGTCGATTTCTCTACCATACACAGTCTGGCCTTTGAGATCGTCCGGGAGCATTTTCGTCAAACGGGAACAGCCTATCAAATGATTGAAGGGGACATCGAGTTGGAGGAGCGGGTCGATTTTGATTCGGAGCACCCGCCGCTGCATAAGAAGCATATTTTAAGACATTTATTTAATACGATCGTTGGCGAAATCATCACGGATGATCAAATGGACGAGCTGACTACGTATATCAGCTATATTAAAAACAAAATGATCCCCAGGGAAGAATGGCCGCTCGTGGAGTGCGATGTCAAGGAAGCTGAACGGATTCTGCGGGAATATGAGGCGTTTAAACGGTCGGGCTCGGATAAGCTGCTGATCGATTACGATGATATGCTGACTCTGGGAAATGAGATTCTGGAGCGGGATAAGGTACTGCTGTGCAAATACCAGCAGCGATACGATTATGTGCTTACGGATGAAAGCCAGGACACCTCGCTGGTGCAGCACGCCATCATAGAAAAACTGGTCCGCCGGCATGGCAATCTTTGCGTCGTAGCCGACGACGATCAATCCATCTACGGCTGGAGAGGTGCGGAGCCTTCCTATTTGCTTAACTTCAAGCAAGTGTATCCGAAAGCCGTTATTTTGTTTATGGAGCAGAACTACAGGTCGTCCAAAGACATTGTAAGTGCGGCCAACCAGTTCATTAAACGAAACAAAAGCCGGTATGACAAAAACATGTTTACCCATAACCCGTCTCATCAGCCGATTAAAATCAGGAGCTTGGCCGATTATCAAGATCAGGCCAAATACTTGGTTCAGGAGATCCAAAAGGTGGAAAGCCTGCGTGATGTGGCAGTGCTGTACCGGAACAATGCTTCTTCCATTCCATTAATGAACGAATTTGACCGGGCGGGGATTCCTTTTTACATGAAGGATGGCGATATTCGATTTTTTTCCCATTGGGTAGTGAAGGACATCTTAAACTTTATGCGGATGACCTTTACGGACAAGCGTGCGGATATTTTGGAAGAGATTCACACCAAGATCAACGGGTATATTACCAGACGGCAAATGGCCGCACTGAAGGAAATAACCAATAACGAATCGGTCTTTGATAATTTGCTGAATTACGTCGAACTCAAAGATTATCAGCGTAAACCGCTGCAGGAGTGCAAAGAGACCCTCCAACAAATGAAAGGAATTCCGCCGTTGGACGCCATACGTGCAATTCGGAGAAAATTGGGGTACGAGAAAGCCGTTGAAAAGATGAGCGAGCGTCTGGGATTCAGAAAGGAATACGTGTTCGGGATTCTGAACACCCTGGAAGAAATTGCCGACGGTCTTGAAACGATGGAGGATTTTGCGAAGCGGTTAAAGTATTTGGAATCGGTGATGAAAAGCTCAAGGTTCAATAAGAACCGCAATGCGGTAACCTTCTCCACGCTTCACAGCGCAAAAGGTCTGGAGTTTAAGCGGGTTTATATGATCGATTTGATTGACGGCATTATCCCTTCTAATGATGATTTGGAGAAAAACGGTGCAGGGAAGCAGGAGTTCATGGAGGAAGCGGTTCGTTTATTCTATGTGGGGATGACCCGGGCGAAAATGGAACTGGAGCTCATCACGTACCAAAAACGGGATGGCGAAAAGGTAAAAGAGTCCCTGTTTGTTTCGGATGTCCGCAGCATTATAGCTCCTCCAAAGCCGATGCAAACACAAGTGCCTAAAGAAGAACCGTCAAAGCCTCATAACCCGAAGGCAATCCGAAATAAAAATGAATTGAAATTGGGTAGCATCGTAGAACATCGTGTTTTTGGCCGGGGAGAAATTATTAAAATCAACGGGGAACGAATCCACATCCGCTTTCAAGCCGGCGTCAAGGCCTTGTCCATTCTTACATGCATCGAAGCGGGATTGTTGGAACCGGCGGTGCGGGTTGAAGCAACAAGCGGTGAAAACGGTTATCCGGTATGAAACGACAACGGTGCAAGCCGGGGGTTCTTCCCCTGCTTTTTTAAGTTTGGCTATTCTATTTGGTTATGATAAACAATGAGGAATATGAATGATATGCTTCTGCTCATTTGTGATACGCTGGAACCAAGCCGGATGAACAAATGGGATGAAGTTGTGCCGCAGCGATGCATGATCTGCTGCTGCGGTGGAGGAGGTGCAGATGAACAAATTGTCCGGAAATGCCACGGTGCTTAAGATTGTACTGCTGATCATGCTGGGATCTCAGCTGATGTTGAATATGTCCAGACCCGTGATCACTCTATTCGCTTCCAATCTCGGTGCAAGCACCCTTGAAATCGGCTTCCTTACCGCTTCCTTTGCCTTCTTACCCCTGCTGTTTGCTATTCGCGCAGGTAAAATAGCCGATCGGTTCGGTGACCGGCTGCCGGTCGTGGCTGGGGGGATCGGCTGTTCGCTGGGGATGGCGCTGCCTTTTGTTTTTCCGGCCATGTGGGCGTTGTTTGTATCCCAGGTCCTGGTGGGGTTATCGCATGTTTTTATTGCGATTTGTTTGCAAAATGTGCTGGGAAACGCGGCGGCGTCCAAAGAACAACGGGACCACTATTTCAGTATGTTAAGCATGGTGGTCGCCATAGCCCATTTTGTCGGACCTCTGGTGGGCGGTTATACGGCGGAGCATTATTCATACCGGACGGTATTCCAGACGGCCATGCTGATCGGCATGGTTCCCATCCTTATTTCATTTTACATTCCTGTGATGTTGAGAAAGAAAGAGGAGACGGACCCGGCACCGGATTCGACGACTTTGCTCAGTCTGTTGAAGCTTCCTGTCCTTCGGAATGCGTTGGCGACGAGCGCATTGGTCCTGTATTCCAGAGATATATTTGTCGCTTACTTCCCGCTGTATGGCGAAAGGATAGGCATGTCGGATTCAAGTATCGGGTGGATTATAGCGATTCAAGGTCTGTCCATGGTACCCGTCCGGTTATTTTTATCCAGACTGACTGCGGCCTTTGGCCGGGAGCGTATCCTGCTTCTTTCCATACAAATCGCCGGCTTTGCCTTTGTTCTTATCCCCTATGCGGGACATATATCCCTGCTGCTCCTGTTAAGTGTATTCATGGGAATCGGTCTAGGGTGCGGACAGCCGCTGTCCATGTCAACAACGTATAGCGCGTCCCCCAAAAATAAAACGGGGGAAGTGCTGGGACTGCGGCTTGCAACAAACCGCCTGTCGCAGCTCATTGCTCCCCTTTTCTTCGGGGTGGTGGGCAGTTGGATCGGGTTGGTCTCCGTATTTTACGTGAGCGGGGCATTTCTTATAGGAGGCGCTTTGCTGACTAAAACGAAAGCCGGCCACCAGGATCAGGAAGGGGTAGGGATGTAACCAGGGATGAATCAGGGATGGACAAAATCAACGGATTCGCTCATATCCTGCAGATCGGTGGTTTTAATAAAGTCGACAAACGCTTTGACGACATTGTTTTGCAGCGATTCCTCATAGTAAAACATCCATGTTTCCCGCTTGAGAGGAATATTGTCCTTATCCGTCAGCTCGATTTTATAAATATCCTGTACATCCCTTAAAAACCTCGACGGCAGGAAGGCATAGCCGAGGCCGTTTTTCACCATTTCCTTGCAGGTGTCCGCCCGGTCTACCTTGATAGCGGTAAGCGGCGCCCTGGTATAACGATCCGCCCACCAACGATCGATGAGGGATTTAAATAAGGTATCGGTATAATAGTCGATTCTAGGCGCTTGGGGAAGATCGTTCAGATCGATCTTTTCTTTGGAGACGATCCATATCTTCTCCTCAAATAAAAGATGCTTCTCACCCGGCCAGCTGTAATCTCCGCGTACGAAACCGATGTGAATATCACGGTGATAGGCCATCTGAAAAATATCTTTGCTGAATGCGGTGTCTAATTGAAAATCCACACGCGGATACTGATCCCGAAACCATTTTAATAAAGCGGGAAGCTCATATTTTCCAAAATAATGGGAGACGCCGATGCGGAGCGTTCCTGCAATGTCCTGATTCATGTTCAGCACGGCTTCCTTGATTTCGCGGAACGTGGAGATCAGCTGCCCGGCCCGTTTGGCCAAATACTCTCCCTGCGGGGTAAAATGGACGCCCCGGATTCCCCGATTGACGATTTTGACCCCGAATTCCTCTTCGATATGCATCAGCCGTTTGGTTAGCGCAGGCTGTGTAATATATAAAATTTGGGCGGTTTTTGTAATGTTTTTCTGTTCGTAGAGCACGTGCAGGATAGTCCAGTCGCGTTCGTCCATGACGTTGTCCCCCGTGTACATAGAAGTGTTAACTTCAGTTTACCCTGAACAGGCCATAAATGAAAATGGGATACTGGAACTCCCGTCTGCGGCAATGCTTTTGGTTTGGGATGAACAAAGCGTTGAGCCGGGAGCCCGTCACTTCAGATTCAAAAGCTGGGGAACGGTAAGCAGCTTATAGCTTCTGCCGCGCAGCGTTTGGATGACGACGGGAAGCGCGTCTACCGATCCCTGCAGGCTTTCGCCGACACCACCGGCGCTGTGCTGAAGAACAATCGATCCTGGACGGGTATGGGCGAGGATGTTGGCTGCGACCTGCCTGCCGCTCAACTGCATCCAATCGAGGCTGTCCACATTCCACAAAATGACTTTTTTCTTCGCTTTGACCGCTTCTTCTACGACCGTATCGCTAAGCGCTCCGTAAGGCGGCCGGAAGAGAACAGGAGTGATTCCCGTCAGTCTGCGGATCACTTCGTCTGTTCGTTGGATTTGGGAACGGACGTCTTCGGCGGCTGTCAGCTTCGCAAGATTGGGATGGTTCCAGCTGTGGTTGCCGATTGCGTGTCCCTCTCTGGCGATACGCCGCAGCACATCGGGATTGGATTCGCATCGGCGGCCGACGACGAAAAAAGTGGCCTTCACATGAAAGCGGGCGAGCGCATCGAGAACCATCGGTGTCCATAGGCCGTCCGGACCATCGTCGAACGTCAAGGCCGCTTCTTTGCGCAGCGGACCGTGAAGGATGACCTCGGTCGGATATTTGGACGACCAATCGAGATGTTCAATATGGGGGGCATGTTCTTCCGGTCTCTCGGGCCCCCCGATGTGAGGTTCCACCGGCGCAGGCTCCCGTAATCCGCCATGCTGAATCGGCACGGCGGGATGGCGGTTCCGCCAATCATATGCGGTGTATGGCGTTGCGCAGCGGGAAGGACCGTAAACAACAGAGCCTTGCCGATTCACCCAGGTAACCAAAGGGAAAGGCTTGCGCATCGTTATATCTCTCCTGAATGCTTTCCTGTTCCTGCGGAAAGCTTCGATGTCGGGGGGGCGAAACCTGCATCCAATATTGCAGCGGCTTGTGCGCCGATATGTTACAGCCTATGTACTAAAGCTTATGCAGGTTCCTTCGATAACAGATCTGTCCGGCTTTTGGACGGTCTGATTTGCCCATACCGAAAAAATCCATTTGTAACCGCATACATTGCCCGTATGAGTCAAAAGTCCTTGTTTTTGTCGAAATTTCATAAAAAATCCTGAAAAAATCTAAAAGTTAGGGAGTGCCATGTCGATATATAAATATAGCCGTGTAAATAAAAAAATAACAATCCTTACTTTGGTGGGGAAGACATCGGCATCGAGCGGTTTGTTACTATACATAATGGAGGAGAACGCATGAAATGGTTTAAAAATTCGTTTAATTGGTTTAATAATTTAAAAATTTCAATGAAGTTTGTTTTGAGTTTCTCTATCGTGCTGCTTATTTTGGTAGCCATAGGGTTATTCGGAATCACTAACGCCAACAGGATCAATAATAATCTGGAAGATATCTATGCCAACCGTTTGGTGGCCATTACCGAACTGGGGACGGTGTCCTCAAATTTGCATAGAATCAACAGCAGTGTCGGCAGTTATATGTTAAACACCGATCCGGAAAGCCGTAAAGCGGAAAAAGCGAAGATTGAAGAAAGCTCCAAACAGATCGAAGAGGCGTTGCAACGGCTCTCCACTGTCCGACTCACCGATGCGGAACTCAAGGAATTGAACTTGTTTCAAAACTTATGGAAGCAGTATCTGCCTGAAGTGGACAAGGTATATGGTTACATCAACAATAACCAGATGGAATTTGCGATAACCCATTATCAGAGACAAGTATTAAACCGAATGAGCGGGGTAGACAGAAGCTTCCAAAATTTCATTGAAATGAACAAAGAAAATGCTCACACGGCCTATGTGGAATCCAATAAAGTGTACCAGGGAGTCATTCAGTTCTCGGCGATTTTTATGGTGGTATCTTTTATCCTGTCGGCACTGCTGGGTTATCTGATGACGAACTCGATCCGCAGGCCGTTGAACCAGTTGTTAAGTCTTTCGGAGAGAATTGGCCGGGGAGATCTGTCTCAGACGATCAGCATCAAGCGGAAGGATGAATTCGGAGAACTGGCGGGATCATTTGAAAAAATGAGAGTGAATCTGATCGAGATCGTTGAGAACGTGAAGCATTCCTCCGCCATACTATCCGGCTTGTTTAATGAAATTCGGGATCATGCCGACAATACCGGCAAAGCGTCCACCATGTTCTATGAAGGTTTGCAGGAAAGCGCCGAAAAGTCGAGGGTTCAATCCGAGCAAGTCACCAACGATGCCGTTATTATCAAAGAGATGGCCCATGGTCTCCAGCAGGTAGCTGTCAGTATCGATCAAATCGGAATTCATTCCATTGAAATGGAACAGTCGTCTACCAGTGGAGTCGTTGTCGTTCAAAAAGCGGTTGAAAAGATTAGCCATGTGCAAAAAGAGGTCCATCATTCATTTGAAACCATGACTGAATTAATGGAGCTGTCCAAAGAGATTGGGCAGGTCATGCACACGATCAGAAATATTGCCGAGGAGACCAACCTGTTATCCTTGAATGCCTCTATTGAAGCGGCGCGTGCCGGCGAAGCGGGACGGGGATTTGCCGTGGTCGCGCATGAAGTCAGAAAGCTCGCGGACAACAGCAGCCAGGCGGCGAATCATGTGCAGACGATGATTTCCAGAATTCAGGAAAGCAGCGAGAATGCCATGCGGTCGATCGAGCTCTCCCTTCGTGAGATCGACGAAGGTCAAGCCAGTGTTGGTGAAGCGGGTGCCGCCTTTACCGAAATTCAAAACTGGATTCTTAACATCAACAATAACATTCAGGATGTATCGGCTTCCGTTGAAGAACTGGCAGCGGGGAGTCAGCAGATCAATGTATCCATTCAAGGGATCGAACAATTCTCTTCTCAAACCGCTCAATCGAGTCAGGAGTTTGCCGCCATTTCCGCCGAGCAGATCCATTCTATGGATCAGGTGATCAGCTCTATTAAGCAGCTGTACGAGACGACGCAGGAAATGAACAAGGCGATTAACCGTTTTGTTTTGAAATAGCAGCATAGCAAGGGAACGCCGGGGTCTTAGGAAGCCGGCGTTTGCTGTTTTGTTGAAAGAGCGGCTTCTGCATGCATCGCATGACCGCAAAAAGTATCGATACATGAATAAATTATTGTTGAAATTCCCCGAATGCAATGATAGAATACTTTTGGGTAAGGTGGTACTACCACTTATCCACTATACGACCCGATCAAAGTTAAAGGTGTGATAAACATGAATTATGCTCCGATAAAAAAACAAAAAGTACATGAGATTATCATAGGCAGAATTAAAGAGTCCATCGAATCGGGAAAGTTGAAGCCTGGAGACAAGCTTCCGGCAGAAAGAGAATTGGCGGCGATGTTTTCCGTCTCCAGAGGCCCTATTCGTGAAGCGATCAGCGTACTGGCTTCGAAAGGAATTATTACGGTAAAGCCTGGAAGCGGTATCTTTTTGAATCATAATGATGATTTGTTTTCGTTGTTCGATTCCATTCTGAACGATGGAGATCACGATATTTTTGAATTGCTGGAATTGCGTATTGGTGTCGAAAGCTATGCCGCCTTTTTTGCCGCCCAGCGAAGAACCGAAGAGGAACTGAAGCGAATCAAAAGCGCGCTTGACCAAATGGAAAGCTCCATCAAGCGGGGCGAGCTTGCCGTTGAAGAAGATTTTGCCTTTCATACGGCCATTATTGAAGCCAGCCATAACTCCCTGATGATCAACACGTTTAAATTAATCTCGGATATGTTTATTCGAGGGGTGTATCAGGCCAGGATCGATGCGCTTAAAATTCCGGGAAAAACGGAAGAGGTGTTTATTGAGCACAGACTGGTCTACGAAGCGATTCTTGCTTCCGATCCTGAAATGGCCCGGAAAGCGATGGCGGACCATATCGGCAATATCTCGCATCAATTGAACGCGATGGAAGAAATCTGATCTACGGGTTCTTTCCAAGCGATCTGGAAAAGGACACCGTTTTATATATATGGAAGACGGTCATGCTTGGGTTGACGCATGTTCGCCGCATGACCGCACAAAGGAGATAGAAAGGGGCAGGCGCAACTTGGACAGCTACCAATATTTTATGCCCACGCATATGGAGTGTGGGCAGGGACTTGCGAGGAAAACAGGAGAGTTTCTGAAACCGTATACCAAAGATAAAGTTTTGATTGTTACTGATCCGGGCGTGAGAAAGGCGAACATTCTGGAGCCGGTCGAAGCGTCTTTGAAGCAGTACAGCATCCCATATGATATTTTTGATGAAGTGGAACCGAATCCAACGAGCAAGGTGGTTGATAAAGCCACTGCGTTTTTACAAAAGAGCAATTATGACCTTATATTAGCCGTTGGCGGAGGAAGCAGCATCGATACGGCGAAGGCTATAGCTGTAATGGCCAATAACAGTGGAAGCATTCTCGATTATGAGGGGGTGAACAAAATACCCAATCCTTCTCTTCCGTTGGTTGCCATTCCTACTACAGCCGGAACGGGGAGCGAGGCCACGCCATCGACGGTGGTTACGAACACGCAGACCTTATTTAAAACGGCCATTCTAAGTCCGTATTTATATCCGAAGCTGGCGATATTAGACCCTGAGCTTACCTTAAAGCTGCCGCCTTCCATTACTGCCGCAACGGGAATGGATGCGCTTACTCACGCGATTGAATCTTATATCTCCAAACTGGCGAGTCCTGTAAGTCAGTCTTTTGCGATTCACGCCGTAAAAATGATCGGGGATAACCTGCACAAAGCTTACTTCGTAGGGACGGACATGGAAAGCAGGAAAAATATGCTGGTGGCTTCTTTTATTGCCGGAATTGCTTTTGCGCACTCGCGACTCGGCAATGTACACGCGATTTCACATACGTTTGGAGGCGTTTTCAATATTCCTCACGGTATCGCGAATGCCACTTTGTTGCCGTATGTTCTCGCATTTAACCTGCCTGCATGTCCCGAGAAATTCAAGGATATTGCCGTAGCCTTAGGGGAAGATGTGAGTGGTTTATCTGCGATGGAAGCAGGAGGGAAAGCGATTGAAGCGGTCGTAAAGATGAACAAGGCCTTTAACATTCCGAACAATATCAAGGATTTGGGAGTATCATTGGATTACCTCCCGCAAATGATCAAGGACTCTATGAGAAGCGGTAATGTGTTGGCGAATCCGAGGCTGACCAGTGATAACGATATTAAGCAAATTATTGAAAACGCTTATCAGGGCGTTATATAAAAAAGGGGGTCATGATATTGAAAAAATCGATCTTATCCATGGTATTCGTACTTTCCGCAAGCGCTGCATTGTCCGCATGTTCATCTGCAGGTTCTTCAGGGGATACAGGAGCCGGCTCGGGCAAAACGTATGAAATTAAGGTTGCGCACGCCGCTCCCGCCACGAATGACCGGCTTGAAACCTCTTTGCAGGAATTCAAAAAAGAAGTGGAAGCCAAAAGCAACGGCGCCATCAAAATCAACACCTTTCCAGCGAGTCAGCTTGGCGGAGAAAGAGAACAAATCGAGGGCGTCCAATTAGGCTCGCTGCATATGGCTGCTGTAAGTACGGGACCGCTTCCCGGTGTATTCAAGGACTCGATGGTGTTTGATTTGCCGTTTTTGTTTAACAATGAAGAACAGGCTTATGCCGTATTGGATGGTCCGGTAGGCCAGGAGCTTTTGCAAAATATGGCGGCGCAGACGGGGATTCGCGGACTGGCATGGGGCGAGAATGGGTTCAGACATTTTACCAATAATATCAGACCCATACAAAAACCGGAGGATTTGAAAGGCTTGAAGATCAGAACGCAGGAAAATCCTCTTCATATGGATATGGTGAAGGCTTTGGCCGCCAGCCCGACACCGATGGCATTTGGAGAAGTGTACTCGGCGCTGCAGCAGGGAGTGATCGACGGCCAGGAGAACCCCATCTCATTGATTGAAAGCATGCGCTTTTACGAAGTGAATAAATACGCTACATTAGACGGTCACGTATACAGCCCTTATGTGCTTATGATCAATGACGCTTTCTATCAAACGCTTCCGCAGGATCTGCAAAAGGTGTTGGCGGATGCAGCCAAGAACTGGAGTACGGTGCAGCGTGATTTGAACAAAAAGCAAGTGGATGCCGGAGTGGAAAACCTTAAGCAAAAAGGGATGAACATTATTGAATTGACGGATGAGCAAAAGGAAGCCTTCCGGAATGCGACGAAATCCGTCTATGACAAATATCGTAATGAACTGAGCAGCGGATTGATAGATAAAGTCTTACAGGCTGCCGAAGAAGCGAAGTAAATGGAATAAGCCAGTCCGGGGAGCGCTCTTCCTGGAATGGTTGAAACAGATTGGGGGGCAGTATTATGCGGAATCTGGTTAAAAGGTTAGATAATATTCTGACCAAAGTTGAAGAGAATCTGATTTTTGTTCTGATGCTCGCCATGCTTGTCGTCGTGTTTATTGGGATTATGAATCGCTTTATTTTAAAAGAATCATTGCCGTGGGCAGAAGAGCTTTCCCGGTATTTATTAATATGGTCTGCCTTGATTGGCGCGAGTTTGGGCGTAAAGCATTCCGTTCATATCAGCATCGATGCGGTTACGAACTTTCTGCCTGCGCGACTGCAGCGGGGCATCGTCATTTTGAGCTATCTGATTTCTTTTAGTTTTTGCGTAACCGTGTTGGTTATCGGAATCCCGTTCGTGCTGAGATTAATGGAAACCAATCAGCTATCTCCGGCCATGCGAATCCCGATTTACTTTGCGTATGCTTCTGTTCCGGTAGGTATTTTCTTCATGGCCATCCGTTATTTTTGCTTAACGGTTTATGAATGCACAACCAACCGTCACACGGTTGAAAAAGTCGAAACTGATAAGGAGGTTTTGGCAGGGTGAGCGCTACATTATTTGTCTCGATGCTGACGCTGTTGGCATTAAATGTTCCGCTGGCGATCGGGATCGCATTTGCATCGATTATCGCTATTCTATTTGCGTCGGATGTACCTTCCTTTGTTGCGGTTCAAAGAATATTTACGGGTCTGGATTCGTTTACGATTATGGCCATCCCGTTCTTTGTTCTCGCCGGGAAGATCATGGAAAAGGGAGGAATATCCCAACGTTTGATCGGACTTGCGGCAAGCATTGTAGGTTCCACAACAGGCGGTCTGGCGATTATCGCGATTCTTGCCAGTATGTTTTTCGCCGCCATATCCGGGTCTGCGCCGGCAACGGTGATTGCAATCGGAAGCATCATGGTTCCGGCCATGGTGAAAGCAGGGTATGAAAAGGGCTTCTCCATTGCGCTGATGGCTACGGCTGGGACCATAGGTGTGATCATTCCTCCGAGCATCCCTTTCATTACTTATGGAATTACGGCAAACGTCAGTATTGGCGACCTGTTTATCGCAGGCGTCATCCCGGGAATATTGATCGGGATATCATTGATGATTTACAGTTACTTCTATTCCAAGAAGCATGGATACCGCGGAGGAGAAAAAACCAGTTTTTCAAAATTTTTCAATCAATTAAGGGTTTCTATATTGGGCGTTCTCATGCCGGTGATTATTTTGGGCGGCATTTACGGCGGAATTTTTACTCCGACGGAATCGGGAGCAATTGCTTGCGTCTATGGTTTGATCGTTTCTTTTTTCTTTTATAAGGAATTAAAATTATCCGATTTAAAAGGGCTTTTTGTAGAAACTGGCTACATATCTGCGATGATTTTGCTGATTATGGCGGCGGCAAATATTATGAGCTGGATTCTGACAGCTGAGCAAGTGCCTAACAAAGTGGCGGAGATTGTGGGACCTTATGCTACAGACGGAATCATGTTACTGATTATTATTAACATTATTTTGTTAATTCTCGGGACTTTCCTGGAATTGAATGCAGCTATCATTATTGTCGTTCCTATCCTGCTGCCGTTACTGGCCCAGTTTGACATTAATCTTGTCCATTTTGGGGTTACTATGATTGTAAACATGGCCATTGGATTGTTAACCCCGCCGCTTGGAGTCAATTTATTTGTGGCCAAAACGCTGGGTGATATCAGTTTCAATACGATCGTCAGAAGGGTCGTACCTTTATTGGTTGTCGTATTGATCGATTTGATTTTAATTACTTTTATTCCAAAAATTTCGATGTTTCTGTTGGGATAGATGATATAATAAGAATGATTCTTCCGAATAGGGAATGAACAGGAGGCGGTTGACATGCTGTATATCAATGGGGAATTTTGTAAGGCAAAGTCCAATCAAACCTTTGACGTGATCAATCCGGCGACGGGTGAAATTGTGGAAAGCGTTGCCAAAGGGGGCGCGGAGGACGCGCAAGCCGCTATTGACGCAGCGCAGGCCGCACTGCAGCCCTGGTCCCGTTTAACGGCAAAGGAACGCTACGCGTATTTGACCCGGACGGCGGGAATCCTTCGCAGCCGTACCGAAACGATCGCGGAGCTGATCACCCGCGAGATGGGTAAACCGCTGGCCGAGGCGAGAGGAGAGATCGCTCTGGCCATTGACTACCTGGACTGGTATGCCGAAGAAGGGAAACGCATCTATGGAGATACCATACCGGCGTCGGCCCCGAACAAGCGCATCTTCGTTTTGCGTCAGCCGGTAGGTGTGGTCGGGGCGATCACCCCGTGGAACTTCCCGATCGCGATGATCACCCGCAAGCTCGCTCCGGCGCTGGCGGCAGGCTGTACGATCATTCTCAAGGCGGCATCGGCTACGCCGCTTGCGGCCATCGAGGTGTTCAAAGCGCTGCATGAGGCCGGTGTGCCCAAGGGTGTGGCCAACCTGGTCAACGGCTCCGCCTCCGAAGTGGTCGGTACGTTGATGGCCAGCCCCGTGGTACGCAAGATTACCTTCACCGGCTCCACCGAAGTCGGTAAAGAGCTCGTGCGCCAGTCGGCCGACACGATGAAGAAGGTATCGATGGAACTTGGCGGACACGCTCCGCTTCTCGTATTCGAGGATGCCGATCTGGAGAAAGCGGCAGAGGGCGCGATCGCCAGCAAGTTCCGCAACGCGGGCCAAACGTGTGTTTGCACCAACCGCATTTATGTGCAGAAATCCGTCGCCGAGTCCTTTGCCAACATCATGGCGGAGAAAGTCAAGAAACTGGTCATCGGCAACGGATTGAACGACGGCGTCCATATCGGTCCGTTGATCGACCAGGCGGCGGTGGCAAAAGCGCAGGAGCATATCGACGATGCGGTAGCCAAAGGTGCGACCATCCTGGCCGGCGGCAGCAAGCTGACTGAGGGCGAACTGGCCAACGGCTGCTTCTTCGCGCCGACCGTACTGCTGAATGCAACGCATGAGATGAAGATTTCCTATGAAGAAACGTTCGGTCCGGTCGCGCCGATCTTCACGTTTGAAACCGAGGAAGAAGCGATCCGCTATGCGAACGACACCGAATACGGACTGGCCTCTTACATTTATACCAAAGACGGCTCCCGCATGTTCCGGGTGGCCGAAGCGCTGGAGTACGGCATCGTCGGCATCAACGACTCGCTGCCTACCGTGGCGCAGGCTCCGTTCGGCGGGATCAAGGAATCCGGCGTCGGACGCGAGGGCGGCAAGTACGGTATTGAAGATTATTTGGAGTATAAATTCCTGTCCCTCCAGTTGGACCTGTAAAAGGATGATTGCTGTGGCTTACAGAAAAGTAGATTCGGACATCGTACGCAGAGTACGTGCCATCATTCCTGAACATAAGCGCGTGATGACGGAAAAGCCGGATTTGGCCGGCTATTCCTTTGACGGATCGTTTGGCACCTATATGCCGGAGCTGGTCGTGCAGCCCAAAAGCACCGCCGAGGTGGCGGCCATCGTCAAGCTGGCCTACGATGAAATCATTCCGGTGTATCCGCGCGGCCAGTCGACTTCGCTTTCCGGCGGACCGCTTCCTGTCGAAGGCGGCATTGTGCTGGACCTGTCCCGGTGGGATGAGAAGCTGGAGATTTACCCCGAAGATTTAATCGCTATCGTTTCCCCGGGCGTATTGACCTCAAGTATCCATGCGGCGGCGGAAAAGGCGGGGCTGATGTACCCGCCCGACCCGAGCAGCTCCGCCGTTTCGACCATCGGCGGCAACCTGGCCGAGAATTCCGGGGGCCCGCGCGGCTTGAAGTACGGGGTAACCAAAGACTATGTGCTGGGGCTGGAATTCGTCACGCCGCAGGGCGAAATTATCCGTACGGGCGGCCGTACGGTGAAGAACGTCACCGGCTACGATCTGACCAAGCTGATTGTCGGATCGGAAGGTACGCTTGGCGTCATTACGGAAGCGACGCTGCAGCTGATTCCCAAGCCGCCGAAAACGGCTACGCTGCTGGCGATCTTTGACGATATCGTGACCTCCGGGCAAGCGATCTCGAAGGTGCTGACCTCGGGCATCCTGCCCTCCAAGATGGAGATCATGGATCAGGCCTGTATTCACGCGGTGGAAAACTACGAGCCGAGCGGACTGCCTGTCGATGCGGAGGCGATCATCCTGATTGAGGTGGACGGTCATGCCCGCACGGTAGAGGAAGAAATTCGGGAAGCCGGCCGGATTTGTGAGGCCATCGGGGCCCGCAAGGTACAGATTGCCAGCACGGCAGCGGAGGAGGCCAATTTGTGGAAGGCGCGCAAAATGGTGTCTCCGGCGATCACCCGGGTCAAGCCGACCAAGATTTCCGAGGATGCCACCGTTCCGCGCAGCCAGATTCCGGCGATGTTTGCCCGGCTGAAGGCGATCCGCGAAAAATACAACGTCAACCTCGTCGTATTCGGCCATGCCGGAGACGGCAATCTGCATCCGAACATTGTCGCCGACAAGCGGGACAAAGAAGAGATGAAGCGTGTCGAGCAGGCCGTGACGGAGATCTTTGAGGCGGCCATCGAGTTGGGCGGCACGCTGTCCGGCGAGCACGGCATCGGCAACATGAAGGCGCCGTTTATGGAGATGGAGCTGGGCAAAACGGGGCTTCAAATGATGAAGCTGATCAAGGATAGTTGGGATCCGAAAAATATTATGAATCCGGGCAAGATTTTTCCTGCTCCCGGGCAGCGGCTCAACTTAACGGAGGGGTAGCGGCCGATGAAGCATACCAAAGAATTGCCATACGACGAAACGATCCAATGCGTCCAGTGCGGCTACTGTTTGCCGGCTTGCCCTACCTATGTGACCATGGAACGGGAGACCCATTCGCCTCGCGGCCGGATCAATCTGGTGAAGATGGCGGCGGAAGGACATCTGTCGCTTCATGAGCTGGAGGGGCCGCTCGATCTGTGTCTGGGCTGCCGCGCCTGTGAAACGGCCTGTCCGTCGGGCGTAGAGTACGGTAAAATTCTGGAAGGTGCGCGGGAAGTGCTGGCGGAGCATAAGGCCCGGCGCACCTCCAAGCCGCTGCGCAAGATGCAGGACGCCATGTTCCGGAACGTCTTTCCCGACTCGAAGAAGCTCAAGGTTGCGGCCGATATGATCTGGCTGTACCAAAAGAGCGGTCTGCAGAAGGTGGCGCACAAAGGAAAGCTGACGCGGGTTCTGCCCCAAAACCTGTGGGCCTTTGAGGAAGTGCTGCCGCAGGTGACTTCTCCCGCAGCGCGGCGCCATCGTCCGCGTCTCTTCGAACCGCCGCAGGGGACCAGGCCCAAATGGAAAGTGGCCTTTTTTACCGGCTGTATTATGGATGCGATGTTCGAGAAGATCAACCGGCTGTCTATGGAGCTGTTGGCACTGGCAGGCTGCGAGGTGCAGGTGATCGCCGAGCAGACCTGCTGCGGGGCGCTTCACGCGCATGCCGGACGCAAGGACGATACGGTGATGCTGGCCAAGCAGAATATTGAGGCGTTTGAGCGGCTGGATGTCGATTTCATTATCAACAATGCGGGCGGCTGCGGCGCGATGCTGGTGGAATACGATCACCTGTTCCATGGTGACCCGGAGTGGGAAACGCGTGCGAAGGCCTTTGTGGCCAAAACCCGCGATATTACCCAGGTGCTGGCGCAATGTGAGCTGCCGCTGGCCAAACCGGTCGACGAGATCGTCACCTACCAGCGTTCCTGCCATATGACCAACGTCCAGAAGGTGGTCAAGGAGCCTTTGGAGCTGATCAAGCGGATTCCGGGGATCACGTATAAGGAAATGGCCAACCCGAATATGTGCTGCGGGTCGGCCGGGATTTACAATGTGGTTAATTACGAGGAATCCATGGAGATCCTCGACGTCAAGATGGAGACGGTAAAGACGACCCAGGCGACGACGATCGTCACCACCAACCCGGGCTGTCTGCTGCAGATGAAGCTGGGCGTGCAGAGAGAAGGCATGTCGGCCAAGGTTCGGACGGTTCACCTCGTTGAACTGCTGGCGGAGTCCTGCGGTATTTCATAAACATCAAGGGGCTGTCCCATAAGTCATCCTGACTGAGGGACGGCCCTTGTTATATGAAAGAAACGACGATAGGGCAGGAGTAAGGGGGGAACACAATCTCATCCAAAAACGTTTTGACGCGTGCTTCCGCATGTTTCAGATTCATACGGGTTTGGCGATTCACAAGCCACGACCAGCGTATGAGCATGGCCCACCCTATGAAAGGTATTTTCAAATTACGATGGAAGCTCGGGGCTGGAACTTCCCGCAGCGCGGGATGGAATTCAATCGTTCCGGCATAGATGCTTTTCGCCGTTTGTGCCGCCCGTGTTAAGTCGCTTGAGCAGCAGCGGAGCCGTATCCATTTACTTCGGATCATAGAATGGATATCCTTTTTTCAAGGAGGAGGTTACATAAAAGAAGAGAGGACGGGGCATTTTACCTTTTGTCCTGCGTTTGGCAATTTGCGGCGGAAGGAAACGATCGGCCTATGAATGACTTCAGTCGGCACCAAGGCTATAGACGGATGTTTAAAGAAAATCATTTGACGCTGGGACTGTTCTTTCCTTTGGAAGCGTATGAAGGAAGTATTCCGGTCATGAATGTGGAGGAACAAGTCAAGCTGGCAAAGAAAGCGGAGCAATGGAATTTTGCTTCCTTATTTGTACGGGATGTTCCATTATACGATCCCAACTTTGGAGACACCGGACAAATCTACGATCCCTGGGTCTATCTCGGATATATAGCGGCTCACACGGAAAAGATCGCTCTGGGTACGGGAAGTATTATAGTCACGCTAAGGCATCCTTTGCATGTCGCGAAAGCGGCTGCTTCTACCAACCTTATTTCCGGCAGACGGCTGATTCTTGGCGTGGCTACCGGCGATAGGCCTATGGAGTTTCCCGGCTTTTCGGTTGATTTTGATCAAAGAGGGGAACGGTTTCGGGAAGCCTTGTCCGTCATCAAAAACGTATGGAATCAATCATTTCCCGTCATTCAAACCCCCAGGGTACATATGGTCGGCGGAGATCTGCTGCCGAAGCCGGAATTGCGCGACATTCCGGTTCTGGTGACCGGCCATAGCGGCCAGTCGATGGAATGGATTGCGGCCAACGCAGACGGATGGCTGTATTACCCGCGCAATCTCTTTCATCAAACGAGCCTGATTCGGGATTGGCGTTCTCATTTGGAGGTCTTCAAGCCCTTTACCCAGTCTTTATATATCGATTTGGCGGAGGATCCGGATGAAGCGGCCAGCGCCATTCATTTGGGGTTTCGAATCGGCCGCAGGCGCTTGATCCGATTCATTGAAAATTTAAAAGCTGCCGGAGTGAATCATGTCGTATTCAATTTGAAATACGGCAGCCGTCCTGCAGCCGAAGTCATAGATGAGCTGGGCGAAGAAGTGGTGCCTTTGTTTCCTGCTTTAGATGTTTAGATGGTATTCTGACATGTGAAGAGCATCAAAAATAAAAACGGACGGAGGGTTACCATGTTTGTAGTGAAACTGTATAATCAATCGGCGGAATGCCTGCATATCGGCCGTTTCGATGATCTTGCGTCATCGGAAGAAGCGGCCAAAAAGGGATTAAGATATAGTCATGTAGCGATCATATATGAAGGAGAAATGCCGGTAAAGCTGTATGATCAAGGCGAGTATAAAAACGGTTTTCCTTTAGGGGTCGGAAGCTATTAATCAAAAGACCGGCTAACCAAGCCAAAGTGAATCCAGGATCATCTATCAGATTCGCTTTGGTTTTTTTTATCCAGCAATTCCCGTATTGAAAAAAGAGGGAAAACCGGAGGGAACGAGGAACTATTACACTATTCAACTATTTCTCGACGATCTTAATAAGTTAAAGCAGAATCGATAAGGATTTTATATTATGATAATATAACGTTTGTTAACAAAACGCAATACAAATTTGCGAAATAGCTTGTTAGTTTGCTCCAATAGTCCTCATAAATACGAAATACACCAGATGGGTTAAAATAAAGCGAATAATAAACATAAGCGTGTAAGCGATTTCAATCGTCCCTTGCCTTTCCAATCACATTACGATATATAATCTTACGATAAAAAAACATAATACGGATGTAAAATTGAGCATTTTAAAGCATGTGTGAGATTTATCACAGGAATTGAGCCAAAACTACCCAAATCTATTCTTGATAATATTCAAACAATTTTGTAAATTATGTATTGTATACGTAAGTCAAAAAAACGTAATAGGAGGTTTTTAAACATGTCATCCGTATCTGTGAACAAGGAAACCGCACTGACACTTAAAAAAGAAAATGGAATCGCAGAAATTCATCTGCACGTGAACAAAACGAACTCCTACAGTCTGGACTTCTATCAAGAGTTGAATGCGGCGATTGACGATATCCGCTTTGATTCCTCGATTAAAGTTGCCATCCTCATGAGCGATGTACCGAAATTTTTCTCTGCCGGAGCGGATATTAACTTCTTGAAGGCGGCTGAGCCCCGTTTCAAAACGCAATTCTGCTTGTTCTGCAACGAGACACTGGATAAAATGGCGCGTTCCCCGCAAATTTTCATTGCCTGTCTTGAAGGACATACGGTCGGCGGCGGTCTGGAGATGGCGCTCGGGTGCGACCTTCGCTTTATGGGGGATCAAGCAGGTAAAATCGGTCTGCCGGAAATCTCGCTCGGGGTGCTCGCCGGAACCGGCGGAACGCAGCGGTTGGCGCGTTTGATCGGTTTCTCCCGCGCACTGGACATGAATATCACAGGCAAAACGATCTCGCCGCAGGAGGCGCTCGAAATCGGCCTGGTCAACGATGTGTTCCCGCAGGAGCAAACGCGCGAAAAAGTGCTGGAATACGCCAGAAAAATCGTCAACAGCGCATCCTATGCGGCTTCGAACATCAAGCTTTCCATCATGAACGGCAAAGAAATGCCGCTGAATGTGGCGATTCGTTACGAAGGCGAGCTGCAAAATCTGCTCTTCCGTTCCGAAGATGCTAAAGAAGGTTTAAGCGCTTTCCTGGAAAAACGGCAGGCAAACTGGAAAGGTCTGTAACAAATAAAACGGTTGTTACCCACAGTAGGCAAGAAAACCTCATAACGACGATATCCGCTGCAGCTTACAGCAGATATTGTCGTTATTCCTGCAGTCGTGCAATGAGTAATCCTGAACAAGAAGGTGGATATAACGATGGAATTGCGTGGAATCGGTTCTTCCTATAACGCGGCTACCCGTTTTATCGATGACAATGTGAGTAATGGATTAGGCGACAAAGCTGCTGTTTATTATAACGATCAGAGCATTACCTACAGTCAACTGCAAGAATTCGTTAATAGAGCGGGAAATGGGCTTAAAGAGCTGTCGGTTGAAATGGAGAATCGCGTTTTGCTGATATGCCACGATACACCGGAAATGATCGCCGCATTCTATGGTGCGGTCAAGATCGGAGCGGTTCCTATTCCGGTCAATACCATCATGGCGCCTGCCGATTATGAATATTTTTTAAATAACAGCAGAGCGAAAGCGGTTGTCGTCCATGAAGATATCTGGCATAAAATCCGTCATTTGCGTGACCGGTTTATTTATCTCAGGCATGTCATAGTGATTCATGATAGCGCTATCAAAGAGGCGGGCGTGATTGATTATCACGAATGGATCCAAGCGGCTTCGCCTCAGTTGGAGGTGGCTCTGACGGATCCCGGCGATTCGGCCTTTTGGCTGTACAGCTCGGGAAGTACAGGCAAGCCCAAAGGCGTGATCCATTTGCAGCACGATATGGAATGGGCTTATAACGCCTACGCCAAACAGATTTTGCAAATCAGGGGAGACGACATTACGTTTTCCGCCTCCAAGCTCTTTTTTGCCTACGGCTTAGGCAATGGCATGTATTTTCCGTTAGGTGCGGGAGCATCCACCGTATTATTGCGGGAGCGTCCAAAACCGGAGACGGTGCTTGAAACCATTGAGAAATACAAGCCGACGATCTTTTTCGGCGTACCGACGCTTTACGGTTCGATGATTGATTTAGTGGAGCGTTCGGGTAAAACGTACGATCTCTCTTCTCTCCGGCTTTGCGTATCGGCAGGAGAAGCACTGCCAGCTCAATTCATCAGGAAGTGGAGGCTGCTGTTCGGCGTCGATATTCTGGACGGAATCGGTTCTACGGAAGCGCTTCACATTTTTATATCGAACAGGGTCGGAGATATACGGGAAGGAAGCACAGGCAAGCTTGTTCCCGGTTATGAGGCCAAAATCGTGAATGAAATGGGAGAGGCTCTTCCTCCCAATGAAACGGGCGACCTGTTAATTAAAGGAGACAGCATCGCCAGCGCCTACTGGAATCTTCATGAGGAAAACAAAAACAAGTTTTACGGCGAATGGTTTCAAACCGGCGATAAATATTATATGGATGAAGAAGGCTACTTTTGGTATTGCGGCCGTTCCGATGACATGATTAAAGTCGGCGGCATCTGGGTCTCTCCTATTGAAGTTGAAAACGCTTTAATCCGGCATGATGCCGTGCTGGAAGTCGCCGTGGTAGGCGCGAAACTGGACAGCAACCTGGTACAGCCTAAGGCCTATGTAGTGTTAAAGGAGGGGGTAGCCCCGTCGGATAGCTTAATGAATGATATGAAGGATTTTTTGAAGAAGGAACTGGCACCCTATAAATATCCGCGAATCATTGAATTTATCGATGAACTGCCCAAAACGGCTTCCGGTAAAATTCAACGCTTCAAGCTGAGAATCAGTTAGGGGACGAGTCCGTACCGCGGCCACCGTAATCTTGAAATTTTCTGAAAACTGGCATAATCTATTATCAGTGATTACCATTTACAATGAAGAAGGAGAACTTAACAAGAATGAAACCCAGATCACTGATGTTTACATTGTACGGTGACTTTATTCAATATTACGGTGGGGAAATCTGGATCGGAAGTCTGATTCGAATGATGGCTGAATTCGGAATCTCCGAATCGTCGGTACGCGGCGCAACGCTCCGTATGGTTCAGCAGGATCTTCTGCAGGTGAGAAGAGTAGGGAATAAAAGCTACTACAGCTTGACGGAAAAAGGAAAACGCAGAATCGAGGACGGCGTCAGAAGGGTATATTCGATCAAAAGCCACAAGTGGGACGGTTTCTGGCGAATTTTAACGTATTCCATGCCGGAGGAAAAACGCGACTTGAGAAATCAGGTCCGCAAGGAATTAAGCTGGACCGGATTCGGGATGATTTCCAACAGCACCTGGGTAAGCCCCAACCCCTTGGAAAAACAAATATTGGAAATGATCGAAACCTATGAATTAAAGGAATATGCGATGCTGTTCAGCTCCAGTTCCCTCTTATCGCATGACCAGCAGTACATCATTGACAAAGGCTGGAATTTGCAAAGCATTCAAGAGGATTACAAAACCTTCATCGAGACCTACAGGCCCAAATACGAGATGCTGAAAGAACGCGTCTGGAACGATTCCTTGACCAGTCTGGAAGCTTTTGTAGAACGAACATACCTTGTTCATTATTATAGAAAATTCCTGTTTAATGATCCCGGCTTTCCTCAGGATCTGCTGCCGCACAATTGGAACGGGAACGAAGCGAGGGATTTGTTTTGGAATATGCACCAGCTTCTCTCCACACTTTCGGTCAAATATTTTGAAAGCTTGTTTGAGCAGGCCCCTGACCGGGAAATTCAGGCCAAAAGGGAGAAGGCCATCAATCCGTTCGCAGAAATATATATTTGACCCATATTTGAAGGTCAATGCGTAAGGAGGAGCTTGCTTTGAAATCACATGCAACAAGAGTTGAATTGATTGAAGTTGCACAAGGTCGCCGTCCCGCGGATCTGTTCATCAAGGGCGGTACGGTGATTAACGTGTACTCGGGCGAGTTCCTGCCGCAGAACGTGGCTATCTACAAAGACCGCATCGCTTATATCGGGAATAGCGAAGCGGCAATAGGGGAACATACCCGGGTGATTCATGCCGAAGGGAAGTATGTCTCGCCGGGCTTTATCGAACCGCATGCACATCCATGGGTTGTATACAACCCTGTCAGCCTCACGATGAAATCGCTTTCATCGGGAACGACTACATTAGTGAACGATAATCTGTTTTTTTATCTCCATATGGGTGCTAGCGGGTTTAAAGCCATGCTGCAGGACCTTAGAGAATTGCCCGGAAATAATTTATGGCTCGTACGCCTGGTTTCGCAGGCGGAGTACCCGAGTGAGCGGGATGAGTTTAACGCCGGGGACGTCCGTTCTTTGCTTGAGCTTGAGGAGGTCGTCGGTACGGCGGAGATCACCCGCTGGCCGCTCTTGTATAAAGGCGATCCGTTTGTGATAGATACGATCGAATATGCCAAGCGTCTGGGGAAAATATCGGATGGACATACGGCCGGCTGCTCCTATGAAAAGCTGAATTCGATCGTGGCTGCAGGCATTAGCGCCTGTCACGAAGCGATTACCGCGCAAGAAGCTTTGGACCGGCTGCGTTTAGGCATGTGGACGACGCTGCGCAACAGCTCGCTGCGTCCGGATTTTCCCGAGATTATGAAGCTGATCACAGAAAATAAAGTGAGTACGAATCGTATTTTGCTGACGACCGATGGCCCTCACCCTGCCTTTATCGAGGAACAGGGCTCTGTCGACGGACTGCTGAGAATAGCGGTGGAGCTTGGATTGACTCCGATTCAGGCTGTTCAAATGGCGACGATTAATCCGGCCACCTTTCTCGGCCTGGATCAGGAAATCGGCGGAATCGCTCCCGCCCGGCGGGCCGACGTGCTGATTTTGCCGAACCTGGTTGATTTTCGTCCGGAGCTGGTCATTTCCGCCGGTACCATCGTAGCGTCGAAAGGCCAAACGCTTGTATCTCCACCGGTCATCGATTGGATGAAATACGTGGCCAAACCGGCGTTTACCATGGAACGGACGTTACTGCAGCATCCGGATTTGTACCGTTATCCGCATACCTCTTCAGCCGAACCCGTACCGGTCATTTATTTTCAAAGCAACGTGATCACAAAGAAAAAAGATACGGAGCTGCCTGTTAACAACGGGTATGCAGACCTGTCAAAGCATCCGGGGCTGGTGATGGCCAACCTGATCGACAGGGAAGGCCAATGGATCACCAAAGGCATTATGGAACGCTTTGCCGTAGATCTAGACGGGATGGCTTCCACCTATAATACGACGACACAATTGCTTGTCATCGGCAGGGATGCAGAGGCGATGGCGAAGGCGGCGGCACGTGTCCATGAGCTGGGCGGCGGTATTGTCATCGTAGACCGTGGAGAAATCATTGTAGAGATTCCGCTTCCGTTAGCCGGAATGATGACCACCGACCCTGAGTTTCACAAGGCGGTAGAGTATCAGGAAGTGCTGTTATCCGAGCTGAAGAAAAGGGGATTTCCTTTCCACGACATCCTGTATACGCTGCTGTTCCTGACATGCGATTTTCTTCCCGGGCTGCGATTAATTCCTCTTGGTCTTTATGACGTCAAGGCTGGCGGAGTCATTAAACCGGCCGCAGCGATAGAAACAGAAAGGGTGTAAGCCGTGAGCGAATATCAATGGATCGGCTTCTCGATCGAAGACAAGGTTGCCACTCTTGTATTACGAAGAGCTCCAGTCAATGTCATGAACATGGAAATGATGGAGGAAATGGTTCACGCATTTAGTTCACTCCATGGCAATGAACATTTGAATGCGCTTGTCATCCGTGCGGAAGGAAAAGTATTCTCCGCAGGGGTTGCGGTGGAAGACCATCTGGGTGATAAAACGGAGCCGATGATTCATCTGTTTCACCGCATGTTCCACTGCCTTGCTGACGTTCCCTGCCCGACGATTGCCGTGGTCGACGGCGCAGCGCTTGGAGGCGGATGCGAGCTGGCTACGTTCTGCGATATCGTGCTTTCCAGCGAACGGGCGAAGTTCGGTCAGCCTGAGATTCATCTGGCGCTGTTTCCACCCGTATCCATCGTGACCTTCCCCTGGATGACCGGCTATAACAGAACGATGGAGCTTTTATTGACGGGTGAGAGCATCAGTGCGGCCAAGGCTTATGAGTGGGGGCTGGTCAACCGGGTCGTTCCTCCAAGCGAGCTGGACGGCGCTCTGGAGCAGCTGCTCTCGCACTTGCGCACCAAAAGCGCCCTGGCTTTGCGTTTAACGCGAAAAACGGTCCGCGAATCCATGGCCCCATCCTTTGCTTCGGCGATCAAACCCGTGGAAAACATCTATTTAAGGGAACTGGTTCAATCCGCAGACGCTCAAGAAGGCTTGAAAGCGTTTTTGGAGAAGCGTCGGCCCGTTTGGCATAACAAATAGAGAGGCGCGCTTGAAGATGGAGCAGATTAGAAAAGGGCTATTCCGAATACCTATTCCGGTGCCGTTCCCGATGAAGTACATCT
The DNA here is from genome assembly GCF_900099895.1 of Paenibacillus naphthalenovorans. GTDB lineage: Bacteria > Bacillota > Bacilli > Paenibacillales > NBRC-103111 > Paenibacillus_G > Paenibacillus_G naphthalenovorans. The sequence goes on from NZ_FNDY01000025.1 coordinate 29,160, forward strand.
ATTGCTATCTGGCGATAGGACAGCAAGGGATTGTCATGATCGATGCGGGTTTTAACTATAAGGACGCACAAGAGGCATGGAAACAGGCGTTTACCGAGCTGAGGATTCAGCCGAAAGATATCGAGGTCATTTACCTCACCCATTTTCATCCGGATCATTTCGGTTTGTCGGGATGGATGCAGGAATGGACCGGCGCCCCGGTCTATATCAGTGAAGCGGACATGGCGATGGTGGACAGGGCATGGAGAAACGGCGATGTTCAAGCCAAGCTTGTGGGGCAAATGGGCAAAGAGAATGGCGTTCCCGAGTCGTTGGCCGAGCAAATTGTTGAACATATGCTGAAGCTCCATGACCATGTGCTTCCCCTGCCTGAGCTCAGGCCGATGACGATGACGGAAGTAAGACTGGGCGATGAACTCTGGCAGGTGATTCCGACACCGGGTCACAGCGACGGACATCGTTGCTTCTATCAATCGGAGAACCGGTTGCTGCTCGCGGGAGATCATATTCTGGATAAAATTACACCGAATATCAGCTTGTGGCCCGGAGGCCGGTCCAATCCCCTGGAAGACTACGTTCAATCGCTGCAGCAAACGGCGGTGCTTGATATCTCGCTGGCGCTTCCGGCGCACGGCAAGCTGATCGATAACATTCCACAACGGGTATCGCAATTATTGGAGCATCATCAGCAGCGGTTAGAGCAAATGCGGGGGCTTGTGAGGCAGGGGAGGACCGCTTATGAAGTGGCCTCGGATGTGTTCCGGCATAAGGAGCTGACCCCGCACCAATGGCGGTTCGCTATGGCGGAGACCCTTGCTCATCTGGAATGTCTGGCGTTTCAAGGAAGATTGAATAAAAGTAAAGACGGTCAACTCAACATTTACACCCAAGCGAATCCCGACGAAATGTTTCTATAAGGATTCCAACGAAAAAAATCTTTTTCCCTCCGTGTTCCATAGTTATAAAAATATATAGGGGTGATCAAGGATGAAAAAAGTAAAAGGGAGTTTATTGATCGTTTTGGCTTTATGTTTGGTATTCGTTACGGCCTGTGGCCAGTCGGCGGGAACAACAACCCCAAGTAACAGTCCCGGTACAGGCGACGCTTCAACTCCCACTGCAAATGGTAAGGACCCTGTAAAAGTAGGAGCCATTTTGCCTTACTCCGGTGTCTACGCTTCTCTGGGTGAGAATTTGACCCGAGGCATGGAGCTTTATTTTGAAAGCGTGAACTGGGAAGCTGCAGGTAGAAAAATCACGCTCATTAAAGAAGATGAAGAGAACGATCCTCAGGGGGCGCTTCGTAAATTACGCAAGCTGATGGAAAAAGACAATATCGATATTTTGACCGGTCCTGTAAGTACGGCTGTCGCTTACGCCTTGCGCGATGAAGTGGACAGCAAAAAGCTGCCGTTTCTCGTATCTCACGCCGGCGGCAACGATTTGACGAGAACCAAACGCAGCGACTACATTTGGCGTTCATCGTTCAGCTCCTGGCAAATCGGGAACTCGATGGGGAAATACGCCTATGATCACATTGCCAAAAAGATTTATGTAACCGCTGCCGACTACGCCTTCGGCAAAGAGGTGGCAGGCGCCTTCAAAGAAGCGTTTACGGCTGCCGGCGGCGAGATTGTCGGTGAAGTGTATCCGCCTCTGGGCTCGAATGACTATGCTTCTTACTTAACGCAGATCAAAGGCAAAAAACCGGAAGCCGTGTATGCTTTCTTCGCCGGCGCCGACGCCGTGCGATTTGTCAAACAGTATGAGCAGTACGGCCTGAAAGGACAAATTCCGCTGATCGGCTCCGGATGGTTAAATGCGGAGGACATTCGCCCTGAACAAGGCAATTCCCCGGAAGGCATCACCAGTACCATGTTCTGGGATTATCATCTGGATACGCCGGAGAACAAAGCGTTCGTTGCAGCCTATGAGAAGAAGTACAATGCGCGTCCGAGCATCGAATCGGTTGAAGGCTATGACGCCGCACGCGTCATTGTCGAAGCCTTGAAAAGCTTGAACGGAGATACGTCCGATAAGCAAAAATTGTCTCAAGCGATCGGCAAGGTTCAATTTACAAGTCCTCGCGGACCGATCCAATTCGATCCGGAGACGCATCATGTGATTCAAAAGTTGTACCTGATCAAAACAGAAATTCAAAACGGCAAGACAGAGAACAAGGTTGTTGAAGAGATCGGGGAAATTAAAGATCCAGGGAAATGACGGGAAGGCCTTGATAGCCCCGCACCATGAAGGAGAGGGATGGTCTTGGATATTATAGCTATACAGTTAGTCAACGGTTTGTCATATGGTCTGCTCCTTTTTATGATTACCATCGGTTTGTCGTTAATCTTCGGAATAATGGGCGTTTTGAATTTGGCCCATGGTTCTCTTTACATGATAGGGGCCTATCTGGCCCTTAGCATTACTCAGCATATTGCTCCCAACTTTATGTATGCGCTGCTTCTGGCTCCCATTTTTGTCGCCGTTATCAGTTTCCTGCTTGAAATTTGCCTGCTGCGCCCCACTTATAAATTAGGGCACTTGTCGCAAGTGCTTCTGACCTTCGGAGTAGCCTACATTCTTCACGATGTGGTTCGTTTAATCTGGGGCGCCAATGTCAAATCCTTGACGCTTCCCCCTTGGTTAAGCGGGTCCGTAGAGCTGTTCGGTCAAACCTTTCCTCTATACCGCATACTGATTATGGGCTTTGGTCTGCTGGTTGCCGCCGTCATGTGGTACCTGCAGGAAAAAACCAGATGGGGAGCCATTATTCGTGCCGGCTTAAGCAACCGCGAGATGGTAAGCGGGCTGGGCATTAACATCAAAATCGTGTTCTCCGTCGTCTTTGCCATCGGAGGACTTCTGGCCGGACTCGGCGGTGTGGCCGCAGGTCCGGTGCTGGGGCTCTATCTGGGAATGGAATTTGAAGTGCTGATCCTTGCGCTGGTGATCCTGGTGGTCGGGGGACTGGGGTCCATCACCGGCACATTGCTTGCCGGCTTGATTGTCGGCGTAGTGGAAACCTTCGGCAAGGTGCTGTTTCCGCAGCTGAGCTTGCTCATCATTTTCGGACTGATGGCTCTCGTTCTGGTTGTAAAACCTACCGGAATGTTAGGAAAGCAGGTGCATTGATGGCTGGATTGAAAAAGAACCCGGTGGTCTTCTTAGTCCTTTTGGTTGCGCTTTGCATTGCTCCTTTTATCATGTCCAATTATTTCCTCAGCATTCTGGTTGAAATCTTAATTCTGGGCATTTTTGCTCTCAGCTTGAATATCCTGGTAGGTTATACCGGTTTGGTATCGCTCGGACATGCGGCATTTTTCGGTGTGGGGGCGTATACCTCCAGTCTGATTGCGATCCATTACACCTCGAATGTATTCGTCACTTTAATTGCGGGAATCCTTTTATCGCTGATGATGGCCGGTATGATCGGATTTTTCTGCAACCGGGTCAACGGATTTTATTTTCTGATGCTTACCCTCGCTTTTTCACAAATGTTTTATGCGCTCGTGTATCGTTGGGGCAGTCTGACCCAAGGGGACAACGGATTATCCGGAATTCCAAAGCCTACGCTATGGGTCAATGGGCTGTTGGATAGTCCGATCGCGTTTTATTTCTTTATCCTGATCATCTTTTTGATCGTTTTCATCGGTCTGAGCGTGATTCTGCATTCCCCACTGGGCCAAATTTTCGTCGGCATCCGGGAGAACGAAACCAGGGTCAGAGTCATGGGCTACAATACGACGATCTATAAAAACATTTCTTTTATTCTGGCGGGAGGAATAGGCGGGTTGGCCGGAAGCCTGTATGCCTTTTTCAACGGATTTATATCTCCAAAAGATATTTATTGGACGATGTCCGGGGAAGTTCTGATTATGGTGCTGGTCGGAGGCGTCGGAACGTTGATCGGTCCGGTGCTGGGGGCGGCTTTTATCGTCATCCTGGAAACGTTCGTCAGCTCCTATACGGATATGTGGATGCTCATTGTCGGTATGACGTTCATCCTGTTCGTTATTTTTATTCCGAAAGGCATTGTCAGTATCGGGTCATTGTGGAATGAACGGAAAAACGTTAATCAGGGGAAGGGTAACGAGAAAGAGTTGAAGGTCAGGATGAGCGGGGTGATTCAGGATGAGAAATGAAGAGCATTCCATCGTGGCGGATCATGCGCTGCGTGTAGAAGGGATCGGCAAGCGATTCGGCGGTCTGGAGATATTAAAAGACATTACCTTTGCCGTTCAACCGGGTGAACGCCGAGCCTTCATCGGACCGAACGGAGCGGGGAAGTCGACCTTGTTTAACATGATTGCCGGAGATTTGGCGGCGTCCAGCGGAGATATTTACTATTTTAATGAGAATATTTCCCGGGTACCCAACCATCAACGGGTCAGAAAAGGCATGGTGAGGACTTTTCAAAAAAGCAATCTGCTTCAAGAGCTGACCGTGCTGGATAACCTGCTGCTGGTGCTGCAGGTGAAGTTTGGGCTCCATCATGTTTGGTTTCGCAAAAGAACCGCCCGACAATTTCCGGAGCTGTACAGCCGGGCAGAGCAGCTCTTGGATACTTGGGGGCTTGCGGACCGGAAGGACACCGTGGTCAAAAAGCTTTCCTACGGAGAGCAAAGGCAGGTCGAGATTATGCTGGGCATTGCGACGGAGCCCAAAGTACTGCTGTTGGATGAACCGACCGCCGGCATGTCCAACACGGAAACCCAGCATATTCTGAAGCTGCTGCAAAATATGCCCAGAGACCTGACGCTGTTGATCATTGAGCATGATATGGAGGTTGTATTCGGGCTGGCTGACCGCATTTCGGTTCTATATAACGGGAATATTTTCCTGGAAGGCGATCCTCAGATGATTAAGACGGATCTCAGAGTATATGAAATTTATTTTGGAAAGGAGGGGGCATAAGATGCTTCAGGTGGATAATATTCATTCCTATTACGGAGACAGCCATGTGCTGCAGGGCGTTTCCGTAAACGTGAAAAAAGGCTCGCTTTCCGTGCTGCTGGGACGTAACGGCATGGGAAAAACGACGACCATCCGCTCTATTATCGGCTTTACCCCTCCAAGACAAGGGAAAATCCGGTTTCAGGGAAACGAGATTCAGAAGCTGCCCTCGTACCGGGTGGCGCAGTTGGGAATCGGATTGGTTCCGCAGGGAAGAGGCGTGTTTCCCAATCTTACGGTAAAGGAAAATCTGACGATCGCCGCCCGGAACAGCTCCAGAAGAGGCTGGACATTAGACAGGATTTATGAGCTGTTTCCCCGTCTGAAGGAACGGGCGTCCTCCATGGGAGGAAATCTCAGCGGGGGCGAGCAGCAAATGCTGACCATAGGCCGTGCGTTAATGACCAATCCCGATCTATTGCTGCTGGATGAACCGTCGGAGGGCTTGTCGCCGCTGATGGTGCAGGAGGTCGAGAACATTATCTCCGCCTTGAAGCAGGAAGGCCTTTCCATGCTGATGGTGGAGCAGAATATATCTATGGCTTTGCATGTAGCCGATTGGGTATATGTGATGTGTAAAGGGGAAGTCGTATTCGATGGGTCCCCCGATGATTTAAAGCGGAATGACGAAGTAAAGCACAAATATTTAGGCATGAGCAGTTAACCGGACGAGGAACGATGGGGAAGATGGTGTTCATCAGGGCCTTCGCTGCTTTACCGCAGCCATAAAATAGGTTAGCCCATCATCGGAGGGATGTACTTGAATCAACTGTTAGCCCATTTCTGCGCCATAGCGCCTTTTTGGAATTCTCTTTCGCAGGAAGATACGACGATCGGCGTATCGGATACCGAAAAGTTTCTGGAGTATATTCCTGGCCGAACCTTTACTTTAGGTCTTAAAGCCGGCGACCCCATTAAGCCGGGAGGCATTACCCATCGAACCCTGACCAGCGGGACGCGGCAAATCGGGTATGTGCCCAGGGAAGTGTTTGGCGTGCCCACCATTGCGATCGGCCTGCCTGTTTATGACGGGGACCGCCTTGTCGGGTGCATATCCACGGCGATTACACGCGAAAAGCAGGAGCAGTTATTTCATGCCGCTGAACGATTGTCGTCGTCCATGCAGCATTTAGCCGCCACTTCGCAGCAGTTCAGCGCCTCCTCTGCCGAAGTGGAACGCATTATTTCGCAAATTGCGGACCAAACCGTACGCTTAAGCCAAAATATTGACGGCATTGAAAGCATCACCAACCTGTTAAAGGAAGTATCGGTGCGGACTCATCTGCTGAGCATCAATACCAAGATTGAAACGGCTCACTTGGGCGACAAGGGCAAGGCGATGGGCGTAGTAGCCCAAGAAATTAACAAACTGTCCGCCGATACGAAGGAATCTTCAACATCGATTGCACATATGCTTGCTGAAATTGCGTCGGCCGTACAAATGATCAATGACCGAATGCAGATGGTCCACAAGATTGTATCCGAACAGCTGGATGGAATTGTAGACATCGCCAGAACGACAAGCGATTTAGCGGAGCATGCCGAGAAACTGCACCGGTTGTCCGAATTTGTTGCCGCCGACTAATGTGGGCTGTGCTCTCCACAGCTTCACGGTAAAGGGGGAAGGTAACCAGTGGATAAAACAGAAAAAAACGGGTGCACAGTATATCCGATCACCGTTTCAACGCCGTATGACGTTGGAGACGTAAATATGTATTTAATGGAAGAAAACGGTAATCTTACCTTAATCGATGCAGGTATGGATTCCGATGAATGCTGGGATGCGTTCCATTTGACGCTGTCCCAAAACGGTTATTCCTTAAACGATCTGTCACAAATTTGGATTACCCATAACCATCAGGACCATATCGGATTGGTCAATCGCATAACCGCACGGAGGGAAATCCCTGTTTACGCGCACCGGGAATCGATTCCCCGGCTAAAGAGAGACCCCGAATTTCTGTCGCTGCGCATTCGTTTTTTCGAAAAATTATATCGGTCGATGGGCTGCGGTGCGGCCGGAGATCAGCATATTCTCAAGCTGCAGGAGGCCGTCCGGCGGAATGAACAGTTTAAAATCCATGCGGAAATCATTCCGCTTTCCGATTCAGAATATCTGGGAAATGTTCAAGTGATAGAAGTTCCCGGACACGCTCCGGATCACATTGCTTTTTGGGATGCCCAAAGGCAGTGGTTGTTTGCCGGCGATCATCTGCTGAAGACGATCTCCAGCAACGCCTTCATTGAGCCGGACCTGGAAGGAAACCGGAAATTCACCTTGGTTGAATATACCCATTCATTAAACAGATGCTTGTCTCTCCACGCGGACACCGTATTTCCGGGACATGGGGAGCTGATTGACGATCCCAAGGACCTGATTGAAAGAAGATTAACGCGAATCGGGCAAAAAGCAGAGAAAATACGGGAAATGATTCAAAGCGGCGGTTCGACGGCCTACGAGCTTGCTCAAAGCTATTATCCAACCAAGTATATCCACGTCTTTGCTCCAGTCATGTCCGAAATCATTGGCTTATTGGATTATTTAGAAATGAACGACCGTATTAAAAAGATATTGAAAAATGGCGTGTGGCATTATGAACTTCAGACCTCTTAAGTAAGAATAAATCCTTATTTAAGGGTTTTTTTTATGGGATAAAATGATCTTGACAGCGAAAAGAGTATATTATATTATTACGTTAAACGAACGAAAAATAAAAAAACATAATGAGGTGATAGCGATGCAGCAAGCTACATTGTTAAAAGAAAAGGTCAATGCGGGCTTCATGGTCGAACGGATAGAAGATATGGATGAGGAATATCTCAAAGCTTTGAAGCAGACGCTGGTGATTGTCGGCGACACGGAACTGCTTAGCGTTCCTCCTTTGTTAACCGTTTACAAACAAGCGCCTACGCTGAATAACAAAATTACGGCACTGGCTATAATGCAGGATGAAATCGGCCACGCGCATATCGCTTACCGTTTATTAAAGGACCTTGGCGTAGATGTGAACGAGCTGCTTTATGATCGGCCGGCGAATAAATGGAAGAATCCTTATGCTTTCGACTTCAAGCTTTCGAACTGGATTGAACTGGGAGTCTTCAATGCGTTGTTCGACCGCGCAGGCTACACGCTCCTTGGAGATGCGTACGAATTTACATCCTATGGACCGTGGAAGCGGGCGCTGGTCAAGGTGGATAAAGAGGAATTGTTCCATCTGCGCAACGGGGAAATTATTATGAGAGCCGCGATGGATAACCCGGAAACCGCCAAGCAGGTACAGAAAGCCGTGGATTGGATGTTCCTGATGGGGCTGGAGTTCTTCGGTGTAGCGGATGAATTGAAGAGCCGATCGGCTCAGCTGGATTATCGGCTCAAAGGCAGATCGAACGATGAGCTCAGGCAAAAATGGCTTTCTACCGCCGTTCCATTTTGCGAATCGATAGGGGTTAAGATACCGGCCCGCTGGAATGAGCAAATGCAAAAGTACGAGATTACCGTGCCATTTCCCTGTAAATTTGATGTTGAGAACAAAACATGGCTGCTGGATCAACCGGATACATGGGAAGGCGTCATCGCACGATTTAAAAAGAGAGGCCCGCAGAATGTGGAGTTCGTATCGCGTATCCAGCAAGGCGCCCACAAGATGGCGGCTCTCCGTAAAGAGGTGGGGTAGCATGCAGGATGTAAAGCAGGAGGTCAAGCGTTATTGGGAAGCTTTGAAAGAGGTAATGGATCCCGAATTTCCCGTTAGCGTCGTTGATATGGGGCTTATATACGAAATAGAAGAAACGGATGCGGTCGTCTCCGTTACCATGACGTACACGGCCGTCTCCTGCGCCTGTATGGAGTGGATCGAAGCGGATATCAAAAAAAGACTGCTGCAGGAACCGGGTGTGCGGGAAGTGCAAATCCATGTCGTGTGGAATCCGCCGTGGACCGTGGACCGTTTAAGCCCGGAAGCGCGCGAGAGAATGAAAAAATGGGGGGTTAGCGCCCGATGAGCCAAACAGGGACCCGATTTGAATATGAAGTGTTTACGCGGATCAAGAGAGGAGACAACCTGATCCATGTTGGAACGGTTGAAGCTCCGACGGATGAATTGGCCAAAGTATACGCGGGCTATATCTACGACGAGGAAGACTGGGTGGAGATGTGCGTCGTTCGCAGAGACAGCATCAAGTGGGTCATCCAGCCGGAGGGGCTACTTGTTAAAGAAGGAGCAGTGCGATATGAGTAACAAAACAGCCGGATTGGCCTCATTTATCGAAACCATCGAAACGATAGCGGATAATAAATACATTCTGGGAGATCTGTTGGTCGAAATCGGAGTCAGCGGCCCGGATCTTGAAGCGACCTTATCTACCATTGCCATGGCTCAAGGAGAGCTGGGCCATGCGAGACTGCTTTACAACTGGGCGTTCGATTTGAAAGGAATCAAGAAACAGGAGATCGAACGCCAAACTGGTAAAGCGTTTACATCCGTGGTTGCCGTCGACAACTGGATTGACTTAATCGGTTCTTTATATGTGGTGAATGTAGGGCTGGAGCTTGTGCTTAAAGCCATGCTGAATGGACGCCATACCGATGTGGTTAACCGCATCAACAAGCTGTTGAGGGAGCAAAAAGAGCATATTATGTATTCCAGAGGCTGGGTGGAACAGCTTCTCAGGGATCAAGGCGCAGTCCCGCGCAAAATGGACGAAAGCATAAAAAAGGTATTTCCGGAGGTACAGGCTTGGCTGAAGGGGCTGGAGGATTCCAGTGCTTTGATTGAAGAGGGGTATCTAAAGCCCGGAGTCAGACTTGTGGCTCCCTTTCAGTCGCAAATCGGGAGTGTGCAGGCGCAAAGGGCTGAATCCGATGTCGTCTAAAGATGAAAAACAACCCCATTGTTCCTTTTGCAATTCGACGAATGTCGTGCTGTTATCCCGGTTTGGGACGGCGCAGCTGGTCAGGCAATATTACTGCAACGACTGCCGCAGCGCTTTTGAATATATCCGGTGGCAAAATGAGGATGCCCGGTGACGCGAGGTGTAAAGCCCGATGAAGGTACAGACGGTCGGAGTGGTTGGTTCAGGCACGATGGGCGCCGGTATTGCGCAAATCATCAGCCAAAACGGTTTTAGCGTTCTGCTGTACGATATCAACAAGGAGATTGTTACGCGGTCCTTAACACGCATTTATTCCCAGATTGATAAATTATTCGAAAAAGGCAAGCTGACCGAGTCGGAGTCACATGATGTAAAAACAAGAATTCGTACAACGGTTCAGCTGGCCGATCTGCAGGTGTGCCAAATCGTGATCGAAGCGGCTCCGGAAATCATGGAAATTAAACAAACTATTTTTCAGGAGCTGGACCGGCACTGCCCGAACGAAACGATATTGGCTACGAATACGTCATCCTTCTCCATCACTGAAATTGCAGGGTTCACGGATCACCCGGAACGGGTTGCGGGATTGCATTTTTTCAACCCTGCCCCCTTGATGCCGCTCGTCGAGGTGATCAGCGGACTGCGGACCGGAGAGGACGTGATGGAGCGTCTTGCAGATTTTGCGCGGAGCATCAACAAGAGCCCTGTCACCTGTAAGGATACCCCGGGATTCATTGTTAACCGGATTGCACGCCCTTACTATAACGAAGCGTTGCGGATTATGGGCGATCAGATGGCATCCCCGGCACAGATCGACCGGATTATGACCAAAGCGGGGAAATTCCGTATGGGTCCTTTTGAATTGCAGGATATGATCGGCGTGGATATTAATTTTGCCACAACGGAATCTTTACACCAGGGATTTTTCGGCGATGCCCGATTTCGCCCGCATTATTACCAGCAAAGAATGGTACAGTCGGGACAGCTGGGCAGAAAGTCGGGGGGAGGGTACTACGAGTATGACAGATAGGCAGTACGTCGCTGTTGTAGGCACCAATTCACTTGCCGATGCGCTGAGAAAGCAGCTTAGTCCCGTGAACGGAGTGGAGGTCCTTGATCTTCAGGAGGCGAAGACGCGCTCCATTCCGCTCCATATCGTGATAGAAACATCGAACCTGGAGCTTGCGGAGAAAAAAGCCGGGCTTCAGAGCTTGGAAAAATACATTGCCGGCGATACGCTGATTTTGTCCTCGGTACTGGGGGCTACAGCGACTCAAGCGGCATCATGGCTGTCTCATCCTTCCCGGCTTGTAGGGTTTGCGGCGTTTGCCAACCTGGAACAAACGGAATTGATCGAGCTGTGCGCGGCGCTTCAGACGGATGCCGGGTACGCCAAACAAGCGGAAGCCTTCTTTACCGCCATCGGTAAAGAAACCGAGTGGGTGGAAGACGAAGTCGGATTAGTGTTCCCCCGCATATTGTCGATGATTGTGAACGAAGCCGCGTTTGCGTTGATGGAGAAAATCTCCTCGGCGGAAGAGATTGATACGGCGATGCGTAAAGGTACGAATTATCCGATGGGGCCGCTGGCTTGGGCGGATGAACTGGGATTGGATGACATTTATGCCGTGTTGTCCGGACTCCACCGCGATATGGGCGAAGACCGGTACCGGCCTGCTCCCCTGCTGCGTAAGCTCGTTCACGCCGGGTGGCTGGGGAAAAAGACAGGCAGAGGGTTTTATGTCTATGCCAATCAAGATGCAAAGGAGTCGATCGTATGAGGGAGGCCGTCATTGTTGACGCTTTGCGTACCCCGATCGGTAAATATAACGGCTCGCTGCAACATGTGCGTCCGGATGACCTGGCCGCCATTGTGATTCGTGAATTGCTCAAGAGAAATCCGCTCGACCCCTCTTTGGTGGAGGATGTATTCTTCGGCTGTGCGAATCAGGCGGGGGAGGATAACCGCAACGTAGCCCGTATGGCCGTCCTGCTCTCGGGGATGCCGGAATCCGTGCCGGGCGTTACCGTCAACCGGTTGTGTGCTTCAGGATTGGAAGCGATTAACCAGGCGGCGGCTGCGATCCATTCGAACATCGGCGATATCTTTATCGCGGGAGGTACGGAAAGCATGTCCCGTGCGCCTTACGTCATGCTGAAGCCGAATTTGAGCGGCGAACGGGGCAACCAGACGATGTATGACACCACGCTGGGCTGGCGCATGGTGAATTCTAAACTGGCGGAACAATATCCTCCGGTCAGCCTGGGGGAGACAGCGGAAAATGTGGCCGAGCGTTATGGCATTTCCCGGGAAGAACAGGACGAATTCGCATTATCCAGCCAGCTTAAGGCGCAGGCGGCCATCCAAAGCGGCCGGTTTAAGAGCGAGATCGTTCCGGTCGAGGTGAAGCAGGGCAAACAAACCGTCATGTTCGATACGGATGAACATCCCAGAGGGGACACGACCCTGGAGAAGCTGGCTCAGCTCAAACCTGCTTTTAAAGTAAATGGAAGCGTAACCGCGGGTAATTCTTCGGGCATCAATGACGGGGCAAGCGCTCTGCTGATCATGGAGAGGCAAACCGCGGAAGGCTTGGGCCTGACCCCAATCGCCAAAATTGTAACCTGGGCGGCATCCGGAGTCGATCCGGCCTACATGGGCATCGGCCCGATACCCGCCGTAACCAAAGCGCTGAAAAAAGCGAATTTGACGGTGAGCCAGCTGGATCTGATCGAAATCAATGAAGCGTTCGCATCCCAATCGGTCGCTTGTGTCAAAGAGCTTGGCCTCGACATGAGCAAAGTCAATGTGAACGGGGGAGCGATCGCTCTAGGGCATCCGCTCGGATGCAGCGGCGCCCGGATCGTGACTACCATGGTGCATGAAATGACCCGCACCGATTGCCGCTATGGCTTGGCTACTATGTGTATAGGGGTAGGACAAGGACTCGCCACGGTGATCGAAAAACTCTGAGGAGGATTACGATGTTGAAAGAATACTATCCGCTCTTTATTAACGGCAAGTGGGAAGACAGCAGCAATGGCGAGGTATTTGAAACGCATAATCCCGCGACGGGAGAAGTGCTGGCGAAAGTGGCGAAAGCGACCAAAGCCGATGTGGACAAAGCGGTGGCGGCGGCCCGGGAGGCATTCGAGAACGGCAAGTGGTCCAAATTTTCTGCGGCCAGACGCGCACGAGTGCTGAATAAGATCGCCGACCTTCTGCGCGGCAGATTTAATGAATTGGTTCAGCTTGAGGTGCTCAACAGCGGCAAGACGGTAGACGCCGCCAAAGGGCAGATTAACCAGGCGATCGAAGACTTTGAATTTTATGCCGCCGCCGCCATTACGCAGAGCGGTCAAGTGAACCAGGTACCTAACGGATTTTTTAACTATACGGTAAAAGAACCGGTCGGGGTATGCGGACAAATCATCCCGTGGAACTATCCGTTCATGATGGCGGCCTGGAAAGTGGCGCCTGCTCTGGCTGCAGGATGTACGGTGGTGCTCAAGCCGGCCAGCTTCACTCCGATAACCGCGTACGTGCTGGCAGAGGTTTGCCATGAAGCGGGAGTTCCCGAGGGTGTCGTGAATGTCCTGACCGGCAGCGGCTCAGAAATCGGGCCTTACATGACCGAGCATCCCGGGATCGACAAGATCGCATTCACAGGCGAGACGGAGACCGGTAAAGATATTATGGCCCGCGCGTCCGTCACATTGAAACGTGTGACGCTGGAATTGGGCGGCAAATCTCCGAACATCGTATTCGAAGATTGCGATATGGACGGCGCTGTGGACGGCTCGCTGTATGGGATTTTTTACAATACAGGTCAATCCTGTGAAGCCCGTTCCCGGTTGTTCGTTCATGAATCCATTTATGACAAGTTCATGGAGAAGTTCATTGAAAAGGCAAAGAAAATCCGCGTCGGCGACCCGTTTGCCGAAGGCGTGCATATGGGTGCGGTTATCTCCGCAAGCCATGAGAAGGTCATTGACGGCTATGTGAAGCTGGCTGTGGAAGAGGGAGCCGAAGTGCTTTATGGCGGTAAGCGCCCTGAAGGCCCCGAGTTTGACAAGGGACATTGGTATATGCCGACGATTATAGGCAATGTTCGAAATGACATGAGAGTCGCCCAGGAAGAAATCTTCGGTCCGGTCGTCGTCGTGATGAAGTTCAGTGATGAAAAAGATGTGATCAAGCAGGCGAATGATTCCATCTTCGGACTGGGGTCCGCGGTTTGGACCAAGGATCATGGAAGAGCCCATCGGGTTGCCGCCGCTATGCGTGCAGGCATTGTCATGGTCAACTCTCCGATTTCCGCATTCCCGGGCACTCCGTTCGGCGGGTACAAACAATCCGGCTTCGGCCGGGAGCTGTCGCTCGAAACGATGAATTTGTATACGGAAACCAAAAGCGTTGTCTCTTACGTAGGAAGCCGTCCGCTGAATCTATTCGGAATTCAATAATCCAAACCAACCTTTAGGAGGAATTCAAATGTCCAATTTGACGCTTAAAAAAGAAAACGGAATTGCAGAAATTCACCTTCATATCAATAAAACGAACTCTTACGGCCTGGAGTTCTACAAAGAGCTGAACGCCGCGATTGACGAAATCCGTTTCGATTCATCCATTAAAGTTGCGATTCTCATGAGCGATGTACCGAAGTTTTTCTCTGCGGGAGCGGATATTAACTTCTTGAAGGCGGCTGAACCCCGTTACAAAACCCAGTTCTGCTTATTCTGCAACGAGACACTGGATAAAATGGCGCGTTCTCCACAAATTTTCATTGCTTGCCTTGAAGGGCATACCGTTGGCGGCGGTCTGGAGATGGCGCTCGGCTGCGACCTTCGCTTTATGGGGGATCAAGCAGGTAAAATCGGTCTGCCGGAAATCTCGCTCGGGGTGCTCGCCGGAACCGGCGGAACGCAGCGCTTGGCGCGTCTGATCGGCTTCTCCCGCGCGCTGGACATGAATATCACAGGCAAAACGATCTCGCCGCAGGAGGCGCTTGACATCGGGCTGGTCAATGACGTATTCCCGCAGGAGCAAACGCGCGAAAAAGTGCTTGAGTATGCCGGAAAAATCGTCAACAGCGCATCCTACGCTGCAGCCAACATCAAGCTTTCCATCATGAATGGGAAGGAAATGCCGCTGAATGTGGCGATTCGTTACGAAGGCGAGCTGCAAAATCTGCTCTTCCGTTCCGACGATGCCAAAGAAGGCTTGAGCGCTTTTCTGGAAAAACGGGAAGCCAACTGGATTGGTGCATAGAACGAATTCAACTTGTATTGCGATATCGGCTGCCGTATGGCCGATATCGCCATTTTTTTAAAGGCAGGTGTTCCACTTTGATTCTGGCATTTAACGGGAAACAACCGAAGATCGCGGGCACTGCGTTTATTGCTCCTAATGCAACGATTATCGGCGATGTTACGATTGAAGACGGAGCGAGCATCTGGTTTGGCGCCGTGCTCCGGGGGGATTGCGGGCCGATCGTGGTAGGGGCGGGAACCAGTGTGCAGGATAATTGCGTCATCCATATGACCAATAGCGGTACCTTCATCGGGGAGGATGTTACCGTCGGACACGGCGCTATACTGCACAACTGCCGTATTGGCCGTAAATCCGTTATCGGGATGAATTCGGTCGTCCTGGATGATGCGGAGATCGGGGAAGAATCCGTTGTCGCGGCGGGCAGCATTGTGACCCCTAGAACCGTATTTCCGCCGCGTATATTGATTACCGGCAATCCCGCCCGGAAGAAAAAAGACATTGAAGGCTCTTCTCTCTGGTGGGTCCAGGAAGCGTCGAAGGTGTACAAGGACTTGACGAAGCAATATCACAGCCAAGGAATCGGCATATGGAAAGAGGAGGATCAAGGATGAACCCAAAGCCAATCGTATGGGAGCAGCATGGACATATCGGCTGCATCAAACTGAACAGGCCCGATGAATTAAACACATTTCATTATGAAGCGCTCGTCAGTCTGGGGGAGATCATTGAAGAAATCGAGCAAAATCCCCGGGATATACGTGCGGTTATCGTTTCGGGAGAGGGCCGCGCTTTCTGTGCCGGAGCCGATTTGAAGGAGCGCCGAACCTTAAATGAGCAGCAGGTTCGGCGAAATGTAAGAAAAATCCGCGACGTTTTTTCGGCGTTGGGGCGATTGCCGCAGCCGACCATTGCCGCCATCAACGGTTTTGCTTTCGGCGGCGGGTTTGAACTGGCGCTGGCCTGCGATTTTCGATTCGCTGTCAAAGGCGTGCTCATGGGACTGACCGAAGTGAGCCTGGGGATCATTCCCGGAGCGGGAGGAACGCAGCGTTTGCCCAGGCTGATCGGACCGTCCAAAGCGAAAGAACTCATCCTTACCGCCCGCAAAATCAGTTCCGAAGAGGCGCTGGATTTAGGTATTTTAAACGGTCTCGCCGAGGATCGGGAGCAGCTTCTGGAGATGTGCGAGCGGCTTGCAAACGAAATGCTGGCCAATGCTCCTCTTGCCGTTTATCAAGCTAAATATGCAATCGACCGGGGCTTGGGCGTTGACCTGCAGACCGGTCTGGATCTGGAATCCAAAGCGTACGAGGTCATCATCCCGACCAAAGACCGGATCGAGGCGCTGGAAGCGTTCCGCGAGAAGAGAAAGCCCAGGTTTACCGGTGAATAATTCAATATACAAGAAGCATTGAGGTGTGTCCATCATGTCCAGAGCCAGGGTTAGCGGAGTGGGATCTTATGTCCCGGAAAACATACTGACGAATAGTGAGCTGGAGAAGATCGTAGATACTTCAGACGATTGGATAGTGGAGCGTACCGGCATCTCCGAAAGAAGGATTGCATCGCCTGATCAGGCTACTTCGGATCTGGCCTTTTTTGCGGCGGCGGAGGCGATCGGGGATGCCGGGCTGCAGGCCTCCGACATCGACCTGATCATTGTGGCTACGGAAACTCCCGATCATCCTTTCCCGCCGGTCGCTTGTCAGCTTCAGCATCGGTTAGGGTGCCGCAGCATTGCAGCGTTCGATGTTCATCTCGCCTGTACCGGATTTATTGCCGCTTTGCATGTTGCGGAGAAGTTCATCAAATCCGGGTCATGCAGGCATGCTCTGGTGGTCGGCGCCGATACGTTATCCAGAATTACAGATTACACGGACCGCTCCACTTGTATTTTGTTCTCCGACGGCGCCGGAGCTTTTGTGCTGTCTGCCGGTGATGAAGCCTCCCCGGATGGCATTATTCATTCCGCGATTCATTCGAACGGAGAATATTTTGATGCGGCGATCGTACCGGGAGGGGGCAGCAGGCATCCTCAGCCGCACAGTGAGGAAACCAAATACAAGATTTTGATGAACGGCAACAGGATCTTCCGGCTTGCCGTAACACTCATGAGCCAAAGCATTAAAGAGACGCTGGAGCACAGCGGCTTGACTTTGGATCAGGTGGACTGGGTGATTCCTCATCAAGCCAATCAGAGGATTATTGACGCCGTCGGAAGAACCCTGGACGTTCCGCACGAGAAGATGATCAGCACGATCCGATATTACGGAAATAACTCGGCGGCTACGGTCCCGCTGGCTATGGATCATTCCGTCAAAACGGGCAAAATCAAACGCGGCGATATGGTGGCGATGGCCGCTTTCGGCGGAGGATTGGGCTGGGGATCCGCGTTATTGAAATACTAGAGGTGCGGCGGGCATTCGAACGTTATCATTCTTCATCACATGCCGGTGAAGAGATATACTGATTTAAGGATGTTCTATTTTTTGCAGGATACACGCGATAAGTTCGTCCATATCTTTGGCAACGCACAACGCATCATTTACTGCAAGAAGATGCCGGTGTTCGCATATCATGCACAGCTTCATGCAATTCGTTGCTTGCAAACTATAGTCGTGCTTATCTGCTTCCAGTAAAGCCTTGATTTGATCTGTATGCCGTCTCACTTCATTGCGGTAACAATAATATAATCGATTGCACAAGCGGATCACATCCTTGTTCAGGAAACAAAAGCCGCCTTCGGTGCGCTGAAAATCAGCGTAACAGAGATCTGACGGCGATGGCCTTGGCAAGGGTTCCCAACCCTTGTCATGTAGTCGTTTTTTTCATGGAACATAAGAGCCGTCCCTCGGTCATCCAGTTACTCCATCAGGTTGACTTATGGGACAGCCCCTTCTTCCTTTCTTTTTATGCGCCTTGAACTTGTCTGATTGGAAGCTTGTTCACTATATAGGCTCCGTCCTTCATGACCACATGGAGTTTGTCATGATCCTGGAGTATGGAGATATTATCGAGCGGGTTACCGTCTACGACCAGAATATCGGCAAGCTTACCCGCCTCAATCGTTCCGATTTTATCCTCCATCAGCATAACCTGGCCGCCGTATTTCGTGGCGGAGACAATGGCATCCATGGGCGTCATCCCGACCAGTTTGACAAAGTGTTCGAGATCCCGGGCATAGCCGCCGTGAGGGCACCATTTAAATCCATAGTCGCCGCCCGGCAATATTCGAACTCCGGCTTTGTAAAGGCGATTCATATTCGACAAGGCAATTTCCAATCCTTCCTTGTATCCGGTTGCATCTATAGCTTCCTGGCCGAAATATTGGGCCCCATGCTCTAATGTGGAGACAAGCCAGTTCAATGCGGGGACTACGAATAAACGGTTCTTATGTTCAACAAGCATTTCAAACGCTTCATCATCGATGAAATCGGCATGTCCGATAATGTCTACCCCGGCTTCTACACAAATCTTCACGGAATCGGATGAACGCGCATGAGTATATACCCGTTTTCCTCTGGCGTGCGCTTCTTCGACCGCTGCCCGTACTTCCTTCAACGTATAGAGCGTCATTTCACTCCGGGCGTGCGGAGTCAGACTCTCGCCGCTTACATTCAGCTTAACCAGATCGGCTCCTTCCTTGAGCAAGCTTCTTACGGTTCGCCGAACCGCATCCTCGCCATCGGCAAAAATAGAGAGACCGGAAACATGGACATGATTCGGATGCAGATCGACAAAGCTTCCGGTTGCGGAAATCTCGGCTCCATTGGCCAGCATCCGGGGCCCGACAATCAGCCCCTGATTAATGGCATCCCGAAGGGCAATGTCTACCCGTCCTCTCGCGGCAGCGCTTACACAAGAAGTAAAACCGCTTTTAATCATCGTTTGAGCGTTTAAATAACAACCAAGCATGGTTTCCTCAAGAGGTTTGAAATCGATATCTTGAATATAAAGGGAGTTTTGCCATGTGAAGTGGGTGTGGGCTTCTGTCATACCGGGCATGATGGTTTTGCCGTCCAGTTCAATCACGTCGACATCGGCCGGATCGTAATGGACGGGAAGAGAAAGATGAGTGCCTATCGAGGTGATTTGATGGCCTTCAATCAGGACATCCATTCCCGCCTGCGCATCTTTTCCCGTACCATCGATTAATAAACCGTTGCGGAGCAATACAGCTTTCATATTTGTAACCCCTTTCATGAAATGGAATAGCATGCGAATGAGATTTTATTCTTACAATCAGGGAAACCGGCATTAAAGTGTGGACAGGAAATTGAGAAGGCTTTTGTTGACGGCATCAGGCATTTCGATCGTAGCCCAATGTCCGCAATTCGGTATAATTTCCAGCTGCGCTCTGGGGAAACGCCGGCTCATGAGCTTTGACATCGAAAGAGGACTCACCTTATCCTCATCACCGACAATAAGCAGAACGGGGGCCTCGACTTTGGAGTGGTCGATCGCCTGCGCTTGGGCGAGCGCTCTGCAGGAAGCCGCATACGCTTCCGGATGATTGCGCAGCAGCAGATCCTTGGCCAATCCGATTAAAGCGCTGTTCGTATGCTTGGAATAGGAAGAGAAACCGCCTTCGATAATGGCATCGGCAACAGCGTCCATTCCATTGGTACGGACCACATCGGAGCGATCGTAAATTCCTTTCCTGGCCGCCTCCGAGGGCTCGGTAAAACCTCCTACGAGCGTCAGACTTTTGACCATGTGCGGATAGGAGACCGCAAAATGCTGAACAACAAGGGTTCCCAGCGAATGGCCTGCCAAATGTGCCGCCTCAATGTTTTCGCGCAGCAGCAATTCCTTTAGATCAGAAACCCACAGCTCGATCGAATACTCGCACTGTGAAAGACCGGTTCGCCCGGACCCGCGCAAATCGTAGGAAAGCGTTCTATAATACCTAGAGCAAACCGTTGTCTGGCTGTTCCAGATATGGAGACTGCCTCCCAGGCCGTGGACGAAGACAATGACGTCACCGTCGCCTTTACTTTCATAGTTAACTTTCAAATCATTGACCTGGCCTAACATCTCATACCTCCCCGAAATCGTATTTTTCAAAATTGGTTATTCCAAAACAACAAATTGGTTTAACCAATATCTACCCCTATAGTAAACGACGCCTATCCTTCCGTCAATAAAAAAATAAAAAACAAGCTCCATGACAGAGACATGGCAGCTTGTTTAAGTGAAAAGCTATTGTTCCAGCATATTGCTTCTTACCGTTTTTAAATGCTCCAAAGCGACAATTTCCGCTCTGCGGGCATCACGTTCGCTTATCGCTTGATAAATTTCAAAATGCTGTGCACTGTATGTTTTCATTCGCTCCGGATTTAAGCTCTTTTCTTTCAATGTTCCCCATAGCTTTTCCGAACGAACGTTATTCACGATGTTCATAATGTAAAGGAGAAATGAATTTTTGGAGGAGACGGCGATCATATGATGAAATTGGCCGTCCAATTGTTCAAATTGGCGAATATCGGCATCTTCTATCGCTTGATTCAACTGATCCATATTTTGTTTTAATTGCTGTAGATCTTCTTGCGTGGCGCGAAGTGCAGCCAAATGTGCGAGATAGGGTTCGAAGGCCATTCGGACTTCAAACACCTCGGAAGGACTCGTCTGCTTCGAGATCTCGGCGAATAAGCCATCCATGCTTGAAAAATTGGCGTTTTTAACGAAGGTTCCTTGTCCGACATGGCTTTCAATGACACCGATGATTTCAAGTGCGCGCAGGGCTTCCCTGACTGTTGCCCGGCTGGTTTGGAATTTCTCTGCCAGCTCCCGTTCGGAAGGCAAGCGGTTTCCCACTTTTAGCGCGCCTTTTTCTATGTGATCTCTGATTTGATTTGCAATTTCAAGAAAAGCTTTATTTTCACCTACAGGAAAAAAGGCAAGTTCAAATTCCGCCATTACATAGTCTCCCCTCATGGTCTTACCAATGATGCTTTCAAATGAGTCCGGTTATTGAAATAATTATTAATTATATCTATAGTATGATCCTATCGTCAATTCGCTATAAGCAGCAAACGATTTGAATTTATATAAAAGACGCTTGACTAAAAGCGGGGGAATGCTCTAAGATATGAATACATTATTGGTTAGGCCAATTGTACGATTGGCCGCTCGACTATGATTAAAGACCAGGGAGGATTTAGCATGTACTTAACATCATTTACTCACGCCGGGCAATTAAAGTATGGCTTTCTAACGCAAAACGGACAATCCGTCGTGGATGCGCAAGAAGCGGAAAAGCGGCTTTTTGAGGAAACTTTATTGCCCGGAAGTTTAATTGAAGTGATTGAAACCGGGGAGGCCTATTCCCGTCTGAAAGAAATCAACCGTCTGCTCCAAGACGGCGGGGACCATGCCTTACCGCTCTCTGACATTGTGCTTGAAGCTCCTATTCCTTTCCCCAGACGAGATATCATTTGCCTTGGTCTAAATTATAGGGAGCATGCGCTTGAGTATACGGACGCTATGGAGGAAGCGAAACATATTCCTCAGCATCCGATTGTTTTCAGTAAAGCGACGACAACCGTCATTGGACCGAACAAGCCAATCAAAAGCCATTCGGATGTGACGAAACAAATCGACTATGAAGCCGAGCTTGCGATTGTGATCGGAAAGGAGGGCACGAATATTTCCGAAGCCGACGCCTATGATTATATTTTCGGCTATACGATCATTAACGATGTCACGGCGCGTGACCTGCAAAAAAAACACAGTCAATGGTTTTTGGGAAAAAGTCTCGATACCTTCGGACCTATGGGACCTTATTTAGTTACCGCTGACGAAATTCCGGCTCCCGTCAAATTGGATATTCAATGCAGAGTCAACGGAGAAATAAGACAACATTCCAATACCGAATATCTCATTTTTGACATTCCTGCCATGATTAAAACGCTCTCCAGCGGAATAACGTTAAAACCGGGCGATATTATTGCCACGGGAACCCCGAAAGGCGTGGGCCTTGGCTTTCAGCCGCCAAAATTTTTGAATCCGGGCGATCGGGTAGAAGTGGAAATTGAAAAAATCGGGGTATTAAGCAATGTCATATCTTAAAGAAAGGTGAATGTCATGTTGGATACGATTCTGCTTGCCGAAATGACCAGCGGTTACTCGGATGAGGAACTGCAAGCCATCGCAAAGGGCTTTTGCCCGAAGTGCTCGCCGTATAATATCAGGTACCGTATTCTTGAAACCTGTTATAGCGAAAAGCAAGGCATGGATGTACATCGGGTGAAATGCAGTAACATTGTTCAATGTGATTGGGATGAAAGCATACCCGCAGCGCGAGTTGATAATGGATTGGAAGGCTTCTTTGAATTATAGCCCGGAAGCATTTGCCAATGCATCGTACAATGAATCCGTTGGAAAGCCCCTCTTACGGCATAGGCCAAGAAGAGGGGCTTTTTGCCGCCCCTATGTCCCCGCCGCGGGGCAAAAATGGTATAATGGTTTTTGGCATCAGCGTTTCCGGTTTGAAGCAGTGAAAAGGGGGGAATATATGACCGTATTGCGCCGTTTGATGAGCCGTTTTTTCCATAGGAGGAGTATGCAGTATCAGCTTTTCATCACTTATTTAGGCATCAATCTGCTTCCTCTTCTTATCGTGGGAGCGCTTTCTTATCAAATTGCTTCTTTGGCGATCGTTCAGGAAGCGAGACGGAATAACGATCTTTTATTAGAAGCGATAAACAGAAACATCAACTTCTATATAAGAGAAATAGAGGATAAATCCACGATATTTTCCTCTGTTTTATTACAAAATCATACATTAATGGATAAATATGATAATTCCCGTGATATTTTCAGTCCGGAGAATCTGCTCAAGATCAGAAGGTATGTTACCTCCACCGTGGCATCGGGCGATGAGTATGTCAGTATAAGAGTTTATTCGGACAATGGCCGGCTTATTGACAAGGCGCTCCATAAAAATACATACACACATGCCTATAGTTCACCGGCAGAGCTGGCATGGCAGCAAAGAATGAAGGAAAACACAAGCGATGAGCTTATTTTCGATTTGCATCAGCTGGATATTAACGGGATCTACAGCTTCACCGCGTCCAGGGCGATTATGGATCCCAATACGAACCGGAGGATCGGCTATATTAGCTATGATAAAACGTTATCCTCCTTCTCATCCATGTTCAAACAAATCGAATACCGAAGCGGAGGCGTAACGCAGGTCATCAAGAAGGATGGGACCCTTCTGTATCATTCGAACAATGCTTTAATCGGCAAAAAGGCGGACAGAAGCCTGTTGGAACGCTTTAATCGAATCAGCGCCGATACCTTTATTGAACAAATAAAGGGCCAGGATGTCGTCGTCACCTTTAACAGAGCGGCGGGCGGCAGCTTGTACGTGGTAGGTTCGGTCCCGCTTTCTGCGCTGACCGAGGCGATCAAGGATTTACGCAATATGACGATCATCGTCAGCTGTCTGTCCATGCTTCTGGTGCTGATCCTGTCTTATTTCCTTTCCATTTACATGATCAAACCGATCAAGAAGCTGAACAGTTTAATGTCCAGGGTGGAGCGGGGAAACTTTAATGTCCGTAGGGAAAACATGGTGAACGTCAGTAAAGAAATCAATCAATTAAACAACAGCTTTCATACCATGGTAGACACCATCAACCATTTGATTAAAATTCAATACGAAACGGAGCTTCATAAGAAGGACGCGGAGCTTAAGGCTTTACTGATGCAGATCAATCCTCATTTTCTCTACAATACGTTGGAGGTGATCAATGGGATTGCCGATTATGAAGGGGTAACGCAAATCTCTGAGATTACCCAATCGTTAAGTAAAATGCTGCGCTATAACATCGATTTGAATCGGGAGCATGTTCAACTTTCCGCCGAGTTGGAACATTGCCGGCATTTCTTTCTGATTTTGAAAAGCCGGTTTGAAGACCAATTGATCGTGGACTGGGATGTAGATCCGGAGGTAGGCTCCTACATGATCGTCAAAATGGTCCTGCAGCCGTTATTGGAAAACTCGATTAAGCACGGGGTGGAGAAGAAGCTGGGAAAAGGGTTTATCAAACTGTCCGCTAAAAAATACGAGAAACGGATCGAAATCGAAATAACGGATAATGGCGTCGGTTTTGATACCGATAAATTGAAAGATTTTGAACAATATAAACGCCAGTCGTCCAACACTTATGCTGACTTTACTTCGGCAAGACATTTGGGACTCAAGAACGTATACACGAGACTGCGCATTGTTTTTGGGGATGAGGTTACCTTTCATATTAACAGCATACAAGGAGAAGGAACAACGATCACGATCAACATTCCGGCGGTGAAGCGCATCGATGACGGGGGGGAACTTGATGACGGGACAAAATAATCAGCATATCAACGTATTTATTGTAGAGGACGAAATTGCGGTCAGACGGAGTTTAATCGGTAAAATTCCATGGGGCTATTTGGGAATGAATCTGATGGGGCAGGCACAAAATGCTGAAGAAGCCTATGAGGCCATCCGGCTGGAGAGACCCGATATTATCCTGCTTGATATGCGGATGCCCGGTATGGGCGGTATGGCGTTTCTGGAAATATTGAAAAGACAGTTTCCGGCGATCGAAGTGATCGTATTAAGCGGATATTCCGATTTCGAGTATGTGAAGCAGGCATTAAGGTGCGGAGCAACCGATTATTTGTTAAAACCGATCATAAAAGAAGAGCTGGAGAAAGCGCTGATCCAGGCCATGGACAACATCAAGGCTGACAGGCAAAAAAAACAGGAGAGGATGCAGCAAAATCTGCTGCTCAATCAAAGCATCCCCTATTTTAAACGCAATTTGTTAAACACACTGGTACGGGGCGTTTATATGGATTGTTCGGAATTGCTTAAAAAACTAGCTTTATTGCATGTCAAGCTGACATATCCTCATTACCTGCTTGCGATGATTAATATCATCGATTTCGAACAAATCAAGCGGTATTATCGAAGTGACGTTTCGCTTGTTTTTTTCGCTCTGGAGAACGTGATGACGGAAAGTACGGGATATGCTCAACGCTTTATCGGCTTTAAGAGCGAGCTGAGAGAAAATGAATATATTTGCCTGCTCGGATTCGAAGAAAAGGAAAACATTCGCCATCAAGTACAGGAAATATTCCGGAAGACCATCTTGAATATTGAAAAGTACAATAAATGGCATATTCATATTTCGGTCAGCCAAGCGTTCAGCGAAATCACGGAGGTTCATCAAATATATAAACAACTCTCGTACGTATGGCATGAACAACAGGACGGTAAGGCATCGCGCCTTCTCTTTTATGAGGATCTTCAACCGGAGGCAGCCGATGCGGAGTCAAGCCTATGGAGCTCTGAAGCGGCTTTGGAATGGGGCGAACTCATGGCGAAAAGGGATTGGAAAGGATTGACCCGTGCGATTCATCATCTTTTTTTGCAATTGAAGTCCCGGTATAATGACGATCTTCGGATGTATAAGAAAGCGGCCGCACGGATTTACCGGATGATGGAGGAAAAAGTGCAGCAGATGCCGCTTCGTTCGCATGGCCAAGCTGCTCCGGATCATCCGGCCTTTAACGAATGGGTGTCTAAGTATACGAATATTGACGATCTGAAGTACGGTTTGATCGCCTTGCTGAATGATGCGGATAGTCCGAAAAATAAAAACGGTCAAACCAAAAAGCTGATTGAACAGGCAAAGGAATATATTGATCACTACTTTTATGAAGATTTGTCGCTTGATTTTATGGCCCAGAAATTTTATATGAACCGCACCTACTTTAGCGAACTGTTCAAACAGGAGACGGGTTGTTCGTTCAAAAAATATTTGATTCAAGTCAGGATCGACAAGGCTAAGGAGCTTCTGGCGGGACAGAAAATGAAAGCGGTGAATGTGGCTTTATTGGTCGGGTTTAAGGATCCCGTTTATTTTTCGACCGTATTCAAGAAGTCGACGGGACTTTCCTTTAAGGAATATGCAGACCAAATATAACAACCGAAAAAATTCAATGTTTTTTCCGAAGTTTCTACATGTCCATATCGCGGAATTGAACATATAATCTAAATATCCTTAAACAAGGAGCGAAGAGCGATGGATGAACATCAATACGTTCTGCAAATGAAAAATATTTGCAAGACATTCCCGGGGATCGTAGCGCTGGACCAAGTCTCTTTACATATAAAAAAAGGCGAAGTGCATGCTCTGATGGGGGAGAACGGGGCGGGCAAATCCACCTTGATGAAAATCCTGGCTGGCGTGGAGCAGCCCGATAGCGGAGATATTATCCTGAACGGCCGAAAAGTGTTTTTTAACCGGCCGTTGGATGCGATGAATCACGGAATCAGCATGATTCATCAGGAATTGAATTCCATTTTGGATATGACTATAGCGGAAAATATTTTTATCGGGAGAGAACCGTGCTATAAGCTGGGCATTGTCAATACCCAAGAGCTGAAGGCCAGAACGCGCGAGCTGTTCCAGTCCGTGGGTATGGATATCAATCCGGATAAGAAGCTGGTCGAGCTGAGTGTAGCGGAAATGCAAATGGTCGAAATTGTGAAAGCGATATCATATAATGCAAACATTATCATTATGGATGAGCCGACATCGGCGATTACAGACCGCGAGGTCGATAAGCTGTATGAGATCATCAGGAAGCTGACCGGCCAAGGCAAATCGATCATTTATATCTCCCATAAAATGAACGAGATTTATAAGGTTTGCGATGCGATTACCGTGTTAAGGGATGGCCGGTATATCGCGACCCGCCCGACGGAGGAATTAAACCAGCAGCAGTTGATCTCCCTGATGGTCGGCAGAGATTTGAAGGACATGTATGTCAAGCAGTCTTCGCGTATCGGCGAAACGTACCTGGAAGTGAAGGGCTTGACCCGCAAAGGGAAGTTTAGCAATATCCATCTTCATGTACGCCAGGGAGAAATCTTGGGCATCGCCGGATTAATGGGAGCGGGAAGAACGGAACTGGTGGAAACCATCTTTGGAGCTTATAAAGCCGACGCAGGCGAAATTTATGTCAAACAAAAGAAAGTCGATATGTCTAACCCCGGCAGTGCCATCTCCAACGGTATCTCGCTGGTAACGGAGGACCGGAAGCTTTTCGGGCTTAATCTCAAGTTTTCCGTCAAGGATAACACGACCTTGGCGAATCTGAAAAAGTTTACAAGGTTCAGGCAAATTATAAATTTCAAGGAAGAAAAGCAAACGGTTGATCACCAGATGAAATATTTAAATATTAAAGCCTCAAACCGCAATACCATGGTCAACACGTTAAGCGGAGGCAATCAACAGAAAGTAGTGCTGGCGAAATGGCTTTTGTGCAATCCGGACCTTCTGATTCTGGACGAACCGACAAGGGGAATTGATGTAGGATCGAAGGCGGAGATTTACAAAATCATCAGCCAACTGGCCAATGAGCAAAAAGCCATTATCATGATTTCGTCGGAAATGCCGGAATTGCTCGGGATGAGCGACCGCATTATCGTTCTTCACGAAGGAAAAATAACAGGAGAATTTCTGCGGGAGGAATTCGATCAGGAAAAGATCATGGCCTGTGCCGCAGGCTTTGAAAAAGAGCGAAGCATCGTTTGATTATCGTTAGGGGGAAGTCCGGTATGGTATTGAACAGGGAGTATATGGGCAGATTTCTGGCCAAATACGGTATTTATGCAGCCTTTTTATTGTTGGTTATCATCTTATCCATCACTTCATCGTCTTTTTTGACCGTGCAAAATATTTTCAATATTTTGAGGCAGGCATCCATTAGCGGAATTATAGCGGTGGGTATGACCTTCGTCATTATTCGAGGCGGGATCGATCTATCTGTAGGTTCGATTCTTGCCTTTTCGGCCGTGGTCGCCAGCAGCTTTGCACAAGGCGATGCCTATCCTCTCATTGTGCCTGTTGCCTTAGGTTTATTGGCCGGGTTGCTGCTTGGAGGGATTAACGGAATCATCATTTCACGTTGGAATGTCGCTCCTTTTATCGTTACCCTGGGGATGATGACGGCTGCAAGGGGACTGACCATGGTGTATACCGACGGCCGACCGATCATCAATCTTAATGACAGCTATAACCGGATGGGGGGAGGATATGTGGCCGGGATTCCGATTCCGGTACTCATCTTTATTCTTGTGATTCTGCTGGGCATTTTTATCCTGCATATTACCAAGTTCGGGCGCCATGTGTATGCGGCCGGGGGCAACGAGCATGCAGCCAGATTGTCCGGCGTCAATGTGAATTATGTTCAAGTTGCGGTATATGCGATCTCGGGTTTGGCTGCAGGGCTGGCCGGCATTCTTCTCTCCTCGAGGGTCATGACGGGTTCGCCTGTATTGGGAATAGGCTATGAATTGGATGCCATCGCCGCCGTCGTTATTGGAGGCACCAGTCTCGCCGGCGGAAGAGGAACAATCGTAGGGACAGTTATCGGTGTGCTGATTATCGGAATTATGAACAATGGGTTGGATCTGCTCAATGTGTCTTCCTATTACCAGCAGATTGTAAAGGGCGTTATTATTGTGCTGGCCGTACTTTTGGATAAGAAAAGCCATTAAGTGTATACGCGTCGCATGACGGTATAAATAAAACTTTACTGAATAATGGGGGTATAACGATGAACAAGATGAAAGCTTTATTCCTTCCGATGGTTCTGCTGGCCGGTGTATTGTCTGCATGCGGAGGGGGCGGTGGATCCGCATCAGGCGGAGCGGGCTCCGATGGAAACAGCGGAGAAAAGAAATTGACGATAGGCGTTTCCTATCAAAACCTGCAAAATGAATTTGCCATCAACATTCAAAACGCAGTGAGGGATAAAGCCAATGAGAAGGGAGTAGAGCTTCTGGAAGCGGATGGTCAGGGGAAATCCGAGAATCAGATTGCCCAAATTGAAAATTTTATCAACAGACAAGTCGACGCCATCATTCTTAACCCTTATGACAAGAATGGTGCCGCCCCTGCCGTAGATCTTGCGGTAGCCGCCAAAATTCCGGTGATTGTCGTCAACTCCCAAGTATCCAATCTGGATAAAGCGACAGCCTTTTCGGGATCGGACGATGTGGTCGCAGGTAAGCTTCAAATGCAGTTTATCGCCGATCAATTAGGCGGTAAGGGAAATGTGGTGATTATTCATGGACCGAATGGCAACTCTGCAGAGATCAGCCGGACGGAAGGCAATAAAGAAGTGCTGACCCAATATCCGGATATTAAGGTTCTTGCGGAGCAGACAGCGAATTGGGACCGCGCACAAGCGTTAAATCTGATGGAAAACTGGCTGCAAACGCATAAAGACATCGATGCGGTTGTCGCACAAAATGACGAAATGGCTTTGGGCGCATACAAAGCGATCGAGGCGGCCAAGAAAGCAGACGATATTCTGGTGGTAGGGATCGATGCCATTCCGGATGCGCTCAAATCTGTCGAAGCGGGGCAACTGGCCGCTACGGTATTCCAGGATTCGCACGGTCAAGGCAGTAAGGCGGTAGAACTGGCGATCCAGGCGGCTAAAGGCGAATCCGTCGAACACATGAACTACATTCCTTTCCAATTGGTGACAAAAGAGAATTTAAGCGAATTCAAAAAATAAGGGGATAACCAGTGAGGGTGGAGCAGAATGCAGGGGAAAATGAAAGCGGCTGTATTGGTAAAGCCCGGAAAGATTGAAATCCAGGAATGGGATATCCCCATTCCGTCCAAAGACGAGGCGCTGGTTCGGATTAAAGCGGTTGGCCTGTGCGGGTCGGATGTCCATTACTATGAACATGGAAAAATCGGTCCCTATGTGGTGGGAAAGCCAATGATCCTCGGACATGAAGCGGCCGGTGAAATCGTTTCGTTAGGCAGCGACGTCCGTCATCTAACGGTAGGCCAGAGGGTAACGATAGAGCCGGGGGTCACCTGCGGACGCTGTCATCATTGCAAATCGGGCCATTATAATTTATGTCCCAAGGTCGAATTTTTAGCTACACCTCCTTACGACGGCGCTTTTTGTGAATATATCGCGATCCGTGCCGACTTTCTGTATCCGGTACCCGATCACATGAGTTATGAAAGGGCCGCCCTCATCGAGCCTTTCTCCGTAGGGCTGCATGCTGTACGAAGAGGCCGTTTAAAGCCCGGAGAAACCGTTGTGATCATGGGTATGGGACCGATCGGCATTCTTGCTTTGGCAGCAGCCAAAGCCGCCGGCGCCAAACGGATTATAGGCGTGGACCTGGAGCCGTTTCGTTTGGAACGGGCGCTGCAGATGGGGGCGACGGATGTGGTTCATCTTCGGAAAGAGGATGCGATCGAGGCGATCAACCGGATCACGCATGAACAAAAAGCGGATCTGGCGATTGAAACGGCGGGGAACGGAAAAGCGGCACAAGCTGCGCTGCGCTCCGTCCGCCGTGGCGGCCGGGTCGTTCTGGTGGGTCTTCCGCAGGAAAGCGAAACGCCTCTGAGCATCCCTTATATTGTTGATAATGAAATCGATATTTACGGCGTTTTCCGTTACTGCAATACGTATCCGACCGGCGTAGCCTTACTGGCCGATGATGATATTGATCTGGGGCCGGTCATCACCGATTATATGACTCTGGAGCAAACGGCGGCGGCTTTTGAAAAAGCGATCAAAGAGAAAAACAGCACGTTAAAGATCATCATTTGCCCATAATTGTTTTATATCGAAAGGGGATGCCCGATGAAAGCCGTTTATTATAATAAAGCTATGGATTTTTCCGTTCGTGAAACAGCCGATCCTGTGGTGAAGGATCATCAGGTGCTGCTTAAAGTTCATTCCTGCGGTGTTTGCCGCACAGATATTCACCTCCATCATGGGGAATTTATGGCAGGCTTTCCCCTGATTCCCGGTCATGAGTTTGTGGGTGAAATTGCAGCGGTGGGCAAGGATGTGACCGGTTTTAAGCCCGGGGACAGGGTTTGTGCGGACAATACGGAGCTGTGCGGGCATTGTTATTACTGCAGGCGCAACCAGCCGCTTTACTGCGAGAACTTTTACTCGTTAGGCGTAAACGGCCCCGGAGGGTTTGCCGAGTATGTGGCGGTCAACCATGATAAAGTATTTCACTTAGGCGATTTGTCTTATGACCAGGGCGTTCTGGTCGAGCCGACGGCATGCGCCGTACACGGTTTGGATATGATGGATGTCAAACCGGGGGATGATATCCTCCTGTTCGGAACGGGACCGACGGGCATCATTTTGGCGCAGCTATTAAAGCATGCGGGAGCGGCAAATCTCGTTGTGGTGGCATCGGATGAACGAAAATTGGCCGTAGTCAAGGAACTGGGCGCTGATGAGACGGTTGTGATGAACCGCAGCGACTATGCGGCGCATGAAAGCAAGCTTTTTGAGAAATTTCCCAAGGGCTTTGATATGGTGATCGACGCTACAGGGGCAAAGGAAGTGATTCAGCAAATGCCCAAGTTCGCCAAAATGGGAGCCAAGATTGTCATTTACGGCGTAGCTTCTGTCAGCGATGAGATCACGATTAGTCCTTACGAGGTATTCAGGAAAGAACTGAAAATCATCGGATCCTTTGCGCAAACGCATTGCTTTGACCGTGCGATCGCCTTTATCCGTAACGGGATCGTGAAGACTGACGGATTGATTACTCACCGGTTCAAGCTTGAAGATTTCGGCAAGGCGATTGAGCAGGTCGAAACGGGAAGAGGCCATATCAAGGTTGTAGTCGATGTCCAATGATGGGATAGACGTTCATCGCATGTTGTTTTCCCGGTAAATCTGGAGAGCCACTGATCGGTAACTTTCAGTTGGCTCTCTTGTTGTTATCCGGCGATTCGAAGGCTACCTGCCGATTACCATTTTCTGCTGCCCAGCAATTTTTCGCCTAATGGTGTAAGTACAGCCCGGTCATATTTGGTCCGCTCCCAATGGCGGGGATCTCCCGGGAAGGCATATCCTTCAGGCGTCAGTCTTTCGCTCCAGGAAGCGATTCTCGATTGAATCAACGCTTCATTATGCTCCTGTGCAGGGAACATGGAAATGTATTGGGCTAGACGCGGTTTGGTGGAGTGGTTTGGACGGATGCCATGCGGCTGCATGCTGTTGAATATCAGCAGATCACCGGCTTTGGTCACCACTTTGGTCGGGGTGTATCCGGTTGTATCCGGTTTATACGGATCCCGGTCCGCAGGCTGTGTTTTTACCCATTCATGAAAATCCCTGTACAGCTCGGGAATGCACTGGAAACCACCCATTTCAGCGTCCGTGTCGACAAGGGATAGAACCCCCTGCACATTTACGGGAATCGGGTTCAACGAAGTGTTGACGTCCCAGTGAATGAAGCTTTTGTAATCATGCCCCGGTTTTATCGGGAGATTGAGGTTGCAGCGGTCAATGCTTACCCATAATTTTTCCGTACCCCATATATCGACAAAGGCGTGGTATACTTTTTCATACATGCGGTTGTCCCACAAATACTGATGATTATAGAGCTCCACCATACCGGTATTCATCAGTTCTTTCATTTGCATTTCCCGCCGGGGAGCGGTGTACCAGGTAGAAGGATCCTTAGGGTCCTTTTCTTCAAACTCCCAAATCAGATCGACTAAACGATCGATATGCTCCTTCGGGACGGCTTCTGAAACAATCACGTAACCGTTTTCTTTCCAGAACTTCCAATCCTCTTCACTGAGCACTTTGAGAGGCTCGTTATTCACGCGTTGATTCAATGGAATGGTAATTTCAAGGATATTGTTCAGCACTTCTTCTTTTTTCATAGCGTTATCCTCCTTCATTTGGGCTGCATTGTGAAATGCTCTTGCAGTGTCAGGTTAATGTATGAAACGCATTTCATGTCAAGGGGAAAATTTTAAAAATGTTAAAATGAATCTGGGGGGAGGGAAGTGGCTGATGCCGAATATTAAACAAATTGCTAAAATCGCCGGGGTTTCCGTATCTACGGTTTCCCGTGTAATCAATCATCATGCGTATGTAAGCGAAGACAAACGCAGGGCTGTCATGGAAGCGATCGTGCAGTTAAACTATTCGCGCAATCTGAATGCCGTTCATCTCAGCAAAGGAACAACGAATATTATAGGCGTCATGGTGCCGAGTATAAATCACGCGTATTTTTCCAGATTGATGGAGGGCATCTCGAGCGAAGCCCTCATGAAAGATTACCAGCTCATGGTTTGCCAAACCAATTATAACCCCGTCAGCGAAGGCAAAGTTCTGGACATGCTGAAAATGAAACAGATGGACGGCATTATCATAGGCTCGAAAACACTTGCGTGGGAACAAATCGAACCCTTTACCGAATACGGTCCCATTGTAGCGTGTGAGGATGCGGGCACGTCAGCGATCTCTTCTGTTTATCTGGATCATTACGATTGTTTCCGACAGGGAATGCGTTATTTAATAGAAAGAGGACACCGACAGATCGGATTCTGCCTGGGCAGGGCCGACAGCGCTAACAGCCTGAAGCGCCGGAGAGCATATGAGGATGCGTTGGCAGCGATTCACGAGGCCGTTCGGGAAGAATGGATGTTTTATCAATGCTTACGCATTGAAGACGGTTTGGCCGTAGTGCACCAATGGCTTCGGATGAGAGAACGGCCGACGGCACTTTTGGTGACAAGCGACCAAGTGGCGGCAGGGATTATTACGGAGGCCCGAAAGAATGGGATCAGAATACCGGAGGATCTTGCTGTCATAGGATTTGACAATCAGCCGATCGCCCAAGTGTTTGATCTGACGACGATAGATAATCAGCTGTTTGAAATGGGGAGTGCAGCATTTCAGATGGCTTATGATCACATCACGAAGAAAAGAACAAAGCCCGAAAACCGGGAGCTCGGGTATCTATTGATTGAGCGTTCTACCGTTTGAACTTGTCATCGCCACAACGAAATACGAACACACATTTGTATCCAATAAATACAAACGTGTGTTCGTAAATAAGCCATCGTGTAAAGAACGCCAACCAGATTGTCACCCATGAGGCAATACAATGTCGATTCGGGTGCCTTTATTCAATTCACTATGAATATTTAATTTTCCGTTATGAGATTCGATGATTTTATAGCTGAGCATTAAACCCAGTCCTGTGCCTTGCTCCTTGGTAGTATAAAATGGCTCCCCGATTTTTTTCAACCGGTCTTCAGAAATGCCGATTCCCTGGTCGATGAATTTGATGTACACTTCGTTCTGCTCCTGAGTGATGCTGCATTCTATGGTGATGTCCCCGCCGCGGGGCATGGATTCAACGGCATTTTTCAAGATGTTGATAAATACCTGTTTGATTTGGTTTTCGTCGCAATTGATGGCTACCTGCTCATTCTCATAGAGCACGCGGATATTAACGTTATTGAGAATGGCTTGCGTATTCATTAAGGAAATGACGTGCTCGAGAATGGTGCTCAATTTTACTTTTTTGAATTCAATCGGATTCGGTTTGGCTAAATACATGAATTCGTTGACAATCTCATTGATGCGGTCCAGCTCGGAGATCATAATTTCATAATAATCTTTGTAAGAATCGTTCTTTTCTTTTAACAGCTGGGAGAATCCTTTAATCGAGGTCAGCGGATTACGGATTTCATGGGCTACACCCGCCGCCATTTGACCTACGAGGGACAGCTTTTCGGATCTTCGCATGAATTCTTCCGTTTTCTTTCTCTCCGTGACATCCCGAAATACACTTTGAATCATGGATTCCCCCATGTATTTGTAAATATGGATGGCCGACGACTCTACTTCTACAATATTTCCGTCTAACCGGACTAACTTGAATTCGAAAAATCCGGTACTGTGATCGTTGTTCAGGACGGTATCCAGTCTTCTGCGCACTTGTTCCTGGTCATGCGGATGGAACAGTTCAATAAACGAATGTCCGATTAAATCCAACGGGTCCTTTGTGGCGAACAATTTGAGTCCCGCATCATTCACATAAATAATGGTATCATCCTTGTGAAGCAGGATCGGCTCCGGAGAAAGCTTAAGCAGCCGCTGATACTGCCGCTCCGTTACCTTTCTGTCCGTAATATCCAGAATCGTCCCGATCAGTGCGGGCTTGCCCCGAAAAAGCGTTAACGTTGAATTTCCCTCCAACTCCACAATCGAGCCAGCCTTGCTTATCCCCCGAACTTTATAATCCCGATTCATGACATCCTTGGCGTCAGGCTCTTGACCATACGTTAATTTATTGATCATATAGTCCCGCTCTTCACGGACGAATAAGTCAATCAAATCCAGTGTCGCCATTTCACTCTGCGTATATCCGAAAATATTGGAGAACACCGGGTTGGCATATACGATTTTCCCGTCCTGGTACAAATACACACCGACTAAGGCGTTTTCCACCAGGCACCGGTAAAGCGCCTCGGCCTCCAGCAGGGCTTTTTCCGCATCGATTCTTTGGGTGATATCGATACAGGAGGCGATGACTTCTATGACGGCGCCGTCTTTCTTGATCGGTTTTAAGGAGACCAGATACGTTAGGCCGTTTTCCTCGCCTTCATATATGACATTTTCTTCACCCTGCCAGGCTCGTTCGTAAAATTGTTCTTTGAAAACTGCCTTCTCCGGCGGCAAAAATTCTTTCAGTTCCCTTCCGACGATTTTCTCGGGAGAAAGTCCCAACCGGTAAATGAGATCGCCGTCGCATAGCGTATGAATAAACCGACCATCGATTTTTTTGAATTTAAAGCTCATCCCTTGCTGATACCGTATTGTTTGTTTATGCTCTTGCTCAATCAAATCCAGCTTTTCCAAATAATCATGCGGGATGACTTCTCTCATGAAAAGAACCGCCGGATGATGATGTTCAGGAGGTAAAGCCTTCAACCGAACGATGACAGGGCTCCCGTCTTTCCGCTGTATCGATAAGTGATCAATCTCGACAATGTTGGCAGGAGGTACCTTCAAAACATCCAAATGGTTTTGAAAGGGAAGTGGACGTCCTATCAATTCATCTTCGTTCCATCCGAATAGCCTTGTGAAGGAAGGATTGGTTTTAAGTACGAATCCCTTATTATCCAATATACATAGAGCATCGAAAGAATGGATAAAAAGTGAATCCATAGGAAAAGAAGAATCTATCTTACGTATCGATTCCACAAAACACTACCTCCATATTTTCGATAATCAGCTTATTTACTGTAATTAGCAATATTTCGACATTTCCTATTTTTTTCCTCCCCGATATCATGCATGGGGGCAAAAAATTATGTAAAGGCAATCCGCCGGTATGCACGGAAAGAACGTCATATTGAAACGCAAATGCGAATAAACATGTGTAAAGCATGATCCTTGTCCGACCTTTACGCGATTTGGATACTAAAGCGAAAGGAAGAACCAGACCATGGAAGACATATCTCCAATCGTTTCCATCTTGGGGATCGGTACGGCCGTCCCCGCTTTCCGGATGGATCAGGCCGATGTATCACAAAGGTTGGCCGAAGCTTTAAGGGAGCAACCCCATTCCGCCCGCTGGGCCAAAAGAATATTCAGGCAGTGCGGAGTGGAAACGCGTTACACATGCGAGCCGAACCTGCTCGAACCCGCACCCGGGTGCCGTTATTTCTCCAGCGCTTCCATAGAAGGCGTCCCTACCACTGCCGAGCGTATGGCAACGTATAAGAAAGAGTCTGTTCCATTGGGCCTGGAGGCGGCAAGAAAAGCACTATCGGACAGCGGTATGACGGAGTCCGGCATCACCCATTTGATCACGGTCAGCTGTACCGGTCAATTTCTGCCGGGCATGGATGCCGTTTTGGTTCAACAGCTGGGGCTGGCGTCTACGGTTAACCGGCTTCCGCTGCAATTTCTGGGCTGTGCCGCCGGATTGAAGGCCATTAATCTATCGAGGCAGATCGTCTCGGGTACGCCGTCCGCCAAAGTGCTCATCGTCTGCGTAGAGCTGTGCACGCTTCATTTTCAGCCCTCCGGCGACAAGGAGGCTCTATTCGCCGCTTCTTTCTTCGGTGACGGAGCTTCCGCCTGCATTGTAGGCTGCGCCGGAGCCGGCCATAAAGGCATTTTTCAGCTGGGCGGCGATTATTCCGTACTCATGCCCGAATCCGCTGATGAGATGGTGTGGGAGGTGGGGAATTATGGCTTCCACCTTTACCTGTCCCCGAACATTCCCCGGCTGATCGGCAGATGGCTTCCCGCTGTGTCGGGACATCTGACCGCCGGGGAAAACAGGCCCGAGCTGTGGGCGATTCATCCTGGAGGGCGCGGGATTATCGATGCGGTCCAGGACGTGTACGGGCTTACGGATGAGCAGGTCGATTCCAGCCGTGCCGTACTTCGCCGTTATGGCAATTTATCCTCCGCCACGATGCTTTTCGTGCTTGACGACATGAGGCGGCGGCTGCAGGATCGCCGCTCCGGGCCGGCAAGCGGGATGGCTGTCGCGTTCGGTCCCGGCCTTACGGCCGAAATGGCCCGAATCACTTATTTGCCGTCAGTTGTCGGGCAGGAACAGCTCATAGGTGATGCCCGTTGATGAAAAGGTTGAAACAGCGGGCCACCGAGCCGGAATTGATGGATGACTTTTCTCAAGGGGGACCTGAGCTTTGCGAAGCTTTGCGCCATTTGCGCAGGCTGAATCGAATCCTCGGCGCTTCGGCACCCACACTCTATGGAATCCGGAGGTTGTGGACGGAAGCGGACAAGCCGGAACGCTTGTCTATCCTGGATATCGGCTCGGGCTCGGGCGATATCAATCGGAAGGTTCTGCGATGGGCGGACACGAACCGGATCCAGCTGAAGATCACGTTAGTGGACATCACGGAAGAAGCTTGCGAAGAAGCAAGGATGTATTATCGCGGCGAACCCCGGGTTCAAGTGCTGCACGGCGATGTGTTCAAGCTCCCGGAAGCGTGCGCGGATCTGGTTACGGGAACGCAGTTTGTTCATCATTTTGCTTCGGATGAGCTGCCCGAGGTTGTCCGAAGCATGCTGAAGGCCTCCCGTATCGGAGTCGTCATCAACGATATTCACCGGCATTGGCTCCCTTGGGCGGCGGTGTGGATTACGGCCCGTCTTGTTTCGCGCAACCGGTATATTGTCAACGATGGTCCCTTGTCCGTGGCCAAAGGGTTCCGTCCGGCGGATTGGGACCATCTCGGCAAAGCGTTAGGCGCATCTGAATTATTTTATGCCTGGAGACCGCTGTTTCGGTATGCGGCTGTCATCCGTAAAGACAGGGTCCAGTTCAACCGACGGAGCTGAGGATGATGAAAACAATCCGCGATGTGGCGGTGCTTGGGGCCGGAATCGCCGGCAGCAGTCTGGCCAAGGCTATGGCTGACAGGGGCTGGGATACGGTACTGATCGACCGTCATTCCTTCCCGCGTCATAAAGTATGCGGAGAATTTCTTTCCCCGGAATCGCAAAGCACGTTGAAGGCTCTTGGTTTGGGCGAGCTGGTCGAATCGCTTCATCCAAGCATGATGACCCGGGTTCGCCTGATCCTGAGCCATGGGGCGGTCCTGGACATTCCGCTGCCTGACCGGGCGTTAGGGATAAGCCGGTATGCATTGGATCAGGCGCTTCATAGCGCCGCCATCCGTTCAGGCGTGGATGTGCAGACTGCAGCCGCAGTCACATCCGTGTCCCAAAGCGGCGGAGGGTATACGATTGAAATCAGCAGGGAAGGGGAAAAAACGGTCTGTGAAGCGCGTGCCGTGATTGCGGCGTGGGGAGCCAACCCCCGATCAGGACTTCCGGGTCATCCTTCGAACCGATCCGCAAAAAATACGTTTATGGGTGTGAAATCGCACTATCGGGGGATAGACATGGACGCGGCGGTAGAGCTTTATTTTTTTCCCGGAGGATACTTGGGACTTGCCCCCGTCGAAGGAGGAATCGTTAATGCTGCGGCGCTCCTGAAGCGGGAAGCCTTTCGGGTCACGGGCAAATCGATACCGGAGATCATAGAGGCCGCCGGCCGGAAAAATCCGAAGCTTGATGCCAAGCTGGCGCAAGCTGTTCCGGTTCCCGGCACTCAGGCCGCCGTTGCCCCGGTCAAGCTCAACCGCCGGCCGGTCGCTTGGGATGTGATTCCCCGTGTGGGGGACGCTTCATTAATGGTGCCGCCGCTTTGCGGCGACGGCATGTCGATGGGCCTACGGTCGGCCCGATTGTGCGCAACCCTTGCCGACGGATATCTCCGCGGGGAGATGTCCCTTTCTGAATGGGAACGCGAGTATATGCTATCGGTCCGGAAGGAATTTACGGGTCCCCTCAGGTGGGGACGTCTGCTCCAATCGCTGCTCGGGTTCCCCGCAGTACCCCGCCTCCTGCTGGGGTTAGCGCATCTTGCGCCGGAATTGGCGTATGAGATGGTTCGGGCGACCCGGTTAAATGAAACGGATGTATAGAAAGAAAGCATCCGATCCATACGCAGAGGAGCTTCGTTATGGGGTACCGAATGCTTGCCGTCCTGTCTCATCGTTATCCCAAAACGGTTATTCTGTTTTGGTTCTTGTTCGCGGTCTTTTTCGGAATGTATGCTGCCAAGCTGCCTTCCGTTTTGAAGGATCACGGCTTGCTTCCGGACGGAGCCTATGTCAAGGTTCAACGTATGCTATCCGCTGATTTCCACATCCCTGAGGATCCCGTCATGCTTGTGTTTGAGAAACAGGATTCCTTATCCCCTGCGCGATTCCGCCAGTTCATTCAGCATACCCTGGACCGGCTGCAGGGAATCCGCGGGTTGACCGGCGTGATTTCCCCGCTGATGAACGAGGGGATGCTCAAGAATAATATTGCCTACGCACTGCTTGTTTTTGAACAACAATCCTATGAAATGAAGCCGGTGCTTGAGGAAATTCATGCACGCCTGCCGGACCACAGCGGAGTCACGGTGAAAATGACGGGGAAACCGGTGGTCCAGGCGGACGTCAACGCGGCTAGTCAACATGATTTGAAAAAGGCGGAGCTGATCGGAATTCCTGCGGCGTTCCTGATTTTATGGTTTGCTTTTGGCGGAATCGTTTCCGCCATGATTCCCATTATCATAGGAATGTTTGCAGTTACCGGCACCATGGGGATCATGTATTGGCTGGGGACCCGTATCGAGCTCTCCAACTTTGTGCTGAACGTCATCCCTATGGCGGGTCTGGCGCTGAGCATCGATTTCGCGCTGATGCTGGTCAGCCGATACCGGGAGGAGCTGGAAAGAGCTTCTGCCGGGCAGGCGCTGGCCACAACCATGCAAACCGCCGGCAGAGCCGTTTTATTTTCGGCAGCCTGCGTTTTTCTGGGCTTGATGGGGATATGCTTTATCCGTCTCCCGATGTTTACTACCGTAGCTTTAGGAGCGATGGTGGTAGTGGCGGTTTCAGTCCTGTTAACCATCACTCTGCTTCCGGCGCTTCTAACTATACTGGGGCCTGTCATCCGATCGGAAAAAAAGGCAAAATCCATTTCCGTGGAAATAAAGTTTTGGAATTCTTTATCGCTTTTTGTCATGAAGAGGCCATTTCGGATGGCGTTTTTGGCTTCGCTTGTGTTAATCGGCTGTCTTCTGCCTTTAACCCAAATGAAATTAGCCATTCCCGATGCCTCCTCGCTGCCTCAAAGCTATGATTCGCGCACGGCCGCCGAGACTTATCAAACCCACTTCGCACTTCCGTCAGCCTCGCATGTTTACATTGCAGCCCAAGGGAGTACGCATACTCTGACCAAAAAAGACTGGTTCAATACCTATGCGCTGATTCAAAGTTTGGAAAGCGATCCGGGCGTGCTGCGGGTGGATTCCGTGTTTTCCAGCCTGCGCATGCCGCCCGAACAGGCATACTCCCTGTTTCAAAGACCGATGATCAGAGAAAAATATGAGCCGGTGTTGAAGCGGTATGTGAAACAGCATCGAATGCTTATTCATGTGACCCTGCAGGGCGGTCCGTCGTCGAAGGAAGCGATGGATTGGGTCCGGCGTTGGGAGCAGAAAGGAATGTCAGGGGAAATCCGGTTCCTGTTGGGAGGAGAGGCAAAGTACCAGCAGGAGGTTTTTGATGAAATCTTTGACAATATCAAACACGTACTGCTGTTTATTTTCATTACTCAATTTGGTGTGCTGCTCTTCGCGTTCCGTTCGGTTCTCATTCCGCTCAAAACGATTCTGATGAATCTCCTAAGTCTGGGAGCATCGTTCGGCATCCTGGTATGGATATTTGAAGAAGGACGCCTGGGGATGGAGCCGTACAGCATTGCCATCATGATTCCCGTATTTATTTTCGGACTGGCTTTTGGCATCAGCATGGATTACGGGGTGTTTCTTCTGTCGCGCATATCGGAGGTGTACCGGCAAACGCAGGACAACGACCGCGCCATTCTGGCGGGACTAACCTCAACCGGCAGAATCATCACCTCGGCCGCCGCGATCATGATTGCGGTTACCGCACCCTTTGCATTCGGGGAGGTGGTCGGGGTCCAACAGCTGGGGATTGGCATTGCCGCCGCAATCTGGATTGATGCGACACTGATCAGGTTCATCCTGGTCCCCTCTTTTATGAAATGGCTTGGCAGGTGGAATTGGTGGGCGCCCCGGTGGCTGCAATAAGGCCGAAAACATGCAAAAGACCGGATTTTAACGTTGCCATTTGACTGATGGAGCGCTGGAGAGCTCCGACAGACAAATGGCTTCTTTCTGTTTACTTGAACGAAGGCAGCGGGCCGATTGCTTCTATAGGGCATCCTATATCAGCTGTTGCGTTCCCAATCCACCATGAATAGAGTGTTATATTTGACGAAATTGTGTAAAAAACATATAAAGATTGTGTAATAGATAAATTTATATTGTGTACTATACATTAATTGATGTACACTATATTAAAGCGAACCAAAGGAGGCAGTTACAGTATGGTCTTGGACTTTAAGGCTGTTCAACAGCAGCATGCTAACAACGCACATCACAACTTGTCCGTATCAAAATTAATTGAAACGGCATTGCAGAGAAAGGAAGGAGTACTGGCTTCCTCCGGAGCATTACGGGCATTGACGGGAAAGTATACCGGCCGCTCTCCTAAGGATAAATTTGTGGTGCAGGAACCGTCAGTAATGGACCATATTGCTTGGGGCGCCGTAAATCAGCCTATATCACAGCTTCAGTTTGAGAGGCTGTATCAAAAAGCGCAAAAATATATGGCGGAGCGGGAGCTGTTCATATTCGACGGATTTGCAGGAGCCGATTCAAAGTACAGGCTTCCCATTCGTGTCATCAATGAGTACGCTTGGCATAATTTATTTGTTCGTCAGCTGTTTGTCCGTCCGACGAAAGAAGAACTGCAGGCCCATCAGCCGGAGTTTACCGTGATCGCCCTTCCGGGATTGAAGGCCGACCCCGCCGTTGACGGTACCCGTTCCGAAACTTTCATCTGCGTTTCTTTTGAAAAGAAAGTCGTCCTGATCGGCGGCACCGAGTATGCCGGCGAGATGAAAAAATCCATTTTTACCGTACTGAATTATCTTCTTCCGTTCCAAGGCGTTCTTCCGATGCACTGCTCGGCTAACGTCGGAGAGAATGGGGACACCGCTCTATTCTTCGGGCTGTCGGGCACAGGGAAAACGACGCTTTCCGCCGACCCGAACCGCCGTTTAATCGGAGACGATGAGCACGGCTGGTCGGATCAGGGCGTGTTTAACTTTGAGGGCGGTTGTTATGCGAAATGCATAGGCCTCTCGGAAGAAAAGGAACCGCAAATTTGGCAGGCCATACGTTACGGTTCGGTGTTGGAAAATGTCGTTTTGGATGAAGACACCGGAATTGCCGATTACAGCGACAATCAGATTACGGAAAACACGCGCGCCGCTTACCCTGTCGATTATATTCCCGGCGCACTGATCCCGGGGGTTGCCGGACATCCGAACGTGATCATTTTCTTGACGGCCGATGCGTTTGGTGTGCTTCCTCCGATCTCCAAGCTGACGAAGGAACAAGCCATGTATCACTTCTTGTCGGGCTACACTTCGAAGCTGGCCGGTACGGAGAGAGGGGTAACGGAGCCGGAAGCGACGTTCTCCACCTGCTTTGGAGCCCCTTTTCTTCCTTTGCGTCCAAGCGTGTATGCGGAGATGCTGGGGAAGAAAATCGAGGAGCACAAAGCTAGAGTGTACCTGGTCAATACCGGTTGGTCCGGCGGGCCTTACGGCGTAGGGAAACGGATGAACCTTGCTTATACCCGTGCTATGGTGTCCGCCGCGATCAATGGCAGCATTGAACAAACGACATTTGTCGCCGATCCGGTCTTTGGCGTGCTTTGCCCCGAATCCGTTCCCGGCGTTCCAAGCGAAGTGCTGGTACCCAGAAACACATGGGAGGATAAAGCGGTGTATGAAGCGAAAGCGGCGGAATTGGCCGAGCGCTTCATCCAAAATTTCGAGAAATTTTCCGATATGAGCGAGGAGATTAAATCGGCAGGTCCTCGGAGAAAATAAACCTGTTACCCAAAACTGTGCTGCGTGAGCGGCACAGTTTTTTTTTTCGCGCGCGCCTAGCCAAGCTAGGCACAACTAGCCGGTGCAAGTCCGGCCGAGGTAAGAGCCAAGTCGCCTCGTAGCTGACGGGCAACTGGTGGAGAG
>NZ_FNDY01000088.1 GCF_900099895.1 Paenibacillus naphthalenovorans
GTCAGTGTCAAGCTAGCGTGGGCAGTCATTTAAGATGCCTGGAACGCGAACCCCGAAGGAACCTCTTCCTTGTAAGCGCTTTGCTTCGTTCTTTCATCAAATACAAGTGATTTGTCAGAATTTTTTGCCGTTATCCGCGAAGTGCTTTGAGTGCCATACCCGTTGTGCTGCTTTGCTTCGGTCCTTGCAGCATGCGAATCATTCCAGCGATACAACCCTTGACCGGTTGCGTCACGTTCTTTAGCAATTGCCGCATGTTTATCGGCTGCTGCGGCGTTGCCTGCTTACTCGCTTGTCCTTCAACCGTTCTTACCACCGTGCCCGCTTCTTGAATCCTCATCATCGTCCTCAGCATCGCCCTGACGCCTTGCTCACTCCAACTGTACCCGCCACGCTTCGTCCGCCTGGCGAA
This sequence comes from Paenibacillus naphthalenovorans, assembly GCF_900099895.1. Taxonomy (GTDB): domain Bacteria; phylum Bacillota; class Bacilli; order Paenibacillales; family NBRC-103111; genus Paenibacillus_G; species Paenibacillus_G naphthalenovorans. The sequence continues at coordinate 413 of NZ_FNDY01000088.1, forward strand.
TATACGCATCTGCGATTCCGCGCTTCCCATCGGGCGCATGCCGCTTGTGTCGATCCCCTTCGCCTGGAGTGTTTTTCGGTAGTCGTCCAAATGCTTCTCGTGCCGCTTCAGAAAGCTTTTATACGGCTTCCAATCCTTCCGCTTCTCTTCCGCTATCTCTTGCTCCGACACGCCTTCCAAGGCCGCCATAAGCGCGGCTGCGTCCTGTTTGGCCAGCGACCGTCTCACGGTCTCCCATACCTTTGGCAAATGTCCGACAAACCGTTTCAAATCACGCGCCACATGAAAGCGATCCAGCATATACAGGCATTGGTGGAAGTAGGATGTACATTCCCCGATCCACGCCGCGCCGTCTCCGTTCACCACAAGCCACGTGTTCTCGTCGATTTCGTAACGCTCCACCAGAAAGTCCCCGAACCCTTCCCAGAAGTCGCCGCCGCTCGTATGCAGGTAATGCTGTTTATTTTTCAGCTCCACCCGCTTGCCGTTCTTCTCCCAGCCTTCGTGTACGACCGCGATTGCGTTCTCCATCCCGCGCTTCTTGCTCCGCTGCAGCTTCGTGTATAGCCCATCCACTTCCACGAACAATACTCGCGCTGGGCGTCGCTTCACCTCAGACATCGGCTGTTCCGCACGCTCCATCAGTTTTTCCCTGATCGCTTGATGGCTTAGCACATTGTATCCCAGCAGCTGCTCCAGCCGCTTAGCGCTGTCCCGGTACGACGGTCCTTGGCTTGCGAATGCGATTGCTGTCTCCTCCAAATGCGGACTGACTTTCCCGCGCCCTTCGAATTGCAACAGCTGATCCAGCAGATACACGTGTTTTCCGCTTCTACGATCACAATACAATCTCCGCTTGAAGCGCACGTTCCCGAACACCGTGTTGACGCTTGTTTCACGCTCGTCCTTTACTCGATAACGCTCTCGGTCCCGTTGCTCCAGGATCTGCTGATCCAGCGCCTCCAGCACCTGCTTCATCGCACGAGCGAATTCCTCCTGCATTTTCCGGAAAATCCATTGCTCAATCTCTTTCATCGTCGGCATTGTTGTGGTAAAGTGGCTCACAGGAGCTTCCTCCTTCTTGGTGTGTTGTGCGCAAACATCACTTTACCAAGGGAGAAGCTCTTTTTCTATATCCGCTTTTTCCAATTCCTACACCCACGGAGATTTTACACTAAC
>NZ_FNDY01000036.1 GCF_900099895.1 Paenibacillus naphthalenovorans
TCTCCACCAGTTGCCCGTCAGCTACGAGGCGACTTGGCTCTTACCTCGGCCGGACTTGCACCGGCTAGTTGTGCCTAGCTTGGCTAGGCGCGCGTGAAATACAAAAACCGGTGCTGTTTCCAGCACCGGTTTAGCGTATGGTTATTTATCTTTATCTGGGTCTTTGGAATATATTTTATCCAAATCCGATTGACTTTCTTTGCTTTCCTGCGAGGGCTGACTTTGGATGTTCACTTTCACTTCCTCGGATTTGGCTTCAGAGGAACCGTCTTTCTCCAAAGGCGGCAGCGAACCTTTTTCGATCAGCTCTTTAATTTGATCCTTCTCAAGGGTTTCCCTCTCGATCAAGGTTTCCGCTACAAGACGAACCTGGTCTTTATATTGGGTAAGAATTTCTTTGGCCCGTTCATAGCAAGCGCGGGTCATCGCTTGCATCTCCTGGTCAATTTCATAAGCAATCGCATCGCTATAGTTTTGCTCGTGCCCAAAATCGCGGCCCAGGAAGACCTGACCCTGCGATGTGCCGAACTGCATCGGACCAAGCTTGTCGCTCATCCCGAATTCCGTAATCATGCGGCGAATAATGCCGGTAGCTCGTTGGAAGTCGCTATAAGCGCCGGTTCCGATTTCTCCGATGAACAGCTCCTCGGATACCCGGCCTGCCAGAAGTCCGGTGACTTTATCGAGCAGCTCGGACTTCGTCTGCATCATTTTGTCTTCGCCTTCCTTCGGCAGCATCATCACGTAACCGCCTGCGCGGCCGCGCGGAATGATCGTGACCTTATGCACCACATCGGCATTCTCCACATGAAGACCTACAATGGTGTGGCCCGCCTCGTGGTAAGCGACCATTCTCTTCTCCCGCTCGCTGATCAGCCGGCTTTTCTTCTGCGTCCCGACGATGACACGGTCGAAAGCCTCCTCGATCTCAGACATCGAGATATCCTTCCGGTTGCGGCGGGCTGCGATCAGCGCTGCCTCATTAAGCAGATTCTCAAGATCCGCACCGGTAAATCCGGTCGTATAGCGGGACAGTTGATCCAGCTTCACGTCCTTATTGAGCGGTTTGTTTCGGGCGTGTACCTTCAGGACGGCTTCACGGCCTTTCAAATCCGGACGATCTACTGTAATCTGGCGGTCGAAACGACCCGGACGGAGAAGGGCCGGATCGAGAATATCCGGACGGTTTGTCGCAGCGATAATAATAATCCCTTCGTTTGCGCCAAAACCGTCCATCTCAACCAACAGCTGATTGAGCGTCTGCTCGCGTTCGTCATGCCCACCGCCCAAACCGGCTCCGCGCTGGCGACCCACGGCATCGATCTCATCTATAAAAATAATACAAGGGGCGTTCTTTTTTGCATTCTCGAACAAATCGCGCACGCGGGATGCACCGACACCGACGAACATTTCGACGAAATCGGAACCGCTGATGCTAAAGAACGGCACACCGGCTTCACCGGCCACAGCTCTGGCAAGCAGCGTCTTCCCTGTACCCGGAGGCCCGTTCAACAGAACCCCTTTCGGAATGCGGGCACCCACTGCCGCAAATTTGCGGGGATCCTTCAGAAATTCCACCACTTCTACCAATTCTTGCTTCTCTTCATCGGCTCCGGCGACGTCCTCGAAAGTGACGCGTTTTTTCTCTTCATTATAAAGCCTTGCTTTGCTCTTGCCGAAGTTCATCACCTTACCGCCGCCACCTTGGGCTTGATTCAGCAAGAAGAAGAACAGAATGAAGATGATCACGAACGGGATGATGGAGGTGAGGAAACTGATCCAAACATTGTCCCCTTCCATTCTCTCGATGTAAACGTTCCCCGGGGGAATGTCGCTGGATTCAATCAAACGGAAGATTTGTGGGTCATACGGCGCACGGGATTCGAAATTTTTATTATTCGACGATGGCGCATTTTTATATGTCCCCCGAACTAAATACGTTTGAGCATCGTACTTGACGATGATCGATTCGACATTCTTTTCCGTTAAGGTCTGTCGGAGTTGATCGTAGCTGATGATGTCTTGTTGCTCATTCTGAGTGCTGATAAAATGAACGATTCCGACGGTAACCAAAAAAATGAGCAGATAAAAGCCTGTATTGCGAATAATGCGATTCATTCCCTACCTCCTCTCAGGCAAACGGCAACTTTGTATATTGTACCACAGCAAGTCTTGGCTTCTCAAGAAATGCTAATGGGAGTACACTTCCGGCTTCAATATGCCTACATACGGCAGATTCCGGTACTTCTCGCCGTAGTCCAGACCATAGCCCACCACGAACGCATCCGGAATAACATAACCTTTATAGTCTGCATCCAAATCCACCGTTCTACGCGCAGGCTTATCAAATAAAGCGGCGACCGTGATCGATTTCGCATTGCGTCTTTCCAACACATCGATCAGATAGCTTAACGTCAACCCGCTGTCGATAATATCCTCAACAATGATTACGTGACGGCCTTCTACAGAGATGTCGAGATCCTTGATGATTTTGACTACACCCGACGATTTGGTAGAGGCTCCGTAGCTGGACACCGCCATGAAATCGATTTCGAGCGGTATCGTTATCTGTTTTACCAAGTCAGCCATGAAAATGAAAGCACCCTTGAGCACGCAGATGACGAGAGGGTTGCGCCCTTCGAAATCGCGGCTGATCAATTCGCCCATTTCCTTCACTTTGTCTTGAATTTGCTGCTCAGAGTATAGTACTTCTTGGACGTCGTTTTGCAAAAGAGATCCTCCTACTTCTTAAGTAAAATCAATATCAAGCTTCATACATACCACGTGTTTCGTTTCTTTGCCGGCCAACGCATGCCCTGACCGCCGAACTCCGGGCAGCCATAGAATGCGCCCTTTGGCATCCGTTACAATCGGGATCTTCTCCCTCAAGCTCAACGGGAGCTTGCCGTCAATGAACATATCCTTTACCTTTTTCGATCCATTTAGTCCCAGAGGACGCATACGATCTCCGGGACGACGGCTTCGAAAAATGACAGGGAAGGCCAGTTCATCCACATCGAAGCAAGCCGAATACATATCTCTTGTCTGCGGCTTTTCCGTCGTCCCTATAAGCCATCGAAACTCCGCCCGAACCCCCGTCTCGGGGATCAGCAGCTCCGGCTGGTTCTTCTTGATCTCGTAGACATAAGGTAAAGGTGATAACACCATCGTATGTACAGCGATTTGATCATATTCCCTGCTGAGCGTAATGTTTTGTCCGATGACTCGCCTGAAATTCGTCGGCTGCTTACTAAGCGCGGCTATCCGCATCTGCTCGATTTTCAGGAAATCGATGGATTCCGGATCGGAAGCAAGATAACTTAATATTAGTTTAATCAAACGCCTTTGTAAAGCAACATGTACCCCGCTAAACCACTCCGCACTCCAGAACCAGGCATCGTTCTTCCGGCTTACATGAGCCTTGTAGAGCCTGAGCGTTTCCGCCTCCAGGTAATCGTCCTCTCCGGCCATCATTTCAGCCAGTCGGTTTAAAGCGGAAGGAAGCTGGTCATTGTAGCGGGAAAGAAAAGGCAGCACATCCAATCGTATTTGATTGCGAAAATATTTGGTCTGCAGATTGCTGCTGTCTGTGCAGTAAGGTAAGCCCTGCGCGGAACAGTAATGCAGCAGCTCTGATTTGTATATACGCAGTAAGGGACGAATAAGTTCCACATCATTTTTTTCTTTGCGCCTGATAGGGATACCGGCCAAGCCGGATGGCCCTGTTCCCCGCAGCATACGCATCATAACGGTTTCCGCCTGATCGTCCGCATGGTGCGCAAGCGCGATGCGCCGAGCCTGATAGCGTGCAGCCGTATCCAGCAAGAAAGCATAGCGTTTTTCCCTGGCGGCCGCTTGTGTATTCAGCCCTGTTTCTTCTATATAACGCGGCATATCGATATAGGTGGAAGCCAAAGGAAGGCCAAGGCGCTGTGCCAGTTCACTCACGAGCTCCGCTTCCCGATCGGATTCCAACCCCCGAAAGCCATGGTTTACATGGGCTACGACGAGCCTCCATCCGTATCGATCGGACAACGCAAACAAAAGATGAAGCAGCGCTACGGAATCGGGCCCTCCCGATACCGCTACGACAACCCCATCTCCCGGTTCAATCAGCGTTTCGTCTCGTATGTACCGCTCTATCTTAGCGGATAATGATTGTGCCGTCTCCATCCCTATGTCCCTCTCATTTCCCCAATAGCCCGTTTCTTCTTGTTATCCCGCTCTCTTATGTATTGCCCCTATGGCCAAACCAAATACAACGTTGCGCCGAATACAATTAATGAGGCGGCAAAGCACAGCTTAATCCAATCCCCATTTACCGGCTTTTTATGGACGGTTCCATTTCCCAGACTGCGGGCCCGCCAATCGGCCAGCATCTGCTTTGAGCTGTCGTACCGTCCCGTAAGCGCTTTGCGGAGCAAGGGGGCTGCCTGCGCCAATGGGGGACACCCCTGCAAAAGCTCAATCAGCCATTCTACGTTCCGGGTTTGCGGCAGGATGGATGTCACGCTTTGAAACCTCTCCCGGTCGGTCACTTGGAGGAGCAGCACTGCAAAAGAAAATAAATCATATCCTTCATCCGCCGTTCGCGATCCGTTGTTCCAAAACCCCCGGTCATACACTTCCGTAAACTGTTTAACCGACCGGCCTTTGGCCGTCACCCCTCCGAAGTCGATCAGTTCCACTTCTCCGTACCCGGTAATGATCATGTTCTCCGCCTTCAGATCTCCGAAGACAAAGCCGCTTGAGTGAAGCTCCGATAACTTGCGCAGCAAATTCAAGCCAATCAGAGGAATCCAATCGGTTCCATATTGTTTAATAAACTCTGTAAGAGACTTTCCTTTGATATAACGCATCACACAGAAAGGATAATCCATACCCTCCTGTGAAAAATCATCCGCTTCCACGAGCATATCCTGAAAGGAAGTCGAAGATTTCGTTAACGCCTTGAGCGCATTCACTTCCGATTGATGATCCGCCGGATCAAAGCCTATTTTGAGCGCGTAAAGCCGCTTGCGCCGGCTCACGAGAAACACCTTTCCGTTCGCCCCCTCGCCAAGCAGCCGCTCGACCCGGTACTGGTTTTTGTTCCACTTGCCCTGAATCCAGGCTCCCACAGGTACTGCGGGTTCAAACAACGTAGTCACGGAGTATCCCTTCCTCGTTTGTTATCACAGTTCCGCTCGTTATAGAGAGGCTCCCGGCTGTATAACCCGCGTTCTCTTTGTTATCATCGGCATTCCGGTTCATAGATTGAACCACTTTCAGCAGTGCGGGACCTGTGGGTGTCGTTCCCTTCATGTTTAATTTATAAAACAACCGGTTCAGATTTGCAAGCTCGTTGGTCCAATCCAAATCCATGACAATCTCTTGGTCCCCCGATACGTTCCCCGGAAAATGGAAAACGGCAATCCGGCTTTGGCCGATTCGGGACTGCAAGCTAAGCTGGAGATCCGCTATGGCTTCTTTTACGGCCTGAAGCTTGGGCTTCATGCTGGCGCTCGCATCGATCAACAGCGCGACCTGCAGGCTCGTCGTCTCCGTTAAATCGTCGATGACCCGGACGACCTCGGAGCGCTGTTCCGGCGGCAGCGCTTCAAGCCTGGAATGTCCCAGGATGCTGCGAAGCTCTTGTCCTACGACCTGCTGAATCGTTTGCGCAACTGTCTTGCGCGTCATCATTTGCACCGTCGGGGACAGCTGTGAAGGCTGAACCATGCGGCTCATCCCGCCACCCGCCTTGGCAATTTCCGCGATTTCCGCCGCAGCCGAATCGTCTGTATCGCCGGCATGCAGCACGCCAACCACATGAACAATAATCCCTTCCGCCTTGGCATGGGCCGCCGCTACAACCGGACTGATTCCAACATTCGAACAACCGTCTGTGATGAGAATAATCTGCTTCATCTTTCTGTCCTCCTTCTACTCTATTACATATCTTTACCAGTAGGGAGGATTCTAAACTTGGTTTCCGACAAAAAGGAACATCCCTGTTCATTGGCACAGCAATCCGCCATACCTAAAGAACGGATGTCCCTTAGAAAATCTATCTATTAACTAACCGTCTTCGGACGTTCGACGCGCTGCATTCCCGGCCAGGAGAAGGTAGCCCATTCCGGTTGGAATTTATCAATCCGTGCCACAACCACCGTCATATCATCATAGATATCTCCGTGATGGTACCTTACCACACGCTCGAGCAAAACATCCGCAAATTCCTGCGGGCTGTCCGCCTCGATTTCCGAGATCATTCGCTTCATCCACATTTCTTTGTTGACGGCGTGGCCGGGCGCATCGTAAATGCCGTCGGTCACCATAATCAAAATATCCCCATGCTTCAAAGACACGCTCACGAGATCGATGTCCATGTCCTGCACAATGCCTACAGGCAAATTGTTCGCCGTAACGGCAATCACATCATTCCCCCGTTTGATGAAACTTGGCGTGGAGCCAATCTTCATAAATGTCGTATTCGCGCTGTACTGATCGATCAAGGCCACATCCACTGTCGCAAATACCTCATCCGACGAGCGCAGCATCAGAATGGAATTGAGTGATTTGATCGCCAGCTTCTCGTCCATGCCGGATTGCAGCAACTGCTGCAAAATCGAGAGCGCCGTGCTGCTCTCCGCCCGCGCCCGCTCGCCATTGCCCATTCCGTCACTGAGCGCCACCGCAAATTTGCCGTTGCCCAGCTCTACCGTGCTAAAGCTGTCTCCGGACAGCAAATCCCCTCCTTTCGCCGCTCCGGCGATCCCCGTCTCCACTTCGTATTCCTTGGCTGACCCGAGCAGTACGGCGCTGTACCCTCCTTTTTGCTCGAGCAGCTGCTCGTTCTTGACTGCAATGTTTTCCCCGAGAATATCCGAAAGCAGGGGAGCAATAATTTTACGACATTCATCAAATCCTTTCGTGTATTGATGGATAATTTCAATCTCCACGTTCCCTTCATCCAGACTGATGATATCGATGCTGTGAATGGACAGGCCCAGTTCTTCCAATGCGCTGCGGATCTGCTCCTCCTGCATGAAGAGCTCTTGTCCTTCCCGCTTGATTTCCTTGGCCAGATCTTCCATGACCTGAGAAACGCCCGATAGCTGTTCCGCCACAAGCTGGCGGCTGTCGATGATTTGCTTTTTCCAATGCTGGTCATTCTTATACTGGCCATACTGTTGTTTCATCACCTCCAGCACCTGATCCGGTTTAATGCACAGCTTTTTCCATTCGGGTAGGATGTCTTTGCGTGTCATGTTCTCGCGCAGCTCTACCTCGGTCATCATGTCGGTCATAAATTTATACGTTTGATAAAATTTGCCGTCCCAGCACTGCTGTCGTTTCCAGCACGATGCACATGATTTTTCGGCCACGGAATTCATGAAGTGCCCGACTTCTTCCTCTTTGTGCAGCGGCTGGGCATCCACCGTAATTTGCTTGAAGCTGCGCGACAGCTGGCGGAATACTTCGGAGAACTGTTCAACGCGGTTTGCCGTTACATCGCGGACCCTGCGGGCATAATCATGCTGTGACTTTAAATTCTCTTGGGTCCCCGGCACATATTTGGCCAACGTCTGTATCACTCCCTTGGGAGTCAGCAGGAACAACGCCACCGCCGCGACCGATTCCCAGGTTGAGTTTAGCACCTGAGCTTGGGTCCCCAGATAAACGGATAAGATGGAGGAACCAAGCAGCATGCCAAGCGCTACCGCCAGCCTGCCGCCTTCCCGGAGCAAGCCCGCCAGCATCCCGGCAAAAGCGAGCAGGCTCATCTGGTAGATTGCACTGGAGCTGGCCAAGCTAAGAATGAGTCCGGAGATCACTCCCACCGAAGCCCCCAAAGGCGCTCCCCCGACAAGCGCGAACAGGAGGATCAAATACCGGGACAGCACATGCTCCAGCGTTACCGGACCAATTAACCAGCCGACCGTCCCCGTCATGACGGACGCAAGCAGAATAATAAGACAGATCACCTCTTCATTTTTTAAACTGTAATTTTTTCTGGATAAGGTAAATACCGGTACGGCCTGCAAAAAGATATGAGTCAAAATCAAGCTGAGCATCGATTCGATGGCCGTCATCATTAAGGTATACCACGTGAGCTCAGCGGAAGCGAGGTGTGAAAACAACTGCACAAAGAAGATGGATGCAAACACGATGACCGGCGCGTATGAAATGTCCGATCGTTCGAACCGTTCCACTCCTCTTTGTATGAGAAGAAACACGATCATGGAGGCCGCAAGATAGCCCGCATTCATAGGCTCTACAGAGAACAGGCTGCCGGCTGTCAGGAACAGGCCGGACCAAAAGAGCAGCTCCCGCCTCAAGAAATACATCACGGCAAAATAAGCGACGGCAAACGGCGCAAGCTGTTCAAGAATCATTGCGCGGCCCAGCAGGAACGCCATCACAAGAAGCAGAATGGACCATCTCTTACCGACAAGCGACTGGACAAGCCTGTTTTCTACGGTGACTCTGGAAACGGACTTCATCGAGCGCTGCATCCACCCGGACCATGCCGTTCCCGCTTTGGAAAAAATTTGACGTTTGTGCATAATATGATTACACCACCCATAAACTATTAGTGGTACCTAGTATACGTGGTGCGTTGTGGAAAGTTTGTCAGAATGAGTTGGTAGATTCAAAGTTTTTTCCGACAAAAAGAAGTCTGTCCGCGAATTTCGTTCAGGCGTTGTCCTACCTGTATTTGTTAGGGCTTTCAAAATGGTTTGGAGAAGAAATTCAGTCTTGTTCCCCTTTGTGTTCGCCGCGGACAAGCACTCTTTGCGTTACAACCTGTCGATTCGGGGAGCTGAAATGGAAGATACGACAAATATTGGAATATTTCACAAAAAAAAGAACCGCCCCCACAGTTTCTATGGAAGCGGTTCTGAGCACTTATAGCGGCGGAGGGGATCGAACCCCCGACCTTACGGGTATGAACCGTACGCTCTAGCCAGCTGAGCTACGCCGCCGCAACAAGCATGAGTATATAATAGCCGGCAAGGGCTTGTCAAGTCCCGATGCGCGAAATATACGACCCGTAAAATATTTCCTCCGTATGCAAAAAAGCCGTTCGGACTTGGCCAGTCGAACAGCTTCGAAATATCGTTTCCTGCTAGTCTCGGCGTGCGCCGCGACCGCCGCGCTTACCCTCGGTGTTCTTCTTAAGGGAAGAAATGCGGTCTTCGCTGTCTTTCAGGAAGCGAGCCATTTTATCTTCAAAGGAAAGCCTGGTTGCGGGAGGTTTACCACCACGGCCTCCACGATCCCCACGGTCTCCTCGGTTAAAGCCTCCGCGGTCTCCTCCTTGTCTTTCAAAACGAGCGGGCCTTGTCGGCGGAGCAGCATCTACCGGACGATCCACCGTTTGCTTGATGGATAAACCGATTTTGCCGTCTTTGTCGACATTAATCACTTTCACGGTAACGATATCGTTCAGCTTGAGATGATCGTTGACATCCTTGACATAGTTGTCCGCAATCTCCGAGATGTGTACAAGGCCGGTAACCCCCTCGGAAAGCTCGACGAACGCCCCAAAGTGAGTAATGCCTGTTACTTTTCCTTGCAGCTTGCTGCCCACTTCAATTGCCATAAAGTAAACTGATCCTCCCTTAAATAGTTAGCAATGCAAAAAAAACAATAATGAAGCTACGCAGATTATAACTTATGGAGAAAATACGGTCAACACAAGGCGTAGACCATCATTTGCTAGGTTATTTCTGTGGCGGCTTCGGGGTATAAAACAACGTTTCTCCTTGCTTTACATAATGAAGCTCTTTACGGATTTTTTGCTCTACGTATTCCGGGTCATTGAGCCTTTCGATTTCGCGCTGCAGGCTGTCATAGACCTGCTGCGTCTTGGTCAGTTCCTGCTCAAGGGCGCTAACCTTCTCTTTCCGGTCACTGATTTTGTCAGCCTGGTTCCAAAGGGTAATGCCGGCCCAACTCAAAAAGCATGCCAGCACCAGCATCACAAAACGGCGTCGGCGATACGAGCCTTTGTTTTGCGGCTCACTATGTTTTGCTTTAGAAGCTGCCTGCATGAACCTTGTATCCTCCCAGGTTACGATAAGAGCGAAACTCTTATCTGAATTTTTGCAGCCAGGCTGCGACAGTTGTTATCATTTGCTTCATCCATGCGGGAACCGGAATTCGGGCGCGAATCCATCGGCTAATCGGCCTCACCAGCCATACAAGCAATTTCCGCACAGGATAGCATAATTGTATCACAGTTTTATAAAGGAAAATAGCCACCGCGAGCAAAAATCCTAAAAAGATGATCAAAAACCGGTATAATCCGATCGCGGGCTTGACAATAAACACCCGGATCAACTGCTTTCCAATGCGAACGGCGGCCAGCACAATGCGGATCAATAACCGAATCACCCAGATGACCGCACGGCTAAACACCAAAAAATATAAAACGATGCCGATGCCAAGACCAAGAAAAATAAACGGGCGAACCTCGCCCCAGTTGCTCTCATAAAGAAGCCTGAACACGATCAGCGTGCCGATGAACCAATACAGGAGATCCAGGACGGCTTTCATCCAAGAGGGTACTTTCAGCTGGCCAGCAAGCACCCGGTACATGTCGAACAGCACTCCCAGCGCGAGCCCTCCTGCAGACATCATGCCCAGCGTCACAAATTGAATCTGCAGCGTCACTTAAACAGTTTACCGAAAAATCCCTTGGTTTTCCCCTGGGAGTTTGCATCCACATACGCCAGCTCGTTGACATACCCTTCAATCGCGACCAGGCCCTGCTCGAGACTTAAATTTTTGATATGTAAATTTTGGCCTTTGATCATCAGATAGCCGCACTCGGTTTCCAGCAAAAACTCCTCGCTGTCGAAGCTTTCCACATTCAGCACTCCGGATACTTCCAGCAGCTTGCGGTTGAGCATTTTAATCTCCTGGCGCTTTACCTTCCCCGGCAATTCTGCCATGGCACGTCCCCCTCCTCATCACTTTGGCCTGCCCAAAGCATGCTTACTATAAACGTATGGGGGTCGTCCGAGGTTTAGAACTCCCAATCGGAATCCGATGCGCCATCCTGCAGGATCCGCCTGTGACCGGAAATTACCGCCAGACTAAAAAGAGACCGAGCATCCGCTCAGTCTCTTCTTGATCGAAATCGGATCACAACAAAAAGTCCGAATCACGTTTGTTCATTTCTTCTTTCAGCAGCGTGTACATCTTGGCCGCGTCTTCCTTGCGGGTTGACTCGGACAGCAGTTCCACGCGAACGGTGACCAGCTTCTGCCCGAATTGAATCGTCAGTTCGTCGCCTACCTTCACCGTGCTGCTGGGTTTGGCTTCCCTTCCGTTAATCCAGACGCGGCCCTGTTCGGATACGTCCTTAGCGACCGTACGGCGCTTAATTAAACGGGAGAGCTTGAGAAACTTGTCAAGCCGCATTATTTCACCGCTTCTTTAAGCTTGTTGCCTGCTTTAAAGGCTGGAACCTTGGATTCTGGAATTGTAATCTCTTTACCGGTTTGCGGGTTGCGGCCCGTGCGTCCGGAACGTTTGCGAGTTTCAAATGTGCCGAAACCAATCAGCTGAACCTTGTCACCATTCGACAAAGCTTCTGTTACTTCGCCAAGAAAACTGTTTAATACAGATTCCACGTCTTTTTTTGTAAGGCCGCTTTTTTCAGCGATGTTGTTGATCAAATCGGTTTTGTTCATGAGTAAATATCCTCCTCTTTGAATGACGCTAAGCTTATGTATTCTTTGCTTGCATAGGAAATTCCTGCAAAGATGCTTATTTTTTTAGAACTTTTTTTGCTTCCTGCCAAAGAGATTCCATCTCCTGCAAATCAGTTTGGTCAAATGTCTTGCCCTTTAAACGCAGCTGCGATTCAATATAGCTGAATCTGTCGAAAAATTTTCGGTTGGCGTCGGCCATGGCTTCCTCGGGATCCACCTTCAAAAAACGTGCAAGATTCACGACGGCAAACAGCAAGTCACCAATCTCCTCCTGCTGCTCCGCTTTACCGAACCGTTCGATCGCTTCCTTCACTTCGGCCAACTCCGATTCCACAATCGGCAGCACCTCTTCCAAAGCGCTCCAATCAAAGCCAACGCCGGCGGCTTTCTTCTGAAGCTTATACGCCTTCATCAGCCCCGGCAGATCGCGCGGCACGCCCGACAGCACCGATTGCTCGTCAGGGTTTATGCCTTTACGGCGTTTTTCTTCGTCTTTGATCTGCTGCCAGTTGCTTAGCGCTTCGTCCGCATCCTCCGCCTGCATGGAGCCGAATACGTGAGGATGACGGCGGATCAGCTTTTCGTTGAGCTCCTGAATCACATCGAATACGGTGAAGGAGCCGGCCTCCGCTTCAATTTGCGAATGCAACATGATTTGCAGCAGCAAGTCGCCTAATTCTTCGCACATATGATCTGGATCGTCGTCGTCGATCGTTTCCAGTACTTCGTAGGCCTCTTCAATCAAGTTTTTGCGCAGCGACTTGTGCGTTTGCTCCCGGTCCCACGGACACCCTTCCGGGCTTCGCAGAATGTGCACGATTTCGTGCAGACGGGAGAAGGTGCGGCTGCGCACATCGTCCCGATCCGTCCGCGGCACCCACACCAATGACAAGTTGCCGTAACCTTCTACACGGTCAAGCTCATACAAAGGCACCTCACGAACGCGCTCCTCCCCTGTCACGCCAAGCGAATGGCCAACGGTTACCGGATAGTCGTCCGGGTACAGTTCCATCAGCGTCAGCTTCACATCCGAGGCCGTATAGACATCATACACTTGTCCGATCAAGGTATGCAGCTGCGGATTCAGGGAGCTTGCCTGAAGTGAGGTACCGTCAAGCAGCTGAAAGCCCTCGATGGGATCAAAGCCGAGCCTCAGAAAGGCCTGATCGAGAAAGCTCTCGCCGCCCATGAACCCGAGCAGCACGCCTTCGGCCGGACAACGCTCGCGAAGCAGCTGCACCGTCCGCTCGGCGACCATCGGATGTCCGGGGACGGCGTACAGCACTTCCCCCGCCCCTGGAGTCTTCGCCCGGGCGATCAGCGTAGAGGCGATCGTTTCGTACACCGTGTCGAACGCCTCATTGGCTTCATATACGGCGTCGAACGTCTCATAGCGCAGCCCGTGGTGATCAAGCATCGAGACCATCGGATGCTCCTTGGTGCGCAGATACAGCGCTCCGCCCGTCGTGCCGGTGGATTCGAGCTTTCTCCAGACGCCGAGCGTCAGTTGATTCGGGTCGCCGGTTCCGAGGCCGACAACGGTAATTTGCGGTTGCATAGACATGGCGCAAGCGCCTCCTTAGGTTTTGATGCGGCGCTCCGCTCTAGGGGAGCAGCCGGAGTCTGCGCAGCAGCGCTAGGGGCTTGCCCCCAAGCTTGGGCACCTGAGCCAGCTCCGCGGCGCTCACCGCGCCCAGACGCAGCAGCGCGAACGCGAAAGCCAGCGCCCCCAGCGCGACGCCGCTAAGCGCGATGATCGCGGCCATGCCCCGCTCGGGCAGGGCCACAGGCAGCCGTGCAAGCAGCGGCGGAGCGCCGTGCGTCACGGCCAGCAGGCCGAGCGTCATAAAGCCGACCGCCAGCAGCGGCTTTATGACGGCGCGGCCGCCCGGGGCCGTGATGCCGGCGGCGCGCAGCGCGTGCGCGAGCGTGAGGCCGCCGGCGAGCGCGTAGGCGGCCACCGCGGCTGCCGCGGCGCCGGCGATGCCGAAGCGCGGCACAAGCAGCGCGTTCGCCGCGACCTTCACGCCGGCGGCAAGCAGCAGATACAGCGCCGGCGCACGCACGGCGCCAAGCCCTTGCAGCACGCTGCCGGCGACAATATTGATCACCGAGAACAGCGCGGTGAACGAAAGGATCGCCATCGCCGCCGTACCATCGGCGCTTTTGAAGAACATTACGTTCAGCGGCTCCGCCAGCACGGCCAGACCGAACGAGGCGGCGAGCCCGATCATCCAGGTGAACCGCAGCGATATCTCCGCCCTGCTGCGCGCTGCCGCCAGATCTCCCCGCTGTCTGGCTTCCGCCATCGCCGGCACCAGCGCCGCCGACATGGAAGACGCAATCATGGCAACCAGTTGCACCAGAGGCAGGCCGTGATGATAAAGCCCGAATTGATAAAGCGCCCCGGTTTCGTCATAGCCTGAAATTCGAAGGAGCCTGGGCAGCGTGAAGGAATCCACAAGTGTCAAAATCGGAACCGCAATGGCGCCGAGGCAGAGCGGAATCGCGTAGACCGTCAACCGTTTCATCAGCGCCCAATCCCGCTTCCATTGCCAAGCGCCGAAGAGGGAAGAACCGCCGACCGCACCCGTACTCCCCAGCGTTTCGCGATCCCTCCGCCAAAAAAACAGCATGACCGCCAAACCCGCCATCGCACCTGTCACAGAACCAAACGTGGCGCCTGCGGCAATCCATTCCGGTCCATAACCCAGATGCATGAGCACGATAAGCAGGATCAGCATCGTACCCACCCGCACCGTTTGTTCGGCAACCTGCGACCAAGCGGTCGGAACCATATTTTGAAATCCTTGATAGTAGCCGCGCAGGCAGGACATGACCGGTACGATCAACAGTGCAAACGACACGCTGCGAATCGCCTCGACGGTTTGCGAAGCACCTATCCATCGCGCGATCGTATCGGCTCCGGAATACAGCAGCAGGAAGAAACAAATTCCCGTCGCCATCAGCGCAACCAAGGCCACACGAAGCACACGGCGCGCTTCGTCGAAGCGGCGGGCGGCCGCATACTCAGATACAAATTTCGATATCACCAGCGGAAAACCGGCCGTCGCCAAAAACAAAATTAAAATATAGAGCGGATAAACCGCGTTATAAATGCCGAATACCGCATCGCCGGCCAAATTCTGAAGCGGAATTTTCTGCAGCGTTCCGATCAGCTTGGAGATGACAGCGGCCATCCCCAACAAAGCAGCGCCTTTGAGCAGCGCCGAGCCCGCGCGTCCCCCATCGGTCCGCCCCTCCGGCCCGAACGCCTTGTCCGTCTCCTTTCCTCCGATGCTCTCCCTCTCCTTCTTGCCGTACCGCACTAAAGCTTGGCTTAGCGTCCGTCTTAACGCCAACATTATACCGCACTTGCCGCCCATTTTCCAAAACCAAGCAAAAAAGCTTCCCGATATCCCTTCAAGAGGATGCCATCAGGAAGCCCTGCTTTTGCTTTCTTGCGGTTGATTTCAGCCGCACATTATTGTTCCATTTGCTTGGCGAGGAAGCCCGCAGCCGTTTCCGCCATTTTGAGCTCCATTTGGCCCATTTTCACACTTTCATCCTTGCTGACCAGAATCACCGCTCCGATCGGGTCTCCGCCCGCCACAATCGGAGCAATCACATACGAGCTGTAAGTTTCGTTTACATCCTTGGAAATTTCATATGACCCGCTGCTGCTTTCTATCGAAGCCTTACGGTTTTCCATGCATTGTTCAACGAGAGAACCGATCGGCTTGTCCAAATATTCCTTCTTGGAACCGCCGGCTACGGCAATCATGGTATCGCGGTCCGATATCATCGTAATGTGGCCTGTACTTTCATATAAGGACTCGGCATATTCTTTTGCAAAATCACCCAGTTCACCGATAGGAGAGTATTTCTTAAGAATCACTTCTCCGTCGCGGTCTACAAAGATTTCGAGAGGATCCCCTTCCCGAATCCGCAGCGTACGGCGAATCTCCTTGGGGATGACGACCCTGCCAAGATCGTCTATACGACGAACGATTCCAGTTGCTTTCATAATTCTAGATGCCTCGCTTTCCTGAGAGTTAGATACAGACTGGACTCTAATTTATGCCAATGGAGGGAATTGAACTAATCTTAGTATTCTTCGATTCCCAAGTGGTTATGCATGATACCTGGCGCTTGATCCTTGCGGTCATCGGTTCATTATGTAAGAATGTCCGCCGCTGTTTACATTATGTCCAAAAAAATGAAAACAAAACAGGGCATCCATACGGGTGCCCTGGTAAATCTTACTTGCCGTTTTCCGTCTTTGGAGCATCGGATTGAGGAGCGTCCGGTTGCGGAGCTTGCGTACCCGGCGTTTCTGCGGGCTTAGACTCTTCCGGCTTAGGCAGATTGTTCGTCTCAATAAGCCCAGGAAGCTCTTTCTCCATAAATTCATGCACCTTGTTTTGCGCCGCTTCAGAGCGTAAGTCCGGCTTTACTTCATCAAACGTTTTGGTTTTGCGGGATTCAACCTTCATGATATGGTAACCGAATGTCGTTTCTACCGGATCGCTGATCTGGCCGATCGGAAGCTCGATAGCAGCCTGTTTGAATTCAGGCACCCATTGAGAAAGAGGCATATCCGTATAGGTCCCCCCCTTATCCTTGGAGCCCGGATCTTCCGAATATTCCTTGGCCAGCGCGGCAAAGTCGCCGCCCTGCGTCAGCTTGTCCTTTACTTCTTTCGCCCGCTTTAAGGCTTCTTCCTTCGTACGGGTCTCTTTCCCCGTCGCCGGATCATTAATGCCGATGAGAATATGGCTGACCGTAGCGATATCGTAGGCGTTCTTGTCCTGCGTCAGCTTCTGGTCATAAGCCGCTTTGAGATCCGCATCCGGAATCTTGCTCTCTTCCGACACGAAAACTTGAATGCTCTGATGCACGAATTCATCCAAGTCCTTTTCCGTAATGTTGTTATCCTTCAGCAGCTTTTCCATGCCGCCTTCCTGCATGCCCATAAAGCTTTTAAGCTGTTCAAGCTGCTGCTGCGACTGCTTGTCGGCTTCCGCTTTCGCTTTGTCGTCCGCACGGGACGCCAGAATCTTGAACGCAACCAATTGATTCATCATGTCATGCTGAAACGCCGGCTCATCTTTATACTGCGCATACTGCTGGTTAAAAAGCAAATTGACGTTCATAAATGTTTCAAATTCCCCGCGTGTCACCTGGCCGCCGTCTTTGTACGTGACAAGCACTTCATCAGGATTGCCTTCCGGCGCCGCGGTGGAGCCGCCCTCGTCTTTCTTTCCGCATCCTGCCGTTACACCAATAATCAATATGAGTGCGAAAAGAGCCAAAAGCCCTTTTTGCAACGGGTTCCCTTTATTTTGCCACATTCTGCAGCTCTCCCTTCGATTTCAAAACACGCTTGTATTGTACCAGAAACCTTTCCAGCAAATCGATGGATTCTTCTGGTTTTAACCCTTTGCCCTTCAGCTCGATAATGATTTGCTGCCCGCCGATCAGTTTGATCCGATTCTCGAATTCGCCTGACAATTGGTGCAGCTTCTGCCCGTCCAAATTGTCGTTTTGTCCAGGGTGAATCCGAAGCTCGTAATCCAAACCTTTCTGCGAGATCGTTTCGATCCCATACATCGCGCCGTAGACCTTCAGGCGGGCCGCCTTGAGCAGATTGACCACCGCCTGCGGCAAATCGCCGAACCGGTCCACGAGTTCATCCTCCAGCTCCATCGCTTCATCCAAGGTTTGCACAGCCGCCACTTTTTTGTAAATTTCAATTTTCTGCACGCTGTCATAAATGTAATCGCCGGGAATATAGGCATCCAACTGAATATCAAGCTGCGTTGACCAAACCTTTTCTTCGGGCGTCGTTTCGCCGCCCATTTCCTTCTTCCGCTTATTAATTTCTTCTCCTAGCATCTGGGAATACAGGTCGAATCCAACCGATGCGATAAAGCCGTGCTGTTCGGCACCGAGCAAATTACCGGCGCCGCGAATGGAAAGATCTCTCATGGCAATTTTAAACCCGGAACCCAGCTCCGTAAACTCCTTGATGGCTTGAAGACGTTTTTCCGCTACCTCCGTCAGCACTTTGTCCCGCTGATAAGTAAAATAGGCGTAGGCGATCCGGTTGGAACGTCCGACCCGACCGCGCAGCTGGTACAGCTGCGAAAGCCCCATCTTATCGGCATCATGGACAATGAGCGTGTTCACGTTTGGAATGTCGACTCCGGTTTCAATGATGCTCGTGCTGACAAGAACGTCATATTCTCCGTCAAGAAAATCCAGGATGGTCTTCTCCAGCTCCTGCTCCGACATTTGGCCGTGAGCTACGGTCACCCGCGCATCGGGAACGAGCATCGAGATTTGTTCAGCCATTTGGGTAATTCCCTGTACACGGTTGTACAAATAGTATACCTGGCCTTCACGGGCAAGCTCCCGCTCGATCGCCTCACGTACCAAAGAAGCGCTGTACTCTACGACGTAGGTCTGTACCGGGAAACGGTTCTCCGGGGGCGTCTCAATGACCGACAAGTCCCTTACCCCAAGCATCGACATATGGAGCGTGCGCGGGATCGGCGTCGCTGTCAAGGTCAGCACGTCCACGTTCGTTTTGAGCCGCTTCAGCTTTTCCTTGTGCGAAACACCGAAGCGCTGCTCCTCGTCGACGATAAGCAGACCCAAATCTTTGAATTGGATATCCTTGGACAGCAGCCTGTGGGTGCCGATCACGATGTCCACGGTACCGTTCTTTATGCCCTTCATCGTCTCCGTTTGTTCCTTCTTGGAACGGAATCTGCTCAATACGTGAATGTTAAACGGATAACCCGAGAAGCGTTCCCTGAACGTCTCGTAATGCTGCTGGGCCAGAATGGTCGTCGGTACCAGAACCGCTACTTGCTTCCCGTCGATCGCCGCTTTGAACGCTGCGCGGATCGCCACCTCCGTCTTGCCGTAGCCAACGTCGCCGCACAGCAGCCGATCCATCGGCCGGGGCTTCTCCATATCCCTCTTGATCTCCTCAATGGCACGGAGCTGGTCTGCTGTTTCCTCGTACGGGAACATCCCTTCGAACTCCTGCTGATAGGCGCTGTCTTTGGAGAATGCGTATCCGGGAGTCGCCTGGCGTTCGGCATAAAGCTTGATCAGATCGTCCGCAATATCCTGCACGGATGCCCTTGCCTTGCTCTTGACCCGGTTCCAGTCGGTCCCGCCCAGCTTATACACTTTCGGCTCTTTGCCTTCCTCGGCGCCTACGTACTTCTGGACATGGTCGATTTGATCAATCGGTACCGACAGCTTGTCGCCGCCGGCATACATAATGTGCAGATAATCTTTATGAATCCCGCCAACCTCAAGCGTTCCGATGCCTACGAATTTCCCGATCCCGTGGTTGACATGGACGACATAATCCCCCACCTTAAGCTCCTGGTAGCTTTTGATGCGTTCGGCGTTCTCAATCTTTTTGTCTACCTTGCGGGCCTTGCGCTGCTTTTGGGTGAACATTTCGGCTTCGGTAATAACGACAAGATGAATGCTGGGCAGCTCAAAACCGGTCTGCAGGCTGCCGTCCACAATCTGCGGCTCTTCAATGTGATAATCGGCCAGCACCCGCTTGATTCGCTCAATCCGTTCAGCCCCGCTGGCCACCATCATCACCTGGGCGCCGGATTTTTTCCAGCGTTCCATTTCGCTTTTGAGCAGATTCATCTGGCCGTGGAAGTTTTGCATCAACCGGCACATGAAATTGACGATATTCTGCGGCGTCACCTGCTGTACCTGACGTAGGAACAGCGACATGTACAGCGTTGGATAGGCTTTGCGAAGAAGCAGCGTCTCATAAGGCTTGGACAAGGCCAGCGCCGGGATGCATTCGCCGTCCTGCAGCGACGAGGTCGTCCATTCGGCCTCATCCTTCTCAAGCTGCTTTGCCGTCTCCAGCAGCCTCGAGGGTTCGTCTACAATGATAATCGAATCCTTCGGCATGTAATCCAGCAGCGTTTGCCGTTCCGGAAACAGGAGGGAGACATATTTGAATATCCCTTGAAAGTGCTGTCCTTCCCGAAGCAGCTCGATTTCGTGTCCCATGCCTTCAAGCAGCTTGTCTTTGGCGGCCCGGTCCGTCATTTTGCCGATCTGCTCCTGAAGCAGCTCGTAGGCATGCTGCGCCGCTGATTGTAACCGGTTACGATCGGCCACGATCTCGCGGCAGGGCAGAATGGTCAGTTCGTTCACTTTATCGATGGACCTCTGGTCTCCCGCATCGAACGAACGAATGGAGTCGACTTCAATATCGAACAGCTCGATCCGATACGGATGAGGCGATGTGAGGGGATACAAATCGAGAATTCCCCCGCGAACGCTCATCTCTCCCTTGTTTTCAACCCGCTCCACCCGTTCATATCCCAGCTCGACCATGCGGCTTACCAGCTGGTCCAGCTCCACGGTCTGCCCTACTTCAATGCGGAACTGAGCCTGAACGATGGAATCCCGGCTTGGAAGCAGCCTACGCATCCCCGCATAAGGCACTACGACGATGCCGCGGAAATCTCCAGCCAGACGGGACAGCGCATCCACTCGCTGTGCCAGCATCTCGGGGCTCGCGATTGCCGCCTCAGCGGCAAGCAACTCCTGGGCAGGGAACAAAAGCACCCGGTCCCCAGGCAGCAGTTCGGCTAAATCCTCGTACATTTTTTGTGCAGAAAACATATTGTGCGTCACGACAAATAAAGGCCGCTCCAGCTCCTCATAAAGCGAAGCGAGCATAACCTGACGCGAGGAACCAGTTAATCCGGCGATTAACTGCTCCCTCATCCCCGTGCGAATGCCGGCAACCACGGATTGAAAATCAAGATCCGCGGCGAACGCCCGAATTAAAGCCTGCAAAACAGGACACCCCTCTCAACCGCGTAACACTAAAAAGCCTATAGCGCACTCGCTTTAGGCCCGATTCATGTACATCATGCCGGACAGCCGGACGCGAATAGCCCCTACTGCAGAGGATTCGCGAGGAGCGAGAGCTCCGGATTGGCCTCCAGCGCTTCTTTGCAATAATCGCAAACCACCTTGACGGTGACATCCCCATTTGGGTTATACGATATTATATCTCTCCGCTCTTCAGGGGTCAAGAAATGAAAGCCCAACTGATACTCGCTCACTTCTTCCTGACGAATCTCCCCGATGGATGTTTGGCAATGACGGCATATGTATTTCACGGTCATGCGGCCTTCCTCCTCTCCGCTTTGCCGGGCAAAGCGCTTCTTTACGGACAACGGTCACCGGTACAATCGGCAATCCGCTGACATCATACTTAGTATGACCAAGAATGGAGGATTTTAGCCTGGGGTCGCTGGAGCTTGAATGCTTAACAACCTAACCGTTAAATTTCGCCATCGTCTTCTCGAATGTATGCTCCAATACATATTCCATGGCCTCGCAGGTTCTATCCAGCACCTGAGGCATGCTTTGCCATTCTTCTTTGCTAAAAGGACTTAATACGTAATCGGCAATATCCCGGCCGGGTGCCGGACGTGAAATGCCCATTCGGATTCGATTGAATTTCTGGGAGCCCAGATGCTGTATGATGGATTTGATTCCGTTGTGGCCCCCTGCACTGCCTTGATACCTCAAACGGATACTCCCGTACGGCGTATCCAAATCGTCATATACCACAATCAGGTCGTCCGGGGACGCCTTGTAGAAATCCATAAATGCCCGCACGGACTCTCCCGACAGATTCATATACGTCTGCGGTTTAAGGAGAACGACCTTCTCCCCGGCCACCATTCCTTCTCCCATCAGGCCCTTGCATTTGTTCTGCGAGATTTGGATTCCGTGCTTGTCGGCGAATCGGTCCAGCGCCATAAAGCCGATGTTGTGCCGCGTCATTTCGTATTGCCGCCCCGGATTGCCGAGGCCTACGAACCATTTCAAGCCAACTGCTCCTTTCAAAACCATCCATGTAACCCCTACGAGTTAATCATACCCGAAAAAGCGCCCCAAGCCAACTTTCACATGACCCCGTTCATCAACCTTTTCCCCGAATCGGTAGAAGCTCCTATCATTCGAGCATAATGGAAAAGCGTGTCGATCGACTCGCCCATCAACACGCTTCCTCTAAAAAACATACGGACCGTACGTCCGAACGTTCAACATTATACCGTTTTCTCGGCTTCCTTTTCTTCTTTCTCGAAAGCTCCCTCGACCTTGGCTGCAGGCTCGTCGGCGGCCGGCTCCTCCTCGGCTTCCTTCTGAGGCAGAAGAATCGTTGCAAGCACATCGTTCTCATCGGTTTTTACTTCGACGTCGGCAGGCAGTTTTAACTGGGACACGAGGATATTCTCGCCAACGTCCAAACCGGATATATCTACTTCTACTTCACTCGGGATATGCTGCGGCAAGCAGCGGATCTCAATCTCATGATGCTGGATTTGCAGAATACCGCCGGCCTTGACGCCAACCGGGTCTCCGATAAATTCAAGGCGGACCGTCGTGGTGACGGGCTCGTCCATATTGATTTGATGGAAATCGACATGCAGCGGCTGACGGGTGAACACATCGCGCTGCACTTCATTGATCATCACCGGCTGTCTGCCGAATCCCGGAACATCCATCTCGATAATGCCGTTCGGATTCGTTTTCAACAGGGTAAACAGTTCTTTTTGATCGATGGCGATCGGCGTTTGCGTCACTTTTTTTCCGTAAACGATACCGGGTACTTTTCCTTGCGCACGCAGCCGGTTGAGATCACCCTTCGTTCGGCCTGTACGAGCTTCCGCTTTCAATGTTGCTGCCATAGTTAAACCTCCTTCAATCTGGGCAAACCCAAGCTTCTACTAATTTACCCATTTGAAGGAGGTTCGAAACATAGAAAGGGAAATACGTCCTGCCGATGAAGTTCGATTACGGACGGTTCTTCTTCAGCTGCTCTTTCTTGGCCGCAAATTTGGCGTGAAGCTTCTCGGCGTAACCCGGCTTGTTTACCTGCCGTTCTCTGGCAATGGCAAGATCCCCCGCTTCGACATCATCGGTGATGGTCGAGCCTGCAACGACGTAAGCGCCTTTGCCGATTTTGACCGGAGCCACAAGATTGACGTTGCTGCCGATAAAGGCGTCGTCCTCCACCTCGGTCAGCTGTTTGTTATAGCCGTCATAGTTTACGGTAATCGCGCCGCAGCCAAAGTTCACATTCCGTCCAATCACCGCGTCCCCGACGTAACTCAAATGAGATACCTTGACTCCGTCAGCCAGTCTGGCATTCTTAATCTCAACAAAGTCCCCGATTTTCACGTCTTCGCCCAAATTCGAACCCGGTCGTAAGTAAGCGTAAGGCCCGACGGTCGTTCCGGCGCCGATCACCGCTTCCTGCAGCACCGAATGCTTGACCGTGATGCCGTTGGCGAGGGTGCTGTCTGTGATATCGGCCTGAGGCCCAATGACACAGTCCTCTCCGATCACTGTTTTGCCCCTAAGGATCGTACCCGGTAAAATGACGGTGTCCGCACCGATTTGCACATCCGCTTCGATATACGTATTCGAAGGGTCAATGATCGTAACCCCTCCGAGCATATGGCGCCGGTTAATGATCTGACGCATGTCCGCTTCCGCCTGCGACAGAGCCAGCCGATCGTTGACACCGATGGACTCCCGGATATCCTTCATCACGCAGCCTTCGATTTTTTCACCACGACTGACCAGAATACTGATCACATCGGTGAGATAGTATTCGTTCTGGGCATTGTCATTCTTAACTGAGGCGAGAGCGTCGAACAGTTTCCGGTTATCGAAGCAATAGGTGCCTGTGTTGATTTCCTTAACCCTGCGCTGCTCGTCATTGCAATCCTTCTCTTCGACAATTCCGCTGACATGCCCCTGTGCATCCCGAATGATTCGGCCGTATCCGCGAGGCTCGTCGATCACCGCTGTCAAAATGGTAGCGGCCGTCCCCTTCTCCTGATGAGTCCGAATCATGTCCTGCAGCGTTTCTGCAGAAACCAGCGGCGTATCTCCACAGATGACGATGGTGAGCCCGTCTTCACCCTCAAGCAGCGGTTTGGCCTGCAGGACGGCGTGACCTGTTCCGAGCTGCTTCTCTTGCAATGCATATTCCACGCGATTCCCCAAATACGCTTGAACCGCTTCGGCGC
Organism: Paenibacillus naphthalenovorans; assembly: GCF_900099895.1. Lineage (GTDB taxonomy): Bacteria > Bacillota > Bacilli > Paenibacillales > NBRC-103111 > Paenibacillus_G > Paenibacillus_G naphthalenovorans. The sequence continues at coordinate 23,837 of NZ_FNDY01000036.1, forward strand.
CGTGGCCTACGACGACTACCGTACGCGAAGTATTTATATGTTCCAGTGTGGTGACCACATGACCGACCATAGGCTTTCCGCACACCGGGTGCAGCACTTTATATAGCTTTGATTTCATCCTCTTGCCCTGCCCTGCGGCGAGCACGACTCCCATGATGTTCAAGCTTTCCATCCCCTTCGTTCAAGTTAATCATTCTATGTTAGTATACGGGTCGGGGTCTTCAAAATGCAATCTCCGTACACCCGTTTCATGAGGAAAAAGAAAAAAGAGCCCACAGGCTCTTTAAGAACATCGGTTTATGCCCCTTCTTCAATTACTTCTTCATCCGCTGCGGCCCGTTCATATTCTGTCAGTACCGCCGATTGAATCTTCTCACGAGTGGAAGAGGAAATCGGATGCGCGATATCCCTGAATTCCCCATCCGGCGTCCTCTTGCTCGGCATAGCTACGAACATGCCGTTGTTACCGTCAATCACACGAATGTCATGAACTACAAATTCGTTATCGATGGTAATGGAAGCAATGGCTTTCATTCTGCCCTCGGAGTTTACCCGACGAAGTCTGACGTCAGTTATTTGCACCTCTAGTTCACCACCTTTTTCCATCTTGTTGACTTGAGGTATAAATTCCACATTTTAGGGCAAATTCCTGCTTTCCATTCAAAATTTTTCCGCTTTTTTATAAATAATTTGTCTTTTTAAAATTATTCGACATTTAACGCTGCAATAAGCTCGATTTCGACAAAAACATCCTTCGGAAGCCGCGCCACTTCTACCGTCGAGCGAGCCGGCTTATGGTCTCCGAAATACGAAGCGTAGATTTCATTGATCTGGGCAAATTGATTCATATCTTTGATGAAAACGGTTGCCTTCACGACATCCCGGAAAGTCGCTCCGGCTGCCGCAAGCACTGCGCTTAAATTGCGGAATACTTGATGGGTCTGCTCTTCTACGCCTCCGGGGACCAATTGGCCGTCCGATCCGAGCGGAATCTGGCCTGAAGTAAATAGAAGCGATCCGACCCGAACCGCTTGCGAGTAAGGACCGATAGCGGCTGGCGCCTGGTCTGTTGAAATGATACTTATGTTCGTCATTGATTGATCACTCCTCATCAAAGGTATCGCCTTCACGAAAATAGTTGCCCGGCTCGACTGTGATTTGTTTTGTCTTCGGATCTACCGCGGACAGCTTGGCCAAAGAAACGTAATCTTCCACCAGATGCTCCTCCACTTCACCCGACTCTACAAAAACGCCCACGCCCTTCACCGTAGCTTTAAACTCCTGCAGCAGATCCATCATACCGTGAATCGTACCGCCGACCCTCATGAAGTCATCGATTATTAATACTTTGGATTCTTCCTTGAGCGCTCGCCGCGATAAGGACATCGTTTGAATCCGCTTGTTCGACCCCGAGACATAGTTGATGCTTACGGCTGAACCCTCGGTTACTTTATTGTCCCGGCGTACGATGACGACCGGCAAATTTAAATATGTGGCCGTCGAGTAAGCCAATGGAATACCCTTGGTTTCCACAGTCATGACCACGTCGATGTCTTTGCCCGCAAAAACGGATGCGAACATTTTGCCCACTTCGTTCAAGACCATCGGCTGTCCCATGATGTCGGACATGTATAAATATCCGCCTGGCAGTATTCTCTCCGGCTGCTCAAGCTGTCTGCACAGCTGGTTGATAAACTGCAGGGAATGGTCTCTTGATACTTTCGGGATGAACTTGACACCCCCTGCCGCGCCTGCAAGCGTCTGCAGTTCCCCAAGACCTTCTTCTTCAAACACTTCCTTAATGATGGCCAAGTCTTCGCTAATAGAAGATTTGGCGGAGTTGTAGCGGTCAGCGAAAGTCGTCAAAGGAATCAACGTATGGGGGCGAATTAGCAAGTATTGGGTCATTTCCACCAATCTTGCGCTTCTTTTCATTTTTTTCACTGGTGCACCCCCTAATTTACGACGCATGTTATAATAAAATCCGAATAATATAATGAAAATATAACATTTTTATACGTATTTATACAAGCACATCGCGAAAAATATAATGACACCAAAGTGACATTATCATCTTGTTCAAGTCAGCAGTCTTACAGCATAAACATCTTTGCAAAAGCCTCTTAGCCCGTTATAAATGCGAGGAACCTTGGCTTCTTTCGAAACCAGTCCAAAAACGGTAGGACCGCTCCCCGACATCAATACGCCGTCAGCCCCCAGTTTAGCCATTACTTCTTTCAGCTGCCGCACCTCCGGGTAAAGCTCCAGCGTAATTTCCTCCAGCACATTGCCGAGCTCCCCGCACAGCTGTTCGAACCGCTTCTCCCGGATCGCCTCAAGCACTCCCGCAGTGGAAGGATGCTTCCGGATGGCGCCGACCTGCAGCTTGCCGTATATTTCCGATGTAGACACGTTGATCGGGGGCTTAGCCAGAATAACCCAACACTGCGGGGGTGATTCGATCGGCTCCAGCTTTTCGCCGCGTCCCCGTGCAATCGCTGTTCCTCCGGTTACACAGAATGGCACATCCGAACCGAGCTCTTCCCCGAGCTTCTGCAGTTCTTTCATCCCTATGCCAAGCCTCCACAACCGATTCAGCCCACGCAAGGTAGCCGCGGCATCGCTGCTCCCGCCGGCAAGTCCCGCAGCTACCGGGATTTTCTTATCCAAATGAATATATACTCCTTGCTTAACGTCATATCGCTCTTTGATCAGACGAGCGGCTTGAAAAGCGAGATTTTTTTCATCCAGCGGTATGTACCCGGCTTGACTCGATATGATGATCGTGTCGCGCGGCAGCTCCTGCATTTCGATCCGGTCCGCCAGATCGACCATGGTCATAACCATCTCCACTTCATGATAGCCATCTTCACGCTTATATAATACATCCAGGGACAAATTGATTTTTGCCGGGGCTTTCTCGAATACCTTCATAGGACACCTTCTTTACAACTGTCTGTCTATACGGGCTTACCGTTCTTCTCCTAATACTATACCAAAAACGGCACAAAAAAAAGCTAAAGCGGCCTCTTGGCTGCTCTAGCTTTCTTTAATGGTGCAATTACGGCCTGGAGTACGGGGAATACACCGGCGTCTGTACAGTTGGCTGCACGCCGCCGTACCTTGGCGCTAGGGATTCCTGAAACGGCGACGCTATCGCCCCCTGCGCGGGAATCGTACCTTGTCCGGGAGCCATCCCTACGTTTCCAACCGGGATCGGGTTCTGCTTTTGCAACGTTCCCTCCGCAATTTGGATTGCCCGCTTTACCATATTGCCCGCATCCTTCGTTCTTATGCCGCCCCAGCCTTCTCGCTGTACGGTTTCGTAGAAGCCGAGATCTTTGGCAAGTTCATATTTGAAAGCATCGGACATAACCCCTCTGCGATTTCTGCGCCCCATAACCTTACCTCCTTCGCTGTTGATTTGAAGTTAGTAAAAGCTAGTATGCGCCGATTCCAGGAAATCATGCAACTTTATCGACGGCAGCACCGTCTTATGAAGTACACAAGCAAAAACGGCTGACCGCTCGAGCAAGCCAACCGTTTATGTATTATTGTTGTATTGTAATCCGCACTTCTCCGTCATCGCCTTGCACTGTCACTTCAACCGATTCCGTCAAAATGTCTGCGTAGCTGTAAGAAACGCGCTTGAAGGTCTGGTGTTCCTGATCCAGCTTCACAATAAATACGGAAGGATAGGTTTCCTCCAATACACCGGATCTTTCGATGGTCTTGCGGCGACCGCCATTTGCTTTTAACATGATCTTTTGTCCGACATGAGGTTCCAAACTGCGTTTGATATCCAACAGCGTATTTTTAGCCATTGATCACTACCACCTCTTTCCTATTTAATTATAACGCAACAAAGGTAGTATGTCAATTTAAGCTGAATATTATATCAGCCATACAAACGTGTTGTCAATGACTTTTTTTCCTTGGTTTCTGCAGAAAAACATAAATCACCTTTACTTTCATTCACAGAATTGTCAAAAATTATTCTGGATGGATTGGAGAATTGAAAAAGAAAAAAAGCACCTTTCGGCGCTTAAGTCTGATTTGCGTGTTGAATTTTGGGCACGCCCCGGCGATAGCTGCCTCGTGATTCTATGCCGCCGAGCCCCTCCAAACCACTGTGTGTGAGCCCAATGACATCTACGATATTCACCGTATCGCGAATGGGCGTAAAAGCCACTTTAGCCGCGATGCACAACGGGTCAAGAGCATGAATCAGCACACGGGCGGGGGAACTGGCATAATTGGCTCCGGCTTGCAGCAGCGCTTCAAAATGGGATTGGCACGCACCGGCGATAATCGTCAATGCGTCACGGTTTTTTTCATATTGCCTTGCTGCGTGCACCGCATTCACGAAATTATGCGAATTTTTGTAACTGCTAAGCGAGGTAATGTCCCCTCTACTCCGGTGCTTCAGAAGGCCGTCATGTCCGGTCACCACTACAATATCGGGCTGGATTTGGGGCAGCAGGCGGTAGAGCGCATCAGCCATATGGGCTTCCGTCACATAGAATCCTTCGGCCGGTACCCGGAGCTCTCCGTATAAGACCATGCATTTGCGCAGATAAACTGGATCGCCATCCAGATGCAGCACTTTACCCGGCACGTCAAAATAAGTCGGACGTGACTTGGGCGCCGCACCCGGAGCTGTGCTGCTATCCCCCGCGTTCGGGCTTGCTTGAGATTGCGATGCATTCGTGCGCCTCATGGCATCCAACCATTTCGGACGGATCAAACCCAAATATTGAAAAGGATCGAGCTGAGGCATGGGTTCCAAATCCGGAAGCGGAGCATCGGCCAAAAGCCGCAGCTCTACTCCGCGGAGCACCGCCTGCTGCTGCCTGATTTCTTGGATTTTGAAAACTATGTCACCGCCATACGACTTACGAGTGACGAGGTCTCCCTGTTTCATGGCTGCATCGCCTCCTCGTCTATCGTATGGCGAATATAGGCAAATGGTGCAGGTGAATTGCCTATAACCCCTATGGAGGAGTTAACGGGAACTTAACGCTCTGGCAAGATTCCGGCTCAGTACGGCATATTCTTCCATAGACAATGTTTCCCCGCGGCGGGAGGGATCGATGCCTGATTGTTGCAGGATGACTTCCAGCTCGCTTTTCGTTTCTTTGGTGAAATATTTCGCCGCTAGATTGTTATATATCGTTTTGCGCCGCTGCACGAAGCTGGCTTGGACCACGTCAAAGAAAAAGGCCTCGTCTTCCACATCCACAGGAGGCGTCTGTCTTACTTTCAACCGAATGACCGCCGAATCCACATTCGGCTGAGGGATAAACACGGTGCGCGGGACGATCGTTACGACTTCGGGGATACAATAATACTGTACCGCAATACTGAGACTGCCGTAATCTTTACCTCCCGGCTTCGCAGCCATCCGGTCGGCCACTTCCTTCTGAATCATGACGACGATATTCTCCAGGGGCAGCTTTTCTTCGAGCAGCTTCATAATAATGGGAGTGGTCACATAGTAAGGGAGGTTGGCGACAACGCTAACTTGCGAGACGCCCTGAAAATGCTGCTCGAACAGCTCCTTCAGATCAACCTTCAGCACATCGCCGTGGACAACGGTCGTATGAGGATAAGGGGATAATGTCTCCTCAAGCATCGGCAGTAGTCTTTGGTCGATCTCAATGGCCACGACCCGTCCTGCCGCCTTGCCCAGCTGCTGCGTTAGGGCTCCGATCCCGGGACCGATTTCCAGCGCCCCTTTTTGAGGGGTCAAGTCCGCTGCAGAAACGATTTTATGCAAAATATTGTAATCAATAAGAAAGTTTTGACCTAAGCTTTTCTTCAAGGTAAAGCCGAACTTCTGCATCAGCTCTTTGGTTTTTTTCGGCGAGGCGATGTCCTCCACAGACGCTTGTCCCGCATCCGCCGTATCTGTAAAGCGATTGGTACTCATAACGCTGCACCCTCTTCTTCATCCAAATGCCGCCGCGCCGCCTCGAATTCTTCTTTTGTAATTTGAAACATGCGGCAGCGATGATAAAACTGTTTTCCGTTACAATAACCGATACCAAGCCGCTTGCCCATCTCAAGCCTTCTGGCGGCAGCCGCCGGGTGAACGATCAGACCGGCCTCCAGCAGATCGTTCCAGCCGATTTCCGTACCTTGGGCCATATAATCCGTGCGTACATTCACAAGCGCGGAACGAATCGCTTCCACCGATGCGTTCTCCACCCCAATGTCGCCGCGGCTGGTGGCCGCCTCCTGCGTCAGGAACGCATGCTTGCAGCCGGGGACTTCCCTGGCGATGATTTTACGTATCCTCTCCCCTGCATGATCAGGGTCCGTGAAAATGATTACGCCTCTGCGTTCCTGCGCCAACCGGATACGCTCCAGCACCTCTTTATTGATTGCGGAACCGCCGGTTTCGATCGTTTCCGCTTCGACGGCCCGTTTAATCGCAACCGTATCGTCTTTGCCTTCAACAACAATAATCTCTTTGATCATGGAATTCGTCCGTACCTACTTTCGCAGCAAGAGAAAAGAAGAGGGACGTTAGCCGTACCTCTTCTTCATCTGTTCTATATATGATGAGTCTGCCCTAATTGCCCATCCTTAATCAGCCGACGGCTTCTTTGGACCGATGACATATACGGTTGCGCCATGTTTTGTTCCGAAGCGCAAAGCATAATCATGGCTGTCGAAATAAACGTCGATTTTATTTCCTTTGACTGCGCTGCCGGTGTCTTCCGCTCTGCGGAAGCCCAGACCTTCAATATAAACCCACCAGCCTATCGGAATGACCTTTGGATCGACTGCAATCGTGCGACCTTCCGTTACTCTCGTACCTGATGCCGTGATTCCATACTGCGGATGATCCGGATCCTTGCCTGTCGAGGCCGGTCCCGCGCTATACGCAGTGAGCTTCACGTTATTGATGACCTGTTTAACGTCGAACTTCACGCCGTTTCTGGTCACCTGTTCCAAGGTTGGCGAAGACGAAGAGAGTGTTACTACGGGATTCTTCGTTCCCACCGCAATAATTTTTTGCACACTTTGGGTTTGAATCTTTTCGTCAACGATTTGTTCGGATACGAGCACACCGTCTTCATAGACTTTTTCTTTCTTCTTGAGCAGAACGCCCTCTTGTCCTTCTTGAATAACCTGTTCTTTGCCTCTGATCAGCTTCGGCTCCGTCTTTTTTACCGTTTCGAAAGCGATCGGTTCTTTGATTTCCTCAACATTTTTCTTGACACGGACGATCTTGACTTCACTATTTTCGTTTATTGCCGCATTCAAAGCGGGAGTCACTTTATCAAGTTCACTGAGCTTGATCTTCTGATCGTCAAATAGCTGTTTGACCGTCTTTCCTGTCGTATATACGGTCTTGGTTTGCCCACCGTCTGTCAATTGTACCGGCTTGGCTTTCTCGATAATAATTCGATCTCCCGATTCCACCGAATCATCCAGAGAATGCGACACACGGTCGTGTTCACCGACAGAGATGCCTTGCTCATCCAGTATATGCTGCAGAACTGATTCTCTAGTTTGGAAAGTTTGCTCTTTTCCGTCTACAACAACCGATACGCTTTTGATTGACGTACCGTAATACATGATTAAAAACATGAAAGTCATAGCGAATAATATGAGTGCAATGATCGATATCATACGCAAGTTTTCATGCTTCCATCGCAATGCGAAGGACAAGCTGGATGATCGTCTTTCATGGGTTTGTTCAGGTGTCACAACGCCCACTTGTTCGGTCCTCCTTAAAGCCCCGCCATCCGAGTGTTATGCATGATTAGATCTGACGCGACTATGGTAAAGTATATTCTTCTCCAATTACCAACGTTTGCTTCAACGGCTATCAGAACCGTACTTGCCTAAGGCCACCTCCTGGAATCTTATTTTTTATGAACCGGCTTGGATCGTTATCCCAATGACGGGGGAATACAAAAAAAAGTCAGCGGAGAAGAGGAACCTTCCCGTGACTTTTCTCATTTTCCTCAAAATGAAAAGTTAAGCCGACGACAATCGTTACCTCTCTCTTAACGCTTACGAGGTTAGCTGACGGATTCGGACTTGAGAGTCGCCCTACTCGGAAGCAGCTGCCTGCCCCAAGATTCACCCCTATAAACACCACGTTCATCAACAGCGTAGCGCTGTGACATCCGTGATGCGGTTCCCCCGTTCCCTTACGGAACTCAGCGATGTTGGAATTTTGGCAATCGTATGAAGTTAATATTGAGTGTACGATGTGAAGGCTGGAATTGTAAAGTATACAAACTTTGAAAAAAATCTCGGATTTTACTCAATTATCATTGTTTTTTATTAATTTTTAAACCAAAACCATCTTTTTCTCCATTGGTCACAGTTTTTTGTTTTGTTTTCTTCGATTATCTTGTTTTGTATAAAAAAAGACATGTGTTCTTTTGTGTGAAAATTCACTTTATACCGAAAATGGATATGGCATTCCTCGAGGTAATCCCGGCCAATTCTTCCAGTGAAATGCCCTTGATTTGGGCCGCCGTCTCAGCTACAAGACGAACGTAAGACGATTCATTCCGCTTGCCCCGATACGGATGAGGAGCAAGGTAAGGCGCGTCCGTTTCAATAAGCAGCCGATCGAGCGGAACTTTTTCCAGCACCTCCTTGGGCTGTTTTGCATTCTTAAACGTGACCGGTCCTCCAAACGAGATATAGAAATTCATGTCAAGGCACATTTTGGCTGTTTCCCAGCTCCCGGAGTAACAATGCATCACACCGCCAACCTCCGCCGCCTTTTCTTCGCGCAAAATTTGCACAACATCGTGATGCGCATCCCGGTTATGGATGACAATCGGCATGCCGAGCTTACGTGCGAGCCGGATTTGCTCACGAAACACACGGGCTTGTACATCCTTTGGAGACGTATCCCAATAGTAATCCAGCCCGATTTCTCCTATAGCTACCACCTTCTCATGGCGGCAAAGCGATTCGATCCATTCCAAATCGTCCGGGGTCATATCCTTTGCGTCTGTCGGATGCCAACCCACGGTCGAATAGATAAAGTCATACTGTTCTGCCAAAGCGATGGAGCTGGGAATGGTTTCCCTGTTAAATCCGACATTGATCATGTGACTAATTCCGTTCTCTCTTGCCCTTTGAATCACTTCGTGTCGATCTTCATCGAATGCCTGTACGTTTAGATGCACATGCGTGTCGATCAGCATATGAACATACCCCTTTCTTCGCCATTGCGACAATGTTCAGGACAGACCTAACAGGATGCGAACATCAGCGTCCAGTTCCTGCAGATGGTTCAACAGCAGCTCATGAGGGTAATACAAATGGTATTTCCCCATATGAATACCGCTGATCGAGCGGACAATCTCCGATTTGCAGGAGATCTCCGATAATGTGTTTTTGGAATCCAGCAGCAAGATAGGCAACTTCTCATCCTGCTCTCCGGGACGGTACACATCATACGACAGATCCGACGGGAAATCAATTTTCAGGTAATAATCCGGATCGATTCCAAAGCTTTGCAGCAAGCTTCCCAGGCGTTCCATCAGTTGAGTGTCGATACGCTCGAGCGTTATATATTTGAACAAACGCCGCTGCAAAAACCGGGAGCACAGATCGGAGAGAATCGGATCTTTCTCCAGGGACCACTGCATCAAGACGGTTTGCATGAACGCTTCGTCCAAGAAGTAATATTCGTCTACCGTCAACTGCTGCTGAAACAGCTTATGCAGCGGAGCAATCATAAACTGGAACCGGTATCCCTCCTCATAAAGCTTTTTGGCTCTTTGGAAAATACTGTGGAGCACCACTTCCGCGCTGCGGGTTACCGGATGAAAATAAACCTGCCAATACATTTGATATCGTGACATCAAATAATCTTCCACAGCATGCATGCCGCTCTCTTTGACTACAATATGTCCCTGGTACGGGCGCATGACCCGAAGAATCCGATCTAAATCAAAGGTACCGTAATTCACCCCGGTAAAATAAGCGTCCCGAATCAAATAATCCATCCGGTCGGCGTCCAGCTGGCTGGATACAAGACTGACGACGATTTCTCTGTGATACGTTTTGGAGATGACGTCAGCCACTTGCCGAGGGAATGCCGGAGATACGCGCCGCAGCACTTGATTGACTTCCGTATCCCCCAGAACAATGCGGCACGACCATTCTTCATGGTGGCTCCCGAACGTCTTTTCAATGGAATGGGAGAACGGACCGTGTCCAACATCATGCAGCAAAGCAGCGCACAGGCACAGCAGTCGTTCCTCTTTGGGCCAATCCTCATACTGATTCCGTTCAAACTGGGATATAATCCTGCGTGTGACTTCATAAACACCAAGCGAATGAGAAAACCGGCTGTGTTCTGCACCGTGAAAGGTCAAAAAGCATGTGCCAAGCTGACGGATACGGCGCAGCCTTTGAAATTCTTTTGTATTGATCAGATCCCAAATCGTTTGGTCTTGCACATAAATATACTTATGTACCGGATCCTTGAACACCTTTTCTTCTTTCATCGGCGTGCTCATAGCTTTCCTCCTTGATCAATGAACTATTATTCGACAAACAAATCAGTATATTTGATAATTTTGTCGAATTATGTCGATTTTACTTTCCAATCCTTACTTTTTTTTCTATGTAAACGGTGAAATAAAATAATGAAAAATCGTATTTTTTGTGACAATACACTTTGCAAAAATGTGTGATATCTCACATTTTACTCGATTTTTTCTTTAAGATATAACAAATACAGAGTCATATTCCATAAAATAACATGAAATTGACTCAATTTTTAGTTGACTATTTTTGGAATGGTTGGTATCATATTCGTAAAGAATTATGTCGAATCATGACGATTAATTTTCTTCCAAAATGCTTCTTACTTATACTTCTTGGAGAGGGGAATTTTTATTATGATGAAATCTACAGGTATCGTAAGAAAAGTTGATGAGCTGGGTCGTGTCGTTATTCCTATCGAACTTCGCAGAACGTTAGGCATTGGCGAAAAAGATGCTCTTGAAATTTACGTAGACGGAGAGCGCATTATGTTGAAGAAATATGAGCCGGCCTGTATCTTCTGCGGCAATGCTGAGAACGTCTCTTATTTCAAAGGGAAAATTGTCTGTCATGAATGTTTATCTGAAATGCCAATACCTGTGACAAAATAAAAAAAATAAGGTATAATGAAGATAGCAATTTTATCTAAGGTAATTCTAACCTTTTTCATATCTCCTCTATAACCCCGATTCGTGGTTTCCTCGAATTAGGGTTCTTTTTTTAATCAACCCCCTAAATCCCCCTTCCAAGGGGGACCCCATGGGCGGCTGCCCCTGGACCCCGCTCGGCGCCTTGATGGACGTTTGGGCGGGAGGAGCGCTAACGTTCGGAATCACCTCTTGGATGAGGTGATCGGGCACACGCTTGATTGCGGCGTTCTTCCGTTGGAGTGCATGTCCGGACTTTGGGTGTTTTTTGGAGCGACTGACCGCCGTGGGGACGCACCCGAGGCAAACCTCGACAGCTCTTGTTCGGGCAAAGTGAGCTCGCTGCCAAGGCAGCATCGCAAGATCAAAGGCAAGGTCAACCACAACAACAAAACCCACAAACCAAAAAGCAAAACTAAAAATCAGTTGCCCTGGTGAAGCAGATTGTATAGCTCGCGCTTCGGGACGCCGCGGTCTTGGGCGGCGCGTCTCAGCGCTTCCTTATGGTCGAAGCCCTCAGCCTCGTACCGCGCTACATGCTCCTGCGGCGTCAAGCCAGTCCACCATGCGGCATCATCATCCGACTCAGCAGAGCTTTCGCCGTTGCTGCCGCGAATAACAAGGCAATACTCGCCTTGGGGCGGGTGCTCGTCCAAATGAGCCAAGCATTCCCGGATCGTACCTCGAACGGCTTCCTCATACTTTTTGGTTAGTTCCCGGATAAGACAAATTTCATGGTCCTCGCCAAGGATTTCCGACATGGCGGTTAACGTTTTTACCAGCCGATGAGGCGATTCATAGCAGAGTACCGTGCCCGGCTCACGCTTTAGCGCTTTAAGCTCCTTTTCCAGCGGCTTCTTGTCTCGCGGCAGAAAACCGACAAAGGTAAAGCGCTCAGTCGGTAACCCGGACATGATGAGCGCGGAGAGAGCCGCATTAGCACCGGGAACCGGGATAACGTCGATTTCAGCGTCAATCGCAAGCCTTACCAAATCTGCCCCGGGATCGCAAATGGCCGGAAGCCCTGCATCACTGACCAGCGCGATGGAATCGCCCGCCTGCATTAGCCGCACCAGCTCCGGTCCGCTCGCATGCTTATTGTGTTCGTGGTAGCTGACCATCCGCGTGGCAATGTCGAAATGCGTGAGCAGCTTACGGGTTTGCCGGGTATCTTCAGCGGCAATCCATTGAACTTCCCGCAGTACGCGAACCGCCCGGTACGTCATATCCTCCAGATTGCCGATCGGCGTCCCAACCAAATACAGTTTTCCGCGCTGCTCTCCAGCATCATGGTAACTCTTTTGAATGTTCAAGTTGATCTATTCCTTCTATTATATATGTTCTCTGTATAAGCAAGTTTATCTCGACGGCCATAGTACACTTCGAACAGTTCGTCGGTGTATTCCTTTTCGTTCTTGTACACAATCAGCGGCGGAAGCATGCGCACTTCCGGCTTGCCATCACGCAGCGCTTCGATCAGCACCATGTTGGCCTCCGCGTTTGCCCGCGGATGAACAAAACGTATGCGTTTGGGTTCCAACCGGTATTTTCGCATAGTGCAGCAAATATCAACCAACCGGCTTGGCCTATGCACCATCGCTACCCGACCGCCGCTGCGAACGAGCCGGCTGCTTACCCGCACGACATCATCCAGTGTGCAGTACACCTCGTGCCGGGCTGCGGCGACATGAGCATTCACATTCTGTTCCCCATTGGGAACGGGCAGATAAGGCGGATTCACGGTCACCAGATCAAATTGCCCATGGCCAAGCTGATCAGGGGCATCACGCAAATCACCATGGATCATCGTAATTTGTTTTTCCAATCCGTTGAGCAGCACATTCCGTTTCCCCATATCGGCCAGACGCTCTTGAATCTCCACCCCGATAATCGATCCACGGGTTCGCGTCGTCAGCAGCAGCGGTATAACCCCATTGCCTGAACACAGATCGACAATGCTGCCCGTATGCGGAACAGAACAAAACCTCGCCAACAGAACTGCATCCATGGAGAAGCTGAATACTTCATCGCTTTGAATGATTTTCAGTTGTTGGGTTAATAAATCGTCGACCCTTTCATATTCATATACCGGTACTTGTTCCAACACAAAATTCCTCTTTCCTTCAAAAAAACCGTAGAGAAGTCCATCCTCCCTACGGTTCGCTTTTATTTATTCAAAAATGACATGCAAAACAGACAATCGCCTTCCGTTCGCAAATGCCCGTAATTCACGTTACAAATGTGGAATCCTTCATGATAGATGCGGGCCAGATTGTCATAGCCTTCACCGGTAGGCTCCTTGACTAAAACGGAGGCGGCCGCAGGATCCGTACTTGCGTCAGCGACTTTACCTACCGCCAGAAGAGCAGGAGTGATCGGCTCCGTCTCTTTCTTTAACAGCTTGCGCAGCTGCTGATTCTCAATGCTCAGCCGCTTGTTTTCCTCAAGCAGCTCAATAATTTGCCGCTTCAAAGATCCGAGCTCGGAATGCACAACACCCGTTTGCTCTTCCAACTGTTCGATTTGTACGAATATATCCCTTTTATTCACTCTTTCTTCACCTCAAGCCGCGGAAGCAGCGAATAGCTTAGAGCTGCTCCACCACATCATCCAAAGGAAGATCCATCACTTTTTTGAGTTCAAAAATCTGTACTTTAGCCATACGTTCGGATACATTTAAGGAGATCAGCCTTCCGTTTCCGAACGATGTAATCACTTCACTGCCGACACGGGGCAGGTCGTCCTTGGCACTTTCATAATTATCATGCTCATATTTCAAGCAGCACATTAATCGTCCGCAAAGACCGGATATTTTCGTCGGGTTGAGCGATAAGTTTTGATCTTTAGCCATTTTGATCGATACCGGCTCAAAATCCCCCAAGAAAGAAGAGCAGCACAGGATGCGTCCGCATGGTCCGATGCCGCCCAGCATTTTGGCTTCGTCCCTGACACCGATCTGGCGAAGCTCGATGCGTGTCCGGAAAATCCCGGCCAAATCCTTCACCAGCTCTCGGAAATCAACTCGTCCTTCCGCCGTAAAATAAAAAATTATTTTGTTTCGGTCAAATGTATATTCAACATCCACCAGTTTCATACGAAGCTGATGATCCTTAATCTTTTCCTGGCAAATAGTAAATGCATTATTGGCCGCCTGCTTGTTATCCTCTACCAGCTTGGCATCCTGATGGTCAGCGATGCGGATAACCTTCTTCAGCGGAAGAACCACATCGGACTCTCCAACCGTCCTGCGACCGATCACAACCTTACCGTATTCAACACCGCGAGCCGTTTCTACGATCACGGCGCTATCTTGGTCGACCGGAAGATCACTTGGGTCAAAGTAATAAATTTTACCCGCTTTTTTGAAGCGAACACCTACTACGGAGAACAATCCTACACCCCCTTAAGCTTCATAAATATATTTTCCAGCGCCAGCTGGGGATTGGCATGAAACCGCAATCGTTTCTGCGTCTCTACCGCCTGCTCGAGACAGTAGATCCAATGCTCGATCGGGTAAGACAAAGCTTGCTTCGACATCCAATCGGCCTGATCGGAATAAATCAGTCCGTCCTTATTGCCCAAGCTAAGCTGTACCATATCCTTGAGCCACAAAATAAGCATATCCATAAATTTTGGCAGTTGTTCGGAAAATTCGCCCTTCGTCAGCTTCTGCTGTGCGGTCAGCAGAGCGGCGGGCAGCCGGGTCAAACTTTCCCTTACTAATTGTATCACTAGATTTCGAAGTTCTGCAAACCCATTTCCTTGAATCAACCCGCGAGCCGCTTCCGTTCCCGCCGCCATATGCACAGCGGCTTGCACCAGGACAGCCGGGTGCCCTTCTTGAAGCAGCGCCTTTTGCATTTCACTCCGGCCGATTGGCACAAAGGGAATCCATTGTGATCTGGAGCGGATTGTCGGAAGCAGGGCTTGTCCGTTATCCGTGATCAGAATGGCCACAACCTGGGATGCGGGTTCTTCCAAAAATTTAAGCAAGCTGTTCGCAGCCTGAACCGTCATTTTTTCGGCTTCCTCAATAATATACATCTTGATTCCGGAAGCCGAGGCACGGTAAGCGAATTGCTTTTGAAGCTCCCGGATTTGCTCAATCTTAATTGAGGCCCCCTCCGGCTTCACCTCGTGCAAATCAGGATGATTTCCATGCAGTACCTTGCGGCAGTCCAAGCATTCACCGCAGGCATCATCGGGCAGCACCTTACAATAAATTGCTTGCGCAAAAGCTTTGGCCATCGCCCTTCGTCCCGTTCCGGACGGCCCCGTGAAAATATAGGCATGCGATATTTTATCCGTTCGAAGACTGTTTTGTAAAATACGTTTTACACGTTCCTGTCCTGCTATGGATTGAAAAGACATGACTGTCTCTATTCCTTTCCGTTATAAGAAAACCTCTATCAAGGCCATTATGATGAGCAGCCCCGATCTAAAAAGACAAATTGATCAGGATGCCGCGAATTTCACCGACTTTGCGGAGCAACTCAATACGTCCTTGCTCACTATCCAGCATCTCCTCGGCCAATCCAAGCAGTTCCCGATCAATTTCCTCCAGAAGCTTATACCGTTTACCTCTGCCTCGCCGATCCCACCCTCGCGTCTCACGGAGCTGTACGCCGCGGCGCGCGGTTTCCTCAAGAAACTGCTTGACCAGCAGCTTATACTGCCGCAGCTCGCGGACGGTCATCGATTTGGCAAGCCGCTGCCCCTGGTGTTCAATTTGCTGCAAAATACGTTGAAGCTGCTCCCGGGTAGCTCTTTGGTCCTGCTGCTGCATCATATCGCTAAACGACTTTTGCTGAAGCTGCTGAGACGAATTGTTCTCGCTTCGTATAATTTCTTTACCGAAAGGCCGCCAGCCCGGGTTAATTTTCACATCGTCCGCATCCTTTTTCCTTAAAAATGCTCAAATTGTTCGACCGGAAGCACGAATACCGCGGCTCCGCCCACCTGAACTTCGACCGGGAAAGGAATGTATGAATCCGTTGTTCCTCCCATCGGAGATACCGGGGTGACCACCTGTTCCCTGATCTTGCAGTTCTCTTTAATGATCTGCAGCGCTTCATTCACCCGTTCGTCTTCCGTACCGATGATGAACGTCGTGTTTCCCGCACGTAAGAATCCGCCTGTACTTGCCAATTTCGTAGCGCGAAAGCCTTCTTTAATCAATGCGTTGGACAAGCGATTGCTGTCTTTGTCCTGCACAACGGCTATAACCAATTTCATACATCCAGCCTCCTTTGCCAAATGAATGATCCGCGTCCCTACATTTATAATTAGACAAGAGGTTGAACAATTCCTTCTATTATATAATATAGGCTCGATTTTATATTATTTCAGTTTTATTATACTCTTCTGGGGAGATATTGGTTCACGATTTGTTTCAGCTCGCGGTGTACGGCATCCAGCTCTTGCTCTGCATCCAATCTTATCATCCGATCCGGAAATCGCTCCAGCAGCTGCAGATAACCTTCCCTGACCTTATGGTGAAAAGACATGGATTCCAAATCAAGCCGGTTGATCTCCCGCCCTTGATCTGCATGAATCCGGGCAAGCCCCGTTTCCGGACTCACATCCATGAATAAAGTAAGGTCCGGCATCCACTCTCCGATCGCGAATCGATTAATCGCCAGCACATCATCTATTCCGAGCCCCCGGGCATACCCTTGGTAAGCCAAACTGCTGTCGATAAACCGGTCGCATATGACCACCTTACCTGCTTGGAGAGCCGGAATGACCTTTTCTGTCAAATGCTGACGTCGTGCCGCCGCATAAAGCAGCGCCTCGGTACGGGCATCCATAGCCGTGTGGCTTTTGTCCAATATCACCGCTCGGATATGTTCCGCGATAGGAATTCCCCCCGGTTCACGAGTCGATACCACCTCATAGCCATGCTCCGCTGCCTGATCTATAATCACGCCGATCGCCGAGGTTTTCCCGGCCCCCTCGCCGCCTTCCACCGTTATAAAAAAACCTTGTCTCACGTTCCCGTCTCCTTATTCCCCAGCTTGATATACCGGCACTCTTCCGGATTTTGCCACATCATACCCGTGAAACCGGGAACCGAAAACCGTAAGCCGCTCCAAGTAGGCCGCCACTTGTTTCGTAATCCTCTCTCCCGGATACAACACCGGAATACCCGGAGGGTAGGGAACGATCATTTCCGCCGCTCTACGGCCTGCACATTCGGCCACCGGCAGCATGTCAACCTCACAAGAATGATGATGTTCCTGTCCCCAACCGAAAGACACAGGCTCAGAGATGCTCCCCTCCAATACCTCGCTCTCCGCATTGGTACAAACCAATTCCGATGAAGGAGAGTCTCCTGCGGCCTTGTCGATGTCGGCGAGCGCTTCTATAAGACGCTCCCCGTCGCGGAGCGTACTGGCTATACTGAATACACATAGCACATGCTCCGGGTCGGCCAATTCAGGATAACAGCCACGAAGCTCCAACTGCTCCTTTAAGGAATAGCCTGAAAGTCTATTTTTTGCATCGCTGAGCACGATTTTGAAAGGATCCTGTTTATAGCTGTTCCCGGATCGCAGGCTCTCCGGCATCGTCCACAGCTTCCAACGTGGCTGCGCGGCGAGGCGCTTGCGAATCTCGTTCATTATCTGCAGTCCGTGCTCCAGAAGCTCCGTCCCCTGCTCCGCCAGCAACCGCCGGCTTACATCAAGACTCGCCATAATCGGATAAGAAGGACTCGAACTCTGCAGCATGGCGAGCGCTTTCCGAAGTAAACGACGGTTAAGCCGTTCACCCTGCACATGCAGCATGGCCCCCATGGTCATGGCGGTCAGCATTTTGTGAGTAGACTGCACCACCGCATCCGCGCCCGCGGCCAGCGCCGATGACGGCAAAGCCGGATGAAAGCCAAAATGAGCGCCATGCGCTTCATCTACGAGCAGAAGCTTTCCTTGGCCATGCAGCAGCTGAGCCAGAGAAGTAAGGTCTGCCGCCATTCCGTAATAGCTTGGATTCGTAACAAACAGCCCTTTCGCCTCAGGATAGCGCTTCAGAGCTTCTTCCACGTCTGGGACACGAAGTCCGATGGTCAATCCGGAATGCCGCTCGCATTGGGGCGTAATAAAAACGGCCTGCGCTCCCGCCAGCGTAAGCCCGTGAATGACCGATTTGTGTACATCTCTCTGCACGAGCAGAAGATCCCCGGGGCGGCATGCGGACATGATCATCGCCAGATTTCCAGCCGTACTTCCGCCCACAAGAAATAACGTTTCTTCCGCTCCAAAGCAATCCGCGGCCAATTCTTGAGCTTCTTTGATCGCCTCTTCCGGATGGTGCAGATCATCCAGTCCGGGAATTTCCGTCAGATCGATGTTCAGTACGCTGCCGTAATGTCCCCAAGCGCCTGAATATGCCTTTGACCTGGATTTGTGGCCAGGTACATGAAGGCTTACCGCGTTTCTTTGCGCATGTGCGGCAAGCTTCTCGAAGAGCGGTGCTCTATGATGTAATCCCATGAACATCCTCATTTCACAAACCGATAATACACGTATTGTACCAAACAAAAAAGCCCGCTTCCATCCTTGTTCAAGATAAAATGAGCCGGTTCGCGCAAAGGTTCACGCATTTTTTTTATAAATAATTTGTTTCATCTGATGTATGAAAAAAGGATATTTAGGGTCGCTTACATCCGTTCTGACCATCTCTTTCTCACAATCGTCACATATAAATTCGGATATAATCATGATGCCTTGTTCCTTAGAGAGTCCGCAGATGATGCAGGGTCCTGTACATTCGTGCTGCAGCGCATCGCCCATTTCAATCACCTCTATTCTTTTATCTATCAGTATGTCCGATTCTCTCAAGAATAAACCGTCCTGAAGTATTTTTATGTAAACGATGCTTATCCTGTGCGTATTGCCTTATAATTTAACTATAGCTTACCGATATATGTATTGGATTTATTATACGATAGACAGGTGGATGCAGACCTTGAATACTTACAATAAACCTAATGAAAGAAGCTTGTCCAAAGATTCAACCATCTATCACTATCGTCTGCTCAAAAGGATACATTATAAACCTTTTTTTGCATATATGTTCTGGCCTGTTGCGGCCATTATTCCGCTGCTGTCTTTTTTTCTGATTCACCCCGCAGCCGTCTTGTCAGGTATTGTCGTTGTCCCCGTCCTTCACGCTTTTATCATTCAATTGCTGCTCCGGACCAAAGAAAGACATGCGCCCAAAACTTGGAAGTGGTCTATGCGATTCCCTTGGCTGGGATACGTCCCCGATAGCTATATTGCATTGGCCAAAGCCTGCCGGCTTCATCTGCACACATTGTGGATCGTGTTTATTATTATAGGATGCTTCTATCCCTGGATGTCACCTATGTATTTGGTTTACCTGCTGTTCATCCATATCTGGCTATTGCTTCCCCGTCTCCTTCTGCTATTCCTGCTTCGTAAACATCGATCCAACGGGTACTTGAAACTTAATGATAACGACACGTCCTGCTATGCCCAATAGCGGGATGTTCGCCTTAGCCATATCATTAGGCCTTTGGATATAAGTGAATTAAAAAAAGCCAACGTTCGTGATTTGAACGATGGCTTTTCGCTTGCGCCCTGAAAACTGGATCGAAACCAAGCTGCTGATCATCTTCATGTGCATTTTTGGATAAGCCCTCGACCGATTAGTATTCGTCAGCTCCACACGTTGCCGTGCTTCCACCCCGAACCTATCTACCTCGTCGTCTACAAGGGGT
>NZ_FNDY01000048.1 GCF_900099895.1 Paenibacillus naphthalenovorans
ATTGAATCGTTCTATGAGCAATTGCTTCCGCATTACCCGGAGGAGGTGAAGGCGCTTTTCGTGGCATATATCGAATTCCGGGCGGATCAATCCAGGGACAGGCGAGATTACGCCGATGTTTGCCGGATCATTCGAATGCTTCAACAGGTTGGCGGGCGGAAAGAAGCGTTCACCGTCACACAAGAATTGTTAACCAGGTTTCCGCGAAGACCGGCTTTCCGGGAGGAGTTGGGGAAGATCCGTTTTTGAACTTTATAA
This sequence comes from Paenibacillus naphthalenovorans, assembly GCF_900099895.1. Lineage (GTDB taxonomy): Bacteria > Bacillota > Bacilli > Paenibacillales > NBRC-103111 > Paenibacillus_G > Paenibacillus_G naphthalenovorans. The sequence goes on from NZ_FNDY01000048.1 coordinate 259, forward strand.
TGGAATAAGAAGTCACGCGGTTTGTGCACAGCGGATTTTTTTGTGATGAGGGTGGACAAACCGGTATGCGAAACCTGTAATTTTGATCATAATCGAATATGTTATAATAATGGCAAGATTAAGTCGGGTTGGATGGTGACCTATGATGGACCGTATTCAAGATTTGCAAAAACTGATCAAACTTACGGGCGATCGCGCGAAACTGGATGCAAAAGCGAACGGAACTTATATTGTCTATCAAACGGAAAAAGGCCAGATTGTCAAAGAATATGCAAACGGTGTGATCGAGCCAATCGACAATCCTGGGGTTCATCATGAATGAGTACTCCACAGTGATGGTTGTATTCGCCGGCAATAACGGCAGCGGCAAAAGCACCATTCGCAATTTGATAGTGGACAGGCTTGGTATCAGTGTCAATATAGATCCCGACGCTTTAGCTCGCGGCATTGATTCTGACCATCCGGATCGCCGCAAAGTATCCGCGGGCAAAGAAGCGATTAAGCTTGCGAGAGAATGTATTCAGCATAAACGAGATTTTTCTGTAGAAACGACTTTGGCTGGCGGCAATGCTATTCGACTGATACGGGATGCCAAGGCGAACGGCTTTGAAGTGACGATGTTTTATGTGGGTCTAAATGATGTTCGGCTCAATATCGAACGTGTTGCCGCCAGAGTTCAAACCGGTGGACATCATATACCGACTAAAGACATCATTCGGAGACAAACCACATCCATGCAAAATCTGCTAACTCATATCCATCTCATTGATCATTTGATTGTGATTGATAATAGCGAAGTTTCCGGTAAAATCGTTATGCAAGCTGAACATAGTATTTTAAAATATCAGGCCGAATCTCTTCCAAAATGGGTGCATAAGATCAAGGATCAGTTACATTGATTATGGAGAATCATATGAAGTTTGAAATTAGCAAATCTATGGAAAACAAAATTAATAATTGGGATAAATGTGAACCCAAAGATGTAACGGGAGCAAAGTTTGCGTACATATTTATACCAACAAGCCTAGGATTGGTTATCAAGGTTCAGTGTGATGTTTGTAAAAGGGAATTACTTCTAACCGAAGATGATCAGTGATTGAATTTTTCTTTCTTACCAATTGTGAATTAGGATTGCTACGCGACCAGAATCGTTCTGGTCGTTTTTTTTGTAGAACGTACATTCGCTGACAAGCAGTTGTCATGACTTAACTTTAAAATAAAAAATATACTAGGTGATTTTAGCTTATTACCGGTGGTGTTGAAATGCAAATTGACAAGAATGATGTTAGGGATTGTCTGCTCAACTTAATCGCAGGTTTGGAACAGTGGGGAGAAGACTTCAGCGAGATGCCGACTCTGTTACGCAAAGGACATATGCAGTTTGTACGCCTTCTGATGCTGCAAGGAATAGATGCTCCAATCGACTTGCCACCACTCATCCAATACCTTCAGAAACCGGCAGTTGAATGGGGCATTCCTGTTGACGATATTTTTCCGCTGGAAGCTCCGCTCCTGATCCCATATCTGGGCTTGTCACCAGCGGCTCGTGAATTTATCTTCCTTTATGATTCGCCGGAAGAAGCGCAAGCGCAAGAAATGTTAGAGATTTTGCATTATTGTCGGGGTACGGTACCAATGTTGGAAGAGAAGTACAGAAAGGTTCGTGAGTTTATCATTATGAATCCTGTAGTATCGGCATATCGTTTAATGGAGTTCGGGTTGGAATTGCAGGATACGGAATTGATGAAGCGTCTAAGTCGCTGTTACGAAGATATAACGGATGATTTGGACCGATTCCGATGTTGTCCGCGATGCGGTTGGACACTGGAGTATCGTAACGATCACTGGCAATGTGGGACAGAAGATCTCTGCGGTAAATTGGAAAGTCGCGGAGAGCTTAAGAGATGGGAAACCATCGAGCCCTTACAAAGACTGCGTTATGGAATTTTTCGTTACACGATGTTACCGGGTTTGGCAGAACTCGCGGCCAAAGATTGGCTTGCCAAGGAAGGCTACAAAGTAACACTATTCCCGCAAGTTGATCGATTTGATCTTGCGATTCAGTTAGATTCCCATTCTGTATATTTGGATATGAAAGATTTTAAGCATCCGCTTCATTTGGCCAACTTCTTCAACAAGATGCAACCTCACCAACTAGAGAAATATCGAGAGCCTCATGTATATATTGTTATTCCGCAATACCGAAATAAACTATATCCCGGTTATGCAAGGCTCGTTACACAAGCACTCGCGTCACATGCGAGTCATCTTCAGGTAATTAATGAAAAAGATATCCTAAGAGTGCTGGAAAGGGAGGCGATGAACGAATGAGAGTATCATATTGGAACTTCTTTGAGCAACTCCTTCCTCGTCTCGCTCCATCCGGACTGTCGCGACAAACGATCGAGACAATTTTTACAGTTGAATTATTTGTCACTGGATGCTTGATGATTGATCCATCGATGGATGTCCGTGAAGGATATTCGATTTTGTCGGGGTACGATTCCCCTGTTCTCCCAAAACATGCGCGTAGGGAGGTTGCACATCGCTTAAGAGTTCTTTACAGTGCATTACGTTCCAGGACGGCGTGGGAAAATTTATTCGAACAATATGAAGAAGTATCCGTCGAATATCGATTGTTTGAATACAATGGAGAACGTTGGTTACCCCGAATTCCAGCCTTATTCTCCGATCGCAGAAGTTGGTACGAGAATCTGCTTGAACAGCCGATTGCTCATGAACGCCGGGAAGTTCAATATGCTACGATCGGAAAGTTCCATTATTACAAATACAATCAGGAGCAGGAGCCTATTCGTTATGGCGGGGAAGTTACAACGCTGCCCGTTAGATCACCAACGTTTCCAAGATATCGACCAAAGGGGAATTATAAACTTCAGCTTGGAGATGAAAATACATACGAGACGGAGGGAATGCGAGAGGCTTCTGCATCCTCGGAATGGAATGAGCGAGCAGGGATTGGAATCCATCTAAAGTCGTTAACTGATCCGAATACTCGACAGTTTGAGTATAAGGGTTTACAGCATATTGTGGGTGGTCTTGGATCAGGAAAATCGACCTTCATGGTCCTGGAAACCAGTCGATTAGTCCAAGCAGGAGCGCGTGTCGGATTTATAGAGAGCAGTGTCCCTCAAGTATTACATCGGGTCAAAGAATTACGTTTACTAGGGATTAACGCTGTCCCGGTCATAGGGAGATCTGGTCGTCTGAGACACCAGAAGGACTATTTATCCGCTCGTCGCCATCTGATTCAGGATGTAACGGATTGGGGGAATGATAATTTTCTCGAACTGCGGCATTTATCGGATTTCTGTATTATCCATGCGCTTGCCAATGACTTCGAAGACACTACGGATTATCCATGCCGTCAGTTATGGCAGCAGGGAAAGAAGTGTGTATGTCCTTTTGCCGCTCGCTGTGGAATCTACCAGGATTTTGGCGCCTTAATTGATGCGGAAGTATGGGTAACAACCTCAGCAAGCATACTTAAGACGAAACTTCCGGTGATGTTGGATCCTTATGAAAGAACGGTCTATGAAGCGATGTATGACTTGCTGGATATCATCTTCGTAGATGAAGCTGATGCGGTTCAGAAGCAATTCGATGATGCCTTCGTATCGGAATTAGCATTATTCGGAAATTCGCAGCATCTTTTTGAGAAAACTTTGCTAGAATCGTTCCGTAAAACTGTAGGCCAATATGGCAAGTATGCTCATGATGAGGTTGTTCAGGAGTGGATGGATGTCCTAAATCGACTTGAAAGCACCATACGGCGCGGAATCTATCGTACATTGAACTTGTCACCCGAATATGCTCAATTCTTGTATCGAAAGCTGTTGCGACTCTCTACCGAAGCCTATCGTATAAGCAGTGCATTTGCCAAGGACGAACAGGATCGAGAACGAATTGAATTGGAGTTACGTGCCTACGCAGATCATCCATTGGTACACCAATTCTATACAGATGTGACAAAAATGCTTCATGGACGAACGAAGAAGGAACGAGAACAAGCTCTAACTGCCATTCTTAAGAAGCTAGGCTGTGAGACGAGTCCGCACGGAAGATTGAAGTACCCGGTAGAATCGTTGGAGTTGTATTTATGTCTGGCGCTTATCGATCATGATATGCAAGTTTTCATGGACCTGTATCCGTTAGTTCAATCAAAGTTAGGCAAATTATCAGAATTCGAAGGACTCTATTCGATTCAACGTGAGTTTACCTCTATTCTGAAAGACGCAATGACAGGGCAAATGACAGGATACCTTTACGAGGTAAAGCCGGGGAGTGAAACAGGGACGTTCAAAGCAGTCCAGTATTCCGGAGTCGGACGGCTGCTCCTCGAAGAATGGAATTCCATTTACTCTGGAATTGATGGTTATGAAGGGCCAGCAGTTGTTCTACTTTCGGGGACAAGTCTGGCTCCAGGGTCGGCTCACTACCATATTGCTTCGTTGCCGGGATGGTTGCTGGAATCCAATCTGGATACTCCCGTCGTTCATCAGGAATATTATCCTGTCTATGATCAGGGGGAGGATAAACCCATTCAAATCTCAGGTGAGATCGAAGAAAGAAGAACTCGTAATCTTCGTACGCTCTCAGTTAAGTTAATGCCCAAAATTGAGCAGGAATTGATGGAGTGGCGCTATTCGGGTTCGAATCGTAAGGTGCTTTTGATTGTGAATTCCTACGAGGATGTTGCTGATGTAGGAGCGGTATTCGCATCCTATTCCTCGTGGAAGAACCGGTATCGCCAGTTAACCAGAGATCCAGATCCATATCGTGAAGCTGAGTTTTCCAGGGCAGAACTAGAGCGATTTGCGAATGAAAATGCGGATGTTCTGATTGCTCCGTTACTTGCGATTAGCCGTGGTTACAACATTTTGGATGAAACGAGGGGCTCATTATTCGGGTCTGTATTTTTCTTGATACGGCCTTATCCGATTCCGCAAGACATGACTTACCTCATCCAAATGCTGCACGCTGAGCTGCCGAATCTAATAGAACGCGCAGATTTTGAGAGCAAAACATATCGACAAGCGCTGAATTTCATTCGCAGCGAGAGTAATAGCTTGCTTCACCGGATGTACCGTAAACCTGATTATTGGTCCGTACTGAGTCCTGCTGAGAGGAGGACCATAGCTTGGTATACGTTTGTCCCAGTATGGCAAACGATCGGCAGGCTCTTGCGTAAAGGTACTCCCGCTAGAGTATTCTATTGCGATGGAAAATTCCTTGCCCAACCTATGCGCACGGATGTTGGGGAATCGATGTTGGATTATTGGTTTAAGATCATGACGGATCATGAATCGGATCCGGCGTTTCGCAGCTTATACGGACCATTCATAGACAGTATGAAAGCAATGATGGAAAGGGATGTGGGCGATGAGTCGAACCAATAAATTATTGCAATTGTACGCTTTCGAGAGCGATGAAAATGCTTGGAAGAATCAGCAGGTCTTTTTACTGGATATCCTTCCAGTTTGGCGAGATTTTATCCGGCAATTTTATAATGGCGTAAAGCTGCCCTTTGTTATTTGGCCATTGGGTAAAAAATTGCAAAGTATTTTTCCGCAGATCGTCTCGGTCAATAACCAATTCTACTTGGATGAAGGTCGACCATGGCTCATCTCAACACAACCTGTACCGGTTGAAATGATAGTCATGCTGGCTAAGGGCTGGATGAACCAAATAGCCGCAGGGCAAGGGGTTTCTGCACCAGCGGATGTAGAAACAAGTACTGTAGGTTGGCGAAGTGAGACGGTGGATTCCGTATTGCAGCGATACCCCAAGTTAGTTTATGAGTTGCTGCCTGCTCTTGTCGCGCATCACTTTTGCTTAAGTCCCAAACAACTAATGCTTGAAGGACGGGATGAGCCTGTAGAGCTTTTATTCTCGCAGGTATATGCCAAGCAAAAGGCAGAATGCATGTCCCAACCTATACCAACAAGAGCCGGAACCTTTTCTTACGTCGTTCGTTTTCGTCTACAGTACCGAGCCGGTGAGCCAGAACGTCTTTTGTTGATGGTTTCGGCTGGCATACGACGTTTTATTACAAAGCCCCTGGAAACAAAATATCTCAAAGGCGGTATCAACAGCACGTTATTGGTTTCGATGGATAATCCATTTATAAAAAAACATAAATTGGGGTTACGTTCATACGCGAGTCTATCTTTTCGTCGTGAAGGCGAAATCGAGCCCTATACCCGGTGGTCTGAAGGACTGGATGAATTGTTTTTTGATGTGTTATGGGGCGAGCCGTTATCGACGGAGGATATCTTAACGAATCCGGATAAGTACTACTCAGACCATTTGCCGAAAATCTTGATTGTTCATAATAATAGGGTCTTTAATCCCCTATACATTGAAGCGGGGATCAGTATCCAGGAGAAAATGAGATTTTACGAGATGGTAAGAGAGAATTTATCCGACTGGAGACCGTTGGATCCATTGCCGCCTGTGCCGAAGCCAAAGCGAGAAGGGACAGGGGGGCGAGTGAGAGAGCCGGTCCCGCTCGCGTACTGCGGGCACAACAAGGATTTCGTGCTCGAAGTGTGGGGATCGGATTCCCTCTATCAATGCGTCATCAAAGCATTGAAGACCAAAAAATATAAAGGGAAGTTCTTAGCAGAACATATTGACGGCCATATTTTTAGGTTGAATGCCCCGTCTAATAACCGAATCGTTATCGTCAAGTGCGACAGAAAGGACTATGTGGATGGTTTGGATCGTGGAACGCTTAAGGAGTTGGCGGACGAGCATAGAACCAACAAAATCGCCCGAAGCATCGAACATGTCAAAGGGAATCATTCCATAACTTGTTCTTTAATAGAAATATTACCCAAAGATGACTGGAAGAAGCTTGGCGAGGGGACGGACCCCAAGCAAGCGGTTCGCAAAGGTTTCCAATTAACGGGGAGGATTACGCAATTCGTTTATCCCGAAAGTGGAGGCAAGAAGTCCAAGCGTAAGAAGGATACACCAGGGTCGAGCTACATCCATAAAGTCTTTAATTGTATTCTGGATTTATTCGGGGATTCGGGAGTTACAGATTACAAGGCACAAATGGTGGTAAAAGAGCAAGAACCTATAGTAGCTTACGATCTCGTTCAAGGAGATAAAGGGATATATGCGATCCTGACGAAATTGGAAGACGGTGTTCTGACTGTTAAGAGCAGAGGCAGCGAGGAATGGTTGACTTTACCGGAAGCTATATTGCAAGTAGATAGATACGACCCGCTTCCGAAAGGCGCGGATGCACAAAAGAAAGAGGTTGCACGCTGGTTCGGAGAGCAGTTAAGAATGGAGCGAATGCTTGGTAAAGAGCCTATCGTATTAGTAGAAGCGGAACTTCGCTACAAGGGTTTGGATGGCATTCAGAACAATAAAATCAAATTCGGCAAGACCCCTGATTTGCCTGGTTTGGAACAGAACGATTCCGGGATAACCGTTGTTCGGATCAATGCCAATGAAGATGTACCCGCCTATGGTTTTCGCCCCATGTCCTTCTCTGTTGGAGTCTATTCAGATACCGAGTCAGGACTCTATTATGGTGTAGGAACCAAACCTAAGACCCAGATGAACATTGCCAAATCTATGACCAAGTACGATAATCCCGAAACGGCTTTTCAACAACCCCGGGTAGTGGAATATATGCCATTAGGTTCGATGGAAAAGCAAGAGCGAGAGAGGCTAGCCTGGATGGTGCATCGATTACGGGAGGTATGCATCACATTCGAATCGACTACGGCGCTACCCTATCCTTTGAAAATGATGGATACGTTAAAGAAATACTTGAAGGGCAAGGAATATGTGAACATCGAGGCGGAGGCAGAGTTTTTGGAGTTATAAGATAGGGGAGAACGAGATAACACTGATCAAAAAGTTACATGTACATGATGAATTCGTCGGTTTCTATTTGGTGAAAGAACTGGAATTGAAACAAACCAATACGTCGCCGGCGAAAGATTATTTAGACATGGTGCTATGTGATGCCAGCGGTGAGATCCCTGCGAAATATTGGGATGTAAATGATACGGAGAAAGATATCTTCTCTCCGATGACGCTTGTAAAGGTTCAGGGGACAGTTCAATTGTACCGAGAAACCGCAGGTCAAAATTTCCCGGATTCGAAATACAACGAGTGAAGATAGTGTTTCGCTTACGAACTTTATTCGAGCGACACCGATTGGATCTTCGGAATTGATAGAGACCATTAATAGAGTCATCGAGGGTATATCAGACCCGGTGATTCGAAATATTGTCGGTTATTGCGTAGACAAGGTTAGTGAGAAACTGGCTCATTATCCCGCGGCCAAAATGCATCATCATGCATACTATGCCGGTTTAGCTTATCATATCGTTCGTATGTTAGAGATTGGAGAGTTCTTATGCAATCAGCGGCCATTTCTCAATGCCGATATGATCAAGGCGGGGATTATCCTGCATGACATCGCTAAGCCAGAGGAGATGATCGCACAGCTTGGGGTCGTGTCAGATTACAGTGTACAAGGCAAGTTGATCGGTCATATCGCAATGGCGGCCAGTTGGATCACAGAGGCTGCATTGCGGCTAAATATACCTCTCGATTCGGAACAAGTAATCGGGTTGCAGCACCTCATTCTCTCTCATCATAACCTTGGGGAATGGGGAAGTCCGGTGCAGCCGCAAACAGCGGAAGCCGTAGCGTTGCATTATATCGACACACTCGATGCAAAGCTCCAGATGGCAGAGGACGCGCTGAATGCCACTTCGGATAAAGAATTGTGGACACAGCCGATTCGAGGCCTCGAGAATAAAGCGATGTATCGTACGTCGAATAGTGAACGAAATGAATAATGACAAATTTCCCTATTTCCTTAAATGAATGTTGATTAAGCATTGCGATCACAGTCTGAGAATAAGCAGTGCTTTTTTTATAGAACGTACATTCGCTGACAACATAACGTCAATCCAGTCAGTCATAATGGAATAAAGAGAATCAGCAGGAGTGGTTGATGATGGGACAACCGATATACGCTGCAATTGCAGGCACTCAGCACTATTATGGAGCAACATTTCTAAAACCGGGGCAACTCATTCACCTAATAAAGGACCCGGATAACCAGCATGACCATGAGGCGATTCAGGCAGAGATGATCCCGATCGGCAAAATTGGCTATGTCGCTCACAGCCCGCATACTGTACCGAAAGGATGCCGCAGTGCCGGAAGAATTTATGATACATTTGAACATCATATTTGCGGCATTGTGCGATTTGTCGTGAAAGATATAGCCATCGTTGAACTAGCGGCAGGTGTAGAAGAAGTATACATCATCAAAGCGGCGGAGGATGCGGTGTTTTCCACCAGCTTATAGGCAGGAAGAACTAGGTAAACCGTCGAATTCCCAATTATGATGACAAGGATTTACATTCCCTGTGCCACGGTGGGGTGACGTGAATGACAGATAAAATAATACGGCTGTTTAAAATCCTTCTGGCGATTCAAGCGAACCCGGGAATAACGGCCAAAGAACTGGCGGACAAATGCGAGACAACCGAACGAACGATTTACAGGGATTTAAGGATACTGGATCTAATTGCGCCCATCACGAATGAAGGTTACGGGGAAGGGTACCGCTTTGTTGGGAATTTTGCCATGTACCCGCTCAATTTCACAGAACAGGAAGCGTTGGTGTTTTCGGTCCTTCCCTCCGTGCTGGACACAAGCAAATTGCCGCCGGGTTTTGATTCTGCCTACGACAAAGTGATGGCTACACATGTGAAAGAAACCCGGAAGCGTTACGAAACATTGGAAAATGTTGCGGATATGATCCAAATGGGTACCCCGGCTTATCGGGAAACCAGTACCAATTTCTTGCTGCCCATCATGCAAGCGATTATATCAAATAAGACAATTCGAGCGGTTTATCATACGCAGAGCCGGAATGAATTGACGGAGCGGGAAATTGATCCGTACTATTTGGTGCCGCGGGACCAACGGTTTTACTTGATCGGGTATTGTCATGCCAAACGTGAAATTCGTACATTTCGTTTAAGCCGTTTTCGCCAAGTAGAGATGACGAGCAGTTATTTCGATAAGGGCGATTTTAACATCGCGCAATACATGAAGCACACCTGGTCAATTGAACGCGGGGATTCCTTGATCACCTTTAAGATCAAGTTTCATGCGGATGTTGCCCGCTATGTGAAGGAAGAGGAGTTATTCGTAAGACCGAAAATGACCGATTTGCCTGACGGAAGTTTATTGTTCGAGGTCACCGTCAATCACGAACGGGAGTTTATGAATTGGGTCGTTCAATACGGTCCTTCAGCAGAGATATTGGAACCAGTATCCATTAGGGAAAAGTTCAAGGAGCAGTTGGCGAATTGGAGACAGTTGTATGAAAAGTAATTCGAAAGGAAGGTGACCGTTTTGGAAGGCACGTTTCTGAACCGTTTGTATGACGCAATTCGGAAAGAGCCTTTTCGCCGCAAGATTGTCTTAGCTCCTTCCCTAAGCGTTGGGCAATCTTGGCTGATGCGAATTTGCCGGGGAATAGGGCCGGTTATGAACGTAGAGGTACAGACCGTCCAATCCTTCGTGAAAAGGCATGTGCAGTTTTCATTGTATAAACAAGGGGTTAGCTTCATCAGTGAGCAGCGTTCGTTCTGGATTCTCCATCGTGTCATGGAACAAATGGCTGCCGAACCGGATACCTACATTTCCATGGCACAAATGAAGCCCGGCATTGCGATGTCCGTTCACCAAGCCATTATGGATTTACGTCATGCGGGGGTTAAGGCGGAGGAGCTTCGAGACGATCATTATTTGAGCCGGGAAAAAGGGCGCTATGTCAGAAAGGTCCTGTCGGCTTATGAACGCTTACTGGAGCAGCGGAACTGGACAGACTTCCCCGGCTTGCTGCCGTATATAACGGGTGAATTATCCGAAAACGTCGAGTTGCTGATGCCCGATTCCATGCTGCTCAGTCCGGTTTCCGTTCGTATGGTGGAACGGTTATCTAATGGCCGGATTACACGAATTCAGGCGGATCCTCCTATTTTTGGTGAAGAATCCGCGCTGCCCCTGCAGGATGTGCATATGTTTCATGCTACTGGCAAGCTGTCGGAGGTTCGTGAAGTTCTGAGACGGATCATCTCCGCCCAGATTCCGCTGGATGAAGTGGAAATGATCATTTCGGATGCGGAATATGCGCTTGCCATCTCGACACTGTGCGACTCCATGAATCTTCCCTGTTCCTTCTCGGAAGGGCTGTCCCTGGAAACCTCCAGAATGGGAAGAGCTGCTCTTTCACTGCTGAATTGGCTGGAGTCAGGTTATCATGTGCGGTCACTCGTGTCGATGTTGCAACAGCAGCAGCTCACTTTTTCCGATCGTGAACAGGAGATATCGAATACGGATTGTATCCGAACCCTGGAGAAAAGCGGAATCGGCTGGGGAAAAGAGCGGTATATCAAACTGCTGGAACCCAATCGTGTTGTACCTGAAGAGTATTCGGATGAAACCCGCGATGGACGGGAGCGGACAGAAGTACAACAGCGGGATGATAAAATCAAACGGCATCTTACGAACATCATAAAGGAATTGTTTCCCGCCGAATCGGCGATGTCATCTCCTGCGGGCATATGGGGTTGGCTCGTTCAGGTGTTGGAGCGGTATGGAGTATGCGGAATGGAAGAGGACGCGATCGTCCTGCAGGAGATGAAAGGGATATTCAAGGAGTTGCAGGAATGTCCTGTCCCTGAGACGATGTCGTTGGAGCAAATTCTGCTGTACACCCGGGATATGTTGAAGAATATAAGAGTCGGTGTACAGCCGTTTCCCAAGCCTGGGTCCTTGTACATATCGAGTTTGGCGAACGGGGGGATCAGCGGGAGAAAGTATATATTCCTGCTCGGGATGGATGAACATTCGTGGTCCGGCAGTATCCGGCAAAATCCCATGCTGCTCGATGAAGAGTGCAGACGTATCGGCTCCGGCCTTCAAACCGCCGCGGAGAGACAGCGGGATCGGCAGCGCCAGCGGGATGTGCGGCTCGGCATCATGGGTGGCAACGTCACCTTCAGTTTCTCGTCTTATGATCTGGCGGACGGAACGACGGCAAGTCCGGCCTTTCAGCTTCTGCAGGTATTCCGAAGAGTGTCCGGGGAGCCGAGTGCGGATTATGAGATGCTTTTCCGAAGCTTAGGGGAACCGGTCGGGTATTTGGGAGCAGGTCAGCTGTTCACTGCCGAACCGAATAAACTGCCATTCGATGGAACTCACTACCTCTTCCGGCAATTACAAGCTAAGAAAAGCCGTCCGGAAGACCTGCAATCTCTTGTCGAATCAGTCTATCCTCGGCTGCGTGATGGCCGAAATGCTCTCGAAGCACGCGGCAGCATCCAAGTGACCCAGTATGATGGATATATAGCGGGGGATGTGTGGTCCAAGTATTGGAAAGGCCAGTCGGTTCGGGCGTTTAGTGCAAGTCAATTGGAAAAGTATGCTGAATGTCCGATGCATTATTTTTTTCAATATGTGTTGGGAATCCGCGTGAAAGATCAGGTGTTATTCGATCGTTCCTCCTGGCTGAAGCCGAATGACAGAGGCTCGCTGCTGCACGAGGTTTTCCGGCGTTATATGACGGAAGTAAGTGCAAGGAATCCGTCGCCTATCGTGCATGATCATGCGCAACTGCTTCGCATCACGGAGGAGACGATTCTCGCATATGCCGAGCGGATTCCGGCGCCAAGCCCGCATGTTTTTGAGAAAGAACGGAAATCGCTCATACGGGATGTTGAAGTATTCTATCGAATGGAAGCGCAGGTAAAGTCGACTCCACGGTTTTTCGAACAAGAACTGATCGTGGACGGCATGCCGCTGCATCTTGAGCTGGAAAGCGGCGTAACCATTCCATTGCGCGGGATCGTCGACCGGATCGATCAAGTCGCCCCTCATCAGTATCGGATTATCGATTACAAGACCGGCAGTACTCGATCTTATAAGGAGAATGGAGTGTTCGCAGGCGGCACACAGCTTCAACACGCGTTATACGCTATGGGAACAGAACAGTGGATGCGACAAACTGGAGTGGATGTAGAAGCGGATGTGCTCGATTCGGCTTATGTCTTCCCAAGTGAACGGGGACGTGGGCAAGTGATGGTGCGGCCCCAAACCGAACGCCATCGAGTGACAGAGGTGATCCAAGGGATTCTTCACTCGATGGAGCAGGGATTGTTTATTCCTGCCTCGGATCCCGGAGTTTGTCGATACTGCGACTACGCAATCGTATGCGGTGAACATGCCCAACAGATGGCCGATAAACGAAAGGATGAATCGAATCAGGAGCTGCTTCATACGCTGCTGGAGGTGGAGAACATTGAATGAACGATCGGACCAACATGCCAGAGCGAGAATTGTGGAGGAACTCAATACGACTTTTTTGGTAGAAGCCGGTGCTGGCTCTGGAAAAACAACCAGCTTGGTTGGCAGATTATTGGCACTCATCGAGACCGGAACGGCGAAGATGGAGCATATTGCGGCAATCACCTTTACGAATAAAGCGGCGGATGAGATGAAGGAGCGTTTCCGCATCGCTTTGGAGCGAAAAGCGGCTGATGCTGTTGGCGAATCTAGAGAGCGACTGGAAGAAGCTTTGACCAATTTAGACCAAATCTTCATTGGAACGATCCATGCTTTCTGTTCTTCGCTTCTTCGCGAACGTCCGATTGAAGCGGGGTTAGACCCTTCTTTCGAAGAGATGGATGATGAGCTGAACCGTGCGTTTCATGATCAATGTTGGGACGAATATCTCATTCAGTTACAGGAGGAGGATAGCCAGATCCTCCAATCCTTTGCCGAACTGAACATCGACGTCGGCACACTTAAGGATGTGTATGACCGGATGTCGATTTTTACCGATGTCCAAATTCCTTGCGAACCGGTTAGCCGTCCTGACTTTGACTTGATCCGGTTGTCGCTCCTTCCGATGATCGAGGACGCTTTACCGTATGTTCCGACAATCGAACCGGATAAAGGATGGGACAAGCTGCAAACCAAGCTGCGTTCAGCAAGTCAAATGCTGCGCTTGTATGATATGCAAGACGATATGCAAATCCTTACGCTCGCAAAATTGTTCGACGCTAAACTGGATGTGACGCAAAATCGCTGGCTGGATAAGAAGCAGGCCAAGGAATTTGGCGAGAAATTTCACGATTGGCAAATCACCGTCCTGTTCCCCTTCCTTCAATCGTGGCGGGAGTATTTGTATCCGAAAGTCATCCGGTTTGTCTTGCCCGTCCTGGATTATTGCAGAGAGCGGCGTTTGCAGGCAGGGAAGCTGAATTTTCAGGATTTGCTGCTGCATGCGTGTCGATTGCTGCGTGATTATCCCGAGGTTCGTCGTTATTTCGACGGCCGGTATCAAAGACTGATGGTCGACGAGTTTCAAGATACCGATCCGGTCCAAGCGGAAATGATGTTTCTGCTGACCGGAACCGGGGATGACCCGAATGAACGGAATTGGCGGAAGCTTACGCCAAGGCCTGGCTCTTTGTTCGTCGTGGGCGATCCGAAACAATCCATCTACCGCTTCCGCCGCGCGGATATTTCCATTTATAACGAGGTCAAAGCGCGGATTCAGGCATGCGGAGACGTGCTTCACTTGACCAGCAATTTTCGATCCGTCGATTCGATTGGCGCTTTTGTGAACGGACAATTTGTCGGCAAACTTCCTGTAGAGGAAACCGATGTACAAGCCGCTTATGTGAAGATGGAAACGAATTCGCCGAATCCCAAGAACAAGCGGGCGAGTCATGGCATTTATGCGCTCACGTATCCGAAAATACCGGGAGGCAAGGATGAGGTGGCGGCCATTGACGCAAGGCGTATCGCCGCATACATCTCCTGGGCTTGTCGTGACGGCAATTTGCAAATTCAGGAGCGAACCGGTTCAGCTTGGGTCCTGAGAGATGTCCGCCCGAGCGATTTTCTGATTCTGACAAGAACAAGGCACTATCTGCATCTGTATGCGGAAGAACTGGAGAAAAGGGGAGTAGCAGCGGAAACCGTAGGAAGCTCCGCTCTATATCCCGAGCTTCATACGCTGGGACAACTGGTCATTTACCTCGCCGATCCGTCCGATCAAGTAGCGATGTTGAGCGTCCTGCGCGGGCCTTTGTTCGGCATTAGCGATGCTGAGTTGCTGCAGTATCGTGTTTTAGGGAATGCGTGGTCCATCTATCGGCTGACGGAGCCTGCAGATTGCGCAGAACCGGAGGGTCGAGTTGCGGCTGCATGCCGGAAACTGCGGGAATATGCCGAATGGGTGAAAGAATTACCTGCATGGGCGGCTCTATATCGAATTATGGAGGATACCGGCCTGCTGCTTTATTCCACTGTGCAGGAAACAGGGGCGAATCGGTCGGGGACTTTGCTCAAGATGCTGGAGATGCTGCAGCGTGACGCCATGCTTGCGTCCGACTGGCACGCACTGGCGGATGCGATCTCTGCAATTCGACAGAACCAGGGTATGGAAACCGCCAGTATGTACGCAGGCAAAGGGCAAGCGGTACGGATCATGAACGTGCATAAGGCGAAAGGGCTCGAAGCGCCTATCGTGTTTCTAGCTTGTCCCTGTGGAGAGAAGGATCATGATGCAGAGCAGTTTATTGATCGTTCCGAGGCAGGGTCAACCGGTTATTTCCTGATCCAGCAGACAAGAGGATTTCAGAAAGAAATCATAGCGCAGCCGGTCGGCTGGGAAGCGATGAGCGTGCGGGAGCGCGAATTCATGCACGCGGAGCGGGATCGGCTTCTCTACGTCGCGGCGACTCGAGCCAAACAAATGCTGGTCGTCAGTCTCTATCCTGAGCAGCCTGCGAAGTGTCCTTGGAGTACGCTCATGGATGGGATGGAGCTCATCCGGGAGCTGGATGTTCCCGAAACGGCTGGCCTGGCAAATCACAGTGATCCTGATTTCAAAAGTGGGACATCTTCAGTTGCTTTATCCGAACCCGTAGCGCCATTCGTGGATTTGGATGCTTACTTGACCCGTAGAGAACTAGTGTTCCATCAGTTGCGCCAACCCACTTATGCGGAAGCAACGGTTACCGGGCTAACGAAGGGCGTTGGTGATGTGCCTGAATGGTCAGCAACAGGAAGGGGTCAGTCTTTCGGCAGCGTGATCCATAAGGGACTTGAGGCGGTTGGGAGAGGAATCTCGATGACCGAACTACCTGTATACGTGCAATATCTCTGCCAGAACGAAGGAGTCGCAGACAAGGATGCAGCAGATGCATTGTCCATGATGCAAGAGGTGCTGGCCAGTGAGCTTTGGCAGCGGAGTCTCCGATCGAAACAGCGGTTGTTTGAAATCCCGATTATGATGGTTCAATGCAATAAGGAAACAGCGGTACACTTTACAAACGATCAAACCATTTCCGAAACAGCTGCTTCGGCGTTTGAGCCTGAATCTGACATCGGTTATCTCTTGATAAAGGGAGTCGTAGATTTTGCTTTCGAAGAAGAGGATGGCTGGGTGATTGTTGACTTCAAGACGGATCAGTTGGATGAGGTCAAGCTGCAGCAGTTTGTCCAATATTACGCGCCACAAGTTAAGACCTATGCGAAAGCTTGGTCGGAGACGTTTGGTTATCCGGTGAAAGAAGCAGGGTTGTTTTTTGCTACTGTGAAACAATATATCAAAATGTAATGTTGAAAGGTGAATCCAATGGAAGACCAGGCGAGATTGCGTAAAAAAGAATATACCGATTGGTTAAGACGCAAGAAGAAATCGAACGGACAGCCTTACTCTGAAAATACAATTAATTCATACGTCTCAGCCTTGACGACGGCTCCGGCCAGGTTGAACGGAATTAAACTTGAGACAACCAACGTGTTTGAAATCACTGACGCTAGTCAGTATCGGAACATGAGAATAGCTATGGAGCAAGCGGAGAACTTTGATGAGGTAAATGAAAAAGCCGGTAATAAAGCATTTCAGTATAGTCTTGTATACTATGAGGAATTTCTAAGGGAGCGGGGGAGCGGTTTGAGTTCCGAATCTGCGTACCATAAACAAAACGATCGTTTCGATAATGTTGAAAGAGAATGGATCGCAGGTTCAGAAAACAATCGGCTGCTGGACAAAAATATCATCCTATATGGCCCGCCAGGAACCGGCAAAACCTATCATACTGTTCTGTATGCGGTCTCAATCATAGAAAAGAAGCCGCTGAACGTCATTCTTCAAGAAGCTGAGGTGGGCGGATATGACCTTATCAAGGAACGATATGAAGCATATAAGTCAAATGGTCAAATAGAATTTACGACCTTTCATCAATCATACGGTTACGAGGAGTTTATCGAAGGCATTAAACCGAAAATTAAAAATTTGTCTGAGGAAGAACCAGATTCTGAGCGTGGTGAAGTAGCCTACGAAATTGTTCCTGGAGTATTTAAGCGATTTTGCGATACAGCTCAGAAGCCAATTGTGCAGACTCACAACGATTACGGAATCCGCCAAGAACCAACCATTTGGAAAGTATCATTGGGAGGATCCAAAGAGAATCCGATCAAACGGGATTGCTTCAATAACGGCAGAATACGCATCGGATGGGATTCTTATGGCGAGATTGTCAACGAAGAAACGGACTACACGCATGGAGGAAAGATGATCCTTTCCCGATTTATTCATGAGATGCGGAAAGGTGATATTGTCCTTATTCTGTATGACGAGGAAACCATTGATGCGATAGGTGTGGTCACCGGTGAGTATGAATGGCTTGAACATTTGGATGAGTACAAACGTTCCCGAAAGGTGAACTGGCTAGTGAAGGATATCCGTGAGAACATATTGGAACTAAACGGCAATATCGTTCTGACGCTGGGGGCTGTGTACCGTCTAAATCGTATTACCTTGTCGGATGTTTTTTCTATTTTACAAAAACAAAATGGTCACGCCAGCTCGGTTATCCAAAAGAATGAGAATAACTATGTTTTCATTATCGATGAGATTAATCGAGGCAATATCTCCAAAATATTCGGTGAACTCATCACCCTTATTGAGCCAACCAAACGAATCGGCATGCCGGAAGAAATCAGGGTGAAGCTCCCGTATTCCCAAGAGCTATTTGGTGTTCCGAATAATGTCTATCTGCTGGCCACCATGAATACGGCAGACCGCTCAATCGCACGATTGGATACGGCGTTACGCCGGCGGTTTTCGTTTGCCGAGATGATGCCGGATCCCGGTTGTCTGGCCTCTATTGAGATTGATGGGGAACTGTTGAACCTGGCTGTGATGCTGGAAACGATGAATCGGAGAATAGAGGCGTTGTACGATCGGGAGCACACCATTGGACACGCATACTTTCTGGGTTTACACAGGGAGCCGACGCTGAAAAAGCTGGGACATCTGTTCGAGCACACGATCATTCCGCTGTTGCAGGAGTATTTTTATGATAATTATGAAAAGATTCGACTGGTTCTGGGCGACAATAACAAGCCGGAGACAGAACAGTTTATCGTTGTAAGCAAGGTAAATGCAGGCGAATTGTTCGGCAATCTGAGCGATGTAGACCTGGAAGACAGTATCACTTACAGAATCAATCGTGCAGCCTTCAGCCAGATAGCGTCCTATCGGAAAATCTATAACCACAATAGGCTTGAATAGGTGTGCGGATGAGCATGAGTATGAACCTGTTCAATAATAGCAGCAAGTGGACCAAAGTTACCCTGAAAGAGTATGGCACCTTATGCAAAAATCCGGATGGAATCTCTCTTGGCTACCAATGTATAGCTGAGTCGGCCTTTGACCGGCTGGAGAAGTTCGTTCTGGAGAATAGAGGAATTGGCAATGTGACGAATGCACTTGAACTGATGACTATAGCAAGCAGGAGGGGGATCGGCAAAGTTATCAGTGCCAAAAATTATGTGGGTGTGATCGCCATGACGGATGGCACCCAAATCGAAATCCTACCGAAAGTGTACACCCGGGATGAAGAAAGTTCTGTTACACAGACGAAGAATATCTTCCTGCATATGTTGAGGTTGGTCAGAGACATTCCGAATAAGCAATTCAGTCAGACTAGTCTTAACGCCGAGAAAAACCATATACTCGATATCTTTATCCGCATGTTCATCGAAGAGACAGCAGTGCTGGTTAAGCGCGGATTGAAATCGGATTACAAGGAGTGTCAGGGCAACGAGTTCTTCTACAAGGGCAAGCTTCACTTTGCCCAGCATATCAAGCATAATGCAGCGCATAAGGAGCGCTTCTATATTGAATATGACGAGTTTAGTATCGATCGGCCGGAGAATCGTCTGATCAAGACAACGATTGAGTTATTGATGAGGGTCAGCGGCAGCACGGTTAATCAGAAAGATCTCTATTCATTGCTGGCAGCTTTCGATAACGTTGAGAGATCCGTACAGCCGGAGCGGGATTGGGCAGGCGTGTCCAAGGACCGGAACATGAAAGAATATCAGACAATCCTGGACTGGTGCCGCTTATTTTTGTCCGGCCAAAGTTTCACTCCGTTCAGAGGTGATAGTCGCGCATACGCGCTGCTGTTCCCGATGGAAAAGGTATTTGAACGATATGTGGCGGTACTGTTGAAAAAAGTGCTTACACATCCCCGTATTCGTGTCAAGACGCAGGACCGAACTTATCTCTTGTTCCAAAACCCGGCAAAGTTCCAGCTGAAACCGGATATCGTCGTGCAAGGGCCATCCGGGGTTGTAGTGCTCGATACAAAGTGGAAACTGCTCTCCCCCAGCCCGGATTACGGCATTTCGCAAGCGGACATGTATCAGGCATATGCTTACGGCAAAAAGTACGGAGCTGATAAGATTTACCTGATCTATCCGTGGACACCCAATCTTTCAGGGATTGAGAAGCCTATCACATTCGATAGCGGGGACGGTGTGGAGGTTCGAATCGCTTTTTTGGATTTGAGCCTCGGGAAAGCATGTGTAGATGTATTGTCAGAGGAATTGCTGGCTGCGGTTGTTTAGATATTCAGGGCATGCCAAGGCGAACGGTTTTGAAGTGACAATCCGCGATGAGGTTGGATATAGGTGCAAAGTACGATTACGGTGCTTTTATAGTAGTGCAGGGATTTAAATCATATAGGTCGAATTACTTAAGCATTGTTCCTTTTACTTATAAGAACGTACGTTTCCTGTCAATATGTTGTCGATAGAATTCATGTATAATAACATTGTATCTCGTTTATTTGAAATAGGTGATGCCAAAATGACCACCCCTTATCATAGTCAATATTACGCATATGAACTGACAAAGCAAAGTGCTTCTGATACAGTTGGTCGGTTAAGCCAATCATTAATCAATGCCACCGTTGACTTGAACCCGCACCAGGTCGAAGCGGCGCTTTTTGCTTTTCGGGCTCCGCTGGAAAGAGGGACATTGCTTGCAGATGAAGTTGGTCTCGGCAAAACCATCGAAGCTGGTCTTGTTATCAGCCAATTATGGGCAGAACGAAAACGGAAAATTTTAATCATTGTTCCTCCGCCGCTGAGGAAACAATGGAACAGGGAACTGTTAGAAAAATTTTATATCCCTTCAATCATTTTGGAGAGCAAAAATTACAATGAGATATATAGGGAAGGCAATCCATTCCCATTCAATCAAAAGGATCATGTGATTATCTGTTCCTATCAATTTGCCCGTAACAAGGCAGCAGATATTCGCCGCGAAACGTGGGATTTGGTTATTATCGATGAAGCCCATCGCATGCGAAATGTATATAAAAAATCGAATAAAATAGCGAGAGTTTTACGTAATGCGACGGAAGGTTATCCAAAGCTGCTCTTAACAGCAACTCCTTTACAAAATTCACTTATGGAACTGTATGGATTGATTAGTTTTATTGATCCACTTTTATTTGGGGATGAATCCACTTTTCGCAAAAAGTTTGGTCATGGAACGAAAGAAATGACTAAACGTGATTTTATTGACTTGAAGGAAAGAATTAAACCCGTCTGTCATCGAACGCTTCGTCGGCAAGTTACGGAATATGTACCTTATACCAAAAGAATACCTATCGTCCAAGATTTCACACCTAGTGTTAAAGAGTGGGAGCTATATGAGAAAGTATCAGCCTATTTACAGAGGGACGATATACATGCCCTGCCCAGAAGTCAACGTAACTTGATGACGCTGGTTGTGAGAAAAATACTCGCTTCTTCTACTTTTGCCATTTCGGATACATTACTTTCCCTCGTTAAAAGGCTTGAAGCGTTACTGTCAGAACAGCAGGATGAAGAAGCTTTGACATCGATTTATGAAGATATCGACGAAATCAATGAAACTGCTGAAGAGTGGGAGGATTCGGAAGAAGAGGCTAAGGAGGAAGTGGAAGTTGAGCAAGAGGATCAGCGAGCGGATCATGTCATAGAGAACATCAGGGCTGAACGTAACGAGCTTTTCTCTTATTACCAGCTTGCAAACTCCATCACTGAAAATGAGAAAGGAAAAGCCCTACTGATTGCATTGTCTAAGGGTTTTGCCAAACTACGTGAACTAGGAGCCAATGAGAAGGCAGTGATTTTTACGGAGTCCCGGCGTACTCAATTATATTTGAAAGAAATGCTGGAGCAGAACGGATATGCCGGACAAATCGTGATGTTTAACGGCACCAATAATTCGCCGGAAATCAATGAAATTTATCAGCAATGGCTTGAAAGACATAAGGATGATGACCAGATTACCGGTTCGAAAACGGCAGATGTCCGCGCAGCCTTGGTCGAGCATTTTAAGAATCATGCATCGATTATGATCGCAACGGAGTCAGCGGCGGAAGGAATCAACCTGCAATTTTGCAGCTTGGTCGTGAACTACGATTTGCCTTGGAATCCCCAGCGTATTGAACAACGGATTGGTCGTTGTCATCGTTATGGGCAGAAGCATGATGTAGTTGTCATTAACTTCCTGAATCGCAAAAACGAAGCGGATAAACGGGTGTTTGAACTGCTTGAACAAAAATTCAATTTGTTTGATGGTGTATTTGGTGCTTCCGATGAAGTGCTTGGCACATTGGAGTCGGGAGTTGATTTTGAAAAACGGATTCAGCAAATTTACCAAACGTGCCGAACTGCTGAAGAAATCCAGGACGCGTTTAACAGGCTTCAAGCCGAATTGGATGAACAAATTCAATGCAAGATGAAAGAAACCCGCAAGCATCTGCTTGAGAATTTCGACGATGAAGTAAGGGAAAAGCTCAGGGACCATTATGAGCAAACCAGCCTTCACATGAACAAATTGGAGCGTTATCTTTGGGGGCTGACGAAATATGAGGGGAGAACCCAAGCCGAGTTTGATGACTATACGCTCAGTTTTAAGTTAAGCCAAAGCCAAGAGAGATATCAAATGATTTCACAAGTCCGCAAGGCGAGCAATGACAATCATGTTCACCATTATCGGTTGGGTCATCCTCTAGCCGCTAAATGGATTGAGCAGGCGAAAAACCGGGAATTGCCAACCAAAGAAGTGATATTTAATTATTTGGAGTATACCGGCAAGGTTAGCGTATTATCGAATTTGGTTGGGAAATGCGGATGGCTATCTCTAGATTTGCTTCAAGTCAGTTCCGCAGAGGAAGAAGAACATTTAATATTCACCTGCATTGATGAAGATGGCAATCAATTCGAACAGGACATTTGCGAAAAAATGTTTGACCTCCCGGCATCTGTAGAGGATGAAGTCACCCTGTCGGAACCGATCCGCCATTTATTACTGAATATTCTCAAGTACCAGGAAACCGCCATTTTGCACAAAATCAATGAGCGTACAAACGAGTTTTTGGACCGGGAACTGGAAAAGCTGGACAAGTGGTCCAAAGATTTAAAAGAAAAGCTCGAAATCGAGTTGAAAGAAATTGACATGGAGATCGCCCAGCTTCAAAAGGAAGCCAGAATGACGCGGCAGATTGCCGAGAAACTGGAAATCAATAAAATCATCCGGGAACGAGAGAAAAAACGCAGTGAAATGCGGCGTAATTTATATGATGAACAGGATGAAATTGACCGCCAGAAAGAACGGTTGTTTGCGGAAGTGGAAAAAACGCTGGAACAAAACCCCCTGTGTCAGAATAGTTGTCGTACCCCTCAATTGAAAGTATAGTGAGGATAACAAGGACGAGGTGGGAGACAATGAACCAAGTGAATCAGGA
>NZ_FNDY01000049.1 GCF_900099895.1 Paenibacillus naphthalenovorans
GCACCTCCAGCACAACCTTCGTCTTGAATTCTGAGGTATATCGGTTCCGTTTTTCCATGATCTCATTATAACTTATTTTTCACGCTCCCGTGTCTCAGCCTATGGGAGCATTATAGTTCCTCGTTGTAAAATTGGATATAACGAGCTATCCCTTGACGCAACGCGCGAGGGTCTTCATGTAGATGCATTCGTACTTGAGCGAGTGGAAAAATCGCTCCGTTCGACTGTTGTCTGTTGCACGACCTTTGCCGTCCATGGAGATCTTTATGCCTTCCTTCTTCAAGAACTCGAGATAGGTGCTATTGGGAGTCTGTAAAATAAAATGTGTAAACTCTCAAACCTGATAAAATGAAAGTAATAGAAAGGTTGGGGACACACATGGGATTATGGACAAAAGAGCAGCTTAGGGCCTTCATTAAGGAGAACAAGCTGGTGACCGCACAGGACGCGCAGAATGCTTTGAAAGACTTATTTGCCGAGACGCTGCAAGAGATGCTGGAGGCCGAGATGGAAACGCATCTGGGCATGAGAAGCATGACGTGAAGAACAAACAGACGACCAACAGCCGCAACGGAAAGAGCAAGAAGAAGATCACCAGCGAATACGGCGATCAGGAGATTGCCGTGCCCAGGGATCGTCTGGACGAGTTCGAGCCGCTCGTGGTAAAGAAGCATCAATCCAACGTCACCGGCATCGAAGATCAGATTATCGCCTTATACGCCAAAGGCGTGAGCACGCGGGAAATCCAAGATCACCTGCAGAATCTGTACGGTATCGACGTTTCGCCGACGATGATCTCGAACGTCACGAACAAAATCGTTCCGCTCATCAAGGAGTGGCAGAACCGTCCGCTGCAAAGCGTGTATGCCGTCGTCTTCCTTGACGCCATTCACTTAAGGTCAAGCAAGACGGCGCTATTGTGAACAAGGCCGCCTACATGGTCATCGGCATCGATCTGGATGGTAACAAGGATGTGCTGGGCATGTGGATCGGCGAGAACGAATCGGCCAAGTTCTGGCTCAGCGTCCTAAACGACCTAAAGAATCGCGGCGTACAGGATATTCTCATCACCTGTGTCGATAATCTTACCGGTTTCTCTCAGGCCATTGCCGCCTGCTATCCGAAGACGGAGATTCAAAAGTGTATCATTCACCAAATCCGCAACTCGACTCGCTACGTGTCCTATAAGGATCTGAAGAAGGTAACAGCTGATCTGAAGCCGATCTACAAAGCGGCGACGGAGGAGATGGCGCTTGTGGAGCTGGATCGTTTCGAGGAAACATGGGGCGCTAAATATCTGCTCATCATCCGTTCGTGGCGCAGCAATTGGGAGGAGCTGGCTACCTTCTTCAAGCACCCTCCCGAACTGCGCAAGCTCATCTACACCACCAATATGATTGAGAGCTATCATCGTCAGCTTCGTAAGGTAACGAAGGGAAAGAGCATTTTCCCCAGCGACGAGGCTCTTCTGAAGATGCTTTATCTTGTAACCATGGATGTCACCCGTAAATGGACGGGGCGTGTCCAAAATTGGGGACAGATGCTGCTGCAGCTATCCGTTTTCTTTCCGGATCGAATCGGGCAGCACTTGCCGTAAGGGGCCAATCTCCCCCTAGGGGAGATTCCTTTATACATGAGTTTACACAAAATTATTGACAGACCCACAACGCGCACCAGCGTAGAACGCTGCAACTCCCGATTGAAAACCTATTTGACGGCAGACGCCGCACACGTCCGGGGCATTCAGAAATTCACAACTCATCAGTATTTGAATGCTATTGTTCTGCTTGCATCTGCGCTCCCCGTTGCTCATCATTCGGAACGGGCTGCCGCTTAAAAAAACAAGCTGTTCTAAAATTCTGCAAGTCTGTCCATTTCTTTATCCGTAAAATACCATTGGTGGAATTACCCCTTAACGGCAGTAAAAATGGTTTAACTTCTTCTCAGAAACAGAATTATGCAAAACGCTCAATCAAAAGAGTTTTTGCATGAATTAAAAAAAGGTACAATTATAATAATGTAATAAAAATATTCCCTCCGATAAAAATCGAGGGTATATTTTTATATATGATGGACGTTCTCCAAATCGAATCTGTAAAATATATTTTGACTTACTTATTATTGATTCTCGAGAAGCTGTTCCTTAGGAACTTCTCGAAGCTTTTTAGCTGGAGAACCTACAACAATTTCTTTACTTCTTACGTCTTTTGTAACTACACTACCGGCTGCAACAGCCCCATCTTCTTCGATAACTCTTCCTGGAAGTATTGTAGCATTTGCTCCTACCCTTCCTCCTGTTTTAATGGTGACACCTTTGAATTTGTCAAATCGTTCTTTAGTTCTAGCCATGTAATTATCATTCGTAGTAACTACACAAGGTGCAACAAATACATAGTCTCCTAATTCGGAGTAAGCCGTAATATAACTATTGGTTTCTAACTTACACTTAGCACCGATTGTACAATCGTTTTCTATCGCAACACCACGGCCTATGATTGTTTTTTCCCCAATGCTCACTCTCTCACGAATTGTCGCCAAGTCTGCAACAAATACGTCATTAGAGAGAACGGCTCCTGCATAAACAACAGATGAGGTCCCAATCGTACATCCGTCTCCGATAATTGACGGACTTTGTTTTTTAAGTGGAGTTTTCAACGCCGAATTTTTTGCTCTCATTGGTTGTTTGCCAATAACACAATTGTCATGTATAGTTACATCACTTCCAATAGTGCTACCATCATAAATAACAACATTATGCCCGATTGTTACATTCTCCCCAAAAGTTACCCCTTCACCAATAACCACATTTCTTCCCATTTCAACGTTTGACATGATCTCATTCCTTTGAGGGTATTTTAAGACTAATTTATCCTCTTACATTCTCCGCCTTAATCACTTTAGAGAAAGTTAAGAATAGTATTTTTAAATCTAATAACAAGGACATGTGATCCAAATAATACTTATCATATTCAACCTTTTGATCATCAGAAATAAAATCTCTTCCCATAATCTGAGCATACCCTGTAAGACCAGGTCTAATACAATTAATCCCCTTCTGGTGCCTTGCCTCAATTAATTCATACTGATTATATAATGCCGGTCTAGGACCAACAATAGACATATCACCTTTTAAAATATTAATTAACTGAGGAAGTTCATCTAAACTGGTTTTCCTAATAAATTTCCCCAAATTTGTAATGTATTCTTCCGGATTATTTAGCTTATCTGTTGCTAAATTAGGAGTATCGACCTTCATACTTCTAAATTTATATATATAGAACAAGGATCCATTCTTCCCTGCTCTTTTTTGTTTGAAGAAAATAGGGCCTTTAGAATCCAACTTTATTAATATTGCAATAATAATAAATATTGGCAAAAAAATTAAACTTGCAAGTAAGGATAGCACAATATCAATTAGTCTTTTAATTGCTAAATACAATCATCTCACCTGCTTTTAAACCATAATTCGATTTGATCAACAATCTTTTGTGCAGCATTACCGTCGCCATACAGCATCATATGCTGACTTGGAACATTATACATTTCGATCACTTGCTTTAATGACTGATTCATTGGATCGACCAATACATTCCATCCTGATTCTACTGTTTCGACCCATTCTGTTTCTGACCTTAGTGTAAAGCATGGTACTTTGGCAAAATAAGCTTCTTTTTGTACTCCTCCGGAGTCTGTTATGATGGCTTTTGCATGCTTCTCAAGTAATATCATTTCCAGATATGACACTGGATCAATTATTTTCACGTTTGACTGCTGAGCAAGTACTCCCCTTAATGCGGAGTCATTTATCTTCTGTTGTGTTCGTGGATGAAGAGGTAAAATCACTGATTCATTCAAATCAATTAATGATTTAATAATAGCTGTTAATATTGCTATATTATTTGTATTTTCAGCACGGTGAATAGTAGCCAAATAGTAATCCTTATCTTTTAAAGAGAAGGAATTTAGATCATACTTTTTTTCCGATTGGCTCCAATAATAATTAACTGCATCAAACATTACATCTCCAACCAAATGAACATTGTGCACTATTCCTTCTTTTGCTAGATTTAAACTAGCTGTTTCCGTTGGAGTAAAAAGTAAAGATGAGATGTGGTCAGTTAATACACGATTAATCTCTTCTGGCATCCTCTTGTTATAGCTTCTAAGCCCGGCTTCAACATGAAATAATGGAACATGAAGCTTAGACGCTACAAGAGAACCTGCAAGAGTTGAGTTTGTATCGCCATATACAAGAACTGCATCAGGCTTTTCCTTAAAAACAACTTCTTCAATTTTAACCATCATATTCCCTGTCTGTAAACCATGACTGCCAGAACCTACATTTAAGGAGTAATCCGGTTTGGGAATATCAAGTTCATCGAAAAAAACACCTGCCATTTTATAATCATAGTGCTGTCCTGTATCGACCATAACTTCATGAAAAGAATTTCTAAGTTTTCTAGATACAGCCGCGACCTTAACAAATTGTGGACGTGCTCCAACAACCGTAAGAATTTTTTTCATATTTTTCTCTCCAATTAACGGATTCAGGTTATATTTTCTTTGATAACTTGATAAAAGTCCTTAGAAAGTTTACTCCATGTATGGTGCTTTTCTACATATCTTCTTGCCTTTATTCCTACCAATTTTGTATGCTCTTTGTCAGATGCATAAAAAATTAATTGTTTTGCAAGATTATCACCAAAATTATTTTTAATAATGCTTCCTCCTTCAGCTTTCTCCAAAGGAGTTCCTTCTAAGTCACATAACAAAATCGTTGGTATTGAAGCTGCCATATAATCAAACATTTTATTTGGACTGATTCCCCATTTAAAAATTGGTGAGTCCTGTAGCGGCAGCAAGCCAACATTGACTTTACTTAAGATAGTTGGTATTATTTCTTTTCTTACCGGTGGTAGGAATGTTACATTATCCAGTTCTTCATTCACTTTTCTTTTTTCAAGCCTGGATTTTTCCGCCCCATTACCGATCAACAAAAAATGTATTTCGTTAAATCCTTGGTTTTTCAGAATTGATGCTGCATCCAATACGGCATCTAAATTGTTAGCTACACCTATTGTTCCGGTATAAACTGCAATAAACTTCCCTTTTAAACTAGAGAAAGTTTGATTAAGTTCATCTGTAAGCTCAACTGGTTCAATATCATTTCCATATCTTTCTATATCCGCACCATTAGGCAGATAAATAATTTTTTTAGAATCAATACCCTTTTGTTCAATATAGCCTTTAGCTTTGTCAAATAAAATCACAATTTTGTCCGCTTTTCTAAAAAGAAACATCTCTAGTTTACTCAAAAGCCATACGATGGGGTTCTTTTCTGATACCTTGCCTAAGTCGATTAAAGATTGAGGCCATAAATCACGTTCTTCAAAAAAATACTTACTTTTTTTCTTTGATGCTACAAAATAACCTAATAAAGCAGCCAATGGATGCATAAGCGATCCTATGCAAACGTCAGGTCTAACATCAGAGTTCATTGCCTCACGATAAGCTCTGATTGTATAGGCTATCATATTTTTAACTCTGCGAAAATCATTTTTTTGGTATGGCGGAGTTTTTACCCAAACAAAACGTACACCTGAATATTCTTCAGTGAGTGCATTAGTTTTATCGTCGTGGATATGAATTTCTTTTCTCATTTGATGATCAAAGGATGATGCAAAAATCGTCACATCACATCCTAATTTCACTAGCTCTTTAGCCAAATCATAATGTCTTGTTATCCCGCTTGTACCGGGAGCTATTGCATAGTGATTAAAAATCCAAATTTTCATTTTCAAGCCCCTTGTAAAGCTCAATTAGTTTTTTACTTTCAATTTCCCAATTGTATTGTTGCTCTATCGCTAAACGTCCATTTTTACCCATTTGCTCCGCTTCTTTGGGATGTTCTTTAAACCAATTAATAGCATCCGCAATAGCCTTCACGTCAGAGGGATCAACGCATATTCCACAATGATTGCCTTCAATTATTGTCTTCCATAACTTAAAATCGGATGCAATAACCGGTATCCCAGCTGACATATACTCAAACATTTTAATCGGTAAAGACTCCTTGAATGAATCAATCGGCTGCAGCACAACCAACCCTGCGATGCTGTCATCATATAATTCTTTTATCCCTTGTCTATCGATTTGACCTAGCTCTTTCACGTTATTCCATTTTGGTGATTGGCTAAGCTGCTTTCTGTGTTCATCATTCGTAAACAACCCAGCCAAAACCAGTCTAACGCCGGCTTCATAAGCAGCTTCAACCATTTGGTCAATTCCTCTAACTTGATTAATACCGCCTACATAACAAACTTGTTTACATTTAATGGACCATTCTTGAATAGTTGGAAATAATTCACTTAGTATAGGATAATTATTGACATTCACAGCTTTGCAACCAAGCTTTTGAAAACGTGCGGTTATGGCAGGAGTTGCTCCAATAACAACACACCGTTTGGCAATAAAATTTTCAATAGTTTCTGCTATGAATGCAACCGCTTTTCTAATAGGTTTAGGTATCCATTCCTTGGACATGATGTCTCGGGGGACATCCTCATGTACGTCATAAATAACATGCTTGCCTTGAAGGCTTAATAATAATGCGTAAGGTAACAGTTCCGGATCGTGAAAATGATAAACAGATGCTTCTAGTTTTTTAGCTTGCCTATAAACTCTCCAAGATGTAATAAGCATACGCTTTAATCTGGAAGCTTTCTTTTCAACGGAGTGTATATGAACACCTTGAGACTCTACATTTTTATAACCCGTAACAACTAAATGAGTTTCGAATCCTGCTTTCGCTAAAGATACACACTCTTTTAGATAGATTCTTACATCTAACGGTGAATGTACTGAGGTAAAGTGACATACTTTCATTTAAATTTCTACCTCAAATTTTTTTTCCCATAGAGCAACACTGTATAATCTCCATTGGGTTCTCATATCAAGCTTATCAAAAATTTTAATTAACTTTGCCATATCACAAAGATAATTCAATATTTTAGAAGTTTTAATTTGTTCCATCATATTCTTCTTATGCTTTCTCAACCATTGATTTTCAGGTGCTTCAAAACCAAATTTATTTTTGCGCCATACAATCTCATCAGGCATATGTTTGTCCATGATTTTTCTAAGTATATATTTTGTCCATCCTTGATGCATCTTATATTGGCCCGGTAAGGATAAAGCAATTCCCAAGGTCCTGTAATCTATGAAAGGCAGACGCGTTTCAATGGAATGCGCCATAGAATTCTTATCTTCATATCGAAGTAAAATAGGCAAATTAGAGCTTCT
Source organism: Paenibacillus naphthalenovorans (assembly GCF_900099895.1). GTDB lineage: Bacteria > Bacillota > Bacilli > Paenibacillales > NBRC-103111 > Paenibacillus_G > Paenibacillus_G naphthalenovorans. The sequence continues at coordinate 7,303 of NZ_FNDY01000049.1, forward strand.
AATCTCTAACTCTTGTAACTCAAACTCATTTAAACAAGCCTTCGAAAAATCTTTCATGTGCTGGGGAATTTGATGTGGAAATTCTTTTAAATAACGATGTCTCCAAGCATAATATTTAAAACGTAACCTTGCAGAAAGTCCTCCTATTAAGTACATTAAAATAGTTTTCAGACTCATTTTACTATTATTCTGTGATGATTGTATAATCCCCTTTAATGCCGCTACGAAACCCTCTTTTTTGAAAATAGATGTGTAGTAGGCGGCATAATATTTCTCATAACCAAGAAGCGTCTCATCCCCTCCTTGACCGTCTAGTAATACTGTTATTCCATTCTCTCTCGCAGCCTTCATAACAAAGTACTGCATCGTCAGTGATGGGCTACCGAATGGTTCTTCTTGTGAATAAACAAGGTGATCCAAACTCTCTACGAAATCTTCATATGATGGTTTAACCTGAATCCAATTCATTCCACAATGTTCTGCTACAATTTTCGCAAAGCCTGACTCATCATTGTTGGACTGCGTACTAACAGCCGTTATTGCTGAAAAAGGAATATCACTATTTTCTTTATATAAAGTCGCAGCTATAGTTGCCACACTTGAACTATCTAGTCCTCCGCTTAAGCAAGTACCTACTTTAACATCAGAGCGTAATCTTAAAGCAATACCGTCTTTTAAAGTATCCCCATATTCCTTCTCGGCAGACTCATAAGAAAGACTTGCGATTCGATTTGATTTTTCAATTGAGTAGTAACGGTAAACATCAATACTATTTGATTTTAAATCGTACACTAAATTATGAGCCGCGGGTAATTTCAAAATATTTTGGAAGAAGGTTTCATTTTTATGATCTGAATAATTTGAAATAATAAAATCCAATAAAATTTGTTTATTAACCCTTCGCTGAGGCAGAAAACTAATTAGCTGCTTAATTTCAGAACCAAATACGAAAATTTGGTTATCATTATAGTAATAGAATGGTTTTACTCCATAACGATCACGCGAACAGAAAATAATCTTATTCGTTTTATCATATAACGCAAAAGCCCACATGCCATTAAACTGATTCACACATTCTTTACCCCAATGCTTGTATGCGGCTAATATTACTTCTGTATCCGAATTTGACTTAAATTCGAATCCATATTTGCGTAATTCATCTCTAATTTCAATAAAATTATAAATTTCCCCATTAAAAGTGATAGTATATTCGCCGTTTAAGTAATGCATCGGCTGGTGACCTTCTCCAGACAAATCCAAAATAGCCAATCTTCGATGACCGAAAGCAAAATTATCTTCACAATAATAACCCGCACCATCCGGACCACGATGAGTAACAATATCGGTTATTTCTTTTATTAAAGATGATTTCACGTGATTTCCATCCTTGTTAATAATTCCTGCAATACCACACATATAAATCTCCCTTAGTTGATGATATTTTTTTTTACTAAAGCCCTAATAATGCAAATTAATTTGTAAAATTGATTTATGATGCGTTTTAAAGTTAGTTTTGATTCTGTAATATCGCTTCTGGGAATCAAATATATAATTAAAAAACAAAGCGCAATTCCATGTGAAAGTAATGATGTAAGGAGTGAAGAGTTAGCTAATGTGAGTGCGGGAACACCTAACATCATACATGCTATGTTAAAATCTAAATCTTTTGAGATGCTATCATAGATCCATAAGATAACTGCAAATAACAAACTATAAATAATCATACCACCGAAGCCAAAATTAGCAAATGCGTCCGCCCATACATTTGCATTTGCCTCTGTAGTAGGACTATTATAAAAAAATTCCCCTATGAGAAAGGGTGGTTGGACGGAATACGGATACTCAACAATAGTTTTAAAAATACTATGACCGAGTAAAGCCTTAGCATTTTCGGTAAAAAATTGGTAATACTGGCCTGTTAATAATCCTGGCATTGTAATTGTTCTTTGCAATAACAAAGAAGACAAGATATTCGAATTCAGAACCGTATGAGAAAATATCGTTAATAATAAACAAAAGGCTCCTCCCCACAAGAAGACCGCCGCACCTCTATCTTTATTGAAGAACCGAGTAATTATATATATAGCAATAACTAATGCAATCGAGAAAAAAACACTTTTAAAACCACTTATTGAATAGATCATTAACTGCCCTAATAATCCTACCAAGAAAAAGCTATAGTTTCTTACTACTAACCCTTGAATCATAAATAAAGGGTTAAGAATATTTGCTTGCCATCCAATAATGTAAGGTAAGATACCACTTGCATAAGATATCGTATTAATATAATCTGTCCTAGTTTCATATACTTCGTTGAACGATAAATAACGCAAATTAAATCCAAATACTGAAATAATATAAGCATTAAATAGTAACCCAATAATTAATATAATAGGCCAAAAATATATTGATTTAATACTAACCTTTCTGATTTTTAATAAAGGCAATTTATAAATTAAGCTTAATCCGCTGAAAATCATTGTTAAAATTAATTGCATCAAGAGCAAATAATTATAATCCATCTTTATTGCGAATAATGGTATTAAAATAGATGGCATAAACACGATCATATATAACAACCAATATACAATCAATGACGGTCTCTTTAATGAATAAGGCATTAGCAAAGAAGGTAGCATCATTAATATATAAGCCATACATAAATTAAGTAACGGTGGCTCTTCATAGAAAAACCCCATATACTTATATGCTGGGGAAATAATATTTATATATGACCAGTTTAACAAGACAATGTACATAAGTACACCAATTAATACAGATACTCTTTTTAGCAACTGGTTCATGATTACTCTCCCAATACCTTTGTCCTGAATTGTGTTTGTTTTGAAGTACGAATAATTAGGTATAAATATATACCATATAAACCAACGTCACTAATAACTAAACATACTACAGTCATCAATACACTTTGAAACATAAGGCTAACCAACATTGCAATAGTGGTACTTAACATGTACATTAGTTGCCATAATGCTAAAATTCCTTGCTTATCGCAAATAATTAAAACGCTACTTAATGGTGAAACAACAAACCTTAATGCTATAGCAATTGACATAATTTGCGCTATGGTCCCCGCTAGTTCCCAACCATCACCAAAAGCTAATTTGAATAACCAAGGAGACAATTGAAGCACTAATAATATTGTCAATGAAATTATAGCCATTCTTTTAATGGCTTGCAAAACAATTGGATAAATATCCCCTTGTGTTTGAACTATCTCAGCTATTTTAGGTAAAAAAACTTGCGCTATAGAGGTTCCTATCAATGAAATCGGTAGATTAATCACTCGATAAGCAAGTCCGAATTGACCAGTTATGGAGTTTCCAAAAAAAATAGTAAAGAAAAATGTAGGCAGAGCAGCTGCGAGATTATCTATCAGAGAAGTTGCTGCATTTACTAGTGGGAACTTCTTATATTTTTTTGCTTGGTTAATTAAACCATGTACTGATATGGATGAAAAATAGAATTCTTTCTGAATATTCAGCTTTTGCTGCACATACAGTAATATCGTAACAATAATTTGTCCTAATATAAAACCATAAATTAATCCAGATTCCGTTGTTCCTACAAAAACAAATATAATTTGCAAAATTACCGTTGAAGTTATTTGAATAAGTTTTGAAAAAGCTAGTACTTTGAAAAATTGGGTTCGTATAAACCAATAATTCAGAGCTTGAAAAACTCCTATAAAAAACAATGAAACTGGTATTATCAAAGATATATTAGTTATCTTAAAAAAGCTTATTAAAATTACTTTAAAGATAATACATAATAAAAGTACTACTGCACTTGTGATGAATGTCATTATTAACGACAGGACAAAGAGATGGTATGCATCCTTCTTTTGTTCTGGTAGAACAATAGCCTGCTCATACCTTAAACACGCGATTACCATAATAACAGAAATAAGTGTCGTAAAATTTTGGTAACTACCAAATTGTTCTGGCGAATAGAGTCTAGTAATAATCGGAATCGTGATAAACCCAATAACCTGAGCCAGTGTTGTCCCGGTCATAAGCGTAATTACATTTCGAAGAAATCGATCCTGAAGCTTATTTGTGAACTTGGATAACACTGACATCAGATTATTCACCTTCTACATTTATAGCAAATAATAATTCTTTTTATTTTTTATATTGACTAAAGCATTTCTTGTATCTAAGATTGCGTTTGAGTGATCGGCTACAAGTTGATAATCGATACTAGAATGATCAGTAGTAATCAACGTTAAATCTGCTTTTGAGAGCATTTCTTTTATTAAAACACTAGATTCGTATGCTTTCCCATTTCTTTTAAATGTAGGTATATGTGGGTCAGTATAAGAAACAATAGCTCCTTTAGACTCTAAAATATCAATGATGTGAAGTACTGGTGATTCCCGAATATCATCAATGTCTTTTTTGTAGGCTACACCTATTAAATGAATATTAGCTCCCCTAAGTGGCTTTGAAAATTCATTTAATATATCCGCGGCTTTATTAACAACAAATTCTGGCATACTATTATTTATTTCACCGGCCAACTCAATTAGACGTGTATGATAATTATATTCTCTTGCTTTCCATGTAAGATAGAACGGATCGATAGGTATACAATGTCCTCCTAATCCAGGTCCTGGATAGAAAGCCATAAATCCATATGGTTTGGTTTTAGCTGCATCAATTACTTCCCATACATTAATTCCCATCCGATCGCACAAAATAGCCATTTCATTTGCAAGAGCGATGTTAATATGTCTAAATGTATTTTCATAAATTTTTTCCATTTCAGCAATGGCTGGACTGGATACTTGATGGACTTCACTCTCAAGCACCGATGAGTACATCGTTGCGGCTACCTTAGTACAAAAGTCTGTTATTCCCCCTACAACTTTTGGAGTGTTTTTCGTATTGAACGACTTATTCCCTGGGTCAACTCTTTCAGGAGAATATGCCAAAAAGAAATCAACACCGCACACTAGCCCGGTTTCCTCTAGAATGGGCTTAACCAATTCTTCTGTAGTCCCCGGATAAGTAGTACTTTCCAGTACGACGAGCATTCCTGGGTGCAGATATTTTGCGATTTCTCTCGCAGAATTCTCAACATAGCTTGTATCAGGCTGCTGGTAAATATCTAACGGAGTAGGTACACAAATAGCAACAGCATCAACTTCATTGATGAATGAATAGTCTAATGTAGCTTTCAATCTTTGTTCACTGACGATTTGCTTTAAATCATTATCAACTACATCACCAATATAATTAATTCCTTTATTAACCAAATCCACTTTTTGAGCTTGTACGTCAAATCCAATAACTTTAAAACCTGCCTTTGCCTTTTCAACCGCTAATGGCAAGCCAACATAGCCTAATCCAACTACACCAATAATAGCTTCTTTTTTCTGAAATTTATTAATTAATTTTGTTGCTAAATCAGATAATTGTGCTTGTACCATAAATTATTTTCCTTCCTTTTTCAGATTGAAAAAGTCCCTTACCATATTAATCACATAATTCTGGTCACCAATGGAGAGTTCAGGATATAAAGGAAGTGCCATTGTACCTAATGCCGACTTTTCAGCGACAGGTAAACTGCCTATATTATAGCCAAGATCTAAATATACATTTTGCCTATGAAGGGGGACAGGATAATACACGCCCGACGAAACACCCTTTTCTTTTAAGTATTTCAACAGTTCGTCTCTATAATTGGTTTGGATTATATATAAATGGTATATTGATTGACGATCTTCTTTAACATAAGGAAGCTGTATTGGCAAGTCTGCTAGTGCTTCATTATAAATTTTTGCTTTTTCTACCCGGGCTTGATTCCAATTATCCAAATAAGGAAGTTTGACACTCAACATAGCTGCTTGGAGCGAATCAAGACGACTATTATAGCCAATCATTGAATGATAATATTTCGGATTGCTTCCATGAACTCTAAGTATTCTAATTTTTTGGGCAAGTTGATCATCATTCGTGACGATCATTCCACCATCACCATATCCTCCTAAATTTTTAGTCGGAAAAAAAGAAAAGCAACCAGCAGTACCTATCGAGCCAACTTTATTATTTTTATACAATGAACCGATTGCTTGGCATGCATCTTCTATGACATAAATTCCATGTTTCTCAGCAAGTTTCATTATCTCATCCATATCAGCGGGTTGTCCAAAAATATGAACTGGAATAATGGCCTTAGTTTTTTTTGTAATCGCCGTTTCTATGCTCTTTACATTAATATTATATGTGTCGGGTTCAATATCAACAAATACTGGAGTGGCTCCCACTTGAGAAATCACTTCAGCAGAAGCAAAAAAAGTAAATGGAGAGGTGATTACTTCATCACCTGGACCAATACCAAGTGCATCTAATGTTAGTAGTAAAGCATCTGTTCCGTTTGCTACACCAATTGCATGCTTCACATTACAGTAACTAGCTACTTCGTCTTCAAACTTCTTAACATAGGGTCCCATAATGTAGTTACCGCTCGCCAAAACCTTCAACACAGCAGCTTGAATTTCAGATTGAAGCGACTCATATTGTGCTTTTAGATCAAGTAATGGTATACTTTTCAAAGTCATAGTCATATTTTTTTCTCCGTTCTATATAGATTATCATAGTGTTACAGGTCTATTTAACTCTGAAGATTCATAAACGGCCAATACTAATTTTAACGCTTCTTTCCCATTTTCTCCACTTACCACGGGGTATCTATTAGGATTGATAACGCAGTGTGCCATGTCATTAATGATGATTGAATGTCCCGAAATACCATACGGGTCATTATGGATACCATTAACCAAAGAATCTGTTTCTTCTTGGTTATAGGCCTCAATTTGTATATGTTTGACCCAATTCGCTGTTGGACCACCAATGATAACAGATCCCTTTTCACCAAAAACACTAATGGATTCCTCAAGATTCTTGGGATAGATGGTCACAGCTGCTTCTATAACACCCAAAAATCCTTCTTCAAACTTAACTACAGACACTGCAACATCTTCTGACTCGATTTGCCTTAGCCGTGTTGCCGTATAACTTTGAACTTCCTTTATTGGACCAAATAACCAGATCATTAAGTCCAAATTATGAATAGCTTGATTCATTAAGACACCACCGTCAAACTGCTTTGTTCCCCGCCACGCCGCTTGATCATAATAAGCCTGGTTACGATTCCATCTAACGGTAGCATTAACATGACTTATTTTACCCAATAATTTATTCGCCATTGTATTTTTCAGCATTTGCATTGCTGGTCTGAATCTGTTTGGATGGACAACCGATAGTTTAACGTTGTTCTCCTTACAAACTGCAATAATTGCTTCCGCATCTTCCATAGTCAAAGCTATCGGCTTTTCAACAACAATATGCTTTTTGTAATTAGCTGCTATCATGGCTAACGGTTTATGAAGGCCGCTAGGAGTACATATATTAACTACCTCAATTTCCTTCCTTTGTTGAAGCATTTCCTCTATGGATGAAAAACCTTCTACATTGTATTGTTCTGAAAATTCCTTTAATCGTTCCGGATTGGTATCACAAATAGCGGCTAATTCAGCAATTTCTGAATTTTGAATAGATTCAATATGTTTTTTAGCAATGTGACCACAACCGACAATAGCGAATTTGACTTTCCTTTCACTTATCATTACTTACACTCCGATTCAATATTATAATGTAGTAATAACTCAGACGCTATTTTTCAAAGCTTTATAGATTGTGTATGGTGGCTTCCAACCTAATTCCGATTTTATTTTTGAATTATCGATTATTAATGACTCCGTAAGCTTTCTGATAAGATTTTTTTTGCCAAGTATGCCTGCCATGAATATTAATAAAGACTGTGGTATAGGTATTAATAGCAAATTTACATTCATTGCCTTGGCAATTTGTCTAATAAACTCAGTAGTTGATAGAGCCTCATCATCAGAAACATGATAGATACTTCCCGCTGCCTTTGAGTGCTGAGTACAAAGCACAATAGCATCAACCAAATTTTCAATAAATATGAAGCTTCTTTTATTGTAAATTGCTCCTAAGGGATTAGGAGTTCCCTTACGAATGATATTACTCAATCGCATGAAGTTACCAGGCGCTTTTGCTCCATACACCATTGGTGGTCTTAGAATAACCCACTCCATTGCGTTTTCGTCAGAAATTTGTTGCACAAGCTTTTCAGCTTCCCATTTTGAGATTCCATAAGGGGTTTCTGGCTTTGCCATTGATTCTTCATTTATTGGGACTGTACTCTGTTCTGCAACAACGGCTATGGAACTCATAAATATAAACCTTTTAACGCCAGCAATTGCAGCAGACCTGACCAAATGCTCAGTACCCTTTACATTAACGCGTCTAAACTCCTGCAATGGTTCCCTTGAAGTCTCATTTATTACATGAACTCTGGCAGCTAGATGGATAATAATATCCACATTATTTAGAATAGGTTCCCATTCCACTTCATCAAATGAACCTGTGATACGTATATATTCTACATTATTATTCAATTTAATAGGTTGCTCTTGACGTGAAACTGCAAGAACACGGTATTTTTCTGAAATAGCTTTAACCACAGCTTGACCAATATATCCAGTTGCACCCGTAACTAGTATAGTACTTATTTTGCACCCTCCTCATGATTAAAATGAAGAACTCAGCAATTTATTGATTTCATCTTTTTCCTCTGGATATTTTTCCAATAACTTCTGGTACATATTTTGATCAGTGGTATTCATTTTTAGAAGCGATGCAATATACCAGCGTGCTGTGAATTTGTGAATTGGTTGATCTAATTTTTCTGAAACGCCACGATAAAGAATTTGTGATGCTTGTTGGTAATCTCCTATTATATAATAATTTTTCCCAATTTCATAAGCAATTGTCGGTGTTACATAAAATGCTCTATCCACTTCTATCCCTTGTGGAAGCTGAGTAAGATTATTAGCCTTTTCTAGTACTTGATTGTAAAGCTTTAAAGCTTGATTCCAATAAACAGCCATCGCTTGTTGATCATTCTTAAGTCGTGAATTCTCCCACAATTGAGAAGAAACCACAATAGCTTTTTCGTAAAACCCAATATTCCAGACGGACGCATCAATTCCTTGAAGTGCAGTACTTAATGCTTTGTCAAGATCATTTTTGTTATAATATTGAGCAAACTCACGTTGTAGGATAAGCGGATTATTAGCTTCCTTTTTCTTAATATTGCTAATTGTCTCTTTTGCCTGTTCAAAAAATTGTTCATCCTTAGTTTGATTATACAATTGTGTCAATAAATCGATTTTCAATAAATTATATTGTGGATGAAAAGGTTGTAATTCTAGAGCACTATCTAACGTATTTGAAATTTCGTTATAATTCTTAGAATTGTTTAAAGTAATGAGCGTTTGAGCATACAAATTATTAGCTTTATAAAAACCGATGGATACAAATAACAAAACGAATGAACCAATAACCAGCAAAGAACCATAGCAATACCTATATACCACCGATTTATCAAACCAAGGTAAGCGAATAAAACTATCTTCTACAGAGACTGCCGTCATACATCCTAAACATAGAAAAAGGAGGATACCCAAGTATACAAAACTCATATCAAAGTCGAGCACACTATGTGTTAATAACGAGATACCTACAATAAAAAAGATTAGTGAACTTGACACAGCAGATTCATTATTTTTAAGAAAAAAGCGAATATATAAATATATAATGGATAGGATAAATACAAGAAAAAAAACAAATCCCACATATCCTACTTCATTTATATACTGCATGTAGAAGCTATGAGCCTGCCTACTTATATATGGAAAACTCTGATATTTTTCATATAACGCTGACCAGCCACCACCACCCGTTCCAAAGAAAGGATAATCCTTGGACAATTCAAATGAATCTGAATAAAAAGTGTTTCTGGAGAAAGCACTGCTCTGGTTCAAGCTTATGCTATCTACCCTTTCCTGTAATTTACTAGGAAGTAAAGGTTTAATTACGTCTACTCCAATTAATACACTAAAAGATAGTAAGATTATAGCCCCTGGCACAATAAGTTGGTATTTAATTCCCTGAAAGTTTAACCATTGCTTTTTTGAAATTATCCATTCGATAAGTATTATAATGGCTGCATTAATAAACACGGCTAGCAATAATATCATTAAACTTTGTAAAAACTCCTGTTGATTAAAACCATTTTTTACAAGATTACCTTGATAGCTAGTTAAATTATTTAAAATCAACAGAGAGGCCAGGCCAGATATAAAGAGGTAGCCAAGCATAAGGATTTGCTTTCTAACGGAAAGCAACATTAATATCCCAATTAATATAACAGGTGCTACCAAAAGTGCGCCCCTAGAAAAAGTCAACAAAAAAGAAATCATAATTGGCAATACCATGAGACTATGCAAGCTTTTAACCACGAAGTTTTTAGATGAAATAATCAAATAAATCGAACTATATAATATTCCCAGAAGCAATGCAGCGTAAGAATTTGGGTATTGGAAAACACTCGTTATTCGTTCATTAAACACGGCATCTTTATAATTAATAAAACCAAACCAATTGACTATACCAAACAATACAATTAAGTAGCCAGTAAACATGACAATATTCGAAATTATGTTAGAATACTGACTTCTACTACTTAACAGTAGACCTACCAAATAAAATATGGTATAGAGCAAACTAATCATAACAGAAACCTTAGCATTATGATAAGAAGCCGGTTCTAGTAAAAAGGAAACCCAATAGCTAAGCGGTATAATCATTACCACCAAACCAAAAAAGCCTTTGTTTGCGAAGGCTTCTTTATTATTGAAAATATATACCGATATTAGAAATAAACATATCGCGCCCCAAATAAATGAACCAAAAAGTGGACCCTCAAAGTCCGTACTATTTCCATTGAATAAAGCTTTATAAAAAGGTGAGATACTCATAAATCCCAAAAGAAACGTTAGTATCAGCCAGTATATAATACCTTTTTCTTCTTTAACATTTTTTTTAATCATAATTATTTTCCTTTTTTATTTATTTGCTTTACGATCAATGGTGGCAACCATTTCTAATGATGCACTCAATGCTTCTCTTGTTGCTTCATTAAGTGACTCTGAAGAGGAATATGAAGGCAAGATCTGTCTCAATGTAAGTTTCACTTCTGACGGTGTAACAGATCCATCTTTCTTTAATAATTCATCTATCCGCGCCATCATAGTAGCGAACTGATCGGCGGAAAGATTCGACGGTTTGCCAACATAAATTCGGTCATGTTTTGTTGCAGAAGTGCCCTCTTCATTGGTCAACAACTCTTCAAATAATTTCTCTCCAGGTCTGATACCAGTAAATACGATTTTAATGTCTTTGTTAGGATCAAGACCTGAAAGTTTAATTAAATCATAGGCTAAGTCAGCTATTTTCACAGGCTTTCCCATATCCAAAATAAATATCTCACCGCCACGTGCCAATGCTCCAGTTTGAATTACTAATTGTACGGCTTCTGGTATTGTCATAAAGTAACGAACCATGTCAGGATGAGTAATAGTAACGGGTCCACCTTCTTTGATTTGCTTCTTAAAAATAGGGATAACACTGCCGCGGCTTCCTAAAACATTCCCAAATCTAACTGCGGAGAATTGTGTTTCACTTATTTTATCCAGAGATTGGATGATTAACTCAGCTATTCTTTTCGTAGCCCCCATTACATTTGTCGGGTTCACTGCTTTATCAGTTGATATCATAACAAATCTAGAAGCATTAAATTCATGAGCGCATTCAGCTACATTCTTGGTTCCCAGAATATTATTTTTAATGGCTTCCATCGGATTCTTCTCCATTAAAGGGACATGCTTGTGTGCTGCAGCATGAAAAATAACCTCAGGATTGAAATAGCTAAACACTTGTCTTAATCGGTTTTTATCTTGAATGTCTGCAATAATTGGTTCTATTAATAGCTCGGGAAATTTCTTTCGAAGTTCAAGTTCGATTTCATATATACTGTTTTCTCCATGTCCCAATAACAATAACTGCTTTGGTCTAAAACTCGAGATTTGTCTGCATAATTCTGAACCAATAGATCCCCCTGCTCCAGTAACTAGGACTACTTTATCAAAAAGATAGGAGGCAATTTCATTTAAGTTCAATTTTACTGGTTCTCTACCAAGTAAATCCTCCACACTAACATCTCGAATACTACTAATACTTAAGTTTCCATTTATTAAATCATTTATTCTTGGTATGATATTTACTTTTACACCTGTCTTTTTACAAATTTCGAGAATTTCTATTATTTCATCTCGTGTGGCCGAAGGTAATGCAATAATAATATCTTCAATTTTCAACTTCTCGACAATACTTGGAATATCGTGTCTATTACCTAGAACGCAAACCCCTTGAATTTCCAACATGTATTTGTGGGGATCATCATCAACAAAAGCAACCGGATAATATTCCGAATTAGGTTTATGCCTCAATTCTTTTAAAACCATACTGCCTGTATTGCCGGCACCTACAATAAGTGCTCTTCTATGATGAGGTTGAATGCTTAAATAACTACTTCTGACAATTCTCCAAATAAACCTGGATCCACCAATAATCATAATAGTGATCATTGCTGAAATAATATAGGTACTTCGAGGAACAATAATTTCAGGAATAAAATACTTCACGATATAATGATGAAAAATAAAAAATAAAGCAGTTGCAATTAGAACAGATTTTATAATAGTTAATATATCTCCTACACTTGCGTACTGCCATAATCTCTTGTAGATTTTAAAATAAAAGAAACAGCTTATAGTTAATAGAACTTGACTTAGAATTACATAAGGTAAAAAAGTCGTAAATGGTGGTCGAACATCGAAGTCGAACCTTAATAAAAATGAAAGATATACAGAAAAAGATACCATTAGTATATCAAAACAAATAAGCACAAAGGTCCTTTGATGCCTATTCATATATGCCTCCTTAAGCATCTGGGCTAACTTTAATCGGAGAATCGTAAATTAAACTTCTTTCCCACATATATCGAACAACCACCATAAACACTGAAACAAGGATGCTCAATATTAATGCTATAACTATATTTAACGTTTTATTTGGTCCAATAGGCTCGGTCGGTTCAAGAGCGGGGGTAATCACAACCGCTTGAACTCCATTTATACGATGTATCACATTTTGTTCGTATGGTGAATTCTGAAGCTTTTCAATTGCCTCCTGGTTTTCTTTAATCCTCATTTCATAATTGCTTTTTTCTGCTTGAAGCTTGCTTATGTTGACTAATTGCTCGTTGGCCTTGTTTTTTAAATTTACAAAAACCGGGTTAACCTCCTCAGAATCAAAAGTGATAGTACCAACAATTTTACCCGATTGATTCATTTCTTCTTGAAGAATAGACTGCAGATACGGATCCTCTGATAACGCTTTTTTTACCGTTATTTTCTCAGGAATTTTAGCTAATTGACTGTTTGCTTGGTCGTATTCCTTCTGCAACGACTGTAGCTCATTCTCAATGGAAATAATTTTCTTTCTATAATCCACAATCAAGTCCAATCTGTCAGAGATGTCTATATTAGCCGCCAATTCATGTGCAATAAAATCTGCAATTTGAACGGCAATCTTAGATTTATCATTCTTAGCCTTGATTACAATAAGATTTTCTTTTTCTAGTTTAACATTGACAGAATTTTTCAGCCTTTTTACGGTTGATGTGTATTCTAACTGATTTTTTAATTTTTGGATCGTATGGTCACTTTCCATTTGTGCTACTAAAGCAGACATATCTTTAGGTTGTTGCTCTTCATTTTTTACTTGATTGATGGTTACTAAGGTGGTGGCTTCATAAATTGGAGGGGCAACTAAGTATGAATATATGATTGATATTAATAAAGATGCAATTACAAATGAAATAATAAAAATCTTACCTCTCCAAATTGCCATTACAAGCTGCGATACTTTAATTTCATCTTGCTGCATATTAAATTTCTCTCCCTAAAAAACAGAATTACACATAATTCTACATAATTTACCGAATATAAACTTAATTTATTATACTTTGTTTGTATATCATAAACAAGTTGAAATACTTACAATGAAAATTAGCACCTGTTCATACAGGCATTATCAGTGAATTATGCCCAAATCGCTCACAAACAAATCGCCAGTATAGTTTTGAAATATGCCGAACTGCAATCGAAATTTCGCATTTGGACAGATGAATTGCTCGTGGAAATTCAGTGATGCAAATCAAACTAATTGGGAGCTAAAAATTGCAGAAGCGACCAACGCAGTGATTATAAACTCTTTGACCGATAACACCTTTGCTTCTTGCAAAAGAGGAAACAAGCACAGCGCACCATCATCTACGATCTTGAATTCTTTACTTAGCCGGTTTCATCAATTCTTACTCCAAAAACTCCTTACTTCTGTGCAACTCTTTCATTTTAGGGTGTTCAACCCATACCTAAAAATGATATAGTAGAATTTATTAAAAATCATAGAAAATATAGGAGGATTACTACAATAATGAAAACCGTTGTTATGAAAAAAGTCGCTCAAGCTCTTGCGGCGCTGATGATCGTATCCATGTTATCTCCGGTTTTGGCTTTCGCCGCTTTCGACGATTTGTCATCGCATTGGGCCAAGAAGGATATCGAAGCTTTAGTTGAACAAAAGATTGTAGATGGAGTTACGCCTACGCAATTCGAACCGGAGCGCAGCATTACGCGTGCCGAATTTGCCGCACTGGTGGTTCGTTCGTTGGGTCTGACCTCGGTTACTTCCAGTACGTACTTTAACGATGTGGATGCATCGGACTGGTATGCGGATACGGTTTCAACCGCAACCTATGCGGGTTTGATCAATGGCTATGAGGATAACAGCTTCCGTCCCGCAGCTCCGGTGACTCGTGAAGAGATGGCTGCCATCGTCATTCGTGCACTTACATATGCCGATGTGGCTACCATTGTACCAGCGGACACACAAAAAGAACTCCTCGCTCAGTTTAAAGATTCCGATCAAATCGTATGGGCCCACAAGGAAATTGCAGCGGCGCTGAATGCCAAAATTATAAATGGCATGACTGCTGACACCTTCAATCCTGCAGGCACAGCTACACGCGCTCAAGCGGCAGCCGTGGTCAATCGCTATTTGCCTTATACAAAGTAATATAGCCATTGATTTTAAAAAGACTCGAATTCCGGTTCGGGTCTTTTTTATAACCCCTAAAGCAACTACTGAGCAATACATTTAAAGTCTGCCCTTACCTCAAATCGAGTAGGAGAGGGCGGCTAACCCCCGTCCTCTCACCTATGAAAACATGCAAGTCCCTTGTTCAAAAAATATGTATTGCTTGATTTGGATCG
>NZ_FNDY01000078.1 GCF_900099895.1 Paenibacillus naphthalenovorans
ACTCCTCGTATAGTATGTTTAGAATCTTCTTTTTGAAGAATTTCCAGTTAATCTGCAGTGAAACTATGGTGGACGTAGCCGACCCGCACCGCAGCCCGAAGGGCAAGGAGCGGAAGTCGGGGTCCAGAGAGAAAACCGCTCTTTGACAACTTTAAAAAATACAATTAGGGTCTTGGACTTTTCGTGATGTTCCCAGACAATGAGCTTAGGGTCATTTGGGGAAATTCGTCTCACTCCTGTAGTTCGACTACATCTAAAGTCTGTTTCCCCAGCACTCGTTTGAACTTCTTACCCGCTGGCTGTCCCCTTCGGCAACCCATGCTCGAAGATAGCAGCTTCGAGGCAGCTCATGGACCGAAGGAAGTTCTCATATGCGAGGGTGACTGATCGGCGAGCGCGCTGGGGGCATCCCGAAGAGTCCAATTCCCTAAATCCCGAATCCAGAAGGGAGGGATCACCCTTGAAATTATTTGTCGGTATTGACGTCAGTTCAGAAGAACTGGAAGCGTGTTTCATGAATCCGGAAGGCGATACGCTTGAAACGCTCAAGGTAGAAAACAATCTGCACGGTGCCTCGCATCTGCGCGACCGCATCGTGGCTGCTGCCGACAAGCTGCCGGCTTCCGAAATCCATATCGGCCTTGAAGCAACCTCGGTCTATAGCTGGCATCCGGCTATGTACCTGCATGAGGATGCCTCGCTTCAAGAGCGGAAAACCAAGGTGTTCACGATCAACCCGAAGCTTATCAACAAGTTCCGGGAAGCCTACGCGGATATGGACAAGACCGATCGGATCGATGCCTGGATCATCGCCGAACGCCTGCGCTTCGGCCGTCTCACGACGACCATCGTCATGCAGGAGCAGTACATCGCGCTTCAGCGCCTGACGCGCATGCGGTACCATCTGGTTCACAACCTGACACGCGAGAAGCAGTACTTCCTGCAGAATCTGTTCTACAAATGCAATGCGTTTCGTTCCGAAGTCGACAGCTCCGTTTTCGGCCACGCCATCATGGAGATGCTCTCGGAAAAGTTCAGCCTCGATGAGATTGCCGACATGGAAGTCGCCGACTTGGCCGACTATCTCAAGGAGAAGGGAAAGAACCGTTTCCCTGACCCGGAGCATGTCGCCCGCTGCATCCAGAAGGCTGCACGAGCGTCCTACCGCCTTTCAAAGGTCGTAGAGGATTCCATTGATCTGGTTCTCGGCACTTCCATACAGGCCATCCGGAGTATTCAGAGCCAACTGAAAGAGCTGGACAAGGCGATCGAACGCATTCTGGCTGGCATCCCCGGCGCTCAGTGCCTGCGCTCCATTCCGGGCATCGACCGGGTGTACGCCGCCGGCATTCTGGCGGAGATCGGCGACATCGAACGCTTTAGCGATCAGGCCGCCGTAGCTAAATATGCAGGCCTGACATGGCGTAAACATCAGTCCGGGGGCTTTGAGGCCGAAGATACCAAACGCATTCGTTCCGGCAACCGATTCCTTCGTTATTACCTTGTTGAAGCTGCCAACTCGGTGAAAAACCGCGAACCGGAATTCGGCGAGTATTACCGGAAGAAGTACGTTGAAGTGCCTAAGCATCAACACAAACGCGCCCTCGTCTTAACGGCAAGAAAACTTGTGCGTCTGGTCGATGTGCTGCTACGCAACGGCCAACTCTACACGCCTGGAAGGAAGGTGACAACTGCGAAGGATTAACGCCTCCTTTGCCAAAGTCCTTCACGGATTCCCAGTTAAAATCTGGTAATTAACTCGATTTTCGACTGGGTTTAGTTTGGTGTTGCCTTTTTCCCTGAGTCATCGCGTTTTGGGCCAAAATAATTTCCAATTTCCACGAATCAGGGACTTGACATATTACCGCTGGACTT
>NZ_FNDY01000026.1 GCF_900099895.1 Paenibacillus naphthalenovorans
GAAAGAACGAAGCAAAGCGCTTACAAGGAAGAGGTTCCTTCGGGGTTCGCGTTCCAGGCATCTTAAATGACTGCCCACGCTAGCTTGACACTGACTTGCTCGCTTCCAGTGTAGACAAAATACGAAACCAAAGTATAAACGCAAGCGCCGACGCGATCACTCCCGCAAAAACAATATAAATGACAGGCATGATCCCCCAGCGGCTTTCGCCATGCTCAAAGCACAAGGAATACAGGTAAAGCCCGACGGCCCCCACAGCCATCTGCCATGTCGTAAACTGCATATTATCGCAATGAACCAGCTTCCGCTTCATAATGACCGTGGATACCGCCCATGCCATCCCCGACGACAAGGCCAGAAGAAAAGCGCCAAATCCCCCTCCCCAATGCACATCGAGGGCCAAAAACAATCCGGCTATGCCCAGGAGCACTCCCGCCATTTTGGAGAGGGTCAACCGTTCTCCCGGGATCCAAAAATGAGCCATCACCGTTAGCCAAAGCGGCATGCTGTACGTCAGAACGGAGGTTAATCCCGCGCTCATCTCATTCAAAGAAAGTTGTATCGCTATATTGAAGTAAGTCGTATGGAGGAGACCGCAAGCGATAATCCATTTCCAATCCTTTTTATCCGGCAGCGGAACCCTTTTATAAACATAAAAGGCCAGGAGCACTGCCGCGCCCAGCCCAAACCTGTAGCCTGCAAACAACACCGGGGGAAAAACCGAATTCGCCTGCTTCATAATAACCCAGTTAAATCCCCATATTAAACATAAGATGACAATCGTAAAATTCATTCCGGCACCTCTTGATGTAAACAGATATCCAGTTCAAATCGCCTTTTTATCCACCGCACCGGAAGATTTCATAACGGCGAACTTCCGGTGGTGCAGGCCATAATAAATGGCCCCCGTACAAGCAACGATAAGGCCTGCGATGAAATACATCGTATGATAGCTTGTACTGGCTGCTATGATGCCCAGCAGATAAGCGCCCAGGCCGTAACCGGTATCAAAAAGCACAAAGTAGGTCCCCGTGGCCACGCCTCGCCGATGGTCCGGCGATGATTGAACCGCTATGGTTTGGAAGCTCGGGATAAGCGCGCCGAATCCGAGCCCGATGATGCCGCCTGTAACCAAAAACACAAACGGTGTTTGAGCCAGGCTTAACCCGATCATGCCTAGCGTAAACAGCAGTAACCCCGGGTAAACCAGCACGTGCGCGCCTAATCGATCGAATATTTTTCCTGTAAACGGACGGGATAAAACAATTATCGCAGCAAAAATGATAAAGAAATAGCTTGCCAAAGGCCCCATTCCCAGATCCTTGGCATAAACGGAGATAAAAGTGGTAATCGCTCCGTAGGAAAAAGCTAACGTACTTCCGGCCAAAGAAATGGGCAGCGCCCTCGGTTCGAACCATTTCCTCCAGCCTGTGGCTCGCTCTGCCGTCTTCCGCCCCTCCTGTTCCGGGACCCGGACAACGAACCCGAAGATACACGACAATAAGGCGAGAATGACACAAAAAACAAATAAAATAAACGCATTGTAGCGCTCTATAATCGTTAGCCCCAGGAAGGGCCCGATGACCATCGCCAGGCTCATAAACAAGCTAAAATAGCCGATCCCCTCCCCTTTACGGCGGTCGGGAACCAATCCAACGGCAATCGCCCCCGTCGCCGTCGCAGCGATTCCGAATCCAATGCCGTGTATAAACCGCAAGGCAAGCAGCGCATAGTAATTATCGATGATCGTATATACAGCCGTACAACCCATAAAAAGCAGAAGCGACAGCATGACGATTTTGCGCTTATTCAACTCGTCGGTCCATTTGCCCGCCAAAGGCCGGAAAATCACCGCCGCAATGACAAAAACCGTCATCACAAGCCCGATTTGCTCCTGTCCTCCCTTTAATGAATCCGTGACAAAGATCGGAAGCGTAACCGCCAAAATGTAAAAAGTCATAAATAAAAAAAAGCTGCTGAGGCATACAGCAACAAAATCACGATTCCATAAGTCTCTTTCCCTGTTCAAAGCGTTTCCTCCAACTCGTTAATGGTTCTGTTCGCATTCTTGGTAATTTGGATCAACGCCGCCCTAAGCCGTTCAACATCTTCCTCCGACAGTCCGTCCAGAACGGAGCTGACTACCCGACTTTCAATAGGCAGCAGCACTTGATTTAACGATCTCCCCTTGTCTGTAATGAACGTTAAAAAGGATCTCCGGTCGACGGCGTTTGGCCTTCTTTCGACGAGGCCCTTGCGCTCCAGCTGGTCCAGTATTCGCGTGATGTTGGTCTGGTCCTTTTCCGCTCTATGGGCCAAGTCCTTTTGAGTGATTCCATCCCGCTCCGACAACCGGTTTAATACCGTCCACTGCTCCGTGGTGATGTCGTACGGCTGATAATGAAGCGAAAGCAGCTGACTTAATCTGCGGCCGGCATGATTGATGATAAAGCCTAACGAATGATCAATATTATTCAAGGACAGACCCCCATTTATTTGCTATAGCAATTATAGTTCCGACATGTAATTCTGTCAATGACACCTGTGCACAACTGAACCCCGCCTCCTTTTATGAACATTGACATATCGAGAACTCGCGATATAATAGGTGTCATGAACCCAATAATAGTGTTTAAAGCTTTATCGAACGAAACGCGCCTGCAAATACTCCATTGGCTAAAGGAACCGGAGAAGCACTTTCCCTCGCAAGAAGGCGGTGATAGTAAAAAAATCGGGGTTTGTGTCGGTCATATTCAAGAAAAGGCCGGATTATCGCAATCGACGGTTTCCCAATATCTGCTGATGCTTCAGAGAGCCGGTCTGTTGGAAGCGACACGTCACGGCCAATGGACATATTACAGAAGAAACGAACGGGCTTTTCAAGCGTTGGCCGGTTATATTCAGGAACAATTATAGATAAAATACCTATTATACATGGCTGGGTTTCTTACAGAAATTCTCCATGTATATATTCGGTTTCCATATCTAAAAATATAAATATATGAATAACTATCTATTGATGTGAGGAAATATACTGTAAGAATTTACTATACACCTGGAATTCATCGTTACCATGCTACATTTCCGGACGGAAGGGGAACCCGCCATGGTTAAAGGCAGTTCTACAGCTAAACAAATTCATGAAATTCCTGTTTCCATTTTGGATCTTGCCCCTATCGTCGTTGGCGGCACAGCGGCAGAATCCTTTAAAAATACACTCGACCTTGCGCGTCATGCCGAAAAGTGGGGTTACCACCGGTACTGGCTTGCGGAACATCACAACATGACAGGGATCGCCAGCTCGGCTACATCGGTCGTTATCGGGCATGTAGCTGCAGGTACGGAGAAAATCCGCGTGGGCTCCGGAGGAATCATGCTGTCTAATCACGCCCCGTTAGTCATCGCCGAACAGTTCGGGACGCTGGAATCCTTATACCCGGGACGCATTGATCTTGGATTGGGGAGAGCCCCTGGTTCAGATCAGCTTGCAGCGCGTGCACTGCGGCGGGGACTGGGAAGCGACGGTCACGATTTTCCCGAGCAGCTGAGCGAGCTTCGCAGTTACCTGAACCCCTCGCTGGGCAATCGCCCGATGGGTGTGCGAGCCGTTCCCGGCGAAGGACTGAATATCCCGATCTGGCTGCTCGGCTCCAGCGGTTTCAGCGCACAGTTAGCTGGACAGCTTGGTCTGCCTTTCGCCTTTGCCAGCCATTTTGCGCCGGATTACATCCTGCAGGCCCTGGAGCTCTACCGTAGCCATTTCCGTCCTTCGGAAGCGTTGGAAGAGCCTTACGCCATGATCGGCGTTAACGTCTTCGCCGCTGATTCGGTGGAAGAGGCCCAGAGACTGGCGACCTCCCAGCAGCAGCAATTTCTCAATCTCATCCGCGGCCGCCCGGGCCAATTAAATCCGCCGGTGGAAAGCATGGAGCCGTTGTGGACCGCTCAAGAAAAAGCGATCGTTCAAAGTCAGCTGAGCTATACCGTTGCCGGGAATAAAGATACGGTTCGGGAGCAGTTGAACCGTTATCTTAAACTCACACAGGCCGATGAATTGATTGTGACGGGCCAGATTTATGATCACCAGGCCCGTTTGCGGTCCTATGAAATCCTCGCCGAGGTCATGAACGGAAACTAACTAAACACATCATGGCTGTAAATATGGGACGTCAACCAAAAAGAGAGGCAGCGCCGAGCTCCTCTCTTTTTGGTATGGAAATTATTCCTTTGTCTGAAGTTCAACTGCTCCAAGCGCCCCAGCAGGAACGTCTCCGTCCCTTTCATCCGATTCAACATAATGCTTCAAGGCCATGAGTTTATTTTCCCAGAACCGTTCATAGTAAGCCAGCCAACGCTTCAACTCGAGCAGGGGATCCGGATCAAGCCGGTATCGGGTCTCCCGTCCGACCTTCCTCTCTTTGACGAGTCCCGCATCGGCCAGAACGCGCAGATGCTTGGACACCGCCGTCCGGCTCATCGGAAAGTATCCGCTGATGACTGTCACAGGCATCTCCCGATCGACAAGCAGTTGGAGCAGCTTACGCCGGGTCGGATCGGCGATCGCCTGAAAAACGTCATGCTTCGGTGCCGGTGCCGTCATCTTAACCCTCGACGTACTGGCTAAGCTTTTGAAGAAGGCCGATCCAGCCATGACCCATCCGTTCGCGAACCATCGCATGAGCTTGTCCGAATTCGGTAACCTTGTCCGCATCCCAGCCGGAATGAATCAGTGTAACTTCGGTTTGACCGTCTTTTTCGATTAATTCGAACGTAAGAAGCCAATCTTTGCCCCATTCAAAAGACAGACGGTGAGGCGGATCGATTTCGGTCACTTTACAAGGGGATTTTCCGAACGGCCCCGCTTCCAAATGAAACTCATGTCCGACTACAGGTTGAAAATCATTAGGCATAAACCAGGCAGCAAGGCCCTCCGATGTGGCGACGGCATCCCACACTTTTTGAATCGGAGCATTCAACAGCTGCGTCTGCCGGATGTCCGGCAGTGTATTCGGGCTTTTATTTTCCATCATCTTACCTCCAGGATCGATCGCCGATTTTCCATTCGGCCGTTTTATAAAGAATACGAAACCTTTCGGTTTCATATGTTATATTTTATTACACATTTGGCTTCGCGGCAATGCTTAGGTATTTGTCACATCCTTGCCCCCGTCGCCATATTATTTTGTATATTGGATTTTCACCCAAACATAAGGATATGGAGGGATATACTTGAGCAATCTTATAGTAATGGGAATTGATCATGGAAACGGATATTTTAAGGGATACAGCAAGGATGTGACCGGGCTGGTTCTTCCGAGCGGCTTTCTGACGAAAGAGAGCGTGAGAAGAGAGGATTCCACAGGCGTAGGCGATATCCAATATAACGAGTTTGAGTCAAGCTTGTATGAAGGTGAACAATATATGTGGGGGCAGGAGGTGAACGCAACCAAAGGTAAATTCCTGTCCACCTATACCAGCGAAGACCGGTATGCCCAAAAATATTACAAGTTGCTGAGTCAATTCGGCTTAGCCAGCTTGATCAATGAAGAAGGGTCATTCGACGTCTTTCTGGTTACCGGATGTCCTTCAAGAGAAAAAGGCACGAAGCGGGAACAGGAGCTTGCCCGTGTATTCAAGGGCAAACACAATATCCTGATGAACGGCCAACAGAAGATCATTCATGTGAAGGAATGCAAGATTCTGCCTCAGCCGCTTGGAAGTATACTGGACTTATACATTGACGAAGAAGGACTGATTGACAGAAAAGAAATCGCAACCTCTTATATCGGCATTGTAGACATCGGTTCCGGTACGACGGATATAGACGGAATCGATTCCTTAAGGGCGATCCCCGAAGACCGGCATACCATCCCCGTAGGCGTTCATGAAATTTATCAACGTCTCGCCGATTACATCAATGCCCAAAGCCCTGATGCCTTCGCCACGCCAAAAAGTGTTGAGATGCAGTTCGACCGCTCCATCTACCAGGCTTCCAAACGCCTGACGATTCCTATTCAGGACATGAAAGAAAAAATTGTCCGTGAAACCGCTGAATACATCATCAATGAGCTTCAAATCCGTTGGAGAAACCGAAGCAAATTTGACATGGTGATTTTAACAGGCGGTGGTGTAAAGGTACTGCATCCTTGGTTTAAAGATTTTATTAAAGACATCACCGTGATTGAGGATTATCAATTATCCAATGCCCGGGGGTTCTGGAAATTCGGATTATTGCTTTCCAAAACTAATGAAGACGCGGTGGAAAGCCAGAATCGGCAGGCCGTCCTAATCAGGAGCTGATCAACGTGGCCAAGGCTGGATCTATTGTTTTTCATTTGAATTCCAGTGACCTTGAAAGCAAGGGCAAAGCTGATCGTTTAATGACCTTTTATAGACAACTGCTGAAAAACCGTCGTCTGACGCGATTTTGCAAAGAGGCTTTTATTGAAAAGGCCGAGCGCCAATTGAACGGGCTGGAGGAGCAATATACCTTGCTCAATTACTATATCAAGTCAAAAGGGATAGACTACATCCTGGATGCGGTGCAGGAAAAGGAAAAACGGCCATCGCCTGCTGCGGATGAGACGGAGATGAATAAAGCCGTCAATCACATCATTCAAGCTGTCCTAAAGGGGATTCAAACCGAGCTGCGCCGCCCAGCGCCTCCTATACCCGTAAATGCCCAAAACCCGGACCCCCTCTCTAAACCCAAGCCCGATTTGTTCAAGTTAAAGGCTTTACTGTAAAATAAAAAACTTGCCGCTGCCGACAGTACGATTCTGGTTACTGTTTGCCAGCGGCAAGTTTTATTTTCAGTGTTGAAACCTTGTAGGAGTTGGGCTACAATGAGTGTACTAAAATGCAACACATCGATCCGGAGGTCCTCCTATGAACAAAATCTTAGTAATAGCACCTTATCAAGGATTAAAGGAATTGTTTCTGGAAGTCAATGAGGACCTGCATAAAAATATTCACGTTGAAATGGGCGATTTATACAAAGGCCTGGCCATCGCCAAGGAGTACGAGAATAAGGGATTTGACGTGATTATCAGCAGAGGGGCTACAGCCCTGCTGCTCCAGGAGCATTGTCAGCTTCCCGTAGTAGATGTGAAAATTTCAGGCTATGATATTTTGCGGACGCTCACGCTGATCAAGGGGTATCCCGAAAAAATCGGGGTCATGAGCTATCACAATACGATTCAAGGTGCGGACGAGGTTGGAAAGCTGCTCGAAATGGATCTTACTTTCTTTCCGATCAGTACGGAAACGGAAATTGAAGACCAGATCCGATCGGCCATAGAGCAAAACATCCAAGTCATTATAGGGGACCAGATATCTACTTATACCGCATCCCAATTCGGTCTGAAGGCCATCTTGATCACCTCCGGAAGAGAATCGGTGGAAGAGGCGCTCAAAGAAGCGGAGAAGGTCGCTTACTATACGGCCAAAGAGAGGACTCTCCGCCAATTATACGAATCGATTATACGGGACTATCCTGACGGAATTCTGGTGACGGATAAACAAGGCAAGGTTCAGGTGCTGAACGATAAAGCGGAAAAGCTGCTTGATCTTACGAAAGAGCAAGCGACGGCACAAAAGCTGAAGTCGATTCATCCTTCACTAGGCGCCCCCTGTGATGCGACAAACGGACCCGGTACCAAGGAAATTATCGAAGTGAACGGGGAAACCGTCATTTTGAACAAAGGGCCTTTAGCCGTTCAGGGGAACCCGCCAAGCGAGCTGACGATTCTGCAGACGGTAAGCGATATCCAGGAAACGGAGAGCCTGGTTCGTCAAAAGCAATCGCTCAAAAGCTCGCGGGCTACCAAGCATTTCAATCACCTCGTTGCCAGTTCCCCGGCTATGAAAGAGGTGATCCGCACGGCCAAGCGATTTTGCAAATCAGACACACCTCTTTTGATTTACGGTGAACCGGGAACAGGCAAGCACAGTCTGGCTCAAGCAATTCATAATGAAAGCGGTCGCAAAAACCAGCCGTTTTTATTTATCAATTGCGAAGCCTTCAATGAAAAAAACATGGAGCTTGAACTCCTGGGCGATCACGAAGAGCAGACGCCGGGGATTTTTGAGCTTGCGCATGGCGGAACGGTATTTATGGATGCCATCGGAAAATTATCGCTCCCACTGCAGGCCAAGCTGATTAACGTTTTGCTGGAAAAGAAGGTGGCCCGTCAAAACGGCGGCAAAACGATCCCTATTGATGTCCGTATCATTGCCGCCCACTCCGAGTCCCTGCATGAGCTGGTGGAAGTACGCCGTTTCCGTGAGGATTTATACCATCTTTTGAATGGAGGAACGATTGTTATCCCTCCTTTAAGGGAACGGAGAGAAGATATCCGGGAATTGGTGCGCTGGTTTATCGTATCGGCCAATCCGAAATTCGGAAAACAAATTGTAGGCTGCCGGGAAGAGGTTTTGGACAGATTAACCCATGCTTCATGGCCGGGCAACGTGTTGGAATTAAAGCATATGGTGGAAAGAATGTGTGTATTTACATCCGGCCCTTTCATCGAACTGAAAGAAGTGCTGCCTTTTTTAGAGGAAATGGATATGAACGCAAACCACCATCCACATGTTCAAGGGATTGATATTGCGGGCAAAACATTAGATCAATTGGAGAAGGAAATCATTTCCAGGGTTCTGAAGGAGGAGGATTATAATCAAACGGCGGTAGCCAAACGGCTCGGTATTAATCGTTCGACATTGTGGCGTAAAATCAAGGAAATTGAAAAAGCCGATGGATAAGGGACAAGCATTGATAGCATAATAAGCAAAGTTTTACCATGTCACTTGAAACCGTCAGGTGAAATATCACCTTAAACGGAAGGGTGACTTTTTTATTTTTGGATCATGTTGCTTTATTGCACAAATGGGTAATGAATCCTGTATTTGGTTTAATAACGGCTGGATGGATTCAAATAATATTGGATAATAATTCCTTGAAATTGTTTTATTTTGAAAAAATAATAATGCAAAATATAAAATCGTTTTATTTTACATCACTTTTTTTGAAATTTAGGTATTGTAATATTCAACAATTTCGTGTATTTTATTATTGAAAACGATTTCTTCATAACATTGTATCAGGGGGTATATCATGAAAAAACTAATATCTGTTTTGACACTTGCTTCTGTCCTCACCTTAACGGCATGCGGCGGAGGCGGACAATCGCAAGGCTCCACAGAAGGAGGAGCGAAAAAGGTTTCTCTGAAAATCGGACATACGCTGGCGGATACGTCCCATTATCAAAAAGGGATGGAAAAGTTTAAAGAGCTGGTTGAGCAAAAATCCAACGGCGAGCTTACGCTTCAGATCTTCCCTAACGGATCGCTTGGCGGCGAGCGCGATATGATTGAAGGCTTGAATGTGGGCAGCCTCGATATGGTATTGACTTCGACGGCTCCGATGAACGGTTTCGTTCCGGAAATTAGCGTTGTAGATTTGCCGTTCTTGTTCCGCGACGCCGATCATGCACATAAAGTGTTCGACGGGGAAATTGGACAAGATCTGCGTAAGAAAGTGGAAGAGAAACTGCCGAGCGTAACGACACTGGCCTGGTGGGAAAACGGATTCCGTAATGTAACAAATAAAAACGCTGCCATTAACAAGCCTGAAGATCTGAAAGGCATCAAAATCCGGATCCAGGAAAATCCGATCCACAGCGATACCTTTAAGGCCTTTGGCGCCCAACCGACTCCAATGTCCTTTACCGAGCTGTTTACCGCGCTTCAGCAAGGTGTCATCGATGCGCAGGAAAATCCGGTACCGGTTATTTACACCTCCCGTTTCAATGAAGTTCAAAAGCACCTGACCATGACGCGCCATTTCTACTCTCCGTCGCTTTTGATGGTTTCCAAAAACACATTTAACAGCCTGACTCCAGAGCAGCAGAAAGCGCTTAGCGAAGCCGCTGTGGAAGCAGGAAACTACGAGCGTCAAGTAGTACAAGACATGGAGAAGCAATACCTCACAGAGTTGGCTCAAAAAGGTATGACGATTAACGAAAAGCCGGACATTCAGCCTTTTGTAGATGCCGTGAAGCCGGTATATGACAAGTATCAGCCGCAGTTCGGTGATTTAATCAAAAAAATTCAGGATGTAAAATAAGCTATCAAGAGAGCCACCGCGGCGGATGAGATTCTCATCCGCCATTCACCATCCCACAGATAAGGACAGGATGTGAACGTATGACTACGATCATTAAATATATAGACGGATTGAATAAGCTGTTGCGCTACCTGTGCGCGCTGCTGTTGGCCGTGATGTCGGTTGCTGTCGTATTCCAGGTCGTCATTCGCTTTGCAGGTAAATATATTGATGTTGAAATGCCCGACTGGTCGGAGGAGCTGGCGCGTTACTGCATGATCTGGCTTGTGTTTTTGGGTACGGCCTTGGCGGTTCGTTACAGCGCATTAATCGGCGTGGAGGCCATTGTTGAACGCTTGAATCCGACCTTGAAGCGGATTGTCCGCGTTCTGGTTACAGTGATTACCATGATTTTCTTTTTTATTCTCGTCTATTACGGATTCGAGATGCTGGGTCATGTTTCGGCGCAAGAATCCCCAAGCCTGCGTATCCCGATGTCGATTCCTTATGCGGCACTTCCCGTTAGCGGTATATTCATGCTCTTAAACGCAATCGCTGTATTGTTGGAAACCATTGTGGGAAAAGACGGACAACAAAAAGAAGTATTTTCGGGGAGTGAATAACGTATGGCGCTGACTATGCTTGTTTCTTTATTGATTTTACTGCTGCTCAGCGTGCCTGTAGCACTGTCATTAGGACTTGCTTCTACGATCGCTGTTCTTAGCGACGGCAACATGCCTTTGCTTGTTCTGGTTCAGCGGATGTTTGCGGCATTGGACGTTTTTCCGCTAATGGCTATCCCTTTCTTTATTTTAGCCGGCTCTCTTATGGAAACCGGCGGAATCTCACGTCGATTGGTCAACCTGGCTAACTCCCTCGTTGGGGGCATGACGGGCGGTCTGGCGGTTGTAACCGTCGTAACGGCCATGTTCTTCTCCGCCATTTCCGGTTCCAGTGCGGCTACGACTGCAGCCATCGGGTCGATTCTGATTCCGGCCATGGTGCAGCGCGGCTATGATATCCGGTTTGCTTCCGCTACTCAAGCGGTATCCGGTGAATTAGGGGTTATCGTTCCTCCTTCTATTCCAATGATTCTGTTTGGTATTTCCGCAGGTGTATCCATTGGCGATTTGTTCTTGGCCGGTTTTATACCCGGGATTATGATTTCGTTCTCCCTGATCCTCACCTGCTGGTTTATTGCCAAGCGTAAAGGCTATAAAGGAAAATCGGGAATCACTATGGCGATGAAAGTCCAAGCCTTCAAAGAAGCTTTGCTCGCACTTCTTATGCCTGTCATCATTCTCGGGGGAATTTACGGCGGATTGTTTACACCGACGGAAGCGTCCGTTGTCGCCGTTGCCTATGCGTTTATCGTAGGAGTATTTATTTATAAGGAAGTTAAATGGAAGGATCTTGTGAATATCTTCGCCAAGTCGTCCATTACGACTGCGATCATCATGGTCATCATTGCCAATGCCGGTATGTTCGGATGGATCTTGACCCGTGAACAAATTCCACAGCAAATTGGAGAGTTCTTCACTTCCATCTCCAGCAGCCCGATCGTTTTCTTGTTCTTGATCAACTTATTGCTCTGGTTTGTGGGTATGTTCTTTGAAACTTCCGCAGCGATCATTATTCTGGCTCCGCTGTTAACGCCTGTAGCGGTTGCGCTCGGCATCGATCCTGTTCACTTCGGTATGATCATGATCGTCAACCTGGCTATGGGTATGGTTACACCACCTGTCGGCGTGAATCTGTTTGTCGCTTGTCAAATTGCAGGTATACGATTGGAACAAATTATGAGACCGTTGGTTCCTTTCTTGTTCGTGCTTGTCGTGGATATATTAATCATTACTTATGTTCCAAAAATTTCACTACTCTTGCCTCAACTATTTAAATAAGCGCAAAGTCTGGTTATTTTGGGTAGAGAGATAGAATACACTATTCGGATTAGAAAGGTGCTGTCTAAACCATGCTGTTTCCAAAATGGGTGAAGATTAAGCAGCGATTTACCGGACCTGTTGTAACCGACATTGATGCGACCATCGCGCAGGAATTCGCAAAGGTCGGCCTGGCTGAAAAAATCAAGCCGGACCAACGCATTGCGATTACCGTGGGAAGTCGGGGAATTGCCAATATCTCGACCATCGTGAAAGCGGCGGTTCAAGAGCTGAAGAAGATCGGTGCAATCCCCTTCATTATTCCAACGATGGGAAGTCACGGCGGCGCAACAGCGGAAGGCCAAGTCGAAGTGCTGGAGAGCTTAGGAGTCACCGAGGACTTCTGCGGCGCGCCTATTCTGTCTTCCATGGAAGTGGTCCAGGTAGGTGAAACTCCCCAAGGGATGCCGGTCTATGTAGATAAATATGCTGTAGAAGCTGACGGCGTCCTGCTCATGGGAAGAATCAAGGTGCATACCGATTTCAAATCACCGATCGGCATTGAGAGCGGTCTGATGAAAATGGCTGCGATCGGTATGGGCAAGCACAAGCAAGCGCTGCTGATTCACAGCTATGGCGTGCATGGCATTCGCGACATCATGCCAGAAGTCGCCAAGGTGATGCTCCAAAAAGTGAATATTGTGTGTGGCGTGGGCATTGTAGAAAATGCCTTTGAACAAACCGCTATCATTGAAGCGATCCCGACGCCGCTTATCCCGCAGCGTGAATCAGAGCTGCTTCGGCAATCCGCCGCTTTAATGCCTAAGCTTCCTGTTGAGGATATCGATGTTCTTATTGTTGATGAAATTGGAAAAAACTACAGCGGAACCGGAATGGATACGAACATTATCGGACGTATCCGGATTTTGGGCGTTCCTGAGCCCAGCAGTCCGCGTATCAAATATATTATCGCGAGCGATGTCAGCGAGGAGTCGCATGGCAATGCGCTGGGCATCGGGCTTGCGGATGTAACGACCAAACGATTGTTTGATCAAATTGATTTTCAAAAGATGAACGAGAATGTCATCACCAGCACATTTTTGACCCGGGCGGCCGTGCCGATTGTGCTCGACAACGACCGTGAGGCATTGAAGACTGCACTCCGCTCCAATTGGGGCGTAGAACCGGAGCGGGCCAGAATTGTCCGCATTCCAAATACGCTTCATTTGGAATATCTATACGTTTCGGAACCGCTTTTGCCGGAAATTCTCAATCAGCCTCACATTGAGGTGCTCGGGGAACCGGAAGAGATGAGCTTCGATTCGACAGGTTATTTTCCAAAAACAGATTTTACTCATGCCTGAGGAGGAGAGAGAACATGGAAACTTACGGTCATTACATTAACGGAACATGGATCCATGATGAGAACAACTTTACGGTTTACGACAAGTACACGGGAGAAGCGATAGCCACCGTAGGGAATGCATCGAAAGAAACCGTAAATAAAGCTGTTGAATCTGCACTCGAAACGTTCCGTTCCCGTAAACTGAGCCCTACCCAACGTTACGATATCTTGATGAAAGCCGCCGGCATCATTCAAGACCGCAAGGAAGAATTGGCGCTTGTGATGGTGCGCGAGGTAGGAAAAGTGCTGAAAGACGCGCTTGCCGAAATCGACAGAGGCACCCAAACGCTCATCGCATCGGCGGAAGAAGCCAAGCGCATTGCCGGTACAGGCATTCCTTTGGGACAGCCCGGCAATGACCAAAAAATGGCTTTCAGCATTCGGGTTCCGGTAGGCGTGGTCTGTGCGATTACTCCTTTTAATTTTCCGTTCAATTTAACTGTCCATAAAGTAGGGCCGGCCATTGCAGCCGGAAATACCATTGTATTAAAGCCGGCGGAGATGACGCCCATCATCGCTTGCAAATTGGCTGAAATTTTGACGGAAGCCGGACTTCCCGCAGGTTTCTTAAATGTGGTCAACGGCCTAGGCTCGGAAATGGGCCAATATTTGTTGGAAGATGAGCGCATCGCAATGTACACCTTTACGGGCAGCCCGGGTGTCGGACGTCATATCAAGAGCGCGACAGGCATCCGCAAAGTGACGTTAGAGCTTGGCAACAACTCTCCCAACATCGTGCATCGGGACGCCCCTGATCTGCAAAGAGCGGCGGAGCTCTGCGTCACACGCGGCTATTCCAATGCCGGTCAGGCATGTATTTCGGTTCAGCGCGTCTATGTTCACCAAGACGTATTTAACGAGTTTGTAGACAAAGCCATCCAAGTTGCCCAAAAGCTGAAGGTCGGCGATCCGAAAGACCCTTCAACCGATATCGGCCCGATGATTGCCGAGAGAGAAGCGATTCGTGCTGAATCCTGGATTAAAGAAGCGGTGGCGCAAGGCGCCAAGATCGCTTTCGGAGGCACACGGGAGGGAGCTGTTTTACAGCCTACCATCTTAACGAACACCACCCCTGACATGAAAGTGATGTGCCAAGAGGTATTCGCGCCTGTCATCAGTATTGTGCCTTACGAGGACATTGACGATGCATTCCGTCAGGTCAATGATTCCCGCTTCGGACTTCAGGCCGGGTTCTTCACCAATGATCTTCAATTGGCCATGCGTGCCGCTCATGAACTGGAGTTCGGCGGCGTAATCATCAATGACGTTTCCACTTATCGTGCGGATGTTATGCCTTATGGCGGTGTCAAGGACAGCGGAACCGGAAAAGAAGGCCCTCATCATGCGGTTCAAGAAATGACGGATGAGAAGATTGTCGTTATTCATATGCAATAAGCAGCCGGAATGATTATTATATCTTAATAGATAATGGGGTATGAACATGAGAAACGTCTGGGAGTATTTCTCAACGGGACAAATCGTATTTGGTAATGGTGCCATCCGTGAATTGGACAGAGTGTTGAAGCGTCTTAAAGCAAACCGCGTTCTGCTGGTTACCGACCCGGGAATCAAGCAAGCGGGCATTGCCGATAAAGTCATTTCTATTTTGCAAGACGCCGGTTATACGATCGTCGTGTATGACAAAGCTGTACCGGAACCTCCGGTAAGCTCGGTATTAGAGTGTTTCGCATTCGCCAAGGATCAATTGAATCCCGATGCCGTTATCGCTCTTGGCGGAGGCAGCAGCATTGATCTGGCGAAAGTGGTGGCCTTATTGATGGCTCACGGCGGACATCCGCTGGATTACGTTGGAGAGAATCTGGTTCCGGGGCCGATTGCTCCTTTAGTTGCCATACCAACGACAGCAGGAACGGGCTCCGAAGTCACATCCGTTGCGGTACTTACCGATACGGACAACAATCTTAAGGTAGGCGTTTCCGACAATTACCTTCGCCCGGCTGTCGCCTTGCTAGATCCCGAATTAACGCTTGGGCTTCCCCCATACGTAACGGCGTGTGCCGGAATCGATGCCTTATCGCATGCCATTGAGGCTTATACAGCCAAAAACCATAAGTATATTCAATCGGAAGGCAGCATCTTGTTCCAAGGCTCCATTCCGATCAGTGATGTGCTGGCCATGGAAGCCATTCGCCTCATTGCCGGCAATTTAACCGTCGCCGTACAGCAGGGCAGCAACGTAGAAGCCAGATCGAATATGCTTCTTGGCAGCCTGCTCGCAGGCTTGGCTTTCTCGAATGCCGGGACAGCTGCAGCCCATGCGCTGGCTTATCCGATCGGCGGTCTGGTCAAATCGCCTCACGGCGAAGTGACGGGGCTCCTTCTGCCATATGTCATGGATTTCAACGGCGATGTTGAACCTGAAAAAATGGCCAATATCGCAAGAGCGTTTCATGTGAATGTGGACGGATTAACGGACCGGGAGATCGCGGAAAAAGCATCCTCTGCGGTATTGGACACCTTGCGCGCAATCGGTCTGCCTACAAAGCTGTCCCAGATCGGTATCCGCGAGGAAGACATTCCGCATATTGCTCAAACCGCTTTAACCATCGCGCGTCTTGTCCGAAACAATCCAAGGGTTCCTACACAAAAAGGATTTGAGGAGCTTCTTCGCAAAGCTTTATAATTAAGCCTGGAATGAAAATAGGCTTTACTTAAATGATTGGGGAACAGTATACCTGTTCCCCTTTTCTTGTTCATATATAGTTATTTTAAGGAAATCAGCCCTACCGAATACAGGAAAATGAGCACAATCAGGATCGGAGACACTACACGCAGCAAGAACATCCATAGCTTATACCAGATGCCCGACAGTCCCGCTTCCTCACCTGCACGTTTCCATGCATACCCGGTAAACAATGTAATGATAAGACCGCCCAGCGGCATTAATATATATGAGGTAGTAAAATCGACCAAATTGAAAATCGTTTTGCCTCCAATTTGGAATGGGGCGAGGATTCCCGCAACGGAAAGGGTTGACGGAATACCCACTAAAAAACAGATGATTGATGTATACACCGAAGCTTTTTTACGGCTCAGCTGCCATTTGCGCATAACGTATGCTACGGGCACTTCTAATATAGAGACCGCAGAGGTTAGTGCAGCAATAGCCAGCAGCAGGAAAAATAAGCCCCCAAAGAAAAATCCAAACGGCATTTGCGAAAAAGCCACAGGCAGTGCCATAAAGACCAATCCTACACCTTCGCCGGGCTTAAGCCCATAGGAGAAAACGGTAGGAAAAATAACCAGGCCAGCAATCAACGCGTAAAACAAATCGCCAAATCCAACAGCTAGCGTAGCGGCACCCAGGGATTGCTCTTTCTTGACATAAGACCCGTAAGTGAGCATACAGCCGAATCCGAGTGATAAGGAGAAGAATGCATGCCCCAGTGCCACTAGCGCCGATTCCGCATTAAGTTTTGTAAAATCGGGCTTTAAGAAAAAGCTTACCCCCTCTTCTGCCCCCGGAAGCGTAAGGGATCGAACCATAAGAATAAGCAAAATCAGCAAAAAGCCTGGAATCAAAATCTTATTAAACTTTTCAATTCCACCGGAAATGCCTTTGGCTATAATCCACCCCGTGAGCAGCATAACTACGGCTTGCCAAAACAACGGCATATATCCGCCGGCAAAGGATTCGAATTTCTCTTTATAGTCGACGCCCGATTGAAACAGCAAGCCCGTGAACGATTCTACTGTATAATGCAATGTCCATCCGACTACAACGGCATAATAAGACATGACCAGAAAAGCCGTTATGACAGGGAACAGTCCGAGGATGCCCCAATATTTTTTGCCTGACAGGTTAAACAAGGAAGTGGATGCATTGCCCCTTCCTCCGCGGCCGATCGTCAACTCTGCAAGCAAAATCGGCAGTCCTGCTACAATGAGACAAATGATAAACAATAGGAAAAATGCGGCTCCACCGTATTGTCCTGTAATATAGGGAAACTTCCACATATTCCCCAAACCTACCGAGCTTCCGATTGCCGCCAAAATAAACCCGGTGGAAGTAAACCGTTCGCTTAGCCCTGCCTTAGGAGAAGACTGGGATGCTGGTATCTTTCTCATGATAGTTCTCCTGTTCTCTAGATGTTTACTAAAATACTAAATTAGCATAAAACGAATTCTCATTTCTGTCTACTAGAGAATAATAATTAACAATAATTGACATCACGAGTGCTCATAGAATTCAATAAAAAATGAAAAAAAGTTGATCTAAATTAAACGGATGTGGAAACCTTTCCCCATAGTTACGGACTCAAATAGATGAAAATAACTTCAAGGGGGTGAAAACCTGGATGGAAGAAGACGTAAGGAAAGCTCAGCAAGGTGATCGAGATGCTTTTACGAGATTGATAAAAAATATGGAGGGAAATCTGTATCGCATAGCATCGTCGATATTGAAATCTGATCAGGAAAAATTAGACGCAGCGCAGGAGGCGATCATCAAAGCGTATGTTTCGCTTCCAACATTGAACCATCCTCGCTTCTTTAAAACATGGATGATTCGCATCCTTATTCGGGAATGTATGCGCATCGCCCGATCACGTAAAAAAGTAATCCCCATAGGGGAAATAGTCGAACCTGCAGCCGATCAACGTTTCGAAAACCGTATTGAACTGCAGGAAGCAATCAACAGCTTGGAAGAAGATCATCGGACTGTCATCCTCTTACACTATATGGAAGATTTATCGATTAAGGATATCGCCGAGATTTTGGAACAGAGGGAGGGAACAATAAAATCCAGGCTTAATCGCGCACGAAAAAGATTATCCCAATTCATGAGCGATCACTACAACGAAAGAGGTTTTGTGAATGAACGAATATAATATCGATCAAGCGTTGAGACATATGAGGCAAAAAAGGAAAAACTCCGTCCCCGAGTTTTTCAGTAATGGTATAGAAGAAGTATTAACACGCTTGCCTGAACAAATGAATGAAGCGAAAACAGAGACGAAGAAGAGATTAAAGTGGGGCTGGGTACAAACCACGGCGGCAGCCTCCATTGTTTTCTCCTGCATCATTTATTCCGGATTTGCTTCGCCCGCAATGGCTTCGATCCTAATGAAAATACCAGGTTTACATTTTATATACTCCGCGACCTATGAAGATGTTTCAAAACAGCCTGAAGACCCACATTTGCTTCGAGGTTCGCAGTTTCATTTTGGCAATCATGGTCCGTTTGACGTTATAGATAAAATGGGCCCAAATATCAAGCAATTTACTGCTTACTCCGAAATGGAGCAATATATTGGGATGGAAATACCACGGATTCCTGATCAAGAGGGGAGCATCCGGGTTACAGATTATAATGGAATAGGCTATGAAATCCATGCCTTTAACAGATCGGGGATGCTTTTAGACGTCGTTCCTAATGCGGTTAACCTTCCACAGTTTGAAGGAAGTAGTGTAAATCCTGTTATCAAATCAACGACGGATTTAAACGGACTGGAAGCGGATGTTCTTTCTTATCAATTCAGTACAAAGAATCCGGATGATCGCACCAGCTATATAACTTGGCAGCGAAATGGGTTTACACTTATTTTAGCCGGAACCCAACCCATAAACCAATTGATCGAGGTTGCGCAAAACATAGACAAACAAGCAATGTGGATGAAAGCGGACAAAAAGTAAATTTTATTCAAAAACAAAAACTTATATGCAGTACTGTCAATACTTTTGTCAAGAATAATTGTCAGTCATGTTATTGCGACATATATCTTTACTTTCCACTGCTACTTCAATCTCTGCTTTACCATAGATATGTCTAACATGAAACAGGAGCCCCAAAAATGGGCTCCTTGATCATTCTAACACGCAGCATATTAATATTATTAATTCCAGAATATTTGTCACTGTCATAGGATAATCGTCCCAATCACACTCTGCTAAGATGAAGTTGAGGTGATAACTTAATGGATTTCAAGCAAACGGTAGGTGAACAAATTCGTAGGGTACGTAAACTCAGAGGAATGACGCGAGAACAGTTGGCTGAACAATCAGGCCTTATCTTCAGCTATATAAATGACGTGGAAAGAGGCATTCGTAATATATCTCTGGAATTCCGAGTGAGGCTGGGAATGGAAAAGCGGGCAATGGAAGGCAAGTTCAATGGAGGAAGAGTGCTGGGGTACGACAACATGGATAAGGAACTAGTCACAATGAAAATGAGGCCGTCATTGTTCGCAGGCACCAAGAAGAGTCGGGCGGCAGATCACCAAGATTAATCTTCTTTTTCGACTTTACTATCGATGCATTACACAAGGACTCCGCAACACTGCTTAGCCGTCTAGCGGTCGCCCAACAATTAGATTGTATTGCCCCTCTGGAATCCTTCGTATTGGACAGCCTGAATCAAACAATACTGACAGCCTCAGGGACTTGATGAACTCCCTTAATATTTTACCCTTAGCGATGATACGGTTCACCTTACACGCTATAACGGCTAAATCTTCACAGTTTTGCGATCTAAAACAATAAAACCCCCAGACCATTTAATATGGAACTGGGGGTCGCTTTTAAAATATTCAGTACTCCCGAATATTATTATTTTAATTTTATCAAGTAATCTTGATTGACAGCAACTTTGGCGTTCACACGCTGCAATGAGATCGTATAGCTGTCCAGCATAGGTGCGGGGATATAAAGGTCAAGGTATGGCAAACCTATATCGCTGCTTTCAGCCCTCTCCCATCCTTCTATCTTGAACTCCTCACGCAAGGCATCCAGGTTTCTACCAATTTCCTTATTTTTTGCCATTTCGGCGTAATAATCCGGAATATAGAACCTTACGCCATCTAAAATCTTTTGATCAGGGTATTCCTTTTTAATTTTTAGATGGATGTATCCGTTTTTGAACTCCGCTCCCTCAATAACGATAAGTCTTTTTTTAAATTGCACGGTTTTGGGAAAAGTATCATTCTTTGAGAGTTCGAAGGTGCCGCTCGGATCTTTTTCGGTTACCGAAACCGTACCGATATGCAATTGCAATGCCGCCGTATCTTTTTCGAAAAATATTGACGACGAAAACGGCAACTGTTGTTTGCCATCCTCCAGCATCAGGGCGGGACCGGACGGATCGTACTTATATACATTTCCCTTCTCATCTTTCAGATACGGAGCCATCCCCTCTTCTCTCGGGAAATCCAAAGTCAAGCCATTTTTATCGTAAAGAATCGCATTCATCGTTGTCGGTTTAATGGTCAACTTTTCCAAAATGAGTTCCTTCAGATCGGGGTCGAAGACCGCATTTGGAAGCGATTGGTTGGGTTCGTACACTTTATTATGAAGCAGTTTATTTTGATCGACTGGAACAGCAATCATTCCCATTTGCTCGATATCCGCACGTTTAATCTCTCGGTTTAAAATAAGCTTCCTCACTTCAAATTGAAGCTCTTTTTCCTTTGCCAGAAACTCTCGCGCCGCATTTTCCGGTAGCTGAAATTTATAAGAAACTTGAAGGACCGGTCCTTTGCTTTCATCCGTTGTTTCGGCAATCGTGGTGCCCGTAGTTGAACCACCACCTCGTAAATTGATCGGAGCGACTTCAATATGAACGTTGCTTCTGCCATCCCTTACGTCATATTCGTTTGTGTGAATGAATGCCTTAAACAATAGTTCCTCGTCGGTTAAATAGATATCACTTATCGTTACGGTGGTCCCGCCAAATTGCGCGGTTTTCGCCTCAATAGGCGTGTACCCGTTTTCAATAGCTACTTGAACTCCATCTTGACCTCTTAAGTGATTGAGCCAATCAACAGCAATATCAAATCCGGGGACTTCTTTCATATAAGCGGCAAATGCGGGGGACATGGATACACCCACAGAAAATGTACCGGTTAAGATGGCAATAGCCGCCGCAGACTTCGACAAAATCGAAAAAAGATTGAGCTTGTGCCGCCCGTTGGGTCTACTTTTGATCACAGAAGTTTCCCGCTCCCTCTCATAAATATCGGGGACTTCTTTTGCGAAACGATATAGGGAATCCGGAACGGCAACTTTGGATAAGGACTGTTGCAACTCTGATTTGAACTGCAATTCATTTTTCATAGTTGAGCCACCTTTGTATTTAAGTCCGGAAACGATACTAATTTGCTAAGTCGGTTTCTCGCACGATGAAGCCGGGTTTTGACAGTTCCCTCATTAACATGCAACACATTCGCAATCTCATCGATTTTCATTTCTTGAAAATAATAAAGGACAATGACCGTTCGCTGCTGTATATCCAAGGACATGACCGCTTCCAAAATCTCACTTGATTGCTCTTTTCGAAGTATTTTTTCTACAGGTGATGAGGAAGTGTCGTTTACGATAACCGATTCAATATCCAAACCATCAAATCGGTTTTCCTTTCTTACAAGATCCAATGCCCTGTTTGCTATAACGCGGCTGAACCAGCCATTAAAATGTCGGATTTCCTTGCCTGCCTTGATCGATTGGTACGCTTCGATCATCGCATTTTGTACGGCTTCCTCCGCCAAATGCGGTGAGCGCAAAATGGCCAAAGCGGTATGATAAGCTTTTGGAATTAATGGTTCCACCAGTTTAGCGAAAGCTTCCTTTTTACCGCTTCGAATTTCTTCAAGTAATCGATGTTCACTTTGGGATTCCATAAAGTACCGCCTTTCATTTCTGTTCAACTATTATATAGGCGTCTATAATCGGTTTTTGGTTCTTCATTTTGGTGCTTTTCAAAAATATTTTTTATATAATGCCATAACGCTTCTGCAGTCATATAGGGCTCACCTGCGTTGATTCTTCGTACGAACCGACTGTCGGGCACGTTCATACCTTCCTCAATTGTAAAAAACAACTCGATTCCCACCCTTCCTCCCTCCTCTACGACTGCCGTATTATAAGCACCGAATGGAAAAGCCAAAAGCTTCGGCTGAAAACCCAGTTCTTGCTGCAGCCTTTTTTCCATGAACTTCATATCTGTGGATATCCTATTACGATACTCACTTTCATCCTCTTGTCTCTTTTTCTGCTCCAAATATAACTGAGAGGTTAGAGCCGGTCCAACTTGACCCTGAAGGTCGGTCTGAACATAACGGTGCAGATTATAAGTGTGGCTGTAAATTCCCATGCCTTTCTCTTTGAGTTCACGCATTTGATCCCAAGTTAAGTGGGGCTCCGCATCCGGATTGAACAAATCCGATGAAACGCCTACCACAAAATTGCTTGCAGTAACGCCAAACTCCTGCAAAATGGGAAAGGCTACGTTGTAAAATGATTCATACCCGTCATCAAAGGTGAGCACAACCGCGTTGGCCGGCACTGGCTTTCCGTCTAGCATGAATCGGACAAACGCATCCATTGTAATGATCCGGAATCCTTTCTCTTTCAACATACGCAAGTGCTCTCTAAATTGGTCGATGGTCACGGTAGAATGATTCTGCTTTCCGGGTTCAAAACTTTCCACGACATCATGGTACAACAACACGATGGCTTTATCACGGTAATAGACAGAATGGATGGATTCTTGAACTACCCCAGCCACCGTTTGAGCCAAGAGAAAAAGCCCCAATAAGGCGAAAACGAACCTGTTCACCGATTCTCCCTCTTTTTGTTTGATACGCGCGTTCATTCTATAGGCGTATCACAAAACAAAAAGGTTACAGGAGACCTACGGATACGATAAAGGCATTTTTTTAAAACGGCGAAGGGACTTATGCTTTCTACAAGCAAAGTCTCCCCTCCAGGTACAATTTTGTCTTCGTTTGGTCATCCCACTCCGGTCAATATCCTACTGCGTATATAGTGGTGTAAATAGTGAAAGCGATTGTTGTACGCGACGCTAGAGATGGTGATGTTTCATAAGGGAACCGCCTACTTCGCTTAGGCCCTACGCCACCCCTCCGAACATCCGAATCATCACGCGGCGGAATTGTTGATTTGCCACGCCAAGGTTCGTCATCTGGAATCCCTGTTCGTGTTATTTAAAAGGCCCGTATTAGCCTCTAAACAAGCTAATCGGGCCTCATCTATCTCATATGCCACCTTACCCGCTCCAGCCTCTTTCCGCGCCTCTACGCTCTTCCATACGAAAAATTTAGCCGTCATTTATGGTACGGTTCTTTCCGCATCACTTTAAAAGCCCTGTAAATCTGCTCCACCAGCACAAGACGCATCAGCTGGTGGGGCAGCGTCATGCGCCCGAACGAAAGCTTCAGGTCGGCTCGGGCAAGCACATCGGGAGCGAGGCCAAGCGAACCGCCGATCACGAAAGCGACGCTGCTGCGCCCGTATGTAGCCAGGTCCTGCACGTGCCGCGCGAACTCCTCGCTCGAAAGCAGACGGCCCTCGATAGCGAGCGCCACAACATAGGCGTCGCTCCGCAGCTGCGCAAGGATCCGCTCGCCTTCACGCTGTTTGACCTGCGCCTCCTCTGCGGCGCTCATGGACTCCGGCGCCTTCTCGTCGGGCACCTCGACGATCTGCAGCTTGGCATAGGGGCCAAGCCGCTTTACATACTCCGCTATCCCCTGCTTCAGGTACGATTCCTTGAGCTTGCCCACCGCAATCATTTGAATGTTCAACTCCAATCCATCCTCCTCACGATCCAACAAAACAAAAAAAGAAGACCGCTTAACCTAAGCGAACCTTCCGACATCTCCGGCATAAGCCTCTTTTCATCTATACCACCAAAAACCGCCCCGGCGCGGAACAGCGCTCGCAATGCGCCGGGGGTGTCCAGTCCGTAAAATGGACTTCCTCCAAATCGACAATATCCGGCGCGTCCTCGAATTCATCAACGAACATATCGATCGCCAGCTCCAAATGATCTTTACAAACCACGTACATCGTCAAACCCCTTTTTCTTTTGCCCACAAACCCGAACAGCCGTGAATGCTTCAGACAATTGATCATCTTATGTTTTTCTAGTTTACCTCAATGTATACCGGTCTAACAAGCGGATAACTCTGCTCATGGCTTACCGATTCTGCAGCTCCTCCAGCTTCAGCTTCAAGGTGTTCTTCTTGGCTCCGCGGTAAAAGGTAACATCGAGCTTATCACCCACCTGCTTATAACCGTATATGTATTTGCGCAGAGCCAATGTTCCGTCCACCGGCTTACCGTCAAGCTCTACGATCACGTCTCCGCTTTTGAGTCCCGCAACCTTGGCCGGTCCAGTGACCTCCAGTACGATGACGCCGCGCTTGACATCCGATGGAATCTTCAAGTCCTCGGTCCCGGCGAACAAATGGAGATCCTGGGTGACGACCCCCATATAAGGGCGTTTAATCTTTTGATCTGTAATCAGCGCCTGAATCACTGTCTTCGCCTGATTAATCGGGATTGCGAACCCGAGACCCTCTACGCCCATATCGGCAACCTTCAGCGTATTAATGCCAACGACCTTGCCGGACAGATTGACCAGCGCGCCGCCGCTGTTGCCTTGATTGATCGCCGCGTCGGTCTGGATGACCTCCATCTCCCAATCGAACTCGCCTTCACGGCCAAGAGCTACCGGGATCGTCCGCTTCGGCCAGCTGATAATGCCCTTCGTAACGGTTGGAGCATAGCCAAGACCTAGCGGATTGCCTACCGCGATGGCGGTCTCCCCTGCCCGCAGCGCGTCGGAATCGCCAAACTCCGCCACCTGCTTAATCCCGCTCCCATCGATCTCCAGTACCGCCAAGTCCGTGATCTGATCGCTGCCGACCAAGACTGCCTCCCTTTTCTCACCGGTAATGGTCACGACATCCAGTTTCGTAAAGCCGTCAACCACATGGTTGTTTGTTACGATGCGTACTTTATCCCCAGCCCGTTCGAACATCACGCCGGAGCCGAGCCCCATGGAACTCCCCCGCTCCTTCTCCCCTTCCCGGCGGGTACCCAGGATGCTCACTACGGTAGGAGATACTCTCTCCGCGGCGCTTACAACCGTATCGCTGATTTCCCGGTCATTCTCTTCTCCGACTGCGACATTCCCCGGGACGGGAGCAAAGGCAGCCAACGCTTGCGGCTGCACCGGATCGTCCGACGAGCCGCCGCCGAAAAGCACAAACAGCACGGCCGTAACTGCCGCTCCGACGATAGCCGGGAGCAGCCAGCCAAGCCACCCTTTGGGCAGACGGCCCGCGGAATAACGCAAGGATTCCTTGTATGACACCTTAGTTGAATAGAAATCGTCGTCAAATAAACTCACCGCAGCCGCCCCCTCAATTCCCATACATAGATGTGATGCAGCGAATCCCAGACCTTTTCAGCCATCATCCCAGCCGCATCTTTTGCTTCAACTATTGTACCTTAAAATCTCGAATTCTGAGAATCTAAAAAAATAGGAATGTTTTCCTTCACACTGGACTAGAATAAGAACATGAGTCTTTCATCCCCGAAAATAAGAGAGGTTAAGCCCTATGACCAGCAGCCGTATGTATTCCCATCTCGAAGAAATCGCATGGATCGGTCAATTAGCCGACCTGAAGGAAGAACATTACCGCAACTCCCTTCTGCTCAGCGCCGTCATTGAACTGCTCATGGAGAAAGGGATACTCTCTGCGAAGGAGATTTCCGCCAAAGCACAGGCTTTGGAAATTCAAGATGCCGCAGCGATCCGCCAGATCCAATGTTTTGAAGGATGAAGAGGGTTACTCCTCGCTGAGCCGGTCCCAGGCCGTGGGACGGTCGTGATATGTATCCATCAGCTTAGCCCGGTGATCATCCGGCTCCAGACGCTCTTCTACCATATTATTCACGGTCAGCCTGGCCAAATCCATCATATTGTGGTCCCGGCTCAGATGAGCAAGGTATACCCGCTTCGTCTTCGCCGTCACCACATCCACCAGTCCGCTGCCTGCCGCTTCATTGGATAAATGCCCTACATCGCTTAGAATACGACGTTTAATGTTCCAGGGATAACGGCCCATTCGCAGCATCTCGATATCGTGATTCGCTTCCAGGATCAGCACATCGCTA
Source organism: Paenibacillus naphthalenovorans (assembly GCF_900099895.1). Lineage (GTDB taxonomy): Bacteria > Bacillota > Bacilli > Paenibacillales > NBRC-103111 > Paenibacillus_G > Paenibacillus_G naphthalenovorans. Next base: position 26,336 of record NZ_FNDY01000026.1, read on the forward strand.
TCTTCAATCTTCCCTTTCACCTTTGAACTCATATAGCCGAGGTCGGTTGCCAGACTTAACTTTTCTTCCCCATGATAAAAGCAGTAGCCCACAGGCTCTGCGGCATCGTGCGAAATGGCGTAAGACTCAATCTGCAGAGAGCCGAATTCGCGAATTTCTCCTGTCTGCATAACGCATTTGTTCGCTTCGGCAATCTCGCCGATCTGTTTGTCGAGCGCTTCCCACGTTTTCTCGTTGGCATAAATCGGCAAATCATACTTGCGCGCGATCGCCCCGAGCCCCTTAATATGATCTGCGTGCTCGTGCGTCACCAGAATGGCATCCAGCTCCTGCGGCGACATTCCCCGCTCCTGCATAAGCTGCTCCACCTTCTTTGCACTTAGCCCCGCATCGATCAACACCTTGCCTTCGTCGGCAGCCACCACCATGGCGTTCCCCGTAGAACCGCTGCCCAGCATACAAAAACGCATTCCCATCCCCATAACTCCCAATCGCTTACTTATTGTTTTGCTGCGGTTCTTCCACCGCACCGTTAAATGCATGAACAAAATAAACATCCCCGTTGGCGAGCGATACCCGCCAGGACGGCACCATATACATCGTTTGCGAATTGTAAACCTGTCCGTGATACCCCAGCCTCACGCCGGTAATGACAGAACCCGACGGCAAATAATTCTCTATCATGCTGCGAAGTGCAATATAGGGTGAAATGACCTTTTGTTCCTTCTGGTCATTTTCGGACTGCACCTCCACATAGCCCTGCCGATAGGCAGTCACCTGCCCGTTTTCCTCGATCAGCTCCAGCTGCACCTCGAACATCGGAAGTGAACGGTACATCTGATGGAACACATAGGTTCCCCCAAGGCTTGTCATTGGATCGAACTGGTACTCTCCGGCATGCGCAATCCCGGTCCGGCCGAGCACATCCTTGAAGGACCCCTTGTTGATCAGAGGGTCGAATTTGAAGTGCGTTTTAAGCGGAATCGGCTCCTCCGGCGTCAGGTTCTCGTCGAATTTGACCACAATTTCCTTTAGCCTCGGCAGTTCTTTCGGGATGTCCGCGGGCACTTGAATATTTTTGCTTTTCACCAGCCGCTGAAGCTCCTCCGCCGTCGCGCTCTGGTTCGCCTCCAGTTCAAGAATGTCGGCACGGCTGGACCAGAGCTGGATGCCTAACACTATATTGAGCAGAAGAAAGGACATAATCAATATCGTTTTGGCCCGGCTCCAATCCATCCGTTGTTCCCCCTATTCTAGAAACTCATACGTCCCATCGCGAAGCTCGACCGCCCATGCAGGCACCAGCTCCATCGTTTGCTCCCTTATAACGGGCCGGTAACCGGGAAATACCGAGTACACCTGCTTTGTACCGGTAAACTGCGCAAGCTTTTGCTCAAGGGGTTCACCGCCGGCAAGCTGAACTTCTTTGCGGATAACCTCCTTCGTATCGGGGGTTATGATCGAACGTTCATAGCTCGCGACAATCCCTTTTTGCAGCGATATTTTCATAAACCCCATATTTTCGTTGCCCGTATTTATGATCGGGTACGATCCATAATATTGGCGAAAAACAAAGGCCTGATGGTTTGAAAGCATCCGCTGAGGCACCTTTTGCACCGCATACGTTCCGTTCCATCCTCCATGCTGGTTAATAAACTGCACCGCCGAAAGCAGATTATCGAGAATATTCAATTTGCTGTCCGCCGGCGCCACAGGATCGGAATAGGTCATCCAGTGCTGTTCATTTTTGAGCTGCAGTCCTCTCTTGCCATCGGTGTGGATCTCCGATCCGTCCCGCTCCGTCAAATTCCGTGTTACGCTCGGATCAACGAAAAAGGTTCGCTTCAGCTGATCTGCTGTGAATTGCGTAAAACCCATTTGATACCCTGTCATCGGCAGCGGCTTTGTCGGTAAATAAAAATCGCCAGCGGCTGCCTTGCGATACGGAATGAAATCAGGGTCGACGGTGACAAAACGCTCGATATCCTTCACCGTAAAATCCGCCCTCGTGACCTCGTACAAGGTGTTCGGCGTATCGGTAAAAAGAATGGTACGAACCTCGTTGGCGTCCTTGGCAAAAATCCATATCCGCGTAATCAGGTCACTCTCATTAATCAAGTCCCCTTTAAGCTGCATCACCCGTTGAAGCACATTCATAGGCAGCCCGTCACGGAAGCGGATTTCCACTCCCTGCTGCTTGCTGCCCACTTCCTCCAAATCCAAGCCTAATTGCAGCGCATTCGTCTTACGGAAATCCTCCATAAAACGCTGCTTTACATTCTCCCATACATCGTTATACTGCTGCGTATTGGGATAGAGCACCGTATGCTGCCCATTGCCCAGGTGCAGCACCAATTGATCCGAAAACAGCATCTCCTCGATCGAGGCCTGCGTTCCCAGCATGTCGGTCTTCACGTATTCATCCGGAGGCATCAGCGGATCAAACTTCGGATAACTGTAAGCAAGGAAGTAGCTTTGCACCAGACTTGCCAGAACCAATAGGGTCAGTACCGCCGTCTTCAACTGCTCTATCATCCGGTCGCCTCCTCCTGTTGATACGGAAGTGTGAACGTAATCCGCGTCCCCTGGCCGAGTTCAGAGTCCAAATGAATCGTTCCGCCGTGGGCTTTCACTATTTCTCGGGCAATCGACAAGCCGAGACCCGTCCCCCCCATACTGCGCGATCGTGCCTTATCTACCCGGTAAAACCGCTCAAAAATCCGGCTCAAATCTTTCCGGGGGATCCCGATGCCGTTATCCTGTATAGAGATTTCCAGCACCGACTGTACCGGTCTTGTAGCTTGAATCCGGATATGCCCGCCGTCCGGTGTATATTTAATCGCATTCGACACGAGGTTATCCAGCACCTGGTCTATACGGTCCCGATCGAGCATAATCTCACCCACACCCTGCTCCACTTCCAAATCAACAGAAATCGACCGCTGCTCCAGCTGAAAAGAAAACCGATCCGTCATTTCCTCCAGCATCTCAGCCACATCCGTCGTTTCCTTACTGATGATCGCCTGTTTCGAATCGAGCCGGGACAGCTGCAGCAGGTCTGTTACGAGCCGAATCATCCGCTCGGTCTCATTACGCGCCACGCCTACGAATTTGGCCGCCAGCTGCGGCTCCTCGATGGCGCCGTCCTCCAAGGCCTCCAGATAGCTTTTGATCGTCGTCAGCGGCGTTCTTAGCTCATGAGACACATTGGCCACAAACTCCCTGCGCGACTGCTCCAGCTTCTCCTGTTCGGTGACATCCTGCAGGACGGCTATCGTTCCGGCCGCGCCTTTTCCTTTACTGTAAATGGTGGTGAACGTCACGCGCACAAACACCGGCTCTTCCTCCGGTTCGTGAACCAATTGCAGCATCATCAACCGGTTTCCGTTTTCTTCCTTCATCTGGGCCGTCTCCGGGGTTAGATTCAGCAGCTCTCCCAAATGCATCCCCAACGTCGTATCCTCGTTCACCTTCAATATTTGTTTGGCCCTGCGGTTGATCACAATCACGCGCCCATGGTCATCGGTTGCAATCAGTCCATCATTCATATTGGACAAAATCGAGGCCAGCTTCTCTTTTTCCTCTTCGTTCAGCAGCAAGGCCTCCCGAAGCCGTTTCACCATAATATTAAACGTCGTTCCGAGCTGGCCGATCTCGTCTTGACCCATGACCCGAATCTGCTCGTCAAAGTCAAACCGGCCTTCCGCCACCGCCGTAGCCTGTCTCGTAATCGCCTTAATCGGATTGGTAATCGTCGCCGACAGGATGACTCCAAGCAGCGCCGTCAGCGCAAGCGCGATGAGCGTACCCGATATGAAGAAACGGTTGATCCGGTTCATCGTATCGTATACCTCTTCCATCGAAGCAATGATATACACCGCTCCGAGCACCCTTACCCCCGAGCCGATCGGTTTGGCGATGACCACCTTGCGGACCCCGTCAAAATCCGTAAACATGCGCTGGTTGTCCTTAATGCCCTGCAGCGCCCGGGTGACCTCGGTTTGCGTATTTTTATTGCCTATCACCGATTGATTGCTGGCTAACGAGGTAGTAAGGACTACACCGCCCGCATCAATCACCTGGATTTCCGCATTGCTGATCACAAACAACCGGTTGACGAACTCGTTTAAATCCGCGTACGACCTCTTCAAGGCTTCCGTGTTTTTGTTATCTTGGCTTTCGCTCAAATACGTCTCCGCATATTGCGCAAGCAGCTGCGCCTGCTTATTGCGGTTATCCATAAATTCGTTTTTGAGCGAGCTTTCCAGCGTACGGATAAAATACACGCCGATGAGCTGCATTGCGATCAAAATCAGCAAAACGTAAATAATAATCAGCTTGGCTTGAATCGATTGAAAAAAGCGGATGCGATTTTTCTGCATCAGGACCGCCCCCGCCTAGTAGCTGCCGGCGATTGTTTTCGGATTGCGCATCATGTAGCCAAGCCCCCGCCGGGTGATAATATATTCCGGACGGCTCGGATCGTCCTCCAGCTTCTCTCTGAGCCGGCGGATCGTCACGTCAACCGTACGTACATCCCCGAAATACTCAAAGCCCCACACGGCCTGCAGCAGGTGCTCGCGCGTCATGACCTTGCCGCTGTTCTTGGCCATGTACTGCACAAGTTCGAACTCCCGATGAGTAAGATCGAGCGGTACACCGTCCTTATAAACGACATACATGTCGGTATCGATGAACAAGCTGAGGATTCGGAAGCCCTGCCGTGGTTGCTCTTCCTCCGGAGACTGGGACACAGGTACGGACGATACCTTGGTCTGTCTGCGCAGGTGTGCTTTCACCCGGGCAAGCAGCTCGCGCGTTCCAAAAGGCTTGGTCACATAATCGTCTGCGCCAAGCTCAAGACCCAACACCTTATCAATCTCATTGTCCTTGGCTGTCAGCATGATGATCGGGGTATTCAGCTTCGCCCGTACCTCCCGGCACACATCCATACCGTCCTTCACCGGCAGCATCAAATCCAGCAGGATCAAATCCGGTTCTTCGGTGTAAGCCAGATCCACCGCCGTTCCGCCGTCGTAAGCGCAGATGACCTCATGGCCCTCTTTTTCCAAATTAAACTTCAGTATATCCGCAATCGGTTGTTCGTCGTCTACAACGAGTATTTTCGCCATTCGTTCCTTCACCGCCTGTCAAAGACTAACAGCTGTTCATGGAAGCTATTCTACTATTTTACCACAACTTGAAGCAAAAAGAGACATGGCGCGCAAGGCCTGCCGCCCTGCTTTCTCCATGTCCCTTGATCTATGTGCCGCTTGCATCCTTAGCGGTTTAAATATTTAAGCGGATTTTGCGGCGATTGATTGAGCAGAATTTCAAAATGCAGATGCACCCCTGTAGAGTCCCCGGTACTGCCCATCGTTCCAATCTTTTCGCCTTTCTCCACAATTTTGCCGCTGCTTGTCTCAATCTTGCTTAGATGCGCATACACCGTACGATACCCGTTCATATGATTAATGATGATCATATTGCCGTAACCGTCTTTCACACCTGCAAACTCAACCTTGCCGTTATCGGAGGCGAGAATACTGCGGTTGCCCGTCAGGTCAATCCCCTTATGAAAAGCGCCCCAGCGTTTCCCGAACGTACTGGTAATCGTAGCCGAAACGACCGGCCACGCAAACTTGCCCGTGCCTTCCCCTAATACAACCTTGGTGCCTCTTTTCACGACGGCCTTCACCGGCTGCTGGACGATTTCCTCGCTTAATACGCTTTCTTCTTCCATCAGTCCGTTGACCTTCGTCAGTTGAAGGGTCACTTTCTTCATGCCGTTCTTTCCTTCCGAAAGCACCTTCGTCTCTCCGAGCCGCATGCTGTCGTCCTGCTTGTATTCCGTCTCGTGTTGAATCTCCTGATTTTCCACAACCTTCTCTACTGTCCGCACGGACAGAGTCGGGTTCATCACGGTAAGATCCAGCTGCTCTCCGACTTTGATCATATCATTATAAATCCAGGGGTTGTTCTGGTATATCACTTGCTTTGGAATATTCAGCTTCTTGGCGATACACGATACGCAGTCGCCGTCTACAACCGTATATTTTGTAGGCCGCGCGTTGCCCGTCGCCAGCTTATTCAGAAGCTCGTCCGGCTTCATGAGCTGGTCAGGCTTAATTTCCAATTGTTTCATCTCTACATCCTGAACGAAATCCGCTTTCTGCAATTCCGTTGTTACCGGAGCGTCGCCGGCAGATGAGGCGGACAATATGCCGACCTTCCCCGGTTCTTTTTTCTGCTGCAGAGAGGCAATGACATTAGCTTTTAGCTGCTCCAGCACTTGCTTGGCCGTCGCTTCGTCTTTTACAATACCTACGGGCTTGCCGTCCACCAACAATTGAACGCCTACAGGATAAGCCGAAAAATAACGTTCCAATTGCTTAAGAACAGCTTCATCCTCTGCCGGTGTTCCAAAAACCCTCTCGGGAGTAAATTCGAGTCTGGGTTCCTTTACGACCATCTGGATGTCCGCATCGCTCTTGGTCAGCTGCTCCCGCTTCTTCTGCTTGAATTGTTCGACCTTCGCCGGATCGGATATGGTTCCGATCGAGTCCCCATTCGCATACACATGATAATAATCCTTCATATTCGCCTGCACGTATTGGTTTCCGCTCCAGATGACGGCAGCGATTAAACTTAATACGGCTGCGGACTTAATAACCAATCTTTTATGTTTAATAATACGGTTTTTTAATGGGATAGGAGTGGTTGTTCCTTGTTCCTTTGTCACCGGTTCGACCCTTAAGCTCTCAGCCAAGCCCTCGGATCCATTCTCAGCCTTCTGGCGTTGAAGCTTTTTTACCAGACCCTTGAATTGATCCATCATCTTGAAAACTGTCATCTTCTTCTCCTTTTAAGCTGTTTTTTGCCGCATTGGATAGGCATCCGTGCTACATAACACGGAACTACTGCTTTCTTGAGACCCTAGCACATAAAAACACCTAAAATCAGGGACAACAACCAAAGTGCCCAAACTCCTTTATAAATTTACCATACCCCGTCTATTTATTTCAACCAAACCCCATGTGATCCCTTATTTTCAGAAAAATTCTGACAGGAGTGTGAAGTAAAACAATGGAAAATATCATTGCGGCTTTCCGCAATCCACACGATATGGAAAAAGCCGCAGAGGCACTTTTAAAGCAAGGCGTCATTAATCTCAAGCTCGAACCGGGTGCTTTACACCCGAAAGGCGAGCAGCCTGATATCACTCTCCTTGGGAGAATCGGTACGTCGATCTCTGAAACCGCAGCCAAGCTGCAGGTTATCGTGGAATCGTCACGGAGGCGGCAAGCTGAGGATACCATCCGCAAATATGGCGGCGTATGCTGGTTCTAACGAAGACGAAAAAACTGACCTTCAACGATCATGAGGTCAGTCTTTTGCCATGCCCTATTTTCAGATGCCGCATCAGAAGCCCAAAAACCGGGGTCAGGGCGCTCCAATTAAAGATTGCAGCTGTTGATACTCCTCCGGCTTTAAATGCCTCTGAAGCAGCTCCTCCAGTTCCTTCAGCTCTGCCGCGGTGATTCCGTCTTCCAGAATAACGGAAATCCTCTGCATCTCCTCTTGCGGTACCCGGGGGACCAGCAGAGAAAAAATTTTCGCTTTGTTTGCTTCGGACAATTGATCCTTCTTCTTGGCAAACTCTTCACTTGAGACAACAATTCTTCTTTCCTCTTCCGGCAGCTCCGTCTGACCGGATTGACGGCTCCATACAGCTACCGCGTCCTCCGGAACCGGATAAGGGTCAGCCGTGTCTTTGCTTGCCTTGCCATCATGGTCTGCCCCTCCGCTTTTTTCCGACCCGGTTTCGGAAGAAGTCGAGCCTGGATCGGCAGAAACGGCCAGATCCCTGGGCTGCTGCGGGGTAGCCGCCTCGTTCGTCCCGAACCCCAACTGCGCGGTAAAACGGTTCACAAACCGGTTCCACTCGATCTTTTGATTTCCCGGACGTTGAATCTGATATTGGTCCAACAATACATCCACATAGGCATTCACGGCGAGAAAGGTCACCACCACGCAGCATAAAGAAGTGACCGCTGCGCTGACTCCTAGCTTCAGCAACCAGCTCATCCATTTCATTACTCTTCCCATCTCCCATCAGCCTGTTGATCATAGTTCCAGTATTGACCTTTTTCTGGGAAATCAATCGGGCTGTCCGCACATATGCAAAAAAACCCCGCTCTCCGTCATCAGGAGAACAGGGCCATGTTTTTTATAAGATCGGATTCCAATTAGAAAATGGGCTTCACCAGGTTGGTTTGCTCCCGATTGCGTCCAACGGAGAAAATCGCAATGGGGATGCCGGTCAGCTCAGACACCCGCTCGACATACCGTCTTGCGTTCTCCGGCAAATCCTCGAGCTTGCGGACATCAGACAGATCCTCGTTCCAGCCCGGGAGTTCCTCATACACGGCTTCGCATTCAGCCAACACCTTCAGACTGGCCGGATAATGCTCGATGATTTCACCGCGGTATCTGTAAGCCGTGCAAATCTTCACCTTGTCCAGACCGGACAGCACATCGAGCGAATTTAAGGATAAGCCCGTAATTCCGCTCACCCGGCGGGCATGACGAACAACGACGCTATCGAACCAACCGACGCGGCGCGGTCTTCCGGTAACCGTACCATATTCATTGCCGCGTTCGCGAATCCAATCACCGGTTGCATTTATCTGTTCGGTCGGGAAAGGACCGTCTCCAACGCGTGTAGTGTAAGATTTGGCTACGCCGATAATGTGCTGAATTTTGGACGGACCCACTCCGGATCCGATGCAGACGCCGCCCGCAGAAGGATTCGAAGAGGTGACATATGGATATGTTCCTTGGTCGATATCCAGCATGACACCCTGCGCGCCTTCGAAAAGCACCTTTTTGCCTTCGTCGATCAGATCGTTCAGAACTACCGACGTATCGGTAACATAAGGACGGATTTTCTCCGCATAACCGAGATATTCCTGAATGATCGAATCGGCATCAAGACCTTTAGATCCGTACACCTGTTCGATCAATTCGTTTTTCTCCTTCACCATTTGGCGGACCTTCCGGGTAAACTCCTCCGCATCCATCAAATCGGCAATGCGGATCCCGTTGCGTGCTGCTTTATCCATGTAACAAGGGCCGATCCCCTTACGTGTCGTCCCGATTTTGTTCTCGCCTTTGCGTTCTTCCTCTAAACCGTCTAACAAAAGGTGGTAAGGCATAATCAAATGGGCACGATCGCTGATGCGCAGATTGTCCGTCGTAAAGCCGTTATCATGAATATATTGAATTTCCTCGAGCAGCGCGCCTGGATTGATAACCATACCGTTGCCGATGACACATATTTTATCTGCATAAAAAATGCCCGATGGAATCATCGTAAGCTTATACTTTTTATCATTAATAAGAATCGTATGTCCCGCGTTATTGCCCCCCTGATAACGGGCGACAACCTCGGCAGACTCTGCAAGAAAGTCGGTAATCTTCCCTTTCCCTTCGTCTCCCCATTGGGTTCCGACAACTACTACCGTTGACATATTCACTTACCCCCGTGAGGTGGAAACCACCTGTTATTTGCCCTAAAGGCACAATACACCATTGATTAGTTTAGCAGTACCGCTCTGCAAAGTCAACAAAAACGAACAATGAACATAGTCTGTTGCCCATTGTTCGGAATTTATTCATATGTAGCAGGTCTACAGCGGCATTCCAATCGGGATGCCTATCTGTAGACCGCATATTCTTTTCCTTTTCTTTAAAACAAAAAATGTTCCCTGTGCAACAAGCCAGGCCGGCGCAAATCTTACCGGGCCATCGCCGGCTCCTGATGGGTTCGATCAAGATTTACGAATTTATTGTAATTTTTCAGAAAGGCAAGCTCCACCGTCCCGACCGGTCCGTTACGCTGCTTTGCAATAATAATCTCAATAATATTTTTCTTCTCCGACTCTTTATCGTAGTAGTCGTCACGGTACAGGAATGCCACAATATCGGCGTCCTGCTCGATCGATCCCGATTCCCGGAGGTCCGACATCATCGGCCGCTTATCCTGCCGCTGCTCCACCCCCCGGCTCAACTGCGAAAGCGCGATGACCGGAACGTCCAGTTCACGCGCAATCTGCTTCAGCGTACGGGAAATTTCCGAGACCTCCTGCTGGCGGTTATCGCCTTTGCCGCGCCCGTGAATGAGCTGGAGATAGTCGATCAAGATCATGCCAAGACCCTTCTCCTTTTTCAGGCGGCGGCACTTTGCCCGAATATCGGCTACGGTAACGGACGGGGAGTCGTCAATATAGATGTTGGCCTCCGACAGCGATCCGATGGCCATTGTCAGCTTCTCCCAATCGTCCGGCTCCAGGAAACCCGTCCGCATTCGTCCGGCATCCACATTCGCCTCCGCACAAATCATCCGCTGCACGAGCTGAGCCGCGCCCATCTCCAAACTAAAAATGGCGACCGTCTCTTTTTCCCGCACCCCGACATTCTGCGCTATATTCAAAGCAAACGCCGTCTTTCCTACGGAAGGACGGGCCGCAACGATAATCAGGTCTGACCGTTGAAAACCTGAGGTCATCTTGTCCAAGTCGGTAAATCCGGAGCGGATCCCGGTTGTCCCCCCCTTTTGATTGAAGAGGAACTCTACCTTGTCGAAGACCTCCATCAGCACATCCTTGATCGCAATGAAGCCGGAGCCGGAGCGGGCCTGTGAAATCTCCATGATGCGCTGCTCCGCATCGCTGAGCAGCGTCCCCACTTCGTCTTCCCCGGAGTACCCGTTCGTAACAATCTGCGTAGCCGCCCGGATTAAACGACGCAGCATCGACTTTTCTTCTACAATCTGCGCATAATAATCGACGTTGGCTGCCGTAGGCACCGCATTGGCGAGCTCCGACAGATAGCTGATGCCGCCGACCTCCTCCAGCTGCTTCTTATCCTGCAGCCGGGCGGTCAGCGTAATCAGATCGACAGGCTCATTGGCCTCGGCAATCTCGATCATGGCCTCATAAATCCGCTGGTGTGCCCCGCGGTAGAAATCGTCGCTTGTCACCCGCTCCATCGCCGTAACCAGCGCGTCTCCATCAAGCAAAATAGCGCCGAGCACCGCCTGCTCGGCTTCTATATTTTGTGGAGGGATACGATCCATAAATAAACTCTCGTTCACCTGATCTCCTCCTGATATTCAAGCTTCTCATCATGGATAACAAGGGAAATAACGGACATTCACGTCCGTTATCCATTCCTTTGCCGAATCAGGCTTTTTTCCTATTCTTCCACTACGTGCACTTTCAGCTTCGCGCTTACTTCCGGATGCAGCTTAACGACAACCTCTGTCACGCCCAGCGTGCGGATCGGTTCGTCCATAACGATCTTCCGCTTATCCAGCTTGATCCCTTGCTTGTCCAGCGCTTCGGCCACCTGCTTATTCGAAACGGCGCCGAACAACCGGCCGTCCGCACCGGATTTTGCCTTCAACTGCACCGTCAGCTCTTCCAATTTCCGGGCCAGCTCCTGCGCATCAGCCTTCTCCTGCGCTTTCCTGCGTTCCTCGGCTTTCTTCTGCTGCTCCAGCACCTTCATGGATCCCTCGGTAGCCGGAGCGGCCAGGTTTTGTTTAAACAAGAAATTATTGGCATAGCCCTCGGAAACCTCTTTAACTTCCCCTTTTTTTCCTTGGCCCTTCACATCTTTCAACAATATGACTTTCATTCAAACAGCCCCTCCTCTGCGTGTATCTCGCTTAACACTTGCTTGAGCCGCTGTGTGGCTTCCGCCACTGTGCCTTCAATCTGGGTTGCCGCATTCGTCAAATGACCGCCGCCGCCCATCCGTTCCATAACCAACTGGACGTTCATCTGTCCGAGCGACCTTGCGCTGATCCCGATCAGACCGTCCGGGCGTTCGCTGATCACAAACGAGGCCATAATACCCGTCATAGTTAACAATGTATCAGCAACTTGGGCGATGAGCAACTGTGAATATTTACGTCCCGGCTCATTCACCGCAAGCGCAATATGGTCGAAGATGACGACCGCGTTCTTGATGACCTCGGCTTTCTGAATGAAGTATTCCAAATCTTCCTTCAACAGCTGCTGTATCAACAAGGAATCGGCCCCGTTGCGCCGTAAGAAGGACGCCGCCTCGAACGTCCGTGCCCCCGTGCGGAGACTGAAGCTTTTCGTATCGACGACAATCCCGGCGAGCAGCGCCGTCGCATCAAGTATGCCCATGGTAAGCCGCTCATGAAAATATTGGAGCAGCTCTGTCACCAGTTCGCATGTGGAAGACGCATAGGGCTCCATATAAACCAGTGTAGCGTCTTGAATAAAATCCTCGCTCCTGCGGTGATGGTCTACGACTACCTTCCGCTGCGTCATCTGCAGCAGCCGCGGCTCCGGCGTCATCACCGCCCGGTGCGTATCTACAACAACGGCCAAAGACCGTGAGTTCGTAATCTGCAGCGCCTGCTCAGGAGTAATAAACCAGCGGTTCAGCGTCTCATCCTCGTAGATCATCTCCATCAGCTTCTGGATCGAAGGATTCACTCCCTCCAGCACAATGTAGCCTTCTTTATTGCTGACATGCGCCATCTTCAACACGCCGATGGCCGCCCCAATCGCGTCCATATCCGGGTATTTGTGTCCCATGATGATGACCTTGTCGCAATCCTTGATCAAATCCCGAAGCGCATGGGAAATTACCCGAGCCCTGACACGTGTCCGCTTTTCGAGCGCATTGGAGCGTCCTCCGTAGAACGACAACCGCTCGCCTACCTTCACAGCCGCCTGGTCGCCGCCCCGACCGAGAGCCATATCCAAGCTTGTTTGGGCCCAATGCCCAAGCTCGGTTATGGACGAAGTGCCGGAAGCGATGCCGATGCTTAACGTCAGCGGCAGCTTATGCTCGATCGTGATATCCCGAACGTCGTCCAGAATCTCGAACCGGGATTGCTCCAGCGCCTTCAACCCTTTTTGATCCATCAGGACTAAATACCGGTCTGACGCAGTACGGCGGAGATAAACGTTATGTTTTTGCGCCCATTCCGTAATTTCACCGGTCACTTTAGCCATCATGATGCTGCGTGTCTGGTCGTCAAGACCCTGCGTCGCTTCATCCAGGTTATCCAGCATCACGATGCCAAGAGCCAGCTTTTCCTCGTCATAGCGGAGCTGAAGCGATTTGAGCTGTGTAATATCGGTCAAATAGAGCAGCCGTTCTTCCGGATTGATCTGCACTTCGTAGATGTTATTGTTCATGGCCATTTCGAGTTTTAATTCTTTTTCCTTGCGATTCTTAAGTGCCGGAAACAGCTCAAGCAAGGATTTCCCGATCAGTGAATCTTCACCCAGCATGTGAGCCACGAAAGGATTGTGCCACTCAATGATTTTTTCCTCATTATAAAGCACAATGCCAAACGGCAGCCCATGGATAACCTCGCTTCCTGCCCGCTTGACCCGATGCGATAACGTGGCCACATAGCGGTTTAAGTCCTTACGGAACGCTTGCTCCGCCTTCAGTGTGTAATACCCGAGAACGCAGCACAAAATCAAGGCTATGAGAGCAATGACCCATTGGTATATAAAAAGAATTAAGGTCAACGCGGCCAGCAAGGCAAAAATCCATACGATATGCATCCCATGCCATCGCTTCAACAGGAACTTCGGCATTTCATTCGCTCCTAATCCCTATAAAGTCACTTACGAGTCATAATACGATCACGGATCGGAAACGCCACATCGAATACTCCAAGCAAACTGAACAAAAAAGATACCGGCGGAAAAAGCAGCAGCAGCAGAATTCCAACAATCGGTAAGGTCTTGTTCCAATGCATCACATGCGCTACATAGAACAAGAAGGATATCGCCTGAATGGAAAACAGGAACGTCAGCAGCGGAAGTAGGTTCAAGAGCACGGTGTAAGACATCGATTTCGTATCGCTTACGAACATTTCCATGATCAGCGCGATCAAATAAAACCAGACAAACGATTTTGGAAGCATCCAATCCTTGATCGGCTTAAAGGCAGGAATGGATTCTCCCGAGCGTACAAGCACCCTGCGGGCCAGAGCATGGGACACCACCACGTAAAAAAGCGAAAACCCGATCATGTACAGCGGCAGCATCAGCACCATCATATGGATCAGCGTATCCGGATCGACTCCCATCATATTCTGCAGTTCCACAGGAAGCGTCTTCACACTATCCATCATAAACTGCTTTAGTTTGCCGACCGGATTGAGACCAAACAGTTGTGTCACAACAAGGGTAAGCAGCAGCTGCGCAAGGAGCGTCACCGTACCTGCCGTAAGGACGGTTCGTGCCGGGGCGCTTTTTTTATACAAGTTGCCCATCTGGATGACCGGGGGCAGAAAGAAAAGCGATATCGACACAAGCAGTGCTCCAAGAGAACCGGCCAAAAGCAGCGATGTAATTAAATATACAACTGCCAAGCAGATGGTGTAATGCGCCAAGAACTGCTTATTACCTAACTTCACATACATGACCAGCACAGGCACCATCAATAGTGCAGCCGTAATCAAACTTAACGGAGGTAAAAAAATCGTTAAGAGCAAAAAAATATAAGCGAATCCCCATCCGAACATTCGCTTTTTCTGTGGTTCTTCCAAGCCTTTCACCTCTTACGCAAATGTTCTTCCAAAGCGGAAATGTCTCCGTACCATTCTTCCAATTGATGACCTTCCTCACGGTGCTTCTTCATTTTGTCCAGAATAACCTCATCCAAATTGCGTAGAGAGATGCCAAGTCGGCGGCCGAGAATATAACAATAGGCAATGAGACTGGCCAGACCGTCAACGATTCTGTGATGACTGCCTTCCCATATGCCTTTAAGCAGGTGTGCCATTTGATCCACAAGCTCAGTTTTCAGCCATTCGATAATTTTGGCCCGTTTGGCCAAATCAACGTCTCTATCGATATTAGACAAGCTGATTCTCTCCTTACCATGAAGCTTTAGTTAATTATACCACACTTTTAGACCCGTTGTTCGGACTGCCAAAGCTTAAAACAATAATCAATAATTTCCCTTCTGCGGATAATGCCTATAAACACTTCATTATCGTCTATGACAGGAACATAGTTCTGGTTCGTGACCAGCGTAATCAAATCTACCATCTGCTGGTCGATCCGGACCGGTTTTATTACCATATGCTGAGGTACTTCCTTCAACTGCACTTTGTGTGCGTTCTCAAATCCGATCTCAGGGGAACGCTTGAGCTTCCATAATAAATCCCCTTCGGTAATGGTTCCGACATATTTTCCATTCTCATCAATCAGAGGAACGGCCGAATACCGGTGATACTCCATTCGCTCGAGTGCTTGACGTATGGTGGAATGAGGAGATAAATAAATAACGTCATCCTTGGGCACCAAAAAAAATGCGATGTTCAACGCTGCTCCCTTCCTTTCTCTATCTAAAAGGTCCTGCGATTCTCACCTTTCCATCATATCATGATATGCCCCGGGAAGAAAAATAATCACCGCTTGCAGGAACCATCCTCATGGACTTTTACTTCACGGTTTTTTCGTTTGCACGCCCAAATAAAAAGACAACCGGGTTACCCCGATTGTCTTATTTAGATAACATTACTCCGTCGTGTACGGCAGCAGAGCAATTTGACGCGCACGCTTGATTGCGATCGTCAGTGCACGCTGATACTTGGCGGAAGTACCGGTTACACGGCGAGGAAGAATCTTGCCGCGCTCGCTGATAAACTTCTTGAGCGTTTCAATATCTTTATAATCAATGTGCTTGATTTTGTTTACGGTGAAGTAACAAACTTTACGGCGCTTGCCGCCTTTTTTGCCACGGCCGCTGAACTTTCTTTCGCCGCGTTCGCCGCGGTCTTCAGAGCGTTCTCTTTTTTCGAATGCCATGTTTCTCCATCCTTTCTACGTGGGTTTTCCTACCGTTCCAAGCCTCTTAAAACGGCAATATTGAAGAACGCATACTGTGTAATTCCCCAATACTCCTTGTTCTAATTGAGTTTTTATTGGTTACACACCGTCCCTGTGTAAACCGTGAATTCACTTTTCTAAAATTACCACAAATACGTCTAGAAATCAAATGTTTAAATCGGACCTCGTTCCGACTCGATAATTGTACTTAAACAACCTCCTCGGTATATATACTAATGGTGGGGTACAGTCCCCTCCTTGCACTTAGAGCAAATAGGCTGCCACGATTGGTTGTTCTGGTAGTCTATTTGTCTCTCCAGAACTAAACATGCAGAATTTAAACTTTTCCAGACGAGAGATGCATATGTAAATTTTTGTACTAAGCCCTCGTTGTCCCTGTTATTTTTCTTACTCTAAGGATTTAGCTGTTTATGATTATTCGCTTCGTCATTACTGCCAATTTCAACATAATATACGCTAACGTTCCGTAGACGGTTTCCTGTTCTTCATCCTCTCCCTCGGTGATACTTTATTTCGGAGCGAAACCATGCAGCAACAGCAGCTCATATGTCGCAAGGATGCCATTAGAGTCGCCGTATCGCGTCTCGTAGTGCTGGAACATGTCGTGAAAAAGGCGGCGTAGGCCGATTCGGCCGGAAGGGGAGGCTACCGAGGCGCTGGCGCCGATCGCTTTTATCGCATGGAGAAAATCGCGCACCGTCGGGTACCGTTCGATGCGGACGTTTTGGCGGCGCCGCGGGTTCATAAACCCGGCTGCGGCCAGCATTGCGTTCCACTCCTTAGCTGTATGCAGCGGCAGGCCGTGGCGCTGCGGCTTCAAGCCCTGCGCACGGTAAGCGAGCTCGAATGCGGTATGCAGCTCTCGAAACGTCTCCAGGCATTACAGGTGAGCGTTACTCCTAGTTCTTTACACAAATCGTCATAAATCTGTTCTGTAGGATGCTCCTCTATGAAATGTCTTGTAAGAAATTCATACCATACCTGGTGCGTTAACCCGCGAGCTATAACAGCGAGGCAAGCAGATTGCTCCGTGAGTTCCCGCGCTACGCCGGCGCTGTACAAACTTCGCACACCTTGTAATTGAGGCGATTGCTTCTTAAAATCATAATTCGCCGAACATACCACAGCCGTTTCCTCATCGACGACCATCACCTTTGCGTGCAGCATCCCTTTTTCGTACATGTAAATCTGTACCCGGCTTCCGTAGTAGGTACGGCTCCTATCTTAGAAGCCGGGCACATGCTTTATCCACGAGGCTTTGCTACGAGCGACGCAAGAAAAGAGAAAATGATCGCTGCTGAAACGCCGGCGCTCGTTAACTCAAAAATCCCGATGATGATGCCGATCCATCCATCCTGCTGCAGCTCCTGAAGCGCACCATGAACCAGAGAGTTTCCAAAACTGGTGATCGGGACGGTCGCGACGGCGCCCGCAGCTGAAAAAGACATCTTATCTTATATGAGAGATAATCAGGAAAGGAGGGATTGGGGCAATGACTGTAGCTACTCAGGTCAAAACTTGCCTGGCTTCGCTGAAAAGCACCCAGGGAAGAACCGCAATTCAAGGGCTTCTAGTCCATCCATGAACAAAACCGGAAGCAGATCCCGGCTAGGGCAGCAAATGATCCGCAGCTGTACCGCCGATGTACTGCTGCCGATCCGCAAGGCAGACTAAATGAAGAATGGTGTCGGATACACTGCCTTCCGCTGCCGCCTTCGTATCCTCCCGCTCTTCAGCCCCGCAAACCTTGCATACGCTGATCACGATTACTGCTCCTCGCGAAATTTTGCAGTTGCCATGCCTGTATCCCTCCCAAATCTTGCGCAGCTTGCTTGTCAGGTCGCCTCCCAAGCCAAGGCGCGCTGGTTGGCTCGGGAGGCTGAAGGCGCTAGGCAAGGCAGGGGTGCAAGTCTCGTTCGGCATGTTGCTGAACCTTTTGCGCGGCATTTGGGACTTATTTGCAAAGAAAATCGGCTGAATGGTTTTGGGGTATACGCATCGTCAAGTGAAAAAACGACCGCCTTCTTTTTAAAGCGATCGTTTTTTCACTTGCTGTTCTATTGATACTGCCGTGGCTGCAAATTCTGATTCTGCCAGCTCTGAGCCATTGGCCAGCCCGCATTCTGCACGCCGGCTTGTTGTTGCGCTGTTTGTTGAAGCTGAGAACAAATTTGCATCGCCTGCTGCATCTGCTGTATGGCAGTTTGATGTCCTTGCAGAACAGATTGAATGGTTTGAACCGCTTGACGTTCTTTCTGGGCCAGCTGATCCAGTTGGGCGGCGTTTTGCTGCTCCTGTTGCAACATTTGTTGATACATGTTGCTCGATTGCTGGGTTTGCTGGATCAACTGTTGAATAATCTGCGTGCATTGGCTTGCTTGCTGTGAAAGGTTTTGTTGATACACGATTTTTGACCTCCTTCAATATGGTAGGACTTCATCCCCCAAAGCTTATTATGTGCAAGCGCCCATTTTTCATGTAACGCCTATATTGTGATCTCACAATTCATTTTAATGAAACTGCACATCAATTTGCCGTTGGGTATCGGCTTTTAATTTCGGCATGCGAACTTCAAGGACACCGTTGCGGTACGTGGCTGTCGTTCCTTCCGTTTGAACGCGTGATGGCAAAGACACCGACCGTTGGAACCGTCCGACAAACCGTTCTTTGCGATGTATTTGTTCCTGCTTCACTTCATTCGCTTGCTTTATGGTCCCACTAATTGTAAGCATGTTTTCATCCACATCGATATGAAGGTCTTCTTTTTTATCCAAACCAGGGATTTCACAAGAAGCAATCACTTCATGTTCAGTCTCAAATACATCAATACGAGGGGTTGCAAATCCCAAACGCGCGCCGATTTCAGGAAAACCTTCGTTAAAAATTTTTTCCAAATCCCTTCTCCATAGATCGGTATTGCGAAACGAATCCCAAGGAATGAGCGGCATGTAATTTCCTCCATTGTCACATTATCTTTGTTTCAGCTTTGTTTTGTACTCTTCGGAAAATATTATTCTTTGCTACCCTGCATAGTTGATTGGAATATGCCTTTGGTCGGATACTCCCGGCAATAGCCCCCGAAAAGAATTTTTGAGGGTTTGTTGTGTAGCCATTGGCATTTACAGCAATGTTACCGACAATTTTAAGTTGTTCCCGTAAATGTCGGTAATTGAACGATAACATTTGTGCCGGTCTCCGAGCTTTCGAAATTCAAAGAGCCCCCCATTTTTTCGATCATAGCATGACTGAAACTAAGCCCAAATCCGATAGCGTCCGGTTTACTTGTAACAAACGGTAGGATGATTCGGGACTGCAGATCTTTTGGAATTCCTGCTCCTTGATCGCGAACAATGATGTGAATATAATTATCCGTAATGTTTATTCGGAGCGTTAAGACAGAACCTGGGGGACTTGCATCTAATGCGTTGTCAATGATTTCTTGCAGCGCCGCTCGCAGCAGCTTGGGGTCTCCTAACACAAAGCCGTTTCGCTCCGGATATTCCAAAGCGAAACGCACTTTTTTGTCTAGTGCTTGGATTTGTATACCGGGAACCCATTCCTGCATGAACGAAATGACGGAAACAGGAACAAATTTCAATTCGAAAGGCTTTCCAAAGAGCAAAAACCGCTGCAACGCTTTGTCGATCGTCTGAATTTGCTCATCGAGCAGCTTAAAGTATCCTGTCATTTTCTGATGAGGCAGAGATGCCGCAAATTGCAAAACGGAAACATGATCCTTCGAACTTTTTTCCAGAAGTTGAAGCGTCCCTTTGATTACCGCTAAAGGATTTAAAATGATATTGGCTGTGCCCGCCACCATATGCCCAATCGTTTCCCTTCTTTCTTTCTCACATTGAATTTGCACGTACTGTTGAAAATCTTGGATATCGGCCATTAGAACAAAACATTCCCCTTTTAACTGAGGGTATACATAGGCGATCATGGATCGCACTTTGCCATCTAACTTCTCTTGTACGAGTACTCCCGGGTAATTCTTTTTATCCTGCAATACTTGCCCCACGATCGCTTGTATTGCCGAGTGTGCAGGGAATTCTTCTTCGGGGGTTACTGAGTACCATGTGTTCATGGTTGTATTTAACCATAAAATTCTGGCTTCTGAATCAACGACAGCCAGTCCAATATCCATTTGATCGGAATTCATAAGGAACTCTACGATTTGCTTCATCTCTATTAACGTCCTCCATTTGCTTCCTCCATTAACTCCCTTCCCGGCCACTTATCATGTGCAAACTGCAGTAAACAAGCGAGCGAATTTCTCGTCACGAAGTGGATGGGTTATGAATAAAATTAAACCCACTTTCAAAGAAGTTATTAAATTCGCTGTTACAGAGCGACGGGAAACGATACGGTGAAAGTTGTACCTTCACCAACCTCGCTTGCAACCTCAATATTCGCATTGTGATACTCTGCAATCTGATAACAAATGGATAGCCCGAGACCCGTTCCTGTCTCTTTCTGCGTAAAAAAGGGTTGTCCGATCTTTTGCAACAATTCTTGCGGAATTCCAACCCCGTTATCCCTTATGCTTACTTTAACCCATTCATCGCATCGCATTTGTTCGATCCAGACAGTTCCCCCTTCAGGCATCGCTTCAATGGCATTCTTAATCAAATTAATAAATAACTGTTTGATTTTATTTCCATCGCACCGGATCTGCACGGATTCCTTGGTTGGATGAAAGTGAATTTCAACATTATGTAAAGTGGCCTGCGCCTGAAGCAGCACGACGATATCCTGAATCAGCTCGGAAAGATCATGCCGCGTCATGTTCATCTCTTGCGGTTTGGCTAAGGCCAGCAGTTCATTTAGAATAAGTTCGATACGAGTTAATTCATCCTTCATAATATCGTAGTACTTACTTCCATTTTCGTTGCCGGCGCTTAACAATTGCAGAAATCCTTTCAGCGCGGTAAGCGGGTTTCGAATTTCATGCGCAATTCCCGCGGCCATTTGACCCGCTATGGATAATTTGTCTGCCTGATGAGCAGATTGCTTGGCTGCATCAAATTCGGTAATATCGTGCATGACACAAATGCCGCCCACAATTTTATTGTGAACAATGATCGGCTTCCCATGACAGAGAACGAGGCGATGCTCGCCATTCGACTTTTTAACGACCATTTCCAGATCGCGGAAACTTTCGCCCCGATACGCCCGATAAAGCGGGACGCGTTCCTTGCTCAACAGCGTTTTTCCATCCGATTCATACAATCCGTATGTAGAACTCCAGTGTTCGGGAGAAAGAGGTATCTGTACGAATTCGTGCAATTGTCTTGCGGCTCTATTCATGCTTGTCAATATCCCATTTTCATCACAAATCACAACGCCGACATCCATCATTTCGACAATACCACTCATGACACGTTCTTGAGTAGCCAGGACGTCTTCCAGCGTCTTTCGGCTCGTGATATCTCGAAAAACCTTAACTATTTCACGAACATTGCCCGAATCGTACCGTAGCGTGTTGCTTACGACCTCCACCCAAACAAAGGAGCCGTCTCTTCGACGTAATCGCAAAATGTTGACATAACCGTCTTCATTCATCCACTCTTGCGAGTTGTCCAATTTTTCTATATCGGGAGGATAGAACAGTTCCCAGACAGGTCTTCCTATCAATTCCGTCGCATCATAACCCAGCAATGGTTTGCACGCCGGCGATATGTAGTAGATAATGCCATTGATATTCAGTGTAGCAATCATTTCCCCCGTGTGGTCCGCTAACAAACGATACTTTTTCTCGCTGTGCTTCAGGGCCTTTTCCATACTGGATTGCAGGGTAATATCCCTTGCGATGCAATGCAGCCCTACGAGTTCATTCTGAATGAAATTCGGGATATGCAATACGCTGAATTTTAATATTTGGCCGTCTTTCGCTTCAATTGAAGTTTCCATTTCAAACGGGGCATTGGTATACGTTTCCGTCACGTGCTCCAGACTTTCCCAAATGATGTCTCCAAGTGTTCTTTCCAATTCGTATAAGTCATAGCCCAATAATTTCGTGCAGGCGCGGTTCACATAGCTGATACTTCCATCCAACATGACGTCGTAAACAAGATCGGAATGATTGTCAGCAAGCATTCTGAATTTATCCGCGTATTCCTCGTTCAATTCAACAAGCCTTTTGCGATACGTGATCTCCTGAATCTGGATCAAGAATATCCTTTCCGGATATTCCTCCACTTCGATGATCGATAGGGTTGTCGTTCCCCATTTGTGTCTGCCGTCAAGACAAATATAACGATTTTCCATTTCGACATAATCGGAATTACCGCCTAACAAGTCATTGATGGATCCGTTATATAATGGAACGTCTTCCGTATAAATGATATCATGTATTCTCATTCGCAGCAGTTCTTGTTCTGTATAGCCCAGCATGTTGCATAGCGAGCGATTGACCATTTCCACTTCCCCGCCGAGCCGAACCATAGCTTTTCCGACAAGTGTATAATGAAATGCGTGGTGGGCGACAGGATGCGAAAGCAAATCTGAAATATCCATTGTGCAAGTAACCTCCGACTGTGCAATAAGCGTATAGTTGCATACGTAACGTTCTTCTGTTAAGAACCTATGTATGTACTCTATTATATAGGTCATTTGTAACAGTTGGAACAAGATTCCGAGACCAACTTAACTTGGAGTCCCCGAACGCTAGCCATGGAAACGGAACCGACTTGTGATCTGCGAAAGAGCCGCTTCACCACGCACTTCATCATCCGAATTCTTACGAAAATAAGACGGAGGCCGGCAAAGTTGCCAGCCTCTATGATCAAGTATACACAAGTAATCACACCTTCAATTGATTCGTTATTCAGTGTTCACGATCTCATATCCCGGAAGGACAGGAAAGTATGTCCATTTGCTCTCGGTTTCGACTCCGTTCGTCCTGGATCAATTGACATAACGTACTCGCCAATATACGTCCAGCCGTTCTTGGCGCGACCAATCCCGGTAAACTTGGTGCCAACAAGGCCTTGATTCCACGTTTTTCGGCAAAACGAAAATCAGTCCCACCAGGTTTGGAAGCCAAATCAATAATGATAGCGTGATGCGGAATACGGGTTAAAACACGAGAACTAAGAATATGCGCCGGAACTGTGTTAAAAATAATATCCACATTTACGCCTTCATCGTACAAATCTTTCGTATTAAACGGCTCAATCCCCATCTCCCAGGCACGTGCAAACTCCTCCGGTTTCTGCACACCCGCTTTGACGCGTGCCCCCAGGCGGTGAAGCATACCGGCTAACGTAAGACCGATTCTCCCCAAGCCCAGCACCATACAACGCGAACCATGTATGGTAATGTCCGTATGTTGAATGGCCATCATTAAGGCGCCTTCCGCAGTGGGAATGGAATTGAAGATGGCAACATCGTCCCTGCTGAATAATTCAATCAGATCGATCCCCAGTTCCGCGCAAAGGTTCTTCAAGTAGGACTTGGCTATGCCAGTATAGACTTTTGCGTGTTTCGGCAAGGAAGACATATATTCCTTGTTCAGCAATAGCGTTTCAGCTGAAAATGAAGATTCTACTCTGCCATGGTCGTCTGTACCGACAACCGGTAATATCAATATGTCCGCTTTGCGAAGAACCTCCTTCGTAAGCTTGGAATAATGGACTTCATGAAGTTGTTCGTGCAAATCTTCAAAACCGATTACCGCAACATTTGCATCCAGGTCAGTGAATGACCGAATGATTTCAAGATGCCGGGCATCGCCTCCAAGGAAGACAATATGCAGACCCGTTAACAAAAAATCCCCCTACTTTCCTTAAGAATGGACTCAACAATTACCTGCCCCCGCTTACCATCTTTAAAAGCGCATCTGCTCCTTTCATTCCAGGGCGAATTCCGCGTAATTCCGCCTCTGTAGTAACCATATCGAGTGGGGCATCCAGCAATTGCTCTATGGTTCGCACCCCGGTTGCGCGTCCTGCGACAATGCGGCGATCGTTTAATTTCTCATTTAACAAACGGATATCCAGCGCGCCGCACATGATATATCCGTGATCGGTTGTGATGGCAAGAAGTGTTGTTTTGGGCAGGGCGACCTCGATACTTATAACCTGATGACCTTCCACTTCAATCGGTTTCATCATGATCATCTATGATGCAGCTCCTTTTTTTCTACACTATATGCCGGGCGTGATATTTGCACCATAGACGGTAGCCCAAATCCGATATTACTTGTCTTCGTTGGAAGCCTTCTCCCCTTTCGCCAGTGGAAACTGGACTTCGATTCAATTCCATGTAACTTTTGAGATTTATAACAAAGGAGACAACAAACGCGCCGCTTGATCAAGCATGCGCTCGGAAGAAGTACGATGCATATGATCTTCCAAACGATATGGAGTAGCCTCGGCGAGATCCCGTTCGAATTGTTCCGTAAGCTCCCGGGCCACATCGGAATGATACATCACTGCACACACTTCGTAGTTTAAACGGTAACTACGGAGATCGTAGTTGGACGAACCCACTTCGGCAATCTCGCCATCGATAATCATGACTTTCGCGTGCAATACCCCTTTGTTGTACTGAAACACATCGATCCCTGCTTCCACGAGTTCGCCATAATACGTACGGCTTGCAGCTCCTGCAACTTTAGGAATCACTTGGCGCGGCACCAGTAATCGCACTCGAACGCCACGCGCCGCGGCTGTTTTGATGGCCATCATGATATCCGCATCGGGTATAAAATAAGGGTTGGTCACGTCGATGGTTCGGGTCGCCTGCGTCAGGCAGATGAAATGCATTTCCCGAATGACCGGAGTAGGCAGCCCGGGATTGCCTTCGAATATCTGTATATAGACGTTATGCGAATCCTTGGACGGGGAAGCTTTTCCCATGAGGGTGCCTTCCATCGTTCCCAGCTCCGATCCCCATTCCCATCCGTATCCGGATCGTTCTGTTTTGCCGGATAGAAATGGATGAATGGCTTTATCGTCTGAAAGTTGGGCCGATTCAGGGATAAATTTTGCCTTTCTCGTTGAATGGAGCATGTCCGGTGACGCCATTTTCCAGTGAGCCTCAAAAACGGCTTTCACATCATCCGCTGTTTCGCCGGTTAACCGCATATGAGTGTCGCGCCAAAAACCGACATCCGGCTTCATTCCGGTATACTCGTCCCCAACGTTGATTCCTCCCATGAAGGCTTCCTTACCGTCGACGATGACGATCTTGCAATGATCCCGGTATGTCAAGTTGGATAATACCCAGGGGAATCGCAAGGGAAAGATGGTCCTGCATTCAATGCCTGCTTCTATCATCCGGCGAATCACATGTTTGGGAAACGACCGGCTTCCCCAGCCATCCCTAATAAAACGAATGTTTACACCGAATAGAGCCCGTTCAATCAGCACATCTGTGATACGTTTACCGATATGGTCATTCCGGTATATGTAATATTCCAGATCGATTGACTTTTGTGCGGCCTGTATTGATTGAAGGAGTTTTCCGTAGGTTTCCATCCCGTTCGTGAGGATTTGGACGTAACCGGTACGAAGGCCACTGACAGACAAAGGTTGCAAAGCCCGAGCGATAACAAATGCGGAGTGACCATATTCTTGGGGTAATGATATCGGGCTATTGTGCGAAGAAACGAGCTTGTCCCTCCGCATTTTCACAGGATTCGTGACGAACAGGTAACAAACGAATCCGATAATCGGTAATACTAGTCCGACTGATATCCAAGTCAACGCTTTGGCGGGGCGGCGCACCTCCCGAACCGCAATGATGATCAATAGTGCCGTATTTACTAGCCATAATCCTGCTATCCATGCCAAGAAAATCAGCCTCCCAATCCTGTCGTCTACGAGGGAATAAAGATAAAGGGGCAGCCATGCCGAGAAAAGATCGGCATGGCCTTTTTTAGAACCCTTTATACTGCGGTTCTTCCTGTTCAATTTGTTGTATCCGTGGAGTGACCTGGTCAATGATGTTTTGTGTCTGTTGCGCTGCATTTGTGAACGTGGTTTTGGCCTGCTGGTTTTGTGTATTTAACGCAAACTGTTCAAAGCTGGCCTGCGCGCTTTTTAATGAAGCTACAGCTGTTTTCACTTGAGAAGCTACCGTCATGTTGATCACCTCCTGAAATGGCATCCTTATGTAATATGTCAACCCGTCAGAAAATCAGAAAATTAATGATGGTAAAATTTGGTGATTGGCTATTGTCAGGGGTTAGAGTCTTCCTGAAAAGACTTACCGCAATCTATGCCCTTCTTGGCAATGTTTGAAGCCAGCAAATACAGCCCAACATAGATAGGAAAAGAATAGGTATGTTTCCAGTGAACGGGGTGGTATAAATCGGCCATTTGTGAGACCGGCTCGGCCACAAAAGCGGAAAATCCCCCAAATAGGAGAGCTTTGAACAACGGATGTATGCCAGACTTGTACTGGAGTAAGAACATAACCGTGACGGGAAGAAGTGAAAAATTCCAAGGAAAATTGGCCGGCATGAACGGTATGACCTCCCAGTGATAATGCCAGAGTCCCATGGCAATCCCAAGCTGGTCCAGCCACGATGACACGATAATCATTGTAAACCCGGATAGGAGAAACTGTCCCGTAGCTCTCTTATCCCGAAATCCGATCCAAAATAGCCAGGGGCATATCGATAAACCTACTCCCAACCACCATTGTCGCGTAAACAGTACGTGAGTGCGCCAAATGTCAGTCATGTTGCGGTGTGCTTCAACAATCAATTGATAGGCTTGTTCGATTGCATGATGAATCTGATTTTCGTCCACCGATCCACCCCTTTCCGTTATCCGGATACCGATCATTTTTCATCCGATATGTGCCTGTTTTATATACGCGAGTTTCCATACAGTATATTCGACGTTACAAATACGCCGACCGGCGGCAACGAAGTTGAAGGCGGTTGCGGTGGGACATAGCCGCTATACCCCGCCAAGCTTATATCAGTTGTCGCTACCCAGGTTCCATATTCGCCCGCCTGTATAGAGGGAGGTAGCATCTGCAGACGTCCGGTGAGAACCAGATGCCGAAGTTGAATCTGGACATCGTCATAGATGGTTAAATGGCCGGAGTAGGCGGCGTAGGGGGAATGAAACATGATCTGCTGCGCGCTTTCATTCCAACTTCCTTCAATCGGAATCGGCGTTCCGCGAAATTGGATGGTGCCTTGAATTTGTTGGTCCGGCAAAACACGCATCACGAGTTTGCCCCACACAACCGGTCTTCCGGCGACAGATGCATGAACTCCCCATATGGAAAAGGGAGGTAAACTCTTTGTACTTGTTTGAGCCGCAACGGACATGATTCATCACTCCTCAAAGTTGGATCACGTCATTATATGCGTCATCGGCAAAAATGCCAGTCACTGGGCAAGAATTCTTTGCAGATAACCGAACATGATCAAGTAAAAGAAGTGGACCCCTTATATTGGTTGATTCTTAATGCAGACAGGTTTCGAACAGAATTGTTTCAACCCATCCCAGTTGCCCCAGATGCAATTTTTACATCGATTCGGTTGTCTTGGGGCAGAGATAGTCCAGTTTTTAATGCTTGTACTGAATGTTGGTAACATGCAGGCATCCGCCTTTCCAAATTTATGCAAACAGCATTTAAGTTGTCCAGAAACGAATCATCCTATGCAGTTATCCGCATCGTGAAGTCCGCTTGGATTTGATCCCATCTACCCTTGTCCCCTGTATACAAATATCAAAGGCCGGAGCAACCCATTTTGGGCAACAGCCGGCCATTTGGTCCTATTTCGCAGGCATTCTACCGATGGCTCGAATCGCAAACATTTTTCACACACCGATTCTCCCAGTTGTTGCAGAAGTCCTCATATACTTGCTCTACGCCACAGTCGGATAGCATGTGCCTGGCCAAAAAGTCATACCAGAACTGGTCGAAAGACAAGGGCATCCGGGTTCCATATTGGGAACGAAGGGTTACATAGCGGTCCCAGATTTTGATTCGGAATGCTGCCAATTCATCACATCGCTCCATGTCGGTTCGCCTTTAAGCGGCGCTGGTGTCGCTGGATACTTCTGACGTTTTCGCTTTTTCTTCGGAGAGCTTTTGAAATTGTTTCGCCCTTTCCAGATGAAAGGTACGTAATTGTTCGTGATACTGAGCCATTTTCATGTGCCAATCGTACATTTGCCTGACATAAGCGGCCTGGTCATGCGTATACATGGGCATTGCCTGTTTGATAAACTGCATTTGAAAACATTCCTCCTTGGGTTAGGTAAAGTTGAACTTACAGCATTAGTCTATGGCAGGCGCATAGAAGCGACAACGGCATCCGCCCGGTTTCCGGTCATTTTATCGGGTTGGTTGTCTATATGCAGGCGGAAACACAGCCTTTTGGGGACCTGACTCCTATGATGCATAAAGGATATGAAAATCGGAATAATATCAGTTGCATATTCTGAAAATGGCGAATGAAAAGGAGAAAGTATGGAAAAAAGCGAACTTAAATCACAATTTAAACAGCGAATCAAAACGACAAGTAACAAATCTCCAATAATCTTGGATGGAAAGGCAAGTGAAAATGTTCCAACCGAGCCGAGTTTAATGGAGCGAACCAAAGAAGTGATGGAGAATATAGGAACCGAAATAAATAGCGTCTGACAGTATATGGCTTTTATAGCTTGGTCAACGTAACCTTTGAGATTATCGATGGGGACATTCCGTACAGATTGGAACAAGTGAATGTTTCTCATAATCAAAACCGGCCGGTTAGGGATCGCCCTGACCGACCGTTACAGTGTATTTTAGCCAACGAAATTCGGATTGAGCCCCGTATTATCCTTTGGGCTTTACGAACAATGCAGCGAGAAACGAAAAAATAATCGCAGCAGATATTCCGGCACTGGTCACTTCGAAAATTCCGGTGATGATCCCAATCCAGCCATTGCTCTTTAGTTCTTGAAGCGCACCATGGACAAGCGCGTTACCAAAGCTTGTAATCGGGACCGATGCTCCTGCCCCGGCAAATTCAATCAGCGGATCATACCATCCAATTCCGTCGACAATCGCGCCCAATACAACAAGCAGGGTCATGGTGTGGGCCGGTGTAAGTTTCAAGACATCAAAACAAAATTGTCCGAAAACACAGATTGCACCTCCCACCAAAAAAGCCCAAAGAAAAATCATAATATCTCCCTCCCTGCCTCTATGGATACGGCATGAGCGATACAAGGAATGCTTTCGCCTTGTTGGAAAGAAATTGGGGATAGCAGCGCCCCCGTAGCGACAACGAGGATTCGTTTCAGTTCACCTCTTCGCATCCGATTCAGCAAATGTCCATAGGTAACAACTGCCGAACAACCGCAGCCGCTTGCTCCGGCCTGAACCATTTGGGTTTCATAATCGTAAATCATCATCCCGCAATCGGAATATTCGGTTTGTTCGATGGGAAAGTTATGTTTCTTAAACAATTTACAGGCGATTTCATATCCGACTTTCGCAAGATCGCCGGTAACGATCAAATCGTAATAACCCGGTTCAATTCCCAAATCTCGAACATGCGCCTCAATGGTGTCTACCGCTGCAGGAGCCATCGCTGCGCCCATATTAAACGGGTCTTTAATGCCCATATCGATAACCCGGCCAATGGTGGCAGATGTAACAACCGGTCCGTCACCTTCCATGGATACGATGGCAGCACCGGCCCCGGTTACCGTATATTGAGCGGTTGGCGGTTTTTGCGAACCGTACTCGGTCGGATATCGGAACTGTTTCTCCGCACTGGAATCATGGCTGCATGTCCCCGCCAACACAAATTTCGCCGAACCGGAATTTACAAGGTTAGCTGCTAATGCCAGACTTTCCATCGAGGTTGAACAAGCGCCAAACACACCGAGGTAAGGGATCGATAATGTTCGCGCGGCAAAACTGCTGCTAATGATTTGATTCATCAAATCCCCGCCTATGTAAAACTGTACTTGTTCCTTTGTCAACCCCGCATTTTCAATAGCCAGTTTTGCCGCTTCTTCAATCAATACCTTTTCTGCTTTCTCCCAGCTCTTTTGTCCCATCATGGATTCTCCATGGACAATGTCAAAATCTTTGGCCAGCGGGCCTCTTCCTTCAAATGGACCCACTACCGTTGCTGTTGATCGGATGAACGGCTTGTTCTCAAATAGCCAACTCTGGTGTCCCTTTAACATATTAAGAGCCTCCCCCGCCTTTGATCAGCAAATGTACAATTCCTACCGCAAAGGCGGCGACTGTACCAAATACAATAACCGGTCCAGCCAGTTTGAACATTTTACCGCCAACACCGAGCACCATACCTTCACTCTGATGTTCAATCGCAGCGGATGCCATCGAATTCGCAAATCCCGTCACAGGCACTGCGGAACCCGCACCAGCCCATTGGGCAAACTTATCGTACACCCCCATGCTGGTCAGAATGACAGAAAGGAGTATCATAACCGCCACGGTAGGGTCTCCAGCTTTTTTCTCATCAAAGCCGCCCCAATGCACAAACATTTCCTGGATGGCTTGTCCAACCAAACAAATGGCCCCGCCAGCTATAAACGCACGAATGAAGTTTTTGAGTATGGGCCTCGGAGGTTCGACGCTTTGCGCCAATTCTTTATATTCCTGTTGTACCCGCGTTAAATTTTTCTTTATATTATTTGCCATGAACATCCTCCTCGAATTTCAGCTGACGTATAATTGGCGAATTGTTAACGAATCAGCAATGGTTTAACTTCATCAATAATCTTTTCTAATGCTTTTGAACATTGCTCGTACATCTGCTTTGTATTTTGTTCTTTGGTAGATAAGCCAAACATTTCGAGATCCGCTTCACACTTTTTCAATGTTGCAAGCAACGCGGCTTTTTTCTGGGGTTTCGGTACTTTGATCTGATCATCAAATAAATCAACGTATAGCTGGCCATAGGAATCCACCTGTCCAAGAAATACGTTATCAATCGAAACACCTAATTTCTCCAGTTCCGTATCCAGCCATTTCCTGTTTAGACCTATCGTGGCAAGCGGTTCGTCCATTATTTTTCCATCCATAATGACCGATTGAGGTTCTTGTTCTGGCCCGACATTTATTCCCAGGTGTTTAGGCGTTAACGGTTGATTTTCCTTGGTTAAAAGAACGCTAACGTCACCGTTTGACTCCATGATGGCGAATTCAACATCGGCAGCTTTGAACACATTCTTTATTCGAAGCTGTTCCATAAGTTCATCCGTGGTAATCCTTTCTTTTTTTAGGTTATCCTCCATGATCTTGCCGTCCTTAATGAGCACTGTTGCTTTGCCGTCGAATAGGTCTCTTGCCGTTTTGCTCTTCAGCTGTAAAAGTTCAATCCCTAAAGAAACAACGGTCCAAACCGTCATCGAAACCAAGCCCAGATACCAATTGGACTCCAGATCCAACGAAACGTAAGCTGCAAGGCTGCCGATCGTGATTCCGGTGATATACTCAAACAATGAAAGCTGTGATACCTGTCGTTTACCCAATATCTTCGTTAGGACAAATAGAACCCCCATAGCCAATAACGTTCGCAAAGCGATTTCTATCCAATCCGGCATAATATCACCATTCCTTTCCAATCACATTAATCGACAAAGGTAAATATGCCCCTATTCCATTATTTTCATGCATTTCCATCTGAAAATTTTTCTAACGTATGCTTTTGTTGCGAGACGGAAATATTAATTTCGGTATTGGGAGAATGTAAGCATCTATTCCTATTACCCGTGAAACATTATCCTATCCTAAGGTAAAGGAGGTGACGTTCCGTGACAGTTGCTTCTCAAGTGAAAACGTGCGTAGCATCTTTAAAAAGTGCTCAGGCGAGTCTGGAACAATTTGCTTTGGAAACACAAAATCAAGAAGCAAAATCGCTCTTTACGAATGCGGCCCAACAAACCCAACAAATCGTGCAGCAAGTAGAAAGCCGCGTACAACAGTTGGAAAATGAAGAGCCTCAATATAAGGGGTTTTAAGAAAAACAGACAAACTATGAATATTGAGGACATGGCTTGTCTGTTTTCATCGGTGAACAGATTAGAAAAGAGATCAAACCCTACAAGTTGAGTAGGGTTTGATCTCTTTTCGCCACTATTCTTTTGTTTAGACAGCTAACCTTGGATAAACCTAAACACTGCCGCCCCCATCGCGACTGCTAAAGTTGACAGTATCCAAGTTCCCCCTCGGCCCAACGCACGCCCATGGCTACGGCCGCCAAATGATGAAGGTTGGAATTGAATGCCGATCTTTTTTCCCCATTCGCTTCCCTTGGGCGCTGTCCTATTGGAGTTGCCGAAATCATAGATTGTTGTATTCGATGGTCAGGAAGCTTTTACTGGAGGCATCAATATCGGGGATGAATATACCGGATTAAAGTCGAATGTCGGCTTTTGACGCGACACCCATATTCGAATAGTGGGTTAACCTGCAAACGAACTGCAAGCAGTCTTCGACGCCCATTGGAATATCGCGCCTTACTTTGTGCCAGATGCAGACATTATTATGGCGATTAAAGCAGCTTTGGTTCGCGGTGTCCGAGTGCGCTTAGTTCCCCGCCACGTGGTATCGATCATCGTTGGAGCTGCAAGTCGGACCTACTATGGAGAACTTTTGGAAGCCGGGGTTCATATCTACCTCTACAATAAAGGCGTGTTGCATGCGAAGTTAATGATCATTGACGGAGAAATTGCCGAGATAGGCTCCTCAAATTTTGATTTAAGAAGCTACCGTCTGAATTATGAAGTGTGCGAAGTTGTGTACAGTTCTGAAGTAGCACGAAAACTGGCGGAACAATTCGAGCATGATCTTGCGGACTCCATTCCCTTACGGATGGAAGTCCCGCCTCAACGCACGCATTTGCAGCGGATTCTCGATCAAACGGCGTGCTTGCTTTCACCAATCATTTGATGAAAGAGGAAATGAAAAGTTGTTTCTTCAATTCTCAATTGAGTTCTTGCTAGGTTTTGTAGGATTGTCCATCATTACAAAGATGTTAGGGAAAAACCAATTTAGTCAAGTAACACCGTTTGACTTCATTTCAGCTATTTTTTAGGTGAAGTCGTTGGAAATACTCTATATGACATGCAACTGTCTACCCTATGCTGTATTCTTTATTCTTATGGAGGTCATTTATGTTAGCTATTAAGACGGCAGGCCAAAAGTCTTGGAAATAAGAAGTTGGATCGATGGAACCCTGTGCCTTAATTCCGATAGTAGCATAATTACCCAATAGTTGGATTTCGTGCCGAATCAACTTATAAAAATATGGAGACTTAGTCCCTGGGCATCCGTTGAGCTGCTAAAAAAATAAGAAGTATCAAACCCATATACCCAAATAGCGGATAAAGATAAGTAAGTAAGGAGGTGAAACCGGCTTGACTAATCAAAAAACTAGCAAGTAATATGCCAAGAACTAACCAACTTTTAGGAAGATTATATAGACTTTGGATTTGACGAGAAATTCCGAAAACATTGCCTATCAATGTGGTGAATATTTCTCCATAGATTACGAGCAAAAACAATACATGAAAAAACCGCCCGAAATCTCGAATAATCTCGGCCATCGGAATATCGTATTGAAGAATCTCGGGCATCTTTGAGCTCATTGCAAAATGGCTGACAAGAAGCATAAAACCAAGACCAATGCCTCCCCAAAACCCTCCCCATTTTAATGCGCTTTCGTCATCCACCTCACTCCCCAGAGGAACCATAACGGCTAGAATAAAAGCAAAATTCAATCCTGCATACACAAACGGACTCACGAACCACTTCAAATTGTACAGTTGTTGGTTCTGCCAACCGACTATATCAAAAATATTGTCTATTCTGACAACCTTTACGACAAGGAGAATAGTGAAAAAAAGCATCATGGGAACAACTAACGAGTTTACGAACATAATTCCGCTGATTTCCTTCGTCATCACCAGATAACACAAAACGATGCTGATGATAATACCCAGTTGATAGGGTAGACGGAGTTGTTCTTCGAAAATGGTACCGGTTCCTGAAAGCATCACGGCCGTTACCCCAAATAGAATAATAAAAGTCAAGGCATTTGCGACTTTGCCGAAAATCTTGCCAAACAGATAAACATTAAACTCCTGATATGAAAATGCTTTGATCTGGTGAGCTAGAATCATCATTTTAGTGCCGATCCATACAAAAAGAAAGGTGCTGCATAAAATGCCTAATACCCCATAGGCTCCGTATACCGTGAAAAACTGCATAATCGACTGTCCTGAGGCAAATCCGGCTCCCACCACGGTTCCCGTATATGTCGCGGCGATTTGTATTATCATATTTGTTTTTTTCTTCATATTTCACCCATGTCCTGGTAGAGAATAGAATCATTAAATTCTATGCTTAAAAAAATTGCTTATTCCAAAAGGAACTCGTTGTCAGCCGTTATGACGAGAAACGATAGTGGTCCGGTAGATCATCAATTAACAAACTTGAGTCTTTAACAATGACATGGTAAATATGCAGCTCATGAATCTGGGCATGATTTTTGGAATCGGTAAACTTATGGTTTTGGCCTTTATTTATCTACCGAGGATGAATCTGTGCAATCAACGCCCCGCTTGGCGATGCTCGAAGCCAGCAGATATAGCCCGACATAGATCGGAAATGAATAGATATTGCTTCCAGTGAATGGAATGATATAAATC
Source organism: Paenibacillus naphthalenovorans (assembly GCF_900099895.1). GTDB lineage: Bacteria > Bacillota > Bacilli > Paenibacillales > NBRC-103111 > Paenibacillus_G > Paenibacillus_G naphthalenovorans. The sequence goes on from NZ_FNDY01000026.1 coordinate 60,921, forward strand.
AGCCATTTGTGAGATCGGCTCGGCCACAAAAGCGGAAAAACCCCCAAATAGGAGAGCTTTGAACAACGGATGTATGCCAGACTTGTACTGGTGTAAGAACATAACCGTGACGGGAAGAAGTGAAAAATTCCTTGGAAAATTAGCGGGCATGAATGGTATGACTTCCCAGTGATAATGCCAAAGTCCCATGGCAATCCCAAGCTGGTCCAGCCACGACGACACGATAATCATCATAAACCCGGATAGGAGAAACTGTCCCGTAGCTCTCTTATCCCGAAATCCGATCCAAAATAGCCAGGGGCATATCGATAAACCTACTCCCAACCACCATTGTCGCGTAAATAGTACGTGAGTGCGCCAAATGTCAGTCATGTTGCGGTGTGCTTAGACAATCAATTGATAGGGTTGTTCGATTACATGATGAATCTGATTTTCGTCCACCGATTCCACCCCTTTCCGTTATCTGGATCCCCATCATGTGCTCTTCTGTTGACAAGACGATGCACCAGCGATTCCATTTCCATACCCTGCACAGAACCCGGCAACGATCATTTTTTATCCGTCAAAGTCATATTTGGGGACATTGACGGATATGTGCCTGCTTTTACATACGCGAATTTCCATACAGTATATTCGACGTGACAAATACGCCAACCGGCGGCATCGAAGTGGAAGACGGTTGGGGTGGGACATAGCCGCTATAGTGCGGCAAGATGATATCAGTTGTCGCTACCCAGGTTCCATATTCGCCCGCCTGTAAAGAGGGGGGCAGCATCCGCAGGCGTCCGGTGAGAACCAGATGCCGAAGTTGAATCTGGACATCGTCATAGATGGATAAGTGGCCGGAGTAGGCGGCGTAGGGAGAATGAAACACGATCTGCTGCGCGCTTTCATTCCAGCTTCCTTCAATCGGAATCGGTGTTCGTCGAAATTGGATGGTGCCTTGAATTCGTTGGTCCGGCAAAACACGCATCACGAGTTTGCCCCACACAACCGGTCTTCCGGCGACAGATGCATGAATCCCCCATATGGAAAAGGGAGGTACACTCTTTGTACTTGTTTGAGCCGCAACGGACATGATTCATCACTCCTCAAAAGTTGGATCACGTCATTATATGCGTCCTCGGCAAAAATGCCAGTCACGGGGCATGGATTCTTTACAGATAACCGAACAGGATCAAGTAAAAGAAGATGGACAGTATCGTCATCGGGATGCTCCAAACCGGCTTTGTATGATGAAAGCGAAGCATCAGAAACATGTGTACATCAAAGAAAAGCGACCACCAGCAATTCCAGCCGTGGGAGTAGGTAATATAACCGAGGCGATATCCAACCCATTCTACACCGATATAGATCAGCACCCATTTTGCAATGTGAACCGCAGCCTTCCATTCGACTTCTGGAAAACGAGTCAGGTAGAGAAAAGCAGTCAAAGGATAAATGCAAAAGGTGTGCAGCATCACAACGCCGGTATAATTGATCAGTTGATCCGGTTCCAGACGCCACACATAAAATTTTTCGTGCGAAAAAAATTCGTAAAGATTTGGAAGCTACCTTACGATTCCAGAGGCGTCGAACGTCAATTCCTTTCACACATCCTGCAAGGGGGAATTCCTGTGGATTGCTGCGCACCTTCCGATCATGCCGGAATCGTATGTTGACCGGATCAAAACTCAGGTACAGGCTGGCCGCTGCGCATGCGAAATCCACAATCCGCAGGGGACTTGCTGTTTGGGGAATGTGAGCGCTTTTGTACGCGGCTTCAAACGTTCCATGTCATGAAGACGCGATCATTGGCGAGTGACACAGGGCGCGCGAGCTGCGTCTTCATCGCCGGTCCGCATGCGAATCGAGCATCCCGGTATGCTCCAACTTCAACGAAACATGGATCGTCACGTCCATATCCGGCCATCGTTGGTTCCACTGCTCACGGGTAAATGGCCGGCCCTTCCATCCTACCGTGTGCATGCCCAGGCCGAACGGGTCGACACATAACGACTGCGTTCGACCGATGACTTTCTCCAGCTTTTCCTGGGTTCTCCGTTCAAGCGTACGCTCGAACTCCTGCAGTTCCCGTGGGCTGTCCGTCTTCTGTCCAGCGGGGACTTCTTCCACCCGTCCTTTAAGCATCACGTCAATATGAACGTTCCGGAACGAATCGGTGAAACGAATTTGCCGCTCGGTTTTGATACTGCCGAGCACGACATCCGCCGCTGGCAGCGGCACCGTCTTTTGAACGCCTCTCTTTTCATGCAACATTTGGAAAAAGACGTCATCGGGCAGCGAAACCGTCCCGACCATCTTATCCCCGCGGAACAGCGCCGTCCCGGAATAACGAAGTTCATTGTTCGCGACGGCGTAATAGGGAAGAACCGGATCGGCATAAGGGTTGTACACCCTGGCCAGGAATTCATGCACGTTGCTTGTCGTCAATTGCCCTTGCTTTTCGTAGTGCGCAAACATTTTGTACAGATACAAGTCGATTTCCTCCTGCCCGCTCTGCATCTGCCTGTTCAAATATCCGATCATATCGCCACGCACAACAGAGAGAAACACGCGGCTGGAAATTTCGGGATCACGCAGTAACGTATCGAGCAGAGACGTCAGCCCCCGGTTAGCCATGGCTTCGGAGAAGAAAATCATTCGGATCTGCCCCCCTTTCGTTTCCCGGTAATACTTCAAGTTTCGTAAGTATCTCCCTTCGATTAACGTATTGGAGGACGTGGTCATCACGCTCTTTTTCTCTTTCTTCAGCGGGGGAATGATGGTAGACAGCTTTACGGATCCGTCGTTCCCTTCATCCAGATAAAGCAATACAACCGGCGATATTTCCTCAATGGTATTGGTTTTATCGACAAACGAGCAACCGCCGAGAACAAGCAACGCCAGTAATAGAAGAAGCGGTTTATGACGAGCCGCCGGCATGTCGGACCCTCCATTTCCTGCGAATCGTGATCCATCCCAAGAGGAAGAAGCCAAAAGGCAAAACGGTATAGGTGCTGGCATCCAGCCATGAAAGCCAGGTGATCCACTCCTTGGCTTTCCATTCATCCGGCCATATCCAGCGACCGGCCATCCATGTCAGCAGAAGCATCATCAAAAACGCCAACCAAAACGGCGCTCTTCCTTCTGAAAGACGACTGCGCGCAAGACATTGGATTGCTCCCGCCGCATACAATAGAAGGATGGCGACGACGTAAACGACGGAAATGGCGTAGGCTGGAATCAGAATCATTTCCAGCCGTTCGGCGAAAGGAAGCTGAATATACCGGATCAGATCGACGATCGGCAAGTCTTGCCGCTGCAAATAATCAGATCCGTAAAACGTCAGGCAAATGACAAAAAAGAATATGTATTCGAATGCGGTAAATGCATTGGCGGAAATCAGAGCCGTTTTCAATTTCTTCGCGTCTACCGCCTCTTTCGGCAATGCCAGCATATATTCGGGACCGGAGAACGCCGCCCATATCGTAAGAAAGGTTTGCCAATCTCCCTTGGGCATGTGCTCCGGAAGAAGAGGGAGCAGATGGCGGTATTCGGCAGCCGGCGGAAACGCAAACGGCACGTACAGGAAGGTAACCCATATCGTGCCGACAAACGCAACGATCGCAAAACGAACGGTCTTCTCCATGCCCAATCGAGCCAGGTATACGCAAGCACACAATAGCAGGATGCCAAACAACGTAGCATGTAAGGCAGGAAACAAAATATGATGCACAATATCGACATAACCCATCATCAGCACGATGCCTTTCATCAAAACAGCGAACAGCCCCGCAAGCAAAAACAGGAAAGACACCGCCGATCCCAACGTGCGGACGATGCCGAGATAACCGCCGGGCGTTTCTTTCCATGCAAAACAGCGGGCAATCATCAAAATGTTGAGGTGCGAGCATCCCGCCGCCAGCAGGATGAGGCCGATCATAACCGGCTCCGCAAGCACACTGGGCAAATATAAAAGATATGATCTATGCAGTTCGTGTCATTAACTGGTAAACGGTGGTTTTTGCTGCACAAATGTCACTAATTTCTCGAAATTAGGACGAAAAACCACTTG
>NZ_FNDY01000050.1 GCF_900099895.1 Paenibacillus naphthalenovorans
TTGACCGCTTTTATTTTTTCTGCTGCTGTAAATTTAGCCAAAAGAAAAGCACCTCCAATTGTTAGATGTGTGTCTAACAATTGGGGTGCAGTTCAAAACCGACTCCTTCTTTGGCTGCACGAATGATCATTTGACTATATATAGAATCAACGCAATATAACCGAGAACGATAGCGATAATATAATAAATGGACAGATTTTTAAAAATGCTGCCTGTTCTTTTGTCATAACCGGGATTTCCTTCTTTGTTTTTTTTGGACAGGCCGATCATGATCGTGGCTATCGTCCCAATTAACATAATCGTTAAGAAAATAATGTAATAAATGTAGAGAGGCATTGCATTCACCATCCAGCTCCTAGTCTTATACTTGGATCGTAACAAGAAAATGTTGTGTTGTAACCATCCAATCGGGAGCGTCTTATCCCGTCCATTGGGATCAGCAATGCTTCAATCCTTCTGCAAAGGCACGAATTCCCTTGTGTATGCTTTCCGGGTCAGGCCTTGAAAATGAAAAACGGACATAACCGGGCTTTGAGCCATAAACGCTTCCCGGAACAAAAATAACGCCGCGTTTAATCCCTTCTTCCAACAGCCTGAAATCATCCACTTTTTTGTGTATGCTGCACCACATATTCAATCCTCCTTGAGGCAAGGAGTAATCCACCTCGCCTTTCAAATATTCATCCATGGCTGAAGCAAGGAGATCCCGTTTGCGAAGCAGTGCTTTTCTCAAGGAGGCCACATGATCTTCAAAATCGGTCTTCGAACCTAAAAATTGCGCTGCAATCCACTGCGGAATGACGCTTAAACCAAAATCCATTTGCTGTCGGGCATCCGCCAGGCGATGCACCACCGATTGCGGGGCTACCATCCACCCGATCCGCAAGCCGGATGCGGCAATTTTGGACAGCGATCCAATGTAGAGCACATTTCCGGCCGTATCGTACGCCTTCAAAGGCTTAGGCGCATTGCCGTCAAAGGATGTCAGGCTGAAGGGATCGTCCTCGACGATGGGAATCCCCAAATCCGCGGCGGCGTCCAGCAGCTTCATCCGATGCTCCGGGTTTAGCACCGTTCCGGTAGGATTTTGATAATTCGGGTTTAAAAAAATCATGCGTACACGATGCCGGCGGTATAAAGACAAGAGATCATCGGGCTGGATCCCGTCGTCTTTGACCGGCAAACGGAGCAGCCGCAATCCTGCCGATTGAAACATAGGCAGGGAATAGCAATAGGAAGGATCTTCAATGGCCACCGCATCCCCGGCGCTAAGCAAGCATTGAGTAATTAAAAATAAAGACTGCTGCGATCCGGAAGTAATGAGAATCGAAGACGAGGTTGAACCGATCCCGTGGTACGTTTGCAAAAAGGACGCCAGCGTTTCTCTTAATGGCAAATAGCCTTGAGGGTCGTCATAGCCCCAATGGTCAAGATAAGGTTTTTCCTGCCACAGTTTTTGAAAGGCCTGATTGGGAAACAAATCCGCCGAAAGCTCGCCGCTGGCAAAATCGATAATGTCCGGGTTTTTACGAATTTCTTCCCGAATACGCCGAATGAAAGGAATATTCGGTAAAAAAGCGCCGCTCTCTTCATATAAGCGCCAGTTTGCGGCATGCTTCGGGGTAAATCCCCATTTATCGCCGCTGACTCTGGTTCCGAAGCCGACGCGGCTTTCGATGAGTCCGGAGGCGCGAAGCTCCTCATAAGCTTGCACGATCGTGCTCCGATTGACTTGAAGCTGGCTCGCTAGCTTTCTTTCGGATGGCAAAACGCTGCCCGGAGGGTATTCGCCATAGTTTATTCTGCGTTCCATATATTCGGCAATTTGCTGATATAACGGTTTTTTGCTTGTGCGATCGGGCTTCCACATAGGGACACCGCCTAACTGTTGAATCGACTGATTCAGTCATATTATTTGGTATCTTAACATAAATCATGCTTCCAATTTGGTAATAATTTATGAATTCCTGATTGCGATTGGATGGGGATAAAGGAGGAGGATTGGCTGTTTACCATTTCTTCACGCACGTTATGATAGAAGTACGGACTTGAAGGAGTAAATACGATAAACGGAGGTCATTCCTATGGAACGTACGGTACGTGTAGCGGTGGTTCAGTCGGCTCCTGTTCTTTTTGACAAGGCCTCAGCGATGCAGAAAATAGCGGAGTGGACGAAGGAAGCGGCAAAGCAGCAGGCCCAATTGGTGGTTTTTCCGGAAACGTTCGTCTCAGGCTACCCTAGAGGATTTACGTTTGGGACCCGGGTGGGGAGCCGAACGGATTCGGGTAGAAAGGATTGGGCGAGATATTGGGAAAGTGCTGTAGAAATTCCGGGTGAAGACATGGATTTTCTTGGACAAATAGCATATGATGCCGGAGTCTACCTGATTGTCGGCGTCGTAGAACGCGAAGCCGAATTCGGCAGCTCGACCTTGTATAACTCCATGGTATATATAGGACCCGACGGACGGCTGCTCGGCAAACACCGCAAGCTGATGCCCACGGGTGCAGAGCGGCTGCTGTGGGGATCGGGAGACGGCAGCACGCTAACGGTGATTCAAACGCCATTCGGGAGAATCGGCGGATTGATCTGCTGGGAAAACTACATGCCTTTGGCGCGAACCGCGATGTATGCCAAAGGGATTGATCTGTTCATCACTCCGACGGCGGACGCACGCGATACCTGGCAGGCAACGATTCAGCATATCGCCTTGGAGGGCCGCTGCTTCGTGTTATCCTCTAATCAGTATGCCACAAAAAACACATACCCTGATGATTTAGCCTGCCTGGACGAGCTTTCCGGGCAGCCCGACGTGCTGTCCCGGGGCGGGAGCGCGATCGTAGGGCCGTTAGGCGAATATGTAATCAAGCCGTTATGGGACGAGGAAGGGCTGTTGGTCGCCGATTTGCCGTTGGACCAGATCGTCCAAAGCCGGTACGACTTTGATGTCATGGGACACTACAACCGGCCGGATATATTTCAGCTCACGGTGAATGAAAAAAAGCGGAGTATCGTTGAGTTCCAACGTTAAATAAAGGGAAATTCAAGGCGTGGCAAAAAGCTTGGTCCAAGCAGAGACTGCAGGACCAGGCTTTTGCTTTTCCCATGTTAATAGTTTCTGTATGAAGTGCCGTAGGAATAAGTACATCCGCATGCACTGCAGGGGCAAATAATCCAATGGCATGAACTGCAAATGAGATAGCGGACAGAATCAATGCTCGTCTTACAGCTCCAGCAGTGTGTGAATCGTTCCCGGGGCTTTGACCGCCCGAATACGGAGGACAGCAATGTACCCATCAACGAATGACTGCTCTCGCCGGAAAGATTGGGCTTGCTGGAAAGAATCCGGAGCATTCCTGCTTGATTGCCGGCAAGTGCGGCGCTTCTCGCGGTTTCCCCCCGCTGATTTTGCCGTTCGGTGTTGGCGCCGGCCAAAATGAGTTCATATACCATGTTGGAGTGGCCGGCTTTGACCGCATGCATCAGGGCGCTCGTACCCTCCCCATCGACCACATTGGGACCGATTCCCTTTCTGATGAACATCCTCACTATCGGCAAGGCGTTATTCCGGACACTATTCATAAATGCGTGATAAATCTCCTGGTTATCGACAAAAGACATTAATTTTTCCGCTGCGGGAACCATTTGACGTTCAACTGCAGCAGAGAAGGCATCCTGCCCATTTTTTAGTTTGATATGCGGGTCGGCCCCGTACTGCAAGAACAGTACGGCCAGATCGGATTGATTTTTTTGCAAGGAAGTCAGGAAAGCTTCGTTGATTTGTTTTTGCTCAGGCTTTTTTTGCAGCCATTTCTCCACCCATGTCATCATTCGGTTTTCCGTCGCTAATTGAAAGGCTGTTTGTCCCAAAACATTTTTGGTTTGCGCATCCGCTCCGTGATCCAGTAATAAGAGGGCTAATTTCTCATTCTTTCTAGCGACCGCTTCAAGCAAAGCCTTGTCCAATTCTTGAAGCTGTTTGCCATGAACAATAAAATATTCCGCAACGGAGTCCATCCCCGAGGATATAGCCTTTAGCAAAGGAGCATGCCATGAACGGCTTCCTTGATCCGGATCGATATCAAGCTCAATCAATAGCTGTACCATTTCCGTTTGTTTAGTGCCGATGGCCGCGGCGAACAGCTGGCTTCCGTCGCTAACATCTGCCCCACGAGCCACCATTAACCTTACCGCATAAGTCAAACGGTTGATAATAGCCTGTTCTAGATGATGCTTGGAAGGGATGACACCCCGGTCCAGCAGCAGTTCAATGATGCTTTGATCCTTTAAAGATATGGCAAGATCCATCGTGTGTTGTTCTTTGTCTTTGGTTCTGCAGGTGTGAGGAGGAACCTGATGATCGAAAAGGCGACAAGCAAGATCCGGATGCTTACTGACGAAAGCGAGCCATAAAAGACGCTGTGCCATATACGGCTCGATTTCGTTCAAGGGCAGGGATTCAAAACATTGTCGGCAAAGCGCACTGTTCGGCTGAGACGGAAAAAAGCGGTCGAAAAGTTTCCTGTCCTTCTTTTGTATAGAAATGGAAATAAATGGGAAAAGGCTTTCATCATCGAGTTTAAGATCATATTTGCTGAATATCCTGATCAGCCGGATATCCTTCACAATCGATTTATTGAAACGTCCTGCCTCGGAGGAATGGACATTACCGTTAGTCAGCATATTAAGCCATAAGCGGATACTGCTTTCAGGATGCTTTTCTTTTGCTGTTTGGTAGGCATTACGATAAGATATGGACACCTTTCGAGAATACAGGGAGTAAAGCAATGCTGTCATAATCCGCTCGTCGTTGATTTCTGCAGCTTTCGTTACGGCATTGACACCAAAGATGTTGGCTTCTTCCGGTTTGGCTTCATGCTTGAGAAGCAGCTCGACGATGCCGTAATGATTTGGTCTTACAGCATGCAGCAGGGCGGTATAGCCGTTGTTGTCTTTTTTATGTACATGGGCTCCGGATTCCAACAAAAATGTCACCATATCCTGATGGCCGTCTATGCAAGATAGCATTAAAGCGGTATGTCCCTTATGATTTGCCGCATTTACCCCGGCGCCTCTTTCCACAAGAGTCCTTGCTATTGGCAATGCGTTGTTTCGGGAAGCAAACATTAAAGGGGTGGTGCCGTTTCCGTTGGCATGTGCCGCATTGGCTCCGTGGTTAAGCAATAGTAAGGCAATATTCATATGATTTCGTTCCACGGCCGTGATTAACGGGGTATTCCCTTGCTTGTTGGGTATATTCGGATCGGCGCGATGGCTAAGAAGCATTTGAACGAGCTCATGGTTTCCTTGGCTTGCCGCAAACATTAGAGCCGTATTTCCGTTAGGGTTCCGGAAATTGGGGTTGACGCCAAAGCTCAACAAATTTCTGACCCGCAGCTCATCATGTTTTTTTACTGCATCTATGAGTTCGATTTCCATGACATTCACCCCTTGTTCGGTTTACATATTCAATTTGGTTGAACGGTTAGCAGAAACATCACTTATGCCAGTTTATCAAGATCAGTCCTCATTTGCCAGAAGGTTTTTGGCGATATGTTTTCGTTTATAGAATTCATATTGAACAGACAAAACCGGTATGGATTTCTGGATGATCTGCGGCCGGTATGGTTCAACTTGCCAAGGGGAATGGTAAAACAAAGAAGAAGTCCGTTGACAAATATACTATAGGGGGGTATACTAAAATCGGTAACAGGTAAACCTGACAAAACCAATATATATGAAAAAATGCAACATATACGAAAGCGGGTGTTTGGTATGGATTCCGCAAGTACCGGAACGAAGCAAACTTCTTTACTGATTACAGGAATGACCTGCGCCGCTTGCGCCAATCGCATTGAAAAAGGATTGAATAAACTGGATGGCGTTTCGAAAGCCACTGTTAATTTTGCGATGGAAACGGCTCATGTGGAGTTCAATCCGCTTGAAGTGTCTATCGAAGATATGCAGCAGAAGGTGGATAAGCTCGGCTACAAGGCTGTTCCGAAGCAGGAGGAGGAGGAGGACGACGGCACGCGCCGTCAGCAGGAGCTCAAGCGGCAGAAGGTGACGCTGCTCATTTCCGCCATATTGTCCTTTCCGCTTCTATGGGCCATGGTCACTCACTTTTCGTTCACTTCATGGATCTGGATGCCTGAGGTTTTTATGAATCCATGGTTTCAATTGGCGCTTGCGACACCGGTCCAATTCATCATCGGTAAACCCTTTTATACCGGCGCTTATAAAGCGCTCCGCAACAAAAGTGCGAATATGGATGTTCTCATTGCTTTGGGTACCTCCGCGGCTTATTTTTACAGTTTGTATTTGACGGTTGATTGGGCGACAAACGCTCATGGCGGACAGCACGCGCCGGCCATGTATTATGAGACCAGCGCTGTACTTATCACATTGGTTATTCTCGGGAAATGGTTTGAAGCCCTGGCCAAAGGGCGGACATCCGAAGCGATCAAATCGCTTATGGGACTGCAGGCCAAGACCGCTTTGGTCGTCAGAAACGGCCAGGAAATGACTATTCCTGTAGAAGAAGTCGCCGTAGGCGACATCGTTCTGGTGAAGCCCGGAGAGAAAGTGCCGGTAGACGGTGAAGTCATCGAAGGGAGATCGTCCGTGGACGAGTCGATGCTTACCGGCGAAAGCATTCCTGTCGAAAAGAGACCAGGGGATCGCGTAATCGGAGCAACGATAAACAAGAATGGCATGCTTCAAATCAAAGCAACCCGGGTCGGCAAGGAGACGGCGCTTGCTCAAATCATTAAAGTGGTGGAGGAAGCGCAGGGCTCGAAGGCGCCGATTCAGCGGATTGCAGACGTGATTTCCGGAATTTTTGTTCCCGTTGTAGTCGGAATTGCCATTATCACTTTCGCCGTATGGTATATCTGGATGGAACCCGGCCATTTGGCCGGAGCTTTGGAAAAAGCCATTGCGGTACTGGTTATTGCCTGCCCATGTGCGCTTGGGCTTGCCACCCCTACCTCCATTATGGCCGGTTCCGGCCGTGCGGCGGAGCTGGGCATTTTGTTTAAGGGCGGAGAGCACCTGGAGTCCACGCACCGGATTGAAACCATCGTATTGGATAAAACGGGTACGGTGACCAAGGGCAAACCGGAACTCACGGATGTGATTCCATCCGGGATCGATGAAACGACGTTATTAAAGCTGGTTGGAGCCGCCGAGAAAAATTCCGAGCATCCGCTTGCCGAGGCTATCGTAACGGGAATTTCAGCGAAAGGCATTTCACTGGGGCAGACCGATGAATTCGAAGCCATTCCGGGTTTCGGGATTCGAGCCGTAGTCGAAGGTAAAGAAGTATTGGCCGGAACCCGCAAGCTGATGGCCAAATACGATGTTGCGATCGCAACTGCGGCGGATACGATGGAAAAGCTGGAGCAGGCAGGCAAAACGGCGATGCTCGTCGCAATCGACCGGCAGTATGCGGGTGTTGTCGCGGTGGCGGATACGATCAAGGATACGTCCAAAGAGGCGGTTGCCCGCTTAAAGCAAATGGGAATTCACGTCATCATGATTACCGGCGACAATGAACGTACGGCGAAAGCCATCGCCAAACAAGCAGGCATCGAGGATGTCATCGCGGAAGTGCTGCCCGAAGGAAAAGCACGGGAAGTGAAGAAGCTGCAGGAACAAGGCAGGAAGGTGGCGATGGTCGGAGACGGCATCAACGATGCCCCGGCGCTCGCGGTTGCGGACATCGGCATGGCCATCGGCACAGGAACGGACGTGGCGATGGAAGCGGCCGATGTTACCTTGATGCGCGGAGATTTGAACAGCATTGCCGACGCCATAGCGATAAGCAGAAAAACGATGGCCAACATCCGGCAAAATTTGTTCTGGGCCCTCGCTTATAACACGCTGGGGATCCCCGTTGCAGCCATCGGCCTGTTGGCACCATGGGTGGCTGGTGCGGCCATGGCCTTAAGTTCGGTATCCGTTGTTCTTAATGCGCTGCGCCTGCAAAGAGTCAACATCTCATCGGCGGAATAATTCCAAAGCCCGGCATCGCTTGATTTTCAAGGCGATGCCGGGCTTTGCAATGAAGCGCATCATGACTGGTATTGCACTGCCGATCGCTACAAAAATTACAAAAACCGGTTACAAAAGCTGAATTAATTTACGTTGAATACGAAAAAACAAAACGGGCGCCGGGTCCGCTATAATCAAAAATGTAATCGCTATCATTAAAGGAAGGGTGTTGGTCTTGTGTGCAAGCAAAGGAGGAAAGACGCGGATGATTTATTCATTAGGCGATGTTAAGCCGCAGCTGCATCCCACCGCATACACGGCACCGGGGGCTCAGTTAATAGGCGATATTACCATCGGGGAGGAGTCAAGCGTTTGGTTCAATTCGGTACTGCGCGGGGACAATGCGCCGATTGTGATCGGCGATCGAACCAATATCCAGGACGGCTGTACGCTTCACGTGGACCCCGGACTGCCGCTGCACATTGGAAACAAGGTATCGGTCGGACACAACGTAATTTTACACGGATGCACGATCCATGACGGAGCGTTGATCGGCATGGGGGCTATTGTTATGAATCATGCAGAAATCGGGGAGCAGGCTCTGATTGCCGCCGGTACCTTGATTACAGAAAAGAAAAAAATCCCCCCTGGAGTGTTGGTCATGGGGTCTCCCGCTAAAGTCGTCCGGGAACTGAATGAGGAGGATTTGCGAATGCTTCAGTTCGTATCCGATCATTATGTCGGACAGAGCCGAAGATATATGGCAGAGAACATGATCAGCCAATAGGTAAACGCTTACAATTAAATCAATCGTTATAAACATACAGCTTGGTAGGACGCCCTTTGCTGGAATATTTCAATTCGAGCATAATCTCATCTATTTCACACAGATATTCCAGATACTTTCTTGTTGTTATTCGCGACAGCATCAATTGATCGGCAATGTCCTGAGCGGATAACGGCTGCCCGGAATTTGCGAGCGTGTCCCGGATCATTTGCAGCGTAATCGGATCAATGCCTTTAGGTACTTCCGTTTCTTCACCGCCCGACCGCTTAGGATTGGATTTTGCGTATAACGAATCGAGCAGCTGTTGATTCAGGTTCGTATGCTGACGGAAGAGCAGATGTCTTTTTTTCAAGGTTTCCAATGCGGAACGGAAGCGGTCAAAATCGAACGGCTTAATAATATAGTCCACAATCCCGAGCCGCATGGATTCTTCAATAATTTGGGGGTGATCAGCGGCCGTGATCAAAATGACATCGACTTCAATGGATTGGCGGCGAATTTCACGCAGTAGCTCCAAGCCGTTCATGGAAGGCATGTAGATATCAAGAAGAATCACATCCGGAGCAAGCTCTACAATCCGCTCCATTGCTTCTTGACCGTTTCTGGCGCTGCCGACACATTCCACCAAATCGATTTTGTTGAGGTACTTTTGATTGATGCTCGATACCATAGGATCATCTTCAATAATCAACACTTTAAGTAACAAGGTGAGCCCTCCTGTATTTTGCTATTTCAATCAACGTTTGGGGATGCTTATCCAAAAGACGGTTCCAAGATCCGGTGAGGAAGTGACATTCAGCTCTCCGTGCAGTACGTGATCGATATGGTTCTTAACCAGATACAGGCCGTAGCCTCTGTCGGCATTTTTGGTTGAATAGTTCTTCTTGAAAATAAACGGGATCCGGCTTTCCGGAATTCCATGGCCGTTGTCTTCCACCATGATGACCCATTGGTCCTGCTGATCAAGCAAGGTGACCTCGATTTGTCCATCGGCAATGCCTTTGACAGCATCAAACGCATTGTCAATTAAATTGCCGAGAATCAGGATCATGCTGTTGGAAATCTCCTCAGGCAATGGCGGCAGATGGCTTCCGGGATCGATTTTTAACGAGATGTTCCGCTCCTCGGCTTGCTGGATCTTTCCCAGAAGGAGAGCGGAGGTTTTGGGATCCAATATTTTTCGTCCCAAAAATTGAAGCAGCTTTTGTTGGCTGTTGGTGGTTTGCAATATGAACGACTTTGCTTCTTCATATTCCCGCAGCTCCAACAAACCGTGAAGGGTGTGAAGGCGGTTCATAAATTCGTGAGTCTTGGCACGCAGGCCCTCCATGTATTGCTTCACGCCGGTCAGTTCTTCCGCCAGGCTTCGCATTTCGGAGGTATCTCTGAACGTAGAAACGGCGCCGACGACCTCATTGTTTACGATAATGGGAGCGCGGTTGACGATCACGGTGACGCCGTTGACGGTATGTTCCGTATTGTATTCTTTTTCTTTCGTATCCATGACTTCGCTTAATCTGGATGAAGGTATGATCTCCGTTACATGCTTGCCGAGCGCATCGCTGTCAAACGACAGGATCTTGCGGGCCGTTTCATTGATCAAGGTGACTTTCCGGTTTTTATCAACGGCAATGACCCCTTCATGCAAACAGTCCAAGAGGGCTTCGCGTTCCTTCACAATGTTAGCGATTTCATCGGGCTCCAGACCATACATCGTTTTCTTGATGCTCCTGGCCAGCAGGATGGAGAGAAGAATTCCGAGTGCCAAAGCGATGCACAGAAAATAAATGACGGAAATAAAGTACGAATTCACGATTTTGTATATGTTGTTGTTGAACATGCCTACGGCGATGACGCCGATGACTTTGCCGTCTTTTTTGACGGGTACGAATGCCCGGATCGACGGCCCGGAAATACCGACGGCCTTGGAAATATATTCTTCGCCGGCAAGGGCGGGTCCTTCATCGCCTCCTGTAAATCTTTGGCCGATCAACTCCTCATTGTTATGCGTATAGCGTATGCCGTTGGAATCGAGGATCGTAATAAAACCCACTTTGGTTTTCTCTCTTATTTCCCGTGTCCGCGGTTGAAGGTATGAGTGAGGATCGCCAAGCTCCATCGCTTCTCTGATGTCCGGCAATTCGGCTATCAGTTTGGCGGCATCGAGCGCGCTATCCCCGACGGCGTCTTCTACAAATTGAACAATGATCAAATTAAAAAGATAGCCGATACTTACCAGAATCGTCAGTACCACTGTGAGCACTAATCCGATGATGCGAAGCTGCAACGGGAGTTTACGCTTGATGAACGGCAAAACATCTCTCCCCTTTTAGAAGATGATTTCAATATTATATTCGAAATTTTCATAATAATATACTATTTTTATAGGTTAGGAGTGTTGCAATATGCTTCCTTTAGAAGGAATTCGCGTTCTGGATGTATCGCAAATTATGGCAGGACCTCACTGCACGATGATATTGGGCGATTTGGGAGCCGAAATCATTAAGGTGGAGAAAAAGGCCGGAGGAGACGATTCCCGGCAGCTGGGGCCCTTCATCAACGGGGAATCGACAAGCTTTTTCCAAATTAACCGCAACAAAAAAAGCATAGCGCTCGATTTGAAAAGCGAAGAAGGAAAACAAATCTTTTATAAATTAGCCAAAACGTCGGATATTATTGTGGAAAATTACCGTCCGGGCGTTACCAAGTCGTTAAAAATCGATTATGACACGATAAAAGAAATCAATCCGGGCATTGTGTACTGTTCGATTTCCGGTTACGGCCAAACGGGTCCTTACGCTCACAAGGGCGGATTTGACCTGGTGCTTCAAGGCATGACGGGGCTGATGAGCATGACCGGCGAACCGGGCAAAAAACCCATGAAATCGGGGATTGCCGTTTATGATATCGGTGCGGGCATCACGGCAGCCTATTCCATCCTGGCCGCTTATATTTATAAGCAAAAGACAGGCCAGGGGCAGCATGTGGATGTTTCCCTGGCGGAGATCGGATTGCCTTGGTTTACCTGGGAGGCCGCCGCTTATTTTGCCACCGGCAAAATTCCCGGACCGTCGGGCTGGAGGCATCGTTCGGTCGCTCCGTATCAGTCGGTACAAACCAAAAACGGCTATATCATGGTCGGCTGCGCAAACCAGAGAACGTGGGAAAAGCTGTGCACCGATGTGATCGACAAACCGGAATGGATCACCGATCCGCGGTTTAAGACCAATACGGACCGCATCAACAATGTTGAAGAATTGGAAGCGCTGATTGAGGAAGTGATGGCTTCCCATGATTCGGCTTACTGGCTTGATAAATGCGAGAAAGCAGGCGTTCCATCGGGGCCGATCAATAATTTTGCCGAAGCGATGCAGGACCCTCATTATCTGGCCCGGGACATGATCCAGGAAGTGGAGCATCCGGTGATCGGCAAAATGAAAATGATCGGGATTCCGACGAAATTTTCGCTTACTCCCGGCCAAATCCGAATGCCGGCTCCAACGTTGGGCCAACATACGGACGAAATTTTACAATCGATCGGTGTGGAAGAGGAACAAATCCAGTCGATGCGGCAAAATGGCGTTATTTTGTAATGATTCATTTTATAAGTAGAGGGAGGATGCATATGTCAACGCAATACGTTTATATGGAGAAAAACAAGGATGTAGCTACGGTCTATTTTAATCGCCCCGAGAAACGAAACGGGCTTAATTACGAGATGTGGGTTGCGATTGCCGAATTGATGGATGAATGTGAACAGGATAAAGCGGTTAAAGTGGTTGTGTTTCGCGGAGTGGATGAGACGGCTTTCTCGGCCGGGGCCGATATCAGCGAATTCAAGACGCTGCGGTACACTGCGGAAGGAGCGGACAAATATAACCGGGCGACATTGATTGCCGAGGAGAAAATCATGCGCCTCAGCAAACCCACTATTGCGATGATCCAGGGCTTTTGCGTAGGCGGCGGCTGCGAAATCGCCGTGGCCTGCGACTTTCGATTCTCCGATCCAAACGGCAAATTCGGCATTACTCCGGCCAAGCTCGGTTTAGTATACAACTTGCCGGGAACCAAAAATGTGGTGGATCTGGTCGGGCCGGCCAAAGCCAAGGATATTTTGTACACAGGCCGATTGCTGGAGGCGGAAGAGGCGTTCCGTATCGGTTTGATTGACCGTATCTACCCCGCGGAGGAAATTGTGGAGAAAACGTATGAATATGCGGCATTGATCTGCAAAAATGCGCAGTTTGCGGTTAGAGGTTCGAAGTATATTATCGGCAAGGTGCTGGAAGGGGAAACGGAGGATACTCCGGAGATCGCCAAGCTCGTATTGGATTCCTTTGAAACGGAGGATTACCGTGAAGGCGTCGCCGCATTCCTGGAAAAAAGGCGTCCGGCGTTCAAATATTCGTGATGGCCTAGCCTTCGTCGTATAACCCGTGATTAGCGTTAAGAGTAAGTTGAAAAGGTTTACAAAAACAAAACAAGGGGAGTTGTGATGCTATGAAGAAGCCTATAAGTGTTTTATTGTCGTCGGTGATTGCCCTTTCTTTAGTCTCTGCTTGTTCGAGTCAGCAAACCGCTGCTCCGGCTGCTCCTGGCACAGGTGGCGGTGCCAATACGGAAAACCAACAAGGAAGTGCAGCTCCGGCCGGATTTGTTCCCACCAAAGATATTGAATTCGTAGTGCCCTACAGCCCTGGTGGAGGAAGCGATATTAATGCCCGGACTTTGGCACAGGTGATGAAAAATGAAAAGCTGGTAGACAAAAATATCATGATTGTCAACAAACCCGGCGGTACCGGGGCTATTGGAAATGCCTATACATTCAGCAAGAAAGGGGACGCTCATACGATTATGACCTGGGTATCCGGCCAACAGGCCGCCACCGTGGTCAACAATGCGCAAGTCACTTTGAAGGATTTGACGCCTATCGCTACACTGGCGGTAGATTCCTTTCTGGTTCTTGTCAAAGCGAGCAGCCCGTACAAGACCTTTGACGATTTAGTCCAAGCGGCCAAAGCCAATCCGGAAAAGATCACGATAGGCGGAGCCGGAGCAACCCAAGAGGATTATCTGATTTACCATATGATCAATAAGCATGCGGGAGCGAAATTGAAATATGTGACGTTCAACAGCGGCGGCGAGGCCATGACGGCCTTAATGGGAGGCCATATCGATGTGGTTTCCAGCAATCCGAATGAAGTTATTGCCCAGATTGAGGCCGGAGAGCTCAGGGCTCTGGCTACAACATCGGAGGAACGGCTGTCCAGCCCGTTGGATAACATCCCGAGCTTCAAAGATGTAGGTTACCCCGAGATTCAACTGACACAATTCCGGGCCGTCGCAGGTCCTCCGGATATGCCTAAGGAAGCCGTGAAGTACTGGGAGGAAGTCTTCAAGAAGGTAAGCGAATCCAAGGATTGGCAGGAAAACTATATCAAAAAAAATCACTTGAAGAGCGAATATAAAAACGCGGAAGAAAGCAAAGCGTATTTTGAAGAAGCTTTGAATTTGTATCTTGAAATTCATAAAGAGGCAGGAACGATTAAGTAACGTACAGGCAGGCAAAAGGCTTTACCCAAAGCCTTTTGCCTTCCTAAAGATCATGGCTTAGAACAGTGTAGTGGAGGTGCTGGACCGGGATGGGAAGAATCGTATCTGCGGCGATTGCTTTATTTGGCGTTTTTTGGGCTTATCAAGGCTGGTTTCATCATGAGATTTGGGTCGATAAAGGACCTGGCGGCGGATTTTTGCCGTTTGTCATAGGATTATTAACGGCCGTGTTAAGTTTATTTGAGGTTTTCAAAAATGAACCGTCGTCTTCCAAAATAGAGAAAAAACATGTCGTACCGGTAATCGCCACTTTGGTGATGATCGCAGCTTTTGAAGTGTTCGGCATGATCCTGACCTTCGGCTTGTTCGTTATAGCCTGGCTGGCATTTCTGGAGAAATATCCGATGCTCAAGGCTGCGACGATTGGAATCGGCACAACGGCCGTCGTTTATTTTGTATTCAAGCATTTTCTCCACGTCCCCTTCCCGACGGGCTATTTGGGAATTTAAATGAAAGGATGATCGTATGGGGATCTTACAATCGCTTCTGGATGGGTTCGTTGTTGCTTTATCGATCCAAAATATATTAGCCGCAGTCGCCGGCGCGGTTCTGGGCATCCTCGTTGGCGGCCTTCCGGGTCTGGGTTCCGTTACCGGTGTTGCCCTGCTTCTGCCGATCACGTTCACGATGGACCCGACAACGGGGATCATCATGCTGGCGGGCATTTATTACGGGTGTATGTACGGCGGTTCCTACACGGCTATTCTGGTCAATATTCCGGGAGAATCTTCGTCGATTACCACAGCGCTTGACGGTTACCCGCTGGCCAGAAAAGGGCTGGCCGGCAAAGCGTTGTTTACGTCGAACATGTCTTCGTTTATAGGCGGGACGATCGGCATTATTTTCCTGACCTTTATGGGTCCGGTATTGGCCAAAATCGGCTTATCCTTCGGCCCGCCCGAAATTGCATGCGTGATTCTATTGGCTTTATGCTCGATCAGTCTGCTCTTTGGGGAAAATCAAAGAAAAGGGCTGATCGCGGCTTTTATCGGGATACTGCTGGCGACGATTGGCGTAGACCCGACCCTGGGACAATCGCGTTTTACCTTCGGATCGGTCAATCTGTTGAACGGTATTTCATTTGTCGCCCTGATTATCGGGATGTTTGGTTTTTGCCAAATTATTGAGCTCATGCTGCAAAAAATACACGCGGAGTACAATGCCAAAATTACGATTCGAGAAAGCATACTGGACAAGAGTGAAGTGAAAAGAATTTTGGCCCCTTCCATCCGGACAGGTATTCTCGGGAGCTTTATCGGGATTTTGCCGGGAGCGGGAGCGACGACAGGCTCTATGTTCTCTTATATTCTGGAGAAGAAGGTAGGCAAAAATAAGGAGCAAATGGGCAAGGGAGCCCTCGAAGGCGTTGCGGCTGCAGAATCGGGCAACAATGCGACGGCGGTCGGCGCGTTCGCCCCCCTGCTTTCCTTGGGAATTCCCAGCTCCGGCACTACGGCTGTATTGTTAGGCGGATTGATTATGTGGGGGTTAAAGCCGGGGCCGCTGCTGTTTACAACCAATCCCGATTTTGTCTGGGGTTTGATTTCGTCCATGTACATCGGAAACCTGATCAGTCTGGCGGCCTCTCTCGCTATTATCCCGCTGTTGATTTATTTTATCCGTATACCGAATGCCATTATGATTCCGCTGATCATTATCTTCTGTGTATTGGGGGCATATACGGATCAAAACAACATGTTCGATGTTTGGGTGATGCTGATTGCCGGAGTAGTGGCTTTTATTTTAAGCATCAACCGTTATCCGATCGCACCGCTGTTGATGGCCTTTGTTCTTACGCCTATGTTTGAAACGGCCGTTCGCCAATCCTTCGATATCAGCAACGGCGACCCGGCCATCTTTGTCAGAGGTCCGATTAATATCACCATCCTGACCTTGATTGTGCTGTTTATCATCGCGCCCCTTATCGTAAACTATTGGATCAGAAACAGAAAGTCGGTGCAAAACCATAAAACGATCGGTAAGTAACAGCCCGGTTTCCTATGGGTTGAATGTCTAATACAGTACACCCGTCATCGGAGGTTCCGGATCGGGTGTTTTTTTCTCTGATTTGGTATCCCGCTGCCCTATTGGTTAAATTCCCATAGAAATTGTATGAATTAAGTATTGACGGTATTTTTCAAGAGGAGTATAATTAATATACAGGATGAAAAGGTTTTCATAAAATTTTCATTATACCCATTTTGCTTGGCGAGGTAACGCGGCATGAGATCAAACATTAAAGATGTAGCCAAGTTGGCGGACGTTTCGATCAGTACGGTTTCCAGAGTATTGAACTCGCCGAATCTGGTAGCCGAAGAGACCAGGGACAAAGTGTTCAAGGCGATAGCGGAGCTCAACTATACGCCGAATGCATTGGCCAGAGGCCTGATTCATAAGCGGACGCAAACCTTGGGCGTGCTTATTCCCGACATCTCCAATTTATTTTACGCGGAGATACTGCGGGGGATGGAGGATATGGCGCACCGGCTGGACTATAATCTCATTTTGTGCAATACGGATAACAACAAACCCCGTCTGCTGGCAAGTTTAAAAGTGCTGAAGGAAAAACAAATCGACGGTCTGATTTTTACAAGTGAACCCATCTATCCGGACTACAACGAGCTGTTCCAGCAGCTTCAGATCCCTGTCGTTTTGGCGGCCACACACAGCCTGGAATTTGAAATTCCATCGGTAAAAGTGAACGATGAACAGGCGGGATTTGAGGCGACCGAATATTTGATCCGCAACGGGCATCGCCGAATAGGAATGATTGCAGGATCCATGATGGATCCGGTTACCGCTGTTCCCAGACTGCAGGGGTTCATGCGGGCATTGCGCACCTACAATATCGAGGCCGATTATGAGACCTGCGTACAAAACGGCAACTACCGCTTTGAGGACGGTTATGAAGCCATGGGCAGGCTGCTGCAAAAATCTCCGGATCTCACGGCTGTCTTTGCGTCGAGCGATGAACGGGCATTGGGGGCTATTTCTTATTGCCACGAGCACGGCATTAAGGTTCCCGACGATCTGTCCGTGATTGGTTTTGATAATACGCGGCTTGCGGTGATGTGTTTTCCCAAATTAACCACGATCGCACAGCCTCTCTACCAAATTGGCCAATTGGCCGTGGAGAAGCTGGATAACTTGGTTCAAGGCAAACAGGTTGGCGAATTAAGAACCTATATTGCTCATGAACTGGTGGAGCGGCAATCTGTGGCAAAAATTTAAATGGAGGATAGCCGCAGGACTGAAAAGCTTTTCATTCATGAATAGCATAATTTTAATGTTATTAATGCATTTATTAAGAGAAATGACTTTTCTTATGGATGAAAAGCTTTTCATTAAAATCATTTGGCTATGGGGGGATGCAAGGGAGTTTATCGGAATGGGTCGTGCTTCTGAGGGTTTACTGAACATGAAACAATGAAAGAATGTATGGTACAGAGGAGGAAAAAAATGAAGTTGTGGAAAAAATCCTTAGTATTCGGATTGGTTATGATGAGTATGATTACTCTGAGCGCTTGCGGAGGCGCACAGGATAACGGTTCAAGCAGCAATCCATCCGGCAGTGACAACCAGTCATCGGCTGCAAATGAGGGAAATAAGGCAGAGAAGGTGAAGATTGTTTTTGCCCAGGGGAACGATCAGACCCCCGCTACAAAAAAATTGATCGATGCTTTTCATGCCAAGCATCCGAACATTGAAGTGGAGCTGCGCGATTTTCCTAACAATTCAACGCAGATGCACGATCAATACGTTACCATTTTAGGCGGACAATCTTCTGAAATCGACGTGATGAACCTCGATGTCGTCTGGCCTGCCGAATTCGCCCAAGCCGGCTTTTTGCTTCCGCTCGACCGTTTTATCCAGGAGGATAAGATTGATCTGAGCAACTATTTGCAGGGCGGCATAGACGCCGGTTATTTTGCCGGTCAGCAATGGGCGCTTCCACGTTATAACAATGCCGGCTTGTTATACTACCGTAAAGATCTTGTGAAATCGCCGCCGAAAACCTGGGATGAGCTTATTCAGCAAGCCAATGAGCTGAAGGGTCAAGGCGGGACGAAATACGGGTATGTTTATCAGGCCAAGCAATACGAGGGTCTTGTCGTCAACTTCACCGAGCTGGCTGCTGCTTATGGCGGACAAGTATATGACGACAAAGGGAACGTTGCCATCAACAGCGCAAATACCATTAAAGGGCTGAACAAGCTGATCGAAATCTCGAAATCGGGATTTGTGCCGACTGATATCAAAACCTTCACCGAGCTTGAAACACGTAACGCTTTTATAGAAGGCGCGGCTGTGTTTGCACGCCATTGGCCGGCTTTGTATGCCCAGGCGATCGATCCGAAAGTGTCTAAAATTGCCGATAAGGTAGGCATCGCTCCGCTTCCGGCCGGAGATGTGAAGTCTGCGGCGGCGCTGGGCGGATGGTTTGCCGCGATCAATAAATATTCGAAACATCCGCGTGAAGCGTGGGAGTTCTTGAAATTCATGGTGGGCCCGGAAGGCCAAAAAATTATTGCGATCGACAGTACGCAGACACCGACCTATTTGCCGCTCTTTGATGATCCGGATGTGCAAAAAGCAAGCCCGCTGTTTGCCAACCGCGAGTTTGTAGAGGGACTTAGCGCTGCTGTTCCGAGACCTATTACGCCGCTGTATGCCAAAATTTCCGATATCATCCAAGTCGAAGTATCCAAGGCCATCGCCGGCGAACAAACTGCCGAACAAGCTGTACAAAACATGGAACAGAAAATCAAAGCGGCGAAATAAACGCACATCATATCAACCTGAATACGGTCGGGAGCCGTCTCCATATGGCTCCCGACTGTTCAAAAGCTTAATGGAAGTGGGTGTTCCATGAACCCGGGAAACAAGAACAAAGCCCGCCGGTATTGGTTTTCGGAGAAACATGCGGGGTACTATTTGGTGCTGCCGGCGTTCATCATGATTTTCCTGATTGCAGTCTGGCCCGTAGCCCGTTCGTTTTGGATCAGCCTGTACGACGTCCGCCTGAACGATCCCGCCAAATCGGCCATGCACAACAGCTATTCCATTGATATGGAGCGGTACGTGGGTACGATTAACGTTTTGTTCAATGTACTGGACAATGAAGCGCGCAGCGCCGCCGGCACCGCGAAAGAGGATATCCGCCGGATTGCCGCCGACGTTAAGCAGTTGGCTGGAAAGTTGAACGAGGAGAGCATTGTCAAGGAACGTTATGATCAGGTGGATCAGCTGCTGTATGATTTCAAGCCGGTGCCTGATGCTTTGAAATATGCTGAAATCGATAATCAAACCGCGGTCGATGTCCGCTCGGGACTGACCCGAATCGAAGAGCGTCTTCACCAATTAAAGTCTCAAGATGCGTTAAAAAGACCGGATGATTCCATCGGTTTGGTCAAGGCGTTTCAGTCTTCATTTGTAGAGCCGAACTTTATCGGGCTGGAGCATTATCGTTACTTTCTGACGGACCGGCGAATGTGGGATTCGCTTGCCAATACGACGCTGTTTAGCGTGTTTTCCGTCTCCATCGAACTGGTGCTTGGACTGATGATCGCCCTCCTGATCAACCAACCCTTCAAGGGCCGCGGGCTTGCCAGGGCCGCTATACTGATTCCCTGGGCAACGCCGACGGCCATTTCGGGAATGATCTGGTCCTACATGTATGACGGCCAAAGCGGCATTTTTGCGAAATGGCTGACGGATCTCGGCATCATTTCCGACATGGGGATGCTGATGTCCACGAAATCCGGGGCGTTATTCGCCGTCATTTTTGCCGATGTGTGGAAAACGACTCCGTTTATCGCGCTGCTGCTCTTCGCCGGACTTCAGACCATACCCGATTCCTTGTATGAAGCGGCTCAGGTAGACGGCGCCACCAAATGGCAGCGGTTTTTCCGGATCACGCTGCCCATGTTAAAATCGACGATTCTGGTAGCGCTCCTGTTCAGGACGCTGGACGCCTTCCGGGTATTTGACCTGATTTATGTATTAACCGGCGGCGGACCGGCGAACTCTACGGAGTCCATCTCTATTTATGCATATAAAACGATGTTTGCCCAGCTTAATTTTGGAGCGGGATCGGCTTTGTCGGTCATTGTGTTCCTATGCATTGCGATCATTTGCATGATCTACGTTAAAATTCTCGGTTCGGATATCATCGCCAAGCGCGGGGGATAGGGGGAAGCACATGCGCAAAAAAGCGGGTTTCGGATTTTACATATTGTTGTTCATGTTTATATTTGCGGTGTTGTTTCCATTTCTATGGACCTTCCTCGCATCTATAAAATCTCCGTCAGAGCTGTTCGGTGAATCTGCTTTTCGGATCATTCCCCAGCAACCGACGTTGGATAACTATATTTACGCGTTTACGGCGCATCCGCTTGCGCGTTACATTGTGAACAGCCTGACGGTCGCTCTGCTGACGACGGTATACAGTTTGTTCGTTGCGTCCTTCGCCGCATATGCCATCGCACGGCTGCACTTTTACGGGAAAACGTTATTTCTGGGGCTGCTGCTTGCCGTTTCGATGTTTCCTCAGATTGCTACGATTTCGCCTATTTTTCTATTTATGCAGTCAACGGGACTCCGGAATACGTATTTAGGGCTGGTTATCCCTCATACGACATTTGCTCTTCCGCTTGCGATATGGTATATGACCACTTTTTTCAAGAAGATTCCTGTGGAATTGGAAGAGGCTGCAAAGATTGCCGGCGCAACGCTCATGCAAACCTTTCGCAAAGTCATCCTGCCGCTTGCTGTGCCGGGGATGTTCACGACGGCCATTATCGTATTTATCGATTCCTGGCATGAGTTTCTCTTTTCGCTTACGATCAACACGAAGCAAAGCATGATGACGGTACCCGTCGGTATCGCGATGTTTCAAGGGGAATATACGTTTCCTTGGGGAGAAATTACTGCGGCTACCGTCAGTGTGACAGTGCCGATTGTTATTCTTGTCCTTATTTTTCAAAAGCGGATCGTTTCCGGTCTGACATCCGGTGCGGTCAAAGAATGAGCCTGCAATTCGCGGCTTAGGTGATGATGAATGCCAGAAGTCCAGCGGTAATATGTCAAGTCCCTGATTCGTGGAAATTGGAAATTATTTTGGCCCAAAACGCGATGACTCAGGGAAAAAGGCAACACCAAA
>NZ_FNDY01000053.1 GCF_900099895.1 Paenibacillus naphthalenovorans
TTGAATTGTTTTGGCCAGAGCATTATTTAATGCTTCTTTGGGTTACACCCAGACCAGAACTTTACCAGGTCTTACCACGAACTGCATAGGTCATGTTATAAATATACGTTTACCTATTCCTGCCATATAAGTTTTAACGAAGGAAGGAGGAAAAAAGTTCCACATGAATCCGCAGCCTTTTTCATACGGTTGAACACGGTAAAATCGATTCGATCAACAAAGAGCTTGTCAGACCGCATCGATTCATGTTATTATACTGTTTGTGTCCGAGACACAACATTGCTAATGTGTGGAGCCGTGGTGTAGAGGCCTAACATGCCTGCCTGTCACGCAGGAGATCGCGGGTTCGAATCCCGTCGGCTCCGCCATGAATTTACATCCTGTAAAGGATGAGAACCCGAGGGGGTTCGTCGGAGCTTTAACCTCGTTAGCACTGCTTCGCAGTCTCGAGTGAAACGAGAGTATCCCGTCGGCTCCGCCATGAATTTACATCCCATATCATCTTACATAGCCTAAAGAACACCGAGCAGAACGACATGTCTGCTCTTTTTTGTATTCTTCAAGGAGCGTGAGAGTATGACCCGCCGCGGACGTTTCGCACCAACTCCATCCGGACTGCTTCATATCGGCAATGCCTTCACCGCCCTCGCCGCATGGCTGCAAATGCGCCAAGCCGGAGGAGAATTTGTGCTGCGCATCGAAGACATCGATAAAGCCCGCTCCCGTCCCGCCTACGCCGAGCAGCTTCAGGACGACCTGCTTTGGCTGGGCATCGATTGGGATGAAGGCCCGCGCGTCGGCGGTCCCTGCGCGCCTTATGAGCAAAGCCGGCGTGAATCCCTTTACGAGGAGGCGCTTGAGCAGCTGCAGCAAGCCGGACGGCTGTACCCGTGCTATTGCAGCCGCAGCGAGCTGGCGGCGATCGGCAGCGCGCCTCATGGGCTGGCATCCGAAGGCGCCGCCTATCCCGGTTTATGCCGTTCGCTTTCGCCCGCGGAGCGGCAGGCAAGAGCCGCGAAGAAAACGCCTGCCCTGCGGTTCATCATGCCGCCGCACGAGCTGCGGTTCTACGATGCGGTAGCCGGGCCGCAAACCTGCGCGGGCGAAGCGCTCAGCGACTTTGTCGTCAAGCGCGCCGACGGCATGTTCAGCTACCAGCTCGCCGTGACGGTCGACGATGCCGCCATGGGCATCACCGACGTGCTGCGCGGGGCCGATCTGCTTGACTCGACGCCAAGACAGCTGGCACTCTACGAAGCGCTGGGACTCCGGGCACCGGATTTTGCCCATGTTCCCCTGCTGGTCGATGCAAGCGGCCGGCGTCTGTCCAAGCGCGACAGTGCGCTTACGCTTGCTGCACTGCGAAGTGCGCAGGTTCCGCCCGAACGCCTGCTGGGAGCCTTGGCCCATCTGGCCGGTTGGATCGATCGCCCGGAACCTTTAACCGCCCGGGAGCTTATACCGTTCTTCGGACCTGTCCGGACGGCAAGCGGCCGATTAACCGTCAGTGAGCAGCTTCGGCACTGGCTCACAGAGGGCTAAGCCTGCTTGTGAGCTGTCCTTGGCATGACTTATTCGGACATCTTGTGATGCCCGGTGTGCACATGCGGTTCCTCCGGGGCTTTGGGCTGATCCTTATAAGACGAACCCATGATCACTAGAGAAAACAAAACGATGGTAACACAAACGGTAAGAATGGATCCGGTTTTCATCTTTTCCCTATTGGGTTCAGTTCCTTGTAAAATTCCCGCTTCCTGCTTCATGATCCGATGGAGAAGGAGCACAGCGATGACAAAAAGCAGCGTTAAGAAAAAGCTCATGGGAAGCAAGAAGTCGGGAGACAGCATAGAGCCAAGCATCGCCCCCATCATCCCGCTCATGACTCCGGCCATGAGCCCGTCCAGGACGGCCATCGCATGGAATGGCATTCCCAGCATCACCCCGCCGCCCACCCCAACGATCATGGCAAGCATACAGTTGATGGAAAAGCTCTGATCGGCTCCAAGTACGGTACCTGTAATGAGTCCTGTCATCGAGCCAATGAGCATGGCAGCCATCATGCCGGTCGTGCAGGACAGCTTTTGCCGGATACTTAACACGGTCAGGTAGGTTACTGCTGTCAGAGCAATGAGAATGGAAAATACAAGTACTTGAATGATGATATTCATACGGCATCCCTCTTTCCTGTCCTGATGGGATTGTGGTCAATCGTGAATCGGACAGCTCCTGAACCCAAGCTGTCCGATTTATTCCGTTCAGCCGTGATGATGTCCGCAGGAGCAAGCGTCATGGGAATGCGGCAGCTTCCAGAGCGGATTGTTGCAATACTTGGGATCAGCACCAACCATGCTCATGAACAAATGATGATAGTTCTCGCAGATTTTCAGCTCCGCAAGCACCCAATCCTCCGGATCGTTGGCGTAATGCTTCCAGTAATCGCCGGCCACGTTAATTCCCGGTACGGCCGGAATCCAGGATTCGGTCAGCAGCAGGTCCGGATCGCCGTATTTAGCGGCAATGTTGCGAATGTCCGGATCATCCAGCGCCATCAGGCGTCCGTCCTGAATGATGGTTTCGGTTCCTCCTCCGACCATTTCGCACGTCATTGTCGCAAAGTAGAGATGCAGATGCCAGTGTCCGACAGGCAGCCCCATTTTGGCCGCTTCACGTTCCGTCGAGCTTGAAATAATCGTTCCAAAGCCCATATGAATAACGCCGCTGCGCATGCGTTCATAGAGGCAGTTCAGCCAGCCCTGGAGAAACCCTCTTCTCGGACGGTGAATATGAGGGTTCGTACCTATGGACGCTTCCCACCAACGAAGAAGTCCTTTGTCCGGAAAACCGGGGTACTGAAGATGACGGGTTTCATCCTGCAGCTTGCGAAGCTTGTCTCCGAATTCCCCGCCTTCATGGATGTCGGTAATCCTGCCGTCCTCCACTTTCAATTGGACCCAAGGAACCGGACCGATATGGTTGCTCGTGCCCGCAATGACACCGCTTGCATCTTCCTTCGGAAGATACATCCATGGTCTGCCCAGAACATGCCCCGGGAGATACGTTTTCCCGAAATTCTTGTTTTGCGACCAGAACCTGTCGACCAGATCGGGATTGAAAAACTCGCGTTTGCTGTCATAATAGGCGTCATGATTGGTATAGCTCAAATCGGTGCCTTCCGGATCCGTAATACGGATTCTCCTGGCGTTTCGGATCCTGTCCCATGTCCATTTGTCGATGGCATCGATAATTTCATAGGCAATCGTATGCGCCGGAGTCGCGGTGAGCTCAGGCGTAATGAATGGCATCCGCTGGATTTTGATGTTCGCGTCGCACAAGACGGGACCGCCATAACCCCAGAGGAGCTTGTCATACTTGCCTTCCTTCTCGATCTGCTCCCATTCGTCCATCCATTCGGCCAGCTCCTTCGTCCGGGCCAAATAGTACTCTACTTCGTTATGTCCCTTCCATGTTGGAATCGGACCTTTGTCCGCCATTACAACTTCATACTTGGTGTTATATTTTTCGAGTATCCGTTTGCAAGCTTCAATAACCATAGGATCATGCCAGTTATCCGCACGCAGCAACACGCGTTCGCCCGGCTGCAAATCCCATGCGGCATGAAGTCCCTGACTGTATGGACGTTTAGCCACCTCATCCAGATAAGGAAGTAAATCATCCACGCTTTTTACCTCTACAAACGGCGGGCAGCGCGGAGGATATTTTTCAATAAGGGGTGGAGTTGTAAAATTCGGTTTTCCTTGCAGCATGACATTCGCTCCTCTATTCGTTTTTGGTTGAATTAATCCATTCGATGCTTCAATAAACGCGTCTCCAGCAGCTTGACCGAGCTGGTGATGGCCATACCCATCATAACAATCACGATAATCCCCACAAATACGCGATCGATATTAAAGTTAGCCGAGGACTGCGCTACAAAATAACCGATCCCGCCTGTCGAGACAAACATTTCGGCGGCGATGACTCCAACAAGCGATTGACCGATACCGACTCTGAGACCGGAAACAATTTGCGGCAGCGAGCCGGGAAGAGCAACCGTAATAAAGGTCTGAATGGCGGAAGCGCCGAAGCACCCGGCCACCCGGGTCAGGTTCGGATCCAGATTCCGCACGCCGGTCATGGTATTCAGAATGATCGGAAATACCCCTGCGATAAACACAACGAGAACCTTGCTGGAAAAGCCTACTCCCACCCAAAGCGTGATCAAGGGCAGCAGCACAATACGCGGTGTACCCAGCATCGCCGTCAAAAAGGGATCGAGCGCTTTACCCAGAGGCCGGTACCATCCCATAAGCAGTCCGACGAATATGCCTAGAACAGCCGCCAGCCCAAATCCGACAAAGAAGTTGCCCAGCGTAAAAAGCAGATTATCGAGCAAAACTCCGCTTTGCGTCAATTGATAGCCGACTTTTATGATTCGAATCGGCGAGCTTAGGAAAATCGGGTTGATCACACCGCTACGGTACAGCATTTCCCAAACAGCAAGAACAACGACGACCGTCATGGCCCCGATATGATTCAACAGGAATCCGTCTGAACGTTTGCGCTTCCCGGGTCCGACCTTGCGGTTGTCTTGAGCCTCGGATCGTGTATTCCTGTCCGGCGGTTTCATAGAGCCATAGGATTCGGAAGCGCTTTCCCTTATCTTTATGCTGTTCAATGGGTTTTCCTCCTTTGGTTACAAAGTGATGATCTTCATCCGCTGCTTTTCCCTTTCCTTTTCCGATACGATAAGTCCCCAAATGTGCTTTTCGTATTCCAAAAATTCAGGACTTCTTTTGATCTCTAAAGGACGAGGGCGAGGAAGATGAATATCTACCGTCTCGCAAACGGTTCCCGGTCTTGCGGTCATCACAACGACGCGGTCCGACAAATACACGGCTTCGCCAATATCATGCGTCACAAAGATGATCGTTTGTTTCGTCTCTTTCCAAATCCGAAGCAGCTCCAGCTGCATAAATTCGCGGGTTTGCGCGTCCAAGGCACCCAAAGGCTCATCTAACAGCATCAGGCTGGGTTCTATGGCAAGCGCTCTGGCTACGTTGACCCTCTGCTGCATGCCTCCCGACAGCTGGTTCGGATAATGATGTTCAAACGCTTCCAGGCCTACCAGCTTCAACAGTTCCCTTCCCTTGGCCATGCGTTCGTTTTTGGGTACACCGGCTAACTCGAGGCCGTAAACCACATTTTCCAAAGAGGTACGCCATGGAAACAGCGATGCCTGCTGAAAAACGACGCCGCGATCCCGTCCGGTTCCCTTGATGGGCTGACCGTTCAAATAGATCTTTCCGTCACTGACATGCTGTATGCCGGCAATGGCGCCAAGCATTGTTGATTTCCCGCAGCCGCTGGGCCCGACAATGCATACAAACTCGCCTTCATTCACGGTCATGTTGAAGCCGGATACGGCCGTAATTTCTTCTCCATTCTTAAGCGGATAGGTAATGGATACATTATCCGTATGCAGCTTGGCTAATGCGGTCATGTGCACTCCTCCTTGCCTGTTTTCCGGGAAAACAGCTATTTCTTATACAGGCTGTCGATCCAGCCGGACTCATCCAATGCTTTGACCAGGCTGTTATCGACGATATCCGACGGCTTCATCGTTCTGACAGCCTCGCTATCCGAGTTGTCTAAAAAGAACTGCACGGACTTATCCGATACATAAGGCTTTTTGGGAAGCGTGCCCACATTGACATCATAGGTTTTCTGCGCTAAAGCCGGATCGTCAATTCCGGTCCATTTGCTAATCGATTTAATGGCGGCCTCTTTATGGTTAACAATGTAAGCATTGGCTTCAATCAACGAAGCTACAACCGCATTCGCCAGCTCAGGATTTTTGTCATAATAGTCCTTTAACATCACCACACCTGAATTGAGCACTTCTTTATCTTTAAAGTCGTACAATTGGGGATAGCCCATCTCATCCATTTTGAATGACGTCGGAGGCGCCGCTACATAAAACGCTCCTTCGCCTTTCAAGAAAGCCGCTGTACGGTCACCCTCGCCGCCCATATTCAGCAGCTTGACGTCCGTTTTTGGTGTCAATCCGTTTTCCTTGATAAAAAATTTCGCCAAGTGGTCATATAGCGAACCCTCTGCCGCCGTAATCATGGTTTTGCCTTTCAGGTCTTTGGCAATATTGGCTTTTTCGGCTGACTTTTGGCCATAGATATAAAGTACGGTCCGATCGGAAACGGCAGACAGGATCACGGAATCCACTCCGGCTGCCTTGGCTTTTCCTACCGGATCGACCCCGGTTAATCCTACTTGAATCGCTCCGCTGTTCAAGGTTTCCTGAACCTTTGGAGTTCCCGCGATATAAATCAGGTCCGCTTTTACCCCATATTTTTCAAAAATTCCAGTGTCCTTGGCGATCCACAAGGGAAGCATGGACGCGCCTTGCGTCGGATATCCGATTTTGATGCTTACCGGTTTATCAAGAGACTTCGGAGCATTCGAAGGTTGAGCATTGGCGGAGGGGTTTTCGGAAGGTTCGGCTTTGCTGCCGTTCTGGGAAGAATCTGCAGTCGAACCGCAACCTGACAAAATCATACCAAGGCTTAACAATATAAGCAGAATCCATTGGTTTGTTCTCATTTTCTCACCTCATCGAAAAATTAAAGGGCTTACATTTTTCTTGGTTTACATTGTGCTTGCTTATTCCACCAACCCCATCCCCTGAAAGGCGAACATTTAGTAACCGCTTTCAAAATAATGAGTACATCCGAAATTTTTGCTTGCCCTCCTTCCCTTAAACTTATAAATTAAAGATAACAAATAAAAAATTATAAGAAAAATATCCATTTCGTTAAGGATTTATATGCAATAGATATAAACATGCAGGAAACCGCGTATCAACAACGACTTAAAGCAAAAGGGCGTGCCGCTATGGATATTCGACAACTCCGATACTTCCTTGCCATTGTCGAGGAAGGCAAGATCTCGCAAGCCGCAAGACGCTTACACATCGCGCAACCGCCGCTGAGCCAGCAGCTGAAACTGCTGGAAACCGAAATGGGTGTCACGCTGCTGGAGAGAAATACGCGCAGGCTCACGACCACCGAGGCTGGAAAATTACTGTACGACCGGGCAAAAATAATACTCGAACTTGTAAACGGTACCATGGAAGAAATCAAGGAATTGAGCGAGGGAGTGCGGGGAACGTTAGCCATCGGCACGATTGCTTCTCTGGGCGCCAAGCTTTTACCGGAACGAATTCATGATTTTCAAAAGCGGTATCCGGAGGTGCGCTTCCAGGTATGGGAGGGGGACCCCAATCGGGTGATGGAATTGCTCGAGAATCGGATTATTGAGCTCGGCATCGTCAGACTGCCCGTCGATAACGGAATGTTCAATATGATCAACCTGCCTGCGGAGCCTCTCGTTGCAGCCATGAGCCGCCATTGGAACATTGGGGATAATCAACCGTACGTAAAGCTGTCCGATCTGGAAAACAAGCCGCTGATGCTGCTCCGAAGACAGCAGGGCACCTCGATGTATCATCATCGGATGTACATCATGGATCTGGTGGAAGACGCCTGCCGGGAAGCCGGATTCGAACCCAAAATCATCTGTGAAAGCAACGACATCATGACGCTGCTAACCTGGGCCAATCATGATGTAGGCATTACCATCGTCCCCCAATCCGCTATGAACCTCATTCCGAATGCAGGGCTTCAATTCAAAGAGATCATAGAACCTTCCATTATGTCAAGGCCTTCCGCCATCATCTGGTTGAAGGGACGGTACCTTTCGACCACATCGAAAAAATTTCTGGAATATTTTCCATTGGACAAGCCCTGCCTGGAACAGTAGCCGTGCAGTATAAAGGGCAGCCTGCCGTTGAAAAACACGGCAGCCGCCCACCTGCGGATCTTCTTCTCTTCTGGGCGACGATGAACCAAAAAGGTCGAGTAAGAGAGCAAGTATAGCCCTCTACTCGATCTTTTCAGTTTGGTAACGAAAAGTTAAGAAAACAGGGCCGTCCCTGCGTAGTTAAAAACTACTTATGGGACAGCCCCAATGATGCAAATGACTGTTCATCATAACAGCAGCAGATCGGCCTGCTCTTTCTTCAACTGCAGGGCCGATTTCATCGCTTCTTTACGCACCAGTTCACGTACGGCTTGAGTATTCTCGGCAAAGAATGAGTCGCATCTGCTCAAGCTGTACAATGCTTTTTTGGCAGCCTCGCAGGCCATCTTTTCACTTTGCAATAAATAATAACAAATGCTGTAGCAGTCA
This sequence comes from Paenibacillus naphthalenovorans, assembly GCF_900099895.1. GTDB lineage: Bacteria > Bacillota > Bacilli > Paenibacillales > NBRC-103111 > Paenibacillus_G > Paenibacillus_G naphthalenovorans. Next base: position 8,263 of record NZ_FNDY01000053.1, read on the forward strand.
TTTTCGTGTTTCTTTAAAAATGATATGCGATCCTTTATTTCCATAAACAGATCATCCCTAACATATCTTACTTACTTCATTATTTTAAGGGGTTTTCATTTGCTGGATAGTACTATTTTCTTCTAGTACCCATAATGAAGTATACAGAAGCAATATAAATAAAAGGTAAACAAAAGCTAAACGATTTCTTAACTTTAAGCCGCCGCTCTTTTGCAATTTACAGCCTTAGCGTTTCGTTTAGAGGGTAACTATAACCAATACATATCACTGGGGTTGATCTTATGAAAAAAGCGGCTCTGGATGACGCCGAATGAATCACAGGCCGAATCTTGCATTCGGATGAGGATTTTGATAGACAAAGTCACCTCATTCGTGTTATAGTTCAATAAATTCATGTTACATAATGCAATGCGACGACCGCCAACGGGCAAGTAGCATGGATTGACGCAAACGAATTGCATACATACTGAATCAGGTGCCTTTGCGACAGCAAAGGGTAACAGGGAATCGGGTGCAAATCCCGAGCGGTCCCGCCACTGTATTCGGGGAGTTTCTCCCAGCATGTCACTCGATCATCCATCGGGGAAGACGGGAGAACACGACGATCCGAGAGCCAGGAGACCTACCTGATTTATGCACCCCAAGGCCTTCGAGGAAAGGAGTGGTGTACGAACGATAAAAGCGACGATCACGCCAGGCTGATCTTGTCGTCTATTGATGCGTACCCCTAACCAATCCTGCAGGATTGGTTTTTTTGAGTTTTACAACGATTTGCCAGGGAGGAAATGTACAATGATTTCTAAAAAAGCAATAAGCACACTGTTGTTGGTCTCCGGATTTACCCTGTACCTGACTGTCAGCGATCCTCAGTCCGCCTATGCCATGCATATTATGGAAGGCTTTCTTCCCTACGGATGGGCGATCTTCTGGTGGGCCGTGTTTATTCCGTTCTTCATTCTCGGGCTGCGGTCCTTGATGAGAATTACGAGAGAAACACCGGAGCTAAAAATTATGCTGGGAGTAGCCGGTGCTTTCATCCTCGTTCTGTCGGCGCTGAAAATTCCTTCCGTGACGGGAAGCAGCTCGCATCCGACGGGAACAGGTCTCGGCGCTGTCATGTTCGGACCGCTGCCCATGAGCGTGCTGGGCTCCATCGTCCTGCTGTTTCAAGCTCTGCTGCTTGCCCATGGCGGGTTGACCACTCTTGGAGCCAACGCCTTCTCTATGGCTGTTGCCGGCCCCATGATCGGTTATGCCGCTTACCGGTGGATGATCAAATCGACGGGAAAACAAACGCTGTCGATCTTTACGGCGGCGGCGCTGGCCAACCTGTCTACGTATGTCGTCACTTCCATTCAACTGGCATTGGCGTTCCCGGCAGAGAGCGGCGGCATTTTGGCTTCATTCGTAAAATTCGGGGGCATTTTTGCGATCACTCAAATCCCTTTGGCCATCAGCGAAGGACTTCTTACGGTACTGATCTGGAACTGGCTGAAAGCCAACAGTTCGGAAGAATTATCGATTTTACAGCGTAAAATGAAAGGAGCATAACTCTCATGTCCCATCGGAAAACGAACCTTCTCATCCTGATTGCCGTCGTCTTGTTGGCTGTTCTTCCGCTCCTGTTCGTCAACGGCGAATTCGGCGGAGCAGACGGTGTCGCTGAAGAAATGATCACCGAGATTCATCCTGCTTATGAACCCTGGTTTGCTCCGCTGATGGAGCCTCCGGCAGAGACCGAAAGCATGCTGTTTGCGCTGCAGGCCGCCATTGGCGCCGGTTTTATCGGCTTTGCCTTCGGATGGTTCAAGGGTAGAGCCTCCAAATCCAAAACCACATGATCAAGCTGATCGATACATTTTCTTACACCAACAGGCTGCGCTCCGTTTCCCCGATGTGGAAAAGCGGATTCGCAGCCGTTCTGATGGTGCTGTCTTATTTGTCCCATCCTGTGACCCAGATGATGATCGTCGGCTGGCTGTTCGTCTGGATAACCTTGTACGCCCGGATTCCCGTCAAAGCGTACAGCCTGCTGATCGGAGCCTCCTGCCTGTTTTATGCGGCCAGTCTGCCGGCTATTGTCATCGAGTTTACATCCGCCGGCCCGGTTTCGCCCGATGGAATGATCCTCTTTACGTTTGCGCGGTGGACGTCTTATGTTACAGAAGCGGGCATTTACGAAGCGGGCAGCTTGCTGGCCCGGATCATCGCATGCTTATCCTGCCTGGCCTTTGTCATGCTGACGACGCCTATGTCCGAGCTGTTTCAGGTGATGAAAAAATGGCGTGTACCTTCTCTGGTGCTGGAATTGATGATAATCATGTACCGCTTTCTCTTCGTACTTTCGGATACGGCACAACAGATGTATACGGCTCAGAGAGCCCGCGGCGGCCAGACCGGCTTCTACCGCAGGCTGAACGATACGGCAGTCCTGATCGTCCGGTTGTTCGGCAAGTCGATGCATCGGTACCAAGGGCTTTCGCAGGGCTTGGTAACCAGAGGCTTTGCCGACAGCATTCAAATGGCGCCGGTTCAAGCCGCTCCCCTGCCCTTTCGTTATATATGGGAAAGCCGTATCGGAGTGATTTTATTACTGCTAATCGAGCTGTGGCTTCGCTGGGGGGAAATGCTGTGAAATCCATTATGGAGGCTTACGATGTACGCTACAGCTACCCGGGAACTCAAGCCGAAGCGCTTCAGGGCTTGACCATGAGCCTGCCCGAAGGCAAGAAAACTGCCATTTGCGGCCATAACGGGTCGGGCAAATCGACCTTGTTCCTGCATGCGGTCGGCATTCACCGCCCGGCTTCCGGAAGGATGCACTGGAAAGGCGCTCCCATGTCCTATCGTGCGGATGATCTCAAAAAGCTGCGGCAGCAAGTCGGACTGGTGTTCCAGGACCCGGAACAGCAGTTGATTTTGAGTACGCCGTATGAAGATATTTCCTACGGTCTTCGCAATGCCGGGGTACCCGAGCATGAGATGATCCGGCGCATCCAACATATTCTTGGTACCATGGGTCTGGAGCATTTGGCTAATACACCTATTCATCACTTAAGCCTCGGTCAAAAAAAGCGTGTCGCCCTGGCCGGCGTGATGGTCCTCAAGCCCGAGCTGCTGCTGCTGGACGAACCGACCGCTTACCTGGACCGCTCATCCGAGCAGCGGCTGGTGGAGGAATTGGACCGCATTCATGCCCAAGGCACCACTGTCGTGATGGCCACGCACGATATGAATTTGGCCTATGCATGGGCGGACTGGGTCCTGGTGATGGACAAAGGGAAGTGTTTGCTGGAAGGCACGCCTTTCGAGGTGTTTGAACAGGAAGACTTGATCCTGTCGCTCGGTCTGGAACCGCCTTTGTTGCTGCAGGTTTGGTCCAGTTTACCCGAACACGTGCGTGAGGAAAGTATTCCTCCCCGCAGCATGGCTGAGCTGAAGGAGCTTATGAAACAATTGTAAGCATGGGAAAGAGCCGGTTCCCTTGCTTCAGATAGGCTTTGCTGAACGGTACCTGAATCCCCGGATGATCTTTGATGTGTTCGGTGACCAGACCGCGGGCTCCTATCCAATCGCTTTCCATTGGTTCTTCCGACAATACCGGAATGTCCCCTCGTTTGGCGGCTTGTTCCAATATTGCTTTTATTGGGGCTAAGCCGCTGCCCCCGCCATGCAAACTATTTGTCAACGCTTTTATTAGGATTTTTTATAATTAATTGCAGAGGATTGTCCAGAAATGTGGTAAAGTAAGATGATCGAAGTATATCAGAGTGATGTTTAAATGAGGAAATGTTCTGGTTACGATATCTTCGCATTCTTCAAATTCATGTTGGATATCCATAGCCTTTGGTCTTTCAGAATGATGGTCTCCGCGGCTTTCCGTTTTCCTGTCTTTTGGATACTCAATACTGAGCAAACCGAAAGTTATCCATATGCTCCTCACAACGGCCACCCCCTTATTTTTGTTAACCCCTTTGAGGATTTATACGAAATTATACCAAATGACTTTCTAAAAATAGCTTATCTGTGATTTTTCTCATATGATCAAAGCCGAATTTCATTTATGATCGATGTATAAATCAAAAAGGCGGTGGATGCTATGTTATGTTCCAAAATTCTTGTCGCTTATGACGGTTCCGATCAAGCGGAGAAGGCACTGCTTAAAGCCGTTGAATTGGCTAAACTTAATGAGCAAATCGAGATCCTAGTGCTGCATGTCGTCTCTCCTTCCGCTCCTTATACGGGCTATGAGTATATTCCATCTCCGGATATCATTGAGCTGGTCATGAAGCAGGGCAGTAAAACCTTGCAGCAAGCTGAAAAGGTCTTAGCAGGGATCCCCAACAAATGGAACAAAGCTTTACATAAGGGCTATCCCGCCGAGACCATTCTCGATTACGCCAAAACATCCGGCTGCGATTTGATCGTCATAGGAAGCAGAGGGCTCAGCGGGCTGAAGGAATTATTTCTGGGCAGTGTCAGCCACAATGTCGTTCAGCATTCCCCGGTTCCCGTTTTAGTAGTAAAATAAACCATCGTCTAATCTGATACAAAAAGAGCCAAACCTTGGTAAAATGAAAGTGCGAGCAACCATATTTATTAAAGTGGGCGGCGATGAACCAAAAAGGTCGAGTAAGAGAGCAAGTATAGCCCTCTACTCGACCTTTTTTTCTGTATGGAAACGAGAAGTTAAGAAAACAGGGCCGTCCCTGCGTAGTTAAAAACTACTTATGGGACGGCCCCATTTACTTTACCCCATGTTATTTACCCTGCCTTGATTTGTTTGCTCCTTAACTGTCCGCAAGCGGCATCAATATCGGTCCCGTGTTCCAGCCGGACGCTGCAGCTCACGCCTTGTTTTTTCAGTGTGTCGTAAAACGCCCGTATCGATTCCCGCTCGCTTCTCTGATATTGACTGTGTTCATCCACCGGATTGTAAGGAATTAAATTCACATTCACGAGCTGCCTCCGATGTGCGATCAGGTCGGCCAGCTCCAGCGCATGCTCCGTCCGGTCGTTTACATCCTTGAGCAGAATATACTCCAGCGTAATCCGCCGTTTCGTTCTTTCCAGATAATAATCAATGGACTGCATTAATTTTTCGATCGGAACGGCGCGATTAATTTTCATGATCCGCGTCCGCAGCTCATTGTTTGGCGCATGCAGCGAGATCGCCAGGTTCACCTGCAACTGGGCATCGGTAAATTCGACAATCTTATCGGCAAGACCGCTGGTCGATACGGTAATATGTCTCGGGCCGATCGCCAGTCCCTTGTGATCTTTAATCACGGTCAAGAAATTCACCAGGTTCTTGAAATTGTCAAACGGCTCGCCAATGCCCATCACCACCACGTGGCTCACTCGTTCATCCCGCTTCGCCTGATCCAGATAAAGCTGCACCTTCATGATCTGTTCCACAATTTCGCCGCCGGAGAGATCGCGGCTTTTGGCCAATAGCCCGCTTGCACAAAAGCTGCATCCGATATTGCAGCCTACTTGGGTGGTGACGCAAACCGACAAACCGAATTTATGTCTCATCAATACCGTTTCAATCAGGTTGCCGTCGCTTAGCTTGAACAAAAACTTGACCGTTCCATCCGCTGATTCCTGCCTGGTATGTTCGGTTAAGGTTTGGATGACAAAATGATCCGCTAATAGTTGAATACACTCTTTATTGACATCTGTCATTTCTGAGAAGTCCGTTACCCGCTTCCTGTACAGCCAATCCCAGACCTGTGCCGCGCGAGACTTTTTGTGGCCGTGCTCCATAAGCCATGCCGTCAGTTGATCCAATGTCAAACCATATATGGATGCTTTATTCATTGCCTGCCCTCTTTTCAAAACGATAATTCAGCTCTCTTCTGCTTCAGCGGCCGAATGGCTTATAGCCTGTTTATTATTGTCCCAAATCTTTTTCATGAAAACAAGAGAGCCGGGCAGCAAATTTCTCCTTAACTGAATTGGCTTATATGACCGGGCCGTCGGAAGCTCAAGCCCGGCCGCTCAAATACCATTACGATGCGATTAAGATTGTACCTCTTTCATCAGCGCCATGATTCCCTCAAACTGGGGCAATTCGCCGGGGATGATCTTCTTTAGCCGCCCCTCCCCGTCGATCAGAAAGGTAGCCGGCAATCCGACGACCCCGTAACGACCGGCAGCTTCACCGCCCGGATCCAGCAGGATAGGGAACTTTAACCCGTGCTTCGACACGAATTCGGCGGCGCTTCCTCTGGACTCGCCTACATTGACGGCAATCACCACGACGCCGGAAAGTCCGCTGAGATATGCGGTATTCATTCTTGGCATTTCACTTACGCAGGGTTCGCACCACGAACCCCAGAAATTCAGCAGGACGCCCTTGCCCCGGTAATCGGACAAGCTCACTGCGCTTCCGTCCAGAGCGGTGGCCGTGAAATCAGGAGCCATTTTTCCTATCCGTAATGACGAGGAGGATTCGGAGCGGTTCTGAAGCAGCGCATATACCAGGGCCAGTACAATAAGGACGATGACGGAAAAGCTGACCCATTTTCTCCACGCTGTTATCATGGGGCCCTCCTGCTTATTCATCGGGATTCCTGTTCGAATGGACATACAGGCTCGAAAATGCCGCTTGCAGGCTGGAGGAACCCGCCGCTCTCCCGAACGATACGGTCGTTTCTTCCTTTACGATGTGTCCATTTTTCAAAAATACGACGGAATCAGCCGCCAGCTCCGCTACCTGCAGCTGATGTGTGGAAAATACCACGGTATGTCCCTCCTGCTTGGCGAACCTCACCAGCTCAACGAACGAATCCATCCAGTAAGGGTCAAGACCGTTTGTAGGCTCATCCATAATCAGCATAGGCGGCTTGGCGAGCAGGGCTTGCGCGAACAATAACCGCTGACGCATTCCCTTAGAGAACGAGGAGACGGATTTGCGTCTCACCTCGATTAATCCCACGAGCTCAAGAACTTCCCTGACCCTGGACATCGGCACTTTGCGAAGCGACGCCCAGAAGGCTAAAGTTTCTTCGGCCGACAGCCCTTGACCAAATAAATAATCATCCGGCATATAACCGATTTGTTCCGCATATTTCAGGCGGTTGTGCCGCCATTGAAGACCGTTAACCTCAATCGTGCCGCGGGTCGGCTGAAGAATTCCCGTAATCATTCGCAGCAGGGTGCTTTTCCCTGCGCCATTGCCTCCGCACAGCGCGAGCACCTGCCCCTGGCGAAGCGACATATCGATCGAATGGATAATCGTTTGGCCTCCGATATCCTTACCAATCCCCTTCAGCTTCAATACGTCCTCACCCACGCGAGCGCCCCCTCTCCCAAATCAGGTTTGCCAGGCTTACAGATACGATAACCCAAGCTGTACATATCAGAATGAACGCCCATGTGCCTGAAGGCTTCCCGATCCAGCTCACCCATTGGTAATACTCGGGTCCCAGCGCCGCGCCTCCCCCGAGCTTAACGATAACGAACAGCCTCACGATTTCCGCCGGATTTACCAACGTCAGTGCCGTCAAAGTTGGCTTAATCCACAGATAAGGCAGCAATCCGAGTGCTGCGACCAGCAAGGTGGGCCAGCCTATGACGGCAAAGAACCAGATCGCCACGCCGATCGTTAGCGCCTGCCACCGGTTTTTGGCCACGGTACCTATACATATCGCAGCCGCTAAGAATAAGACCACTAGCCCAAAAGAGAAGGCCAAAAAAAGCCCGAAGGTGACAGCGTCCAGACCGTTTCCGAGCAGCGCGCCTATAATGCCCGTCACTCCGTACCCGAAAGCTACGATGGTCATCAGAACAGAGGTTAATCCGACATATTTACCCCACAGGAACGAAAACGTCGTGAGAGGATACGTGGACAAGAGCTGCCAGCTTCCTTCTTCTTTTTCCGCCGTTAGAGAGAATGAGCCGAGCAGCAGCGTCATGAGCGGCAGCAAATACAAAATCAGATTCAGCATGGAAGCCGTGGAGCTGGAATAGCCCTGCATGAAATTTTGCGTATTAATCAGAAGCAGAGATAAGCTGAAAAGAGTAAAAAGGGCCATAAAGGAGTAGGCCCAAGGGTTACGGAATCCAAGCTTTACTTCTCTCAAGGCGATATGAAGTACGTTCATTTGCCATGCATTCCTTTATCTCCGCCGCTCATGCCTCCGTTTGTCTCGGAATGGGCATTTTTGTTATGGTCTCCTCCCATATCCATCATTCCCTTGTTTCGCTCCCAGGAATGTGCGGCCAAATCGGCAGCGGACATTAGCTTGCCCTTTTTTTGACTGTCAATAAATTGCTGTGCTTCGGCTTTATCTTTAAATGAATAAATGCCATAGGCCATTGGCGACTTAAAGGAAGGATCGTACACATACGTGGCCTCTTCATATTTAATCCATTCTTTGTTATTGTAATCCCTGACAAATTGAGTACCGATCTCAGCATCGGCGTTTTGCTTCTTCCATTCGTTCATGCAGCCCAAATCATCGAATTTATAGGTTTTCCCTTCTTTGGTGATCAATTGCACGGCGAAGGCATCGTCTTTCACCTGCATATTGCAAATCGTGCATTTATCCGTCGCTTCATTAATCGGCTGCGCCTGGTACTTAGGTTGTCCGCAGCCGGACAGAACAGCTACAAGCATGAGTACAAAGATCAGAAATCCCGTTTTTTTCATCCTCTTCTAACCCCCAAATAATAAATAGTGAACACTGCCGCAAATAAAAGCATGATCCCCAGCGCAAGCGTATCGGACGAACCCGGGTAGGAAGAACGGGCAGCCTCGGTACGAAAATCCGGCTTGAGGTATGGTGCCTTGTCTTTCGTCCATTCTTCTTTGCCCGCCGTATTGAGGCTTTCCAGAAAAAGAAGACCCGGCGACTGGAAAAATAGCTGAAAGGCAGGCGTTGCCGATGTTAATCTTTGAAAAAACGGATTGATCGCATAAGCAAGATCGCTGTATCCGTCTCCGTTCGTATCGAGACCGCGGAACGCCTCCCAATAGTTTCCTTCAAAGGTGTTGTTCTTGCTCCCGTTCGCTTCCGCTTCAATCACATTGCCGATAAAACGGTTGGCCGTGAAACGATTCCCTTCCGACTCCAGAAATTGCACGCCAACGAAGTTTTGCAAAACGTCATTGTTCTGAAATTCATTGCGGTTCGATTTCTCCACATAAAGACCGACCCGGTTGCCCTCAACCTTATTGTTGAATATGCGGGACGTGTGAACATCGTAGAAAAGCAGCCCCTGCGAGTTGACGTTCTCACTTTGCTTCACGAAAGTGTTATCCCGAACTACGGCGTCCTTCACTCCCATGATCATGGCGCCCGTAACGTTGAAAGCTCCTTGGTTGCCGCTGATCTCCGTGCCGTCGATGTACATGCTGTGAATGCCGTATCTGGAGTGTTCGAAGCGGTTGCCGTTTATATAATTGCGGTGACTGTTTTCCATATAAATGCCGTCATTCATGCTGCTGATGACGTTCCCGACGATTCGGTTGTCATGGGAGTTGAGCAGATCGATGCCGTTTCGCCGATCCGACAGCTTGCCGCCGTCCGGCCGGTCACTACCTGTCCAACGAATGCCGGAATCGAGAATCTCATGACGACCGCTGTCCCGGACGACGATTCCGTAGGAAGCGGTTTGAATATCCAGACTTTCGAGGGTAGCGCCATTTGCTGTAATAAGCACGGCGGCCGTATCCTCCCTGCCATGGTGTACAATCCGCAGCCCTTGTAAAACAACGCCCTCAGCCTGTATCCTGATGGTCGGCACCGATGCATCGCTTCTCAGCTGAACATCGCCATCAGCTATAATCCGTATCGGTTTATTCAACGTTACCGGACCGTTATACATGCCTGCCGGCAGCTTAACCGTCCCGCCGCTTGGTGTCTCATCAATCCGTTGCTGCAGAGAATGTCCCTCCGTAAGAGCAGAGCTGTACGCTGAATCGATTCGAAAAAAAACGATACTAAGAACAGTGAAGATGGTCATCCCCAAGACAATCCCTCGCTTTAAGATCTTGGAGGGCATCATGACACAGCTAGCTCCTTCTTCTTCGTCATATGAGACACCCCTTGCTGCAGATGAATGTAAATGTTGTATGAACCAGCCCTTTCGAACGTTATCTCCATCTCTTCCATAACGTCCGACATCATTTTCCCCATCTCGCTTCCCCCTTTCCTGCGGATTTCCAACTTTATTGTATTCCTTTCTATTTTTTAAAGCATGACTCAACCGGGCTATTCGTATGAAACATTGTGTGAACAAACACAAGTCTATGAAAAAAAATAGCGATACCTAAGAACTCGGTATCGCTAATCCATCAGTGAGCTTCCGCACTATACTTTTTTGCTTTGGCCGACAAGCCTTTGATATCCCTGAACCCAACGTATTTCTTGCTGTCCTCGTCCCAGATTCGGAAACGAAGGGACCGCAAGCTGGTTCGTAAAGTGATCGTCTGTACATCTTGTAATCTGTGGTTTGAATGATGAGCCCGCTCCAAATAGTAGTTAGGCACCCTTGGGCTCAGGTGATGAATGTGATGAAAACCGATATTCCCGGTTATCCAGTGCAGGACTCTGGGAAGCTTGTAGAACGAACTGCCTTGTAAGGCTGCTTTTACATAATCCCAATTTTCATCGGTTTCATAATAGGCTTCCTCAAACTGGTGCTGTACATAGAAGAGCCAGATTCCGGCTATTCCTGATACAAGAAAAATCGGGCCTTGAACAAGGAGAAACTGCTGCCACCCAATAGTCCAGCAGAGCAAGCCTGCAAGCCCGGCAATGCTGATGTTCGTGATATACGTATTGATCCGTTCCTTCATCCCGGCGCGTTTACGGTTAAAACGATAATCAATGAGGAAAATGTAGATCGGGCCGAGCCCAAACATGAAGAGAGGATTCCGGTACAAACGATAGACTAGGCGTTTTAGCCATGACGCGGACAAATACTCCGCCACCGTTAGCGTCCAAATATCTCCCGTTCCACGCTTACTCAAGTTGCCGCTGGTCGCATGATGGACCGTGTGAGTGTGTCTCCATTGGTAATAGGGGCAGCAGGTAAGGATACCGGTTATTGTTCCTACCATTTCATTAGCCATCCGGTTTTTGAAAAAGGATTTATGGCAGCAATCGTGAAAAATGATGAAAATCCGGACCAGAAATCCGCCGGCAACCACAGCCGCCGCAAGCGTAAGCCAATAAGAAATGGAAAGACTCCAATAAGCAAGGTACCAAAGCAGAAAAAACGGCCCCAGCGTATTGATGATCTGCCATACACTGTAATTCGTATGCGGTCTTTCGTAAGGTGCAATATCTTCCCGCCAACTTTGTCCCTCGTGTTGTGAGCTTGAAATAATGATCCCTCTCTCTTCATCTCAAAATGTCTATTTGTGATAGGGTTGAATTTCATTTCTTCAGGAGAATAATACAACCCCCAAACTACATAATACGCTAGATTTCGTATAAAGTTTCAACTTTTTTCTAATGCGGGCTTAAAAATATTGATTGGTGATTATTGGAAGAGATATAATTTTTATATGATCTATGCAGTTCGTGTCATTAACTGGTAAACGGTGGTTTTTGCTGCACAAATGTCACTAATTTCTCGAAATTAGGACGAAAAACCACTTG
>NZ_FNDY01000054.1 GCF_900099895.1 Paenibacillus naphthalenovorans
ATTGAATCGTTCTATGAGCAATTGCTTCCGCATTACCCGGAGGAGGTGAAGGCGCTTTTCGTGGCATATATCGAATTCCGGGCGGATCAATCCAGAGACAGGCGAGATTACGCCGATGTTTGCCGGATCATTCGAATGCTTCAACAGGTTGGCGGACGGAAAGAAGCGTTCACCGTCACACAAAAATTGTTAACCAAATTTCCGCGAAGACCGGCTTTCCGGGAGGAGCTGGGGAAGATTCGTTTTTGAACTTTATGGGAATAAGAAGTAACGCGGTTTGAGCATAGCTTGATTTTTGTGAGTGGGTGGACAAACTGGTATGCGAGGCCTGTAATTTTGATCTGAAACGAGTATGTTATAATAATGGCAAGATTAAGTCGGGTTGGATGGTGACCTATGATGGATCGTATTCAAGATTTGCAAAAACTGATCAAACTTACGGGCGATCGCGCGAAACTGGATGCAAAAGCGAACGGGACTTACATTGTCTATCAAACGGAAAAAGGCCAGATTGTCAAAGAATATGCAAACGGTGTGATCGAGCCAATCGACAATCCTGGGGTTCATCATGAATGAGTACTCCACAGTGATGGTTGTATTCGCCGGCAATAACGGCAGCGGCAAAAGCACCATTCGCAATTTGATAGTGGACAGGCTTGGTATCAGTGTCAATATAGATCCCGACGCTTTAGCTCGCGGCATTGATTCTGACCATCCGGATCGCCGCAAAGTATCCGCAGGCAAAGAAGCGATTAAACTTGCGAGAGATTGTATCCATCATAAACGCGATTTTTCTGTAGAAACGACTTTGGCCGGCGGTAATGCGATACGACTGATACGGGAAGCCAAGGCGAACGGCTTTGAAGTGATGATGTTTTATGTGGGTCTAAATGATGTTCGGCTCAATATCGAACGTGTTGCCGCCAGAGTTCGAAACGGCGGACATCATATACCGACTGAAGACATCATTCGGAGACAAACCACATCCATGCAAAATCTGCTAACTCATATCCATCTCATTGATCATTTGATTGTGATTGATAATAGCGAAGTTTCCGGTAAAATCGTTATGCAAGCTGAACATAGTATTTTAAAATATCAGGCCGAATCTCTTCCAAAATGGGTGCATAAGATCAAGGATCAGTTACATTGATTATGGAGAATCATATGAAGTTTGAAATTAGCAAATCTATGGAAAACAAAATTAATAATTGGGATAAATGTGAACCCAAAGATGTAACGGGAGCAAAGTTTGCGTACATATTTATACCAACAAGTCTAGGATTGGTTATCAAGGTCCAGTGTGATGTTTGTAAAAGGGAATTACTACTAACCGAAGATGATTAAATCTTGAATTTTACATTTCTCCCAATGTGAATAAGGAATTCTACGCGACCGGATTAGATCTGGTCGTTTTTTTTGTGCAGAACATATATTCGCTGACAAAAAGTTGTCATGACTTAATTATAAAATAAAAATATACTAGATCACTGAGGCAGAGGCAGAGTTTTTGGAGTTGTAGATGGGGGTGAAAAGAATGACTTTGATTAAAGATCTGAGTACGAATGATGAATTCGTCGGCTTCTATTTGCTGAAAGAGCTGGAGCTGAAGCAGACCAACACATCGCCGGCAAAGGATTACTTCGATTTGGTGCTGTGTGATGCCAGCGGACAGTTACCCGCCAAGTATTGGGATGTGGAGGAAACGGAAAGAGACAATTTTTCTCCGATGACGCTTGTCAAGGTTCAAGGAATCGTTCAGTTATATCGGGAAAAACCGCAGGTTAAGATCATCCGGATTCGCAATATAAGGGACGAAGACGGTGTGTCCCTAACCGATTTTATTCGAGCTGCACCAATTGGATTTGCGGAATTATTAGAGGTCATAAGCAGAGTCATCGAGAGTATTTCGGATCCGGCGATTCGCGATATAGTAAGCTTTTGCGTCGATAAGGTGAGAGAGAAATTAGCTCATTATCCGGCGGCCAAAATGCACCATCATGCTTACTTCGCAGGCTTGGCCTATCATATCGTTCGTATGCTGGAGATCGGAGAGTTCCTTTGCAAGCAGAGGCCATTTCTAAATGCGGACATGATCAAAGCCGGGATTATCCTGCATGATATCGCGAAGCCAGAGGAAATGATCGCTCAGCTTGGGGTCGTGATAGATTACAGCACCCAGGGTAAGTTGATCGGTCATATTGCCATGGCGGCTAGTTGGATCACAGAAGCGGCTTTGCGGCTGGAACTTCCACTCGATTCGCAACAAGTGATCGGATTGCAGCACCTTATTCTCTCGCACCATAACCTTGGGGAATGGGGAAGCCCGGTGCAGCCGCAAACGGCAGAAGCGGTAGCATTGCACTATATTGACGCACTGGATGCCAAACTCCAGATGGCGGAGGACGCACTAAGCGCCACTTCGGACAAGGAGTTGTGGACACAGCCGGTCCGAGGGCTGGAGAATAAAGCGTTGTACCGGATGTCATTGTAGAAATTAAAATATACGAAGAAAATGCAATGAAACAAAAATACTTTGCGGCAAAATAGCGGCAATGGTATAATGTTATTGAGGAAGGTGATGTTATGTTTACACCCAAATATTCAATAACGGACACCATAGCCCGCAGACTAATGGATATACAACGCGCCAGTGTTGTGGTGGATTTGCTTCCATTGCCCGCATCTATTCTGGATATGCTTAAGAAAGAATCCATGGAAAAGACAGTCATTCTTTCAACGAAAATTGAAGGAAACACACTTGACGAGGCGACGAAGCGAAAAGTTTTGTACCAAACCAGCAATGACAATGAAGAGCAGGAAGTTTATAACTTAATGAAAGCTTTGGAATATCTGGATGAAGCCGAAAAAAGGCAGCTCCCGGTCACAGAGGAATTTATTAAAAAGCTGCATGCTATTATCCGAATATCACACGGACGAAGACCGCGTGTTAGCGAGTATCGCGAAGAACAGAATCAAGTAGGCAGCCGCAATGCCTCCGGTTTTTATTTGCCGCCGGAATGGAAAGATGTCCCGGTATTAATGGAGGATTTGGTTGCCTGGGTGAACTCGCCGGAAACCTATTCGGTTCCGGTTCCTATCAAGGCTGGCATATTCATGTGGCAGTTCCTAACGATTCATCCGTATTTGGACGGGAATGGCCGAACGGCTCGGATGATCACGACATATCTTTTACGACGCGGCGGATATGGCTTAAAGGGGTTATTTGTACTCGAGAATTTCTATGACCGCAACTTGGCTGAATATTATCGCCGACTCCAGTTGGGTCTCCATCACAATTATTATTTTGGGCGGAATGAGGCTGACTTGACGCCTTGGCTGGAATTCTTTATCGATGGTTTGGCGGAGGTTTTTCAAGAAGCCGCTGCCATCGTAACGGAGAAATCTGCTCAAATGACGAAAATCGAACCGGATCTAATTCGCAAGTTAGATCCCCAGCAAAGAATGGTGTTTGCTCAATTAACCTTTAAACAAGATACCCTAACGACAAGCGAAATGAGGGACCTGCTGCGTTTGTCGGACCGTTCAATAAGGGAAAAGGTAAGTCATTGGAGAGAAGAAGGATTCATTGAGCCGCGCGATCAAGACGCCAAAAGAGTTCGTTCGATCAAATTATCCGCAGAGTACGAGAAGTTGGCACAAGACATTCGGAATGCGCCTGATCAGTTTGCCCATTTTCTTAAATGAATGCAGCACTGCGATCTCAAGTTGAGATGCCGCAGTGCTTTTTTTGTGCGCAGAACATATATTCGCTGACAATCTATGGTCGTTGCGATCCGTCATAATGAAGGAAAGACATGCGGGAGTGAGTACAATGGATCAACCGATCTATATCGCCGTCACAGGCACGCAGCATTACTACGGAGCAGCATTTCTAAAGCCGGGTCAGGTCGTTCACTTGATCAAAGACCCGGATAATCGGCATGACCATGAAGCGATTAAAGTGGATATGATCCCTTTGGGCAAAATCGGCTATGTCGCCAACAGTCCGCATACCGTACCGAAAGGATGCCGCAGCGCCGGCCGGATTTATGATATGTTTGAGCATCATGTTTGCGGCATGGTGCGATTTGTCGTTAAGGATACGGCAATTGTTGAACTTACGCCGGGTCTAGAGGAAGTGTACATCATCAAAACGACAGAGAACGTTGCGTTTTCTCCTTATAGGCAGGAAGAACCAGGTAAAGCGTAGAATCCCAATGATGATAAGGATTTACATTCTATATGCCACGATAGGAGATATAGCATGACGGATAAAGTGATTCGGCTCTTTAAAATACTTCTCGCCATTCAATCCAATCCGGGGATTTCGGCCAAGGAGCTGGCGGACAAATGCGAGACAACGGATCGTACGATTTATAGGGACATGCGGATTTTGGACTTGATCGCACCGATTACAAACGAGGGTTACGGAAAAGGGTACCGTTTTGTCGGTAATTTCGCCATGTACCCGCTGAATTTCACGGAGCAGGAAGCGTTGGTGTTCTCTGTCCTGCCCTCCGTGTTGGACACCAGCAAATTGCCTCCAGGCTTTGAATCCGCCTACGACAAGGTGATGGCTACCCATGTGAAAGAAACCCGGAAGCGGTACGATACACTGGAAAATGTCGCAGACATGATCCAAATGGGCACCCCGGCTTATCGGGAGAACAGTGCCAACTTCTTGCTGCCCATCATGGAAGCGATTATCGCCAGTAAGACGATCAGGGCTGTTTACCATACCCAGAGCCGGAATGAATTGACGGAGCGCCAAATTGATCCGTACTATTTGGTCCCGCGGGATCAACGGTTTTACTTGATCGGCTATTGTCATTCCAAGCAGGACATTCGCACGTTTCGTATAAGCCGTTTCCGCCATGTAGAGTTGACAAGTAATCGATTCGACAAGGGTGATTTTAACATTGCTCAGTATATGAAGCATACCTGGTCGATTGAACGCGGGGATTCTTTAATCACTTTTAAGATTAAATTCCATCCGGATGTCGCCCGCTATGTGAAGGAAGAAGAATTGTTCGTGAGACCGAAGATGACCGATCTGCCGGACGGCAGCTTATTATTCGAGGTCACCGTCAACCACGAGCGGGAGTTTATGAATTGGGTGGTTCAGTACGGACCTTCAGCGGAGATTTTAGAGCCTGCATCTGTCCGGGAAAAGTTTAAGGAACAGCTACAGCGTTGGGGACAGTTGTATGGGCAGTAAGTTGCTGTTGTTGAAAGATAGACGAAAGGAAGGTATCCCTTTTGAAAATAGTAGGCACGTTTCTAGAACGTTTATATGATGCAATCCGTAGAGAGCCATTTCGCCGCAAAATTGTTATTGCTCCTTCCTACATCGAAGGACAGTCCTGGTTGATGCGAATATGCCGGGAATTAGGGCCGGTTATGAATGTGGAGGTCCAAACGGTTCAATCCTTTGTAAGAAGTCAGGTTCAGTTCTCCCTGTATCAACAAGGGCTGACTTTAATCGGGGAACAGCGGTCCTTTTGGATTATCCATCATGTCATGGAACAAATGGCTTCCAAGCCGGATTCCTACATCGCGGTGGATCAAGTAAAGCCTGGTATTGCCATGCATGTTCACCAAGCCATTATGGATCTGCGCCGTGCCGGAGTGAGTGCGGGGGAGCTTCGAGACGACCACTTTATGAGCCAGCAAAAAGGCAGCTATGTCAGAAAGGTGTTGTCAGCGTATGAGCGCTTTCTGAATCAGCGGAGCTGGATCGATTTCCCCGGCCTTTTGTCGCATATACCAACCCAATTGCCGGAAAACGTGGAGCTTATTCTGCCAGACCCTATGCCGCTTTCACCGGTTTCCGCTCGAATGCTGGAGCGGTTGTCAAACGGACGGATGACGAGGATTATAGCGGTTTCTTCCTTCACTGACGTCCAATCCACAATGCCGTTCGGAAAGGTTCAGTTCTATCATGCGACCGGAAGGCTGGCGGAGGTTCGCGAAGCATTGAGACGCATTATTCAGGGCCGGATGCCATTGGATGAAGTGGAGATGATCGTACCGGATGAAGAATATGCGTTGGTTATTTCGACCATGTGTGCTTCTTTCGGTATTCCCTGTTCCTATGCAGACGGGCTGCCTGTGATTACATCCGGAATGGGAAGAGCCGCACATTTTCTGCTGAACTGGTTGGAGTCCGGTTATCAGGTGCGGCAGCTCGTATTGATGCTGCAGCAGCAATTGATCACGTTCTCCGATCGTGACCAAGGAATAACGAATGCGGATTGTATTCGAGCCCTGGAGAAAAGCGGAATCGGCTGGGGGAAAGAACGGTATATCAAGTTGCTGGGGTCGGGGCATGTTCGGTTCCAAGGGGATGCAGATGAAAGACCCGAAGAACGGGAGCGGACGGAACAACAACAGCGGGATGACGAGATCAAGAAGCATCTGACAAACCTCCTAGGAGAATTGTTTCCAGACGAAGCGGCGCTCTCATCTCCTAAGGGAATCTGGGGATGGCTCGTTAACATCTTGGATCGATTTGGTGTATGCGGAACGGAAGAGGATGCGATCGTCCTGCAAGAAATGAAAGGTATCGCTAAAGAACTGCAGGAATGTCCTGTTCCGGACTCGATGCCGTTTCAGCAAATGTTCTTGTATGCCCGAGACATGCTGCAGGAACTTCGAGTCGGGGTGCAACGGTTACCCAAGCCCGGATTCCTGTACATATCGAGTTTGGCGAACGGGGGGATCAGCGGGAGAAAACATACGTTTCTTCTCGGGATGGATGAACAGTCGTGGTCCGGGAATATCAGGCAAAATCCCATGCTTCTCGATGAAGAGTGCAGACGGATCGGTGCCGGGCTTCAAACAGCCGTGCAGAGACAAAGAGATCGGCAACGCCTTCGTGATGGTCGGCTTGGGATGATAAGCGGCAATATCACATTTAGCTTCTCGTCGTATGACTTGGCAGAAGGAGCGACAGCAAGCCCGGCTTTTCAACTTCTACAGGTATTCCGAAAAGTATCCGGAGAAACGAATGCGGACTATGAGATGCTGCACCGAAGCTTAGGCGAACCTGTCGGGTATTTGGATGTAGAACAGCCATCCTCTACTGAGCTAAATGGACTGCCATTGGACGGCTCTCATTATGTCTTCCGACAAATCCATGCGAATGTAAACCTTATGAGGGACCGGCAATCCTTCATCGAATCGGTCTATCCGTCGCTTCGTCAAGGCAGACTTGCACTCGAGGCGCGTGGCAGCTCGCAAGTGACGGAGCATGACGGATATATAGCGGGGGATGAATGGACTGATGATTGGAAAGACCGGGACGAACGGACGCTTAGCGCAAGTCAATTGGAGAAGTACGCGGAATGTCCGATGCGGTACTTTTTCCAATATGTGCTCAGGATTCGCGTGAAAGATCAGGTGACTTTTGATCGTACCTCCTGGCTGAAGCCGAATGAAAGAGGCTCGCTGCTGCACGAGGTTTATCGTCGTTATATGACGGAAGTCAACGCAAGTAAAGCCGTGCCTATTACACACGATCATGCCCGTTTGCTTCGTATTGCGGAGGAGACGATTCTCTCGTATGCCGAGCGGATTCCGGCACCGAGCCCTCATGTGTTTGAGAGGGAACGGCAAGCGATGCTCCGGGATGTGGACGTGTTCTATCGCATGGAATTGCAGGCTAAGACGGCTCCCCGGTTTTTCGAACAAGAGCTCATCGTGGACGGCCAGCCGTTGCACCTTGAGCTTGGCGAGGACATGGCTATTACGCTGCGCGGGATCGTCGACCGGATCGATCAAGTTGCGCCGCATCAATATCGAATTATCGACTATAAGACCGGCAGTCCTCGGCCTTACAAGGAAAATGGCATGTTCGCAGGCGGCACGCAGCTGCAACATGCGCTTTACGCAATGGGGACGGAGCTTTGGATGCGGCAAACGGGTGTGGATTCAGAAGCAAAAGTGCTTGAAGCGTCTTACGTATTTCCAAGCGAACGGGGGCACGGGCAAGTGATTGCACGCCCGCAAACCGAACGGAATCGAGTCACCGCGGTGATCCGAGGAATCCTTTCGTCGATGGAACAGGGTTTGTTTATTCCCGCTTCAAATCCTGTGGTCTGCCGATATTGCGACTATGCGACTGTATGCAGAGAGCACGCAGAGATGATGGCCGATAAGCGAAAGGACGAAGTGAATTCGGAGCTACTGCACACGCTGCTGGAGGTGGAGAACATTGAATGAACCATCCGATCAACAAGCTAGAAAGAGGATAGTGGAAGAGCTTGATACAACTTTTCTGGTAGAAGCCGGTGCAGGCTCGGGCAAGACAACCAGCTTGGTCGGCAGATTGCTGGCGCTCATCGAGACAGGAACGGCTAAGATGGAGCATATTGCGGCGATCACCTTTACGAATAAAGCGGCGGATGAGATGAAGGAGCGTTTCCGTATTGCTTTGGAGCGGAAAGCGGCTGATGTTGAAGGCGAAACTAGAGAACGAATGGAAGAAGCTTTGGCCAATCTGGACCAAATCTTCATTGGAACGATCCATGCGTTCTGTTCCTCCATGCTTCGCGAGCGACCGATTGAGGCCGGATTGGACCCTTCTTTCGAAGAAATGGATGATGAAATGAATCGTGCGTTCCACGATCAATGCTGGGATGAATATCTGATTCAGCTGCAGGAGGAAGATAGTGAAGCACTTGCCTCCTTTACCGAGGTGGGAATCGACGTCAGCATCCTGAAGAATGTCTATGATCGGGTATCCCTTTTTACGGATCTCCAAATCCCTTGCGAACCGGTTCATCGTCCTGATTTCAACCTCATCCGACTCTCCTTGCTTCCCATGATTGAAGAAGCCAACAGGTTTCTACCGACAGCTGAACCGGAAAAAGGGTGGGATAATCTTCAGGCAAAACTGCGTACTGCTAATCGTATGCTGCGGTTGTCGGATGAGCAGGACGATATGTTGATGCTAACGCTTGCGAAGATGTTTGACTTCAAACTGGATGTGAAGCAGTACAAATGGACGGATAAGAAGCAAGCCAAAGCCATATCCGAACGATTTCACGATTGGCAGATTACGGTCCTGTTCCCCTTTCTTCAATCGTGGCGGGAATATCTGTATCCGAAAGTCATTCAATTTGTCTTGCCTGCATTGGAGTATTGCAGAGAACGGCGATTGCAGGCAGGGAAGCTGAACTTTCAGGATCTGCTGATGTATGCCTGCCGTCTTCTGCGTGATTACCCGGAGGTTCGCGCATTTTTCGCCGGGCGCTACCAACGGCTTATGGTCGACGAATTTCAGGACACCGACCCGGTCCAAGCGGAAATGATGTTTCTCTTAACGGGGGCCGGCGATGATCCGAATGAACGGAATTGGCGGAAGCTTACTCCAAAGCCGGGTTCCTTGTTCCTCGTGGGAGACCCGAAACAGTCCATCTATCGTTTCCGCCGCGCGGATATTTCCATTTATAACGAGGTTAAATCGCGGATTCAAGCATGTGGAGATGTGCTTCACTTGACCAGCAATTTCCGATCCGTCGATGCGATCGGCGATTTTGTGAACGGGCAATTTATCGGCAAGCTTCCCGTCCGGGAAACCGATGTTCAAGCGGCGTATGTCCGGATGGAAACGAATATACCGAATCCAAAGGGGAATAAGCGCGCGGATCACGGGGTTTATGCACTCACTTACCCGAAAATTCCCGGAGGCAAGGATGAAGTGGCGGCGGTTGACGCACAGCGTATTGCCGCAACCATCGCGTGGGCTTGCCGTGATGGAAATTTGCACATTCAGGAGCGGGCTGGAGCATCTTGGGTATTTAGAGAGGCACGGCCCAGTGATTTTCTGATTTTGACAAGAACAAGGCATTATTTGCACCTATACGCGGAAGAGCTGGAGAAGCGGGGCGTGGCCGCGGAAACGGTAGGAAGCTCCGCTTTATATCCCGAGCTTCATACGCTGGGTCAATTGGCCCTCTATCTGGCCGATCCTTCCGACCAAGTGGCGATGCTAAGCGTACTGCGCGGACCTCTATTCGGTATTAGCGACAAGGATCTGATGGCGTATCGTGCTCAAGGGAATGCGTGGTCAATCTATCGGCTGCCGGAGGAAGCAGCAGAACAGGGCAGACAAGTTGCCGCTGCATGCCGGAAATTACGGGAATATGCCGGCTGGGTCAAGGAAATGCCAGCATGGGCCGCTTTGCACCGCATCATCGAGGACACTGGTTTTTTGCCTTATTCTACAGTGCAAGAAGCAGGAGCCAACCGGTCGGGAACTCTGCTTAAGATGCTGGAGCTCTTGCAGCGTGACGCCTTGCTTGCATCGGATTGGCATGAACTGGCGAAGGCGATATCGGCCATTCGGGAGAGCCAGGGAATGGAAACCGCCAGCCTCTACGCGGGTAAGGGGCAAGCGGTGCGGATCATGAATGTGCATAAGGCTAAAGGGCTGGAAGCGCCTGTCGTGTTTCTTGCTTGCCCTTGCGGGGAGAAGGATCATGACGCTGACCAGTTTGTTGATCGTTCGGAGGCTGAGGCCGCGGGCTATTTCCTGATCCAGCAATCGAAAGGGTTTCAGAAAGATACGATTGCTCAGCCGGTCGGCTGGGAAGCGATGAGAGTGCGGGAGCGAGCATTCATGCATGCGGAGCGGGATCGGCTTCTTTACGTCGCGGCGACGCGGGCCAAGCAAATGCTAGTCGTCAGTCTCTACCCCGAACAACCTGCCAAGTGCCCGTGGAGTTCACTCATGGATGGGATGGAGCTAATCCGGGAGTTGGATGTTCCGGAATCGGATGTTCAAACAGATGAGTATGATCGGGAACTTGACGGAGATATTGTAATTGGGACAACTTCATCTGGTTTATCCGGGTCCGAAGCCTCATCCATTGATCTAGGTGCTTACTTGGCCCAGAGAGAGCAGGTGTTCCATCAACTGCGCCAACCGACTTATGCCGAATCAACCGTTACCGGGCTGACGAAGAGCATGAGCGACACGCCGGAATGGTCAGCCACTGGGAGGGGCCAATCTTTCGGCAGCGTGATCCATAAGGGGCTTGAAGCAGTTGGAAAAGGTCTTCCGATGAGCGAATTGCCTGTATACGTTCAATACCTCTGCCAGACCGAAGGAGTATCAGAGAAGGACGCGACT
Source organism: Paenibacillus naphthalenovorans (assembly GCF_900099895.1). GTDB lineage: Bacteria > Bacillota > Bacilli > Paenibacillales > NBRC-103111 > Paenibacillus_G > Paenibacillus_G naphthalenovorans. The sequence goes on from NZ_FNDY01000054.1 coordinate 11,141, forward strand.
GATGCTCTGCCTATTCTTCGAGAAGTTCTAGACAGTGAGCTCTGGCAGCGCAGTCTGCGGGCGAAGCAGCGATTGTTTGAGATCCCGATTATGATGCATCAGAGAAATGGGGAGACAACAACGCCTGATCCCGCAACCGAGCAGGCGATGTCCGAAACAGCCGCCGCGGTATTAACGCAACAATCCAATAGCTACTTTAATCTCTTGGTGAAGGGTGTAATAGATTTCGCTTTCGAAGAGGAAGATGGCTGGGTGATAGTCGACTTCAAAACGGATCAATTGGATGAGAACAAATTGGAGCAGTTTGTCCGGTTTTATGCGCCACAAGTGCAGGCTTATGCTAAACCCTGGTCGGAGACATTCGGCTATCAAGTGAAGGAAGCTGGTTTGTATTTTGTTAGTTTGCAGAAACATGTCATATTAGGACAGTCCGTAGTATAATTAGACAAGAATCTACATGCAGAGGAGATCGTTATGATTACAGGTGAATTAAGGCAAAAAGTAGACCGGATTTGGGAGACATTTTGGACCGGCGGAATCACTAACCCATTAAGTGTGATCGAACAGTTTACATATTTGTTGTTCATTAAAGGACTGGACGAAGCGGAAACGCGTAAGGAAAATGAATCCGTGCTGCTGTCGTTACCTTTTACCGGATTATTTCCAAGTGACAAGCAACACTTACGCTGGAGTCAATTTAAATTGTTCGATCCTCAGCGGATGTATGATGTTGTCTCGAACGAAGTATTTCCTTTCATCAAGACGCTTCACGGAGATAAGGATTCAGCCTATGCCAAATACATGGGTGATGCCATCTTTATGATCCCGACTCCGAATATGCTTGTACGCATTGTCGAAGGCATCGATACGATTGACATGAAGGATAGAGATACTAACGGGGATTTGTATGAGTATCTGCTATCCAAGGTAGCTACAGCTGGAACGAACGGACAGTTCCGGACTCCGAGACACATTATCGAAATGATGGTCGCTTTGATGAAACCGACGCCTGAAGATATTATTTGTGACCCGGCTGCTGGTTCGGCGGGATTTCTCGTTGCCGCGGGAGAATATTTGCGTAACCATCATGCCGATCTATTCCTAGTTCAGGGGTTAAAGGAGCATTTCAATAATCATATGTTCTACGGTTTCGATATGGACCGTACGATGCTTCGTATCGGTGCTATGAATATGCTGCTTCATGGAGTGGATAACCCGAATATCGAATACCGTGATTCCTTGAATGAAAACAATACCGACAAGGACAAATATACACTAATCTTAGCCAATCCGCCGTTTAAAGGGTCGCTTGATGCGGATGCGGTAGCAGCGGATCTATTGCGTGTGACTCGCACAAAGAAGACGGAGTTGCTATTCCTCGCTCTGTTCTTGCGTATGCTCAAAGTCGGGGGGCGTTGCGCTTCCATCGTGCCGGACGGTGTCTTATTCGGTAACAGTAAAGCCCATAAAGATATTCGCAAGGAAATTGTTGAGAATCACAAACTCGAAGCTATTATTTCAATGCCAAGCGGGGTTTTCAAGCCATATGCTGGGGTGTCGACAGCTATTATAATCTTCACCAAGACAGGTGCAGGCGGAACGGATCACGTTTGGTTCTATGACATGAAGGCGGACGGTTATTCGCTTGACGACAAGCGGAATCCCATTGAGGCGAATGATATACCCGACATTTTGGAGCGGTTTGGCAATTGGGAAGCAGAGAAGGAGCGTAAGCGTACGGAGAAATCCTTCCTGGTTCCGGTTGATGAGATTCGCTCCAATGCTTATGACCTCAGCATTAATCGCTACAAGGAAACAGAGTATGAGGAAGTTCAGTACGAAGACCCGAAGGTCATACTGGCTACGATCAAGCAGCTAGAGGAAGAGATTGTTAAGGGGCTTGACGAATTGGAGGCGTTGTTGGGGTGAATGAGCGTAAATTAGGAGATGTGGTAGATCTAATATCAGGAAGAGATCTCACTAGCGATCAATATAATTCACATGGACGTGGTATTCCTTACGTTATGGGTGCAAGTAATATGATTGACGGAAAACTTGCAATCGAGCGATGGACGGAATCTCCATCTGTAGTAGGATTGAAAAATGACATTATAATATCTGTAAAAGGTACAGTAGGTGAATTGGTAATTCAAAAGGAAGAAAAAGTCCATCTTAGTAGGCAAGTAATGTCAATAAGACCACATGAGGGTTTAGAAAATAAGTATGTATATTACTTTATCAAATATTACCTTGATAGATTGAGAGAGAAGGCAAAAGGACTAATTCCTGGCATCTCCAGAGAGGATATATTAAATATTGATTTCTTCACATCACCCAAAGATCAGCAACAACAAGTTGTACTGATACTCGACAAAGCCCAAGCCTTAATTGATAAGCGCAAACAAGCAATAGCCAAGCTTGATGAGTTGGTTCAAGCAGTGTTTTTAGATATGTTTGGTGATCCCATTAAAAACGCCAATTCACGGAAAATTAGTAAACTTAAAGAAGTTTCTGAGCTTATTACTGACGGTACTCATCATTCACCCGAACCTATGACAGAAGGTATACCGTATATAACTGCAAAGCATGTTAAGGTAAATAATATTGATTTCTATTCGAACCCAACTTACATTTCAGAAAGTGATCATACTGCCATCTATAAGCGATGTCCTGTAAAAAAGGGAGATATTTTGTATATTAAAGATGGGGCTACGACAGGAATCGCAGCAATTAATCCATACGAGTTTGAATTTAGCATGTTGTCCAGTCTCGCGTTAATTAGAATAGATATTAAATATGCGACCCCCCAATATGTTGTAAGCTATTTGAACAACCAATATGTCAAAGAACAAATCACAAATAATATGTCTGGAGCAGCAATAAAGCGACTAACACTAGCAAAAATTAATGATATAAAGATACCGATTCCCGATTTAGAAACACAACATAAGTATGTTGGGGTTTTCGAACGATACCTAATACAAAAAGGGAAACTGATTGAATCCCTTCAACAACTAGAATCCAACTTCCAGGCACTACTTCAAAAAGCTTTCAAGGGCGAATTGATAGTGAGGGATGGTGTAACGGTCTAGATGGGCGATGTGCAGCTAACGAATTTTGGATTTCTCAGAGAAAATAAAACCTATGCCAGCTTTGCAGGTGCATGTATAGAAGCGGAAAAGGCGTTGGTCGTCAGTCCCGCGACCAGCGCTATCCTCAGCCGACGTGCTTTAGAGCTTGCTGTCAAATGGCTGTTTACCTACGATAGCGACTTGAAGGTCCCTTATCAAGACAATCTGTCAAGCTTGATTCACGATGTAACTTTTCTCCGCGTAATCGATCAGTCCATGCTACCACAGTTGAAATATATTACGAAGCTAGGAAATGTCGCCGTGCATTCCAATGCAACGATCAGCCGTGGTGAGGCGATTCTGTCTCTTCGCAACCTGTTTAACTTCATCAGCTGGATCGATTATTGTTATTCGGTCGAGTATACGGCCAGAAGTTTTGACGAACAACTCTTATTGGAAGAGAACAAGCAACAAGAAAAAGTTAGGCCTCAGGAGCTGCAGGATTTATACGACCGATTAGGTTCAAAAGACCGTAAGCTGGAAGATCTGATCAAAGAAAATGAAGAGCTTCGGAAGCTGCTGACCGAGCGCAAGGCGCAGAACACACAGGAGTACAACTTTGTTCCGGACGAAATCAGCGAGTTCGAGACTCGCAAACGTTACATCGATCTCGAGCTTAAGCTGGCCGGATGGACATTCCAGAAAAATATACTGAAAGAGTTTGAAGTACAAGGAATGCCAAACGGTCAAGGGATCGGTTATGTCGATTACGTGTTATTGGGTGAGAACGGGAAGCCGCTTGCCGTCGTGGAAGCTAAACGGACCAGCGCAGATCCCAATGTGGGCAAGCAGCAAGCGAAGCTCTATGCGGATTGTTTGGAGCAGCGGTATGGACAGCGTCCGTTGATTTATTATACCAATGGATTTGTAATAAATTTCTGGGATGATCTTCACTATGCCAGTCGGCAAGTATCCGGTTTCGCCAGTCAGGATGAGCTGCAGTTGCTCGTCAACCGGCGCTCGATCCGTAAACCGTTACAGGAAGTACAAATCAACAACTCCATTGTAAATCGCCCTTATCAGCATGAAGCAGTCCTTTCGGTTTGTGATGCATTAAATAAAGGACAGCGGACCGCTTTGCTTGTCATGGCGACCGGAAGCGGTAAAACACGCACTGCGAGCGCCATTGTTGATGTGCTGAGCCGATATAACTGGGTTAAGAATGTGCTGTTTCTTGCGGATCGTACAACGCTTGTTCGCCAAGCCAAAAACAGCTTCAGCCAGTATTTGCCCGACATGACACTGTGCAACCTGCTAGACAGCAAGGACAATCCGGAGACGGCAAGAATTGTTTTCTCCACCTACCCGACGATGATGAATGCCATCGACGAGGGCAAGCGGAAGGACGGCAAAAAGTTGTTTACGGTTGGTCATTTTGACTTGATTATCATCGATGAATCGCATCGAAGCGTCTACAAGAAATATAAGGCCATATTCGATTATTTTGATGCCATCCTCTTAGGGTTGACAGCAACTCCTAAAGATGAAGTCGACAAAAACACATACGACGTGTTCCGTCTGGAAAATGGTGTTCCGACTTTTGCCTACGAACTTGAGCAAGCGGTCAAGGAAGGACATTTGGTGGATTACCGTACGGTGGAAACGACGACGAAGATTATGGATGATGGCATCCGCTACGATGATCTGTCCGAAGAGGAAAAAGAGCAATACGAAGAAGTGTTGCTCGAGGATGAAGATGAGGAACCGTGGGATATCGACAGTGCGGCGATTAATGAGTGGCTGTTTAACCAGGATACGATAGACCGGGTGCTTCAGTTTGTGATGGAACGGGGCTTGAAGGTCGAAGGCGGAGACAAGCTGGGCAAGACAATTATATTCGCAAAAAACCATCGTCACGCAGTTGCGATTGTGGAGCGATTCGATAGCCTATATCCGGCATTAAAGGGGCATTTTGCACGGGTCATTGATATCAAAACGAATTATTATCAATCTCTGATAGATGATTTTTCGATATGGAACAAGCTTCCGCAAATTGCTGTTTCCGTTGATATGCTCGATACGGGAGTAGACATCCCTGAAGTTGTCAATCTGGTATTCTTTAAGAAAGTTCGCTCGAAGTCGAAGTTTTGGCAGATGGTGGGTCGTGGGACACGGTTGTGTAAAGATCTGCATGGTATTGGTGAGGACAAGAAGGAATTCTTGATCTTTGATTTCTGCCGTAACTTTGAGTTTTTCCGAGCAAATCCAAAAGGGAAGGATACCGATATTGTCGAGACTTTATCGGAAAAATTGTTCAATGTCCGTACGCAGATTGTATGTGAACTTCAACAACTGCGTTATCAGGAGCCTGAGTATATCGCACATCGCACGGAAATGGTGAAATTGTTAAAGGATAGCGTGAACGCGTTGAATGAAGAACATTTTCGCATCAGGCAGCATATCCAATATGTCCATAAATATAAACAAGACGTTGCATGGCGCTCCTTGACCGATACCGATATGGGGGATTTGAAGGAGTATATAGCTCCTCTTGTCGTTTCTTTAGACCATGACGAATTAGCAAAGCGGTTTGACTATATGATGCTGATCATCGAATTGGCTAAGCTTCAGGGAACACAATCGGTGAAGCCAATTCGCAAAGTCATGGAGACGGCAGAAAAACTCTCCAAGTTGGGTACGATTCCTCAAATCGTCGCACAGCGACATGTCATAGAGAAGGTCTTGACGGCAGAGTTCTGGGAAGAAGCGGACATCTTCCAAATGGAGAAAGTACGTGAAGCTTTACGGGAACTGATTAAGTTCCTCGAACGGGAAACACAGCAAATATATTATACGAATTTCAAAGATGAATGGCTTGCTGTAGAGGAAAGTAGAGGCTTCTATAACACCAATGACCTGCAAAATTACCGCAAAAAGGTCAACCAATATTTACAAACTAACAAGGATCAAATAGCTATCTATAAATTACGCAACAACAAACCGATCACGAAACAAGACCTGGAGACGCTTGAACATATTCTATGGGCAGAACTCGGAACCAAAGCAGATTACGAGCGGGAATATAAAGACTTACCGGTAACGAAGCTTGTACGGACGGTCGTAGGGCTTGATCAGGAGGCCGCGAATGAAGCATTCGTAGTATTTTTACAAGAAAATCGTTTGAATGTCAATCAACTTCGGTTTGTAAAGCTGATTATCGACTATGTAGTTAAAAACGGTATTATAGAAAAATCCGTACTTCAAGAGGAACCGTTCCGTTCGGTAGGCAGTATCACGGAACTGTTCAGTAGTAATCTGGACGATGCGCGGGCAATTATTGGAATTATCGATACTATCAACAAGAATGCAGAGGTAGTTGGAGCGTAGGTTTTTATAGGTTTTGATGCCACAATTAATTAGTTGCTCCTGAAAAAGTCGATTTTCAAAAATAGTTTCGGGTTGCTGGCTGGGTTGTGAGGGGGAACTTTCCCTAATGATCGGTTTCCAT
>NZ_FNDY01000056.1 GCF_900099895.1 Paenibacillus naphthalenovorans
CCTTTGGATGCTTCTTTCCATCTTGGAATTCCAATAGTCGATGAACACCTGATAAGATCGCACCGTGGTAAAGAAGGGAATATGTTGGTCTGCCGACAAACGATAGGCCTCAAGACGCTGTACCTGTTTTCTTCTAGCTTTTGCTACACGATGGTTACCGTCGATGGTAAGGTAAACCTCAGGCAAAATTTCGGCTTGGATGATCGGTTTGGATAGGTCCGCAGCCTCGACATGTTCATCTTTTAGAAATGGTGACAGCGACACAGATCGTATATCGATAGCCGTTTTGAAAAAATCCCTTTCACTGGCTTCGATCATGCGAATCACGCATGTGATGTTCCATTCAAATATACCGTTTCGGAACAACTCGTCCGTTTCATGAACAGGAACAGGATCAAAGTTCGGATTCATTATTAATTTCCTTGACATCTTTTTTCTCCCTCAATGCGCGTTATGGTGTCTGACACATGCCCTCATAGAATGAAAAAGACTTTCTAGTTGCTTATAAATAAACCCACTGTATCCTCAACAGAGATACAATGGGTAGGCTAAATGGTGAATAGCGGCAAACCGAATGCTTCTCGAACAAAGCTCATGTCATGATCTCTTGATACAAGACCGAGCTGATGCTCGATAGATGTTGCAATAATAATAGCGTCTGGGGTTTTAAGCTTACGGCCCTTTGACCTTTGTTCTCTTCTTATGTCTCCGACAAGCCGGGCAACACTTGAACTAACCTCAATACATCTGCGTGAATTAAACAGCTTGATCCCTTGCAAGCGAAATTCGGAATCTAATCCGCTGAACACTTCACATTCCGTAATAACGGAAAAATAGATAGGCATTCGATCATCCTTGGCCTGCCTGACAAACTCCAACGCGGCATGCTCACCTGCAAGCAGTGCAATGGCAATATTCGTATCAAATAAATAACCATCCATCTAATTCCACTCTTCCTCGCGCATTTTTTTGACTTCGTCCGTCAATCGTTTAGCTTGTTCCGGAGTCAATATTCCTGCCGATTCGAGTATGTCATCAATGGAGTAGTCATCCTCGACTTCAATCGTTTGGTTATCCAAATTTATTTTCACTTTGCTTTGCGTAATATTCATTTTCGCCAAAATGGAGCGAAGCTCATTTGCCGTTTGTTGATCCATTTTTTTGGGTAGGGACATTAAAGGACGTCCTCCTTCCAATCTGAGATTTGAGCCCTTATATCATACCGGCAACGGATACAGGAGAAATGCTCGCCTTTTACCGTTAGCCATAACAGACACGGAATTCATTAGCGAAAGTCATCATGAGAAAATGATTTCAGGATTTCTGATGTACTCATCCCTATACCAAGTTTGTACTCTTGTCTGCTCTGCTCAATCAGGGATTGGAGCTCCGGATTGGCTTCAACATCAGCTTGAATCGATCGCTGTTTTTCGATATCATTTCACTCCTGTCATAATCGTTTCTTCTGTCATACTGGAGCGCTTAATTTCGTGTTACCAACAGTATAACATAACACACTCAAAATCCAGAAGGAGATAAGCCGGCCTCTTTCGGAATAGCTTATCGATCCAGATGGCTTGTCCCCCCTCACCGCACAAACCGCCCGCTGCACACAAAACGCGCCGTTTCCTGACATAGGTTCGTGTTCACAACGTGTTGAGGTTGTGAACACGATCCGATGTCATTCCCAGGCGAAAGAAACTGCTGCCGTTTTAACTCATCTAGTGCTCCGACTGCAGTAATCTGTACTTCGTTCCCGTCGTAGCGAATAATGATTTCATCAACCAACGTTTCCACGATATGGCGTTTATCCTCAAAGGTCAGTTGATCTCCGCCGCTCTCCACAAACATGCGGATCGTTTGCGTCAGCTCAGCCATTCGGGTCGCGGAAAGCTCTTTCTCCAACAATTCGGTTAGTTGCTTTTCGTACACGGCGAGCTCTTGTTGCAGCGACTTTAACCCGGCGTTGATGTGCTGCATTTCGCTTAACATCTCTTGCTCGTCGATGACTTCCCGCTTAAACATGACTTTAATTTTTTCTTTTTCCTTTTCTTTTTGCTCGATTTGCCGTTTGATTTGGTCCGCGGCAGACCGCAACTCCTGATGAATTTCTTGCGATCGGCTGTGTAGCCTTTCGATATAATCATCGGGGTTGGACAGTGTTTCCAAGATTAGCCGCCATACGTAATCATCGAGCATATCGGCGCGCAGCGTTTGGGTTGGACACTTTTCGACGCCTTCGCCATACTTTTTGGGAAATTTATTGGGACACCGATAACAGGTGTAACGGATTTTTTCACCCGTTACTTTATTCATTCGACCGGTGTAAGTCGTTGCCTGCCACATTCGGCCGCAATGTCCGCAACGGATCATTGATTTTAACATGTAATCATATTTGACATTTCCCGATTTCTTCATGTTTTTCTCTTTCTGCGCTTGCGCCAATGCAAATAATTGCGGGTCAATGATGGGAGGCACCTCGACCAAGATCCAGTCATTTTCACCGCGGAACTTATAGGTTTTTTTCGGCGTCCCGTTCTTCGTTTTTTCTCCCCGAATTTTGCGTGTTTCCCGACGATTATAATAAAACTTGCCTATATACACTTCTGACGTTAACACGCGCCGAATGGAACTGGCGCTCCAATTTCGGCTTTCGCCGCGTTTCGGCACGGCTCCGAGCGAATACAGACGTTCCCCAATCTCCCTAAGCGTATAATTATCGTAGACATACCAATGATACATTTTGCGAACAAATTCGGCTTCCTCTTCATTGATCACCAACGTATGCTCGTGAAGGTCATATCCGTACGGCGCCACCCTCATCGGCATAATTTTTTTCTCTTTCTCCACCGCTTTGAGTCTGCCGCGAACGGTCCGTTTTTTAATTAAGGACAACTCATATTGAGCAATCGAACTCATTAGATTGAAAAACAGCTGCCCCTCCGGAGTATTTCGGTACTCCGTATCCACGAAAACCAATTCGACATCGCTTCTCTCCAGTTCGCGGCAGAGGATTAATTTATCGGTCAAATCTCTGGTCAAACGGTCGGGATGAGTAACAATCAATCGATTGATGATTCCTTGCGCGACATCCTGCCTTAATTCATTAATCGCCGGACGGTCGATATCCTCGCCCGTAAAGCCCTCTTCACGATATACCTTTAGCATTCCTTCTGAAAGCCCCATGTCTCTGGCTTTTCGAAAGCAAATCTCAACTTGCGCATCCAGGCTGGTGCCTTCTGACGCTTGCATACCCGTTGAAACCCTGGAGTAGATCGCGGTGTACATGAAATATGTTCCCTTCTAACCCTTGCTTACACAACCAAGTATTGACATCCCAAGCAACAAAAAAACCGGCTTATTCAGTCGGTTTCAAGATCAATCGTTTTAAGATATAGTCGATTACTGCGCTTTTGGCTTCGTTGGCGGATAAGGCGCTTGAGGGTTTTGGAACCGCGAAAGGCTGAGGCACATATACGATTTTAATAGTCGGCATTCGCTCCATACTCCTCACCTCAATACACCTTATTCCGCCGGACGATTGTCCTAGCACAACCGCATTGTATGTTGAATAGATTTGAACTCCGTTTCCTTTATCCGGATAATAGCTGATTCATGTTCAGCTCCAATGAACATCCAGTGCCAGTACCCTGGTACAACGGATTGATTGATAAATACCGACCATGTGAGGGAAGTAGCTTTCAGTAAGTTCGTGAAATGACTCATTTGGATCATGTCAGGATTATATAAATCCACAATAATGGCTTCTGTTCGCCTCTCTAAACGGAGATAGTAGACCTGTCCATCACTCGATTCCAGAACATATCCATTGATTTGTCTATATTCTCCTGTAGCAAACATGAGTCGATCCTTTATTTCCTCGATACTGAAAACGACTTCTCCAGCAAAGTCAAAACTTTTATAGTCCCATCGATTTCTGCCTATTTGATTCTTGTATACATAGTCGAAAGGTACTCGAGTTAAAATTGCAAACTTTGCTAACAGTTCATTACTAAACCTTCTTCCCGCCTTTAATGGATTGGATAGATCAGAAATGGTTGAAGCAGACCTTGAGTATTTGCCAAGCAGCAACAGTCGTAATTCTGCAGAACCCAAGTTAAACACTTGGATTAGAAATCTCCGCCGATTCGGCAAAGATAATTTTCTTAATAGATTCCCAAATCTATCAGGATCAGTGTATGCAATTTCCTTTAGCTGATCCCAATCTTTACCTAGCCTATTCATTAAAGTCGTTTCTTCAATTTCATTATTAATGAATCTTTGAAGAAGACGGCTTTCTTTCAACTTATGTTTTACTCTCCAACATTATAGTCCTGTTCAAGCCGCTCCATCATCGAAACTCCATAAATGGAACAGATTCAGCTTTGCATCGACCGAAAAGAACCTTACCGCTTCTATTTCCAACAAGTTTATGCTCCATTTGTGGAGCAAACGGGACAGTGTGAGCAGTAAATGATACTTTACGAATAACATGAAGACCATTGGCTCCACCTCCTTTATCAATCACAAAAACTTGGGCTGAGAATGGTCGAGAAAAACTGAATCTGATAGGAGTTGCTTGATGATGGACGAACATACGAAAACTTCGAACAGCTACATCTATGGCTTATTCCAATCGGAACATTGGAAGCAATTAGCGAAAACTCTCTCGTCGAATGCTTCTTATGCGAACACTACTTCGCAAGAATGTTTAGAAACCTCCCCAACTGGCAATCATGATATCAAGAGCTTAAGTTGGGAGAAGGTGCTGTTGTTCTTGAATACCATGTATGCATTTCGTTGGCCTGAAGAGGATACGTCAATAAGTTCTCTAGGCTCGCATGGCTTGAATGAATGGCTTTTTAAAACCCAAATCCAAGGTCGAATTTTTACACCTGTAGTACTCGATTTCCTGGAAAAGAAAAAGTCACTCAAATCAACCAGCTATTTTTCTTTGATTCAATACGCACTAGAGCTCATTAATTTTTTCAAAACCCGCACTGGGCTTGATGCTCGATCCATTCAAGACAAGGAATTGACCAATAAAGATGACCTTATTAATTTCACGGAACAATCATACCCGGACTTTATTCAACGAGACATGATTCTTGCGATATCTAGAAAATTATTCTCGTATGAATTCGATCTAAAGAAACCTTGTGAGAGTCAGTCTCCAGAAGAAGCAACTCAAGTTATCCATCACCCTGCGATAAATGCGCACATCATCTATTTAATCCGATCAGGGGTGAAAGTTAAATCTGTTGCCAAGTACAAGTTCAGTTACACCATGTTTATGAATTGGCTCCATACCAATTACATCCAATTCCAGAGTAACTCGATCAACGACCTTCCTTTATCGATGGTTACGGAAGAGCTACTCATCGAATTCAGGCAGTACTTATTACGGCTGGCATCGAAAGGTGTCTATAGCAAACACACGGTTAGTGACCGTTTCTACGATATCCGATACTTATTGTCTAACCTTTTCAAGTTAGGCTGGCTCTCTAAAGACATTACTTTGGATGTCTCCGGAATCCCGTATGAGAAGTACCTTTATCGCGATTTACCGACCGATGCTGAACTTCAAAACTTTTACCAAACGATCCTACGTCATTCAGACCAGCCAATACTGGAGCTCGCAGCATTTGGGTTGATGCTCTTACTTGGGTTGCGGATACATGAGGTAGCAAGTATTCGTTATGAGGACCTCAATATAGAGAATAAAACCATCTCTGTCTTCGGCAAAAACGAGAAATCGGTCTTGCTCCCGTTACCTGAACCATTACAAAAGTATTTTCAATCTCTGATGGCAAGCCGTTCTCGTAATGACTATGTGTTCGGCGACAATATCCAAGCAATTATTCGCGAATTACGGGCACGCTACAGGCTCTATTCCTTTGTCGCTGGTTGGAATTATCCGGGAGGTCCCCATTTACTCCGGCATGCTTTCATAAGCAGGCTGTCGGAACGTTCGGATTGCCCGCCACAGTTACTGATGTATCTAGCAAGACATGACCGGCCAGAAAATACTGCACGATATGTTCATCGAAGTCCACATCAATTAACAGATGCCGTGAATAAAATCAACTACTGATAGGAGTTGTTCACATGCCAAAAGTAATCCGAGATACTAAGTAGTTGCTCCTGAAAAAGTCCAATTTTAAAAATGGTCTCGGGGAGCCGAGTGGTTTTGTGGATGTCGGTTCCCCCGGATTTCTATTTCTACCTTAGTTTTGAAGCATTTTTGCTGCTCTTTGCAGATTGTGGGTCAGGATTCCGAAGCCGACCCAGCATTTTGAGCCAGCAAAGCCCCGGTACCTGCTGCGGTTCAAACCGTACTTGCGCTTGAGAAGACTAATCTTCGCTTCTCCGGCTGCACGGTAACGCTGCAAGTCCTTAAACCATTTTTCGTTTTCGTACTCCGTGCGGGCAATGCCTTTCTTGCCCTTTCGCGGCAAGCTGGCTCGCTTTACACCAAGTTCAGTAATGGCTGCTTCATTCTTCTTGCTTGAGAAGCCGCGGTCGGTGGCTACGGCCTGCGGTGCTTTGCCGAACTGCTTGATATGTGCTTCTATGGCGGGAACAAGCAATTCGTCATCAGAGGGATTTCCCTCGTAGACGGCGTAACCGGTGACGAAGCCGCTTTCCGTCTCGTCGATTCGCACCTTGTATCCGAACTCCGTGCCTTTGGCTAGCTTGCCCTTCTTGATCGGCCTGGCTTCGGGGTCAAAGAAGCTGACGATACGATCGGCGATGATACGATTGCCGGAGACGACCTGTCTGGCTTGTTCCAGCAGTTTCCCGGTAAGCTCGACCGCCGCCGACAGTTTTGCTTTGCTTTGCTGAACGGCCGTTTTGCCCTTGTCTTGCAGTTTTTCTACGACGCTTTGTGCACCCTTTACGACGCTGTCGGTTACTTCGATTACGCTTTGCGTAATCTTGTCAACTTCTTCCCACGATTCCCGTGTGCGACGCCGCAGTACTTTGGCGATGGACAGAATCTTTTCTTTAACTTCAGCCGTACGATCTTCAAAGCCTTGAACGGCGTGGGAAGCGACCTTGCGGATTTTCTGAATCATTCGCGTGATGACCTTCACACCATCCTGCAATAGCGTAGCATCTGTCGGGTGATGAATGTCGGATTCCACGACAGTCGTGTCTGTACGGAATTTACGGGTTTTCAGAATCGCTTTTTCTTCACACTGTTTGATAAGCGCAGCGTTGATGTCCTGGGCGATTTTATCGCCGTAGCGTTTGCGGGCATAGATGAGCGTGGACGGATCCGGCATCTTCTCATCGATGGCAATACGGCAGAACATTCGCCAGGTGATGCTGTCGCCAACTTCCTTCACGAGCGACTCGTAGCCCAAATTATATTTGTGTTTCAAGACCATAAGACGGATGTACTTCTCGATCGCCAGCGTAGGGCGACCGCTCTTCTTGCCTTTCGGATGCAGCTTCGCGAATGGTTGAAGAAATTTTTCGTCGTCCAGCAAGCGATCGATGATGGCAAGTTCGGCCGGCAGCGTTCTAACAGCTTCCGGAAGAATCGCATCCCACATCGTTATTTGCTCGTCACGAAGTTTCAACATTTTCATCACCTCAAGGAAGGATTCCCGAGGCTCTGCGTTGAACTCCTTAAACAAAGGAATTCTTCCCTCGGGGATGGATGGATTGTTATCTGGACAATAACAATTTCCATTTTGAGGTGCCGAATTCCTTTTTATTTTGTCAAAATAGCCCGACTTTTTCAGGGGTAACTAAGTACTCTGAACTCAAGGAACAATTAAACCAGTTGTTAAGTCATTATGGTCCAGAGAAAATGCGACAAGTTATGGAAACCTTTCCTGTCCAGACACAGACAAAACCTAATATGCCCCCGGCAGTGCGGAACGTTTCATTTCTCGAAGCCGTTGATGCTTTCTATCAAAGCAGCAAGTTTTCTGGTCTTAGCCGGACCACGCAAACAACGTATCGGTCAGAGATGAAACTTTTCCAGCAACATGTGAAGGAAAAGTTTGGCAACGATCCGCAGTTTGAAAAGGTATCAAACGGCGAATTCTTGTCCGACTATATTAAGCTTAATGAGGATCCTAATACAAAAGCCAAGAAGTCTTCCTTTCTTCGCACCTTCATAAAGACCACATACAAAATATTTTATGGCCATCAGGATCTCGGGGACTTGAAGACTATACTACGCGTTCGATGGTCAAACGATGACGCACCAAAAGCCTTTACTAAAGTGCAGATCGCGGAAATCTTGCAGATCGCTCAATCTCGTAACCACGATAGCCTTTACACTGCAATTATCTGGACTTTCCTTGGGAGTGGAATTCGCATAAACGAGCTCTGCCATCTAAGAATCGGTGATATCACTCCTGATACTCAAACAATCAAGGTAACACCCAAAGGGGCTGAGAATACCAAGAAAGTCCGAAAAATCAACGAGCTCGCCTTAATGATGCTCACAGATTTTATAGAGAAAAAATACAGTCGCGCTCGCGAGGTGATGCCAGATTCCGATTATCAAAGGCTCTATATCTTTTCAAGCACTGCCGGGGATAAACCCATCACATCTAGAGCCATTCAGCAATTTATAAAACGTATTATTCGCGAGTCTCAGTCGATAAAGGAGGAAGACAAAGATCGTTTAGGTCCTCACTCTTTTCGTCATTCTTTTGCCGTTCAAGGCCTTGAAGCAGGGATCGATATATACACCCTCTCGAAGCTTTTAGGACACGAATCGATCGACAGCACAATGAAATACTTGCGGCTATTCGATGATCAGCTTCGAGACGCCATTAACAAGCACCCATTTGCTCAAGAAGTCATGAAGCAAATTAAGGAAAGGCTGGAGAAAAAATGAGCCACTTATTATTGGACTCTCCATACTATACCAATTGGAAGAAACATACCCATCTTAAAGAATCGGCAAAATACACTTATAGCCGTCAATTCCTCAAATTTGAGCACTACCTTAGTCAGGATTACGATGGAGAACTGGATTTCGATAAATTTTACTACGACACGGAATCCGAGACCTATCGTCCTATTGATGCTAATTGCATCGATGGTTATATTGAGTTCTTGAAGCAAAGATATCAGGCCTCAAAGAATACCATTTTCAATAACATAGTTTATCTGAAGCACTTTTTCACATTACTCCATGGCCTTGGTATGGTTAAGCAAAACCCCATGAAAAATTTCCCAAACCCTTATTACGAAAGACGAATTATTGATCGTTCTCTTTCGCTCGAAGAGTGTCAGAAATTATTTCAAGTGGCTATTAAAGCCGACCCATTTGTCCGGAAGTACTTCACCCTATTTTTGCTAATGACTACGACCGCTCTTCGAAACAGGGAGATCATACAGTTAACGCTTGAACAGATTGATTTTGAGCGCAGGGTTATTATAGTGAATAAAGGACAGAAAACCATATCCGAAGTCGTTTACATGCCCGATTCCCTCGTTGAAGAGTTGGAACGTTATTTGAATCATCCTTCTATACAAGAATGGCTGAAATCCGGCCATCCAGAGGTTTTCTTCGAGAATAATCGTCCCTTAACCAAGGAAGCGTTAAACCGGATCATTAAGGCGTTTTGTCGGGAAGCCGGAATACTAAAGAAAGTCACAGCCCATAGTTTCCGGCATACAACGGCATACTTGATGCAAAAAAGTGGAATTGACATCATCGCCATTAAGCGCCAACTACGCCATAAGCAGCTGTCGACAACTTTGCGATATGTTCCTCCAGTTGACGCTGCCAAGCTGTTGAACGACGCGTGCTCAACTCTAATTGAATAACAACAAAAAGAACCCGAAGAAAGCAAAGAAAACATGCTTTCATTCGGGTTCATTTATTTGAACAATTATAGTACACAAAGACAGACTAGTCCTGTGGTGTAATTAATCTCCATAAAGGGAATTGGATACCGTTAAGCTCACGGGATAGGTATCAATCAGCTGTCCCGCGAGGACATGATTTGGGCCAGAGGATGGCAACTCATTAGGCTTCCGTTGGGAACAGAAGCGATAGAAGGACTGATTACATTATAATTCTAGTAATGATTAATTTCAACATTCTTATAGACCCGCGTAAAATGAGATGAATCTTTTCTTCAAAGATCGATAGAAATGATGATACTCTCTCCGCCAAGCATTGATTTCTGTTTCATGCCTTTAATGTCGACAATTACTACTATAGGCCTAACAGCAGTTGTTAATTTTAGACTAGCCCTAATTTCCAATAAACAACCCCAACACCTCTACTGTTTCCTCCTCCGCACGCGTCCAAACCGACTCCCGCAACTCTTGCACAAGCCCCTCCGGCCGCAGCCAGCCTTGTACATCTCGCAGGCGAAGCTTATCTGGCAGCATCCGGTTTGCCAGTGGCAGACCTAACTGGCTCTCAGCAGTATCCAACCTGATGCTCACAGCGACGTGTAAGAGGTCTGCTGCAGGATGAACTAGCCAGCGTGGCTTCAGCTCCTCGCGGAAGCTGACGTAGTACGGCGTGATCTTCGACGGTCGTTCCTCGGGTGCGACGTAGACGGACAACAGCCGCAAGGCGAGGCTCATACGCACGCCGCCGAGGTGGAAGGCGCAGTAATACCCGTCCTTATCCTGCACGACAGGCCACTCCCCCTCCGCCAGCAGCAGCTTGTGGCGAAGCACCATCGGATGCTCGGTCCTCCGGTTTGCCGGACCGCTCACGTATGACCATTGACTTTCGCCATCGGGCAGCCGGGCTGAGGACTTGACCTTGAGAGAGTAAGCAGAGCGTTCGACCACTTGAAAGTGGTTACCGCCGATGCTAAGTCCTTTGCCTTTCAAGTGTTTTACTTGGTTAGCCAGCCTCCGCCCAGTGACCGAATCCACGGCGGTTTGGCCTGGCAGCGTCTCGATGACAGAGTGAAGCTCGCCCCGCAAGGCCCGATCTCTTGCCTTGGTCGTTAAGCGAACCCCCCTCGGTGTATCATGAATATCACCGCCGTTAGCCATCATCGTTAACAGTTCCTGCATAATGGCGCCATCAATTTCCTTCTCGAACAGACGGCAAATAAACTCCCGACTGCGCACTCCCCCCTTACCCTGAAATATGTAAGACAGTACCTGCTGCCGCAGTACGGAGCTGATCGGGCCTACTGGTTGATTAGCAAACCAGCCTACGCGAGCCGCTTCGAGCATCGCCTCCTGCAACACCGCGTCCTGCTCAGAGCGGGCGCACAGCATGACCTGCGTATGCTGCGAGCGGCGATTGCCGCGGCCGATGCGCTGCAGGAAAGCTGCCATATCCGGCGGCGGAGCGTCCAGGGCGACGCCGTCGACGTCGCCGATGTCGACCCCTATCTCGATGGTCGAGGTGGCAACCAGCACGTAGCGGTCGAGTCGGCGCACGTCCCGCTCGGTCATCTCGCGCAGTGTCTTCCCCAAGCTGCCGTGGTGCGCACCGACAGAATACCCAAAAACCCGCAGCTCCTTGCACAGTAGTTCGGTGAGCTCGTCCACGCGCTTGCGGTTATTGCAGAAGACGACCCATTTCTCAGAGCTTCGTCCCTTTGCACCGAGATACGCCGGGAGGGCTCGCTCCACAGGAGCAAACCGCATGCCAGGCGGCACCACTTCAATAATCTCCCGCTTTCCGGGTACGAACACGAGTCCGCCGCCGGGAAGAAAGGTGTCAATGACGGCCTGAGGCTCGGCGACCGTTGCGCTGAGGCCGACGATCTGCAATTGTTTGCTCCGAGTCCAGCCTGAATCATAAGCATGAGCCACCAGCCGTTTCAGCCGCTCGATTAGCCATCTTGTCTGCTCGCCGCGCGGAGATCCGTGCAGCAGATGAATTTCGTCGAGTACGACGGCGCGGACGTGAGCCAGAACGTGAGCGCTTCCATCCTCGGCCAAACCACGGCACAGCATACTGTCAAGTGACTCTGGCGTCGTAACAAGAATATGCGGAACCGCCTCCGACTCCCATTTGTATTCCCCCGTACGGCGCACGAGACGAAGCCCGAGCCGCTCTGCGGCCGGACCGAGCCTTGCATGGATGTCGTTGACGAGCGCCCGGGTAGGTGACAGATACAAGATCGTCCACGGACCGGACATCCCCTTCAGCCGCTCTACTAGCGGAGCATAAGCTGCCTCGGTCTTGCCGCTGGCGGTTGCTGCACAGATGAGAATGTTCCGACCGTCCAGAATCGGCCCGATCGCTTCCCGCTGGACCGGAGTCAGCCGTCCGAAGCGCTGGAAGAACACCGGCCATACCGTAGGAAGACGCCTGCTCAGTTGACGGTCCTTCTCGAGCTCCTGTGATGTTGTCAAACTAAGCCATCTCCTTCGGCGGTCCGTACAGTACGTCCAGGAACGCCATATACCATTTGATAAACTGCCTCAGCAGCTCGCTCTCTACATACCCGCGTCCGTCCAGCAGCGTATGCACGCGGTCGGCTACATTCGGATCGTAAGGGCGCTGAAGCTGATACGCCTCTTGATAAAAGCGGTAAATTCGATTGGCGAGTTCGAGCCGCTCCTCCTTTTGGAAAAAACGCAGTTCCAATGCGGAGCCTCCACTTGCTTCGACCAGATCGTTCAGGTAGACGTCTCCCTCGTCCATCGAGTCTCCCACGGTACCAAAATAGAGTGCTAGCGGCACCTTTGGTAAATTGCGTTGTCCACTGACATAACATTCTATCGCCCTCAAGGTCAGCATCAGCTTCTGCTTCTGTGCCTTGGTCAGATGCTTGTTCTCCGTCTCGAATTCGTCGATCGTAATGATAAGCCCCTTATACCCTGCAGCCTTAGCTAGCCAAGCCGTTCCTAGCAGCGATTCGACTAAGCCGTTCGGGCGGTCGAGAAGAGAGCGCGGGACCGCAGGGAAAACCTGCACACTCGCTCGTGTTTGCTTACGCAACTCCACCAAGCAGTCCCCGGGCGTGCGGCTTTGAGGGTGAATGAATCTGAATCGTTGTACCATATGCAATCTGAATTTCGGAAGCGTTCTTATCCGTTGGCTGTACCTTACCTGCGACGACGCTTTTATGGATATTTACTTATTGTTAGGCGATAATGATCCTCATCTCCCTAGATTGGATACTATGCACTCAGTTGCACATTTCTTTCCAGCATCTTTGAACACGTACATAGAGAACGACGATAAATTTGTTAGGCTTATAGGTTCAATTGATCGTTCAAATTATACGAAATCCATTGACGAAGTAGCAAGCCGATTGGACCATTACTTAAATAAACGTATATGTTTATCCGATTCATTAGAAAAGTACTTTCTTCGTGATGCTATTTTTTCGAATTACCAGCATCAGGAAGATGGAAAGTGGAAACTATATTTTAAATGTGATGAACGAACTATAAGGGATGAAGAATTCCATGCAGAGGATCCGTTACAGGAGTCTACAACAAACATCGAGGAATTGATTGCCATCTTGGAACAGAAAATTCACGAAATTCAAAGTATAAGTGAGTCGTTAGAAAGCTATGGAAAGGCAAGGCAAGGAGGAGTTGAAAAACCTCTCTTTCAAACCATCTATGAAGAATACGAATTTCAAATGGCGCCCATCAGAGCGATATGCAAAACGAATACAGTTTCTGTAAAACACAACCCAGTACCGCGACGGTACTGGGTTTGCTATATGCCGGGGAAAGAGGAGAAGAATGATCGCAGCGGCGAATATCTTCTTCTGGAGTAAAAATGTCCGCCGGCTTCAACCCGCCGCGCGGCAGCTAGGCCGGTATGCCCAAATGTCGCGCAAGCATGTGTTTTTGCTAGTTCCCGGGACGACGCTGAGAATGTGCGGCAAGGATCAGCAACAATTGAAGCTGTACAAAGTTTCGTTTCAATTGTTTCGTCTAACGGCATCAACAGATTCCCGAAGAAGAAATTTGGAAGTCCAACGTTCCATCGTGCCGCAAAATCTGTCCGGAATGATGGATTATGTCACATTGTATTTGGATCATGGCCAAGGATTATTTTTCCGGGAATCATCCTGTCGGCATGAGGAGCAGGGGTTCTATGATACGGCATTCTTTATATTTTGTAAAGAAATGTAATTCTATAGAACTATATACCATATTTTACAATTATGATACAATAAAAGAGTTGGAAGATTATTCCTTTCGTTGATATGCTGGCCAGCTGTCAAAATAAAAGGTAGTGGAGGAACTAGTGCAAATGTTTAAAAAAGCCCTTAGTTTAATACTAGCTATTTCTTTAGTTATTCCTGTAGGAATTTCCACCGCTGCAACAGAAAAAGAGCCAAAGGAAAAGGATCCTGAAAAGATCCTACTTAAAGCTGGTTTTCCCCAATCTCTTCTGGATACATGGCCGGATAACGTTAAGCAGGATTGGGTTGACCGTGGTGTAACAAAATATGAAGGTCAAGTTTCACAGTACTATAAAAGAGACACAGAGACCGGTAAACTGAATTTAGAACAAACAGTGGACTCCTCTACCGGGCCCGGGGATGTAAGCTTGATGGGAACCATCCCCTCATCTGATATGGTTTTCCGTATTACAAGAGCATCTAGCGGAACCAGAACTTGGGGGATTCAAAACGAGATTGAATGGCTGAATCCAGATTTTATAATGGGGCCTGAAGACACGCTTGCAACGTCATGGAGTAGTAACCTCAGAGCTTATGGAAATACATTCAGCTGTTATCAAATGTATAAAGATAGCGCCGGCATTTTTCGTAATGATCCACCAGGAAATTGTGGAGGACAACCGTTTAACGCTGAAGAAAAGGGTGTAGCTTGGAAAATTGATTTTACAAATGGTTTCGATGGGTATAAGGCTTATTCATTACAAACTGTCTACGTAAGCAATGGTTCTACAAGCGGGACAGCTTCAATCTATTCAAGATATGCCCATGACACAAGTTCAAATTATCAGATACAAGTAAATTTTGCGAACTACGGTAGTATTGCTTTCTCCAGTAGCGGGTCTTTTGACCAAGCTGCTAATCAAAACGACTGGACTTATTAATCGAATAAAAAGTATTATAAAGCCAGGGTTAAATATCCTGGCTTTTTCATTAAGTATCAAGGGTAGGTGTATGTAAAAATGAGGCAACATTTTTTTATTGTGATCTTAATAGTGGCTTTATCCCTTACAGGATGTAATGAAAGGACGTCAGACTATGCACTGTCCCCTTCATTTGATTTAGACATGGGCAGTAATCAAGCAATTGAAGTTACGGGTATAGAAGGGAAAATAGCAATTTCGTACACTAAACCGTTTCAAGCCGACACTCCATATGATGTATTATGGCTATTTTGGAATAATCAAAATAAAATAGAAGGTAAGAAAATGGAGGTTATGGGATTCAAAAAAGATAGCACTCTTACTAGCCAAATCCTTGTAGTTGAAAATTTAGGTGGAACACATTTAGGTGCAAATGCGCATCATAAAACAAAAATGATTATACCTGAACCGGGAATATGGAGATTGCAAGTTAAAATAGAGGGACAAGATTTTTGGGATATAGTTTTAGAAGTAAAATAAATTTTTCTTACTTATAAAAAAGACAAATATAAAAACCCTAGATCCAATGATCTAGAGTTTCCAATCGTCCATCACGGACAAAACGTGTGTCTTGCGGCAATTGCTCATCACGAGCGAAATTAATTAGTTTCCCCTGAAAAAGTCAGGGTGTTTTGAGCATAATTAAAAGGAATTCAGCACCTCAAAATGGAAATTGTTATTGTCGAGATAACAAAGTT
>NZ_FNDY01000055.1 GCF_900099895.1 Paenibacillus naphthalenovorans
AGGGAAAACCTCATGTCCGGTTTGATGAAGGGGGAGCTGAAAAAGTAAAAGGAGGGCTCTCGCCCCCCAATGAAATTTCAGTTCTCTACTCTACAGGGTCCATGACGGCTTTTTGCGAAACTGGACTTATGACCGGGTACGGATGAACAGGGGTTCCGGAATTGTGGATTTTTTCCGGGTTTTTCAGGTGATTTAAACATTGACATAGCTTTATCAGTTGTGTAAATTAGGTGTAAATCTCTATAAGCTTTGTGAACATTTTCACCAGACTGCTCTAGTCAATGAATGAATTTTTCATACCGGCTGCAGGGGCTGAGAAAAGGATGGTACCTCATGGAAGCATTAGCATTGGAGCGAAAAAAGGAGCAGCAGCAAGAGCTGAAGGAACGAATCGCCCAGTTGAAAAAAGAGCGTAATGCCATTATTCTTGCTCATTATTATCAACGGGATGAAATCCAGGAAGTGGCTGATTTTCGGGGCGATTCTTTCTTATTGGCGCAGAAGGCCGCATCTACCGATGCCGACGTTATTGTATTTTGCGGCGTGCATTTTATGGGAGAGAGCGCAAAGATTCTGGCTCCGAACAAAACAGTGCTCATTCCCGATGAAAGGGCCGGCTGTCCGATGGCGGACATGGTCAATGTGAATGGCCTTCGGGAGTTGAAGAAAAAGCATCCGAATGCCAAGGTCGTTGCGTATATCAACACATCGGCCGAGGTTAAAGCGGAGACGGATATTTGCTGTACGTCGGCGAATGCGATCAAGGTGATCAATTCGGTCGATTCCGATGAAATCATCTGGGTTCCGGATAAAAATCTGGGGGATTACGTTTCCAAATTTACGGACAAAAAAATGATTATTTGGGAAGGATATTGCAACACACATGACATGTTGACCGTCAAAGATGTAGAGGAAATGAAAGCGCAGTATCCGAATGCTCAATTTGTGGTTCATCCGGAATGCCGTCCGGAGGTCGTAAAGCTTGGCGATTTTGTCGGCAGCACAACGGCGATCATTAAATACTGCAAAGAATCCGACTGCCAGGAATTTATCGTCGGCACAGAGGATGGAACCGGTTACCAGCTGCGAATGGACAGTCCGAACAAGAAATTCCATTTTGCCACGAAGTATTTGGTTTGTCCTAATATGAAAGTCAACAATTTGAAAAAGGTGGTCAAATGTTTGGAGACGAACAGCCCCCAAATTTATGTGCCACAACACGTGGCCGATCAGGCCAGAGCATCCTTGGAGCGCATGTTGCAGGTCAAGTAGCATGCGCTACTTCTCTTCTTGGACGGGTGGGGTTGGGAATCAATGATACCGCGGTACTTGGTTAATTTTGATTTGGAGAAGCTTCCTCATGTTTATACGGATGTCATCGTGATCGGCGCAGGAATCGCCGGTCTTTTTACCGCTCTGAAAGCATCGGAAAAGCATAAGGTATTGATGGTGACGAAAAAATCGCTGCTGGACAGCAATACCCGGTATGCTCAAGGGGGAATCGCGGCGGTTATATCGGATGAGGATTCTCCTGCCTATCACCGGCAGGATACGCTCATTGCCGGAGCGGGGCTGTGTTCTTCGGCCGCGGTGGATGTGCTGGTTCATGAAGGTCCTGCAGGCGTTACGGATTTGATCCGTATGGGTACCGAATTCGATATGGAGGACGGCCGTTTTGCCTTAACTAAGGAAGGGGCGCACAGCCAACGGCGTATTCTGCACGCTCAGGGCGACGCAACCGGCGCTGAGATCGTACGAGCCCTTTCGGAGAAAACGAAGCAGGAGAAGAACATTGAGATCTGGGATGATCATTTTGTTATCGATTTGATCACCGATGAAGGAACGTGTTACGGTGCGTTGGTGCAAAGGCCGGACGGACAAAAGGTGTTCGTGGGCGCCAATGCGACGATTCTTTGCACCGGCGGGGCCGGACAGCTGTTTCGTTACACGACGAACCCCGAGATTGCCACAGGCGATGGCATTGCCATCGCTTATCGTGCAGGAGCGGACATACGCGACGTAGAATTTATACAATTCCATCCGACGGCATTATGTTACCCGGGGGCGCCGAGGTTTTTGATCTCGGAGGCCGTAAGGGGAGAAGGCGCGGTACTTCGCAACATCAAAGGAGAGCGTTTTATGGAGCGGTACCATCCCCAATTGGAGCTGGCTCCGCGGGACATTGTCGCACGTGCCATTGTCAGTGAGATGGAGGAGACGAAGTCCACATTCGTTTACATCGACTTTACCCACGAATCACATGAAAC
Source organism: Paenibacillus naphthalenovorans (assembly GCF_900099895.1). Taxonomy (GTDB): domain Bacteria; phylum Bacillota; class Bacilli; order Paenibacillales; family NBRC-103111; genus Paenibacillus_G; species Paenibacillus_G naphthalenovorans. Next base: position 2,268 of record NZ_FNDY01000055.1, read on the forward strand.
CGTGAAGAACCGTTTTCCGACCATCTATGATTTCTGTCTGAATTACGGGTTGGACTTGTCATCGGACTGGATTCCGGTTGCGCCGGCGGCCCATTACATGATGGGCGGAGTAGCGACGGACTTATACGGAGAAACCACCGTGAAGCGGTTGTTCGCATGCGGGGAGGTATCCTCAACCGGTGTTCACGGTGGCAATCGGCTTGCCAGCAACTCCTTGTCCGAGGCGATTGTTTTCGGGCGGCGGATCGTAGAACGGATTGATCAGCTGTCTCCTTTAGAAACGGTACCGCCCGTCCGGGAGCAACGGCCCTTAAAAGATAACGCGATTCAGCCGGTGGTGGAGAAGAAGCTGAAGCTTCAGAAGCTGATGCTTCGCTATGCAGGTCTAAAGCGGCATGCGAAAGGATTGGCCAAGGGTTACGAAGAGCTTAAGCGTCACCTGTCCTTTTTGGACAGCTGCCTGTCCAAGCGGGAGGAGTACGAGTTTGCCAATCTCCTCATATGCGGGCTGCTCACAACCCAGGCTGCATTGATTAGGGAGGAAAGCCGCGGGGGACACTACAGAGAAGATTTCCCTGAAAGGGACGACCTGGTATGGCGCAAGCATACCGTGTTCAACCGCGTGAACGGAATCAAGGAAGGGAGAAGCGATGATGTTTGAGTTGAATCAAACCGTTCTGAATGAAAGTCTTAAGCGATGGCTGGAAGAAGACATCGGCATGGGTGATGTCACGACGATGACCACCATCCCTTCCGATTCAATGTCCAAAGGGATCATTCATGTGAAGGATAACGGTATTGTGGCAGGCCTTCCCGTCGCGAAGGCGGTTTTTGCTCTGGTTGATCCTCAGCTTCGGTTTGAGGCTAAAGCGAGCGATGGGGACGCCGTCTCCAAAGGAACCGTCATTGCGGAGGTTAGCGGGAGTACCCGCAGCATTCTGCTGGGGGAACGGCTAGCGCTCAATTTGCTGCAGCGCATGTCGGGTATTGCCACCCGAACAAACCAGTTTGTCGAACGGCTGGAAGGGCGTCCCTCGCGGCTGGTCGATACGCGCAAAACGACTCCGGGCCACCGCATGCTGGAGAAATATGCGGTTCGCGTTGGCGGAGGGCATAACCACCGGTTCGGTTTATACGACGCGGTGATGATCAAGGACAATCATATCAAGGGTGCCGGAGGCATCGCGAAGGCGATTCAATCCGCCCGGGCCCGCATTCCCCACACGATGAAGATTGAAGTCGAAGTGGAGAATTTCGTGCAGCTGAACGAAGCGTTAGGCGCGGAGCCGGATATCATCATGTTGGATAATATGGGGCCGGAACAAATGAGGGAAGCGGTGCTGTTCATTAAACAACGGGCTCCGCATATCATTGTAGAAGCGTCAGGAAATGTATCGTTGGACAATGTGCGTGAGATCGCTGAGACCGGGGTCGATGTGATTTCCGTGGGCAGGCTGACTTACTCTGTCCAGTCACTGGATATCAGCCTGGATTTGAATGAACAGAAGGGGAAGAAGGAGGATCGTGCATGATTCTGGTGGTGGACGTAGGCAACACGAATATCGTAGTCGGTATTTACGAGGGCAGGCAGCTGCTGCATCACTGGCGGCTCAGCACGAATCGGTCGGCCACCACGGACGAATACGGAATGATGATGGTGAATCTGTTCCGCCATGCGGATATTCGCCTGGAGCAGGTAGAAGGGATTATCATTTCTTCGGTCGTACCGCCGCTTATGTTTGTGCTGGAGCAATTATGTTTAAAATATTTAAAGAAAACGCCTCTGGTCGTAGGGCCGGGGATCAAGACCGGTCTGAATATCCGCTATGAGAATCCAAAAGAGGTGGGAGCGGACCGGATTGTGAATGCCGTGGCAGCCATCGAGCTGTATGGTTCCCCCTGTATTGTGGTCGATTTTGGAACGGCCACCACGTTTGATTATATTGATGAAGGCGGACAATATGTCGGAGGCGCCGTTGCGCCAGGGATTGGAATTTCGACCGAAGCCCTGTATCAGCGAGCGGCCAAGTTGCCCCGCATTGAGCTGACCAAACCCAAAAGCGTGGTAGGAAGAAACACCGTTGCTTCCATGCAGGCGGGCATTATTTACGGCTTTGCAGGTCAGGTGGATGGCATCGTGGACCGGATCAGGCAGGAATTCGGTTCAGAGCCGAAGGTTGTTGCGACCGGCGGCTTGGCGGAGTTAATTTCAAGCGAATCCCGTACCATTGAGCTGGTGGACCCTTTGCTTACACTGCAGGGGCTGCAAATCATTTATGAACGAAATGTCGGGTAAATTTTTATGTGTAACAAAGCCATATTTGGTAGATAGAGAAGGAGCGGCATTATGCAGGATTATTTGATCAGGGCAACGGCGTATGAAGGAAAAGTACGGGCGTTTGCCGTGAAAACGACCGGGATTGTAGAAGAGCTCCGGCGGAGGCATCTTACAACGCCTACCGCTACAGCAGCATTGGGGCGCACGGCAACGGCAGCTCTCATGATGGGTGTGATGCTGAAAGGTGAAGAAAAGCTGACGGTGCAAGTAAAAGGCGGCGGCCCCATCGGCCAGATCGTCGCGGATGCGAATGCCAAAGGTGAAGTGCGCGGGTATGTAGACAATCCGGGTGTTGATTTGCCGCTGAATTCCATCGGCAAGCTTGATGTGGCCGGGGCCGTCGGTACCGATGGTTTTTTGTATATAACCAAAGATCTTGGCTTGAAAGAGCCTTACCGCGGAAGCGTACCGATCGTTTCCGGTGAATTGGCTGAAGATTTCACCTATTATTTTGTTAAATCGGAACAGACCCCGTCGGCTGTCGCTTTAGGGGTGCTGGTGGATGTCGACTATACCGTAAAAACGGCAGGCGGCTTCATCATCCAACTGCTTCCAGGGCTTAAAGACGAGGAAATCGATCAAATCGAGAAAGAGATTGGCGCTCTTCCCCCCATTACTAAGCTGCTGGACCGGGGAGATTCATTGGAATCCATTCTGGAAACCTTGCTTCCCGGGGCCAAAGTGCTTGAACGCAGAGATGATGTCCGATTCCAGTGCAAATGCTCGCGTGAACGTGTAAAGCAGACCCTGATCAGTATGGGGCGCTATGAGATAGAGCAAATGCTGGAAGAGGATGGGCAGGCGGAAGTGGTGTGCCATTTTTGCAATGAAAAGTATCATTTCGGCGAAGATGATTTGAAAGTCCTGATTCAGGCCTTGTAAGCCAGGAGAACGATCGGGCGGAGGCGCTCTGTCCGACTATATAGAGAGCGACAATACGAGGGGATAGGATATGCGAAACGTTAAGGTGTTATGGGGATTGATCGTTGTTTTGCTGACCGCTGTTGTTATCCTCTCCTCCGTACTGATGGCCCAAACCTTACAACCACCCGATTCAGACAAACATCCGGACCAATCTCAGAATGGCGGAGAGACACGCATTGTCGCCACAGTCGGAACCAAGAACATCACCATCGGAGAAGTAGAGGAGCAGCTGATCCAAAAGTATGGAAATCAGCAGCTGAACCAAATGATAGATCAGGAAGTTATACGTGCCGAAGCTGAGACGCAGGGGATTGTGGTGAGCGAAAGCGAGATTCAGCAGGAACTGGAACGAATGCAGCAGGGCTATGACAGTGAAAGCCAGTTTTACGAATTGATGAAAGAGCAGTTGGGATTTACCCCCGAGGCTTTAAAGAAGGATGTATACAATAAATTGCTGGGTGACAAAATTACGATTCAAGGCATCGTCATTACGGATCAAGAAGTAGAAGCTTACATGCTTGCTCATCAAGAAGAGTTTAAGCCGCGTGTACAGCTTAAGCTGCAGCATATTGTATCCGCGAATCGGGAACAGGCGCAAAGAGCGCTGGACGACTTGGCCAAGGGCCAGAGCTTTGCCCAAGTGGCCAGAGAGCGTTCGCTTGACGATGCCACGCGGGATAGCGGAGGAGATTTAGGGTGGCTTGATGATGACGATCCGTTCATCCATCCGGCTGTAATGAAAGCGGCCATTTCGCTAAAACCGGGAGAAGTCAGCAAACCGGTGGAGGCCGATGGGCGGTATGTGATTGTTCGTGTGGCGGATCGGAAGGAGCAGTCAAAGGGCAGCCCGGAAGTCCTGCGCGAACAAGTGCGCAAGGAGCTTGCTTTACGCGAAGCTCCGCCTTTAAAGGAAACGCTGGAGAACCTACGGAAGAAGTGGAATGTGACGATTCGCGAGTCATTTTAAAAGATCGAATCCTTAAAAAATGTGTATTGACAACCTCCTTAAGGGTTGATAAGATAAAGACATAATACCTAGCAAAATACTCGGATATTTGATGCGAACTTGAGGAGGAGAACGGAATGGCCAAACTAGTACAAAATGTAACTGAATTAATCGGGGATACGCCGCTTGTGAAATTGAACCGCGTCGTACCGGAAGGAAGCGCGGAAATTTACGTTAAGCTCGAATTTCAAAACCCGGGTGCAAGTGTAAAGGACCGGATTGCCATTAGCATGATCAATGTAGCAGAGCAAGAGGGGCTCATTAAGCCGGGGGATACCATTGTGGAGCCGACCAGCGGCAACACGGGGATCGGTTTGGCGATGGTTGCTGCGGCCAAAGGGTACAAAGCGATTCTGGTTATGCCTGAAACCATGTCTATTGAAAGACGCAACCTGCTCCGGGCTTACGGCGCTCAACTGGTACTGACACCTGGAGCAGAAGGCATGAAGGGTGCGATTAAGCGCGCGGAAGAGATTGTTGCCGAGAACCCTGGCTACTTTATGCCACAGCAATTTAAGAATCAAGCGAACGTCAAAATCCACCGCGAAACAACGGGTCCGGAAATCGTGGAAGCGATCAAATCCCACGACGGTAAGCTGGATGCCTTTATCGCAGGGATCGGAACGGGAGGAACGATTACAGGCGCCGGTAGCGTTCTGAAGGAAAACTTCCCGAACATTAAGATTTATGCCGTTGAGCCTGCGGCATCTCCTGTATTGTCCGGAGGCAAGCCGGGTCCGCACAAGATTCAAGGTATCGGGGCCGGATTCGTGCCTGATATCCTGAATACGGAAGTGTACGACGGAGTGATTACGGTTGAGAACGAAGAAGCGTTCGAAACGTCCCGCCGTGTGGCCAAAGAAGAAGGCATTCTGGGTGGTATCTCCTCCGGGGCAGCGATTTTCGCCGCACTGAAAGTGGCGAAGGAGCTTGGCGCGGGCAAGCGTGTCGTAGCGGTTATTCCAAGTAACGGTGAGCGCTATCTGTCTACACCGCTGTATCAATTCGAAGACTAAAAGGGCATCATACGCCTGCTCGGCTTGGCTGAGCGGGCTTTTTTTTATTTGGCTTTTCAAGTATACTAATCCCAATATCTTATTGAGACGATGGAAAGGGGGCCGGATGGCAATGATTTTGACTTCATATGAGCAGTGGCAGCAATGGGCACGCAGCCACTCCGTGCTTCCTTATATCAGGAGCTTTCCTTTGGATGAAACGCGGCCCTTGTCTTGGGCGGAGGCCTGGGAACAGGCGGGGCCGGAATCCTTTGTGCTGGAGAGCGGCAAAGGGGGCCGTTACAGCTTTTTCGGCCTGAAGCCGGCTTCTTCCATCCGTGGAACGGAGGGAGCCGCGACGGTGATCGGGGAGGATGGCAGCGAATCGCGATGGTACGGTGCTCCACTGGAGCTCGTGAAGCGATGGATGGCGCCCTTTCACTCGCCTGTCGTCGAAGGCGCCCCCAAGTGGGTAGGCGGCTGTCTCGGCTTCTGGGGATATGATGTTGTTCGCACGATTGAACGGCTGCCGGCGCGTGCCAAAGCCGATTTGCCTATACCCGATTACGCCTTTATGCGGGTAGACGAGCTGTGGATCATCGATCATGAGGAGCAGATGCTGTACTGCTCGGTGAACACCTACTGTCCCGCTGAGCACAGGGGAGAGGCCGAATGGCTTCTCCGCCGCTATCTTGAGGCGGAGCAAGCGGCGGAGCATATGAAACGCGTATGGGACCGAATTATATCCTTAAATTCAAATCCGGAGGCGCTGGAGAGGCTTGACGAGCGGAGGCGTACAATGGAAGAGGACGATCTTCAGGTAGACGTTGAGGCCATTCCCGGGCTTACGGCGGATTTTCCCAAAGAAGATTATATCCGTGCCGTCCGCCGCATTCGCGATTATATCGGTGCGGGAGACGTCTTTCAGGTCAATTTGTCGGTGCGCCAACACAAGAAGCTGGAAGCGGCGCCGGAGGAGATTTACGAATGGCTCCGGCTTGTGAATCCTTCTCCTTATATGGGCATGCTTCGTTTCGGCGATTTTTATCTCGTTTCCGGCTCTCCGGAGCTTCTTGTACAGCTGGACAGGGGAACGGTTCGTACCCGTCCCATCGCAGGAACCCGTCCAAGGGGAGCTACCGCTGAAGAAGACCGGCGGCTGGCGGATGAGCTGATCCACAATGAGAAGGAACGGGCGGAGCATATTATGCTGGTCGACTTGGAGCGCAACGACGTTGGGCGAATATCCGCTTTCGGTACCGTACGGGTTAAAGATTTTATGGTCATCGAATATTACTCTCATGTCATGCACATCGTGTCTCAAGTAGAGGGACGGTTGGCGGAGGGGCGGGACGCCTTTGACGTTATTGCCGCAACCTTCCCGGGCGGCACGATTACAGGCGCACCGAAAATCCGGACGATGGAAATTATAGAAGAGCTTGAACCTGTGAGGAGAGGGCCCTATACTGGTTCGATCGGCTGGATTGACTACAACGGGGATATGGAATTTAATATCGTCATCCGAACGTTGGTTGCTGCCGGAGGCATCGGCTACGTACAGGCCGGAGCAGGGATTGTGATCGACTCCGTCCCGGAAAAAGAGTACACGGAATCCATCAATAAAGCGAAAGCCATGTGGAAGGCGATTCAATACAGCGAACGGAAACCAATATACCAAGGGAGGGCGAAACCATGATATTAGTTATCGATAATTATGATTCGTTTACGTACAATCTGGTTCAATACTTAGGCGAGCTGGGAGAAAAGGTAGAGGTGCGCCGCAACGACGAGATCGATCTTGCAGGTATAGAGGCGCTGAAGCCGGACCATATTCTCATTTCCCCGGGACCCTGCACACCGAATGAAGCGGGGATCAGTCTTAGTCTGATCGAGCATTTCAAAGGGAAAATTCCGATACTCGGCGTCTGCCTCGGCCATCAATCGATCGGACAAGTGTTCGGCGGAGAGGTGATTCGTGCACAGCGGCTGATGCACGGTAAAACGTCGGCCATCTACCATGACGGCAAAGGGGTATTCAAGGGCCTTCCCTCTCCTTTTACCGCGACGCGTTATCATTCGCTGATCGTCAAGAAGGAAACACTGCCGGACTGCCTGGAAATCAGTGCACACACGGCGGAAGGCGAGATTATGGGGCTCCGCCATAAAGAATACCCGATTGAAGGGGTGCAATTTCATCCGGAATCGATTATTACAGACCACGGGCACCAAATGCTTCGGAACTTTTTGAAAGAAACGGCAGTGGGCCAGGCGTGATTATCGATGTAAACGGCGAATGCATAGAAGAAAGCCAGGCTGTGGTCTCCGTATACGACCACGGCTTTCTTTACGGCCTGGGTTTGTTCGAGACGTTTCGAACATACGGAGGCCATCCCTTTTTACTGGAATGGCACTTGGAGCGTCTGGCTTCAGGCTGCAGGGAGCTTGATATAGACTATGAACCGGATTTGGAAGCGTGGAGCCGAAGGATTTCCAGACTTCTGGAAGTGAATCAGCTTCCCGATGCTTATTTTCGTTTGACGGTAACGGCCGGGATGGGAGCGCTCGGTTTGCCCTCAGGGACCTACGAAAAGCCGGAAGAAGTACTTTATGTAAAGCCTCTGCCTCCTGTGGATCCGGCTGTTTATCATGAGGGGAAAGCGTTGCAGCTGCTCCGGCTGCGGCGCAATACGCCGGAAGGTGTGGTCAGGCTAAAATCGCTGCATTATATGAATAACGTGTTGGCCAAAAAAGAAATGAAACGATATCCTTGGGCGGCCGGGGCGGAGGGATTATTTCTGGACACGCGAGGCCGCCTGTGCGAGGGCATCGTGAGCAATATATTTTTCGTACGGCATGGGGGGCTGTATACACCTGCGGTGGAAACCGGACTGCTGCCGGGGATTACCAGGCGATTTGTCATGGCTGCAGCCCAACGTGAAGGAATAGACGTATCGGAAGGCCTGTACGATTGGGCTGATCTGCTTGAAGCCGATGAGGTGTTCGTGACCAATTCCGTACAAGAGCTTGTTCCCGTCACGACATTGTTCGACGAAACCGGCGCGGCTCATCGTGTGGGCCTGGGAATAGCCGGGCCGATAACACAGCAGCTGCTTCAAGTCTACAGGAAAGCGGCGGCAAGGAGGAATGACCGTGTTTAAAAACGATCGTGATCAGAATGACCGCACATGGATTATGGGAATATTGAACGTCACCCCGGATTCATTCTCGGACGGCGGGCGCTACATCGATCCGTCCGCAGCGGTGGATCGCGCAGAGCACATGCTTCAGGAAGGCGCAGACATCCTCGATATCGGCGGTGAGTCCACGCGGCCCGGGTTTGATCCCGTACCTCTGGAAGAGGAGCTGCGCCGGGTGATCCCGGTGATTAAAGCGATCAGGCAAGCGGGCATTACCGCACCGATTTCCATCGATACGTACAAGGCGGAAACAGCCAGACGGGCTTTGGAAGCGGGGGCTAACATCATCAACGATATTTGGGGTTTGCAAAAGGATGCCGCGATGGCTGAAGTTGCCGTTGAATACGGATGTCCGATCATTCTAATGCATAATCGCACCGAAGCGGTATATGCTAACTTTATCCAAGATGTCATAGATGACTTGCGTCTAACGGTTGAGAGGGCACAAGCCGCAGGAATCCGCGAGGATCAAATTATTCTTGATCCGGGTATCGGTTTTGCCAAATCATATGAACAAAATTTGCAGCTGATGAACTATTTGGACCGGATCGTAGCTCTGGGCTATCCGGTACTGCTCGGCACATCCCGCAAAAGCATGATCCGCCATACGCTGAATCTTCCTCCGGGCGATGTGGTCGAAGGTACGGCGGCAACGGTTGCGCTGGGCATTGCCCAGGGATGCCGCATCATGCGGGTTCACGATGTACAGGCCATGAAACGGGTAGCGTTGATGACCGACGCGATCCTGCGCCAGCGTTAAGAAACAAAGAACTTCTCCGGATAAGAGGAGGCAAGAGGTAATGAAGGACAGATTGATATTAAAAGGAATGTCCTTTTTCGGGCACCACGGCGTTTTTCCCGAAGAAAACAAGCTGGGCCAACGCTTCTATGTAGATACGGAGCTTTACTTTCCGCTCGATAAGGCCGGTCGTTCCGATCAGCTTGAAGATACGGTGAACTATGCTGAAATATACGAATTCATTAAACAAATTGTCGAGCAGAAGACATTCAAGCTGATTGAGGCTTTAGCCGAAGATATTGCATCTGAACTTTTGCAAACTTATACTAGTATAAATGAAATTACCGTTCGCGTGGTGAAGCCCCACCCGCCTTTTGCCATTGTTTTTGACGGTGTAACGGTTGAAATTCACAGAAAGCGGGCTCCTATTCAATGAATTCACACAACACAGGCACATGTGGGTCTTCCGTATACGCCTATATCGGTTTGGGCTCCAACATGGGAGACAGGGAGAGGTTTTTGCGGGAAGCCGTGCGGCTCTTGCAGGACACCCCAGGAGTACAAGTAACCGGTGAATCGGGATTATATGAGACCGATCCGGTCGGGTATGTGGATCAGGCCCTTTTTTTAAATCAGGTAGTAGAGATTAGCACGACGCTGGAGCCCCAACCGTTGTTTGAACGCATGTTGGACATCGAGCTGCAGCTGCACCGCAAGCGGGATATCCGATGGGGGCCCCGAACGATCGATTTGGATTTGCTGCTGTTCGGAGATCGTTCTCAAGACTGTCCCGATTTAATTTTGCCGCATCCGCGCATGATGGAACGTGCCTTTGTGCTTGTGCCGCTCGTTGAAGTGATGTCGCTTCGGGACCCGGTACGGGCGGAACAATGGACCAGGCGGCTTGATCGGATGGAAGGAAAGGAAGGCGTCAGATTGTGGAAAAAAATGCATTAGCTCAGCGCATCCGCGCTTTTCGTAAATTAAAGGGGTATACGCAGAACGAATTGGCGCAGAAGCTCGAAGTATCAATTGCCGTACTCGGTTCGATCGAGCGTGGAACCCGCAAAGCCGATCCAAAAATGATTCGCAAAATATCCGAAGCGCTCGGTATCGATCCGGAAGAGTTGTCTTCCCCGACGGGCTAAAAACATATTATTCTTAATCCAATTGGAAAGGAGACAGACTCATGCTAACCATAGGTAATGTTACTGCACCGAACAACGTGGTATTGGCCCCTATGGCAGGGGTGTGTAATCCGGCCTTTCGCTTGATCGCCAAAGAGTTCGGTACCGGCCTTGTATGTGCCGAAATGGTGAGCGATAAGGCGATTCTGCACGGCAATCACCGCACCATGGAAATGCTGTACGTCGATGAGCGCGAAAAACCGCTCAGTTTGCAAATTTTTGGTGGAGATACGGAAACGCTGCTGGAGGCGGCAAAATTTGTCGATCAGAACACAAACGCCGATATTATAGATATCAACATGGGCTGTCCTGTCCCCAAAATCACAAAATGTGACGCGGGGGCGCGATGGTTGCTGGATCCCGGTAAAATCGAGCAAATGGTTTCTACCGTATCGAAGGCGGTAAGTAAACCGCTCACGGTAAAAATGCGGATTGGTTGGGATGACGATCATATCTATGCCGTACAGAATGCCAAGGCCGTGGAGAACGGCGGGGGTGCTGCGGTGTCCGTACACGGGAGAACCCGGGTACAAATGTATACGGGTCACGCCAACTGGGATATCATTAAAGAGGTGAAAGAGGCCGTATCGATTCCAGTCATCGGCAACGGAGATATTTTTACCCCGGAAGATGCCAAGCGAATGCTGGATCATACCGGTGTGGACGGCGTGATGATCGGACGGGCGGCTTTGGGCAACCCATGGATGCTGTACCGCACCATCCAGTATCTTACCCGCGGGGAGCTTCCTGATGAACCTAGCCCGCAGGAAAAAATCCGCATTGCCGTCCTGCATTTGGATCGGTTGATTGCTTTAAAGGGCGAAGCGGTGGCGGTCAAAGAAATGCGTAAACATTTGGCATGGTACCTAAAAGGACTTCATGGCGGAGCACGAATCAAAGATGCCATTATGGAGCAGACGAAGCGGGATGAGATGGTCCGGCTTTTGGAGGATTATGCTGAATCGCTTGAGGATCGGACGGCAATTACCCACTAAACAAAAGTGAAAATGGACGATAACGGGATGCTTGGTTTACATTGACATTTGATTGGGGTTGAAATATAATCAGTCAATAGTAAATGGCGGCAGGCCAAGGACGTGAGTAGCAGCTGCGTTCATTTAGTAATTATAAGTGAATTCATACTCGATGGAGCTCGAAATATGAAAATCTTTCACACGACGGGAGATAAATAACAATGGCCGAAAAGGAAGTCATTCTCACGCAGGAAGGTTTGAAGAAGCTCGAAGAAGAGCTGGAGCATCTGAAATCCGTTAAGCGCCGCGAGGTGGCAGAACGGATTAAAATAGCAATCGGTTATGGGGATATCAGCGAGAACTCCGAATACGAGGATGCCAAGAATGAACAGGCGTTTGTAGAAGGCCGGATCATTACTTTGGAGAAAATGCTGCGCAACGCGCGAATCATTAACAATGATGAAGTCGATACCGATGCGGTGAACGTCGGGTCCATCGTCATTCTGAAGGACCTCGAATTCGGAGACATTGTGGAATATTCCATTGTAGGTACGGCGGAATCCGATCCCTTCCAGAATAAAATATCCAATGAAAGCCCTGTGGGCAAAGCCATTCTTGGCAAACGCAAAGGGGCTATCGTTGACGTAAACGTACCTGCTGGCGTCATCCAATATGAAATCGTAGACATTAAGAAGTAATTTGGGATAGAAAAGCTTCCTTGGGAGGCTTTTTTTCCTATCGAATGAGTATTTCCGTTTATTTCAAGAATCAAGGAGCTGGAAACATGACTGTGGAATTGGAATTGAACGAGCTGCTGAAAATCCGCCGTAATAAATTGGACGAGCTGCGCGGCATGGGAATCGACCCATTTGGTCAAAAATTCGAAAGAACTCATCATGCGGGTGACATCTTCAAAGCTTATGAGGACAAGACGCAAGAAGAGCTTGAAGCGCTGTCCGCCGAAGTGAGCATTGCCGGACGGATCATGCAGAAGAGGGAAATGGGCAAAGCGGGCTTTGCGCATCTTCAGGACATTACGGGTAAAATTCAAATTTATGTCCGTGCCGATGCGGTAGGCGAAACGAAATATCGTGCCTACAATCTGCTGGATATCGGTGATTTGATCGGGATCCGGGGGACGGTATTTAAGACCAAGACCGGAGAACTGTCTGTTAAAGCCAAATCGGTGGAGATACTCTCCAAGTCGCTCCTGCCCCTCCCGGAAAAATACCACGGTTTGAAGGATGTCGAGCTCCGTTACCGCCAGCGTTACGTCGATCTGATTATGAATCAGGACGTTCAGCAAACCTTTATTACACGGTCCAAAATCATTCAATCGATGCGCCGTTATTTGGATTCACGCGGCTATTTGGAAGTGGAAACGCCGACATTGCACGCCATTGCCGGCGGTGCGGCCGCGCGCCCTTTCATTACGCACCATAATGCGCTGGACATGCAGCTTTACATGCGGATTGCGATTGAGCTTCATTTGAAGCGGCTGATTGTAGGCGGCATGGAGAAGGTGTATGAAATCGGACGCGTATATCGTAACGAAGGGATTTCTACAAGGCACAACCCGGAATTTACGATGATCGAGCTGTATGAGGCTTATGCCGATTATAAAGACATCATGAAGCTGACCGAGGAAATGATTGCGCATATCGCTCAGGAAGTATTGGGCACAACCAAGATCACGTACCAAGGCCAGGAAATTGATTTATCTCCTCCTTGGAGACGAGTCTCTATGGTAGAGGCGATTAAAGAAGTCGTAGGCGTTGATTTCAGCGCAGATATAAGTGATGAGGAAGCCCATAGGCTTGCAAAGGAGCATAAGGTGCCGGTAGAGCCAATGATGACCTACGGCCATATCGTAAATCAGTTCTTCGAGACATTCGTAGAACAGACCTTAATCCAGCCTACATTTGTTACGGGCCATCCTGTGGCGATTTCTCCGCTGGCGAAAAAGAATGATCAGGATCCGCGGTTTACTGACCGTTTCGAGCTGTTTATTGTTGCCCGTGAGCACGCCAACGCATTCACCGAGCTCAACGATCCGATCGATCAGCGCGAGCGCTTTGAAGCCCAGCTGGCGGAACGGGAGCAAGGTAATGACGAAGCGCACGAGATGGACGAGGATTTTATTCGTGCGCTGGAATACGGTATGCCGCCTACAGGCGGGTTAGGTATCGGCATCGACCGATTGGTCATGCTGCTGACCGATGCGCCATCCATCCGCGACGTACTGCTGTTCCCGCTGATGCGGGAGCGTCAAGGCGAATAAAAAGAACTCAGAGGTTGTCTCCGCAGTGTACTGCGGAGGCATTTTTATGCGGGCAAATGTTAGTGTAAAATCTCCGTGGGTGTAGGAATTGGAAAAAGCGGATATAGAAAAAGAGCTTCTCCCTTGGTAAAGTGATGTTTGCGCACAACACA
>NZ_FNDY01000020.1 GCF_900099895.1 Paenibacillus naphthalenovorans
TTGAATTGTTTTGGCCAGAGCATTATTTAATGCTTCTTTGGGTTACACCCAGACCAGAACTTTACCAGGTCTTACCACGAACTGCATAGGTCATGTTATCATACAATAAAATCACTGGAAAACCTATATAAAGAACATCACCTTGTCTGCATAATTGTCCAACCCTCCACATAGACATGTTATCAAGATCAGTTTGATTATGTCGTGGAGGGGATGAAGCTATGCGGCGGTTCACGTGGGTGGTGGCCCTTGTGATGGTTTGCTTGAGCTTGGTGGTCAGCGGATGCGGCCTGATAGGGAAGAAGGATGCGGGATCGGTTGTTAAGGATTTGGATGGGGTAAGAAGCAAGCTGCAAAGTTACCACGGCAAGGGGAAGATGACGCTCAATACGGGGCAGGAGCCGCAGGAGTACGACGTTGAGGTTTGCTACCTGGAGCCTTCTTATTACCGGATTGTGTTGACGAATGCCAAGAAGGACATTACGCAGATTGTGCTTCGCAATGATGATGGGGTGTTCGTGCTGACGCCGCATTTGAACAAGAGCTTCCGCTTCCAGAGCGATTGGCCGGAAAATCAGGGACAAGTTTATTTGTACCAGTCGCTTGTGGACAGCATTCTGATGGATAATGAGCGCCAATTTACGTCCGATGAGAAGTCGTATGTATTTGATGTGGTGGCGAACTACCAGAACGGGTCGCTTGCGCGGCAGAAGGTGTGGCTTGATAAGAGAAATTATGCGCCGCAGCATGTGGAAGTGTCGGATGCGAATGCAAATGTTTTGGTGATCGTGAAGTTTGATGTATTTGAATTCGGTACGAAGTTTGAAAAGGATCATTTTGATATGCAGCGTAATATGACCGGTTGGAACCTGATGACGCAGCCGACGATAGTACATCATGACGATGCGAACGCCGGTGCGGCGGAAGAGGGAACGACAGGTGAGAGCAAAGGCGCCGCGGCGAACGGAACCGGGGCAAAAGGTACGGCTGCGGGTGAGAAAACGGATGCGGCCAAGCAGCAGTCGTTCGGTATTATTGAGCCGAACTATATGCCGAGCGGGGTGAAGAAGCAGGATGTGACGGAGCTGACGCTGGGTGATGATAAAGCTGTAATGCTTCGGTACTCGGGGACTTATAATTACACGCTGTTGGAATCGCGGCCTGTGACGAAAACGGTGACCAATATGCCGGGGGACATCCTGGACCTGGGCTTTACGCTCGGTGTTGTAACGGGGGATGCCAAAAAAACGCTGACCTGGACATATGATGGGGTAGAGTTCCGGTTGTCGACCGCAGATCTGCCGGAAACGGAAATGATTAAGATTGCGCAAGCCGTTCAAGGAGAAATGGGGAAATAACACCTCTATGGCCTATTGGAGTATGGCCCTGCAGGCAAAATTTCTGCGGGGCTATGATTGGCTATCGCCCGCTAAAAGGATAGAATGAGGCTTAAGCATTTGAGTTTCAGTCTCCAAGCGGAGTGGTGGTTTTTTAGGATATCCAATGTAAAATCGTGGAGTTGAGCTCTTGCTAGATTTCGGCGGAAGCGATCGTTGATTCCGGCAGAACTCCCTTTTGGCAGCCTGTCAAAATTTGAAGCTCTACCCGTGTTTCTTTCCGAAGGTCTGGGGCGAGTAAACGGAAATTTTGTTTTTGGAATCTTTCCCAAACTGTTAAAAATCCGTGATATCGTTGACAGGACAAGGGTATACGGATTAACATAGTTCTAGTCATTAGGGAAGCTCTTCCCCAAATGGGGTGGCTTCCCTTGCTTTTGTGAGACTTGAGAAGAAGGTGGACCTAGTGGATTCGTTTTACCGGCCGACGCGGGTAGAAATTTCGCTTGATGCACTGCGTCACAACCTGGAGGAGTTTCGAAGAGTACTTCCTGAGCATGTAAGCATGATGGCTGTCGTCAAAGCGGACGCCTATGGCCACGGCGCCGTAGAGGTTTGCAGGGAGGCGCTTAGCAGCGGTGTGAAGTATATTGCTGTAGCATTTTTGGACGAGGGCCTTGAGCTGAGGCAAGCGGGAATAACAGCGCCGATCCTGGTGTTGGGTTATACGCCGCCTGAAGGGCTGGAGACGGCCTGGGAGAACGATATTACGCTAAATGTTTACACGCATGAGCTGTTGGATGCTTGGGAGCGTTTGGGGCCCAGGGAGCGTCCGCTGAACATTCATATTAAGATTGACTCCGGCATGAACCGGCTCGGGTTGACTGAAGAGCATGAAGCGATTGAACTGATTGAACGGGCGATGCGGATACCCGGGCTGCGGGTGGAAGGGCTGTTCACCCATTATGCTTGCGCAGACGAGACGGATAAAAGCTATACACTGGAGCAGTACGGTCGCTTTGAACGGGTGGTGGAGCATTTTCACCGTCAAGGAATCCGGTTCCCCTGGGTGCATGCGGGCAACAGTGCCGCGGCGATCGATACGCCGAATTTGACGTATAATATGGTACGGCTCGGGATCAGCATGTACGGCTTGTACCCTTCGGAGGAGGTCAATCAGCAAATCATTGATCTTCAGCCGGTACTAAGCATCAAATCGGCCGTAGTCATGGTCAAAAAGGTGCCTCCCGGCGCAGGTGTTAGCTATGGCGCGATTTACCGGACAGAGGGCGAAGAAACAATCGCTACGCTGCCGATCGGGTATGCGGACGGATTCTCGCGAATACTGACGGGCAAGGCGCAGGTGCTGATCAAAGGACAGCGTGTGCCGATCGTGGGCAGAATTTGTATGGATCAATGTATGATGAATGTGACGGGTCTTGCCGATATATCTGTCGAAGAAGAAGTCGTCATTCTGGGAAGCCAGGGAGAAGAGCGAATTACGGCGGAGGAGCATGCTCAGTGGCTTGGAACCATCAATTACGAAGTCATCTGCATGATCTCGCACCGCGTTCCGCGAGTTTATATCAAAGAGGGGCGCGTCTCGCATACGGTCAATCCGCTGCTCCGGCATAGGTGGGAGCGGACAGAGTAAGGGGTTCATTTTTCCAAAGTTTTTTTTCTCCGGGTTGAGAGGATTTTCATGTTTTTCCGCGAATATGTATACTAATAGTCTGTGGACGCCTAACGGTATAGCATATTTGCTATACCTTGTGCATATATTGATTTTGTATATTTTTACTGGGATGTTGCCATAATGGAAATAGGTGTTTGTATGTTTTTGGGGGTGTATGTTGGTGGCGGGTGCGCATAATACGAAGCGAATCATGATCAGCTTGCCGGATTACTTGCTGAAGGAAGTCGACCATCTGGTGGAAAAGGAAAATTCCAACCGCAGCGAGTTTATCCGTCAGGCAATGAAGCTGTATTTGATTGAGCGAAAAAAGAGGCATTTGCGCGATTCCATGCAGCGCGGCTATATGGAAATGGCTAAGATCAACCTACACATAGCCTCGGAAGCATTTCAGGCGGAGGAAGAAGCGGATGGCACGCTTGACCGTCTTGTAAGCGGGGTGTGACGATTGATTGTCAAACGTGGCGATGTCTTTTTCGCGGATCTCTCACCGGTCGTGGGTTCCGAGCAGGGCGGCATTCGTCCTGTTCTGATCATTCAGAATGATATTGGCAATCGCTTCAGCCCCACGGTGATCGTGGCAGCGATTACAGCACAGATTCAGAAGGCCAAGCTGCCGACGCACGTGGAGATTGACGCGGAAGCGCACGGTTTTGACAGGGATTCGGTCATTCTGCTAGAACAAATCCGGACCATTGACAAGCAGCGGTTAACGGATAAAATCACGCACTTGGATGAAGAAACCATGCGCAAGGTCGACGAGGCTTTGCAAATCAGCGTAGGACTAATTGAGTTTTAAAAGGTGCTGGCGAGGCGGGGGTGCGTGTGCCCTCGTTTTTTCGTTGTTGGCATATGGAGAGGAGAAACTTTGGATGGCACAAGAGCAAACGGTACAAGCGGAGAATGAACAATCTAAGGCAGAGCTGACCGCAGAGATGAAGTCGGCGATTCAGGAGCGGATTGTGAAGCAGATCGCTTCGGAGCTTCAAATTGCGGTAAGCCGGGTGAAAACGACCGTTGGGCTTTTGGATGAGGGGAATACCATTCCTTTTATCGCACGGTACCGTAAGGAAATGACGGGAGAGCTCGATGAAAATCAACTGCGTGACATTGAGGAGCGGCTGACGTATCTTCGCAATCTGGAGGACCGGAAGCTGGAGGTTGTCCGTTTGATCGACGAGCAGGGAAAGCTGACCGACGAGCTGCGGACTGCCATTGAACAGTCGGTGAAGCTGCAGGAGGTTGAAGATCTGTATCGGCCTTACCGTCAAAAACGCAAGACGCGGGCAAGCGTGGCCAAGGAGAAGGGCCTGGAACCGCTGGCGGAGTGGATTTTGGCTCAGCCCAAGCAGGGCGAGCTGCTGTCGGAAGCGGCGGGCTATATTAGTGAGGAGAAGGGCGTGCAGACGGCTGAGGAAGCCGTTCAGGGCGCTATGGATATCATTGCCGAGCAAATCGCGGATGACGCGAAAATCCGGGCTTGGGTACGCCGCTACACGTTTGAGCAGGGTGTGCTTCGTACGGAAGCGAAAGACGCTCAGCAGGAGTCCGTCTATGAGATGTACTACAGCTATCAGGAGCCGGTTCGCAAACTGCCGCCTCACCGTATTCTGGCGGTAAACCGCGGGGAGCGGGAGGAAGTGCTGAAGGTGATGCTGGATGTGCCTGTGGAGCGTATCCATGAATATATAGCGAAGCAAATCATCCAAGGACCTTCTGTGGTTCAGGATACGCTGCAGGCCGTCATTGAGGATGCGTATAAAAGGCTGATATCCTCATCGATTGAGCGGGAAGTGCGTAACGAGATGACGGAGAAAGCGGAGGAAAAAGCGATCGAGGTGTTCGCGGAGAACCTGCGCAACCTGCTTCTGCAGCCGCCGGTTAAAGGCAAGGTGGTGCTCGGCGTGGACCCCGCTTACCGGACAGGCTGTAAGCTTGCGGTAGTGGACGATACGGGCAAATTGCTCGAAATCGCCGTTACTTATCCGACACCTCCAAACAATAAGGTGGCGGAAGCGAAGGTCATCTTCGGGCGGCTGATCGACAAGTACGGTGTAGAATTGATCGTTATCGGCAACGGAACGGCTTCCCGTGAAACGGAGCAGTTCGTAGCCGAACTGATTGGCGAACTGAAGGGACGGAAGCTGCAGTATTTGATTGTCAGCGAGGCTGGGGCGAGCGTGTACTCGGCGTCGAAGCTGGCGCAGACGGAGTTCCCTGATCTGGACGTGGCGGAACGCAGTGCGATTTCGATTGCCCGGAGGGTCCAGGATCCGTTGGCGGAGCTTGTCAAAATCGAGCCGAAAGCGATCGGCGTTGGGCAGTACCAGCACGACGTTACGCAAAAAAGGCTTGATGAAAGCCTGACCTTCGTTGTCGAGTCCGTGGTGAACCATGTGGGAGTAGATGTGAATACGGCATCCCCGGCGCTGCTGTCCTATGTGTCGGGTGTGAACAGTACACTGGCCAAAAACATCGTGAAATACCGCGATGAGAACGGGAAATTCGAGAGCCGGAAGCAGCTGCAGAAGGTGCCGCGGCTTGGGGCGAAGGCATTCGAGCAGTGCGCGGGCTTTCTGCGTATCCCGGATGGCGCTAATCCGCTGGATAATACGCCGATCCATCCCGAGTCGTACGAGGTGGTGGATAAGCTGTTCCGCGAGCTGAAGCTGGAGCTGTCGCAGCTTGGCACCGCCGAACTGAAAGAAATTCTCGGCAGGCTGGAACCCGAGGAGTTGGCCTTAAAGCTGGATGTCGGGGTACCGACGCTTCGCGACATTCTCGATTCGCTGCAGCGGCCGGGACGCGACCCGCGGGAGGAGCTTCCTGCTCCGATTTTCCGCACCGATGTGCTGCAGATCGAGGATTTGGCTCCGGGCATGGAACTGAAGGGGACCGTCCGTAACGTGATCGATTTCGGCGCGTTCGTCGATATCGGAATTAAGAACGACGGGCTTGTTCACATTTCCCAGATGAGCGATTCCTTCGTAAAGCATCCGATGGATGTCGTTTCCGTAGGCGATGTAGTGACGGTGTGGGTGCTTAACGTGGATGTGAAAAAAGGCCGCGTCGGTTTGACGATGAAAAAGCCTTCTTAAGCAAATAATAGAGCATAGGCCGGAGGCAAGGGGCTTCGCTTGGTTGACATGGCGAGGCGAGCCCCTTTCGACTGGCATATGCTCTATTCGCATTGGTATGGAGATGTTCAATGAAGCTGGGATTCCGTATAATGCGCGTCTTGTCTGCGTGTCCGGTAAAAGAACCAGCAATCGTTAAGTAAACGGATTTGCCGGTGGTTTTTGTTGTAAAAGGCGCGCATCAGTTGGTTGCATAGCCACTGTGGCAAGCCGATCAGCCCCTTCCCGTCATGCTTCGTACATCTTTAGCATATGGTGAAAGGGACCGTGGGGTGCAGGTCCTTATGAATTACGCAAGTTCTTCTTCCTCTTCGTACCACTGCTCAAGCTGTGCTTGAAGGGCGCGAATTTCCGTAAGAAGGGAAATGAGAGGGTACTCTTTTTCCTGTTCCCTAAGGGCGGAGAAGGCTTTCTCGAGTGCATTGATGTAATCCAGGCCTTGCTGCAGCTTGTATGCCGGATGGACGATCTCAAGCTGTTCGAATTCCGCAATAAATACCGGCAAGGCCGGTTTGGACGGGATGGTCAGCTTATCCAGCTCCTTGTGAAGTCTTTGATTGAGTGCGGCCAATTGGTACATATGCGTTGCCGGCATTTCGACAAATTCCAATTGATCGTTATGTTGAAGTAAAGCGTATTTCATTTTGGGCATTGGAAGGCGGCTCCTCTCATAAGATCAAACGTTAATTCGTGCGCAAGAATGATTTTCATGATTCCTACTTGACAGTTTAGCCTAACCTGCGGTTACAATTCAAGTGATGAAACTTGAGGTAGAAAACGAATAAAGGATGGGAAAAATCAATGGATGACCGGCAGCTTCAGCTGTGGGTGGAGCAAATATCATTGACGTCGTTTGGGCTGCCTTTTGAGCATCAGGCTCGATTTAACCGGCGGCTGCGTTCTACAGGGGGACGGTATTTTACCTGTACGCATGACATTGAAATCAGCTGGCTTCAGTACGAGCAATTTGGTGCCTCCGATGTGGAAAAAATCATTAAGCATGAGCTGTGCCATTACCATCTGCATATTCGGGGCAAAGGTTATCAGCATCGGGACAGTGACTTCAAGCAACTGCTCGCCAAAGTGGGCGGAACTCGATATTGCAGATCACTGCCTCAATCGCTGCGGCGCAAGGAGCCATACCGGTACAAGCTCGTATGTGTGAGCTGCAAGGCGGAGTATTTGCGTAAAAGGAAGGCTGACCCGCGCAAATACGTTTGTGGACATTGCAAAGGGAAATTGAGATTGCTCACAATTGAAATGGCACATGCTTGACTTGGAGCAGCAATCATGATAAATTTAAAATTGTTCTTCCCCGATAGCTCAGTCGGTAGAGCACTCGACTGTTAATCGAGTTGTCACAGGTTCGAGTCCTGTTCGGGGAGCCATTCTTATCTTGGAGAGATACCCAAGTGGCTC
Source organism: Paenibacillus naphthalenovorans (assembly GCF_900099895.1). Classification (GTDB taxonomy): domain Bacteria; phylum Bacillota; class Bacilli; order Paenibacillales; family NBRC-103111; genus Paenibacillus_G; species Paenibacillus_G naphthalenovorans. The sequence goes on from NZ_FNDY01000020.1 coordinate 7,587, forward strand.
AAGGGGACCCTCTGCTAAGGGGTTAGACTGCGTAAGTGGTGCGAGGGTTCGAATCCCTCTCTCTCCGTATATATAGCAAAATAAACCGCCGGAAGGCGGTTTTTGCTATATATGGGAATATGAGAGGGTTCGAACACGAGAAGAGGGGGCGGCGGAGCAGCGTAGGGAACGCTGCGGAGTCTCGCGGTCTCGTAATTCCAACGGTGAAACCGATCATTAAAATCCATACATTCAATAACCGAAAGGCCAATTCAGTTTGGGAATCCTTTTGAAGTTCATGCCTTAACAATTCGACAATAAAGGTCAGCGGCGGAAAAATAAAGCTAATGATCGTGAGCATTTTCGTAATTTCGTTCATCCGATCCGATTAAAAGGCCTGTCAGCGATTCTCTATATATGTCGAGCGGGTCGATTACCCGGGAAATATGATCATCGATGTCGATGACATAAGCTTCTGCTTTCTTGCATAGAAGGTAAGTTTTTGATGTCTTATGGCGTCGAGAAGCGATTTTTCTCCACAAGATGACTCGCCGGAGTTGAACGTTTGAAATGGAAAATTTCATGCGATACGAGAACATAAGGATTGTGGCAAGTGTTCTGCTTCGTACACCTTTGGTAATATTTCTCGATAATGGCAAAAAAACGTCAATACAATGTTCCTTATGGCGGTTCATTTTGAGACGCTATTTCAGCATGATGCGGACCTCCACCACCAAGGGCAGCAGTGAAACGGCTTTTCCAGGAATACTCGACCTGCGCCGGAACCGGGTCGGAGATATGTATCCAGGCGCTATCGTCTTGATCCGGAACGCGAATGTCTTGTTCGGTCATTCGGTCGGCGGTTCATCGGTAATTCAGCAGATAACTGGCACCTCATTAAAAGGCTTTATTTTTCCCTGACTGGCATAACGGAATTTCCGTTCCCAAAGCTTGCTTTTGTTCCCGAAAAACTGTCGAAAAAACATCTTGTCAACCTCGGAACATTCCGCTATAATAACTCTTGTCGCTTAAAAGGCAGTCGATTTTCATTATGGCATGGCCCGTTGGTCAAGGGGTTAAGACACCTCCCTTTCACGGAGGTAACAGGGGTTCGAATCCCCTACGGGTCATATTAAAGGGGATTTGAACCCCTGAGGGTTCGTCGGAGGATAAGCTTCGCTAGCATCGGCTTCGCAGTCTCGGAGCGCAGCGAGGAGTATCCCCTACGGGTCGTTATAATCATTTTAACCTGCGGTTGTGGTGGAATGGCAGACACGCTATCTTGAGGGGGTAGTGAGCGTACGCTCGTGGAGGTTCGAGTCCTCTCAACCGCATTCAATAAGCCTGGTGATCCCAATAGGATCATCAGGCTTATTTTCTGTCGAATGTGGTAAGAGAGAGACGCTCTGGAGGCAAACGCTTGGATGGCGTCTCATCTTTTCCGACGTTGGAGCAGCCTCAATAAATGGATTGCTGCCGGGATCTCTCAAATTCCAGGAAGCGGGTGCCTTGATAGGAAAGCTGCCCCTGATCGCCTTCCGCCAACAGACCGTAATCGCCGGGGCGAACATGGAATTCGCGTCGTTCTCCCTGATCAAATTCAAACGTGACATAATATGAAGTATGGGCTGAAGTATGTTCGCCCCCGCTGACTCTTGTCCGTTTGGAAACGACAAAAGCCGGCTTGGTGATTCGTTCGCTGGCGTTATTGCTCATCCAGGTGTAAACCCCCCGGCCCAATATAAACAAAGCAGCCCCCACAATGAGCGTCGTAATAAGAGTAAACATCATTGAAAAAACAGGCGGCGGACCACCAAAAGAACCGCTAAACGGATCGCCAAAAGAGATCATTCCGTCCACTCCCCATATGGAAATTTGTTCATACGGTTTAAACGTATTTCCGTGCCGGGATGTTTCATGGTTTAAATTTTTAAACCGTTAAAAAGAAATATAGTAAAAAACATTCGGGTATGAAGTGCTGTCAAACGAGCGGGCTTTACTCTTGCTGGAGAACAAGATATAATTATATTATGCGCGGTTGTGGTGGAATGGCAGACACGCTATCTTGAGGGGGTAGTGGGCGTACGCCCGTGGAGGTTCGAGTCCTCTCAACCGCATTTTGGCTTAAATCCGGAAACCCTTGGTATTCAAGGGTTTTTTCTTTTGCGCTTTATCTCTTCGTTAAGAGTAAATAGGGATTAATGCACATTTTTGATGTGTTCAGCATATAAATCAGACATGCCTTAATGGGAGCTGGTTGGGTTGCTGTACCATAAAATCGTTGCAATCATAACGGGAAGCTTGCTAATCGCGATGGGTGTGAATTGTTTTTTGATGCCGTTTAAAGTTTTGGACGGCGGGATTATCGGCATAGCTCTCATTATTAATTATTTGTTCGAATTCAAAGTGGGACTTGTAGTCATCCTGTGCAGCATACCCATCTTTACATTGGCATGGATTTATTACCGGGAGTTGGTCTACAACAGTTTGCATGGCATGCTGCTTTCCTCCTATCTGATTGATATCTTGGAACCGTTCCATTATTATTTTCTCTATTATGTAAATTTGACGCCGGTCAGCAGCAGCGTAATCGGAGGCTTGATTATCGGCGCGGGAATCGGAATCATGCTGCGATATGATACCAGTACCGGGGGAACGGATTTGCTGGCTCAATTTCTTTCGAAGTATGTTACGTTTAATGTAGGGATCATCATTTTTATTCTGGATGCGGTCATTATCAGTTTGGGAGGCCTGCTGATCTCGGCGGAGACATTGGTGCTGTCTGTGATTACGATTACGGTTGGAGGCGTGACGACAACGCTCTGTACGCTTAAATCCGCTGGACGGACGCATTGAAAATGACAAAAACCTCCTTCTCGGGAGGGCTCCTTATGAGTAAGCTATAGGCGCAGCAGGGCCTGCCGTTCGGCTTGAGGACGGCATAATTTGCAGACACCGACCACTCTGCCGCGGCCGGAATAAAAGGTCAGTTCCTTTGGAGGGACTTTCTTTTTACAGTAAGAGCAGCTTTGCTTGGACAGAGGTCGTTTGCTTCGGCCGGAATGGATGTGCTGCGGGCGATTTCGTTTCTTCCTTAAGACGAGCCGGACGGCGGCGGCAGCAATCATAAGAATAAGCCCATACAGGAGTATCTTTTCTTGATCACCGAACATGATGTCCCTCCCTCGTTTTTGAACCGATGATGAATATGGCCTTACTACACCAATATTTCGTCAAACGGGCGTTGATTCCTTTTTTTCGGGTGGACTGTCTATTAACGGAGCATTGAATGCAGCGGCCGCCGGGGATGCCTTGAAACAAGCAATCGGTATTGCTCTCCTCGAAAAGGGAAGAATCTACAGGTCGTGCATTCCGGGACGAATTCAAGGTTTGCTGTAACAAAATATGCCCCTCCTACCGATAAAAAAAGGAAAGAGATGGGAGGTATTGCGACTCATGAGAAATGCTAGCAGCCCGATGTGGCGCAAACTCGTGCTTCTGGTGTCATTCACTCTTTTGCTGTCGTTATTGCCGGTCCGGGCATTCAGTGCGGACACCGGCTTCCCGGACGTCGATCCGCAGCGCTACGCCTGGGCGATCAACGCCATACGGCTGATGACCGACAAGCAAGTATTAACTGGTTATCCCGACGGCCTGTTTCGTCCGGACCAAACGGTCAGCAAAGCGGAATGGACAGTGATGGTCCATCGTTTGTTTAATAAGTACCGTCCCAACCAGTATGCGGTGGGGATGGAGAAAATCAGCTATTTTACGGACGTGCCTCCGCTTCACTGGGCACATCGGCCGATTATGGATATGTATAACGCGTCCTTTCGCATCGGCGGATACGGCGTGAGCCGAACCGGGGATTTGGCCTTCCGGCCTGATCAAGCGTTGAACCGGCTTCAGCTGGCGCAGATGCTTTACGCATTCTTCGATCAGCGGCTGATGGACCGCAGGCTGAGTGAAAACGATGTGTGTGCCGTTATGATGGAGTTTAAGGATGTCCCTGTCAGGCTGTTTACGGATCCTGAGGAATATGCTGCCGCCAAGGCGGACGGAAGATACGAGGCGGGAGGGTTGATGGATATTGAAAGCAGCAATGTATATCCATCGCTCTTTATGGGCAACCATTCCAGCAACTGCAAGTTTGGAGACGATCCGCTCTCGAACGTGCAATCTACAGCGCTCGTCAGTCTGAAGGCCAACGGCATCATGACGCCGAACGACGATGGATACTTCCGGCCGAAGGATAGAGTGACACGCGCGGAAGCTGTGACTATTCTTAACCGGATTTACAGCTACCTTAAAAACAACAGCCTGCTCTCGGACTATACGTCTGTCGAGCTTGATGCATCTGGCTCCGGCGGTGGTTCTGCGGGAACAGGCGGAGGAGCGCCATCATCAGGCGGGGGTTCCTTCAATAACAATCCAGGCAGCAGTATCATCGTTCCGCCAAATTCGGGCGGCTCTGCCGGCGGGAATCATCAGAATCCGGAATGGTCGGATAAATCGGTGATTCGTGTAACGGATTATTTTAACGATCAGGGTGTCATTGTGAAAAATGTGAAGCTGTTCGGTGAGATCGAGACGGCGGTGCAGCCGAATGGGAAGAGATTTTTGACCATCGATATGAAATCGCAGGAGAAGGTGGATCTGTACGTTATTCTGGACGGTCGTGTGGGCTTCGTCAAGCAGGAGGAACTGCCGCTTACTCTGCCTTTGGACGGCATTGGGATGGTGGGTCTCCGTTCGCAGAAGCGGGATATGAAATCGCCGCGGACAACGGAGTATCAAACCACATTGAGCGTGGCCCTGTACGACGAGGATCCGGGAAACGGCAAAAAGCGGAAATAGACCGCCGTATGGGAGACCTCCGTTCCCTTTGAGGGACGGGGGTCTTTTTGTTGAACTCTGTCTATAACAGGGGTTCACGCAGCAAAAATCCCTCCCGGCGTATCGGAGAGGGATATCCAAGCTGCTACTGAAGCAGATGCTTATAAGCGGTATAGTCGATTTGCTTTTTGTCGAGAAAGGAGGTCAGACTCTTGTAATCGCGTTTTGGCGTTGCGAGAATGTAACCCTTGATGCAATGATCCTTTGTGATTTCAGTGGCGTTGTCCTCCAGGGCCACTTGTCCGATCCGGGCGGCGATGGAATGCCTGGCGATGTCACGGAAAGGCTTGGGGACCGGTTCAACGAGCATTTCAAGGAAGGCTTTGGATTCCTCCGTCCATAGATGCCGGGATGATTCGACATAATGATTTTGCCAGTCGAGCTTGGATTTGCCGTCATTTCCCATCGGAAGCACCTTCAAAAATTTGCGGAACATAAAATAGCCGCCGATCGACATAAAGAACAGCAGCACGAACACCCAAAACAGGATAAACCACATAAATCCCGAGGGCGGGACGGAACTGGATAAAAGCATCGTACATTTCACCTCGCTTCCATTATACCGTAAATCCGGGCTTCAGGAAAACGGCAGATTGGAGCAGGAGCGCCTTTTGGTTAGAGAAACATTTCCTATTCTAGATTTCCGGACGCAATCCTAGTAAAATAGAGAGATGTGATGTGAAAAGGAGTGAATTCCGGTCATGGTTAAAATTGGATCACACGTATCGTTTTCAGATAAAGGGCTGCTGAATGCTGCGAAAGAAGCTGTTTCGTACGGCTCCGGCACGTTTATGATTTATACGGGGGCGCCGCAAAATACGCGCCGCAAGCCGATTGAATCGCAGTATATCGAAGAAGGCAAAGAGCTGATGGACAAGCATGGCATCGATGAAATTATCGTACATGCTCCCTATATCATTAACCTGGGATCGTATAAAGAGGACACATTCGAGCTGGCGGTACGTTTTCTTCAGGAAGAAATTCGCCGTACGGATTATATAGGCGTAAAGCAGATTGTACTGCATCCGGGCGCTTACACGGACAAGGATGCCGAGTTCGGTATTGCGCGCATCGCTCAAGGCTTGAATGAGGTGCTGGCAGGCGTGAAGGATACGGATGTAAAAATTGCGCTGGAGACGATGGCTGGCAAGGGGACGGAAATCGGCCGCAGTTTCGAAGAACTGGCGCAGATTATCGAGAAGGTGGATGACAACGGCCGTCTGTCAGTGTGCTTTGATACGTGCCACGTGAATGATGCGGGTTACGATATCGTGAACGATCTGGATGGCGTGCTGGAGGAGTTTGATCGTGTGATCGGTCTGGACCGTATTGCGGTGGTTCATCTGAACGACAGCAAAAATCCGATTGGAGCGGGGAAAGACCGCCATGCCACTGTTGGCTCGGGCTGGATCGGTTTCGATGCGATGAACGGCGTGGTTCACCACGAGAAGCTGAAGCATCTGCCGTTTATACTGGAGACTCCGTGGATCGGTAAGCAGGATAGCTACCAGCGTCCGATGTATGAGGCGGAGATTGCTCTGTTGGGGGGCACCGTGAAAGAGCGGTTCGGCGAAGAGTTCCTCTCGGATGTAGAGCGATTGGCGCACTTTTTCTCGAAGCAGGAGCTGAATCCGAGAACGTATGTGCTTCAGACGTGGGAAGTTCTCAAGACGGATGCCAAAGCCAAAAAAGCGGATGGCCGCGAGCCGATGGAGCGACTTTATGACATGGTTGTTGCAGAAGGCTTGTTCCCCGAATTAACCGAAGAACAGATTAATCACCGTTTGACTGCGTGGTTTGCCGGTGAGCATTTGTTTGCCGCCGTATAATGGTCAGTTTAATGAAGGAGTAGAAAATGTAATGGTTCCAAAAATCACCCCTAAGAGAACAAGTACAGATTTACAAAATCGTGCCCGCATGCTGGTATCCTGTCCGGACAGGCCGGGTATCGTGGCCGCGGTTTCGCGGTTTTTATACGAGCATGGCGCCAATATCGTTCAATCCGATCAATATACGATGGATCCGGAGGGAGGCTTATTCTTTATCCGGATCGAATTCGATCTCGACAATCTGGATGCACGGATCGAACGGCTCAAAGCCGATTTCGACAACGTGGCGAAGGAATTTGAGATGGACTGGAGGATGACACGCGCAAGCCGCAGGAAGCGCCTCGCCATCTTCGTATCCAAGGAAGACCACTGCCTGCTGGAGCTGCTCTGGCACTGGCAGTCGGGGGATCTCGATGCGGACATTGCGATGGTCATCAGTAATCATGACCACATGCGGGAGCTTGTTGAGCCGCTCGGCATACCTTATCATTATATTCCCGTAACACCGGATACGAAGGCTGAAGCGGAGAAGCGTCAGCTTGAGCTGGTGGCCGGGAAGGTGGATGTGGTCATCCTGGCCCGCTACATGCAGATTATCTCGCCGAAGTTTATAGAGCATTTTCCGAACCGGATTATCAACATCCACCATTCGTTCCTTCCGGCTTTCATCGGCGGCAAGCCGTACGCTCAGGCATATAACCGCGGCGTAAAAATCATTGGAGCTACGGCGCATTACGTCACGGAGGAGCTGGATGGCGGGCCGATCATCGAGCAGGACGTGCAGCGGGTAAGCCACCGCGACAATGTGGATGACCTGAAGCGCATCGGGCGCCATATCGAAAGAACGGTGTTGGCGCGGGCCGTCGGTTGGCACGTGGAGGATCGCGTCATTGTGCATCAAAATAAAACGGTAGTGTTCAGTTAAAAAAACGTGAAAGGGTCAGGAGGCCCGGATGCGGTTGAATCATGAAGGTCGACACGTCTTCTTTGAAGTAAAGAAGCGGGTCGGCCTTATTTTTGTACTATGAAAGATGTTTATGGAGACTAGGGATATTGAAGTAACCTATCAGCTTTGATTTATATGTAATATAATATAACATAAAATTGAAGTTTATATATTCATTTGAAGGGAAACTTTTATAAAAAACGAACAATAAAATAAATTAAATCATTTAATATTCGGTTTTTTAAAAATAAATGCATAAAAAATCAATAAATTTCAGAAGAATATATTGTATGATACGGATTTATCGTGTATATTGGTTTTACATAAGTAAATGTAAATAAACATTACACAAAATAGGATTTCCGGATGAAAATATTCAATAATTTCTTAAATATAACGTTTTGTGTAATGAATTTTAGGATGAGGAGTGGAGAGGCATGAAACGGAAGCTGGTGCTGGTTGGCAATGGGATGGCGGGCGTACGGTGTGTAGAGCATATTTTAAAGCTGGCCCCTCAGATGTTCGATATTACGATTTTCGGGGCGGAGCCATATCCGAATTACAATCGGATTTTACTTTCGTCGGTGCTTGCCGGGGATTCCGGATTGAAGGACATCGTCCTGAACGACTGGGACTGGTATCGGGACAACAACATTACGTTCCATGCAGGGCATACCGTGACGAAGATCGATACGGCCAACCAGAAGGTTGTTTCCGATAAAGGCGTGACCGCAGCTTATGATGAGCTGATCCTGGCAACAGGCTCGCTGCCGTTCATGCTTCCGATTCCCGGGGCGGACAAGGAAGGGGTTATCGCTTTCCGGGATATCAAGGACTGCGAAACGATGATGGAGACGGCCAAGCAATATAAGAAAGCGGTCGTCATCGGCGGAGGTCTGCTCGGACTGGAAGCGGCACGCGGACTGCTCAATCTGAATATGGAGGTATCGGTTGTCCATATTAACCATTATTTGATGGAGCGCCAGTTGGATGAAACGGCTTCGAGAATGCTGCAGGCCGAGCTGGAACGTCAGGGCATGAAGTTTCTTTTGGAGAAGCAGACGGAACAAATCGTGGGCAAGAAGAGGGTAACCGGGGTCAAGTTCAAGGACGGCGGCTTTGAGGAAGCCGACCTCGTCGTGATGGCGGTTGGGATACGGCCGAACGTTGCGCTTGCCAAGGAAAGCGGGATTGAGCTGAATCGCGGCATCGTGGTAAACGATTACTTGCAAACCAGCGTCCCGAATATCTATGCGGTCGGGGAGTGCGCTGAGCACCGAGGCGTTGCTTACGGACTTGTAGCCCCGTTGTATGAACAGGGGGATGTGCTTGCCAAGAAGCTGTGCGGCCTTGAGTGCGAAGGGTACCGGGGATCGGTCACGTCCACCAAGCTCAAGGTGTCGGGCGTTGACGTCTTCTCCGGCGGTCAATATAACGAAGAGCCGGGAACGCGCGCCATTAGGATTCAAGATGAAATTGACGGCATCTACAAAAAGATTTTGATCCGGGATGGGAAAGTGGTCGGCGCCGTGATGTTTGGCGATACAAGCGACAGCTCCCGCATCTTCCAACTGATACGAACGGGGGAAGATATCAGCGGCCGGGAGAAGGAAATCGTGCTGGGCGAAGACTTTGGCAGCAGGAACGGTAACGGCGGGACGGCGGTCGGGGCGATGAGCGATAACGAGATCGTATGCGGATGCAACGGCGTGACCAAAGGAACCATAGTGAAAGCCATTCAAGAAAAGCGACTCACTTCGGTTGAGGAGATCAAGGCTTGTACGAATGCCTCGCGATCCTGCGGGGGATGTAAACCGCTCGTCGCCCAGGTACTGAACTGTACGCTGGGGGAGGATGCCGTCACCGCGGCCAAAGAGGGAATCTGCGGCTGTACGACATTGGACCGGGACGAGGTGGTAGCGGCTATTCGCTCGATGCATTTGACGACGAGCAAAGAGGTTATGCATGTGCTCGAATGGTCGAATCCGGAGGGCTGCTCCAAATGCCGTCCTGCGCTGAACTATTATCTCGGCATGGTTTGGCCTGTAGAGCACGCAGAAGAGCGGGAGTCGCGCTTTGTTAATGAACGGAATCACGCCAACATTCAGAAGGACGGCACTTACTCCGTCATACCGAGAATTTATGGCGGGGTGACTTCTCCCAAGGAATTGAAAAAAATCGCCGAAGTGGCGGAAAAATATGACGTGCCGATGGTCAAAATTACAGGCGGTCAGCGTATTGATCTGCTCGGCGTGAAGAAAGAAGATCTGCCGGGGATGTGGGAAGAGCTCGATATGCCGTCCGGCTATGGTTACGGCAAAGCTCTCCGTACAGTGAAAACTTGTGTCGGTTCGACCTTCTGCCGGTTCGGAACACAGGATTCGATCTCCATGGGTATTGAGCTGGAGCGGCGTTTTGAGCGGTTGAACACACCGGCCAAGGTGAAAATGGCCGTATCCGGATGTCCGCGCAACTGTGCGGAAGCGACAATCAAGGACTTCGGCGTTGTGGCCATCGACGGCGGCTGGGAGCTGTATATTGGCGGCAACGGCGGCGTCAAGGTCAGGGCGTCCGACTTGATGTGGAAGGTCAGGACAAAAGAGGAGGTGCTCGAATACTCGGCTGCATTCTTGCAGTATTACCGGGAGAACGCCAAATGGAACGAACGGACGAGCGAATGGGTACAGCGTGTCGGCCTGGACGTGATTCGGCAGGCTTTGGATACCGAGGAGAAGCGAAAGGCGCTTGTGGCGCGTATCGACGAGACGCTGAAGCTGATGAAGGACCCTTGGAAGGAAATCATTGAGACGCCCGAGCTGCGCGCCATGTTTGAATCGCTTCCGGCGAAGGATGCCGCCGCCGCGGCGGAATAAGAGGGAACCGGACGGTGGCGCCCGGATTGGGTCGACATTATTTTGAACGAGGTGAGCGCTGATGGAGCGTATTATGGTAGCCCGGGTATCGGATATCCCGGCGCTGCGGTCCAGAACGGTAAAGGTAGCCGGTACGGAGATTGCCGTCTTCAAGCTTTCGAGCGGGGAATTGCACGCCATCGAAAACCGCTGCCCCCATAAGAACGGGAAGCTGTCGGAAGGAATCGTTTGCGATCATCACGTTTTTTGTCCCCTGCACGACTGGAAGATCAATATGAAGGACGGTTTGGTGCAGGCTCCCGATGAAGGCTGTGTGATGACGTTTCCGGTTGAAGTGGATGCGGAAGGGAAAGTGTTTCTGCTGTTGAACAAAGACAGTCTGTCTGCGTAGCAACATATGCGGCAAAAGAAAGACGGTGCTGGCTATGGCTCAGTACCGTCTTGTTTATTTTCCTGCTGCAGCTTGCGCAGAGACCATGCGCCGCAGCGGGCGAGCAGCACAGAATACAAGAAGTGGCTGGCAAGCCACCAGGCCAGCGCCGCTGTGTCAGTGAACAACAATTTTGCAGTAGATTATTTGGTAGAATAGAAGTGTACGGGTTATGGAAAACTCATGCGGAGAATGGTACAATAGGGCAAGTACTTGAAGTGGCCGGAGAATGATGCACACGTGAACAGCTTACGCTGCATAAGGGTAGCTTGCTGTTTGTAATGAAGGCGATTCACGGCTTGACACACTGATGCGATACAAGACAAAGAGTAGAAGTGGGAGGATAATAATGACGGTAACAAACAAATCGATTGAGCAACTTTCCGTGGATACCATCCGCACCCTTTCCATCGATGCGGTAGAGAAGGCGAAGTCCGGACATCCCGGCATGCCTATGGGAGCCGCGCCGATGGGATATGAGCTGTTCGCCAAGCTGATGAAGCATTATCCGGATCAGCCGAATTGGATCAACCGCGACCGGTTTGTGCTGTCGGCCGGACATGGTTCCATGCTGCTGTACAGCTTGCTGCATCTCTGCGGATATGATTTGCCGATGGAAGAGCTAAAGAATTTCCGGCAATGGGGCAGCAAAACGCCGGGTCACCCGGAAGTGGGCCACACGGTTGGCGTCGATGCGACTACAGGCCCGCTTGGACAAGGTTTCGGTATGGCGGTAGGTATGGCCATGGCGGAAGCTCATTTGTCTGCCGTATATAATCGTGATCAATACCGTGTGATCGACCATTATACTTATGTCATTTGCGGTGACGGCGACCTGATGGAAGGGATCTCTTCGGAGTCCGCATCGCTTGCCGGTCATCTGAAGCTTGGCAAATTGATCGTACTTTACGATTCTAACGATATCTCGCTGGACGGCGAGCTCAATCTGTCCTTCTCCGAGAATGTGGCCAAGCGCTTTGAAGGCTACGGTTGGCAGGTGCTTCGCGTAGAGGACGGCAACGATCTGCAGGCGATTCACAATGCGGTGCTGGAAGCGCAGGCCGATTATCGTCCGACCTTGATCGAGGTGAAGACGGTTATCGGTTACGGCAGCCCGAACAAAGCGGGCAAAGGCGGACATGCGGGCCCGCACGGATCGCCGCTGGGTGCGGAAGAAGTCGCGCTGACGAAGAAGGCTTACGGTTGGGACGATACGCAGCATTTCCACGTGCCGGATGAAGTGCGCAAGCATTTTGAAGACGTGAAAAAGCGCAACAGGGATATATACGAAGGATGGAACGCCATGTTTGCCGAATACGCCAAGGCGTATCCTGAGCTTGCAAAGCAGTTTGAAATTGCCGTGAAGGGCGATCTGCCGGAAGGCTGGGATAAAGACATCTCGATCGCTCCGCCTGCAGAGAAAGGAACCCGGACGGCATCGGGCATCGTGCTCAACGAAATTGCCAAGAATGTGCCGCATCTGATCGGCGGATCTGCGGATCTCGAATCGTCGACGATGACGCATATGAAAGACCTCGGCGTATTGTCGGCCAAGGATTACAGCGGCCGGAACGTTTACTTCGGCGTACGCGAGTTCGGAATGGGCGCGGCAGTGAACGGGATGCTGCTGCACGGCGGCCTGAAAGTATTCGGCGGAACGTTCTTCGTTTTCTCGGATTACCTGCGTCCGGCCATTCGTCTCGCAGCCATCATGAATGTACCGGCGATCTACGTCTTTACGCATGACAGCATCGGTGTCGGCGAAGACGGCCCGACGCATGAGCCGATCGAGCAGTTGGCGGCGCTTCGCGTCATTCCGGGCGTAACGGTGATCCGTCCGGCGGACGGCAGCGAAACTGCGGCGGCATGGCGTTATGCGGTAGAGAACAAGGGCGGTCCGGTCGCGCTGATTCTCTCCCGTCAAGCGGCTCCGAAGCTGGAGGGCTCGGAGAAGGGCGCGGTCGATCGCGGCGCATATGTGCTTGCCGATGCTCCGGATGGCAAGCCGCAAGCGCAAATTATCGCGACAGGTACGGAAGTGCAGCTGGCTGTTGAGGCTCAGAAGCAGCTTGCCGAAGAAGGCGTGGCTGTCCGGGTCATCAGCATGCCGAGCTGGGAGTTGTTCGATAAACAGACGCAAGAGTACAAGGATTCGGTTATTCTGCCGGATGTGAAAGCGCGTTTGGCAGTGGAAATGGGCCATGAGTTTGGCTGGGAGCGTTATGTCGGCGAGCAGGGCGACGTGCTCGGCATCAACAAGTTCGGCGCATCGGCTCCGGGTCCGGTCGTTATCCGTGAGTACGGATTTACCGTAGAGAACGTGGTTGCCCGCGTAAAGCAGCTGTTGAAATAAACCATTCAGAGGGGAACGTTGGCGCGATGTCGCAGTTTGAGAATGTAACGGTAGTAAAAAAAGCAAACGTCTATTTCGACGGGAAGGTCACAAGCCGCGCGGTTCTGTTCGCGGACGGCACGAGGAAGACGCTCGGCATCATGCTGCCCGGCGAGTACGAGTTCGGTACGGACGTGAAGGAAGTGATGGAAATATTGGCCGGTGAGCTGAAGGTGCTGCTCCCCGGTTCAACGGAATGGCTGGAGATTAACGGCACGGGAGAATTCACCGTTCCGGCCGGACAGAAGTTCAAGCTTGACGTCCGTACGGTGACGGATTACTGCTGCTCCTACATTAGCGAATAGTACGGCAAGTCAAACCCCGCTTGTCCGATCCATGATGACATAACGATGGCGGATGGGCGGGGTTTTTATTTTTTCGGCGGCCGGCCTTTCCGCTGCTGCCCTGCAAATCCGTCCGATCGTGTTGATCTCGTCATGGCTGCATGGATTTTTGTATTTTATGGGAGACTGTGAATGTTCTCTTGCGTTATGGACAGAAAGTAAAGTATTCTATGTGATAGGGATTTACGACATAGTCTTCATAAAGAGAGAACCAGATGAATGGATAGGAGGACATGTTTACGATGGGAGCAAAACTTCGTTTTGATTACAGTAAAGCACTGAATTTCATTGGACAACATGAAGTGGATTATTTGGCCGGGGCGGTAGCCGCGGCACATGACCAATTGCATAATAAAACCGGTGCAGGCAATGATTATCTCGGCTGGATCGATCTTCCAGTCAATTACGACAAGGATGAATTTGCCCGCATTCAGAAAGCGGCCCGGCAGATTCAATCGGATTCCGATGCGCTCGTGGTGATCGGTATCGGAGGCTCTTATCTGGGAGCCAGAGCGGCGATCGAGATGCTGTCGCACAGCTTCTATAACCTGCTGCCCAAGGACAAGCGCAAGACGCCTGAAATTTATTTTGTCGGCCAAAACATCAGCTCCACCTATGTTGCTCATCTGCTCCAGTTGCTCGAAGGCAAGGACATCTCGGTAAACGTGATCTCCAAATCCGGAACGACAACGGAGCCGGCGGTCGCCTTCCGCATTTTCCGCGAGCTGCTGGAAAAGAAATACGGCAAGGAAGCGGCGCGCAAGCGTATTTATGCGACAACCGATCAAGCCAGAGGGGCTTTGAAGAAACTGGCCACGGAGGAAGGGTACGAAAGCTTCGTGATTCCGGATGATGTGGGCGGCCGGTATTCGGTGCTGACAGCAGTAGGATTGCTGCCGATCGCAACGGCCGGCATCGATATCGAAGCCATGATGCGCGGCGCGGCGGATGCGCGTGAAGCTTACTCCAATCCGAATTTGAAGGAAAACGAAGCTTACCAGTATGCCGCGGTACGCAATGCGCTCTATCGCAAAGGCAAAACAACCGAAATTCTCGTCAACTATGAGCCATCCCTGCACTATGTGTCGGAATGGTGGAAGCAGCTGTACGGTGAGAGCGAAGGTAAGGATAACAAAGGAATTTACCCTTCCTCGGTCGATTTTTCAACGGACCTTCATTCTATGGGACAGTTTATCCAAGAAGGCTCGCGCAATTTGTTCGAGACCGTGATTCAAGTCGAGGAGGTTGCTGAGAAAATTGTGATCGGCAGCGATCCGCAGGATTTGGACGGACTCAACTTTCTCAGCGGCCAAACGATGGATTTTGTCAACAAGAAAGCGTTCGAAGGGACGATGCTCGCCCATACGGACGGAGGCGTACCGAATCTTATCGTTACCCTGCCGGATATGAGCCCGTACACGTTCGGTTACATGGTTTACTTCTTTGAAAAAGCGTGCGGAATCAGCGGATACTTGCTTGGAGTCAATCCGTTCGATCAGCCGGGCGTGGAAGCATATAAGAAAAACATGTTCGCGTTGCTTGGAAAACCGGGATACGAGAAACAAAAAGCTGAGCTAGAAGCCAGACTGAAACAGTAAGGCCGACGGACTCTGGCACACGCGACAAAGCGGCTCATCCCTTGGGAGAGCCGCTTTTTTTAGATCTAACACGAATCTACACGGGCAGGGCGGTTAGATATAAAGGAGGCACTGAAAGACCATGCTCACACAGTACAGAACGGTAAAGCGTTTCGGTTCGGCGGAGGTCGTCATCAAGAAATCGCGGTTTATCGGTTATGCCAAGCCGGTGGAGACGGAAGACGAGGCGATCGCTTTTATCGAAAGCATCAAGAAGGAGCATTGGAACGCTACGCATAATTGCTCGGCTTACATGATCGGGGAGCGGGATGAGATTCAGAGAGCGTCGGATGATGGAGAACCGAGCGGTACGGCGGGGAAACCGATTCTCGAAGTCATCAAGAACCAGGGGATGAAAAATGTTGCCGTAGTCGTCACCCGGTATTTTGGCGGGATCCTGCTTGGCGCAGGAGGCTTGGTTCGCGCGTATACCGATGGAGCGGTCATTGGACTCGCGGCGGCGGAGCCCGTGTATAAGGTATTGCACACCGAGGTATTGGTGGAAATCGACTACACATGGCACGGCAAAGTGGATAACGAGCTGAGGAACCGGGGGATGCTGATGGGCGATACCTCATTCACCGACAAAGTGACGCTGACCTGCTTGCCTCTGGCTGAAGAGACGGAGCGGTTCATCCATTGGATGACGGATATTACGCAAGGACAGGCAACGATTATTGAAGGGGAATCGCGTTATATAGATCATGACGAGCTTCCGTGAAGAGTGAAGTGGGGGCGCGGCTGATATAGAATAGTCCATGACAACAATGACACAGTGGGGGTTGGGGAATTTTGGCCAGGAAGGCGGTTGCACAGGAGCTGAGTCGCGAGCGCATATTGGAGGAGGCGAGACAGCTTTTTATCCAGCACGGTTATCATGCATTAACGATGCGGAGCATCGCAAAGTCAATGGGTTACAGCCATGGGGCATTGTACTATCATTTTAGCGAGAAGGCGGAACTGTTCTATGCATTGGTTAGCGATGATTTCCGAATGCTGCTGGATCGGATGAAGGATATGCTGAGGCGCACCCGCTTAGGAGATCTTGGGCAGCTGGAGAAGCTGATGTTTGAATTTATCCGCTTCGGGTTGGAGAATCCGAACCATTACGAAATCATGTTTATGATCAAGGACCCCGAACTGCAGCGTTATTCACGGACGGAGCAGGCGGAGTGTTTGGAGCTGTTTGCAACTGTTGTGCGGTCAGTCGTCTCTAAGCGGACGGACGGCGATAAAAAGATGTACAGCCTGCCATGGAGCTTGTTCATGTCACTGCACGGATTTATTTCTTATAATATTCGTTATAATCAATCGTTCGAAGATGTCAAAAAGTTGGCGGAACAACATGTCAAATATTTGTGCGAAGGGCTGCAAGGATAGTGTCATCTCGGCATCCGGAGATGCTTTGCAGCCCCCTGCCACATGACGTTGAAACTCCAAAGTTACCCCCGCATAAACTTCACCATACAAGTCCTCTCGCGAGGACCATCGAATTCGCAAAAATAAATGCCCTGCCAACGGCCTAATACCAGACGAGAACCGGCTATGAGTACGGTTTGCGACGAACCGACGGTCATGGCCTTCAAATGGGAAGCCGTATTTCCTTCGGCATGCTTGTATTTCGGGTGCTGCCATGGATAGACTTCGGAAAGCCTCATCAGAACGTCGTGCTTAACATCAGGATCTGCGTTTTCCTGAATGGTGATACCTGCCGTGGTATGCGGGCAATAGATGACCGCAATTCCTTCCTCAAGTCCTTCCTGCTTTAAGAGATTGTACACCAGGTGGGTAATTTCAATCATTTCGTCCCGTTCTTTTGTTTGCAAGTGCAGCATATGTATCATCGAAGCTCTCCTTCCGGCCGGGGGATAAATACTTTTATTCCGTCATCATTATATTATAAGAAGCGTCTGTTCACAAAACATGGTACAATAAGGGCATATGCTAAAAGCGAAAATGGAAAGGGTGATCACGGTGAACTTGACAGCCAATACATTGGAAAATACGGAATTCATGATAGAAGAAATCAAGAAGAAGCTGCGTATGGCGAGCGGCGCCGCGCTCAAAGCATCCAGGCTGAACGATGAACAGTACGATGATCTGCGCGATATCTATGAAATGGTGGCCGGTAAAAGCCAGTTCAGCATCAGTGAGATTGAAGCGATCACGATGGAGCTCGGCCGATTGCGTAAGCCTCAAAGCGCCCCCAAGGCTTAGGATAGCGGCACATTTTGTCTGAAATACGGACAGGGATACAAGCAGGTAAGGGATGTGCCTCGTATGATATAGCGTTAACACCAATGTTGGAGGGCTTTTAAGCCCGACGCTAACGATATGGAGGTGCACGACTATGCAAAAAGCAGTCCGTAAGCAGGATGCAGCCAAGCTGATCGGCAAGCTGATTTATGCGGTGAAAAAAGACGGTACGGTTGTTCAGGGCAAGCTGGTGCGCATCAGTGGCGGCAAGCTGTTTGTTGCTCCGCAAAAAGGCAAACAAGTTCGAACGTCGGCTATTATCCCTCTCGTTCTTTTTGATCTGCTCGCTATTGGAACATCCCCCTTCGCCTTCGGCGGCGGATTCGGCGGCGGATTCGGCGGCGGATTTGGCGGTGGATTTGGCGGTGGATTTGGCGGCGGATTTGACGGTGGCTTCTGGTGATCGGTTGAAACATGAAAAACCTGCGTTTTGCGCTTCTCCCGCAGAACGCGGGTTTTTATTCATGCCCTCGCATGATTGTGTTTTCTTTTATAACAAGGATCTCAAGTCAACAGAAGAACGGCCTTGTCTCAAGCATGAACGGGACAAGGGCCGTTTTTTTTGGTTGCAAGTAGGCATTGGAAACAGTAACAAGAGAGGATGATCTAACATAAATTATTTTGTCAAGGGAGATCGGCCTAACTAAGCTTTGATGGATGTCTCCATCAAGGCCGGTGGTTTCCCTCATGAATAGAATTTAGCGGAGGGTGTTAACATGAATGATTTTAAAAAAGATATTCAAAATCTGCAGGTTGCCGAATTCAAGGCGGGCGAGGTAACACCCTGGGACAATCAGGCACAGTACGATAGTGCCCGCTTGTGTGTTGGCTTCGGCGGGTTTTGCGGCGGGTTTGGCCAATGCGGCGGATTTTGTGGCGGGTTTGGCCGATGCGGCGGATTTTGTGGCGGATTTGGCCGATGCGGTGGGTTTTGCGGCGGGTTTCGCTGCGGCGGATTTTGTGGAGGCTGCGCTCGCTGCGGAGGCTGTGCCCGCTGCTTCTAGTTACCTCAAGGAAACTGTCGCCGTTTAAGGAGAAATGGCCCCTGCAGCCGCTGCCCGGCTGGCAGGGGTTTTTCTCGACAAAATCAGGCATGAGGGACAAATAGCCATACATAAGATGAGAGTGAAAGTGACGGCTTTTAAGAGCAGCTTGCGGTAAGGAGGAGTGAAATGACAAAGCTGAATCCTTCTATGCGTCTGAAGGTAAAAGGGGATACCTTTTTTCTCCCCGCCTCGAACGGAAGCGTGTATTTTCGTAATAATTCAGGCTCGTTTCGAATGGAAGGCAGCGCGATTGATCAGTGGATTTCCAAGCTTCTGCCGGCATTAGACGGGCAGTACACCTTGGAGGAGCTGACGGACGGATTGCCGGACGAATACCGTAACCGGGTGGTGGAAATCGCAGAAAAGCTGTACCACAACGGCTTCGTACGCGTTGTAGAAGACCGTCCTCATCAATTACCGGATCCGATTCTGCAAAAGTATGCCTCTCAAATTGAATTTTTGAACAGCTTCGGCGGCTCGGGTGCGTACCGTTTTCAGTGCTACCGCCAGGCCAAAGTGTTGGCGGTAGGCTCGGGCTCATGGTTGGTCTCGTTGGCCGCGTCATTGCTCGAATCCGGGTTGCCCCGATTCCATGTCCTGATAACCGACTCGGTTTCGACCAACCGGCAGCGGTTGACGGAGCTTGCGGCTCACGCCCGCAAAACAGACCCTGAAGCGGCGGTAGAAGAAATTACCCTGCCGAAGGAGGGGGTGAGCTCTTGGCGGGAGGCTGTGCGGCCGTTTGATTCGGTTTTGTATGTATCGCAGGAGGGCGATCTGGAGGAGCTGCGGGCGCTTCATGCGGTTTGCAGAGAGGAGAAAAAAGGATTTCTCTCTGCCATTGGTCTGCAGCAGACAGGTCTGGCCGGTCCGCAGGTGCATCCGGACTCTGAAGCCTGCTGGGAATCGGCTTGGCGCCGCATCCACCGGTCTGCCTTGAACAAAGACCAATCGATTCACTTCCCCTCTCCTACAGCCGGAGCAATGCTTGTGAATGTGATCGTGTTTGAGTGGTTCAAAAAGGTGGCGGGCGTGGATGAACCGGAACGTAATAATAAGTTTTTTCTGCTTGATTTGGAGACATTGGAAGGCAGCTGGCATTCGTTCATCCCCCATCCGCTGGTGACCGGACATGCTGAGGCCCGGAGGATTTACGATCTTGAGCTGCGGTTGGACGAGAGCACGGATGAAGGAAATTCGACCGATTTGCTTACTTATTTCAGCTTGTTAACCTCGGAAGAGTCGGGAATTTTTCATCTTTGGGAGGAAGGGGACTTGAAGCAGCTTCCGCTCGCTCAGTGCCGGATTCAAACCGTTGATCCGCTGTCGGAAGGGCCGGCCGGGCTGCTGCCGGAAAAGATCTTTACGGGTCTGACGCATGAAGAGGCAAGGCGGGAAGCCGGATTGGCGGGAATTGAGGCCTATGTATCACGAATGGCAGGCCTGCTCGTACCCGATGAATTTATCGGCGTCGGAGCGGGGGAAACGATCGTGGAGGGCGTTTGCCGCGGGTTGCACCAATACTTGGCCGAGGAGCTGGGCAAGCGCCAAGGGAATCAGCCGCCTATTGTGGCCCTGGTAAGGCTGAGTGAGGTAGAAGATGAACGCTGCCGGTTTTACTTGCAGGCGTTAACCACAATGCAAGGTGCGCCCACGATCGGCTTGGGAGAGGCAGTGTCCGGTTTCCCCGCGGTTTGGGTCGGTACAGGCGGCCGCTGGTATGGCAGCACAGGCTTGAATGTGACCCTGGCGCTCAGGAAGGCGCTCCAGCGGGCGCTGCTGGATGCCCAACATCCCGAGGCCGGCTCTATCACGAGGGAGTTGGAAGCTTCGCCGGTGCTTCGGGAAGAAGCCGAGCCGCTAAGCCTTACGATCCCGGCGTGCGAACAGAGGGCGCAGCGGGAGACGCTTGAGTCCGCCCTGCAGCTTTTGACACGGAACGGCAAGCAGCTGGTGACCTTTGATCTAGCGGTTGAACCGTTTCTGAAAGAGAAATTGGCAGGCGTGTTCGGCGTGTCGTTACGAGAGGGGGAGTCCCGGTGAGCGGCGCTGTCGTGTTGGTTGTCGGAGAAGGGCTGTTGGCGGATTTCGTGTATTCCCAACTGTCTGCTCAATACGAGATTGTCCGTCAGTCCGATTTCAAAACAGGAGCACCCCAAGCGGCGGATTTGGTCCTGGTGCTGCACGACGGATGGCAGCCTTATGCTCATTACGAAGCGGAAGAGGTGATGCAATCGGCGGGCATCCCTTGGCTGCGCGGCTTCGTTTCCTTTGGTGAGGCCATGGTGGGACCGTTGGTTCGTCCGGGAAAGCCGGGATGCTCCCAATGTGCGGATTCGCGGTATCTGATGGCAGGACGCGACCGCAAGGAGATGTGGGGACTGCGGCAAATGCTGGCCGAGCATGGGGGAGTGCCGCGTGATGCGTGGGCATCCCGTACAGGGCTATTGCAGGCGGCGCACCTGCTTGCGGCGGAGGCGGACAGGGTGCTGCGGGGAGGCCGGGGAGGCCTGGAAGAGAACGTGGTGCTGCTTAATCTGCAAACGCTGAAGAGCTCGCGTCATTTCTTTTTACCCGATCCGCAGTGTGCGGTTTGCGGTCGATTGGCCGACGATACGCCGGAAGCGGCCCGAATACCGTTAAAGCCCAGTCCCAAAATCAACGCCGACAGCTACCGCTGCCGTCCGATCGATGACTTGAAGCCATTTCTGGCCGCGGACTACATTGATTACCGGATCGGTTTGTTGAATGGGAAAATGGTTGATTTCGTATCGCCCTTTGCCGATGTGAGCGTGAATCTGCCGCTGTTTTCGCAGGACGAAGCATGCGGAGGACGAACTCATTCCTATGCGGACAGTGAGCTGACCGGCATTATGGAGGGTTTGGAACGGTACTGCGGTGTGGCGCCTCGCGGCAAACGGACGGTGATCCGCGACAGCTTCCGCCGTCTCGAGGCTCAAGCCCTGGATCCCGTCAAGGTAGGCGTATATGATGTGCAGCAGTATGCGCGGCCCGGATTCCCGTTCAAACCGTTTGATCCGGATCGCCCGATCGATTGGGTATGGGGCTATTCGTTCAGGCAGGAGCGGCCGATCCTGGTTCCCGAGATGCTGGCTTATTACAGCCTGGGGTGCGGGGATAAATTTGTCCATGAAACGTCCAATGGATGCGCATTGGGAGGCAGTCTGGAGGAAGCTGTTTTCTACGGCATCATGGAAGTGGTGGAGCGCGATTCGTTCCTGTTGACCTGGTATGCACAGCTGCCTATTCCACAGCTTGATCTTTCTTCCGCCGGCGACCGGGAATTGCAATTGATGATCGGACGTCTGCGGGCGGTGGCGGGTTATGATGTGGCTGTATTTAACGCTACGATGGAGAATGGAATTCCAAGCGTGTGGGCGCTCGCGAAAAACAGGAAACCCAACGGAGTCAATCTGATCTGCGCGGCCGGGGCTCATCCGGACCCGATCCGCGCGGTGAAAGGCGCGATTCACGAGCTCTCGGGCATGATGATGACGCTGGACGAGAAATTTGAAGCGAACCGGCAGGAAATTGAGCAAATGCTCCACGATCCGTTTCGGGTACGCCACATGGAGGACCATTCCATGCTGTACAGCTTACCCCAAGCGGAAGAACGTTTGCGGTTTTTACTGGATGAGAATCGTCCGCTGCGGACCTTTGACGAGGAGTTTAAGCCGAAGGCGGGATCTGCGGATTTGACCGATGATTTGAAGGACATTCTTCAGGTGTTTCACGGCTTGAATCTTGATGTGATCGTGGTGGATCAGACTGCACCGGAGTTAAGGCGAAACGGATTGTACTGTGTGAAAGTATTGATTCCAGGGATGCTCCCTATGACGTTCGGTCATCATCTTACCCGTTTGACGGGACTGGAACGGGTATTCACCGTACCGGTGGAGCTGGGATATGCCAAGCAGCCGCTAAAGCCGGAACAGCTCAATCCGCATCCGCATCCGTTTCCATAATCCGTGAAGAGGAGTGAGGAGGATGAACCTGGATGCTTTTATACACCATCTGCATTATGACACGGATAGGGCGAGGCCTCCGGACTGGGAGACGGATTGGGAGGATGCGCCGCTTTCCTATAAGCTTTACCGCGGTTTGCCGGAGGTGCCCTTATCTCCGGAAGTGCCGCTGACGCTCGAAGGACGGCAAAAGCCAGGAAAGACAGGTCTTCGCGAAATCGGCCATTTTCTTTGGTATGCATTCGGGCTCACACAAGTGTGCCAGTCCATTCTGCCTTTCGATTCCGAGCATCAGGCGGTAAGCTCCATGCTGTTTAAGCGCCGGTTTATTCCCTCCGGCGGCGGGTTATATCCCAACGAATTATACATATATCTGAAGCTGGAAGACTTGCCTGCCGGGGTATATCACTACGATGCGGCACATCACCGTTTGGTGCTCCTGCGCGAAGGCCATTTCGATTCTTATCTGGCCAGGGCTCTGGGCAGCCGTTGTGACGTGTCGGCTTGTTTCGGTATGGTATTTGTTTCAACCCTGTTTTGGAAAAACTTCTTTAAATACCATAACTTTGGCTACAGGCTGCAGGGTCTGGATGCCGGCGTGCTGATCGGACAACTGCTGGAGGTGGCTAAACGGTTCGGTGTTTCCTCGGGGGTGTATTTCCAGTTTCTTGATCGGGCGGTGAACCATCTGCTCGGGCTATCCGAATGGGAGGAAAGTGTGTATGCGGTGATTCCTCTGTCGTCCGATCCTGACATCGCATGGTTTGCAAACCGCGGGGACGGAGACGCGATGGTTTCGGCGGCCGAACTGTGCCGGGAGCTGCCGGCAGTTTGGCATCGGCACTATGTCCGGTCACAGAGGATCAGGGGTTATCCGATGCTGGTCCGGATGAACGAAGCGTCCTTGATGGAGTCGCCCCGGTCGTTTCGGCGGATCGGAAAAGAGTGGACAGCTGACGATGCAGGTGAGGGCCCGACGGTAAAATTATCCCCTGTCCGGCGGCTTTCGTATGATCTGGCAGCGGTCTGCAAAAAGCGCTATTCGCCGGAAATGGATTTTGTGACGGGACGGGTAAGCGAGCCGAATTTGGCCGCGCTGCTGCGGGAGGCGGCGGAATCTTACGGATATCGCAATGATTTGGATGGAAACTGTGAGGACCCCGCGCCTCGCGTCATCCTGTATTGTTGTTTATACGGCGTTGAGGGCATCCCGGACGGCGCTTACCGCTATGACAGTGTTCGTCATGTGCTCAGTCAGGTTCGTCCCGGGGACCATCGGCTTTGGCTGCAGCAGGGGATGTCCCTGGACAATGTGAACCTGTACCAAGTCCCGTTATGCCTGCATGTGGCGGGAGACAAGGACCATCTTCATTCGGCACTGGGGTACCGGGGGTATCGTGTCCAACAGATGGAAGCGGGGATGCTCGTTCAGCGCCTGCTGCTCGCGGCGTTCGCCTTGGGGATGGGCGGGCATCCGCTTCTCGGATATGATGTAAGCTTGTGTGACGAGGTCTACCATATGGCTCGGCAAGGACGAACGAGCCTGATTCAAGTTCCGGTCGGCCCTTATCGTGATCGCCCCCGATTATCGGGCGGATTGCATGGTTGAGAGAGGCGGAAAAACATAAATTACAGCCCGAATGCACACGGCATTCGGGCTGTCCTTCTGTACGTGATTAATAATGAACCGGATAAGAGCAAGGATGATGTTGATGTTGGTGGTGATGCGTCCAAGGATGGTGATAGAACCAGGGATCGTAGTGACCGTGGTGTTGCCACGGACTGTACCAGCCAGGATGGAAGCCGTCAAAATAGCCATGATGAACATGAGCATGATGATAGTGGTGGTCGCGATAAGGGTAACCGTACTGATAGTAGTCATAATAAGGGGCATAAGCTTGCGCATCAATTTGAGCCTGCTGCGCAGGATAATCGAATTCGGCTGCATCTGCCGGTTGTATTACGGATGGGTTTTCCTGAGTCATCTTTGTTCCTCCTTTGTTAACTTACTCTACAATATGCAGAAACGAAAAAAAGGGCACTTGTCTATATCCATTGGCTTGAAAAATTTTATTTTGAACAGCACAACAAAACAGACCTTCCGAAACGGAGGGTCTGTTTGTTATGTAGCCGCCGTGCCGGCCTTTCAACGTGTCGGCACGCAGGGATGGTTTATTTACTGCTCAGCGCAACGGCTGCATGTAGTTCTTTGCCCGATGTTGTCCAATTGACGTAAGCCCCGAGAATGTCCCGGACCGTTTTCACGGGAATCATCGTTTTCTCATTGATGATGTGCGGTATTCCTTCATTATATATCTCTTTGCCGTCAACATGATATAGGTTGGAATCGTTCTTCACAGTTATGCTTTTACCCTGCAAAGTGACGACGGCCGATCTTGTCGCGCTGTCCCACGCTACCGTTCCGCCTAATTCTTCGACAATGTCGCGAAGAGGGACATAGAACTTATCGTTGTTAATTACAGTAGGGGAGATGTGTTTCCCGTTGACATTCACATGGATGCTTAGAGACTCCAGAAAATCAGTCTTACGAATGAGACCGTGTATTCCCTTGGTCCGGTCCACAACCTGAGATACTTCATAATCTGTGGCGGCGCTGAGATAAGCGTAAGCCACTTCGCGGCTCATGCCCAGCTTTTCCGACAGGAAGGCAATCGATTCGCGAACCGCTTCTTTCATGGCTTCATCCAGATCGGGATCGAGTCCGATCGGAATCCAGTAATCATCCGTTTCGGCAAAAGGCTGGGTGAATTCGCCGTTGCGGGGAATGGACGGATCTCCCTTTTTAAGTACGGTTAAACGCAAGGTTCCACGCAGGGAAGCTTCTAAAGCGGTTAAAGCGACTTCGCCGTCCCCTTGTGCAAAGTGAGGATCGCCGGTATAGAAAAGGGCGCCGTTGACTTTAACAGGCAGATAAAGCGTCGAGCCTACACCTAATTCATTAATATCGATGTTGCCCCCCGTTTCGGATGGAGGCACCGAATTTATTTTTTCACTCGAGTCAGGGGCCACACCCATGATACCCAGAAACGGGTTGATCGGAAACCGGACTTTTTGATTGTTTTCCGTAGGCAGAACACCGTACCATCTGCCATGGATCTCTTCAATAGGGGTGAAGATCGATACGTTATTATACCGTTCCGGATGTTCAGCGCCGGCCCCTTCTTGTCGCCCTTTATTTTCGGGGAATTCGCCAGGTAATGCTCCTTTGTAGTGACGATTGGAAATAACGCCATAGGGGACTCTTGTCTGCAATGAAAGAACTTCTACTTTTAATACATCTCCAGGCTCCGCCCCTTCGACTGCAACAGGTCCTGTAACGATGTGAGGACCGTCTTTATCGAAATCATGCTCGATGGAGGAGGCGGCAATCGCCTTGGCATCATCCAACACCTGATCCGCAGGAATACCGTGAGCTCCAAAGTATTGAACTGGATTTCGTCCCTGGTCCTCGATAATGCCCTCATGAGAGACGGTATCGAATGTCACCGTACTTCCGGAAGGAACGGTGAGTACCGGTTTGCTGTCGCGATTAGGCAAATGCCCCCAACGAATATTTTCTACGGTTGACGGAACATAATATTCCCCTTCCACCTTCTCTAAAGTAGTAGGTTGAAGAGGCATGGCGCTTGCACTGGAAATACCGAAAGATGGTAAGGTTAGTATTGCTGTCATAAATAATAGGAATCCTGTCCGCGAAATCTTACTTTTTTGATCTTTCATCCCAATTTCACTCCCAATTATGTTATTTTATCTAACACATATGAGAGGATTATATAAGATAACTGATTTTTTGACAATATATTTAATTAAAATGTTATAAAACATTACATAAAAATGGGGCGGTATAACTGGAACAGAATCGTTTTCCAAGCGGCGATGTATAAATCTTCTTAAATGTTGTCAACAGTAATCATGACGAAATGAACTTTTCCTTTGGTTGAAACCATCAGTCATCCTGATTTACGATGAAACCATAAACCTTTGTCTGAATAGCGGCAAAGGCAAGTTACAATCAAAGGGGGCTTTTCTAGTGAATACAGCTGCGGCGCAGCAGTCATCGTCCGGCGGGGTTCGGGTAGCTGTACAACGTTTCGGCCGATTCCTGAGCGGCATGGTCATGCCGAATATGGGCGCTTTCATAGCATGGGGTTTGATTACGGCTTTATTTATTCCGACAGGATGGTTTCCTAACGAGTACCTGGCCAAGCTGGTAAATCCTATGATCACTTACCTGCTTCCCATTCTTATCGGGTATACCGGGGGACAGATCATTCACGGTTCCCGCGGCGGGGTCATCGGCGCTGTGGTAACGATGGGAGTCGTAGTAGGTGCGACCATTCCCATGTTTTTGGGGGCTATGATCGTCGGACCGGCTTCGGCGTGGGTTTTGAAGCAGTTTGACAAAGCGGTCGACGGCAAAATCCGTTCCGGTTTTGAAATGCTCGTCAATAACTTTTCAGCCGGGATTATCGGGGGCGCGTTAGCTCTGGTAGCGTATACGGGCGTAGGCCCGGTCGTTCAAGTGATCAGCAATACCTTGGCGGCAGGGGTCCAATTCCTGATCAATGCCGGGTTGCTTCCGCTGGCTAATATCCTGATTGAGCCGGGTAAAGTTCTTTTCCTGAATAACGCGATCAATCATGGCGTCTTGGGTCCGATTGCTTTGGATCAATCGGCCAAAACAGGGCAATCGATCATTTTCATGCTGGAATCGAATCCGGGACCGGGGCTCGGTATTCTGCTCGCTTACTGGCTGGTAGGGCGCGGTACGGCGAAGCAATCCGCACCCGGTGCAGCGGTTATCCATTTCTTTGGCGGAATCCATGAGATTTATTTCCCTTATATTCTGATGAATCCGCGCCTGATTTTGGCTGCGATTACAGGCGGTGTAGTCGGAACGTTCACATTCTCCTTATTTCAAGCCGGACTGGTGGCTACGCCATCGCCGGGGAGTATTTTCGCTTACATCGCGATGGCGCCCAGAGGCGGGCTGTTCCCGGTATTGGCGGGTGTCCTGACGGCAACCGTCGCTTCATTCCTGGTTGCGTCGCTTCTGCTCAAAATGAGCCGTAAGGCAGAGCAGGAAGGCGATTTGGAGCAGGCTGCCGAGAAGATGAAGCAAATGAAAAACGCGGGTAAGGCCGAAGCAGTGGCGGTGGCAGAGAACAAGAAATCCGAAGTGAACAAAATCGTATTTTCTTGTGATGCCGGGATGGGCTCCAGCGCGATGGGGGCATCCATTTTAAGGAAGAAAATGAAAGAAGCGGGCGTTGAAGTGACGGTCATTAATACCGCAATCAGCGAGATTCCGCAGGACGCGGATATCGTGATTACACATAAAACGCTGACCGATCGCGCGAAGGTGCAAGCGCCGAACGCCGAGCACATTTCGATCGACAACTTCCTGAAGAGCCCGGAATACGAAGAGCTCGTCAAGCGGTTAAGCTAATTCAATTGCAGTATATTTAACGCTGGCATTCTGCCGGCGTTATCTCCATTTTGTAAAAGAGGAGATTGTCCGTTATGAACATTTCCAACCGACAACGACAAATCCTGGAGCTGCTGCTGAACCGCAAGGATGAGATCACGGCAGGAGAAATTGCCGCTGAAATCAAAGTCAGCACGAGAACGGTTCACAGAGAGCTGTCGGAGTTGGAGGAAATTCTGGCGGCCTATGACGTCTCACTGCACAAAAAATCCGGCATCGGCATCCAAATTCAAGCTGAACCGGAACAGCTGGAGAAGTTCAAACGGAGTCTCTCCCACATGGGTACAGTGGAATTCTCGGCGGAGGAACGAAAAGCATTGATGCTTTGCCTGCTTTTGGAAGCCGAAGAACCGGTGAAGCTGTTTGCTCTGGCGCATGATTTGCATGTTACCGTACCGACGGTCAGCAGTGATCTGGACGACCTGGAGGATTGGATTCAGAAAAGCGGTCTTACCTTGGTGCGGCGAAGAGGGTATGGCGTGCTTCTCGGCGGATCTGAAGCGAATAAACGCGAAGCCATATGCCGGCTGGCCCGCAAGCATCTGGATGATTCCGATTTGTTCGGAAAAATCGCAAGCGGACCGCTTCATCCGCTTACCGGACGGCTGCTTGCGATGATAGGTAAAGAGCATTGGATGGATGTGGAGCAAGCGCTATGGCAGATGGAGGACCGGTGGCCCTTGGAGCTGTCGGAGGCGGCCTATACCGATCTCTTGATCCGGTTGTCCGTGGCGCTTACGCGAATCAGGCAGGGCAAGACGATCGAGCCGGACCGAAGAGGAGTCCCGGATACCGGCGAAACCGTCCGTGAGGGTGCGGTCAGGGATCAAATGGTGCGTCATTTATCCGAAACACTGCATCTTTCCTTGCCTCCGGAGGAAGCCGATTATATAGCCGGGCTATTCGATGAAAATGGGGAGGCCCGCACCAACAGCCTGCTGCCTCAAGATGATCTGAGCTTGCTGGAGACCGTTCAAAAGCTTATACGCCGCGTAGAGGATCAGACCGGTGTTCCGTTGAGTGAAGACCGTTCCTTGAGGGACGGTCTAATCAAGCACATTGAGCCTGCATTGCAGAGGATCAGGGAAGGCGTGCAGATCCGCAATCCGCTGCTTGCCCAAATCAAAAAAGATTATGAGCATCTGTTTGGATATGTCAGGCAAGCGGTAGACGAAATTATTACCGGATTTGCAGTGCCGGATGAGGAAATCGGATTTCTGGTCATGCATTTCGGGGCGTCTTTGGAACGTCTGAAGCAGTTTTCCCGGAATGTAAGGGCCATCGTGGTGTGTACCAGCGGCATCGGATCCTCAAAGCTGCTGGCTATCCGTCTGGAGAAGGAGCTTCCCCAAATTGACATCGTCGACAATGTATCCTGGTACGAAGCGGCCAGATTTCCCGCAGAGGCTTACGATTTGATCATATCCACCGTGGATCTTCCGCTGGAACCGGATCAATACTTCAAGCTGAGCCCTCTGCTGACCAAAGAAGAGACGGAGAAACTGCGGCAATATGTTCAAAATATCACCTTAAAACGGGCTCCGGCCGACCTTCCCGAACCCTTACAGGGAACCCCGGCTTTGGACCGTTTAAGATCGTTAAAAGCTTATTTAAACGAAACGGTCTGCCTGATGGATCATTTTGAAGTATATCGCTTGTCCAATAGCCCGGATTTGCGGCAAACGTTACGGCAGGCTTGCGAAGAGGTCCGCAAGGACGGGGCGTTGGCGAGGCCCGAACCGGTCGTCGAGCAGCTGCTTGAGAGGGAACGATACGGGAGTCAAATCATCCCGGATACCGGACTTGCTTTATTTCATACCAGAAGCGAGCATATCACAAGGCCGCTGCTGTCTTTGTTCAGGTTAAGCAATGCTCTGACCCTGGATCCCGAGCATCCCGCGCAGGTTCGCGAGCTTTTACTGATGCTAGGGCCGCGGGAGCTTTCCAAAGAAGGTCTGGAAGTCCTGAGCGAGATTAGCGCCATGCTGCTTCTGCCGGATATGATTCGGATGCTGGAGAACGGGACGACAGAGCAAATCAGGCAGTTTATATCGAATGAGCTCGCAGGCTTTTTTGAAAATAAAATGGAAATGGAGAGGGTTATCTAGTGAGTATTTTATCGAAGGACAAAGTCAAGCTGAATGCCAAAGTACAGGACAAATATGAAGCGATTCGCATGGCCGGACAGCTGCTCGTCGATGCGGGCCACGCTTCCGTCGAATATATCGATAAAATGATTGAGCGAGAACAAACCTTGTCCACTTATATGGGCGGGGGCTTGGCTATTCCTCACGGCACCAAGGATTCCAAGGAGCTGATCCGCTCCACGGGGCTGTCGATTGTCCAAATTCCCGAGGGCGTCGATTTCGGAGATGGAGAAAAAGCGCATCTGGTCGTGGGCATTGCCGCGGCAGGGGATGATCATCTGGACATTTTGACGAATGTGGCGATGATATGTTCCGATGACGATAACCTGGAGCGTATCCTTAAAGCATCTACGGCGGAAGAAATGATCGCGATCTTCGAAAGCGGGATGGAAGCATGAGGGCGGTCCATTTCGGAGCGGGAAACATTGGCAGAGGGTTTATCGGACTGCTGCTGTCGAGATCGGGATATGAGGTTTGCTTTGTCGACGTGAACGACACGCTCGTTTCCTTGCTTCAGCAAAGAGGCGAATATACGGTAACCTTGGCGAACGAAGCCCAAGAGGCGGCGGTCGTGAGGGGCGTTACGGCAATCAACGGAAAAGATCTGGAAAGGGTAGCCGAGGCGGTTGCGAATGCGGACCTGGTCACAACGGCTGTCGGAGTTACGATTCTCAAGCACATTGCCGAAGGAATTGCCAAAGGCATTGAACAGCGCCTTTCGCGCTCCAACGCCCCTCTGCATATTATTGCCTGTGAAAATGCGATCGGCGGAAGCACGCAGTTAAAGGAGCATGTGTATTCCCATTTGAGCGGAGAGATGCGCAGCAAAGCGGATCAATATACAGCTTTTCCGGATGCCGCGGTAGACCGGATCGTACCGATCCAGCATCATGAGGATCCGCTTCACGTAACGGTGGAGCCGTTTTATGAGTGGGTGGTTGACCGTTCTGGGATGATCGAGGGGTTTACCGAAATCCAGGGCGTTCATTATGTGGACGAATTGACGCCTTATATTGAACGCAAACTTTTTACCGTCAATACGGGGCACTGCTGCGCTGCCTATCTCGGATACCTGCAAGGCTTCCAGACGATTCAGGAAGCGATGGCGGACCAGGGTATTACAGCGCAGGTTCGGCAGGTATTGGAGGAAACCGGCGAACTGCTGGTGAAGAAGTACGCTTTTGATCCGCAGGAACATAAGAACTATATTCATAAAATTCTGGACCGTTTCCGTAATCCTTATTTGACGGATGAGGTCATACGGGTAGGGCGTTCGCCTATCCGCAAGCTGTCTCCGAACGACCGGCTGGTTCGTCCGGCCCTTCAGGCGTTTGAGCTGGGAATGACGCCGAATCATCTGGCACGGGCTATGGCTGCCGCCCTGCTGTTCGATCATACGGAAGATCCGGAAGCCGTGGAACTGCAGTCAACCATTCAAGCTATGGGACTGGGCCGGGCGGTGACTCATTATACAGGCATCCCGGAGAATCATCCGGTGCATGGGCTGATTTTGGAGCATGTTCATCAATTAAAGCAGCAGGTTCATTCGTAAGGGAGGTACATCATGTCGAATCAGTTAACGGGTATCGCCGCTTCTCCCGGCTTGGCCATTGCCAAAGTCTACCGGCTGAACAACTCGGCTCATATCCCCGTTCGCAGTACCGTGACGGATCCGAAGCAGGAGGTTCAGCGCTTCCGGCAAGCCGTCGAGCAGGCGAAGCAGGAGCTGGAATCCATTCGGGAGCTGACCGAAGCGAAGCTCGGCGCCCAGAAAGCCGAAATATTCGAATCGCATTTGCTTTCGCTTGAGGATCCGGATTTCATAGATGTCATTATGGATAACATCGAGCAGGAAGGAATCAACGCGGAATACGCGCTTTATGAAGTTTCACAAGCATTTATCAATACATTGATGGCCATGGATAACGAGCTCTTAAGGGAGCGGGCGGCAGATGTGCGCGACGTATCCGGCCGCTTGATGAGCGGATTGCGCGGAGAGAAATATACTACCGTTTCAGATATTGCGGAGGAGTCCATCATAATAGCCGAGGATCTTTCGCCGTCGGATACGGCGCAGCTTAACCTGGATGTCGTGCGGGGCTTTATTACGGAAATCGGCAGCCGGACATCCCATTCCGCGATCATGGCCCGTTCTCTGGGCATCCCGGCGATTGTCGGCGTCGGCGCCGCCGCAGGAGACATTCCGGCGGGGGTTACCGTCATTATGGATGCCTCGGAAGGACGTATTGTGGTCGATCCGACTGAAGAGGAACTGAATGCTTACCGTGCGAAGAAAAAACAGTTTGACCGCCGTCAGGCCGAACTGAGCAAGCTGAAGGATCAACCCACGGTCTCCAAAGACGGCCGTCAGGTCGAGCTCGCCGCCAATATCGGCAGCGTTGAAGACGTGCAGAAGGCGATTGACAACGGCGCGGAAGCCATCGGACTGTTCCGAACGGAATTTTTATATATGGGACGGAGCTCTTTTCCGACCGAAGAGGAGCAATTCAAGGTTTACAAGTATGTGCTCGAAAAAATGGAGGGAAAGCCTGTCGTGATCCGGACGCTGGATATCGGGGGCGACAAGGAGCTCCCGTACCTGGAGCTTCCGAAGGAGAGCAATCCTTTCCTGGGCCTGCGTGCCGTCCGCCTTTGCCTCGACCGGCAGGACCTATTCCGTACGCAGCTTCGCGCGCTTCTGCGGGCAAGCCGTTACGGCCAGCTGAAGATTATGTTCCCGATGATCGCCGTTCTCGAGGAGCTGCTGGAGGCCAAGCGTCTGCTCCAGGAGGAAAAGGACAAGCTTATTCAAGAAGGCGAGACGGTAGCCGATCGCATTGAAGTAGGCATGATGATTGAGGTGCCTGCAGCGGCGCTTGCGGCGGACAGCTTTGCCGCAGAGGTCGATTTTTTCAGCATCGGGACCAACGATCTGATTCAATATACCATGGCTGCAGACCGGATGAACGAAACGGTATCGTACCTGTATCAGCCGCTGCATCCTTCCATTCTCCGACTCATTCAAATGGTCATTCGGGCGGCCGAGCGGGAAGGCAAATGGGTCGGCATGTGCGGGGAGATGGCCGGCGATGCCACGGCGATTCCTCTGCTGCTGGGACTGGGGCTGCATGAGTTCAGCATGAGCGCCGGTTCGATCCTGCCCGCCAGGGCGCTGATCCGCGAGCTTTCTCAAGAGGAATGGGCCGTTCACGCCGGGCGTGCGCTTGCGATGAGAAGCCAGAATGAAATCAAAGAGGTTGTTCAAATGCTGACAAGGAGTGATTCCAAGTGAAATCCCAAACCTTTACTGTGCTTAATCCTTCCGGATTTCATGCACGGCCTACGAAAATATTCGTTCAGACCGCCGGTGCGTTCCCATGCAAAGTGAATGTGATCAAAAACGGAAAAAAAGTAAACGGAAAAAGCTCGTTGAGCATGCTTACGCTGGGGATTGCCCAAAATGACGAGGTAACGCTGGAAACAGACGGAGAACAAGAAGAGCAGGCGCTTAAAGAATTAGGAGAGCTGCTGGTCAAGATTTACGAAGAATAGATGGCATAAAACAGGACACCTGCTTTTGTGAGCGGGTGTCCTTGTTTTATGTCCATGATATTAAGAGGACGGCGCTTAATAAGGGAATTGCGAGGAATAGCCGCTGAATTGCTGATGCGCTTGTTGCAGCTTTTGCTGCTCTTCAGCCTCCAGCTTATACCAGCCGTTCTGGAACATCAAGTTATACAGCTCTCTCGCGCTCTGGTGCGTTTCGGTCAAGATCTGGAGCATGTCGTCATGGAGCTGCTGATGGCTGGCTTCACGGACAGCGACATTGAAGCCGTCCGTCAAGTATTTACACGTACTGAGGCCGTCGTTCAAAAAGTCGCGGTCATTCATCTGCGGTCCTTTGATATTCGGCAGTTGGCCTGACTGCGGATTGGCGATCTCATTAGGATTTGGGGCTTGCTGCGTTGGCATGGATCCAACCTCCTTTTACTGTGACGTTTGCTGCGGACGAGGCAGATTCGCCATTACGGCGTTATTATTCACCTGCAGGTGAGTCAGCAGCTTTTGGTAATGACGTTGATGCATTTGTCCGGCTTTGTCGAACGCTTGTTTCAATTGCGGATTGATCGTTTGTTGGGCGAAAAAATGAAACTTCTTAAATGCGTTCAGTTCCCAGGACAGCGCATCCTTGAGGTAAAGCAAATCTTTGGTCGTAATCACACGGGGAGGAACGGGTATCGGCACTTGAGCCGGAGGATTCATGGTCGTCGTCGTCATCAAAGTACTCCTTTCCTGATTACGAAGTTTTCACTATATATAATGAACATTCAAAGGCGGATTATGCTCTGGATTAATTTTTGATGAATGAAAATGAATGAAAACTGTGCTAAGATAATAATTCATTGAATGACTACAGGTTCCATAACCAGAAAGGTGACCTCATGAGCTCTATAACATCCGGGAGGACGGCAAAGGCTGCCAGTACCAAAGATTTCAATCTTTTTTTATTAACCTGGCCGATTTTTTTGGAATTGTTTCTTTTTATGCTGATGGGGGCTGTCGATACCTTTATGTTAAGCGCGGTTTCGGACGATGCGGTCTCTGGTGTAGGCGTGGCGCATCAGGTGATTTTTATCGCTATTTTAGTCCTTGAGGTGATTGGGAACGGTGCGGCGATTGTCGTCGCTCAATACATAGGCTCCAGAAAACCAGCCGACGCGGCCCGAATTTCAGCGACAGCCGTCACCCTGAACTTAATGATCGGCTTGACGCTGAGCGCAAGCTTTGTTCTCTTTGGAAACCGGCTGCTGCAAGCAGTGAATTTGCAAGGGGATATTTTGCGCTACGCTCAGATCTATATCGTCATTGTAGGCGGCGGCTTATTTCTTCAGGCAATGATCAACACGTTATCCAGCATAATTCGAACGTACGGGTATACCAAGCAGTCGATGTTTGTTTCGTTGGGGATGAACGTCATTCATGTAGCGGGTAACTATCTGTTGATTTTCGGTCATTGGGGTTTCCCGGAAATGGGCGTCGCAGGAGCGGCTTTATCCACGATCCTCAGCCGCGGGATAGCCGTTATCGTCTTTTTTTGGCTGCTGTACCGCATCATGGAGATCAGGGTGAAAGTAAGAGATTATGTTGTCCTTTCCAAAGTTTATGTAGGTAAAATACTGAAAATCGGAATTCCATCGGCCTTTGAACAACTGACATATCATGCCTGCCAGACGGTCTTTCTATACTATGTTACCTTCTTGGGGGCTGCGGCGCTGGCTTCCAGACAATATGCAATGAACATTTCGATGTTTATCTTTTTGTTTAGTGCAGCCATCGGGATGGGGACGGCGATCATCACCGGCCGTCTGGTGGGTGCGGGACGGAAGGATGAAGCTTATTACAGGGTATGGCAAAGCTTGAAATGGGGCCTGTTCCTTACCGTTCTGGTCGATATCGTCGTGATCCTGTTCCGTGACCCTCTGATCGGCATATTTACGCAGGATCCCGTTATCCTTGGCTTGACTTCACAGGTCATTGTTCTAAGCCTATTGCTCGAAACCGGGCGTACGTTTAACCTTGTGCTGATCAATTCACTGCGAGCAGCCGGGGATGCGAAATTTCCCGTGTATATGGGTCTGATCTCGATGGCAGGAATGAGCTTGCCCTTAGGTTATCTCCTTGTATTCCATTTGAATCTCGGATTAGCCGGGGTTTGGCTGGCGATTGCTGCGGATGAATGGACGCGGGGAATCATTATGTTCTTCCGTTGGCGAAGCAGGACATGGGAAAAGCTGGCGCTGGTCGATTCTTCGGGAAATCCGGTGTCGGCGGCTGCCGGCACATCATAAATAAACGATTAAGAAGGGCTGACCAGCCGGTCAGCCCTTTAAACGTATCTGTATTAAATGATTCCTTGTGCCAGCATGGCATCGGCAACTTTGGTAAATCCGGCGATATTCGCCCCAACCAGGAGGTTTCCGGGCTGGCCGTATTCTTCAGCGGCTTGGACGCTGCTTCTGTAGATGTTTTTCATAATAGCATGAAGCTTGTCATCGACTTCGTGGAAGCTCCAGGAATATCTCATGCTGTTTTGAGCCATTTCCAATGCGGATACGGCTACGCCGCCGGCATTAGCAGCTTTCGCCGGTCCAAACAGGACTTTGTTGGCCAAGAATACATCGATAGCTTCCAATGTGGACGGCATATTCGCGCCTTCGCCTACAGCCTTCACCCCATTGGCAACCAGAAGCTTAGCGGAGGCTTCGCTAATTTCATTCTGCGTAGCGCATGGCAGAGCAATGTCACACGGGATCGTCCAAATGCCTTCGCAGCCTTCATGGTATTCGGCGTTAGGATGTTCCTTGACGTATTCGCTGATGCGTTTTCTCTCGACTTCTTTTATCTGTTTTACCGTTTCGAATTTAATGCCGTCCGGATCATAAACATATCCGTTGGAATCGCTGCAAGCGAGCACTTTGGCGCCCAATTGGGTCGCTTTTTGAATCGCATACAGGGAGACGTTGCCGGATCCGGAAATGACGACCGTGCTGTCTTCAAAGCTTAACCCAATGGACTTCAACATTTCTTCTACGAAGTAGACCGTACCGTAACCGGTAGCTTCTGTACGCGTCAAGCTGCCGCCGTAACCGATTCCTTTGCCCGTCAGCACACCGGCTTCATTGCCTCCGCGGATTCTTCTGTATTGACCGAACATATAACCGATTTCTCTAGCGCCTACGCCAATGTCGCCGGCCGGCACGTCCGTATCCGGACCGATGTATTTAAACAGCTCCGTCATGAAGCTCTGGGTAAATCTCATGATCTCTCCGTCGGATTTCCCTTTGGGATCGAAGTCGGATCCGCCCTTGCCTCCGCCGATCGGCTGCCCTGTCAAGGAGTTCTTGAAAATTTGCTCGAATCCTAAAAATTTAATGATGCTGGCATTGACGGAAGGATGAAATCTTAATCCGCCTTTATAAGGGCCGAGAACGCTGTTGAATTGAACCCGGAATCCGCGGTTAACCTGCACTTTTCCTTGATCGTCCACCCAAGGCACTCTGAACGTGATCATTCTTTCGGGCTCGACAATTCTTTCCAGAATACCGGCCTGCATGTATTTGGGATGTTTTGCAAAAACAGGGACAAGCGAAAATAAAATTTCCTTAATCGCCTGATGAAATTCGCTTTCATGAGGATTGCGCTTGATTACGGTATCATAAACTTCATTGACATATGTTCTTGCTGCTAATTCATTATGCTGTGCTGTTTCTAACGCCATGCTTTAACCTCCGTTATTTATTGTCTTCAGGTCAAATGATCCTTTCCCATTCAAATTATTTTTACATATTTATATTAAGAAAACAATAGCTTTTGTACAAAAAATAAGAGGTTGATTTGCATGCAAGTTATATAACATATAATTAACATAATACGTTATAAGCATCTTTTATTTATGGATATATTTTACAACCACATCTATTTGCATGACAAAATTATTTTATGTAGGCTCACTAAATAATGAGGCTATTCTTACGGACTGGTTCACAGTCAATTTCAAAATGAGCCGGTCTCTTGATCATCGAATCGCCTTCAAGAGAACTCTGCCATCAAGTCGGCAAGCAAACAAACGCCCTTCTATCTTATAGAAAGGCGTTTGGCTTGGCTGTATTATCCCGGGCGCAATATGGAGAGTACGGCCTCCTTGATTTCCCGATAGCCCGTACACCGGCAAATGTTGGACTGCAGCCAATCTTGGATGATTTCATCGCTGGCGTGGGGATGGGTTTGAATTAAGGCATGGCAATTCATGATGAACCCCGGGGTACAATAACCGCATTGAAAGGCCCCATGCTCGATAAAAGCTCTCTGGATGGGAGCATCCGTCAATCCTTCAATCGTGGTGACCTGTTTTCCCGCTGCCTCCACGGCAAGCATGATGCAGGATTTCATCGGCAGGCCGTCGACCAGAACCGTGCAGGCCCCGCAGTCTCCATTGAGACAGCCCGGCTTGGCGCCGGTCAGTCCCAGTCCTTCCCTCAGCACGTGCAGCAGCGTATCCGCCGGTCTGACGGCAGCATCTTTGACTTCCTTATTTATGTTAAGCTCCACCATGACCTTATAGGCGTCGATATCTTTCATTCGATTCTCCTTCCAGTGAAAGGATCGTGTCCAGCAGCGTGTGTTTCAGAACCCATTCCCGGTAAGCCGCCGATCCGTTGAAATCGTCCAGTATCGGAGCGGGCAAATGGACAAGGGCCTGCTCGATTCTCAGCCGAAGCGGAAGCTCCCGCCGGTTTAGCGCGTCTTCCATCATCGGCGACCGAAACGGAAATGCGCACACACCGCTGAAAGCCACGCGGATCATGGCATTCGTCCGGATGGCGGCTACCGTTAGCAGCGGATAACCGATATCGGACACCTTCCGCTTTTTTACCGCGGCATAAGGCATGCCGATATAGCTTGAGTCGGTAAGCGAGTGAACCAGGAATTCCCCCTTTTCCAGCTGCAGCTGTCCATGGAACACCTGATGGATCGACACCTGCTTCCACCCTGCAGGACCGGCGATCCGCACTTCACTGTCGGTCAATAATAAGGGCAGCACCGTCTCCCTATACATCAGCCGGCTGCAAATGTTTCCGCCCAGGGTAATTTTATTCCGGGAGGTCCGGTCGGCCACGCCGGCAGCGGCTTCTCCCAGCAGGGGAAAGGCGAGGGAGTCATGCAGCCGGGACAGACTCAAGGCCGATCCGAGAACCAGCTTTTGATCCTGGACGGCAAGGATCGTGCATTCGGGAATTTTTTTGATATCGATCACGGCGCGAGGCTGGACCGGGAGGGTTCTGCCCATCGTAATGATTTCCGTTCCGCCGGCATAATACATCGGTTCTTTGCCCTGAAGCGCAAGATCATGGAACAGGAGAACGCCTTCAAGCGTGGTGACCGGCTGATAATATTCGAAATTATACGGAATCATGCCGCGCCTCCATGACCGTTTGCCAAACGAGCTCCGGGAAAAGGGGGAGCCGGTTGAGCGGGACCCCGGCGGCTCTGGAGAGTGCGCTTGCAAGGGCCGCAGGCATCCCGATTAACCCGTGCTCGCCCAGTGCCCGTGCCCCGAATGGAGCTTCCAGGCAAGGATTCTCCACGAATTCCACGACATATTCCGGCTGTTCTCCGTAGCGGAACAGATGGTAATCGCGAAGCGTGGCGTTGCCGATGACTCCCTGGTTATCAAAAAGGAAGGTTTCCCGGTTGGCGAAACCCAGACCCATGCTCATCGCGCCCATGACCTGTCCTTCGGCC
Organism: Paenibacillus naphthalenovorans; assembly: GCF_900099895.1. Lineage (GTDB taxonomy): Bacteria > Bacillota > Bacilli > Paenibacillales > NBRC-103111 > Paenibacillus_G > Paenibacillus_G naphthalenovorans. The sequence goes on from NZ_FNDY01000020.1 coordinate 47,160, forward strand.
GTCTTCGGATTCAGCACTTTTCCCGCATCGATCACGGAGACGGCCTTTAGTATTTTATAAGTATAATCTCGGGTATCCAGCTCAATTTCCACCGCTTGCGCCGCCACATTCCATTCCGGTCCGGGATTGCCTTCCCCCGTTTCCGGATTAAGGTAGGTCATCTGTCTTTGGATATAATGGCCTCTCCCGATAATTTGTCCTCCAATCGCGTTCCCGTTAGGATACGTGTAGCCGTAACAGATGTCTTTGATCGCGATTTGAACGGAAGGATCGGCTTTAACAAAAATGTTCCCCTGTCCGACTTCCAGGTCTTCCGGGTCGACCCTGAGCACACAAGCGGCAATATCCAGCAGTTGGCGGATCGCATCGTCCGCTGCTTTCAAAACCGCGCGTCCGGCCATAAACGTGCCGCGGCTTGCCACGGTTTTCCAATGCTCGGGGGTGATCTGAGTATGGATGGGATAACGGACATGAATTTGATCAGGATCCATCCGCATGCGTTCGGCGAGCATCTGCGCGAGCACCGTCTTCGTTCCTGTCCCGATTTCCACGACACCGCATTCCAGATTCATGCTGCCGTCGGGATTGAAAGAAACAATGGCTCCCGAGCCGGCATCCGGATCCATGGAGGAATTTTTCCAGCTGCAACTGATGCCTTTGGCCCTGATTTTATAAGCGTCAACCCGCCGGACGGTCCAGTCGTCCCATTCGATCAGCGTCCGCAGCCTTCGCATGCATTCCTGTAAATCGCCGAGATTGCTGGAATTCAGGACATTGCGCGTCGGGCTGATATCGCCCGGGGTCACGATGTTCCTCAAGCGAAGCTCCATAGGGTCTAGCTGCAGCTTATCGGCCAAAGCGTCCATTGCCCGTTCTATGGCAAACGTAAGCTCCGAATGGCCGTATCCGCGGTAGGCGGAAGCGTAAGGATGATTGGTATAGACGGTCAAACAATCGCAGTACAGGTTGTCGATCGCATAAGGTCCCGTACAATCTGCCGCCGCCGCTCTGGCAACGTCGCTCGATTTGTCACAGTAGGCGCCTCCGTCAAACCGGTAGATGATCTCTGCGGCAGTAATTTTGCCTTCCTGCGAGCATCCCAGCTTGACGGTGGCTTCAAGGCCGATATGCCCGGGGGAGGTCACCATATCCTCCTCTCGGGTGTTGACGATTTTGACCTTGCGGCCGCCGACTGCCTTGGAAGCGATATAGGCGACAAGCTCGAGCTGGATGGCTGCTTTCCCGCCATAGCCTCCGCCGACAAAGGGCGTTTCGACGATAATTTTGCCCGGATCTATGCGGAAATAGATCCCCATATATTTTTTAACCGCAAAAGGCGCTTGGGAGGAGGTTTCGATATGGATATAACCGTCCGGCCTTATTTCCGCAACGGCGCTTCGCGTTTCCATCGCGGCATGATCGGACGGGACGAATGCCACGCTGGTTTCGATGACCGTGTTACTCTCATTCCAGCCCTTCTCCATCTCTCCCTTCCGGATTTGGATGATGCTGGCGATATTGGTACCGGGACGGGAAACGACACCGGGCGCTTTATCATATTCCCCGAGCTTTTCGTGCACTAAAGGAGCATCGAACCGCAAGGCTTCCGTGGGGGAATTCACCACCGGCAGGGGATTATACTGCACATCAATGAACAAGGCGGCCCGAAGTGCGCAAGCTTCGCTGTCCGCCACGACAACGGCAACGGTTTCACCGAAAAATCGGACCTTGTCCTTAGCAATAACGGGCCGGTCACGAATTTCTTCTCCTGTCAGCACATCGCAGTCTTCTCCCGTCAGTATGGCGCGGACGCCTCTGATCTGCCAGGCCCGGGACGTATCGATCTTCACGATGGCGGCATGGGCATAGGGGCTGGTCACCATCCTTGCGTGAAGCATTCCGGCTTCCATACGGTCGCCGGTGTATTTGGCCGCTCCCGTTACCTTATCACGCGACTCCTTCTTGGGAATGCTCTTGCCGATGACTTTCAAGTGATCCATGCTCTCCCTCCCGATTCATTCACTTTACCGATTGGCTGATTCCCGAACGTCAGTAAATTATATGAATCCGAGGTCTCTTTAGTACGAATTGCATTTCATGGGGAAGGAGGGGCGGTGGTGAAAGGGGCTTCTGTTTTATACAGATCGGTGTATCATCATGCGGAAGGAATGGCTGCGTCCTGTTGAAAATAAAGTGAAGCGGGGAGTTGCGGCTTGCGGGTCCAAGCGGAGCAGAGCCGGGAGGGGCATCACCTTAAAGCAGTCTGAAACGTTCCAGTTGATCCCACAAGCGTTCTTTTCGCAGAATCTCTATTTGCTTTGCACCGATCAGGTCAAAGTGGGGAAAAGGGTCGCGGTTATGAATATATCTTGGATCTAATCCGTTGGCTGCGCACCACTCGGATAAGCGCTCCAGATTCGAGCAGCCGACTTTGGTTACCGTATGAATGCCCGGAAAACGGGGCTCCAGCCAAAAGTGGGTGATAAAAGCGATCTCTCCCCTGGACACAGCTTCTTTCCACTGCGTCAGTTCTTCTCTGGTGATCCCGAATGCCACTGTGTTTCCTCCTTCACCTATCCGGTCGTTCATGATGAATTATGATGTATAATGGCAAGAATGATTGCGACTTCCCATTGGTTCAATTATTTTGCTCCTGCCGGGGACGAATCCCATTCATCCGCCAGCATCCCGTAAACGGCAAGGTCGATATAGCGGTCATACAACCGCTGTCCTCCGCGGGCGACTCCTTCGAAGGAGAATCCGAGCCTCTCCGGCACGGAACGGCTCTTCAGGTTATTCACGCCGGCCCGGATTTCCACCCGGTACAGACCCAGTCCCTTAAAGGCATGAGAGACCATCGCGCGGCAAGCGCGGGTCATGATCCCGAGGCCTTGATGGGATTCGGCCAGCCAATACCCGATGGACGTGCGGCGGTTCAACAGACAAAGCGCATGATGATCGATCGTTCCGCACAGTTCTCCGTGAAACAGGATGCCTGCCGTCATGCCATCTCCCTTGGCCCAACGGATTCGTGCGGACTCGATGAAGGATCGGGTGTCCTGGGGACTTTTGGTTGCATCGACCCAGGCCATCCATTTCCGCAGATAGCTGCGGTTCGCATGAATAAGCCGGTATAGCGCTTCTGCGTCAGCGGGCTCCAACAGCTTTAATTCCAATTCGTCATCGATCCTGTATTTAAACATGCTCCCGGGACCTCCTGCGGAAAGACCGTACATGCGGCCGATTTTTCTCCTTGAACAAAGTCCTCTTTGATCAGAAGATGATTCTATTATATCGCAGAACAGTAAAGGATGCCGAATCCTGAAAACGGTAAATCCGGGTTAAACCGCCTCTTTCGCAAATCTTATGCCGTCTCTTGCTTCCTTTAAATAAAGGAGAGCGGTCTCCTCATCCCAATGGAAGGTGTCTCTCATGAAGCGGACGGTGGGCTCCAGCCACCGCGCGGCGCTTTGGTGGTCGAAATTGACCGCCCCTGTACGGCGATTGAGAAAATCAAGAGGGCGGGTTACCATTTCTTCCTCTATGCCGTAGATGAGCGAAGCCAATGCGTCAATCTCCATTCCGTAGGCCGCGGAGGCTTCGCGCAGGGAGTCAAATTTGGCGTACACCGACGGCACGTTGCTGCCGTAACGACGGACGAGGGCCGCCGCCCGCTTCTCAGACAAGCCCTGGTGGATGCCATGCTGCGTCCACTTGGCGGTAAACGCATCAAAGCCTTCCGGAAAATCTCCGCCGGACAGCTTGATTTGATCGGTACTGCAGCCCGGGAACGTACGGCCGGTTTCTTTGTTCAGCTGCTCCGCTACCAGATCGATAACCCGTTCGGCCATTTTGCGGTAGCCGGTCAGCTTGCCTCCGGCAATGGTGATGAGACCCGAGGGAGAAAGGAAGATTTCGTCCTTGCGGGACAGCTCGGACGGTGATTTGCCGTCTTCGTGGATAAGCGGCCGCAGCCCCGCCCAACTGGCCTCGACATCTGCTTCCGTAAGTCCGATGGAAGGGAACATGTAATTTGCCGCATCGAGTAAATAAGTCAAATCAGCCTTGGTCATCCGGGGATGCTCCAGATTGCCTTCGTAATCGGTGTCCGTCGTCCCAATGTAGGTCTTGCCGTCCCGTGTGACTGCAAACACCATACGGCCGTCCGGTGTATCGAAATAAATCGTCTGCCTCAGCGGGAATCGGCTTTGATCGACGACGATATGGACCCCTTTGGTTAAGTGCAGCCGTTTGCCCTGCTTCGATTGGTCCAGCTCGCGCAGCTTGTCTACCCACGGGCCGGCGGCGTTCACGATCTTGCTTGCCCGAATCTCGAAGGTTTGTCCTGAATTCCGGTCTTCCGCCTTCACGCCGACAACCTTGCCGTTCTCATACAAGAACTGTGCCGCTTTCGTATAATTGACGGCTTTGACCCCGCGGCTTACCGCCGCTTTCATAATCTCGATCGTCAGCCGCGCATCATCCGTACGGTATTCGACATAATAACCGCCCGCCAGCAGCTTATCCTGCCACAGCAGCGGTTCTTTGGCGATCGTTTCGCTTTTGGACAGCATTTTGCGGCGTTCCTCCCGCTTGACCCCGGCAAGCCAATCGTACACGTAAAGACCGACGGATGTGGCTAGCTTACCGTACGTGCCCCCTTTGATAATCGGCATCAGCATCCATTCCGGGATGACGACATGCCGGGCATTTTCGTAGACGATAGCGCGTTCGCGCCCGACTTCCCGCACCAGCTTGACCTCGCCCTGCTTCAGATATCTCAATCCTCCGTGAACGAGTTTTGTCGACCGGCTGCTGGTACCTGCCGCGAAATCCTGCATCTCGATCAGAGCAACCTTGAGTCCGCGCACCGCGCCGTCCAGTGCAATGCCCGCACCCGTAATACCGCCTCCAATCACCAGCATGTCGTATGTTTCCCGTGCCAGTTCAAGCTGAATATCGTTTCGTTTTAGGCTGGAAAATGTTTGAGTCATGTGTACTCCTCTCTGGAGACAAATATGCAAAAAAAGGAAAAAGACACACAACAGCATCATTGATACCCGATCAATGAAGGGTTATGGTCTTTTTCCTCGTCTCCGACCCAGTGGTTATTATATTACCTTCATCATAACCCCTTTTTTCGCTGGCTGCAAGAGGGGGCATATCCATTTTTATTTTGGTACATCTTTACAGAAGTTGCGATTTCTTGTATCGTAGTGCTGCGAAAGAAATCGATGGACTCATCGGTTTAAGGAATCCGGAGCAGGTTTATTTTACAGGAGAGGAAGCGATATCCTTGTACGTGATGGCTCTTGATCAAGGTACGACAAGCGCTAGAGCGATCTTGTTCGATAAAGCGGGGCAAATTGTTGCCGATGCACAAAAGGAATTTCGGCAAATCTACCCGAAACCGGGCTGGGTGGAGCATGATCCGGAGGAAATATGGGACGTCCAGCTCGAGATGATTCGCCAAGCGCTGGCGCAGGCAGGCATTGGGCCTCAGCAGGTTTGCGCCATCGGCATTACGAACCAGCGGGAAACCACCGTGGTTTGGAATCGGCGTACGGGCCGGCCGGTGTATCATGCCATTGTATGGCAAAGCCGTCAGACCAGCAACATTTGTCACGAGCTGCAGCAGCGGGGATATGAAGACCTTGTACGGAGCAAGACCGGACTTTTGATCGACGCCTATTTCTCGGGTACGAAACTGAAGTGGATTCTGGATCATGTGGAGGGCGCGCGCGATCAAGCGGAACGGGGCGAGCTCGCATTCGGCACGATCGATACATGGCTTGCCTGGAAGCTGAGCGGAGGAAAGCTGCATATGACGGATTATTCGAACGCGTCGAGAACGCTTTTGTTCAATATTCATTCCCTGGAATGGGACGACGAGCTGCTGAACATGCTGCAGGTTCCACGTTCCATGCTGCCGGATGTCCGCTCCTCGAGCGAAATTTACGGATACACGGAGGAGAGCCTGCTGGGCGCCGGTATTCCGATTGCGGGCATTGCCGGTGATCAGCATGCGGCCTTGTTCGGTCAAGCCTGCTTTGATGAAGGAATGGTGAAAAATACGTATGGCACCGGCTGCTTCATGTTAATGAACACCGGAACTAAAGCGGTTGCATCCACGCATGGCTTACTGACAACGATCGCTTGGGGATTGGATGGTAAAGTGGAATATGCGCTGGAAGGAAGCATCTTCGTTGCTGGGGCGGCCATTCAGTGGCTGAGAGACGGGCTGAAGCTGATCGGTACCGCGTCCGAATCTGAGGAGAGAGCGGCATCGGTTTCCAGCACGGAAGGCGTATATTTCGTCCCCGCGTTTGTTGGCCTCGGTGCGCCCTATTGGGATATGGAAGCCCGCGGAGCCATATTTGGTCTAACCCGGGGTACGACGGATAACCATTTGATCCGTGCGGCGGTTGAATCGCTGGCGTATCAAACGCGCGATGTGCTGGAGGCGATGGAAGCCGATTCAGGCATTAAGGTACAAAAGCTTGCGGTTGACGGCGGCGCTGCGGCGAATAACTTCTTGATTCAATTTCAAGCGGATTTGCTGGGTACGAAAGTGGAGCGTCCGACGGTCAATGAAACTACGGCGTTGGGAGCGGCCTATTTGGCCGGTCTAGCCGTTGGCTATTGGCGCAGTAAAGAGGACATTATCCATAACCGTGTCGTCGAGCGGACATTTACGGCCGCTGCCAAACCCGAAGAACGCGATCGCTTGTATGCCGGGTGGAAGAGAGCCGTACATGCGACCATGCGCTACAAAGAAGGCGAGCAAAGCTAATTCAGGAGGAGCAATGGGATGAAAGCCATCATAAACCAGTCCATCGTACCCGCAATTCGCAATATGAAGGATTTTGATCAGCTGCTGAAGACAGACTACGAATTTCTCGTCCTGTTAAACGCGCACATCGCTCAGGTGAAGCCGCTTGTACGCCGGGCTGCCGAGCAGGGGAAGAAGATGTTTCTCCATGCCGATCTCATCGAGGGCTTAAAATCGGATGAATACGCAACCGAATTTTTGGCGCAGGAAATCGGGCCCGCGGGCATCATTTCCACACGCAACAATGTGGTGCTCACCGCCAAAAGAAAAGGGCTTATTGCCATTCAGCGCCTTTTTATGCTCGATACCCTCGCGCTGGAAAACAGCTATGTACAGCTTGAAAAAACGAAGCCCGATTACGTCGAGGTGCTCCCCGGCATTATGCCGCATATTATCCGGGAGTTTTTGGAGGAAACGAAAATCCCCGTGCTGGCCGGAGGCCTGATCCGCACCGACGAAGATGTGCGGCTGGCGCTTGAAGCGGGCGCGACGGCGGTGACCACATCGAGAAAAGCGCTGTGGCAGAAGCAAGAAGCGTGAGGAAATAGAGGGATTTACCATTTGCAATAAAAATGCTGTTGATTTTTGTGAATTTTTAATTTATACTGAGTACCAAGTTAATAGAAGCGGTTACATGAATTGGAGAAGACCTTCAACTGCTCGTATCGATGGTACATTCGGTACGTGAATTTGAAGGTTCTTCTTTTTTTATTCTCTTAGAGGGGGTTGTCCGATGGAGAAGCTGGCCAAACGCAGTGACGCAAGGATAGGCCTTACCCCTAATGCAAAGCGGAAAGCGGTTTCCAATTTTTTATTAGGGATGTTGTATCTGGGACCGATGCTTTTTCTCATGATTGTGTTCATTTTTTATCCGATTTTAAAAACGCTGTATTACAGTTTTTATTCGACGAATCCGCGAGGTGTTCCGGTATTGTTCGTCGGATTGGACAATTACATCAACCTGGTGACTTCAGACAGCTTTTTGACAAGCATGAAAGCGACGTTTCTTTATGTGCTGTACACGGTGCCTATTGGAGTAGCATTGGCTTTGTTCCTGGCGGTGATAGCAAGCGAAAAATTGAGGGGAATCGAATTTTTTCGGGTCATTTTTTCATCTACCGTCGGTATTTCCGTCGCGGCAGGATCCACCATCTGGCTTTTTATTTTCCACCCAAGCATCGGATTGCTTAATCGTGTGTTGGGTTATGCCGGAATTTCTCCGATTGCCTGGCTGACCGATTCGGACTGGGCGCTCATTTCGGTATCTATCACTTCGATCTGGATGGGTATCGGCTTTAACTTCATCATTCTGCTCGGCGGATTGCAAAGTATTCCAGAGGATATTTACGAGAGTGCTACGATTGACGGGGCCGGTTATTGGACCAAATTGTTCCGTATTACCTTGCCGATGGTATCACCAAGCTTGTTTTTCGTCATTATCGTCACGGTCATTCACTCGTTTCAGTCGTTTGGACAGATCGATATCTTGACGCAAGGCGGCCCGGCGGAATCGACGAACCTGATCGTATACTCGATTTTCCAAAATGCGTTTATTCATTACAAGTTCGGCGTAGCGAGCGCACAGGCGATCATTTTGTTCATCGTTGTGCTTATTGTTACCGTTATTCAATTTAAAGTGGGCGAAAAGAAGGTGCATTACCAATGACAAGGACAATGGCTGGCAAGATCCTCTTCTATGTCATTTTGACGCTCATGGCCGTGCTGCTTTTTTTACCGGTCGTTTATGCGATTTCTGCCAGCTTAATGAGCACGCAAGAGTTGATGACAGGCAAGCTTTTTCCGAGCGTGCTTCATTTCAGCAACTACACGACAGCGCTGGCCAATGTGCCGCTGCTGAAGTTTATGTTTAACAGCCTGGTCGTTTCCACTGCGGTAATGCTGGGACAGCTCGTTGTCTGCAGCTTGGCTGCTTACGCCATCGTATTTATCGATTTCAAGGGCAGAAACGTTGTGTTCTTCCTGCTGATCTCTACGATGATGATTCCATGGGAAGCGACGATTATTCCAAACTACTTAACAATCCTCAATTTGAAGTGGGTCAATACGTATTACGGTTTGACGGTACCGCATTTTGCCATCGCCTTCGGGGTGTTTCTGCTGCGCCAGCATTTTATGACGATCCCGAGGGAACTGTCAGAATCGGCTCAAATCGAGGGCTGTGGCCGGTTCCGCTTCTTCCTGACCTTTGTCCTTCCGCTGTCGCGCTCAATGTTAAGCGCCTTAGGCGTTTACGGGTTCCTGACAACATGGAACATGTATCTGTGGCCTCTGTTAACGACAACTAATGACCGTGTGCGTACGGTCCAAATCGGCATCAAGATGATGCAGGCGCAGGAGACGAGCACGAACTGGCCAGTTGTCATGGCTGGAGTCATGATTGTATTGATACCGACGTTGCTTTTCTTGTTCCTGAGCATGAAGCAGCTAAAGAGAGGCTTAATGGCAGGGGCGTTAAAAGGATAAATTATAATGAAAAGGGGATAAAAAACAATGAAATTGAAATCATTATGGCTCAGCTTATTGTCGCTTGTGATTGTATTTTCCCTTGTAGGCTGCAGTCCGGAGGCATCGACATCCGAAGCCCGTAAAACCGGTGACGGTAAAATCAAAGTTACGTTCTGGCATGCTATGAATGGAACGCCGGGCGACCTCATTAAGAGCATGGTAGACAAGTATAATGCGAGTCAGTCGAAATATTTTGTAGAAGCTTCATACCAAGGGACTTATGAAGAAGCGTTGACCAAGCTGAAGGCGGTAGGTGGGACGAAAGAAGCGCCTACGATTATGCAGGCTCAGGAAATCGCCACCAAATACATGATTGATAGCGGTTTCGTACAGCCCGTGCAGGATTTTATCGTCAAAGACAATTATGATCTTTCCAAGCTCGAAGAAAATATTTTGGGTTATTATCAAGTGAATGGCAAGCTGTATTCCATGCCGTTTAACACTTCTAACTCCATTTTGTTCTATAATAAAGATAAGTTTAAAGCAGCAGGTCTGGATCCGGAGAATCCGCCGACAACGTACGCCGAGATTCGCGAGGCAGCCAAAAAATTGACTAACAGCAACGATAAAGGATTCTCCCTTGTTATTTACGGCTGGTTTGTTGAGCAGCTGTTGGCTAACCAGGGCGCAGATATGGTAGATCACGGCAACGGTCGCGATGCACTGGCTACCAAGTCGCTGTTGGACTCAAAGCAAAGCCTGGAAATTTTCAAATGGCTGGATGACATGAACAAGGATGGTTCCATCGGCAACTACGGCCGTAAGTTCGATGATGTTCGAGCAGCGTTCAGAGCAGGGAAAGTGGCGATGTTCCTGGACTCCACAGCAGGCACGCCGGGGAACGTGAAAGACGTGCCGTTCCAGGTAGGAACGGCATTCATGCCAAGTCCGGACGGCAAAAACAATGGTGTAATCGTCGGCGGCGCTTCGCTATGGATAATGAACAGCGTGGCGGAGGAGGAAAAAGAAGGCGCCTGGGATTTCATGAAGTTTATGACACAGCCGGAAACGCAAGCGGAATGGGCGGCCGGCACCGGTTATTTCCCGATCACGAAAGCCGCCTACGACCAACAAGTGCTGAAAGATACGTATGCCAAGTATCCGCAGTTTACTACGGCCGTTAAACAGCTTCAACAAACGAAATTGTCTTCTGCAACCAAAGGCGCTCTGATCTCCGTATTCCCGGAAGCGAGGCTGGAAGTAGCGACAGCGATCGAACGAGTCTATAAAGGCGAAGATCCGCAGAAAGTCGTAGATGAGCTGAATAAGAAAGTAACGGGCCTGATTGAGGAAAACAACAAGGTATCGCAAAAATAATAATTAAAAATGTGCTGAGACGGACATCGTCTCAGCACATTTTTAAAACAGAGGTGTTAAGGATGCTTATTATTGCGCATCGGGGAGCTTCCGGATATGCCCCGGAAAATACGATCGCTGCCTTTGAGCTGGCGATAGATCAAAATGCAGATGGCATGGAGCTGGATGTGCATCTCACGAAGGACGGCGAGGTGGTCATTTGTCATGACGATGATGTCAAAAGGACAACGAACAGTCAAGGCCTGATTAAGGACATGACGCTTGAGGAACTGCGGCGTTTGGATGCGGGCTCATGGTATGGCGAGTCGTTCAGAGGGATAACGATTCCGACGCTGCAGGAATTTATGGCGCTCGCAGCCGACACCCATATGCTGATCAACCTGGAGATCAAAAATTTACCCTACTACCACAAAGGGATTGAGCAAAAGCTGATTCGTTCCGTTCATGAGCATGACATGCTCGACCGGGTCGTCATTTCCTCCTTTGATCATTACGCGCTTGCGGAAACGGCACGTCTTGAGCCGGCGATGAAGCTCGGGGTGCTGTTCTCCACCAGAGTGATCGATCCTTGGGATTATGTACGCAAGCTGCCGTTTGCTGCATACAGCCTGCATCCGCATTATTCGTTTGTTGATGTGGAATATATTCGTCAATGTCACGCTCATGGCTACAAAGTGTACCCCTATACCGTTAACGAGGCGGAATGGGCAGGGCCTTTAGCCCAAGCGGGGCTGGACGGAGTGATCACTAATTATCCGGATCGTTTCCGGTGAGAGCAGGGTTGCAGATATGTCGTATGTTTTTCTTGGTAAACTGGGCTTTTCTCTCTTACTTGGGCTGTTGATCGGCATCGATCGGCAGCTCAAGCATAAGCCGCTCGGCATGAAAACGAGCATGGTGATCTCCGTCGCCAGCTGCCTGATCACGATTGTCTCCATCGAATCGGTGCACCAATATTCCGTTCCGGGGCATACGAACATGGATCCCCTGCGGCTGGCTGCACAAATCGTCAGCGGCGTCGGCTTTATCGGTGCAGGTGTCATTCTTCGGAGAAACAACGATGTGATTTCAGGTCTCACAACAGCTGCCATGGTATGGGCGGCGTCAGCTTTGGGGATTGCAGCAGGGGCCGGATTTTATTTGGAGGCGGTTACAGCCGTGATTCTCATTATTATGGCCATCAACTTGTTCCCCATGTTTATTAAGCTGTTTGGTCCTCAAAGGCTGAAAGAAAGAGACGTGTCTGTCAACATTATCGTGGAGAACAACGATGAAATGACGGCATTGATCGATGAACTCCAGTGTGAAGAGATGCGGGTGAAGCATATTAAGGTGAAAGATGTCGACGGAGAAAAGCAGCAAATCCAAATGATTATGTCCGCTCCCAATAAACAGCGCACAACCTCGATCTATTACCGCATTAAGCAGTTAAGGCATGTTGTGGCGGTCGAAGTGGAAAATATCAGTTCGTAGCTTAGAAATAGAAACGGCGACCGCAGAGTGTCTGACGATAGCCAGACTTTGTGGCGGTGAGTAAAGCAGATGTTTTTGAGCATTATAAGCTTCTTGTACAAAGCGTCGACCGGATGGGATTCGGCGCTTTTTGGCGTGTTACAGAGAAGACGAAAACCATCTTTAAACCTGGTACATATGGTCGAACCATTCCTATAAGCTTGCCATACACTATTACCATCTCAAAAGAAAGGGTGGTAGATTTGGCAAACAGGGATGTAAGGCTTACTTTGTTCTCAGGCCTTAATTTTACAGGACGTCACCTCATCTTTAGACGCGGAGGGATTGCGGTCCGAAATCTGGGCGTGTTTCGTTTCAACAATATTCTCTCCAGTTTCCGGCTCAGAAAAATTGTCAATCGGAATGAAGTTACACTGGTATTGTTTTCAGGCACGAACTTTCGAGGGGCATTCCGCATTTTTCGGGGGAGTCAGGACGTAGCCGATTTGCGGCGCTTTGTTACCTCTTCTTTTATACTGGTAGGCCGTCGTCTTACGAGCGCTTAAATTAGAGAGATTCAACGCACAGGCAAACTTCCCAGAGACATTATAACGACCTAACGATCAGACCGTAATCCTTTGAATCAGCAATAACCTTGAACCTTAGCCGATGGATCCGTTCCATAAGCTAAGTTTTTTTCATTTTCAGCCAACTTTCAGGAAATGCACAACGATTCTTCAGTTGCCGCTCAGATGCAATTCAGGTAACGGGTCTATACTTCAACTTGTAAGAAAAAATAAAATGAAAAAGGTGGAAAAACGCTATGAAAACAATCGGTAAAAAAATGGTTGCAGGGACGATAATCGCCTCTTTTGTTCTTGGTGTCGGCTTTGTCGGGACGTTACATAATCAGGCCTTCGCGAATGAGTCGGCTGGCGCGAAGATTCAGAAGCCGGACTTCGGATCCGGGTGGGGAGACAAGGGCCGCGGAAAAATAAATCCGGGCGGCTTACGCGGCGGCCATGTCCTCCAAGAGACGGCAACCATACTAGGTGTGGAGCAGAGTGTAATTACAGATGCGATGAAGGAAGGTAAAACGTTACTGCAAATTGCACAGGAAAAAGGCCTGAGCGAAGAAGACTACCTGCAAAAGCTGGTTGACGTTCAAACGGCGGCCATCGACGCTCAAGTGACCGCCGGAACATTGACTCAGGAGCAGGCGGATCAAATGAAGTCCGGCCTATCCGACCGTTTGAAGCAGCAAATTGAAAACAAGGGCTTTGGTCATCCGGGTGAAGACCGCGGCAAAATGCCGTTTGGTCCTATGGGCAATCCGGAGGCATTGACACAGATTCTGGGTGTGACTCAAGAGGAGCTGGCTACAGAGTTGCAGGCCGGAAAGTCCCTGGCCGAATTTGCGGAATCCAAAGGCATCACAAAAGAAGAACTGGTCAGCAAAATAAAAGATAGTATGACCGAGCAGTTAAACCAATTTGTTGATCAAAAGGGAGGCTGGCATGGAAAAGCAAAGTCCGCTTCCGATGCGGCTGCTTCGAGTGCCGAAGCCGTGAACTAATTCATACGAATCGTGCGGTCCGTTTCCGACGGATCGCACGATTTTTTTGCCCTATGGCATTCAGCGAATTTTCAGCATTCATTCAATTAACTTTCAGCTTGCGTTCAGATTGGATTCAGCAACCAATACTAGACTGTTATGGAAGGAAGCCGATGGAGAGGGGAAAGACGAATGGAGTTACGCCGCAGCAAAAAGTGGATGATTGTGATTCTAGCCGTGCTGTTATGCGGAGCGGGCACTTATTATTATGTACATAACTCGGCATCAAAGCCTGCAGCGTCCGGGGAAGCGCAGCGAACAACGATGAAAGTAACCAGGGGCGCCATTACTTCTACGGTGTCGGGGACAACCCAGTTCAAAGCTCAGGATATGCAAAATATTGTTGTTCCGGTAGACGGGATGATCAAAACGATGAACCTGACGCAAAATCGGGCCGTAAAGAAGGGGGATGTGCTTGTAGAGCTTTCCGTCCCTTCGACGGAAACCAATTTGAAGGAAGCGCGGGTTGCTCTGCAGCAGATGGAAAAAGAGCTGGCCAAGCTTCGGGAAGAGCAAAATCACATGAGTTTTACCGCGCCGATCAGCGGAAAGCTTACATTGGCCTCCAATCTGGATGTGGGAAGTCAAGTCAATAAGCTGGCCAAGGTGGCGACCATTTCCGACCCGTCGCAATTCAAGGTCAAGCTGCCGTTTTATTTGCAGGAAGCCGTTCAGCTCAAAAAAGGCGATCCGGTGGAACTGACGGTTGACGGTTTTATGCTTACCAAAATGGGAACGGTGGAGACGGTCAGCAGAGACATCAAGGCCGATGCGAATGGAAACAAGCTGGTGGACGTCGAAGTGATCGTGAACAATGACGGGACACTCTCCGCGGGAACGGTAGTAAAGGGAAGCATCGCTTCATCTGACCGGAATAAGGAATCCGTGACGCAGGGTGCTCTTGATTATATACATACAGCCGCAGTTTATGCCGGGGCGAGCGGAAATATTCAAAAGCTGAACTTCAAGGATGGCGAGACGGTAAACCGGGGGGACGTGATTGGGACGATCTATAACGACTCGATCCAGGACGAGATCATCAGTAAGGAAGCGGCGATCGAGAGCCAGAAAATCAAAGTGTTCGATGCGGAGCAAAAGGTAAAGCAGCTGACCATTACAGCGCCGTTCGACGGTGTTTTTTCGTCTGATTTCGCCAACAGCCAGACCAACGTGCTGAACAGCTATCCCGTAGGCGCTCAAATCGAAGCCAACACCATGCTCGGAGCGGTTGCCAGCTTAAGCACCATGCAGCTGCCCATTGCGGTGGACGAGCTGGACTTGACCAGCATCAGGGTCGGTCAAAAGGCGCAAGTGAAAGTGGACGCTTTGTCCGGCCGGACATTTGAAGGGGAAGTGACCTCTGTATCCAATGTGGGTACAACGAGCAATGGCGTTACCACTTATGTTGTTGTCGTTTCGGTGAAGAACACCGATCAGAACGAATTGAAGTATGCGATGACCGCCACAGCCGAGATTTATATTCAGGACAAGAAAGATGTTCTGATCCTGCCGATCGAGGCCGTCCAAACCCAAAGAGGAAAGACCTACGTTTCGCTCCAAAAAGCGGATGGAACAGTCGAGGAACAGCATGAAATCCAGATTGGCATTCGGAGTGAAACGCATGTTGAAATCATAAGCGGCCTGAAGGAAGGCGATCAGGTCGTTATGCCGACAAGAAGAGCGACGACGAACAATCCGCAGTTCCCCGGGGGCGGATTTCCTGGCGGGGGCGGCGGATTCAGGATTCAAGGCGGAGGCGGCATGGGAGGAGGAACATTCGGCGGCGGCGGACGAAACTAATGGGTTACATGGCGGAAGGAGTCGTTTCCAGTGAATATTATCGAGTTGAATCAGATTACCAAAAGCTATAGGCGCGGAGAAGAGCAGCTTTCGATTTTAAAAGGAATCTCTTTGAATATCGCCAAAGGTGATTTTGTAGCCATTATCGGACCCAGCGGATCGGGAAAATCGACTCTGATGAATACGATCGGGCTTCTCGATTCACCGACGTCGGGGACTTATACCTTGGATGGCGTAGCGACGGAACATTTGTCCGATAACGAGCTTGCCGAGCTGAGAAACCGCAAGATCGGGTTTATTTTTCAACAGTTTAATTTACTCCCGAGGCTGACGGCCCTTGAAAATGTGGAACTGCCCATGATCTATGCGGGGATGGGAGCAAAGGCGCGAAAAGAAAGAGCCCAGGCGATGCTCGAGGCTCTCGGAATGGGGCAGCGCGGCCATCATAAGCCGAGTGAGCTGTCGGGAGGACAGCAGCAGCGGGTAGCCATTGCCCGGGCGCTGGCCATTTCCCCGTCGCTTATCCTGGCGGATGAGCCTACGGGAGCGCTGGACTCGAGAACGGGCATTGAGGTGCTTGAGCTGATCAGAAAGCTTAACGAAGAAGGCAACACGATCGTTTTAATCACCCATGACAATCATATCGCCGATAACGCCAAACGGGTGGTCACCCTGCGGGACGGGGAAATCATCTCAGATGTGCGGAATGCTCCGATGCCTGCGAAGTCACAGGAGGCTGTGGTATGAGACCTTGGGAATTGGTTCGAATGGCGATGGCGACGGTGCTGGCCAATCCGCTTCGGACGGCGCTGACCATGCTGGGGGTCATTATTGGCGTCGCCTCGGTATTTACGCTGGTCTCGATTGGGCGGGGGTCGTCGGAAGCGATCGCCAAGCAGTATGAAAGTCTGGGCACAAATCTGCTCGTGGTCAATCTGATGGGCAATGGCCGGGCTACACAGCTGAACTATCAGGAGCTTATGCAGATGGAGAGCTTGCCCGGGTTTAAAGCGATCGCCCCGACCATGACGAAAAACAACTCGAATATCAAATACGACCGGGAGACGGAAACCTTTAATGTGATCGGGACCAATGACCGTTATTTGGATATGCAGAAGGGAGAAGTGGCGAGCGGGCGATTCCTCGCCCAGGCGGATATCGACTTTCGGAATCACGTGGCTGTCATCGGCAGCGAGGTGGCTGCGAAGTTTTTTGGAACCGGCGATCCGCTCGGGGAGAAGTTGAATATTGACGGATATGTCTATACCATCATCGGATCGCTGAAAAGCAAAGGCTCGAATACGAGCGGAACCTCATTGGACAGTTCCATTTTTGTACCGCTGGATACGCTGAGCAGGGATTTCAAGCTTGGCAGCATTCGGACGACTTATATCGAAGCCGCAACGAGTGAGAATGTGGCCATCGTTCAGTCTATTGTGGAACGGTACCTGCAAAATAAATTTAACAGCACGTCGGGCTACAACATATTTAACTCATCCCAACTCATCAGCGCAAGGCAGTCGGCTTCGAGTACGATGACCAGTCAGCTCGTCAGTGTTGCCGCCATTTCACTGCTGGTAGGCGGGATCGGCATTATGAATATTATGTTGGTCACCGTGAGCGAACGAACGAGGGAAATCGGAATCCGCAAATCGATTGGGGCGAAGCGGCGAAGCATTTTGCTGCAATTTCTGGTTGAGGCCGTCATCATCAGCGGACTGGGCGGATTGATCGGCTTCGTCCTGGGGATTGTGCTTTCCTTGGCATGGCCGTACATCAATCCGAATCAGACCACGAGTCTTTCTCTGGATATCGGGCTGTACGCTTTTTTGTTCTCCGTGCTGGTGGGCGTCGTTTTTGGGCTTTATCCCGCGAACAAGGCTTCCAAGCTCAAACCGATCGATGCGCTCCGTACCGATTGAGCTCGCATGTTTAGTTTTTACTACCCCAGGGAGGTTGTTGGAATTGAAACGTAAATTACCGTCTGTTTCGTGGAAACATACAAGCATGGCCCTCTTATTGTCGGGTTCTCTAACCATCGTGTCGCCGCTAACGCCGGTATCCCTTGCAGCAACGGAAGGGGTATACATTGCAGGCCAATCGTACTTTACGCTGGACCAAGCTGCTCTTTCTACTTCCACCCTGCAGTTTTCGGTTGTCCTGCACAATAGAGAAAGCCGGGCTATCGATTTCAACGCATACGGGGTTCGAGTAACGGACGATTCCGGACGCAGTTACACAGCCCGTCTAAGCGAAAAGAAGAGCGCTGTCGTGCTTCCGGGACAGGATCAGCGTTTCCGTTTTTATTCGGATATCATTCCGGGTATGACTGCGGCGCAGCTCAAGGTGGAGATCTTCCGCTGGGACAGCAGCCAATCTGATTTTATGAAGCATTTGGGGAGGCTGTCCGTAGCTTCTGTTGTACAGGAGGGTCAGGCGGCTGTTCCGGAGGAGATCATGAATTTGCATACAGTGGACAGCGCCCTGGCCAATGATGCCGCGGTCGCCTATCGATTGGGGCAAAGTGTTCGCGTGGTGGAGGACGGCAAGTGGTACTTGTACACGCAGTTGTCCGTAAAAAATATAGGGTCCGCCAGTGTGAAGCTTCCCGCCTCGCTTCAAGTACGGCTTAAAGGCGCCGACGGGTTGAAATACTCTGCTTCGTTTGCCGATGGCAGGGATCAAACCTTTTTTCCGAACCAATCGGGCATCGTAACATTAAAAACCGCGGTTTCAAAGGACCTGTCGGAAAAGGGCCTTGGGTTGGAGTTTTATTATATGAATCAGAGCGAAGAAGTATCGCTTAGCACCATGGACATCAGCTCCTCGCTGCGAACGGCCCGGTTGGGCGATACGTTGGATTATGCAAGGCAGCTTGAAGGGGAGCATTTGACCGTCAAAGCGGAGAAAGCGACCTATTCCAAGCAAGCGGACGGAATACATGTCCAAACGGTAGTTACTGTAAGCAATGAAGGGGATTCGATTGCTTCCGTGCCTTCCTTACTGGCTACATATCAGTTTGGGGGGGCCGGAGCGTCCATTACATCAACCGATAATACATCGCGTATTTCTTACCTGTCTCCCAAAGAAACCGCGTCCTTTTACTTTAATGCGGTGCTTCCCGAAGGGATTGACCCGAATGCCGTCCGGCTCGTGATCTGGGAGAAGAGTAAGACCGGTTCGTCTGCCAATACGGCTGCAGCAAGCTCTTCATCGAACGGTACATCGGGCAGTGGATCCGGCAATGCATCAAATAACACATCAAGCGATGCATCCGATGCGCCGGCGTCCACCGGGGCGGCAAGCACTTCATCTCAAGCCGCATCCGCTTCGGCAGCGCATGTTCCGGTTGCGGTGTACCTTTGGGAAGGGGCCAGTCAGGCAAGCAGCATGATCTCATCGGCTCCCGCCTACAAGCTGGGGGAAAAATTGATTTTTAAAGATAACGGCGTTGTCGACAAAAATCTGGATGTATCTTTAGTAGAGCTTCATGTTCATGAAAACGATGATTTCGGCTACAAGACAGCCATCGGCAAATATAAAATTACGAATAAGGGTACGAGTTCCATTGCGCTTCCGAAGCTTCAAAACGAGCTGATTGACAAACAAGGAAAGACATACACAGGCAGCAGACAAAGCTCGGTTCCGGAGCTCATCATGCCGGGCACCTCCTATGTGATCAGTTATTCTTACTTGCTGCCGAACTCGGTGGAGGATAAGACGTTTGCTTTGAATGTGTACGATGATCAATCCGTTTCGCAGGGAAAAGTTTCACTGGGTGCCTATCAGGTCGGAATCCAGGAGGAATCGGACAGCGATACGATATCTTTCTACCCGTTCCTGGTTCAGTTCCAAAATTACACGCTGGGCTGGTCTTACAGCAGCGGGTCTTATACGTATACTTTGAATCTTTCCATGGCGATAGAGCATCCGGATCCGGTCATTGTGGATTCAAATTTCTCCAAAATGCAGTTTGATTTGGTCGATGGGATGGATCGAGTCGTCGGTACACAGACGATGACCTTCACGGGAACCGACAGGCTCATAAACGGCAAACAAAAAATATCCTTCACTGGCTTAAAGGATGAGCAGGGTACCAACGGTATCCGAGTGAAAATCTATGAAGTCATCGAGACGGCGAATGGGCCGGCCAAGCGTTTGGTTAAGGAATTAAAATATTAATATGTTCTCCATAGGGCGTCTGCAGTGTGCAGGCGCCCTTTTGGCGTGCAAAGAAGCATTTGCATCATTGCGTCGAATTAGCCATTTATTAAGTATTATTTTGATACACATAGTAATATGCGGAGGGCAGGCGCAAGTATTATAAAGTGACAGAATCGGGGATCCGGGCCTATAAACATAATCTTGCCGCCTGGAAAACCGCCAAAACGTTAATTGATTAGCTTATCGAATAGCAGGAGGTATCTTCATGGACCGTTTAAAACAACATGTTGATCGGTTATTTTCCGGGCACAAGGATCAGCCAAATTAGAGAGAATAAGGAAGAAATTTTAAGTAATCTGGAAGCCAAAGTTGCGGATCTGACATCTAATGGTATGGAGTATTATCAAGCGGTAAGCACAGCAGTGGAGCAGTTCGATCATATCGATGGTTTAATTGACGATAACAAGGAGGTTTACATGGGGAATGCTTCCAAGCGGAATTGCGGTATCCCTTAGAAGATTCTTCAGGATTAGCAACCTTGTACCGCTGGTGATATACTCAGAGAGAATGACTGAGCCCAAAGGAGCTGAATAGGGTGGCGCAGATGGAAACGATGATCAAAGCCAGCGGCCTGGTCAAAAGATACGGCGACTTTACAGCGGTGAAAGGCGTGAATTTCGAAGTTTATAAAGGCGAGGTGTTCGGACTGTTGGGTCCCAACGGCGCAGGCAAGACGACGACGATGGAGATGATTGAAGGGCTCCGCCGTCCTGACGACGGCTACGCTGTAGTCGCAGGCTATGATACCCGTAAGGATCTGAAAAAAGTGAAAGAGGTGATCGGCGTTCAACTGCAATCCACCTCTTTGTTCGATCTGCTCAAGGTGCATGAAATTGTAAAAATGTACGCGAGCTTTTATCCGGAATCCGTACCGATCGACCCGCTGCTGGAAGATATGATTCTTCAGGAGAAACGGAACGACCGCGTCAGGAACTTGTCCGGAGGCCAAAAGCAGCGTCTGGCGATAGCGCTCGCGCTGGTGAACGATCCTCAGGTGATCTTTCTGGATGAGCCGACAACCGGACTTGATCCGCAAGCACGCCGGACACTGTGGGACATTGTGCTCAGGCTCAAGGAACGGGGAAAGACCATCGTCTTGTCCACGCATTATATGGATGAGGCGCACGTCCTTTGCGATCGAATATGTTTAATGGACAGCGGCCAAGTTATTGCGCTCGATGCGCCGAGAAATCTCGTGCGAAGCCTGCAGTCGGAAAGCGCCATCGAATTCCGTTTGGAAGGAACGGAGGAGTGGGAACGGGAGCGCCTGAACCTGGCCCTCGTGTTGTTGGGCAGGGTGAGTGAAGTGAAGCAGGCGGATTACCGCAATGAGCTGTTCGTCCTGTATACCGACGATTTGCAGACATCTTTAGTCGAACTGATCGGTTTGGCTTCCCGGGAGCAGTGGAAGGTGCAGGATTTGCAAACGCGTACGGCGACCTTGGAGGATGTTTTCATTCATATGACCGGAAGGGGCTTGAGAGAGCAGTGAAGGCCTATATTCAATTAACGCTGGCTCAGCTTAGGCTGTTCGGGCGCAACAAACAGGTTTTGTTTTGGACGCTGTTATTCCCGGTATTTTTCATGGTCATGCTTGGGGCATTCCTCGGCAAAGATACCCCGGTCACGGTGTCGGGAGCGGTCATCGACCAGGACCGGACGGCGTCTTCGCAGGCTTTGATCCATGCCTTGGAGGATCATCCGGTCCTGCAGCTTAAGGCCGCTCAGGATCTGGATGCGGAAGTGGAGGTGCTCAAGCGCGGGGATCATCAGCTTGTGATCGTCATTCCCCAAGGCTTTGCCAAGCACTTGGAGGCGAGGACGGGACCCGCCGCAGGGACGCCGAACCCGGAAAGCCGGACTTCTACAGCCATTAAGGTATATTATGACGAGACGAACGCCGCCGCATCGCAGATCGGTCTGCAGCTGATCACGCCCATTGTGGACGGCATCGACAAACAGCTGTCCGGCTATGTACCGGCCATCAAGATTGAGCCGGAAGGCGTGCAGTCGTTGAAGCTCCGTTATATTGATTTCCTCGTACCGGGCATTCTGGCGATGATGATCATGTCCAACAATTTGAACGGCGTCGCCGCGCAAATATCATCGTGGAGGGAGCGGGGAGTTTTGCGCCGCATGCAGAGTACAACACTGCACGCTTCCACCTTCATTGCGGCGCAAATTACGGCGAGACTTATATTGAACGGGCTTCAGGCCGTCATTGTTCTGCTTGTGGGTTACTTGTTCTTCGGTACGCAGGTGAACGGGTCCTGGCTGACCCTACTGTTCTTCATCATCCTCGGCACGCTGGCGTTCATGGCGACAGGGTTTATCGTGGCCGGTCTGGCCAAGACGCCGGAAAGCGCGGGACCGATTGCCGGTTTCATCTCGTTTCCGATGCTGTTTGTGGGCGGTGTCTTTTTTCCGATCAAAAATATGCCCGAGTTTCTCCAGCCGTTGGTGAAGCTCATCCCGATCAGCCATCTCACCACCGCACTGCGGCAGGTGATGAACGTCGGCGCGACGATGGGAACGATGTGGGTGGAAGCGGTATTTCTGGGTGCATGGTTAGTGCTTGCGTTTATCGCCGCCAGCCTGACTTTCAAATGGGAGTGAGACGGACACATCTTTTTGCTCAAAATGGGAAATACTAAATTCGTAAAGACGCATATGGTAATGGGGGAACATTTTTTAACAGTGCGTTGATGTTCCGTTAATCTTGTCCTCATGTTGGCAGGGTACCATGAAAGCAAGAACACCAAAAGCGAAGGGACGATGTTTAGCATGATCCTGTACCAAATGGCCAAAAGGCTGGAAGAGAGAAACCGGCTGCAGCAGACGATCAACAATCGGACGGAAGGCGATGTCGCCGATCTCACGACGCTAAAGGAGCAGGTCGAAGCCCAACTAATATCGCAAGCCAGCGTATGGTCGGAAGAAGGGGAAGATGAATTCAGGCTGACCGTGTTGAGTCCGGAGACGGAATGGATGCAGTCGAACTCCCATATGCAATAACGGAAACAATGGATCCTGACGGTTCCATTTTTTTTGTTTTGTAGGTACAATTGATATGCAGACCATATCATCATGAGTCGCTGCCATACTTTTGTACGTGATAGGGGCTGGAGATCATGCCTACCCATGTGTCGGTTATCGAGGCAAAAGGGGATTTCGTTCAGGGGATTAAAGATTGTATCCCTACCCTGCTGGGATATTTAAGCATCGGATTTGCCGCAGGCATTATTGGAAAAACGGCGGGCTTAAGCACAGCTGAAGTCGCATTGATGTCCTTGCTGCTGTATGCCGGTTCGGCTCAATTCATTTTGGCTGGAATGGTCGCCGCGGGCCATTCGGCTACCGCCATTATTATTACCGTTTTCTTTGTCAATCTTCGCCATTTTTTGCTTAGTGCGGCCTTATCGCCTTATTTCCGCCATCTCACCCCGTTCAGAAACATGCTGATCGGTTCCCTGCTCACGGATGAAACCTTTGGCGTGGCGATAGGGCAGACGGCGAATCGAAAGGCTCTCGGCGAAAAGTGGATGCACGGCCTCAACTTGGCCGCTTACAGTAACTGGTTTGCAGCCAATGTAGCCGGGGCGATCCTGGGCCAATGGATTGCGCGGCCGGAGCAATTCGGGTTGGATTTTGCTCTGCCAGCCATGTTTATAGGCCTTCTGGTATTGCAGATGTTAAGCCGCGGCACCATTGCGATAGATATTAGCGTGGCGGTATTTGCGGTTATTGTGGTGGTAGGCATCGGCTGGATGTGGTCGGGAAGCATCGCGATCATCGTGGCTACGGTGGCAGGAGCGACCTTGGGGATGGTGATCGGACGATGGAAGTAAGATGGGATATTTTATTGATTATTATCGGGGCATCGCTGGTCACGTTCATTCCCCGGGTCGTCCCCCTGATGGTTTTAAGCCGTATTCCACTGCCCGATTGGGCCCTGCAATGGTTAAAGCATGTCCCGATTGCCGTCATGGCCGCCTTGGTCGGGCAAGAGCTGTTCGTATCGGACAGCAAACTTGTATTGTGGAAGAATGTCGATCTGGCGGCCGGCCTGCTCACCTTTATCGTGGCCATCAAGACCCGGAGCCTGTTATGGACGGTGATTGCGGGTACCGCTTGCGCCATGGTACTGCGCATGGTGTTTCATTCATGAAGGGAACGCGGCAGGGGAGGCCGGTGATTTTGTCTTCCCTCCGGTTTGCGTGTACAATAGGTACAAATCGAGTAAGGCCAATTGTAAACAAAGAAGGTTTAAACCCAAGATGAAAAGCATTGTTTTATCCACACTTAATGCCAAATATATTCATACCTCTCTGGCTCTCCGGTATTTGAAGGCATATAGTCAAAAGGATTTTCCCGACATCCAGATTGCCGAATACACGATCAAGGACCCCGCGATGAACATCGTATCGGATTTGTATCAGCGAAAGCCGGATGTGGTCGGATTCTCCTGCTATATATGGAATATCGAAGAAACCATCGTCGTCATCGGCATGCTCAAAAAAATTATGCCCGACTTGGTTGTGGTGCTCGGCGGACCGGAGGTGTCTTACGACACGGACTATTGGATGAACCGTCTTCCGGAGGTTGACTTCATTGTCATGGGCGAAGGGGAAGAAACGTTC
The DNA here is from genome assembly GCF_900099895.1 of Paenibacillus naphthalenovorans. GTDB lineage: Bacteria > Bacillota > Bacilli > Paenibacillales > NBRC-103111 > Paenibacillus_G > Paenibacillus_G naphthalenovorans. The sequence continues at coordinate 71,566 of NZ_FNDY01000020.1, forward strand.
CACCATTTGCTGTCGGAGCTGCGGGGGGACCGCGCCTTCTACAGCGTGTTCGGCGCCGCTTACCGCAAGGATGGCCGTGTCGTCATCAACCCGCCGCGTCCGAAGCTGGCGCTGGATGATATACCGTCGCCGCATCGTTTTGCGGAGGACGTGCCGAGTCTTGCCAACCGGGTCGTTTATTTTGAAACCAGCCGCGGTTGTCCTTTCAGCTGCCAATTTTGTCTTTCTTCTATAGAAGTGGGCGTCCGGTATTTTGATATGGAGCGTACGAAAAGCGACTTGTTGTATTTGATCGAATCCGGCGCCAAGCTGATCAAGTTTGTAGATCGGACATTCAACATCAAGCGCGACTATGCCATGGAGATTTTCGAATTTCTCATCCGGAATCATCGCGGCTGCGTGTTCCAATTCGAGATCACTGCAGACATCATGCGTCCCGAGGTGCTGGATTACTTGGCGGAGCACGCGCCGCCGGGGATATTCCGCTTTGAGATCGGCGTACAGTCGACCAACGATCTGACCAACACGCTGGTGAAGCGGCGGCAAAATTTTGCCAAGCTGACTCGTACGGTGACGAAGATCAAAGAGAGCGGCAAGATTGACCAGCATCTCGACTTGATCGCCGGATTGCCGGAGGAGGATTACAGTTCCTTCCGCCGCACGTTCAACGATGTGTTCGAGCTGGAACCCGAGGAGCTTCAGCTCGGATTCCTGAAAATGTTGCGCGGTACCGGGATGCGCCACGATGCGGAAAAATACGGCTACATTTATATGGATCATGCTCCGTATGAAATTCTCGGCAACAACATTCTCCCGTTCAGCGATCTGGTTAGGATCAAGAGGGTCGAGGATGTGCTCGAAAAATATTGGAATGCCCACCGGATGGACCATACCGTAAAGTATTTGATCAAGCATGAGTTCCCGTCGGCGTTTGACTTTTTCCAGGAATTCGGAGATTACTGGGAGGAGCGGGGCTGGCAGAAAATCGGCCATCAGCTGGAGGATTTGTTTACCCGGCTGCACGCTTTCTTGAAGCATCGCGGGACGGAGGAGCTTGAAGTGATCGAAGGCTTCATGAAGCTCGATTATTTTCTGGGTCACAAGTACAGGCCCCGGAAAATTTGGTGGGACTTCACGCTGGATAAGCCCCGGCAGTCGGATTATATGCGGCTGCTCGCGGATCGCCCCCATGCCGTATCGGACGCTTTCGCGGCGCTGGCGATTGGAGAGAAAGAACTGCACAAGCATACGATGATCGAGGTGCTTCCGTTCCGGCTTGACCACTACCTGAAAACAGGCGACATCGACCGTTCCGCCGAGCAGCTGCTGATTGTTCATTACCCGCCGGATGCGGCCGCCCGCGCGCAATATTTCACCATGAATGTAAAGAAGTCCGCTGTGTAATCTTCAAAGCAAGTAAAAATAACACCGCCTCGCAATGACTAAAACTTTAGTCTTAGAGGCGGTGTTATTTGGTTTATGGCAGATAGCTGCGAAGCACGGTCATGCTGCCGGTAAGCGAATAGCTGCCGAGATTGGCCGGGAGCAGGTAGCATTCGCCCGGTTTCACGGGGAGCTCACCGTCCGCCCAGCGGATGGTACCGGCTCCGTCGCAGATGATATGGATCACGAAGCTGTCCGGTGTCGTTTGCAGGCTCCAAATGCCTTCGACCTGTCCTTTGTCCGTTACGAAGAAAGGAGACCGGGCCAGTGTTAACCATTCATTAGAGGCGGACAGATCAGTTTTCATATAAGTAGCGCCAGAGCCTTCATAGGCGATCACATTCAGGGAATCTTCGATGTGCAGCTCTCTGGGCTTGCCGTCCAGACCCAGACGGTCATAATCGTACAAACGATACGTGCTGTCGGAATTTTGCTGGATTTCCGCCACCAGGATGCCCGCCCCCAGTGCGTGCACCGTACCGGATGGGATATAGAAAGAGTCGCCGGCCTGCACTGTAACTTCATTCAGGCAGTCCATGATGCGGTTTTCATTGATGGCGGCCGCAAGCTGTTCGCGGTTTACGCCGTCTTTCAGTCCGTAGATGATTTTGGCGCCGGGCTTGGCATCCAGAATATACCACATCTCGGTTTTCCCGAGCTCTCCTTGCGGAAGACGTTCATAATGATCGTTCGGATGCACCTGGACGGAAAGGTCGTCCTGGCAATCCAGCAGCTTGATCAGCAGCGGAAAGCGGCCGTTTTTCTCGGAGAAGCCTTTACTGCCGAATAAGACCTTACCGTATTTCTCCCTGATCTGATCCAGTCCCATTCCGGCCAGTTCCCCGTTTACAACGGTGGTTGTTCCGTTGGGGTGATCTCCGATCATCCAGCCTTCTCCGATGCGCCCTTCCGGCAGTTCGAGTCCGAACCGCTCAAGTGCTCGTCCCCCCCAAACTCTTTCTTTAAATTCAGGTTTGCATTGCAGCGGATATGGTTTCATCGTATGACTCTCCTATTTTTTCTATTTTAAATAGAATTATATCAATCCGGATGCATCATTGGCTATAGGTTTGGAGAAGGAGGGAAGGATTAGGAAAAATGGAATGAATCGGATGGGTTGTGCTCATAAACGTTTCTCGATCGCAATCAAATAAGGAGGACGGTTGATTTGATTCATGAAACGATATTGCAGCACTTGAAACTGCTTCTGCGGAAGCTCAGAGGCCCACTGTTCGACGGCGGCCGCTTCTTCCTCCCCGCCGGGGTGCCCGGTATACAGAACTGCGGTTATGATGCCTCCGCGGCGGATCAGCCTGGCGGCCGCTTCCAAGGCGGTGACCGTTGAATCGGGCTGTGTTATCGTAGCGTGATCGGCCCCGGGCAGATACCCCAGGTTGAACATGACCACGGCCACAAGGCCATGCTGATCCTGAGGAATGACCCGCAGCAGTTCGGCATGGCTGCATCGATGCAGCATCACGTTCGTATCCGGCTGTTCCTTAGCTATGCGCGCCGCCGTATGATCCAATGCCTGCTGCTGAATATCGAATGCATGCACCGTACCTTCCGGCCCGACTATACGGGCCAGGAAGGCGGTGTCCAATCCATTGCCCGCTGTAGCGTCAATTGCCGTTTCCCCGGATTTAACGCGTTCTTCAATGAGTTTGTGGGTAAAGCCGAGAATCGAAACGAATCCCACGAAGGTCAGACCTCCCTGCAGATGAATTAGTTTTATCAAAGAGAACCATACTAATAGAAGGCAGACAATATGATGCCTGCCTTCGTTACTATTCTTGAGCGCCTTATTCCTGGATGCGAAGCGATTCACTTATGCCGGACGGAATCCCCAAGCTGCTCTCCATCCTCTTCCCGGGAACGGCGGAAGATTGCGTCTCTTCAGCCGGTTCAGCGCTTATGGTCGGGGGTGCAATGGGATCCGGCAGCATGGGGGCCGCCCGCTCTCCGTCAGGCTTGGCCGGATCGGCTCCCACCGTGGGCGGATCCACTATTCTCGTCACCGGATCCGTGGGCTTGTTGACAGACTCCGTCGATGGCGCAAAGGCTTTTCCGTTTTCCTGCAGCACCGTGGAGGCGGGAAGCTCAGGAACAGCAGGGGGCTTGGGAGCTATAGGCGCCGAAGATGCAGGTTTTGCCGCTTTCTGCGGCGACTCCGGCCGGCCGGTTTCGCTATCTTCAGCCGAATCCGCTGTCTTGGGAGGATTGGTCGCAGCTGGCGGAGCGTTCGGATCGGCCTTCGGAGTGTCCGTTTCCGCAGCGGGCGCAGGTATCGTTCCGGCCGGTGCCGGAGGAGAAGGCGGCTCGTTCGCACAGCCCGCCGCAATCAGCAGCACAGCGCCTAACGTCGAATATAGGAATTCCTTTGTGCCCCGCTGCATAGCGAACCACTCCTTTCAATGGCCTTTACCGTATTATAACACGTAATCTATGCATTAACCTCCGCAGTCTTCAAGCTTTTCAGCCATTTTTTGCCCTGCCAGGTATCACGGCGTCGAAGCTCCTCGTCGAAAGCGTTGAGCACCTCCCATTTTTTGAGACTCCACATCGGCCCGATGAGCAGATCGCGCGGAGCATCGCCTGTCAGGCGGTGCACGATCATCTCCGGAGGCAGAATTTCAAGCGTATCGACGACCAGGCTCACATACTCGTCTTTCTCCAAAAATCTCAGCAAACCGGCTTCATACTGCTTGACCATCGGTGTTTTGCGCATCAGGTGAAGCAGGTGGATTTTGATCCCTTGCACGTCCATGTCGGCGACCGCGCGTCCTGTCTCCAGCATCATCTCATGCGTTTCCTGAGGGAGACCGTAAATAATATGTGCGCAAACGCGAATCCCCCTTGCCCGGAGTTTGGCGACCGCATCCAGATAGCACTGCGTGTCGTGTGCGCGGTTAATCAGCTTCGATGTGGATTCATGGATCGTTTGCAAACCCATTTCAATCCATAAGTAAGTGCGTTCGTTCAGCTCGGCCAAGTAATCGATCACATCGTCGGGCAGGCAATCCGGACGCGTAGCGATGGATAAGCCGACTACGCCCGGCTGCTGCAGGATCGCTTCATAATATTCTTTCAGCACCTCTACGGGAGCATAAGTGTTTGTGTAAGCTTGAAAATAACCGATATAATGCGCTTCCGGCCATTTTTGGTGCTGGAGATCACGGATTTTGCCGAATTGTGTCACCAGGTCGTCGCGCCGGCTGCCCGCAAAATCGCCCGATCCCCGGGCGCTGCAAAAGGTGCATCCGCCTGTGGCGATCGTACCGTCGCGGTTCGGACAGGTGAAACCGGCGTCAAGCATGACTTTAAACACCTTGGTTCCGAATTGCTTCCGCATCTCGTAATTCCATGTATGGAAACGTTTATCTCCCCATGTCAGCGGTTCGATCGTTAAGGATGGATTCATAAGGCGTACTCCTTTTCTAGTAAAGCTTCTTTATTATATTTTATCAAAACCGGATGGAAAAGCGAACTGTATCAATTTCTTCCTTTACAAAACACTCCTGTCTTGCGACAGGATAAAAAAAGTCCGCTTGATCCATGCTATATTTGCAAGGCTGCAAAACAACTCAGCTTTAGAAGGGAGAACTCCTATATCATGAACAAGCTTGGTAAAACGGTTCTTGCTCTTGCGTTGACTGCTTCGTTGGGATTTGGCGGCCAAGCCTTTGCTGAGGTATCCTCCACCGGAACAGGATTGTCCTCCACCCAAGGGACCAGCACAGCCACTGCACCCGGCAGTACGACAACGACAGGAACCGGTACGGCAACCTACACGGGCACAACCGGCACCGCGGGTACCGCCGGCAGGGGGACTGCCACTTATAACGATCCCGTTACCGGAACCCGTACGAATAATTACAATGATAATATGCTGGACCGGATGAACACCTACAATACGCGTACCGGATACGGTTATGGGGGGAATTACGACACGACAACCTACCGGACGAATGCGGCGACAGCCGGAAGAGGTATGGATTGGGGCTGGTTAGGTCTGTTGGGTCTTCTCGGGTTAGCCGGCCTGCGCGGACGCAATCATGAAGAGGGCCGGGAGAAATAACCGATCCTTTCGGTTCCATCCCGATCCCGGAAAGTTCCCATTGACCGGTTCAGACCGCTTTAACACGGGCTGACCGGTCTTTTCATTCCTATCGTTTCAGAGTATAATCGTTCAATGACATTACGCAGGCTTGCGGCAAACTGCCGAAAGAAAATGCAAGCAGTTGGAGGACGGTACTATGCGTTTAAGAGGACGTAAGGGAATCAGGGAAGCGATCGAGGCACAGCCGGAGCTGGTAGTGCTGAATCCGGAGCCGTATAAAGGGAAATGGGCTGAAGTATTCGGCAATGACCGGCCGATTCATGTGGAGCTTGGGATGGGCAAAGGCCGTTTTATCAGCCAGCTTAGCGCTTTAAACCAGCATATTAACTACATAGGCGTCGATATGTACGACGAGCTGATTCGCCGTGCAAGCGAGAAAGCACGGGAATCACGTGAAGAGCAAGGGGGCGATCTGTCTAACCTGCGGCTGGTGCGAATGAACATAGAATCGATCGAGAACGTGTTTGAAGCTGGCGAAATCGAACGTATTTATTTGAATTTTAGCGATCCGTGGCCCAAAAAAAGGCATGCCCGCCGACGGCTCACCCATGCGAATTTTGTAAAAAAATATAGAACCGTATTAAATGAACGGGGAGAAATTCATTTTAAGACGGATTCCCGCTCTTTGTTCGAGTTTTCGCTGAATTCGTTCTCCGATCTGGGGCTTCGGATGCGCAATATCTCACTTGACCTGCATGCGGAGGGACCGCGTACGGACCTTATCATGACTGAATACGAGACGAAATTCTACGAGAAGGGCATGCCCATTCACCGGCTCGAGGTCGTCATAGGGGAAAAAGCCCTTGCCGAGCACCTTCGGCAGCTTGAAGCTGGCGAGAGCGGGCAGGAATAATTCCTATATGAACGTAAACAACCTGGCGGGAGAGTCCCGGCAGGTTGTTTAACGTCCGTTTGTGCGGGGTGGTTTATCCTTGCAGCATATTTATAATGGCGCGGGAGCAATCCGCCGGATGGTATGCATCCGTTCTGCGTCTCAAGCTTCCGCGGCGCTTCTCCAGATCTGGATAATGCTCAACCAGAAACCGGAACCAATGGGCGACCGTTTCCGCCGATTTGATGGGTTCTCCAAACCCGTGCTGCGTAAAATACTGCAGATTCTCTTCCTCTTGTCCCGGTATCGGCTTATAGAACAGCATCGGAATTCCCTTGGCCAGCCCTTCGGTACAGGTCATACCTCCGGGCTTGGTGATCAGCAGATCGGAAACCTCCATCCATTTGTCGATTTCTTTCGTAAAACCCAAAAGCCGGATATGGGGATGCTGGAACCGTTCGTCTTTTTTCAGCTCGGCAAGAGCCTTCTCGTTGCTGCCGAGACAGACGACAAGCTGTATCCGGTCCCGCCAGCGGATCAAATCGGTTAAGAAATCCTCGTTTTTGACAAGACCCCAGCCTCCGCCCATGACGAGAACGGTGGGCAGCCGTTTCAGTCCGAAATGCGAGCGGAGCTCTTCTCTGTTGTGTCGCTCCCAGAAGTTCGGATGAATGGGAATTCCTGTGACTTGAATGCGCTCCGATGGGATGCCGCGGATCAGAAGCTTCCGCTTCACGTCGGGAGTGGAAACCAGGTAGGTGCTTACTTCTTTACTGACCCAAGTCCCGTGAGCATCGTAATCGGTAATAACGGTACACAGCGGAACGGTCAATCCGAAACGCTTCAGCCTGGAAATTACAACGTTCGGGAACGGATGGGTGCATACGATCGCATCCGGCTTCAGCTGGCGTATCACTTCTGCGGCTTGTGCATAAAAAATCCGGTGAAGTGCAAGCTGCGAGATGCGGTTCAGCGACTTTTTATATTGTGACCGATAGACGAGCCCGTAAAGCTTCGGCTGTTTCGATACGGTTTTGCGGTAGGCGGTCAAAATCCATGGAGCTAAGGTTGGATGTAAAAACGTACCGAGCTCAAGTACATGAGTCTGGATGTCGGGCGAGAGCATGCGAAGACTGTCTGACAGCGCATAGGCTGCTTGCGTGTGGCCTGCTCCGAAGCCCTCGGATAATAATAAGACCCTCTTATTACGCATAACTCTTCACCATACCCTTGTTTCTTTTGAACTTATACCGAATTAACATTACTGCTTTTACCCCAAAAATGCAACGGTGGTCAGGGCGGTCGTCGTTCCGATCAGCAAGCCGGCCAGCACGTCGGACGGGTAGTGCAGTCCCAAATAGATCCGCGACATGCCAACGAGCGAAGCCACGGGAAGCAAAATTGCCGTGACCCAGGGAGTAATGAGCATCATGGGTACAGTTACTGAAAAAATGGCCGTCGTATGCCCGGAAGGGAACGAGTGGTCTTTCAGCGGTTTTTTGCATGTGTGGGTGCCTTCAAGTACAAGATAAGGACGCAGCCGCGGATATTTCTTTTTTATGATGGCGACAGGAACATGACTGAGTCCCAACGCGACACAGCTCAGCATTCCGGCCGATTTCCATACTCCCTCGGCAAACAGGGCGATGCAAAGCGCCGTGGCGATGGACGCTGCAGCGCCCCCCAGATGGGTGATGATGTTGAAAAAGAAATCCAGCGCTTGATGCCGAATCTGTTGATTGACAAAACAGAACATCCGGTGCTCATGATACTGAAGCCGCGTGACCAATCTGTTCATCATAGGATATGCCTCCCTGCAGTAAAATAAGCTTTTGTTCGGTTCTCATATGAATTGTAAGACGGAATTGTTATTGGAGTATCAACAGGATATGAAAGAATCTTATATTGACGAGGAGTTCATGGCCCTATATTATACATGACCTATGCAGTTCGTGGTAAGACCTGGTAAAGTTCTGGTCTGGGTGTAACCCAAAGAAGCATTAAATAATGCTCTGGCCAAAACAATTCAA
>NZ_FNDY01000091.1 GCF_900099895.1 Paenibacillus naphthalenovorans
TGTCAATATGCTGTGAAAATGTCACCATAACTCATCTGTAAAAATGTCACTTTGTTAATTTGGGCAGCCGCCCGTTCAAGTGACTTGGACGACTGTCATTTTTGTGTTATCCTGTTGTTGTCTACTGTTCCATGCCAACCTCCAAGGGTGGTTGGCGGCGGGTTTGCGTGACTGCGCAGGCTCCGCCTTTTTTGTTTTGGTCATCGGTTTGCGTACCGGTTTTTCCGTCTCTTTCAGCAGAAGCGCCTGACCATTGTGCCAAACGAGCACTTCTCCTGAGAGCGTTTCACGCACCTCTACCGTAGTTCTGGCTTCGAGACGGAAATCACAGGGCTTGGCGAAGGTATACACTTTCCCATAATAAGAGAGCGTGTTTCCGTGTCCTAACTTTCGGTACTCGCGAATCGTGAACACATGATTCAAATTGACGGATGGGTCCAGCTTCATATACGCCGACTCCTCTTCTTTGGGCTCAATGGCAAACTTGCGATTGTGCTTCTCCAACAGCATTGGCAGCGCCGCGTTAGCTTCCTCAAGCGTCTTTGCGCGGAGCAGCCTGAGTTCGATGACCAGGCGATCCTGGAACGTCTGCCAAAGCCTTTCTATACGGCCCTTAGCTTGCGGGGTAATGGCCTTGATATGTTCTATGTGAAGCTCAGCCATTGCCTTTCCGAAGTGGGAGAGCGGCTTCGTTTCGCCAGCCAATTCCTGCTCCACAGTCAGCTTCTCCTTCGGTGACCGGAAGATGGTGTGTCGGTCGCTGTACAGGCCGAGTGGTACGCCGTATTTCTGAATGCCTTGCTGCATGACGAGCGAGTAGGCTTCGCGGCACTCCGTGGGTCTAAATACGGCGCCAACGACGATACCTGTCGCATCGTCAATGGCGGCGTGGAGGGTAAAGGACGGCGCCCGATCTTCCAGCCAGGCATAAGGCGTCGCGTCAATCTGCCACAGCATTCCGGCCTGCGGCTTTCGCTGACGCGGCCTATGCACCTTGCTTCGCCGTCGCTGCTTAGCTTGTTTAATCCCGTTGTCTATGAGGATACGTCTTACGCTGGAAGGACTCAGTTTGAGCGATTCGTGTTCATCCAACAACTCCGCAAGATGGCAATTATTGCTCCCGTGATATTTTGTGTTGTACAACTCGACAACCTGTTGCTTGACTTCCTCCGACAAGGTGTGTTTCGGCTTTCTACCGCGGTTACGGTGTGCTAGTGCTTGCGCTCCTCCTTCTTCCACAAACCTTTTCTTTAGCCGAATCATTTGTCGTACTGTCAGTCCGAGTGCCGCTGCTCCTTCCATGTTCGTCATGTGTCCGTCTAGAATCTTCTCCACCACAAGTACCTTTTTCAGTTCTGCTCTGGTCAATGTTAATGTCTCCTGTCCCATAGTGACATTATCTCAGAACAGTTACAGGATGACATTATCACAGACGAACAACA
>NZ_FNDY01000058.1 GCF_900099895.1 Paenibacillus naphthalenovorans
TGAATTGTTTTGGCCAGAGCATTATTTAATGCTTCTTTGGGTTACACCCAGACCAGAACTTTACCAGGTCTTACCACGAACTGCATAGGTCATGAAATAACGTAATGACCGGAAAATCCTTACAGAACAAGGCTTCTGGGACTTACCGATAACCAATGATAACGAAAAAATGAACCCTGGCAGCGATGAGGTCTGGACCTCTGTCAATAGATTGGACACATAAAACCGAGAAAATTACGCAGCAGAACAGAGCGTACGTTCGCATTGATTGGGCGTGAGATACCCTATAGCTGAGTGGATCCTTTTTCCATTGTAGAAGCATGTAATGTACTCAAAAATCCGCTTTTTGGCTTCTTTGCGTGTCTTGAATTTCTCGAGATAAATAAGTTCTTTCTTTAGAATGCTGTGAAACGACTCAATACAAGCATTGTCGTAGCAATTCCCTTTGCGACTCATGCTGCTTATCATGCAGTACGTTCTCAGCCGCTCTTGGTAATCGTGCGATGCATACTGGCTGCCGCGATCGGAATGGTGCAGCACATTCCCTTTGGGCCGCTGAAGCTGATAAGCCTGATCCAGCGCTTTCAGTACAAGCGATTTGGTCATTCGTTCGTCCATGTGAAAACCAACGATCTTACGGGTGCACAGATCCTCTATGCTAGCCAGATAGAGCCAGCCTTCATCTGTCGGGAGTGAAATAAGAGATAGGGCGTAGTCGAACTATTTCCCAATCTCTCTTTCCCGAACCGGACTTGCACCTCTCAGCGCATCCGGCTCTCCATTTAAGTGTTGCTTAAAGCAAAGGCGACTTCATCATAATAGGATTCAATTATTCGCCGCTTCTCAGAACGAAGTATATAAGGGTTTCCGGGTGGATTTTTCCATGTAAACCAGCCCTTGCGACTAGTAATTAGCCTTCTTAGCGCCAGTTCTCCATAGAATCCACGACTGTTTTGTCCTTGCAGCACCCAAATTTTAGCCTTACCCTTACTTGGGGAGCGGACATGATCTTTCATTAGTTGTCGAAAACCACGCTTGTACTTTCGGGCCAGCCAGTAACCAAGTTTCCAAAACACAACACGATCTACTTTGCCGTATATGGCGGCTGTGTGATCTGTGTATTGATAGAAGTTTGCCCAGCCTGCAAGTTGTCGGTTTAAACCTTCAACTAAATCCATGGTGTTCATACCGTAGTTTCCTGACAGTTGCTTGACTAATTTCTCTGTGAAGCGGCGGTATTTATCCCAGGGGATAGATGACACTGGACGCATTTGCCCACGAGACCCCCGTTTGCGAATAATACGATGACCAAGGAACACAAAGCCATCATTCACGTGCGTAATATGTGTTTTGTCCATATTAAGCGTTAGCTTCAACTTGTCTTCGAGAAATTCACGGCATGCTTCACGCACTTCTTCTGCATGGGCCTTGGTTCCTTTGACTACCACCACAAAATCATCAGCATAACGGCAATAGGAGATTGCTGGTTTCCATTGTCGGTTTTCACGTATCGCCACAGGGCGTCCTGTTTGGATGCCAAAGTTCCAAGCCCAACGATCTTTCCGTACCTTCTTGCTTAGAAATTTCGCTTCCATCCATCGGTCAAATTCGTGTAACATGATATTAGATAGGAGCGGCGAGATAACACCACCCTGCGGAACTCCCTCACTAGAGGCACGGAATAGACCGCGATCTACACAGCCTGCTTTAATAATCTTCCAGAGCAAGCCGAGGAATCGCTGGTCTGAGATACGTTTACGAACAGCCTTCATTAATAATCGATGGTGAACAGTGTCGAAGTAGCTGGCCAGATCACCTTCTATGACCCACCGACCGGCAGTTGCATTGGTTTGTTCATTGCCATCTTGCAATTGCATCTTGATTGTTCGTATGGCATGGTGGACACTTCGCGCTGGTCTAAACCCGTATGATTGAGGATGAAAGTCACTCTCCCAGATAGGTTCCATGACCATTAGCATTGCGCGTTGTACGATACGGTCTCTAAGACAGGGAATGCCTAGCGGTCTAAGTTTGCCGTTCGCTTTTGGGATATACACGCGGCGGGCAGGTCGCGGGCTGTACGTTCCGGTTAGCAACTCGTGTTGCAGCAGTTCCAGTTCAGCATCAAGTGTATCTTGCATCTTCATTTTGTCGATACCGTCTACACCCGGCGTTCGTGCGCCGCTGGAGGACAACGTGATGCTCGCAGCCTCACTAAGCCAAGACTTGCTAGCGATGAGTCGTAGTAATTGGTCAAATTTACGTTCTTTGCTTTCTGTTGACCATGTCGCCAATTTGCTTTGCATTTCACTGATTATCAAAGGTCTTCACCTCACTATGGTCAGTTAATGAGCCAAGCAAACCACTTAAACTGTCTCCCTTCGCCATGTGACCGGCTTTCCCGGCCTCGGACTACTACGGAGACTCCGTCATTCCACATAGCATCGGGGAACACACTCCCTTGGCATCTATGTAGACTTTCCCCAGTTCACATGCTGGACTCCACACATGGGTTAGGCTGCCTATCGCAGTCTTTATCCTTGCATTCTGCAAGTCGTCGCGGACATCGCGGTCTAGCTATGCATTCACCGTGAATCCCATCGGGTCAACTTACATGTTTGACCAGACTTCGTGAATGCCATCAATGCGGGCTAATGGCAGTTCAGTCCGTGACCTGCCTGTTAAGCGATGTAGGCAGGGGTGACATTTCAACCCTCAGATGCGGTTTAATAGGTTCGTGTTCCTCAACCTTCCCATGCTCAGCCTAGAGACTCATCTTGGCGTAATCGCTTCGCCGCAAGCCCCGTTTCCCGCGGACTACGTCACCTTGCCAGTGTCGGCAAGTCATCGCCGCTTCGGCTCACTCCTTCTCATAGCAGAAGAAGGGCATGTCTGTAAAAAAAAAATCTGGACATGCATTCCAAACATGCTCAAGTAACTTGTTCCGTTATAGGAACTTGTTAGCTGGGCGTACTATACGTGATGTCGGCCATCCAGACTTCGTTTGGCTTTTGCGCCGAAAACTGTTGGTTCAGCACATTGTCAGCTACAGGCAGATCGTGTTTCGAGTTCGTCGTTGCCTTGTATTTCTTCACTGTGCGAGATTTCAATCCAAGTTCTTTCATAATACGGGCAACGGTTTTCTGTGATACGTGAACACCTTGTTGCTTCAGGACTTGCCACACTTTCGGACTTCCGTAGAGCCGTCTGGAATCGATGAAGATTCGGCGAATCTGTTGCTCCAGTTGCTTTCGACGCTTGCTGCGATGACTCTCCTTTCGCTTGACCCATTCGTAATAACCGCTTCTGGATACTTGGAAAACGGAGCACATCTTCGCGACACGGAGCTTGAAGCGGCGATCGTGGATGAATTTGTAGATTAGCGCCGGTCTTTTGCGAAGTAGTGCATGGCCTTTTTTAGGATTTCGTTCTCCTCTTCCAAATCACGAATTCGCTTTTGGAGATCGCGCAAGGCTTTGTCATCCGGCTTCAGCTGTCCACTGCCAGGAAAAGCTTGCAGACCGTCTTTCTTGAATTCGGCGATCCATCGGTACAGTGTATTCTCATGCAGCCCCATTTCCCGGGCTACCTGCGCCACCGTCTTTCCTTCCTCCTGGATGAGCCGAACGGTTTGAAGTTTAAATTCTCTGTCGTACTTTTTCGTCATCTCGGACACCTCGATCTTGAATGCTTTTATTGTCGCACTCTCGGTTCTCCGTGTCCAATGTATAGTCTAGCATCAGTCAGAGGAGCGATCCTCGGGGGCAGTCCGCTCGTATGAAGTTCTTATATCGGAATGGAAAGGATCGATAGGCTGACTGAACATTTTTATAGAGAGTTGAAACGATAAGACTTGTATTTTCTTTTAATTCAATTTACAATATTTACATTCCTACTATTGCTTCTGTTCCCAACGGAAGCTTGATCAGTGACCATCCTCTGGTCCAAATCATGTCTCCTAGGACATTTGATGTGATACCATTCCCCATTCTCATTGGTATCCAATTCGCTTTTGATGCGCTTAATAGATAGCATGGCATGCGTCTGTGCTTACAATAAATTGTTCATACAAAGAACCCGAATGAGCTTTTTTAGCTGCTTCATTCGGGTTCTTTCTCTTTTATTGAACGAAATCAGGACTCGCGTGATTTACGAGTGTGGAGGCATCGACCGGCGGTACATACCGTAAAGTTGTTGATAAGTGCTTATGACGGAGTAGACGTTTAATGATGGTGATATCGATTCCGTTGCTTTGCATCAGATAAGCGGCGGTATGTCTGAAACTGCGGGCGGTTACATTTTTTTGAATTACCGCTTTCTTGCACAATCGCTTAATGATCTTGTTCAGAGATTCTTTGGTAAGCGGACGGTTATTTTCAAAGAAAACCTCGCGTCGTCCGGATTTCCTCCATTCTTCAAAAGAATCGTGCTGCAAGTAGCGCTTTAATTCGTCAACCAGAGTGTCAGGCATATAAACCGCTTGAGCGGTCGTTTTCTGTCCCTTATCGACGTAAATAACGTTCCTTTCAAAATCAATTTGATCATAAGTCAACTGGATGATTTCTCTACTTCGCAAGGCAGTCGTCGTCATTAACAATAGCAGCGTAAAATATTTCCTTACGAATGGATCGGCTTGAAGGGCGGCCTGAAATAATAGTCGGCATTCATCGATCGAAAGAGAACGGTCAATGATGCGGCGTTCATAATACGGATTCGGATAATTTTTCATGGGATTGTGTAGGATCAATCCCAGACCATAAAGCAGTTCGAAAAAATTTTTTAGATAGACGATGTTATTAAACAAAGTGTTTTTGGTGGCATTGTATTCCTCTTTAAGGAACTGGATATATCCGTCAATGCAATCGGCGTCAATGGGTCTATAGGTCTTCGTGAGGATATCAAAGTAAAAATGGTCAAAATCCAATTCCCCTTCATAATCTCGGCTTAGATACTGCTCGAATCTCATAAGTTGTCGGCTGTACGCGTATTTCGCAGATTCTTTAAGTTGGCTGTGTTTCAACCAGTTCTTGTAGTAGCGGGAATCCATCAACAAACGGTTCATTTGCTCTCCAACCTCTCTTTGATTTGCCTCATCACCTCACGGGCGAATGGATGCTTGTTAATGGCATGCTTTAACTGATCGTCGAACATTCTCAAATACTTCATGGTGCTGTCCAGGGACTCGTGACCAAGAAGTTTGGCAAGGGTGTAGATGTCAATGCCGGCTTCAAGGCCCTGAATGGCAAACGTATGCCGAAACGAATGAGGACCAAGTCGATCTTTATCTTCAACAGGAATGGATTGCGTTTCTAGAATTATGCTTTTCATAAAATGTTGAATGGCTCTCGGCGTTAACGGCTTTTTGCCCCCGGTGCTTGAGAAGACGTAAAGTTGCTTATACTCGGATTCGGGCAATGTTTCACGGGCTCTACTGTACTTCTTTTCGATATAATCCGTAAGCATCAGTAACGCCAGTTGATTGATTTTTCGCGATTTCTTTGTATTCTCTGCTCCCTTGGGAATCACTTTCAAGGTTTGTGTATGCGGATCTATATCTCCGATTTGCAAATGACACAGCTCATTAATCCGAATGCCACTCCCAAGGAAAGTCCAAATAATGGCCGTGTAGAGCGTATCGTGATTTCGCGACTGGGCAATCATTAATATTTCTGCGATCTGCGCCTTTGTAAATGCTTTTGGCGTATCATCGTTCAACCATCTCACTCTCAGCACTTTCTTTAAATGCTCCAAGTCTTGATGTCCATAAAATTTTTTATAGGTGGTCTTGATGAAGGTCCGAAGAAAGGAAGACTTTTTGGCTTTTGTATTCTGATCAGAGTACTGGTTAATGTAATCGGACAAAAATTCACCGTTCGTGGTGGATTGAAAGAGCGCATTTTTGCCAAAATGCTGCTGCACATATTGAAGGAAAAGCTTCATTTCAGATCGGTACGTCGTTTGTGAAGTTTTGCTTAATTCGAGAATATTACTGCTAAGGAAAAATGATTCGACAGCGTCCGTAAGTAATACGTCGGGTTCATTCTTGGGTGTCTTCTGAGATGGATGAAATTGAAGAGGCAGCGATTGTATTGACAAAGTCAACTTATCGGCGCCGTAGCTGCTTAAAAGTTCTTTCATCCGATTGTTCAGTTCCTGCAGATGTGTATCTTGAATGATCTTTGGCATGATCATCTCTCCTCTCGGTAATCAATTCGATTAATCGCATGTTGCAGCTGAGTGTTGCTTCGGTGAATGTACCGAACGGTGTTTTCCGGTCTATCATGTCTGGCCAAATACATCAGCAATTGCGGCGGACAATCTTGATGTTCTGACAATCTGCTGATAAACGTGTGCCGAAGTAAATGAGGACCTCCTTGATATTTCCAACCTGCAACGAAAGCGTAAAGTTTATAGCGATCTCGCAGTTCCCGGATAAAGGACTTGGGATTTTCGCTGAATACAAAATCTTTATTTGGGCGAGTTTCGAGCAATTCGATCAGCCATTGCAATAAAGGTTCTGGAATGGGAAGCAAGACGCTTTTTTCGTTCTTGCCGAATATGGAAATGGTGCGGTTCTCGATATTAATATCCTCCCGGCGGATGCGAGCCGCTTCATGAATTCTTAAGCCTAACCAAACCATCAACCCAAAGGCTGTTCGATCCGCTTCGGGTCGATCGGCATATTGTTCGATGGTCAGGAAGAAGCGTTGCAAATCCGAGTCCGTAGGCAGGTCGCGATAATGATAGCGATCATATTGGATACCGGAGACATCCAAGGTAATATCCTTGGTTAACCAACCCATTTTATACAAATTAGAAAACAGGTAGCGAATGTCATACAAGTGGTCGCTAGCAGTATGTTTGCTGCATGTTCCATTTGCGGCGAGCTTTAATAAATGCCGTTTGAATTCCAATAAGTGGGTTTCCGTCACTCTGGACAGCGGGATGTTATCAGGTTGTGTCTGTTGGAATTCTGCATAGTTATGATGCAGCCAATTCAGAAATTTAGAATAACTGAACTTATACTTGCCTTGGATGGACTGCTCTTTCACTCCCGACCGAAGCAAGTCGTTAATATGAGCTTGAATTGCCGGATGATTGATTGGTTGAGTCATTCTCTCGGATGAACGTTTTTGTAACTCTTCAATCTCGAATTCACCAGGCAGCAATTTACTATAAACGGCTAAAAGAAAATTCTTTTCAATGAGGTCCGGATATGATGTATTAACAAACTGAATAAGAATTTCTTTGTTTGCAAGCTGCTCATCATGAATGTCTTGGGTATTGAGATTCAATTGGGTTTTGAAAAACTGGACCAGTTTCAGCGCATAATTGGTTAACGCAAAGTAAGTTGTTGGTTTGTAAGACTTTTTCATTTCCAGATATTCAAGAATCGCCGGTGCGGTTATATATCCTTGAATTTGCGTTGACCAAATCCAATCATTCAGCCCGCGCGAACCTAATCGGCGAATAATGATATGCTCGGGAAATGTGATGGCGTACATGCTATTCAAGAAAAACAGCACCTTCTTCATGTTTAAATTCTTGATATCATGGTTGCCAATGTCTTTGCTGATTAAACATTCTTGCGAAATTGATTTCTCATAAGAAGCATTCGACGAGATAGTTTTCGCATTTTGCTTCCAATGATCTGATCGGAATATATCCATATCTCTAATATCCTGATCGCTATCCATCTGCATCTCTCCCTCAGATTCTGTTAGTTCGACCGTTCAGACCGCAGTTTTTGCTTAGAAAGGAGGTGGGGTCCGGTGACCATCATCATTGATGTAAAGGTATCATTTGCTTTAACTTCTGTCCCGGTTGCTCCACATTTGGAGCAAAAACACGTTGGATTTTCGGGTTGTGCGAGGATTTCGGTCGAAAGAAACAAGAATCTGCTCCATATATGGAGAGATGATGATGGATGCCTTGATACGGGATTAAGCTGATGGAGGGTAAAGCTTAGGTTGAAGGTAGATCTTCTTCAACTGGCTTTCCAATTCATCAAGGATGAAATAGATGAAATCACTTATATCAGCAGGCATGATCAAGACTGGTATGAGGTGAAAGAACTGGCAGCTACTGACCCAATAACTTTTGGTATTCTGCTACGGAAACTATCCTTGCCTTATCGTCGAAAAGCATTGATTCAGGCTTTTGCTTTAAGGACAGTGGAGCTAAGAACACTCTTGCTGGGGGATTTTTCGGATTCTTCTTCAACGATTTCTGACCTATATCATCCAGTGAAATATAGAAGAAGATTTACCAATGAGCTGCTAGCCCAATTTGGCATCATCCACCGCGTACCTTTTGATTGGGTTTATAAGGATGGGTCTGTTGTGGAGCGATGGAACTTCAAAAATTATGATTTTAGTGGGATAGCTTTAACTCATATGAAAGACATAATCCCGTTATTGAGAATGGCTGAAGGCCGAAATAGAAATGTGAATGGATATGCCATCCAGGCAAGCACGGATCAAGAATGTTATATCCGTTTGGAATCACGAGCGGATGTGATCGTCGTTGATCTTTATCAAGCTGACTTATTGAGTTTGGACCAACTCATGTCCGGGCTAAAGTCGACGTCCTTCAAATGGTCTGGCTTCATTACCCAATCCGTTGTGCCTGGGTACCGGTACTGGACATTCATAGGTGCTGAAGATGATTCAGCTATTGTCCGGATCATGGAAGCAGAGTTCAAGTATATCCAAAACCCTATCCACCTGTGATAGGACAAACCGCCGACGGAATAAGGTGTATTGAGGTGAAAAGTATGGAGCGAATGCCGACAATCAAAATCGTATATGTGCCTCATACTTTATACAGCGAATCGGCTCAAGTCTCAAACACCTTATCCGCCGCGGAAGCCAAAAATGCCGTCATCGATTACATCCTAAAGCGTTTGATCCTAAAGCCGACTGAATAAGCCGGTTTTTTTGTTTCTCTCTTTGTCCATACTGGAAAGTAATTATGTAAGAAAGGAGTAGAGCGAACCTCCATGTATACAGCCATCTACCCACGTGTTTCTACAGGTATGCAAGCCTCAGAGGGCACAAGCCTTGATGCTCAAATTGAAATCTGTATGCGGAAAGCGAAGGACTTGGGAATTCCCGAATCTATGATCAAGGTGTATCGTGAGGAAGGATTCACGGGAGAAGATATCGACCGGCCCGCCATGAATGAATTCAGGCAGGATGCGGCGCAAGGTCTGATCCGTCGCTTGATTGTTACTCATCCCGACAGGTTGACCAGGGACTTAACAGATAAATTAATTCTTTGCCGAGAGCTGGAGCGGAGCGATATCGAGCTGGTGTTCGTAGACACGGAATACCGGAATACGCCGGAAGGCCAGCTTTTCTTTAACCTGATGAGTTCCATTGCCCAATACGAGTTGTCCTTAATCAAGAAGCGGACGGTACGCGGAAGGCTTAAAGCGGTGGAGAAGGACAAGAAGATCATGCCCATGCGTGTGGCCCCTTACGGATATGACCTTCAGGATAATACCTTGATCATCAATGAGCAGGAAGCCGAATTTGTCCGTAAAATGTACCATTGGTATGTGCATGACAATTATACGCTTCGTGAAATCGGGGATCGCCTCTATTCATTAGGGGCGGTGCCCAAACGCGGAGAAAGCAGGAACTGGAGCGCCAGTTCTATTCGAAGGGTCCTTACTTCTGATGTATACATTGGCAAGTTTTATTACAATCGGAGAGAAACCCGGAAGATTCGCGGCGAGAAAACCAAGAACGGTACACCGAAAAAAACATATGCGTTTCGCGAGGAGAAGGATTGGATTGAGGTTAGCGTGCCAAGTATCATCGACCCGCATCTGTTCGAATTAGCTCAGGTGCAGAAAGAGAAGAACATGAAACGATCAGGAAATGTAAAGTATCAGTATTTATTAAAATCGATGATTCGCTGCGGCCATTGTGGAAGAATGTGGCAAGCCACAACTTATACAGGGCGAGTAAATAAGGCAACGGGAGAAAAGATCCGTTACACCTGTTACAGGTGTCCAAATCTGTTTCCCAAGAAGTACGGCGAAGGGGTTGAGAAGTGCCCCACTCAAACGTTACGAGCCGATATGCTGGACCATTACGTCTGGAAGCTGATCCTGGAGACACTGTCTAATCCCGATGATTATATGAAGCGGCTGCAAAGCAAAGCCAATGAAATCAACCTGGAGCTTCAATCCGCCGCGGACCATATCAAACGTCAACTGGAGCAGAAGGAAAAGGAGAAGGAAAAGATCAAAATCATGTTCAAGCGCGAGGTCATCGATGAGCAGGAGATGCTCTCCGAAATGCAAAAGATCAATGCCGGACTAAAGTCGTTGGAGCAGGAGCTTGCCGGGTACGAAAGGCAGCTGTCCGACCAAGTAGAGAAGGAAATATCGGCCAACCGGATTGCAGAAGTATCTCAAGCTGTCCGAAGCTTCATTGAGAGCGCCGGCGACGAGCTTACCCTTGAAGAGAAGCGACATATTGTAGAGACACTGGTTGATGAAATCATTATCCGTTACGACGGGAATGAAGTGCAGATTACAGCGGTTGGGGCGCTTGACGAGTTGAAGCGGCAGCAGTTTCTTTCACCTGGGAATGACATCGGTTCGTGTTCACAACCTCAAAAAATTTGATAACACGGGAGAAGATCTGGAGGATTTAATCTCGATCGGGACGATAGGATTGATTAAAGCGATCGAATCTTTCAGTCCTGACAAAGGGACCAAGCTGGCTACGTTTGCCGCAAGGTGTATTGAGAATGAAATCCTGATGCATCTGCGTTCGCTGAAAAAGACCCGCAAAGACGTATCGCTTCATGACCCGATCGGTACGGATAAGGAAGGGAATGAATTAACATTTACTCCTTATCCGTGTTGATAATTTTCCTTAGAACCGCAATGGTTTATCTCTCTATGCTTGGATGAAGTTCAAGCACGAAC
>NZ_FNDY01000093.1 GCF_900099895.1 Paenibacillus naphthalenovorans
CAACACTTATCCAAACACAACTTCAGCATTGGATCGCCGGTTTGCCCAATTACATCAAGGCTTACCTACCGAATTTAAGCTGCGAAAGTTGAGTTAGTAACTTCATTTCCTTGATAAAACAGCCTGCCATTCTGGCAGGCTGCCCTCATTGCCATTCACCGCTGCCGCATCGCCTAATAAAATCCATGGTACGCGTACGGCTTCATTCAACGTCCGCTTCTTAATAATATGGGATCGCGCGTACCTTCCATCCATTCGTCCAATAGCGACGCCATGGATTGCTTAATGTGAATAAAGCGATCGTCCTCAGCTAAATTCACTCTTTCAACAGGATCAAGATACAGGTCGAACAGCATCTCCCGCGGCTTGACCGAATCCAAAAATCCATGCTCCAGCACAAACTTCCGAAAGTCGCTGGCATCCAAATTCGCCTTCAAATATGTCGAATCGTCATAGTGAGCGAAATGAACCTGTTGATAAAAATGGTTTAAAAGATAAAGCCAATGCGGCTATTAACACTGGTTGTATTGGCTTTATGTATCAAAATGGCGAGAAGGAAATATTCTTGAATTGGATGCAGTTCATTCGTTCGTGAATCTTTAATCAAACAAAGCCCGTACAAAAAGTACGGACTTTCCGGGGCACAATAAACTTTTATTTTGGTGTTTGCTTTTTTTCTTTTTGTCGACGTATAAAATCACGCATTTCTTCGTGAGCATCATCACGTTCTTCAGGAGGGATCGGAATCGCCATTACACCATCATCAAGTGATCGGATGACTGGACGACGACCGAATGCGGCAATTTGACCGGCGACTAAAGGTTTCGATTTACGCATGATCATCAACTCCTTTTATTAAGTATCAATAGCGTTGCATAAACATTGCTTTCTATCGTTTATAGAATTTTCTGAAAATGACTCTGCCGCCGTATAGGCTAGAAAGTCAAGGGGGCTATGCATGCAAGGCAGCCATTGTCCATTTGGTAATATCTAGGACTTCAAGGTGCTGATTACCTTTTCTTGCTTTGCGTTGCCTTAGCTCTTCATGACCTTCTGTCGACCTTTGGAAGTGCGCGTTGGTTTTCGAAATACAGCCGCTTTGAAAACTTCCCACGACGGAGCAGAAGGCAGTAGCTAATCAGGCCAATCATGATCTGGTTCCATACGGCGTTTTCATCCTCGCCATAGAATCGCGTCAATCGCCTGTCCCTGGATTGATCCGCCCGGAATTCGATATATGCCACGAAAAGCGCCTTCACCTCCTCCGGGTAATGCGGAAGCAATTGCTCATAGA
>NZ_FNDY01000063.1 GCF_900099895.1 Paenibacillus naphthalenovorans
CACGAATCTTTAGCTGATGGGGGGATTTCCGATTACTTTTTTCCATATACTGCCCTCTCTGGCGGAGTGGACTTAAGTTTGTCACGGATTCAGGTTGAATAAAAGAACCTTTCATATCAAATCGTTAATGGATTTAAAACTTTCACACGGGACACGATTCTTAAATTATTTAACGGAGGAAGGCAGACAACTTGGAACAGTGAAGGATGCTGAACGTACTCTTACCAATTTCTATGTTTGGCTTGCTAAGAACAATATCACTCCCCATATATTATTGTCTAACTTTCCCAAGAAACCGACTTATCACGGAACTTTCTATTATGAGTCCCCGTTTGATGCTATCTATCCATCTCGTTCAGCGTCGAATGTAGAGCATGTTTTTCCGCTTGCTTACATTCCCCTGTTATTTGAAATAGCTATCTGTGTTACACCCAGAATTGTTTTGGGCCTATATTTCCAACTATTCGGAGGATTAAGGGTCGGCGAAGTTGTTAATTTAAAAAGAGCGAGTTTGCAAAGAAAGTTGGCAACCGGCGATCTTCTGATTAAGATTGAAACCAATTCATTCAGAACGAACATCAAGGATTCATCGGGATCAAACTATGTTAAAAAGCCACGACCGCAAAGAATTTATCAAATTAAGGATTGGCTCGATCAATTACTCCAGGATCACTTGGAGATGTATAAACCTAACGATGGTTCCGGCGCGCTATTTGTAAACAAAAATGGGAGTGCGATGACCGGTAGAAGCTATAGACAGTATTTCGATAAGTTAAAAAGAACTTTCATCCAATATTTAAGACAGTATGGTGGGTCTGAGGATAAAATCCTCGCGAATCATTTAAGCACTACAAGCTGGTCAACGCATATTGGTCGAGGCACATTTACCAATATGCTCGCTGAACATGCGGAAAGTCCATTAGATGTGGCCTTTCCAAGAGGGGATAAAAGCTTGGAATCCTCGTTGGCATACATGTCTAAGACTGAAAGAATGAGGAAAAAAATCGAGGCTAAGTTGGCTTATATGCATGAATATTATGTCCCCCGGTTGATTGAACGGAACAAAAATAATACCAATAAACAATAGGAGTTCTGGTATGAGCGTTGATACTTCGAAATATTTACCTTTCATGGAATTTTGTAAACAAATTCCGATTTCATATTCTAGAGCTCGCAAGTGGTTAAAAAACGGGGTTATCACGGATAACGATTATATTTTTGTAAGCCATAGATGTTACATCAAAATTGATTCTATCCCTAAGATAAGGGAACGATCAGGTTATAAGGATGTAGATTTAACCGGATACATTAGCCTACCAGAAACGGTAAAGATTTTTAAGAGAGTTAGGCCAGAAACAAACCACCACAATGTCAGTTATTGGATCAGTGCAAACAAGTTAACGAAAGTCCTGAAGTGGGGGAATAAAATTTACTTGGAGGAAGAAGAAGTCATAACATTTTCAAAAGAATTAACTTATATAGGCGATCCTCGCTATATTACTGGTGTAGAAATTGTTAATGAATACCCCTTTTCTGATAAGGGGCTTAAAAGCCTATGTGATCCATTCTTCCCGGGAGCCAAGGTGTTAACCGGTGGGGGCTCTCGAATTTTAATACCACGCGAAGAATGGGAAGCTTTTATAAGTACCCATGATATTGTGAAATGCGGGAAGTCATGGATTAGACCAAAGCATACCCTGACTGTTCTTGAGCTGACCAAAAGATTGAAGAAAACGAGAAAAGTAGTGAAGAAACTTCTCGAAAACAATGAATTTCCTAATATGATTGTATACAAAAAATATGGAACATTCATACCGATACAGGACGTAGAAGCATACGAGAAGCGACAAGAACGACCTGCTTATACCAAAGATATAGCTATTCGAGAATTTACCAAGGCGATAATTGCTTCTTCATCTCAACACCTTAAGGAAACGGTCAGATTATTTCTAGATTTTGGCCACAAGAAAATTATTGCATGTAAAAGCAGTAGCCCGGAACGAATAAAGGATTTGGCAGAAAACTCATTACCAAAAACTTTTGTAACTTTAATTCTGCAGTCCCGAAGGGAAATTTACGAACTATCTAGTGAGGAGCTACAAACAATCTTAAATTCCAGCAATGCTCCGATGCGTTCAAATGACTTCTTTGTACAGTTTCTGAGGTACTGTTATGCCAATAAAGATATTAAGCCGGAAAAAGACCTTTACATTGTCCCAAATAAACCGAAATCTGATGATGGGAAAGAGATCTACTCTCCAGAGATATACCATGAATTTTATGTGTATGTTCAGGACATCCAAAATCATTTACCAAGGGCCATCAATAGTGCGTATTATGCCAACATGTGGCTTTATACCATCATGCATCTTTCCGACGTATGGAGAGCTTCTGACATCGTTAACCATTTACCCTCATTGGAATTGGATGGTCTTGGTATTGGTGATTTTGCTTGGTTTGAAAAAAACAGGCTGACTATTCGCCAATGCCAGATACTTGTACACCAAGTACATTTGAAAACAAAATCCAAAGTGACTGGAAAAACAGGTGCCTTACTTTCATTCTTCGTCCCTCCGGATTTATTGGAATGTATGGCAACATCAATGGTTTTATCTGAATTACATAGAAGGATGTCCAAGAATAAAAATAATAGTCATATTCTGTTATCAACTTTCAAAGAAGGTCGAACAATTAGTACGGTTCCAAAGAAATTTCACTTACGTTTTTTTGAAGAAAGACCTCATTTAAAGGTATTCAGAAGCTTGATGATGAATCGATCCACCATGACATATCTTTTTTACGGAATCACGGAGGAGAATAATAAGGACTCGGATCTGGCACTTGAGCTCATCCAGCATGTACGATCCCATACAGACCAGAATACAAGCGCAATTTATGTCAAAGCAACGAATAAAGATGGTACTATAAATAGGGTATCCTATAATCTGTGCAGGCGGGGACATTTTGGATGGCTCTACAATTATATGATTATGGCCGCTGCACAGTCATTCGATGGCAGACAGACATTAGAAGATCGGACACAAGCCATTGAACTGTTAAGAAAGGACATATCGCTATGGCAAACAGAAAGATGGGCCGAATTTTTTAATACCGTTCGTCACAGAAGAAAAACGATTATGCAGATGCTTTATCGCCTTTCAAGGGAAGACCTTATTAAGATTATCGTTCAAGTATATATGGGGAAAATGCCATCTAAATCAGATTGCGGTCAATGTCTTGCGCACCCTAAATGCTCATACCCGAGAAGATCAACTTGCTTTGGCTGCGAATGGTTTATACCTCAGTATTTTATATTAATAGAAGCAAACAATGAAATAGAACGGCTTATTAAATCAATTAAAGAATGCGAGTACAGCGCTTTAATTGATCGGGATACGGGATATATCCTGCATCTTCTTGATATCATTGAGCAAGCCATAGAATATTTAGGTGATGAATTTGTTATGCAATTTTTGAATTTACCAGCGCTGGAAACGCAACTTGAAGAGATTGCCCATCTTATTTCTTCCGAGAAAATATAATGGTGGTATTTATGCAAATACGAAGAACTGTCAATACTTTGGGAAATCATAGATTAGATGTTGTTGAGGATATTCAATTCCATGACTATAAGAGGAAAGATTATGAAGAAGCTTTTTATAATTTGAAAGAGGCAGGATATCTTGTCGCTGATTCCTTTGATGATATTTTGTGGAAAATGACATCGGAAAGTGCTGACCGTTATTTTTCAATGAAGTTTGGTCTTGAAGTATATCGAGAACTTAATCTGGCTCTAAAAGGATTTATATTGATTCGCCGAATAAGCGGAAAATCACCAAGAACATGCAAAAGAGAATGTAATCTGCTGAAAGCTATAATCCTCAAGACTCAGAACTTTACAGATTTGAATGAACTCGAGAAATTTTTACATTCAACCTCAAAACCGAACGCTTGGTACATGGCCTGTACACTTCAAAATTTTATAAATTTCCACCCAATTAAAGATGCTGAAAAGATTATTGAAATATGCAATCTTATCACGAGGGCCCATCACGATAACAGGGACTTGCCCGATTTTGAAGAAGTGCTCCAGTTTGACGATATAATCAATGACTTCTTTGAACAAGCATGGAATCAGGAACACTTCCCCTTTTTGCCAATATTATTATGGTGGCGAATCACGAATGTGATCCCGATGAGACCAAACGAGTTTTTTCAGATTAAATTTGGCTGCCTTCAGGAGGCCGAGCATTCTCTTTGGTTAACCGTCCCTAGAATTAAGAACAAAAGTACCGATATAAACGAAGTTATTGAGTGGGAATCGATACAAATCGATCACAATATTTTTGAAAGTATTCGATCGTATAAACAGGTTCTGTTAAACTTGCTTGGATATGAGCCCGTTTATTTGTTTCCGTTGGAATATTATCAAAAATATCGAAAAAGACAGGTAAATATGGACGCAAAAAGATTCAATGATGTCCGTTTTTCTTACTTGCTCAAGGAATTTTATAGGGATGTCGTTGAGAGTAAGTTTGAATATCGGCCGGCAAGAGAAATCAAACCTGGTGACACGAAGCATTTTGCTATTATTAATATGGTGCTTCAAGGTTTTAATATGCTATCTGTCGCAAGAATGGCCCATCATGAGCAAATTGAATCTCAAGAGAACTATTTTTATCACGCTGCTCATTTTGCAGACTCTTTTGTTTATCATCTTGCCCGAAAAAGAATGGAAAATAAGATTGCAGAAAAGATGCCAGAAGGATTTCTGGGAAAAAGGAGAACAGCAGTAGATAAAGGAAAAATTTATACTTTGGAAGAACTGGGTGGTAAAAAGAAGATTCCGTATGGCTTTTGTGGAGATGAGTCAAACGATTTCCCAATACATTGTGTTCCGGATTGCAGGGATTGTGAACACTATATATTTAAACCGGCAGTAAACGAAATAAATACGGCAATTTCTTGGCTAGAGAGTCAAAGCTCGATTCTTGATGCAGAAATAAAGACAACGTTACGTTGCATGAAAGAAATAAACCATTCATTAATACAGATTCAAGAAGAGGTTCACAGGATAAAATATGAGGAATCGTATCAATCTTTCTCGAAAAATTTATTGGATTTAATGGATCGAAAAGCGATGGTGGATTCAAGGATAATGGAGTTGGATTGGAATGACGAAGAAGATACAACGGACAAATAATCAAGGCGATAGCCGAAAACGCGGCAGGAAGTCGGATTACAGCGACATGGAACTAAAAAAAATGGCCGTTCAAATAAAAAATGATTTAAAGGGTGCAAAGCTAACGTATAAAGATTTGGAAAGAAGGACCGGAATTGGAAGAAACACATGGAGTCGCAGAATACCGGATACCATAGATGAGTTGAATCGACCCATTCTTCGATCATCTGAAAACAGCGAAATAGATGCTATTTATTTTCCAAACATTTACCAACTATTTCAAGTGCATGGGAAAGATTATAACAAGATTATTTATGAGCTAGAACATTTTCAAGATACTTTTTATCAAATGTATAAAGAAAAGGAGGATTATAAGCAAAAGCTTGAAAAACTAAGCCAATATGAGACAAAATTGAAGGAGCAGGAAGAACAGATTCGCATCCTGAAAATCCAGAAAGAACACTATGAAAAGCAGTACAAGAATATACTTGTTACGAGCGCCTTTCCTCATTTGCGTGAGGAAAACGGGATTAAAAATAACCTTTTGGATTTTAACGCTCATATTGAGAAGCATTCAAATCTGGATGATTTGAAATCACTATTTATTACCAATGATAAGAATACAATTCCGGAAGCTAATGCAACAAATGAACATTTTGAACGGCTCAAGAAAAGAAATAAACGGCTGTTTAATAAGAAGGAAAAATAAGGAGGAAATTTCTGTGACAGAGAGCAAATTGGAGAAAGCTACGTTCGCGGGCGGATGTTTTTGGTGTATGGTTCAACCTTTTGAAGAGTTGCCCGGAATCGTGAAGATCGTTTCAGGCTACACCGGTGGCCACAAGGAAAATCCGACCTATGAAGAGGTTTGTTCGGAAACTACGGGGCATACCGAAGCTGTGCAAATTACATTTGATCCCGAATTATTCCCATATGAGAAGTTATTGCAAATCTATTGGCAACAAATTGATCCTACCGATTCAGGCGGGCAATTTTTTGACCGTGGCTCATCGTACAGAACTGCAATCTTTTATCATACAGATGAACAGAAAAGGCTGGCGGAGGCTTCAAAAAAAGCACTTGAGGAAAGTGGGCGGTTTAATAAACCAATCGTTACCGAAATTGTACCTGCTGCAAGGTTTTATCCCGCGGAGGATTATCACCAGGATTACCATAAGAAGAATTCCTACCGGTACAAAATGTATCGTCAAGGTTCGGGAAGGGATACATTTCTAAAGGAACATTGGAGGCTTCATAAAAATGAACAACAATTAAGAAATAGCCTCTCTCCTGTTCAATTTGAAGTGACTCAAAACAATGCAACAGAGCCACCTTTTCGAAACGAATATTGGAATCATAAGGAGGAAGGCATTTATGTCGATATTGTATCTGGTGAGCCGTTATTCAGTTCTTTAGATAAATTCGATTCGGGTTGCGGCTGGCCGAGTTTTACAAAACCATTACGTCACTCCAATATTACAGAACATCTTGATACCAGCCATGGTATGATTCGTACCGAGGTGCGAAGCAGAAACGGAGATTCCCATCTGGGGCATGTCTTCGAAGACGGTCCTAGGGACAAAGGCGGATTACGTTATTGCATCAATTCAGCGGCACTTCGTTTTATTCCTAAGGAAAAATTGGAAACGGAAGGATACGGAGAATACGCTCACTTGTTTGACATTACGTCTTCAAACGAATAACACAAATGAACTCTATCCGCGGGAGTGTAAATATTTTTGTGTAAGTTATCCTAACGTTAAAATCGTACTTACTATTAACACTACACAGCAGGATAGGGCTATACTGGAAAGAAACCTGAGTGGTTGTTCAGTATGCCCTGAATCCGTGACAAACTTAAGTCCACTCCGCCAGAGAGGGCAGTATATGGAAAAAAGTAATCGGAAATCCCCCCATCAGCTAAAGATTCGTGA
>NZ_FNDY01000069.1 GCF_900099895.1 Paenibacillus naphthalenovorans
TTCAGTTCTGCTCTGGTCAATGTTAATGTCTCCTGTCCCATAGTGACATTATCTCAGAACAGTTACAGGATGACATTATCACAGACGAACAACATAAACCATCCTTGACTGTTGCATAAATACTATTTGTAATGTATTATTTTACGAGCAACAATTTTATATTGTGGGAATAGGTGCTCCGGTCCGTTTCAAACGGTTCCGGAGCTTAAAAGGGAAGTTCGGTGAAATGCCGACGCGGTCCCGCCACTGTAACAGAGGAGTCAACGCGGATATGCCACTGATCTTCGGATTGGGAAGGCGCGTTTTGACCATGATTCTGGAGCCAGGAGACCTGCCTGTTCTGACAGCACTGTTTTTACCTACGGGAGATAGGGAGGTGTTAAAAATGGTAGCCACCGTTTTTACAAACGAGGGGCATCTTTACCCTTTTTAACCCAAGGGAGAGATGCCTTTTTTGCATGGAATTTAAAAGCAATATGAAAATGGAGGGTGACCGAATGGATTCGTTGAAAAGCAGTAACTTGGGGTATCCAAGAATTGGAGTGAACAGAGAATGGAAAAAATTGCTGGAAGCCTTGTGGGCAAACAAGATTCAGGAGTCTGAATTTGAAAAGAAGATAGAAGAACTGCGGTTGAATCATCTCAAACTCCAGCAGGAAAAAGGAATCGACCTTATTCCGGTCAATGATTTTTCTTTGTACGACCATATGCTGGATACGGCGGCAATGTTCGGAATTGTACCCAAACGGTTTAACTACCCTGGCGGCGTTGTTTCCCTTTCCACCTATTATGCTATGGCCAGAGGCAGCAAAGGGGCTCCTGCTTGCGAAATGACCAAGTGGTTCAATACGAATTATCACTACATTGTACCGGAATTGAATGATATTACCCCGGTGCTTACCATCAACAAGCCGCTTCAAGCCTATCGGGAAGCAAAGCAAAAGCTGGGCATTGACGGGAAGCCGGTACTGATCGGGTTGTATACGTTTTTAAAACTATCCAAAGGGTATAAGTCCGGGCAATGGGACGAGTTGATTGCATTGTTCCTCCCATTGTATGCTCAAATCCTGAGGGAACTGGAGCAAGAAGGCGTAAGGTGGGTGCAAATCGATGAACCTGTTTTAGTCAGCTCATTGTCTGATGAAGATATGGATCGGATAACTCATATTTATAAGCAACTGCATGAAGCGGCGCCGGGGCTGAATATTATGCTTCAAACCTATTTTGATGCCGTAGAGCACTATGAAGCGACGGTTTCGCTGCCGGTGCAAGGAATCGGACTGGATCTGGTGCACGGTTACGACCGGAACATGCAGCATATGGCCAAGTATGGATTTCCAAAGGATAAGGTGCTCGGAGCAGGTCTGATCGACGGGCGCAACATTTGGGCTGCCGATTTGCAGTTCAAGCTGACATTGCTGAATACGTTGTCCCAGTACGTTCCTTATGAAAGAATGATCATTCAGCCTTCCTGCAGCCTGCTTCATGTTCCTGTCACTACCGGGCAGGAAACCAGGCTTGGTTCTGAAATTCGGCAAGTCTTGGCTTTCGCCAATGAAAAGCTTGATGAGATTGTTTTGCTGACCAAGGCCGTGGCAGATAAAGATTCCGAACCGATCGCACGCGAACTTGAAAAAAATCAACAAGCGCTTCGCGAAATCAATGCATCCTCCTCCAGAAAAAAGGAACACATTCAGGAAATGGTAGAGCGGATCGATCAACAGCCATCGGCAAGAGCCGGTACTTTTGCAGAACGGCGAATTCTTCAGCAAAACAAATGGAATCTTCCGATCCTGCCAACCACAACGATTGGAAGCTTCCCGCAAACCTCTGAGGTTAGACAAGCCCGCAAAAAATGGAGAACCGGCGAGTGGACCGAAGAGCAGTACAAGACATTTATTCAAGAGCAGATTCGGCTGTGGATTAACCTTCAGGAAGAAATCGGACTGGACGTGCTTGTCCATGGAGAGTTTGAAAGAACGGATATGGTAGAATTTTTCGGAGAGAAGCTGGGCGGATTTTTCTTTACGCAAAACGGTTGGGTTCAATCCTACGGTTCACGGTGCGTCAAGCCGCCTGTCATTTACGGCGATGTGGAATTCATCAAGCCGATGACCGTCGAAGAAACGGTGTACGCCCAATCGTTGACGAACAAGCCGGTGAAAGGAATGCTTACCGGCCCCATCACGATATTAAACTGGTCGTTTGTGAGAGATGATATTCCTCGCGAGAAGGTGGCTTATCAAATTGCGCTGGCTCTGCGTCAGGAAGTTGAGGCATTGGAGAAAGCCGGGATTGAAATGATCCAAGTCGATGAACCTGCTTTGCGGGAAGGTTTGCCGATCAAAAGACAGGACTGGCAGCATTACCTGGATTGGGCTGTGCTCTCTTTCCGCTTGGCCACAGCGACCGTCAAAAACACAACACAAATCCACACACATATGTGCTATTGCGAGTTTCACGACATCATCGACTCGATTCGCGAATTGGATGCCGATGTCATTTCCATCGAAACCTCGCGGAGTCACGGAGAATTGCTGCACAGCTTTGAAGAGCACACGTACGATCATGGCATCGGTCTGGGCGTATATGATATTCATAGTCCAAGAGTCCCTGATGTGAAAGAAATGGTTCATATGATCGACCGATCCCTGTCGGTTTTAGATCCTGAATTGTTCTGGATCAATCCGGATTGCGGACTAAAAACGAGGGGCATGGATGAAACGATTGCATCGCTCAAAAATATGGTGGAGGCCGCGAAGTCGTTTAGAGAAAAAAGCCCTGTCCTCAGCTCATCATTGTAAAAAAGAAAAAAAGCTGTAAGGGTTCATCTTTATCAAGACCGGCTTATTCGGATTTATACACAAGGCATCTTTATGTCGCAGATAAACGGCATATAGATGCCTTGTTTGATTGAGGGTGATGAACACGCAAATTAATAAGCACCCCGCATTAGGACTTAGGACGGGGTGCTGCCGCAATACCTGCTAATTAGTCGCGATGACGATGATCTTTACAAACCACGATAGCTTTTTCACCTGGTTTTAATTTAACGACGATAACTCTTTTTTTGCGATTCTTTGCCATATGTTGTCAACCCCCTTTATGAGATATGATTTATACTACGCTACTCCGTTTGATTTGGTATAGACAAAAGATATGCGGCAATCAAACATTATTAGTATAAAATCAAATCGCTTAACAAGGTATTTGGGAATAGTTGTAGAAGTATATTCTATAATGAAAGAAAAACAAGCTGCTCGCAGTGAAGAAAAGGGCAGGTTATTATCAGGAGGCGGGTAATTTGGACTCTCGTAAAGAATCGCCTGAAGAAACAAGAGAACGTTTAAGACGAGAAGAATTAAAAAAAACTACGACTGACCAATTAACGCACAATATTTATTTTCAGCGTTTTGAAGGTATTTTTCTGGATTGCTTCTGAAACGTCTTCGTTTAGC
>NZ_FNDY01000084.1 GCF_900099895.1 Paenibacillus naphthalenovorans
CCCCCTGTGTCAGAATAGTTGTCGTACCCCTCAATTGAAAGTATAGTGAGGATAACAAGGACGAGGTGGGAGACAATGAACCAAGTGAATCAGGAATTGAAGCAGAGAGTCGTGCAACGAATGATGCCACCGAATAATGAATCGGTCAGCCAGTTAGCCAAAGAGTACGGGATATCTGAAACAGCGCTGTATAAGTGGAAGAAAGCGGCGAAGGCCCAAGGAACGATCATGCCGACAGGTGCACAATCTACAGAGCGATGGAGCACTCGAGATAAGTTTGCCATCGTGGTAGAAACAGCAGCATTAAGTGAGATTGAGTTGGCGGAATACTGTCGTGCCAAAGGGCTGTACGTCGAGCAAGTGGAAGCCTGGCGCGATGCTTGTATGAACGCCAATGGCGGGATCGCCGAGCAAGCGAGCAAGCTGCAAAAGGATCTCCGAACGAAAGAACAAGAAGTAAAGGCCCTAAGCCGCGAGCTTCAACGAAAGGAAGCGGCATTGGCCGAAACCGCAGCCTTACTGGTGTTGCGAAAAAAGGCCCAGGCGATCTGGGGGGACCAAGGGGACGAATGATCAGTGCCCCGGATCGTCAGCTAGCTGTATCACTGATTGAAGAAGCTGTTCAGGCCGGTGCAAGGGAACACCTCGCCTGTAAGGAGCTTGGACTGACCCAGAGAACCCTGCAGCGTTGGCGTCAGCATAAGATTAGCGAAGATAGGCGTCCTTATGCCAAGCGTCCTGAGCCCGTCCATAAGCTCAGCGAGGAAGAAGAACAACAGATTCTGGACGTCATCCATCAGCCTGAGTTTAAGAGCCTCCCCCCGAGTCAAATCGTTCCCGCCCTTGCCGATCAGGGAACCTATATTGCTTCGGAGTCTAGTTTTTATCGTGTGATGCACAAACACAAACAACAGCAACATCGTGGAAGAAGCAAGAAAAGAACCACCAAGCCGCTGACAAGCCACTGTGCTACTGGAGCTAACCAAGTCTGGATGTGGGATATTACGTGGATGCCAGGGCCCGTTAAAGGTCTGTTCTTCTACCTCTACCTGGTGCTAGATTTATATAGTCGCAAAATTGTCGGTTGGGAGATTTGGGAAGAAGAATCGGCCGAGCATGCGAGTCAGTTAATACGCAGAACGGTGCTTAGCGAGCAGTGTGTCATTCGCCAGCAGCCCCTTGTGCTGCACTCGGACAATGGCAGTCCGATGAAGGGGGCAACCTTATTGGAAACGCTATATAGCTTAGGCATCACGCCTTCCAGAAGTCGGCCCCGAGTCAGCAATGACAATCCCTATGCGGAGTCCATCTTCCGGACGTGCAAATACCGTCCAGAATACCCGGAGCAAGGGTTTAAAGACCGCACCGAGGCCCGTGAATGGGTGCTGCGTTTTGTACGATGGTACAACCACGAGCATCGCCACAGCGGGCTCAATTTCCTCACGCCCAGCCAGAGGCATAAAGGACAGGAGGAACAAGTATTTGAGAAGCGACGGCAGGTTTATGAAGCTGCGAAAGCCCTGCATCCAGGTCGCTGGTCAGGGGATACACGGGATTGGAGTCTAAAAGAAGAAGTATGGCTTAATCCGGAAAAAGCGACGCTTATTCAAGCTGTGCAGAAGACGCAATGATAGCTAACTTAATTTTATTAAATCGCGACAACTATCTTGACAAATACCG
>NZ_FNDY01000061.1 GCF_900099895.1 Paenibacillus naphthalenovorans
CATCAACGAAAACCTCCGTCAAATTTAGCTATTAACTATTTCGACAGAGGCTTTGGAAATCCTTGTTAGTTAATTGGTCAGTCGTAGAAAAAAAATCCTGCTGGTGCGTTTAGTGATGGAGTAAATCGTGCTGAATTTGGAAATTTAGCTGATCTCGTTGGCGGTTTGGGATGGAAAGGCACCGGAATTTTAATTTTAATATTGCTTATAGGGTATGTAATTTATAAATTACTGTTTTAAAATGAGAGGGACGATGATACATTTTTCACCACTTGAACGAATAAGCGTATTCGAGTTTTTTTCGAATACGCTTATTCGTTTGCAGTACAACATTCTAGGAATCTACCGTCTTACCGTCGCTTCGGTTCGGTATGCGGACTTACGGTATAAACAAAGCCGGTATTTCATCAATCGTTTCGCAGATGGCGTCCGGGGCTTCAGCTCCAGCGGGAATGGGCTGAAAGCGCGCGTCTCCCTGCCGGACCCAGATCGCGCTCATGCCCAGACGCTTGGCGGGGATGATATCGTTATCGATCCGGTCGCCGATCATGACCGCCTGCTTCGGCCGGCACTGCGCTTGTTCCAGAGCCATGAGGAAAAAGCGGGGATCGGGCTTTTCCATGCCCGCCTCGGCCGATGCACAGCAAACGGAGATATAAGGAGAGAAGCCGTAGGTTTCCAGTCTTGCAGGCGTGCCGGGCCCCTGATTGGCAATGATGCCGATACGGTACTGTCGAGACAAGGACTGTAGGAGGGTCAAGGCCGACGGAAATGGGCGCTCCATATTTTTCCGGTACGTCATGCCCCGCTTGATTTGCGCCCGATGCTCTTCCGAGGGAACCCATGCCTCCATCACACTGCGCATCGGAAATGGGGCGAACTTCCGGTAAGCCTCCTGCAGAGCGGCTTGTACTTGATCGGGGCGAAATGTATAGCCCAAAAGAGCGGCTTGCTCGGTAAATTGACGGATACTTTCGGATATGGGTGCTGATTCGTCGATCAGCGTTTCCCCAAGATCGAAGAAGATCCATCGGATTTGATCTTTGTTCATAGTTAGGCCTCCTGTATTGTAACGGAGTATTGCATAAACTAGTTCGAGATGTCAAGCTTGAGGCCGGCTTAACTTGATTCCAAGGCGGCATTTCGATCAGTAATGCATTTTTCAGGTGACATCCATACCCTATATACGATGACAAGACACAAGCTATCTCGATCACTGACAAAGCTCCGTCAAACCGCGGCGTTCAACCCGCCAAGCCTCAACCGGACAAAGGGAAAGAGCTTGTGAAGCTGGACAAGATTACAGTCGATAATCTTATGAATGGACTGGATGGAGGTAAAGCATCGCTGTATGACAAAAAGACAGTATATGTAGTCAATATCGTTTCAGACAAGGATAAAAATGATTCCGAAATGGTAGGCGTCGTCGTCATTTTTTCCGCATTGTTCGGCGCTTTTTCCATTTTATTTTTTTATCATAAAGATCCGGTTCGATAAAAAAGAATAAAGTCAATGGTATGAAACTGCTCCAATATTACAAGACGGTATTAAAATTTTAGACAATCGATTAGTGGTAGCCGCCATAAATATCCATCCAGCCATATTGCATGCGGACCGCAGGGATATCCATTTCCAGGATTTCATTTGCAGAGCTTTGATTGGCGCGTTGGTTCAAATAGGCGTACAAGCTGTATTCCAGACTGCGTTTATCCTGGCCGGGCGCCGTGGTTGTCACGGAGATTTCAGGGGCCGTCTCCTGCATGTACCGTTGAATCGTTGAGCGGTTTGCATTCAAACCCTCCCGCTGAAGCGCCTTGGCGATCCGCCGGGAACCCCAATACGGGTAAAGGCTTTGCACCTCCGCCACTCTCTTCTTGATCAATTCCTTCCGGGGAACGGGCCGGTAATATAAGCTGGACCTGTTTAATCCGAGCAGCCGGGTTTGCGTACTTAGGGGCAGGGCATCCGGAGACCTGTCGATCAGTTCCGCTCTTTCCTTACGGGACAGGTGGGAGGCCAATGCTTTCTTCAGCCATTCAAGCTGGGCGGTTAATTTCTCTGCATCGGTCTGTTCATTGGTTTCGCAGCCGGCGTTATCCATGGATTTTTTCAATTGATCGCAAATGTCGCGTTTCCACCGGGCAATCTGTTCCGGACGGACGCCGAGCTCTGAAGCCAGCTCCTTTATGGTTTTGTCTTCCTGCCAAGCATTCCAAAGCAAACGAGTTTTTTCTTCCAAAGAAAAACGCTTGTTCATGTCTTTTTCCACCTGTTTCCCTCCTCGAATCCATTGTCCAAAACTTTGGGCCGGTCGCCAAAAGGTCGGTTTCTGCAAGAAACCGCCCGTTGGCTTGGAACAAATTTTACTAGGAACAGCATCCATTTTCAAGAAGTATCCCTACTTGACACATAGGATTAATTAATTTAGTATAATTTCAAAAAATGCCGACTAGACGACTAGAGGATTTCAATTCAAAGCATGGCT
This sequence comes from Paenibacillus naphthalenovorans, assembly GCF_900099895.1. Taxonomy (GTDB): domain Bacteria; phylum Bacillota; class Bacilli; order Paenibacillales; family NBRC-103111; genus Paenibacillus_G; species Paenibacillus_G naphthalenovorans. Next base: position 2,486 of record NZ_FNDY01000061.1, read on the forward strand.
TGAATTGAAATCCTCTTTTTTAATGGAGAAATTTTTGCAATGCAGGCCATTGCGCGATGATCCATTGATGATGTCTATAAAAATAAAATATACGAGAAAGAGGGAGAACCATGAAAACGACTGTAGTCAAAGAACCGGATGTCTTCCTGCAAAAAGCAGCTTTACTTGCCAAAGAGTTTGCAAAAGATGCGCCAGAACGCGATCTAGCCGGTGGTACTGCTAAAGAACAGCGGGATGCGTTGCGAAAAAGCGGACTGCTAACCATTTTAATTCCTGCGGAATACGGCGGCGAAGGGCAGCCCTGGTCTCTGGTGCTCCGCATCGTTCGTGAATTGGCAAAAACCGATGCTTCGCTTGCTCACTTATACGGCTATCATTTTTTGCATTTAGTCACACCGCATTTTGCGGGCACGGCAAAACAAAAGGAGTTTTTTTATACGGAATCGGCGAAAAACAATTGGTTTTGGGGAAATTCGTTTAATCCCATCGAGCCTACTTTAATTGGAAAAAAAGAAGGCGACCGTTTTATTCTGAACGGCTACAACACATTTAGTACCGGCTCCCGGGATTCGGACCGTCTGTTAATTTTGTGGGAAAATCCCGAGGATGGAAAAGCGTATGCAGGGATGATTCCAACTGCCCGAAAAGGTGTAACGGTGAATAACGATTGGGATGGGATTGGTCAAAGGCAAACGGACAGCGGTTCCGTTTCCTTTGATAATGTAGTAGTGGAAGAGGAGGAAGTTTTAGATAAATCCGAATCCGAAGGTACTGCTTTCTTTACTTTGGATGCTATCCTTTCACAAATTATTTTGGCCAATGTTTTTGTAGGAAGTGCGGAAGGGGCATTGGAAGAAGCAAGGAATTATACCCTTTCCAAATCGCGCCCCTGGTACCTGACCGATTATAAACAGGCGATAGATGATCCGTTTATTCAACGTCGTTATGGCGATTTTTGGATTGATGTTCAAGCGGCCGTGCAGCTGGTAGAAAAAGCCGGTGAAAAAGTAGACGAAGCTTGGGCGAAAGACCGGTCGCTGACTGCGGAGGAACGGGGGGAAACGGTTCTGTTTACAGGTGCGGCCAATGCTTTTGGCACAAAGGTGGCGCTAAATGTGACAAGCAATATTTTTGAAGTCATGGGGGCGCGCTCCGCGACAAGAAAAAATAACTTCGATCGGTTCTGGCGAAATGTTCGTCTTCATTCTCTTCATAACCCGATTGAATATAAGCGAAAAAATATCGGGAAATGGCTGTTAACCGGGGAATATCCAATCCCGAGCGCTTATTCCTGATAAATATGGTCAAACTGCAGATCCATAGAATGAAAATAGCCGGGAGGAAATGGACATGACAAAAAAAAGAATATATTTGAACGCTTTTGATATGAATTGCGCAGGACATCAATCTCCGGGTCTATGGTCACATCCGAAGGACAAATCATCAACCTATAAAGATGCGGAATATTGGACCCATTTAGCCAAGGTTTTGGAAAGGGGACGATTTGACGCCATCTTTCTTGCCGATGTGTTAGGCACCTATGATGTTTACCGGGGGTCGCGTGACCCGGCGGTACGCCAGGGCGCACAGGTTCCCGTTAATGATCCGGCCTTTGTCGTGCCTATCATGGCCCAAGTGACAAAACATTTAGGTTTTGGACTTACGGCCTCCACAAGCTATGAGCATCCTTACATTTTTGCAAGGCGTATGTCTACGCTGGATCATCTGACCAAAGGGCGTATCGGCTGGAATATCGTTACTTCTTATTTGAACAGTGCTGCGGTTAATATTGGGCTGGATCAACAAATCAACCATGATGAACGCTATGAAATTGCTGATGAATATATGGAGGTTGTTTATAAACTTTGGGAAGGCAGCTGGGAGGACGATGCTGTCGTATTGGATAAAGAACAAAAGCTTTATACCGATCCCGGGAAAGTACACGATATTCGACATGAAGGAAAATATTATAAGGTGCCCGGAGCACACTTATGCGAACCTTCACCACAAAGGACACCGGTCATTTTTCAAGCGGGTGCTTCCAAAAGAGGCCGCCAATTTGCAGCTAAACATGCCGAACTTGTGTTTATTAGCGTTCCAACCGAACAAATCGGCAAAACATTTGTGCAGGCATTGCGTGAAGAGACCAAAAAGGCCGGCCGCAATCCGGAGGAAATCAAGATTCTTTCCTTATTTACCCCCATTGTTGGACGTACACAAGAAGAAGCGGAAGCGAAGTTCCGTGAGTATCAAAGCTATGTCAGTTATGAAGGCAGCCTGGCGTTATTCGGAGGGTGGACCGGTGTAGACTTTGCCGGATACGCCCCGGATGACAAAATTCAATATGTAAAAAATGATGCGATTCATTCTGCGATTGAAACATTTACGAAAATCGACCCAAACAAGCAATGGACCATAGGAGAGGTTGCCGACTTCGTAGGGGTCGGGGGAATGGGCCTGGTAGGCGTAGGCACACCGGAAAGAATTGCTGACATCATGGAACAATGGATAGATGAAACGGGAGTTGACGGCTTTAATATCGCTTATGCGGTAACGCCCGGTACATTTGAAGACTTTGTGGATCATGTGATTCCGGTCTTACAATCGCGGGGTCTTGTCCGTAAAGATTATGAGGAAGGTACTTTCCGGAAAAACTTATTCGGCTATGACCAATTACCGGACCACCACCCGGGACGCCAATATCGAAATCGTTTTTCCTTACAATTCTAGAAGGGAAATAACTCATGAAAAAGAAAATGCACTTGCTCCAGTATATGATGCCGCCTGTCACTCATCACAGCAGCGCAACGTGGAAACATCCGCGGAATATGACGATGACGAATGCTTTTCAATGGAATCGTCCGGAGATTTGGCAGGAGATTGCCCGCATCGCCGAAAGAGGCAAATTCGATGCCGTATTTTTTGCCGATACGGAAGGCATTTATTCCGAGTATGAGAACAGCTACAAAAGTGCCGTGCGCTACGCTTCGCAAGTGCCGTGCTATGAACCGTCGGTCTTGATGTCATTTATGGGTGCGGTCACCCAACATATTGGCCTGACCATGACGTTCTCGGTGGCGGGTTATCCGCCATACATTCTTGCGCGAAAACTGGCCACGCTGGATCACCTGTCACGCGGACGTGTCGGCTGGAATGTCGTCACCGCTTTTCATAAGAATGCATCCGAAAACCTTGGGTTGAATGTCGAACAATACCATTTATCCCACGATCAGCGCTATGATCGGGTGGATGAGTATATGGAGGTATGTTACAAGTTATGGGAAAGCTGGGAGCCGGATGCGATCGTGATGGATGCAGAAAATAACATCTTTGCCGATCCGGAAAAAGTGCATCCGATTCACCACGAAGGGAAATGGTTTAGGTGCAAAGGCCCGCTGAATATTGATCGTTCCCCGCAAGGGCGCCCCGTCATCCTTCAGGCGGGTCAATCGACACGCGGGACCAAGCACGCTGAGCTTATTTTTACCCTTCAGCCCGATCGCGAAGCCATGAAGGTTTATTATCATCGTTTAAAAGAAGAGGCAGTGAAAGTTGGGCGCGACCCGGATGATGTCAGGGTTTGTTTTGGATTGCAAGTGTTTGTTGGAGAGACGGAGGACATCGCCCGTGCCAAAGCCGCACTCCACAATGCTCTCGTTCCGGCCGAAGCGGGGGTAACGATCTTGTCCGGACACTTGGGCTACGATTTATCCAAACACGGTCTTGACGAATTCATTGCCGATTTAAAAGTGCCGGGGATTCAGGGAATGATTGACGCTTATAAACACAGCAGCTCTGCAAATGCAACCATTCGTGAGGCAGGGATGTTACACGGCCGAGGCGTCATGACTCCCCAGTTGGTTGGATCGCCGGAGCAAGTAGCCGATTGGATGGAAGAGACAATGAACGAAGTGGAAGGGGACGGCTTTCTCTTAAGCCCGGCCTATATGCCCGGTTCGTTGGAAGAGTTTGTGGAGCTGGTGGTGCCGATTTTACAAAAACACGGGTTGGCAAGGACGGAATATGTTGAAAACGGAACATTGAGGGACAATCTGAGGACGCTTAACGCCAAAAGTACGGAGCAGGTACGGTTTGCCAGAGAAATTTTATAAAAGGAGGCTTGCAGCCTTATGTCGGGAATTATTTCTGAAAATAAAAACAATGCCGCGTTGATACTCGATGAAGTACGTGAAAACATTCGTAAAATTGTGGAACAAGTGATCCGCCCCAATGCAGATCGTATTGATAGAAATAAAGAATTTCCAAGTGAAAATATTGCCGCTCTTGCGAAGGAGGGATTTAACGGCATTTTACTGCCGGAAAAATTGGGGGGATGGGGATTAAACTATTCGGCCTTTGGGATTGCTGTACAGGAAATTGCGAAGGCATGCCCCTCCACCGCATTAATCTACACCATGCATGTTGAGGCAGCCCGTACGATATACGCCCACGGAAATGAGGAGCAGTGGGAACGTTGGTTGAAACCTGTCCGCAGCGGAAAGTTCGGAACGACTTCGACCAGCGAAGGAGCGACCGGAGGCCATTACTGGTACAACCTGAGTGAAGCCGCAAGAAAGGATAACGGTTATATTATTAATTCACAAAAGTCTTTTACTACGAGCAGCGGATTTGCGGATTTTTATGTATTCCAGACGAAAACGCCAAATGCCAAATCGCCGGATGACATCACCTATTTTATCGTGGATGGCCATCAAGAAGGGATAGAACCCGGAGAATGGTCCGCAATGGGAGTGCGTGGAAATCACAGCTCTTCGCTTCGTCTTCGGGATGTTTATGTAGATGAAAAGGATCGTTTAGGCGAAGAAGGCGAGGGAAAGGAAATTGTTCAAAACGGTTATCGGGATTTTGGACGAAACACTCGCTTACGCCAAGCGGAAAGTCCATCAAGACGTGAATAAGGCATTAAGTGATTATCAAATTATTCGCAGTCAATTGGCAAAAGCGAAAATTTTAACGGCCGGCCTGCAGGCCTGGCAGAAAGATTTGGCTTTACAACTGGATGAATGGCTGGAAAGCGGAGAAAAATACGCTCCGGAAGAACTGAAAAGCAGTTTGCTTGAATTTAAAGTATTGGCTTCCGATGCAGCAAACGAGATTGCCCAAATTGGACTTGATGTAAGCGGAGGATTCGGCTACCGCGAAGGAACGCTGGAGAGGTTATACCGGGATGCCCGCGCAGGTATCGCCATGGGGCCGTCTAATCATATCGCGCGTGAAATGATCGGGAAAAAACTTGTAGGAATTACGGATGATCTATGGAACTAAAAGATGCACCATCCCGAAAAAAAGATTTACAAAAAATAACAGAAGTTTTTGGAGGAGAACATGAAAAGAATTTCGTTTTTTAGTTTAATCATTAGCTTGATGGTTCTGGTAAGCGGCTGCGGGCAGGCAGCCACTAATGCTGGTGAAGAAAAAGGGAATACATTAGTGATAGCAACGAATCCTTCGTTTAATGGTTTTCCGGAAATACTCGAATATATACAACCCAAGTTGAAAGAGCAAGGTATCGATTTAAAAATCCAATTTGTAAATGACATTATTCAGCCGAATGAACTCGTGAATGATAAAAGTGTGGATGCCAACGCTTTTCAGCATATTCCTTACATGGAATCCTACAACAAACAACACGGGACTCAATTGGTTGCAGCAATTTATTGTGTTGGCTTGGCCTTCCGGACTTTATTCTAACCGTTATAAAAACATAAACGATATTCCCGACGGGGCAACAATCAGTATACCGCAAGACCCTTCCAATAACGGAAGAGCGCTTGATTTCCTGGCACAACATGGATTCATCAAATTAAAAGAAGGGGTAGGATTATCGGCTACCAAAAAAGATATCATTGAAAACAAGAGAAATTTCAAAATTGTGGAACTGGATCAAGGGATGTCGGCCAAATCTCTGGATGATGTAGATCTGGCGTTTATATTAGGCGGTTATCAAACCGCTGTGGGGCTTCATTTAAAAGATGCGCTACTGGCGGAAGATTCGACATCTGAATTTATTGGCGTTATTACTACCAGAGCCGATAACCAAAATGACGAAAAAATTGAAAAATTAAAAACCGTCCTGCATTCACCGGATGTTAAAAAATTTATTGAGACAACATTTGAGGGGGATATTATTCCTGTATTTGAATAAAGGAGGTCGGTCATGAAATGATACAATTAAAAAACATAAAGAAAATATATAAAGTTAAAAAGGGCGTAACCTTTGAAGCGATTAAATCCGTATCGTTGAATGTAGAAAAAGGGGATATCTATGGGATTATCGGTTTCAGCGGGGCGGGAAAGTCGACTCTGCTCCGTACCATTAACCTTCTTGAAAAACCCGATGAAGGAGAGGTTCTCATCGAAGGAAAAAATATCATGACTTTAAAAAAGAAAGAATTGCGGCATACAAGGCAATCGATTTCCATGATATTTCAACATTTCAACCTGATTCATAATAAAACCGTTTATGACAACGTATCTTTCCCATTAGAAATTGCCGGAATACCAGGAGTTAAACGTAAAAATATAATCGAAGAATGCCTTTCCATTGTTCAATTGGAGGATAAAGCAGATCAATATCCATCCAGCTTAAGCGGAGGTCAGAAACAAAGAGTTGCCATTGCGAGGGCCTTGGCAACGAATCCCAAAATTTTATTGTGCGATGAGCCTACATCCGCTTTAGATCCCCAGACAACGGAAAGCATTCTGGCTTTTCTGAAGAAAATTAATCAGGAGCTAAATATAACCATGGTGATCGTTACGCATGAGATGGATGTAGTGAGAAAAATTTGCAATAAAGTAGCCGTAATGGAAAAAGGGAGCATTTTGGAGGAATTTACTTTATCCGATCAGCAATATGATCCAAAGTCTGAAATTGCTAAATTAGGGCTTGCTGAATAATCAAAAAATCCTTATGTCACAAGGGTTTAGAGGCACTTTTGTCGAATTCATCTGCAAAGAAAACACGGAGAATCG
>NZ_FNDY01000065.1 GCF_900099895.1 Paenibacillus naphthalenovorans
TCCGGAAAAAGCGACGCTTATTCAAGCTGTGCAGAAGACGCAATGATAGCTAACTTAATTTTATTAAATCGCGACAACTATCTTGACAAATACCGAAAAGGTAAACCGCAAACACTTGTTTACGATAAAGTGGAGAATAATTTAGCAGGGGTGTAAATGATGAGTGGAAGAACAAAGTTAGAGCTTACTTGGATAGGAAAGGATCAGGAACCTCGTCTTGAACCTAGAATTCTCATAGAAGATCCGGAATTATCGTATCATGCTCCATTTCGCGTGAGTGAGAACGATATTTTTGATAATCGGCTCATTTTTGGTGATAATTTGCTTGCCTTAAAGGCATTGGAGCAGGAGTTTACTGGGAAGATTAAGTGTATCTTTATTGATCCTCCTTACAATACGGGTAGTGCATTTTCTCATTATGATGATGGTCTAGAACATTCAATTTGGTTGTCGATGATGCGTGACAGGCTCGTATTACTAAGAACTTTACTTAAAAATGATGGTTCCATCTGGATTACAATTGATGATAACGAGGTACATTACTTAAAGGTCTTGTGTGATGAAGTTTTTGGAAGAAATAATTTTGTGGCACATTGTATATGGCAAAAAGTATACAGTGAGAGAATGGATGCTAAAGGATTTAGTAATAGTCATGACCATATACTTGTTTATAGAAAATCGGAAGCATTTAAAGTAAAGCAATTGCCAAAAGAACAAAATCAACAACAATTTAATTTTTACGATGAAGTAGCAAAAAAGTATTATCGACGGCGTTCTTTACGGAAAGAGGGGTCTGAGTCTTTACGAACAGATCGACCGTCAATGTGGTATCCAATTCAAGCTCCCGATGGTAGTTTAATTTTCCCTATCAAACCTGATGGAACAGAGGGACGTTGGAGATGGAAAGAAGAAAATGTTAAAGAAAGGTACTCTGAATTAGAATTTGTAAAAAAAGACGGGCGTTGGGAGATTTATGTAAAACAATATTTGCATGACAATCCTATGCGTCCACCATCTACCATTTGGTTTCAAGAAGAAGTTGGGCACAACCACGAAGCAAAATTAGAGGTAAAAATGTTTAATAAAGACGTTGTGTTTGACACACCTAAACCAGAAAGATTATTAAAACGAATAATTGAGTTAAGTACAGACCCTAACGATATCGTTTTGGATTCCTTCGCTGGATCAGGAACAACTGGTGCGGTTGCCCATAAAATAGGTCGCCGTTGGATAATGATCGAATTAGGTGAACATTGTCATACCCATATTATTCCTCGGATGAAAAAGGTTATAGACGGTACGGATCAGGGCGGAATCAGCAAAATGGTCAACTGGAAAGGCGGAGGCGGTTTCCGCTATTACCGTCTTGCTCCAAGCTTGCTCGAAAAAGACAAATTCGGCAATTGGGTTATCAGCAAGCAATACAATGCTGCCATGTTGGCGGAAGCGATGTGCAAGCATATGGGTTTTACATATTGCCCTGATGAACAAGTCTACTGGAAACAAGGGAAGTCAACTGAAAGGGATTATATCTATACAACCACTCAGTTAGTCACTCGGGAAATTGCGGATCAGATTCAGACACAGATGGCGGATGGCGAGACTTTGCTGATCTGCTGCAAAGCTTATACAGTCAATCCGGATGATTACCCGAATATCACATTTGTAAAAATTCCGCAGGCTGTATTGAAAAAATGCGAATTTGGAAGGGACGACTATAGTTTATCAATCTCTCAGTTACCGCCTAAAGAAACGGTAGAGCAGATCGAACTGTTTGGGGAGGAAGACGGACAATGAACCGGCATGTCAACAACATTTCCGCAAGATTAAGTTTGCGTCAGCCGCAGAAGGAATCCCTTGAAATATTGGCTGATGTTCTCGATGTGATTGAGTTAGGGAAGCATACGACCGACTCCCTCAAGGAACAATTAGAAAAAATCAAAGCCTTATTTCCTTCCGTGACCGATTTTGAACGCGAATTTCCTTCTCTCTGTTTTGCGTTGGCGACAGGAGTGGGAAAAACGCGGTTAATGGGAGCATTTATCTCTTATTTATACATTGCCAAGGGAATGAAGAACTTTTTCGTTCTTGCTCCCAACCTGACGATATACAATAAATTGATTCAGGATTTTACACCGAATACACCCAAATATGTATTCAAAGGAATTGCGGAATTTGCCGCCAACCAACCGGTGATTATCACAGGAGACAATTATGAAGAAGGCATCGGTGTAAGAAAACAAAGTTTGTTCGGTGAAACGGAAATTCATATCAATATCTTTAATATTTCCAAGATCAACACCGAAGTACGCGGCGGCAATGCGCCGCGCATCAAGAGGCTCAGGGAATATATCGGACAAAGCTATTTTGATTATCTTTCCTTCCTGCCGGATTTGGTATTGCTGATGGATGAATCCCATCGCTATCGCGCTTCCGCGGGCATTCGGGTATTGAATGAATTGAATCCGGTTCTTGGGCTGGAATTAACGGCTACTCCGCAGGTAGAAAGCGGTTCGAGATCTATTCCGTTTAAAAATGTGATTTACAGTTATCCATTACATAAGGCGATGGAGGATGGATTTGTTAAGGAGCCTGCCGTTGCTACACGTCAAAATTTTAATGCAGCCGATTTTTCCGAAGAGGAACTGGAACGGATTAAGTTGGAAGATGGGATCAAAGTCCATGAAGAGACCAAAGTGGAACTGGAAGTCTACGCCAGGCAAAATCATCTGCCTATCGTAAAACCGTTTGTACTGATTGTGGCTCAAGATACCAACCATGCATCTCAATTGCTACAAACGATTCAATCTGATTCGTTTTTCGAGGGCAGATATAAAAATAAAGTGATCACCGTCCATTCCAATCAACGCGGTGAGGAAAAAGACGAAACGATCCAACAGCTGATGGCTGTCGAAGATCCAAGGTCTGAAACGGAAATTGTGATTCACGTCAATATGTTAAAAGAAGGCTGGGATGTCACCAATTTATATACGATTATTCCGCTGCGTGCCGCGAATTCGAGAACCTTGGTTGAACAATCCATTGGCAGAGGATTGCGTTTGCCTTACGGAAAACGAACTGGTGTGAAAGCGGTTGACCGTTTGACTATTATTGCTCACGATAAATTTCAGGAAATCATCGACGAAGCGAATAATCCGAATTCCATTATTCGCAGCGGCGTTATTATTGGAAGAGATGTTGCCAAAGAACAAAAGCAACAGGTTACCGCTACTCCAATTGTTGAAGAAATGGTAAACAAAACGATTGAGGAACAATTGGTTCAGGAAGTGATCGAAAAAACAGGGAAAAAGCAGCATGAAGAAGCCATTCCGGTTGTGCAATCGAATATTCAACAAGTGATGGAATTGGTACAGTCAAAAATGAAAAACTTTGAATATTTGTCCAGTTCCAAACAGTTGAGTACACCGGAAGTGAAAAAGCAATTGGTCAGGGAAGTGCAAGCGGAATATATCCCTCATGAATTGGATTTGTTTCCAGAACAACGTAAAGAACTTGTGGAAAAAATTGTGGATATCTATGTGGAAAAAACAATTCAGCATACCATCGATATCCCAAGGATCATTGTTCAACCTGTAGGCGAGATTTCATGGGGTTACCATGACTTTGATTTGGATGTGAGCGGGATTCATTTGCAGCCAGTGGAAGATCATATCCTTATCCAACATTTGCGGACACATGAACGTGAGTATTTGAAAAGAAATGAATTAGAGTATGAAGAAGAACGGCTTGAAGATTACGTGGTATCGGCTTTAATGGATTTTCCGGACGTTTCATATGACGATCACTCCGAACTTTTGTATAAATTGGCTGGTCAGCTGCTTCAACATTTGCAGAGTTATTTAAACGATGATCATAAAGTAAGAAATGTTCTGTTGTATAATCGCACCCGCCTTGCGGAATTAATCCATGCCCAGATGAAGCAGCACTATTATCAACAAGCGACTGGTTATGAAGTAACCATTCCCAAGGGGTTTGAGACGTTAAAAAATGCTTATTATACTTCGGCTTTGGGTGAAGGAGTACGTTCATTCCGTGAACCGGTTCAAGACAGATCGCGGATAAGAAACATGGTTTTTGGCGGTTTTCTGAAATGCCTTTACAAGGAACAGAAATTCGATTCCGACAGTGAGCGGCGGTTTGCCGTCATTTGCGAAAATGATCCGGCTGTAGAAAAATGGTTCAAGCCTTCGATGAATCAAAACCATATCAAGATTTATTACGGGCATAATTCAACGTATTATCCTGATTTTGTCGTGGAAACAAAGACGGAGAAATATATTGTTGAAATAAAAAGGGAATCGGAAATAGATAGCCAAGTTGTTCAGGATAAGGCAAGAGCCGTCTTGAAATGGTGTGAACACGCTACCGCGCATGAGATTCAGCATCAAGGGAAACCGTGGTTTTATTTGCTTGTTCCGGATAATGATGTGCAAGAAAACATGACCATTGAAGGATTGAAAGCACGTTATATTCAATTACCCTAAATTTATTTTGTCGAGAAGGGTAAATTTAGAAGGAAAGAACAAAAGCCATGTCGAATATTTTCCTGACTAGAAAATCATGGATAAACATGGTTGGGTTAGGAGAATATTGCATGGCTTTTGATGTTGGTAAGCTATACTTACAAGAAGAAGGGTTTGGTTTATTTCTTGGTGCGGGGGCTTCTTATCAAGCGGGATATCCACTAATGGATGGATTAACAAAAAAAGTATTTGATCTCATGCCTGATGAGAAAGTGAATTTCATATTAGAATTGGTAAATCGTGAAATGGGGATTATGGTAAATTTAAAAAAAGGAAGCCCTAATATAGAAGTAATAACGGATTTAATTGAAAACCGCATAGCAATGTTAAATCAAAATGAGGAAAAGAGAACTTTGACAGAAATTGCACAATCAATTAGAGAGAATATTATTAAGGTGATATTAGAGATAAGAAAACCAATTCTTGAAAATCATATAAAAATGTTTATCGCAATAAAAACAATATTTGCTGGTAGGCAATGTCCGATATGGATTTTTACTACAAATTATGATCTGCTTATTGAGCACGCAGCTTCTATTGCGGGAATACCCGTCTTAGATGGTTTTTTGGGAAGTACATTGAGATATTTTGATGTCTCTTCTCTTAATTGGAAGTTTGGTACATACATTAATCAGGGAAGGTCCAGAACAGTTTTTAATCAAATTAGAACACCGTACATAAAGCTGTTAAAGTTACATGGGTCTGTAAATTGGTGGAGTGACAGTCAAAAAATTTATTCAGCAGGTGAGCACATAGATTTTTCTGATAAACTTACTCGTACTATGGTTCATCCTAGGAAAAGAAAGGTTATGGATATACTAGATCCTCCGTTTGATTCATTGTGGAGAGTTGCTAATGAAGTAATAGGTGGTCCGGAATGTAAATATTTAACCACATTGGGCTATAGTTTCGGTGATATTCATATTAATGAGGGATTATTGCTACCAAAGCTACGTGAAAACCGAATTGTTTTGAATGCCTTAATGAAACAGGATACGCACGGATTAACTCCTTTTAAAGAATTTAAGGGTTTTCAGATTGGAACTGAAGAAAATACGAACTTGTGGGATTTTCAACAGTTCGTCCAATATCTTTTTTCAATTGCAGGCGCACCAGCTTTTAGGAGGGTAAATTTGTGAGATATATTGTAGGCAAGGTAGTTGGAATTGAGGATGGAATGATAACGGTTTCTCTTTATAATCACTATATTGATGATGAAGGAAATAGTGTAGGTGTCCCGGAATCGATGAAAGTAACAATTACGACAGATGAAGGTCCTTTTCCGATGCTCATCGGACAACCGGGTAGTTTCTTAGAAATTCAATTACCATCAGGGAGTATGTTAGGGGTCGTAACAGGAATTAAAATGCAAGAGACTCCAATACTTGAAAATAAACCTTCATCGGGTGTTCCTCTAATTGAAGTAAAAAGATTATTGTCGGTAATTCCAGTAGGTAAGTTTAATAGCCAACATCAATTCGAACGTGGTTCTGATGTGTTTCCAACTGTAAACTCTGAAGTATATGCCGTATTGCCAGAAACCATCAGTGAAGTATATAGGTCTTTTACCGAGGGCGATTTTAGCATAGGTAATTTATCTATTCTTCCAGAGCAACGGGCATTCATAAATCTAGATACTTTTCTCGGCAGACATACTGCCTTATTGGGGCAAACAGGAGGTGGAAAGTCATGGACTGTAGCTTCAATCCTACAAAAGATTTCTTCCCTTCCAAATTCAACAATGTTACTTCTAGATTTACATGGGGAATATAATGGAGCATTTGGAAATGATGTAGAATATATTAGTGCTAATGATATTGAGCTTCCATATTGGCTGATGAATTTTGAGGAATTGATGGGCTTATGTGTGGATAGAGCTGAAAATTCCGCACCAAACCAAATTGCTAAATTTAGAGAGCTTCTACAAAAGGAGAAGGAGAGGTCTGTACTTGAAGAGGGGTTAGACCTTCCCAAAGTAACTGTCGATACACCAGTTTTTTTTAGCTTTGAAAATCTAATATCTGAGCTGACTGCTTTAGATACCCAGATAGTTCCAGGAGCAAATAATAGATATGATCTATGCAGTTCGTGTCATTAACTGGTAAACGGTGGTTTTTGCTGCACAAATGTCACTAATTTCTCGAAATTAGGACGAAAAACCACTTG
>NZ_FNDY01000030.1 GCF_900099895.1 Paenibacillus naphthalenovorans
AATACGTTTGGTGATGATGGCGGAAGGGAACCACGCGTACCCATACCGAACACGACCGTTAAGCCTTCCAGCGTCGATGGTACTTGGACCGCAGGGTCCTGGGAGAGTAGAACGTCGCCAAGCGAATATTCCCTGATAGCTCAGTTGGTAGAGCACTCGACTGTTAATCGAGTTGTCACAGGTTCGAGTCCTGTTCGGGGAGCCAAACTTGCTTCCATAGCTCAGTAGGTAGAGTGCATCCATGGTAAGGATGAGGTCACCGGTTCGATCCCGGTTGGAAGCTCCATACATAGGGCCCGTTGGTCAAGGGGTTAAGACACCTCCCTTTCACGGAGGTAACAGGGGTTCGAATCCCCTACGGGTCATCCCGTGGAGGCTTAGCTCAGCTGGGAGAGCATCTGCCTTACAAGCAGAGGGTCGGCGGTTCGATCCCGTCAGCCTCCACCATTTTATGCCGCTGTAGCTCAATTGGTAGAGCAACTGACTTGTAATCAGTAGGTTGGGGGTTCAAGTCCTCTCGGCGGCACCAGAGATGAATGATCTACATATTGGGGATTAGCCAAGCGGTAAGGCAACGGACTTTGACTCCGTCATGCCTAGGTTCGAATCCTAGATCCCCAGCCATTTATGAGCCATTAGCTCAGTTGGTAGAGCACCTGACTTTTAATCAGGGTGTCGTAGGTTCGAGTCCTACATGGCTCACGTTGTAAAACGCGCGTATGGCGGAATTGGCAGACGCACCAGACTTAGGATCTGGCGGGAGACCGTGGGGGTTCAAGTCCCTCTACGCGCATCCGATACATAAAGACCCTTGGAACAAAACTTCCAAGGGTCTTTATGTATTGTTCTCAAGAACGCCGCCGCTGCCCCTTGACAATCTCCTTGCTATATCCGTATCCACAGACTTTCTGCACTATGCCCAGAAGGGAATGAGGACTTGACGTGGCTCATACGGTATAAGGTATCAAAAAGAAATTGACAGATGGCATAAGTATGTTATAATGTGAAATATAGAAACAAACTAATATATTAGATATTAGTTGAAGACAGTAAACCTCTTTGGTAGAAATTTGACGGGGATCTTGGAGTAGTGCTGCCAAATCAAAGCCTCTGATAAGGAATACTAAGGGAAACGAATAATCAAATACAACAGGATGGGAGTGTAAACATGGGCTCAAATCAAGTGGCCATCGTAACTGGCGGTTCGTCAGGACTTGGATTATCCGTTGTTCAGCGATTTGCCGAAAAAGGCTTGACCGTGGCGATCGTCGATATTGCAGTGGAAAGCGGAGAAGCGCAGAAAAACAGATTAAGAGCTGAAGGCTATGATGTTCATTTCTTCCCGGCCGACGTATCTGATCAAGAGGGTGCCAGAGTAGTCGCAGAGAAAGTCGTTAAAGCATTGGGCAGTATTCATATTCTGATCAATGCGGCGGGAATCATCAGACGCTCACCCAATGTAAAGGTAACAGACCAGGAGCTTAAAGGTGTCCTCAATGTTAACTTAAATGGAACCGTTTACATGTGCCAAGCGGTTCAACCTTATATGGCTCAAGGCGGAGGCGGTGCCATTGTTAATTTTGCTTCGATGCTTGCACATTACGGAAGCAAGAATTTGCTGTCGTACGCTGCCTCGAAAGGAGGAATCGTTCAAATTACGAAATGCTTGGCGGTGGATTGGGCTGAATATAATATTCGCGTCAACGCTGTAAGTCCTGGTTATATCGAGACACAATTGTCATCCGGCGCAACGAGGGATCCCGTATTTAAGGACAGAATTCTTTCGAGAACCCCGCAAAGACGTTTTGGGTTACCGCAAGAGGTTGCTGCTGCAATCGATTTTTTGAGCTCCAAGGACGCAAGCTTTATTACGGGTGCCGTTCTTCCTGTAGACGGCGGACTCCTCGCCGGAGATCCATCTTTATTCCCGCCTGCCTAATATTTTTATAAATAATAAACAAATGGAGGAAAGAAAAATGACACAAACACAAACTTTAAACGACTTTACAAAAATGGTTGGATTACCGGATCAGGCCATTGATATTAACGAGATCCCTTGGGTTCCCCAAACCGATCGTGTATGGTTTAAACCGGTTCGTTTTGATTTGTCTACCGGACGTTGGATTAATTTATTGAGAGTATTGCCAGGCGGAATAGTAAACCGTCATCGTCATACCGGCGGGCAGGTCATGGCCTATACCATCCAGGGCCAATGGAGGTATTTGGAAAGAACGTGGGTCGCTAAGCCAGGTACGTTCGTTTATGAGCCGCCGGGCGACATTCATACGCTTGTCGTTGATGGAGAGGAAGAAATGATCACGCTCTTCATATTGGAAGGAACGATTCAATATTTGGATGATGAAGATCAAGTATATTATCAAGACGATGTGTTTACGAAATTGAAGCTTTACAAAGAATACTGTCAAAAACACAATATTCCGGAAATCAACTTGCTGTACTAAATCGACCCGAGCCTCGAATGCTTGAATTGTCGGAAAAGCCGTGATCAGCGGCATGCAAGTTAAAAGCAAAAGTATCTATCGGCTCGTTGCGATGGGTACTTTTGTTTTTCAAGCCATATACACGCTTTAGATCGGGTTCTTGTACAACAATTGTAAAATGAAGGATGGGGAACTCCTAATGAAGAAAATAATTAATCCAAGGCCGCAAATTGATGAAGCAAAAATTAAACCTTTTCGTGATATGGCCGATGTGTTATCGTTATCCTGTGTGGTCGGAGATGCGATGCAGCGCAATCAGGTCATGAGGCATGATATGAAACCGAAAGCGGCAAATAAGAAAATCATTGGACCTGCCATTACGGTCAAATTAACCGCCGGCGATATTGTCGATTGCCTGGAAGTATTTGAGGTTGTAAAACCGGGCGATGTGATCGTCATTGATGCTTTTGGGGAAACTGAAACCTCCATATGGGGAGGATTGATGTCCGGCCTGGCACGAAACGCGGGTGTGGCAGGTGCGGTCATTGACGGCAGCTGCCGAGATACGGATGAATCCAGAATGCTCGATTTTCCCATTACCGCGAAGGTTTCCGGTCCAAGAGCCGCACACACGGCGTATTCCGGTAGAAAAGAGCCGATCGAAATTAATGTTCCCATAAGCTGCGGCGGTGTCATTGTTCACCCTGGCGATTTGATTGTAGCCGACGAGATCGGCGTTGCTGTCGTCCCTTATGACCGGTTGGAAGAGGTATATGCTTTGGCGCGTGAGCAGGCCGACAAGGAAATAGCGACCAGAGAAGAGATACTGAAAGGAGCGACTGTGGAAGAGTTACTTCGAAAATTCGGGAGAATTTAACGTAAAGGTTGGTTGCTGATGTTTAGAATAACGATTGATACGGGAACAACCAATACCCGTGTAGTTTTATGGAAGGCGTATGATGCCGTGGACTCGGCAACGGCTGAAACGGGAGTGAGAAATACCGTACTTAACGGCAGTAACGAAGCATTGAAAACAACGATCGGTGAATTGATTAACAAGCTGTTACAAGCCAACAATCTGGATGTAAGCGATGTAGATATCATTGCCGCGTCGGGGATGATCACATCCAATGTGGGGCTGGTGGAAGTGCCGCATATTCCCGCACCTGCAGGGATGGATCTGCTTTCAAAACATATGGTTTGCAAACGGTTTCCTGAAATCGTGGATAAGGATATCTGGTTTGTCCCCGGAGTTAAAAGCATTTCGAATTCATCTGACACAACAGAGGATCGTGTTACTGATATTATGCGGGGAGAGGAGGTTGAAACCTTTGCATTGGTGGAAAAACTAAATGTAACCGGACCGGCGCTTTTTATTTTACCTGGATCGCATACGAAATTTGTTTTCTTGGATGCTCAAAAACGGATAACGGAAAGTCTTACGACGCTTACGGGTGAACTGCTTATGGCTATATCGAATCATACGATCATAGCCAATGCGGTTAATAAATCTTATGCAGATGCTCTGCTTCCGGATCGGGTGATTGAAGGATATCAGCGGGCTAAACAAGCGGGCCTTGGTCGGGCAGCATTTTCCATACGTGTATTGGACCAATTCTCAGAACTTAGTGTGAACGAGAAAGCCAATATGCTGATGGGGGTAGTTTTTGCCGAAGATCTTCGGGCCATTCTTAATCATCAGGCGATCTTTGCTTCGCAGAAAATACCAGTTTATATAGCTGGAAAAGAGATCGTAAGGGATACTCTCGCGCTGCTTTTCAGCGTGGAGAAATACGAGGGAGAGGTCATTCCTGTAGATTCTCAAACGATGCATCATTTGGCAGGATACGGTGTACTTCGTGTTGCGGAATATGGCGGGTTAATTACTTGATCAGGTCAATGAACATTTTGCACAGGAGCAGAATTTACAATTTACGTTGCTAGATGTAAAATGGCACTTAGAAATCATAAAGACAACGGGTGTATGTTTCGATAAACGGAACATGCACCTTGACTAGAGGGTGATAACTTGATCATATTTGATAACAGCAACCTGCATGAGCGTGTATATGTTTACTTAAGGGATAAGATACTAAATAATGAATTGAAGCCGGGTTCCAAAATCATTTATGAAGATATTATCAAGGAGCTTGGGGTAAGTCGAACACCGCTGCGGGATGCCATCAATAGACTAAAGCAGGACGGGCTTATTGATGTCAAACCGCGTTCGGGATCTTATGTCAATCTGCCTAATGTAAAGGATATTGAAGATTTGTATGATGTAAGAAAAGCTTTGGAACTCAAAGCCCTTACCATTGCGGCACGCACCATGTCAAAAGCTCAAATTCAATTACTGATCGATGAAGCGGACAGAGCTGAGGAATCCATCCGGAAAGGGGATATGAAACCCTTTTTTGAAGCCGACAGGAATCTTCATCGCACGATTATTCAACATTCCAATAACCAATTGCTGGTCTCGATTATGAGCACATTGGAATTAAAGATTAAATGGTATGGGGTCATTATTACCAAAAATTCGGACAGACCTCGGCAGGCGAACGAAATGCACAAGAAGATTTTGCAGGCTTTGTTCGATTCAAACATCGAAGAAGCCATACATCTAATGGATGTGCATATCGACGAGATTAAGCATCATACCATTGAGGATTATTCGTGATGGAGCAAGGAGGACGAATTTCAAGCAGGGATCGTACGATCACGTTTCCTTATCCAGTATGATCATGATTCATCCTCCGGTTCGCGGGGGGCGTGCTTGGAGCATGTTCCGATTTGCCTCATATAAAACCGGTTCTTTTTTCTCAAAATTGAAGTTAAAAATGGAACAAAAAAAGTTTGACAGATTTGTGATATGTGTTATAATTTGAAATATCGACAGAATCTAATATATTAGATATTAGATTCCTGATTGCCCAAAATGGAATCGTTTACAATAAAACGGTTTCGCGGCATGCAAACAACAGGAGGTTGAGACGTATGGAAGCGTCTGCGACGAAGAAAGCTTCTAAGTTCAATCACGGGATTATCGATTGCGATGTGCATCAGTGTGTCAAAAGCTATGACGATTTGAAGCCTTATATGCCGCGGGTATGGTGGGATCGATTGAAGGCCCACAATGCGACATTGCCTTTTCTCTTGTACCGTCCGATCCCATTGGAACGCAGCGATGCAGCACCCGGCAACGGACTTCCTCCGGGCTCCGACCCCGAATTCGCGAAGGCCGATTTACTGGATCGCTACAATATAGAAAGAGCGATTCTGACAGGCAACCTGTTGTCCATCTCGGCGCACAACAATCCGGATTACGCCGCGGCGCTGGCCTCCGCATTCAACGACTACACGATGGATACGTGGCTTCCAAGCGATGAGCGCTGGTTGGGGTCGATTGTCATCGCAACGCAAGACCCGCTGCTCGCCGCCAAAGAAATCGATCGTCTGGGGTCGCATCCGAGAGTAGTTCAAGTGCTTATGACATCCGGATCACGCGAGCCTTACGGACAGCGACGCTACTATCCGATCTACGAAGCGGCGGTACGCAACAACCTGGTGATCGGGATTCACGGCGGCGGGGAAGGAGACGGCATCAACCCGCCGACAACGGCAGCAGGGTACCCGACGACGAACTTTGAGCGCCACAACATCCTGGCGATCCACCACATGTCGCAGTTGAACAGCCTTGTTTGTGAAGGCGTTTTCGAAACGTTCCCGACGTTGAAGGTGGCTTTCATCGAGGGCGGCTTGGGATGGCTGCCGCATCTGATGTGGCGGATGGACAAAAACTTCCGTGCGATGCGCAGCGAAGTGCCGTGGTTGAAGTACAAGCCGAGCGAATATATTTTGAAGCATGTCCGCTTGACGACCCAGCCGATCGAAGAGCCGGACAACAGGGAACTGGTTCAAATGCTCCAATTGATGCGAGCCGAAAAAACGGTAATGTTCTCGACGGACTATCCGCACTGGGACAACGACGCTCCATTATTCGTGCTGAACAAGCTGCCTGAAGAGATGCGCCGGCGGGTAGCGTATGAGAACGCCGCCGAGATGTATCAGCTGCAGGAAAGAGGCTTGCTGGCAGGAGGTGTAGCGAAATGACGAAGTATGATGCCGTCGGAGTAGAAGAGCTTGAAGCCGGAGCATGCAAGATTGTAACGATTGCGGGAAAAAGCATCGGCGTATACTATAACGGCAAAGAATATTATGCGATCCGCAATGTGTGTCCTCACCAGCAGGTCGAGCTGTGTAAAGGGAAGTTCACGGGAACGACGCTGGAATCCAGGCCGCATGAATACATTTACGGAAGAGAAGGCGAGATTCTGACCTGTCCCTGGCATGCATGGGAGTTTGACGTGAAGACGGGGAAGGCACTGGTCGACCCGGACCGGTACAGAGTGAAAGTGTACGAGGTATCGGTTGAAAATAACAGAGTATGGGTGCATGTGGATTAAATGGTGTTTTTAGCTGATCATCATTCTCGTTAATTCTCTCGATAACTATAAATTTATGGGTCATATAGTATGGGATTCTGGGAGCTGAAACATGATAACGCTTAAATTGGATCCGGAAGGGGATTCACTCAGTGAACGCGTTTATCTGTCTTTAAGACAAGCGCTCTTAAAGGGAGAACTTTATCCCGGTTTCCGGTTGGTCGTTTTAGATATCGCCAATTCTCTAGGGATAAGTCAAGCTCCGGTCAGAGAGGCCATGGAACGGCTGAAACAAGAAGGCTTGCTCATCAGCAAGCATAACAAAGGTTCATTCGTATCCGATATTACGCAGAAGAAAATCGAGGACATCTATGAAATGCGGGAGCTGATTGAAGGCTTTGCCGTAAAGAGAGCGCTGCCAACATTGAAATCAAGCGACATCGATTATTTGAACCGATTGTATTCGGAAATGAAAAGGTGTGCCCAAGAGGATGATGTATTCCGATTGATCGAATATGACATGCGCTTTCATGGTTTGTTCTACGAACGCTGCGGCAATGAAGTCCTGTCTCAGCAATGGAATCAGATCCATGTTCAAATCAAGAGATTCATAGCGGTTGCGACGCAAATCTATTTCCCTAACTTGGAAGCGGTTGCAGACAGCCATATTCCGCTTCTCCGTTCTCTGGAAAACGGCGACGTTCATGAAGCGGAAGCCATCTTTAGCGATCATATCAAAGTATGGTGGCGGACGAAAAAATGAGTTGTCCAATAAAATCGGATAAAGGAGTGAGAAGGATTGCCAGAATCCCAGCAGTATTATGATACGCTGCAAGAAAAGCTGTACTCCGCCGTTATTTCTGATATCCTGGATGCTCACGGCTACAGAAATCAGACCATGCATCCGGATATTCGGCCGCTGACTCCGGATATGGTTATCGTGGGACGAGCCAAAACGGTGCAGGTGGCTGATGTGCACCGGATTCCGGAAAAGCCTTATGAGAAACAGATTCAGGTTCTGGATGCGATTCAACCGGGCGAGATTTTTGTAGGAGCGGTCAACGGCTCTAAACGCTCAGCCTTTTTTGGAGAACTGATGTCAACAGCGACACAGGTTGCCGGCGGCAGAGGAGCCATCATCGACGGGATGGTCAGAGACGCCAAAAAAATTCTGGAATTAGGATTCCCCGTATTTTCTATAGGATTTCGGCCTACCGATTCCCTGGGGCGAAATGAAGTGATCGAGTACGACGTTACGATCGAATGCGGCGGAGTTACCGTTCAGCCGGGAGATCTCATTTTTGGCGATATGGATGGCGTTGTCGTGATTCCAAAGGCAATAGAAAAGCTGGTCATAGAGCAGGCGCTGGATAAAGTCAGCGGAGAAAATCTGGTTCGCGACAAAATTCGTGAAGGCATGAAAGTTTCAGAAGTGTTTCAAACCTATGGTATTTTATAAAACAAATGAAAACTAGGGGGATATACGATGAACAAAACAATGAAACTTGGAACGGTTGGATTACTTCTTGGAGCGACAATACTGGCTTCAGCCTGTGGCAATCAAGCATCTACGCCAGCAGGGGGATCCGATGCAGCGGAAACACCTAAAAAAGAAGCTGTGAAGTTCCCTACAAAGCCGATCGAGCTTATCGTACCTTTCGCTGCCGGCGGAGGAACGGATCTGGTGGGCCGTGCTATAGCCGAAGCACTGAAGCCTTTGCTTGGACAAGATGTCGTGGTTGTCAATAAGACCGGCGGATCCGGTTCAGTCGGAATGAATGAAGTCGCTCAAGCCAAGGCCGACGGGTACAAAATGGTCATGGCGACACGGGAGATTGTCTCGAATCCGCTGCTCGGTCTTGCGCCATTTAAAACGACCGATTTCAAGTTTGTAGGGAACATTAACAGAGACCCCGCCATGATTGTCGTCTCCTCCAAATCGAAATACAAAACGTTTGAGGACCTGATTAACGATATCAAAGCCAACCCTGGAAAATTAAATTTCGCTTCATCCTCTACACCTAGCTTATATGGTATTCCATTTGCCGAAGCTGCCAATTTGGATTTTATTACGATTCCTTTCCAAGGTTCGGCCCAGGCGATTGTCGAGGTATTGGGCGGCAGAGCTGAATTCGGAATTTACAACCCGGGCGAAGTCAAATCCCAAATCGAAAGTGGAGATTTACGCCCGCTCGCAGTAATGAACGACAAGCGGCTTGAAGGATTCTTCAAGGATGTGCCGACTGTAAAGGAAAAAGGAATTAATGTCGATTGGGCCGGAACTTACCGCGGGATTGCCGTACCTAAAGATACGCCGGATGAAGTTGTAAAAGTGTTGGAAGAAGCGCTTGGCAAAGCAGTGAAGGATCAAAAGTTTGTTGAATTCATGAATAAACAAAATCTGTTTATTGATTATTTAAATTCAGCAGAATTCCAGGAAATGATTAAGAAGGATACGGTAGCATTGGATGCCATTGTACAGGTAGTGAACAAGCAAAAGAAATAATCATGAGGAATGGGGGCGGAGCATGATCTGGTCAATTCTCCCGCCCCTTTCGAATGCTTTGACCCTGTACTTTTGAGAAAGGGTGTGTAAGATTGAAAAACGCGGGTATGTGGGCGGCTTTACTTCTGCTCGGATTTTCAGGATTTATGTTTTGGCAGTCTTTATCTTATCCTTATTATACTCCTGCGGGCCCTGGGCCTGGTTTTCTTCCAAGATGGATATGCATCGCTTTAATCGTGCTCTCTATTTTGTATCTGTGGGAATCGATTAAGAAAAGCGTGATTTATTTTTCGGAAATTTTACCAAAAGGAAGGCCTTTAGCCAGTGTGCTTGTTGCATTAGGTTCCTTGCTCGTATTTATTGTCATTGTAGATTTTACGGGGTTTGTCATTTCTGCTGTCGTGTTATTGTTTATCTCTTTGGTTCGGGAATATAAGTGGTATTCGGCACTAGGCATTTCGATTGTCACTTCACTATTTGTTTTTTATGTGTTTTATACGCTGTTGGGTGTTCCACTGCCTGTGAACGCACTCGGATGGTAAGGAGGAAATAATTTGGAGTCGTTTGCACAACTAATCATGGGATTTGAGACAGCTCTGAGTTGGTGGAATCTGCTGTACTGTTTAATTGGAGTTACCATCGGAATGCTGGTTGGCGTCCTGCCTGGTTTAGGGCCGACAACCGCTACGGCACTTTTGCTGCCGATCACTTTCTCGATGGAGCCCGTATCGGCCATCATCATGCTGGCGGGGATTTATTACGGTTCCCTGTATGGCGGCACCATCACTTCAGTCCTGATTAATACACCAGGTGAAGCGGCCTCGGTAATCACCTGTCTCGACGGTCATCCGCTTGCCAAACAAGGTAGGGCTGGAACCGCGTTGGGCGTTGCCGGTATCGGTTCCTTTATTGGAGGGATTTTCACGACGCTGGGGCTCGTATTTGTTGCGCCTCCACTCGCCGCAATGGCATTGGAATTCGGTCCTCCGGAATTTTTCGCGCTTATTTTGGTTGGCCTGGTCATGGTCATTGGTTTAATGGGAAAATCATTGGTTCGCGGATTGATATCCGCCCTTCTGGGTTTAATCCTATCCTTGGTTGGTATGGATACGATTTCAGGGGCCGTGCGTTTTGATTTGGGGCAGCCCTTTTTAATGAGCGGTTTGGATTTTGTGACCATCACCATGGGTTTATTCGGAATTTCCGAGGTCCTTTCCGGGATGGAAAACATGTCAAAAGCGGAGAAGCCCGCCAAGGTAAAGGGACTTCTTCCCAAACGGGAAGAATGGCCGGCTACGTTAAAGGCGATTGGCCGTGGTACAGGAATTGGATTTTTAACAGGTCTCATTCCAGGCTCCAACTCCGTTATACCTGCAATCCTGTCTTATTCTTTAGAAAAAAAGCTTGCCAAGGACCCTTCAAGGTTCGGTAAAGGCGCCATTGAAGGCGTTGCAGGGCCGGAGACAGCGAACAATGCTTACTGCGGCTCGGCCATGATTCCATTGTTCACACTGGGAATTCCGAGTTCACCAACGATTGCAATTCTTTTTGGAGCTTTTATCATGCACGGCCTTACGCCAGGGCCTACTTTATTCCAAACCAACCCGGACATCGTTTGGGCGATTATTGCCAGTATGTTCATCGGGAATACGATTCTTCTGATCATGAACCTGCCGATGGCGGGGATGTGGGCGAAGATTGCCATGGTTCCCGGGAAATTGCTTTATCCTATGATTATTGTCGTTTCCGTAATCGGAGCCTATAGCGTAAACAACAGCCTTTGGGACGTAGGGATCATGTTTGTGTTCGGTGTTGTCGGATACTTTATGAAAAAACTGGAAATTCCTTTGGCGCCTCTCGTATTGACTTTTGTTCTGGGTAAAATGCTGGAGACTTCTTTGCTGCAGTCGTTAATCTTCTTCAAGGGTGACTTTATGGGTTTCTTCCAACGCCCTATCGCAGGCACGTTACTGGTAATTTCAGCGGTGATTTTGATCTTTAGCATTTATTCCAGCGTTAGAAACAAAAGAGGCTTCCTTGCGGATGACGTTGAAGCGTAATCCATTCATTCCTTCATATGATGAATATTTTAGTTAATATGATGAAATAGATGAGTATATCGACGAGCCCAGACCTTTATCAGGTACTGGGTTCGTTTCGTTAGGCGGCCGGATTAATTGTCCTTAAGCAGAGAGGTGATCCGGTTTGTCGCTTCTTGGATGGCTGCGATCATCTCCGGTTCCCTTTTCTCCTGAGCCGTGACGAACGGGATACAGATGCTCATACTGGCAATCATTTGGCCGGTGGAATCATAGATAGGAGCGGCAAAACATTTGCAGGCTTCATAGGATTCGGCATCATCAATGCTGTAGCCTCTCTTTCTTATTCGTTCCAGTTCGGCAATGAGCTCATCCACGCTGGTGATCGTATTAGCGGTTAATTTTTCAAATGGGTACCCTTCATACAGCAATCTGATCTGCTCATTGGAGTGGGCGGACAAAAGCATTTTGCCAACGGCTGTAATATAGGCGCTTTGGGCCCGGCCGACCTCCATATGATAGCGCAGGGGATTGGTCGATTCCTCAAAAGCAATGTAGACGATATCCAAGCCGTCCAGAACAGCCAGGTGGACATTTTCGTTAAATTTGCTTTTGATTTGCTTCATAATGGGCTTGGCTATCGGAACTAAAGGAGTAGCAGACATCATATTGGAAAATTGATAAAATTTGGAGCCCAAAAAAAGCTTGCGGGATTCGTCCATTTTTAAGTACCTGCGCTGCAGCATCGTATGTACCAGCGCATGGATGCTGCTGTCGGCGATATTAAGCTTTTTGCCTAACTCCCGAATATGAAGCCCGTCACTGTGCTTTACCAACGCCTCTAGTATATCAAACACCCGATCTGCAGATTTGACCGGTGTGAAAGGCTTGTTTTTCATCGGACAACCCCCAAAAGTACATGATGTTACCCTGATTATAGCATAGCCGGCCCGGTCTAAGTATATGTTCATCTCATGATATGTCGTTTAATAGGGTATATTTTTTATCATATACGAAAAGAGGTTCCCTGTATATGAAATTTAAGGAATTTTTTTGTTTGACAAGAAAACGGATACAAAGTAACATATTACATATATAGAAAAACAAATATCTCATATGTGAAATCTTTCGACTTCAACCATCGATAATGAGGGGAAAGTGATGCCGGCAGACGTGAGTTCCACTGATTTGAAAACGATTCCAAAAGATGCGGGTGGTAAAGCTTACATGGTTAATGATTAATCTATTGAGGGAGTGATCATGAATGGCACAAGTTGAAGTCAAAGCACCGGAAAAAAAGGTTCGAATGAAACGCTCGATGATTGACTGCGATGTCCATCATCTTGCCCCGGTATCTGCGGTAAAAGACCATTTGCCGAGGTTTTACCGTGATCAGATTGATTTGTGGGGATGGAGGCTTCCGGGTCCGATCTATTTAAACGGCGGGGTTCAGGGGTTAACCGTTGACTCGACTCCTCCGGACGGCACCAACCCTCTTGGCGGTCGCGGTGACCTGGAATATTTGAGGTCGCAGCACCTGGATCCGTTCAACGTCGAATACGGCATATTAACCGGAAGCGATTACTCATTCCAAGCTTCACCCGATCCCGATTATGCGGCAGCGATCTGTTCCGCGCTTAATGATTATACGATAGAGCATTGGACTTCAAAGGACAAAAGGCTGAAGGCCTCTTTGTTTATTGCAAAGCAGGATCCGCTGCTGGCAGCCAAAGAGATCGACCGGATCGGTTCGCATCCGGACATGGTTCAGGTTATCGTGGCGAACGGTGCTGAGAAGCCCTATGGAAACCGTTTTTACCATCCGATTTATGAGGCTTGTGTGCGGCATAATTTGCCGTTCAACATCCATGTGCTTACCGAAGGGCTAGGCATCAACACAGGACCGACAGGTGCCGGTTATGTGACCTACTACCCCGAGTATAGGGCTGCAAGACCGCAGGTCATGATGGCGCACCTGGCCAGCTTTATCTTTGAAGGGGTGTTCGAGAAATTCCCGACATTGAAGGTTGTGCTTCAAGAGGCCGGTGCGTTCTGGATTGCACCGTTCTTATGGAAGCTGGATTCCGATTGGAAAAGTCTCCGTTTCCAAACGCCATGGGTGAAAAAAGCGCCCAGCGAATATTTTCGCAGCAACGTCAGAGTGACCTCCCAGCCGATCGAGATGCCGCCGAGCACAGAGCTGTTCCAGCAAATGATGAAGGCAATTTATGCCGATGAATGCTTAATGTTCTGCAGCGATTTTCCGCATTGGGATTTTGATTCTCCGCTGTTGACATTCCCTAAATTGGATGATGCGCTATGGGAAAGAATCTTCTATCAGAATGCAGCGGACTTATATGAACTTCCCGCACGAAGAAGCGATCAAGGAGGAGCAGAGGGATGAAACGGTTTCTGGCAGGAAAGGTATCCGAAATTCCTGAGGGTTCAAAGAAAATAATTCAGGCCGAAGGACGCAGCGTCGGCGTTTATAATATAGCGGGGCAATATTATGCGCTGCGCAACACCTGCCCGCATCAGGGAGCTGAGCTTTGTTCCGGTATTACGGCATCGTATATTACTTCTTCCGGTCCGGGAGATTTTGTTTACGAACGCGAAGGCGAGATCGTCCGCTGCCCTTGGCACCAATGGGAATTCGATATTAAGACGGGCTGTATGATCACGGATCCGAAGATGAGGACGAAAACATATGATGTCACCGTGGAACGGTACGATGTCTCCGTTGAGGAGAATCAGGTGTATGTCCATCTGTAGGAGACTGTACTTGTACATAAAGCCGGGCTTGGAGCCTGGCTTTCTATGTAAGCGAGAAGATTATCCATATGGGATGGAGGTAATATTTTTATGAAGAAGAGAGGAATGACTCTGGGGTTAGCAGCTGTAATGGCATTGAGCACGCTATTGGCCGGATGCGGAACCGGCAGCACCCAAGCCACCGGCACGCAAGGAGCAGGCGGCACGGCCAAAACCGTTGAGCTGAAATTTGGTCATGTACTATCCCAGGATAGCCACTTTCAGGTAATGGCCGACAAGATGGCGGAGCTGGCTGCAGCAAAGTCCAATGGTACCATTAAAATTACGGTGTTCCCTCAATCTCAGTTAGGCGGGGACTCGAAGATGATTCAGTCCATGCGTACAGGAGTTCAAGCATTGTCGATTACGAATCAGGCCTCGCTGGTAAATACGGTTCCGGAATTGACGATTTTCGATCTGCCTTACTTGTTTGACAGCATAGATCAAGCGAATAAAGTGCTTAACGGCCCCGTAGGTCAAAAATATCTGGATTTGCTCCCGCAGCATGGACTTATCGGGTTGGGGTATATGAGTGTAGTGGAACGCAACGTATTTGCCAACAAAGCGATCCATAAGCCCGGGGACATGAAATCATTAAAGCTCAGAACGATGCAGGCCCCGGGGCACATCAAAGCTTATGAGCTGCTGGGGACACAACCGACGCCGATGGCTTATTCCGAAGTGTATTTGTCCCTGCAGCAAGGGGTGGTAGACGGAGGAGATACGCCTCCCGACCAATTTATTATGGATAAATTTATTGAAGTAGCCAAGTTCTATAACATGACCAAGATTCATTACTTGCCTCTGATTTTGACGATGTCCAAAATGCAATGGGATAAGATGAGTCCGGAACAACAAAAGACCGTTCAAGAAGCGGCCAAAGAAGCATTGGCCTTCCAAACCGAATACTACAAAAAAGAATACCATGATTCGCTCGAAAAGATGAAGGCGGCCGGGGTTAAGGTCATCGAAACCGATGTCAACGCTTTGAAGGAACAAACCAGTAAGGCTTACGATGTGATTTTGAAGGATATTCCGAACGGAAAACAGCTTTTGGAAGAAATTGAAGCTGCAAAGAAACAATAATTGGTTATGGGGGCTGAAATGGCCCCCATCTGTACCCTTCAAGCCGACAATAGAAAGGGGTTGATTTTGTGCTGCTCATCAAATTCGTTGATAAGTTAAATAAAGTGATGGAATGCCTTGCCGGATTCGCATTGGCACTGATGACTGCCGTTGTATTTGTGCAGGTATTCGTTCGATTTGTACTTGGCGAATTGGGCATTCAGGCATCGGTGCCATGGACGGAGGAATTGGCAAGATATCTCATGATTTGGGCCATTTTTATCGGTGCAGCCGTTGCTGCGCGTAGAGTCGATTCGCTAGCTGTGGAAATCTTGATTCAGGTCGTTCCGCCGTCAGCGGGAAAAATATTGAAACTCACTGCCTATCTATTCGTTCTTGTTTTTTATGTGTGCATTTTCTTTGTTGGCTTAGAAATGGCACAATTCGGATTCTCAGAAAAGGCTCCCGTCTTGAAAGTGCCGATGGTTTACGTATACTCGGCGATGTCCATAGGCGCAGCTTTGACGATTTTGAATACGGTTACATCTTTAATCGATATTTACGTTAACAAAAAGGATATTCTGGATACATCAGATGAAGAAATAAACGCAGAAGTCGAGGCGGCAATAGAAGATTACAAGAAGAACAGAAAGGAGATCGCCGTATGATTTCGTTATTGTTCATTTCCTTTATTGTTTTTCTGTTCATCAGCCTTCCGATTGCTGTTTGTTTGGGCTTTGCTTCCTTAGTGGCTTTATATTTGAAAGGGATTCCTCTGATTACAGTGGCTCAATCCGTATTTGAAAGCTTGGACTCCTTTGCTCTGATGGCGGTTCCCTTCTTCATATTGGCGGGTAACCTGATGCAGACTGGCGGCATGTCCAGACGATTAATTAACCTGGCGAATGTTCTGGTCGGTTGGTTCAGGGGCGGTCTGGGATCGGTAGCTGTGTTAACCTCCATGTTTTTTGCGACCATTTCAGGCTCCTCGTCTGCAACAACGGCAGCAGTGGGTTCAACACTAATACCGGCGATGGAGAATAAGGGGTATCCGAAGAACTTCGCCACGGCTACATGTGCCGCTTCCGGTGAGCTTGGAGTCATCATTCCTCCGTCCATTCCCATGGTCGTTTATGGTTTAGTAGCGAACGTTTCGGTTGGCAGTTTATTTTTGGGCGGATTTATTCCAGGTATTATGATTGGTCTTTCCCTCATTCTGGTCATTATCATTGTTGCGAGAGTGAAAGGCTTTGACGTTGTCAATCGAACAAACAAACGTCAATGGTTGAAAGATTTGTGGAAAGCATTTCTGGATTCGGCGTTAGCCCTCCTCATGCCCTTCATTATTCTCGGGGGGATCTATAAAGGCTGGTTTACACCCACAGAGGCTTCTGTCATTGCGGTGGTTTACGGTTTTGTCATCGGGATGTTCGTTTATCGCGAGATTAAATGGAAAGATTTAATGCCCATTTTTTCCAGATCGATTCTTGCGACCGCAGTCATCATGATGATTGTAGGCTATGCATCGATTTTCGGTTACATCTTGACCGTTGAAGAGGTCCCGCAAAGGCTGGGTAAAGCGATAGCCGAATTCTCGGATAATCCTATTGTCTTTTTGTTGTTGGTCAATATCTTCTTATTTGTTGCGGGAACGATCATGGAAGCGTTAATCACCATTATTATTGTAGCCCCTATTCTGGCTCCGATTGCTATACAATTTGGAATCGACCCTGTTCACTTCGGGATTATTATGGTGGTTAACGTTGCGATCGGCATGTTAACTCCGCCGGTAGCCGTAAATCTGGTGGTGGCCTGTCAAATTGCCAAATTGAAAATGAGCCAATTGACTCGTCCTGTATTGTTATACCTGGGCATTTTAACTTTAGATGTTCTAATCATCAGCTACGTTCCCATACTATCTACCTGGCTTCCTTCATTTATGTAGTGTCGGGTAAACAGCGTAAGGGGAATGCGGCATCATGATCTGCTTAATCGGGTGAAACAAACAAATAAATAAATACGTGGGGAGAAAATGATGATGAAAGCTGCGTTTTATGAAGGAAACAGAACGATTCGGGTAGGAGAAGGCCTCAGTGTGCCGCCTCGCACAGGGGAAGTGCAAATTGAGGTTTCGCATGCCGGCATTTGCGGAACGGATCTGCATATTTTTCACGGCCATATGGACAAAAGAGTAAGCTTTCCTCATGTTATGGGTCATGAGATGTCGGGGGTGATTCATGCGTTAGGAGAGGGCGTTACCGGTTATGGCGTTGGAGACCGTGTGACGGTGATGCCTCTAAGCCCATGCGGTCAGTGTCCAGCCTGTTCAGCCGGACACAACCACATCTGCCAGAACTTGAAATTTCTCGGCATTGAAACGCCCGGAGCCTTTCAAAGCTTGTGGACGGTACCTGCCTTTACCCTGCACCGTCTTCCGGATAGCTTATCCTTAGAGCATGGGGCCATGATCGAACCGCTGGCTGTGGCATGTCACGATGTAAGAATCGGTGAAGTAACAAGCGGGGAATATATTGTCGTGCTTGGCGGAGGGCCGATCGGCATGCTGATTGCTCTGGTAGCCAGAGAAGCGGGAGCCAAAGTATTAATATCGGAAATCAATCCGTTTCGTCTGGAATTAGCCAAAGCGCTCGGTTTGGATACGATCAATCCAAAAGAAGCAGACATTGTCGAATATGTCAATAAACAAACGGGAATGGCAGGAGCCGACGTCGTGTTCGAAGTCACCTCATCGGCAGCCGGAGCGGAAGTCATGACCCGACTGCCCCGTACGCGTGGCCGCATTGTAGTGGTGGGGATTTTTACACAGCCGCCGAAAGTGGACCTCCACCGGTTTTTCTGGCGGGAGTTAAAAATGTCCGGAGCAAGAGTGTATGAGCATGAGGATTTTGAAAAAGCGATACAGCTGTCCGCATCCGGTCAATTGCCGCTGGATCGTTTGATTACTGAAATTTATCCTCTGGAGCGGTTGGAGGAAGGATTCAGGCAAATGGAAAGCGGAAGCAGCGTAATGAAAATTTTACTGAAGTGCTCCTGATTTTGATCTTATACGACTAGGGGGATAACCGGTATGAAAAAAACATCGGCCATCATTGCAACAGGCTCTCTTCTTCTGATGACTCTGTTCGCTTCAGGCTGCGGAAATCAATACGTGAATTCGAGTTCGGCGGAAACGAAGCCGGAAAAGAAAGAAGAAAAAAAGACCATTAATTATCCTGCGAAGCCGATTGAAATCATAGTTCCTTTTGCTGCAGGAGGCGGGACGGATATCATGTGGCGCGCTCTGGCTGAATCGATGAAGACGGTGCTTGGCCAGGATGTCGTTATTGTGAATAAAACCGGCGGATCCGGTGCGGTAGGCATGAATGAAGGGCTTCAAGCGAAGCCCGACGGATACAAATTAACGGCGGCAAACCGTGAAATTGCAGCCCTTCCTGTGCTCGGTCTGGCCCCGTTTAAAACATTCGATTTTAAGTTTATCGGTAAGGTCAATACGGATCCCGCCATGGTGGTTGTTTCTTCCAAATCAAAATATCAAACATTTGAAGAGTTGGTTGCCGATATCAAAGCCAATCCGGGAAAGCTGAATTTCGCCTCCTCCTCCACACCAAGCTATTACGGCATTCCATTTGCCGAAGCTGCCGATCTGGATTTTGTCACGATTCCTTTCCAAGGCACGGGGCAGGCCATTATAGAGGTTTTGGGCGGAAGAGCCGAATTCGGAATTTATGGGATCGGTGAAGTAAAAAATCACATCGAAAGCGGGGGATTGCGTCCGTTGGCCCTTATGGCGGATAAACGAGACGAAGGTTATTTTAAAGATGTGCCGACCATGAAGGAAAAAGGGATCAACGTGATTGCCCATGCCTATCGCGGTCTTGCCGCACCAGGCGGTACACCCGACGAAATCATAAAGATCCTGGAAGATGCTCTCGCCAAGGCAGTGAAGGATCCCAAATTTATTGCGTTCATGAATAAACAAAACCTGTTCATTGACTATCAGAATGGAGCAGACTTTAAAAAGATGCTTGAACAAGATCTGAAAGATTTGGAAGTGGTCGCAGAGGTCGTAAAAAGGCAGAAATAATATATAGAAAAAGTGAATTGACAGATGGGTTGATTGTGCTATAATGTGAAGTATAAGATTAACTGATATATTAGATATCAGTTAATCTCTGTTTACAACAGGATTTAGAATGTTGAAGAGATGGAAAGCGGGGATCAAAGATCTGTTGAAGGATGTGACCTACAGAAAAAACTATAACAAGTAGAGCTGGATGGCACAAAAATGGAACCGTTTACATCTTGCTGGAGTCTGTATTGTAAGGAATTTACATGCATTCATGTTGGCCTGATGGGGCCATTTCAAGCATGGATGTACGCGGTTTGTGGTCGAAGGCTGGATTCAAAAACAACAGGAGGTTGAGACGTATGGAAGCGTCTGCGACGAAGAAAGCTTCTAAGTTCAATCACGGGATTATCGATTGCGATGTGCATCAGTGTGTCAAAAGCTATGACGATTTGAAGCCTTATATGCCGCGGGTATGGTGGGATCGATTGAAGGCCCACAATGCGACATTGCCTTTTCTCTTGTACCGTCCGATCCCATTGGAACGCAGCGATGCAGCACCCGGCAACGGACTTCCTCCGGGCTCCGACCCCGAATTCGCGAAGGCCGATTTACTGGATCGCTACAATATAGAAAGAGCGATTCTGACAGGCAACCTGTTGTCCATCTCGGCGCACAACAATCCGGATTACGCCGCGGCGCTGGCCTCCGCATTCAACGACTACACGATGGATACGTGGCTTCCAAGCGATGAGCGCTGGTTGGGGTCGATTGTCATCGCAACGCAAGACCCGCTGCTCGCCGCCAAAGAAATCGATCGTCTGGGGTCGCATCCGAGAGTAGTTCAAGTGCTTATGACATCCGGATCACGCGAGCCTTACGGACAGCGACGCTACTATCCGATCTACGAAGCGGCGGTACGCAACAACCTGGTGATCGGGATTCACGGCGGCGGGGAAGGAGACGGCATCAACCCGCCGACAACGGCAGCAGGGTACCCGACGACGAACTTTGAGCGCCACAACATCCTGGCGATCCACCACATGTCGCAGTTGAACAGCCTTGTTTGTGAAGGCGTTTTCGAAACGTTCCCGACGTTGAAGGTGGCTTTCATCGAGGGCGGCTTGGGATGGCTGCCGCATCTGATGTGGCGGATGGACAAAAACTTCCGTGCGATGCGCAGCGAAGTGCCGTGGTTGAAGTACAAGCCGAGCGAATATATTTTGAAGCATGTCCGCTTGACGACCCAGCCGATCGAAGAGCCGGACAACAGGGAACTGGTTCAAATGCTCCAATTGATGCGAGCCGAAAAAACGGTAATGTTCTCGACGGACTATCCGCACTGGGACAACGACGCTCCATTATTCGTGCTGAACAAGCTGCCTGAAGAGATGCGCCGGCGGGTAGCGTACGAGAACGCCGCCGAGATGTATCAGCTGCAGGAAAGAGGCTTGCTGGCAGGAGGTGTAGCGAAATGACGAAGTATGATGCCGTCGGAGTAGAAGAGCTTGAAGCCGGAGCATGCAAGATTGTAACGATTGCGGGAAAAAGCATCGGCGTATACTATAACGGCAAAGAATATTATGCGATCCGCAATGTGTGTCCTCACCAGCAGGTCGAGCTGTGTAAAGGGAAGTTCACGGGAACGACGCTGGAATCCAGGCCGCATGAATACATTTACGGAAGAGAAGGCGAGATTCTGACCTGTCCCTGGCATGCATGGGAGTTTGACGTGAAGACGGGGAAGGCACTGGTCGACCCGGACCGGTACAGAGTGAAAGTGTACGAGGTATCGGTTGAAAATAACAGAGTATGGGTGCATGTGGATTAACCGTTATTATACAGTACGCCCTTAGACAGATCGTCTGTCTAAGGGTATTTTCCGTTTCCTCTCGTCCTGTAAACAGCAATCCATAAACGGCTTTTTCAGGCGTTCTTTTTCACCTGCGGGATTGAATAATCGCCGTTTTTTTCATATTCGGTTCTCTCCTTGTAAAGAATAATGGTATTCTATCCAAGGGCTGTTCGTTTATTGGATTGTCCGTCTCTACAGGTTTGTTCGCAGCGTTTAAAAAAAATCAAAAAAACATTTGCATTTCTCTTCAGAAAATGATATATTAATTCTTGTCGCTGTTGAGGGATGGCCAAGCAATCCCGCCAGTCAGTGCGGAAGTGGCTCAGGGGTAGAGCATCGCCTTGCCAAGGCGAGGGTCGCGGGTTCGAATCCCGTCTTCCGCTCCAATAATGAATATGTGCCCTTAGCTCAGCTGGATAGAGCGTTTGACTACGAATCAAAAGGTCGGGAGTTCGAATCTCTCAGGGCACGTAGTAAAACAAGGGCTGCAAGCAGCCTCATAGCTAACGGGACGTAGCTCAGCTTGGTAGAGCACCTGGTTTGGGACCAGGGGGTCGCATGTTCAAATCGTGTCGTCCCGACCATCAATCGATGCGGGTGTAGTTCAATGGTAGAACTCCAGCCTTCCAAGCTGGTAGCGTGGGTTCGATTCCCATCACCCGCTTACGTAATGCAAAAAGCTTCTGACACTTCAAGTGCCGGAAGCTTTTTGCATTTTTTAATATTTTCATCGACAATTGTGAGAAATATCGCTTTAATTTCAGAAAATTTGCAGGAAATTTCTCGAAAAAATATGTTGATAATTACTAAAATACAGAATATAATATCAGTAAAGATGAGAAGAAATATAAAAATTTTCACTGCTGGGGGAACCTATGAAAGTTACGCTAAAGGACATCGCTGAAAAGGTCAATGTTTCCATATCCACGGTTTCAAGGGTATTAAATGATGGCCCGCATGGGGTTGAGGATGCGATGCATTTGCGTATTCTCCAGGTTGCCGAAGATTTAGGTTACCGGCGGGTGAAAAAAACTGAGCAAATTCGCAAGAAAATTTCAGAAAAGCAAATCGGTCTCATTATTAACAAAATGAAAGATAAATACCATGACCCCTATTTTTCTGAGTTGATTTACGGAGTAGAACGGGAATTGCTGGATCAGGGGTATACCTTGGGCTTTACATACGACGCTCAGGATCTGAACAATATGAATGTGGTGGATGAAATTCAAGCAAACGATTACGGAATCATTTGCATTGCGACCACGACCGAGCTTTTAGAGTTGTTATCCAAAAAAGTGCAATACATCATCAGTGTCGGGGGTACCCCTGAATTGGATATCGATTATGTCACCGTTGATTTTGAGAAGGGAGCAAGACAGAGTGTAGATCATCTGCTCCGTTTGGGGCATAAGAAGATCGCTTATATCGGTTCAAGCTCATTCCAAAACAGCGTCTCGCTGGAAAAAGAACAGCGGTTTCTGGGGTACAAGAATGCCTTGGAGGAACAAGGGATTGCACTTCATAAAGAATGGATCGCAGATGGGCAATTTACGATTGGCGGCGGCTACGAGGCGATGAAACAAATTCTTATGGCCAAGGATCGTCCTACGGCTTTGTTTACGGCCAGTGATCAGATGGCTCTGGGAGCCTATCGGGCCATACAGGAAGCGGGATTAACGATCCCCGGAGATATAGCCGTCACCTCCTTTGATGATATCGAAATGTCTCAGTTTATGCATCCGCCGTTGACCACGGTTAAAGTGGATAAAGAAGAACTGGGCCGAATTGCCGTCAAGTTGTTCATTCAGCGGATCGAAGGCTCTTTGCCGCTGCCGATGGCGAGCTATCTTCCAACGAAGTTGATCGTTCGTGAAAGCTGCGGATTTTCATCTAAATAGCTGCATTTAGCTTGAAAGGGGTGATGAAACCGTTATTATCCGTTTGGCTGGACATAAGGGTTTGCTTTGCTCGCATTACGCTTTGGTGTAAAGTCTTAAGGGTTGACTAATGAAGTGAAAGGTGAGGGGACAGATGAAAACAACTTTTCGCAAATTGGTTTATGGCGGGTTAACTGCGGCCCTGTCTGCGGCTATGCTGGCTGGTTGTGCGGCCGAGAAAACACCCGCTTCACAGAGTGACGGGAATTCGAAAACCAACGGGCAGGCTTCAGGCAGTAAAGAAACGATTGAATTTGTTTATTGGGCAAGTGCAGGTGGTGAAGAGGAAGGCTTTAGAAGTTTAATTGCCGATTTCGAAGCCAAGCACCCTGATATCAAAGTCAATGCGCAGCAGGTTCCGTCTCCGAGTCAGGGGGATTATTACACGAAAATCCAAACGAGAATCGCCGGGAACAGCTCACCGGATGTGTTCCGGGTCCAATACCAGAAGATAGGGGAGTTTGCCGGCCAAGATGCCTTATTAGATGTAACGGATACGTTCGCCAAGGATAAGGAGAATTTTAATCAAAGTCTTTTGACAGCGGTTACATTCGGGGATAAGATCTACGGTCTTCCTCATCAAACGGATACATTAGCCGTTTTTTATAATAAAACCTATCTGGATAAGCTGGGCATCAAAGCCCCGGACAAAATAGAGGAAGCCTGGACCTGGGAACAGCTTTTGGATGTGGCCAAGAAGCTGCAGGATCAAAAGCTGGCTACCTATGGTATCGCTGTCAACTGGTCTGCCTCATCGGCTTATCGTACATTGCCGTATTTCTTCCAGAATGGAGCATCCCTTGTAACGGAAGATTTGAAGAAAGGAAATATAGACACGCCCGAAGCCATCGAGACGTTCAAGTTCCTGCAGACCATGTTCAAAAACTATATGTCTCAAGGCAACAGCATGAAGGGAACCGATGATTATAACCTTCTGTTTACAACGGGAAAAGCCGGTTTACTGATCAACGGGAACTGGATGATTCCGAGGTGGGAGAAGGAAATGAAAGATTACGAATGGGGAGTTACCTTTATGCCTCGCAAGAAGTCTATGGCTTCCGACTTGGGCGGCAATGCGTTAGCGATCCCGGTGAACAGCAAGCATCCTGAAGCGGCCAAGAAGTTCCTGGCCTTTATGGGTGAGAAAGAAAACATGAAGAAGTTCGTTGAGAAGGGCTTGTTCCTGCCCGGCCGAACGGATATCGAGGGTCCGTTTAACTACAGTGTTAAAGACCCGTCGATGATGAACAAGTTTATTGAACAATCCAAAACGGTACCTAAAGCGATGGCCAACACGGTGACTCTCAACAGCTTCGCGAAGCTCAATCAAGCGCTGGCAGACTCGTTGGAAGGTTTATTCGCACAGGGAGTATCTCCTGAGCAAACGGCTCAAACGTTGAATAAGAAGGTCAATGATATTTTAAGCGGTAAATAGTTTATGAAGTAAATATTCAATAGGGGGGCTAACGGTGCCTGGTCTGATGAGTTGGTATCAAAAACGTTCGATAAAAATAGCACCTTACCTATTTATTGCGCCGAACATACTCTTGTTCCTTGTGTTTATGATTTTTCCGATCTTATTCACCTTTTACATCAGTTTTCACAAGTGGACGATTTTGGGGAAGCCGGATTTTGTGGGCTTGGGCAACTACTATCAGTTATTGACGGACAACGTTTTTTGGATCTCGCTTTGGAATACGCTCTATTATACGCTAGGCACCGTTCCCTTTAGCATGGCTTTAGGTTTGGCCGGGGCGATTTTGCTCAACCGCAAGATTCCTCTGCGTGCTTTCTTTCGCGGCGTGTTTTTCGCTCCTGTCGTTGTTTCCTTGGTGGCTACCGGCTTGATCTGGTCATGGATGTATAATCCGAATTACGGCCTGTTTAATCATCTGCTGCAATTTGTTGGAATTGAGGGTGTCAACTGGCTTTCTTCTACTACCTGGGCTATGCCCGCTGTGATCATTACGACGCTTTGGGTACGAACAGGCTATTGTCTGGTGATTTACTTGGCAGGCTTGCAGGCCATTCCCGAATCCTTATATGAAGCAGCGGAAATCGACGGCGCGAACGCATGGCAGAAGTTTTGGTATGTAACCTTACCTTTGTTAAAACATACTACGACGTTCGTACTGGTCATTTCCGTGATTTACGGGTTTATGGTATTTGATCTGATCTATACGATGACCAATGGCGGCCCCGGTCATTCGACCACGGTGATTGTGCAATATATTTACCAGAAAGCATTCGTTGAAGGAGACATGGGATACGGGTCAGCGCTCGGTGCGGTTCTGTTCCTTATTATGATGGTTCTGGTTGCGATTCAATTAAGATTAGGGAGGGAGAAAGGATGAAAGCGCATGAAGTGACCGGCCTCAAGAAAAGGTCCATCCTGACTCAGTCGATTCCTAAGCTGAACCGGAATGCTGTGAAAACCAGTGCGATCTTTTTGATTCTTTGCGCGGCCTCCGTCTTATTTTTGCTTCCTTTTATCTGGATGCTTTCCACAGCATTAAAAACGCCGGCAGAAGCGGCTGGAAGCAGGATTCATATCATTCCCGAGAAGCTGATGTGGAGCAATTTCGGGGATGCGCTGAATGCCGCTCCGTTCATGGGCTACGTAGGGAACAGCTTGATTGTGGCGGTCTTCGCCGTCATCATGACGGTTTTCATTAACTGTCTTGCGGGGTATGCCTTTGCCAAATATCAATTTGTCGGCAAAACGATTCTTTTTATGATGGTCATAAGCACCTTGATGATTCCCACGCAAATTATTATGGTGCCCAATTTCTATATCTTGAAGCAATTGGATTGGATCAATACTTACGCAGGACTCATCGTTCCGCGGGGCGCGGAGGCGTTCGGCCTTTTCCTGGCCAGGCAGTACATCATGAACATCCCCGACTCCCTCGTCGAAGCGGCGCGAATTGACGGCGCGGGTGAGTTCAAAATTTTTAACCGGATCATCTTGCCCAACGTGAAGCCCTTGATCGCCGTACTGGTCATTTTCACCTTCATGTGGAGATGGAACGATCTGATTTGGCCGCTGATCGCAGTCTCCGAGAAGAGCATGTACACCGTCCAGCTGGGCCTGGCTATGGTCAAAGGGGAGCATTACATCGATTGGACGATGACCATGTGTCTGACACTGCTTTCCATTATCCCGATCATGATCGTATTCCTGCTGTTCCAGCGCTATTTTGTCCAGGGAATGGTCAGTTCGGGAACAAAAGAATAATTAAACATAGGAGAGAGAATATCATTTCATGGGAGGAACCAACATGCCTAAGATAACAATTATTGGAGCGGGAAGCGTAGTTTTTGCAAAACGGTTGATTTCTGATATTTTATCGTATCCAGAGCTTTCGAACAGTACCTTCAGTTTAACCGATATCCACCCGGTTCGCCTGCAGACTGCGGAGAAAATGGCCAAAAAATTGGGGGAACAGTTTGGCAATCAGGCGCGGGTGGAAGCTACGCTCGATCGCAGGGCAGCCTTAACGGGTGCGGATTATGTACTGAACCTTATCCAGGTGGGCATGCATGAGGCGACGTTAAAGGATTTTGAAATTCCTAAAAAATATGGTGTAAAACAGACCATTGCCGATACGCTGGGGATTGGCGGCGTGTTCAGAGCATTGCGTACAGCTCCGGTCATGCTTGATTTCTGCCGTGAAATGGAAGAGGTTTGTCCTGATGCCCTTTTGCTGAACTATACGAACCCCATGGCCATGCTTATGCTGGCTGTGGCGAAGGCGAGATCCGTCAAGGCGGTCGGGCTTTGCCACAGCGTCCAGAATACGGCGGATGATTTGGCTTCCTATCTTAACATTCCGGTAGAAGAGCTGGATTACAAGGTGGCCGGCATTAACCATATGGCCTGGTTCCTGGAGCTCAAGTGGAAGGGAGAGGATTTGTATCCGAAGCTCTTTCAAGCGATGGAAAACGAGGAGATATTCGCAAAAGACAAGGTTCGCTTTGAAATGATGCGGCGGCTGAACTATTTTGTGACCGAATCCAGTGAGCATATGTCCGAATATACGCCTTATTTCAATAAGCGGGATGATTTGATCCAGCGTTTTGATATTCCGATTGACGAGTATATCCGCCGTAGTGAGCGAAACCTGCAGCGGTTTGAGGAAACCAGGCGGAAGATTGAAAACGGCGAATCGTTCGAGACGGAAAAAAGCCATGAATACGGCGCTCCGATCATTCACTCGATTGAAACGGGAACCGACCGTGTCATTTGGGGGAATGTCCTGAACACCAACCTCATCACTAACCTGCCGCAAAATGCATGCGTGGAAGTGCCCTGCCTTGTGAATAAGGGAGGAGTTCAGCCTTGCCATGTGGGGGACCTTCCGCCGCAGCTGGCAGCCATCAACATGACCAATATTAACGTTCAGCAGCTGACGGTTGAGGCTGTGCTTACAGGCAATGTGGATTATGTGTATCAGGCGGCTATGCTGGATCCGCATACCTCGTCCGTATTGTCTTTAGATGAAATCTGGGATATGACCAAAGAATTGTTGGACGCCCACGCGGATTTGCTGCCTCAGTTTACAAAGGGGCGGAATGTTGTGTTGAATCCGTCCGTGTCCTAGGTAGGAAGCGTCTGATCATCAAAGCTGCAAAGGGCTGCTCCTTTAAAAGGAGCGGCTCTTTATTTTATCTCCGAAGCATCGGTTCTGCGCCGTCGATGTAAAGTTTGGCGGCTGAAACAAGGAAAGATTCCTGCCGGCCGGAAACAGCATCGGATCCGCAATCTGCTCCGGGAAGCCCGGGGTTATACAGCAGATGAATTTTTCCTTGTTTCCCATCTATTGCAAGGCATCCCGGCCATGAGGCGATGATTTGAGCTTGCCGCATTCGAATTACCGAATATTCGTACTACATGGTTGAGCCCGGATGTGATAAAATAGTGGCTATGACTTGCATTGGTAGGATGGAGGGTACTCATGTCGGAATCAGCTAGTTTAATCAACAAAAACACGTCCAACAATCTGCTGCGCAGAGACGTACGGTTTCTCGGGCATATTTTGGGCGAAATGCTTGTGCATCAGGGCGGCAATGAGCTGTTTACTATTGTAGAGAAAATCAGAGAGATGAGTAAATCGCTTCGCGCCCAATATTCACCGGAAATGTATGCCGAACTTAAAAACACGATGAACGGCCTGGCGCCGGAAATCCGGTATCAGGTGATCCGCGCATTTGCTATTTATTTCCAGTTGGTTAATATTGCCGAACAAAACCACCGTATTCGCCGTAAGCGTGACTATGAGCGTACGGCGGGAGAAAGCGTGCAGCCCGGATCGATAGAGGATTCGATTCGTGAGCTGAAAAATCTTGGCATCAGCTTTGCCGAAGTGCAGGAGATGATTCAGGGCATCTCGCTGGAGCTTGTCATGACCGCGCATCCGACGGAAGCGACCCGCCGCGCGGTACTCGATATTCATAAGCGCATTGCCAACGACGTTATGGAGCTGGACAACCCGAACCTGACGTTCCGCGAACGGGAGCAGCTGCGGGAGAAGCTTCTCGGTGAGGTCATCACCCTCTGGCAGACGGATGAGCTGCGGGACCGTAAACCTACGGTTATTGACGAAGTCAAGTACGGCCTTTATTATTTTGACGAAACCTTGTTCGACGTGCTTCCTCAAGTGTATCAGGAGCTGGAGCGCTGTCTGCACAAATATTATCCGGAAGAGTCGTGGTACGTGCCGACGTTCCTGAAATTCGGCTCCTGGATCGGCGGCGATCGCGACGGCAATCCGTCGGTTACCTCCAAGATTACGTGGCAGACGCTCACGATGCACCGGAATCTGGTCTTGAAGAAATATGAAGAGCAGCTGACCGGACTCATGCGGCACATGAGCTTCAGCAAGAATATCGTCGAGGTGACGAAAGAGCTGCTGGATTCCATTGAAAAGGACCGCAGCAACGTCATTCTTCCTCCAGATGTGGTATGGCGCAACGAGAAAGAGCCTTATCGCATTAAAGTAAAGTATATGATTCAGAAAATCCGAAAT
Organism: Paenibacillus naphthalenovorans; assembly: GCF_900099895.1. Taxonomy (GTDB): domain Bacteria; phylum Bacillota; class Bacilli; order Paenibacillales; family NBRC-103111; genus Paenibacillus_G; species Paenibacillus_G naphthalenovorans. Next base: position 29,213 of record NZ_FNDY01000030.1, read on the forward strand.
ACGGCCGATCCGAACGTCGGAGAAGGGCAAAAATACAACAATCCGTCTGAGTTCATGGAAGATCTGCTGGTGATAGAACGCAGCCTGCGCAATCACTATGCCGATTTTATCGCCGATACGTATGTACGGACGATCATTCGTCAAGTCGAATTGTTCGGCTTCCACCTTGTTACGTTAGATATAAGGCAGCACAGCAAGGAGCATGAATCGGCCATGACGGAGATATTGGCCAAAATGAGCATTTGTCCGGATTACGGAGCTTTGACGGAAGAGCAAAAAATCGAGCTGCTGACAGGCATCCTGAACGATCCCAGACCGATTACATCACCGTACCTTCACTATACCGAATCGACACAGGAGTGCCTGGACGTGTATCGCGTGATCCGCAAAGCCCAGCAGGAATTCGGCCGGAGCTGCATCTCCAGTTACTTGATCAGTATGACCCAGGGGGCCAGCGATCTTCTGGAAGTGCTCGTCTTCGGTAAAGAAGCGGGGTTGTATCAGCATGAAGAGGACGGTTCGATTACCTGCACGCTGCAGTCCGTTCCCCTGTTCGAAACGATCGACGACCTGCATGCGGCCCCGGAAATTATGACGACGCTGTTCCAAATTCCTGCGTACCGCAACAGCTTGAACAGCACGAACCACCTGCAGGAAATCATGCTCGGTTATTCCGACAGCAACAAGGACGGCGGTGTGATTACCGCCAACTGGGAACTGCGCGTGGCGCTGCGCAGCATTACGGCCGCGGCCAAGCCGTTCGGCGTGAAGCTGAAGTTTTTCCATGGCCGCGGAGGTGCGCTCGGCCGCGGGGGAATGCCGCTTAACCGCAGTATCCTGGCGCAGCCTGCAGATACGGTCGGCGGCGGCATCAAGATTACGGAGCAGGGCGAGGTGCTTTCTTCGCGTTATTCGATGAAAGGCATCGCGTACCGCAGTCTGGAGCAAGCGACATCCGCGCTGATTACGAGCGCTTTGTGGGCAAAGAACCCGCAAATCAACGATGCCGAGCAAGGCTGGGAAGAAATTATGTCCAGGATTTCCGAGAAGGCGCAGCAGAAGTATCAGGATTTGATCTTCCGCGATCCGGATTTCCTGACGTTCTTCAAGGAAACGACGCCCCTTCCGGAGATTGGCGAGCTGAACATCGGTTCCCGTCCGTCCAAACGCAAGAACAGCGACCGTTTTGAGGATCTGAGGGCCATCCCGTGGGTTTTCGCGTGGACGCAGAGCCGGTATTTGCTTCCGGCCTGGTACGCTTCCGGTTACGGTTTGAACAGCTTCTATCAAGAAAATCCGGACAATCTGAAAATCATGCAGGATATGTATCAGCATTGGTCATTCTTCCGCTCGCTGATCGACAACCTTCAGATGGCGCTGGCCAAGGCGGACCTTGTGATTGCCAAAGAATACAGCAGCTTGATTCACGATCAGGGCATCGCTGAACGTATTTTCAATCTGATTCAAGACGAGTACCGTCAAACCTCGGAGCTCATTTTGAAAATTACCGGTCAACAGGAAATTCTCGACAACGTACCGGTGATTCAGGAGTCGATCCGCTTGCGCAACCCATACGTCGATCCGCTCAGCTATATGCAGGTAGGCCTCTTGTCGGAGCTTCGTTCGCTGCGGGAGCAGGGGGATGCCGATTCGCTGCTGCGTGAGGTGCTGTTGACGATCAACGGCATTGCCGCAGGCCTTCGCAATACGGGCTGATGACGTCGGCGCATACAAAATCCGGGACTTGGCATGGCCAAGCCTCCCGGATTTTTTAATCCCGCCGGAATGGATCGGATGATCCGGCACATCCGGCTACTTTTTGATACCCGAGCCTTTTTTGGATAGGATAAAAACGATTTTCATCATTATGGAACAAAGCCCGCCTGATTCTGCGGCCGTGTTCCATGGCTCATTTCCGTTTGACCGCCGCTCGATTCCGACCAAATCCTCCCGAATCTGCAGCATTCTTTCACTTTCTTTTGCAGGAGACTGTACAGCGGGGCGAAGGATTTGGTATGCTTTTTACAATAGCAAGGATCGTGATTTGGAGAGAATAGCATGGTCTTTGAAGAATCCGAATTTTGACGCAGGTGGAACAGGGTCCGATTCGGAGTTGGAGGTAGGTTGGTGAATCAATTGGACACCCGGCTCGCCAAGCTGGCCCGTCAGGGAGACCGGGCGGCTTTTGCCGAATTGGTGGAGCTATATAAAGAAAAAATTTATCATCTCGCTTACCGCATGCTGCAAAATCGGCATGAGGCGGAGGAGATTGTACAAGAGACGTTCCTGAGGGTATACACGAATCTGGACCGGTTTGACGAGGAGCAGAAATTTTCCACATGGATTTACCGGATTGGTACGAATCTTTGCATTGACCGGCTTCGCAAACGAAAGGTCAATTATTCTCTGGATGCGGAGATGGGCGAAGGGGAAGGAAACGATTGGTATTCTACCCTGCCCAGCCGCGAAGAGACGCCGGACCAGCAGGTGCTGTTGTCGGAGACTCGCTCCCAGATTCGCGACAGTATAGAGACGCTGCCTGAGAAATATAAGGCGGTCGTCATATTACGGTATTTGCAGGATCTGTCCCTGCAGGAGATCAGCGAAGTCCTTTCGATGCCGGTGACGACCATCAAAACACGCTTGCACCGGGGCAGGGAATTTTTAAGAAAAAAATTGGAGCAGGTATTATAAATTTTGAAACATATGCGTTGCTCGTGCGTAATGTATTGCACAAGCTGCGTAGGAAAGATGAAAGGAGTGGCTTATAATGGATTGCAAGGAAGCCCTCCCTTTGCTGCACGAGTATTTGGACGGGGGATTAGACCGGAGGGAGTCGGCCAAGCTGAAGGAGCATTTGCTGGTTTGCGAAGCATGCCGGCGGCGTCTTCAACAGTACGAGAAGGTAGAAGCGCTTGTCCACGCCTGGCCTCCACAGCCGGTGCCGGAAGGGCTTACGGAACGGGTGATGCAAGTCCTGCCTCCCGTTCGCGAACAACATCCTTGGTATCAATGGATACGCAGGCATCCGGCGGTATCGGTGGCGGCTGTGTTTTTTCTCGTAATGATGTCGGTCTTTGTTTCCACATGGAACGATGATAAAGAACTGCTTGTCAAAGGATCAGACCTGCAATCGGTCGTCATCCAAGGGAGCACGGTCTATGTCCCCTTAGGGAAGAAAGTGGCGGGGGATCTAACGGTCGAGAACGGAGAACTCAAGGTTGACGGCGATATTGAAGGCAATATCGTTGTCATCGACGGGTCAGTTAACCTGGCCTCAACGGCGCACATCTCCGGACAAATTAAAGAAATTGACGAAGCGTTTAGCTGGATACTTTATAAAATGAATCAATGGTTCACTCTCGTATCGGGATCGAAATAGTTCATCGGTCCCAATTGTTATAAATCCTTCCTTACCGATGGTCAAAAGGGAGGGTTTTTTGCTGTAAATATGGTATGATTTAAGGAAGGGGACAATAATAGAAAGAAATCACCGCGGCAGGTTGGGGGCACACGCGATGGAGTGGATTACAGACATAGGTATTACAGATATTATAGATATATTGATTGTCAGCTATGTGATTTACCAGTTAATTCTGTTGGTCAGAGGAACACGGGCGATTCAACTGCTCAAAGGGATTCTCGTCGTCGTGGTGACTTGGGCGCTCAGTTCCTGGTTCAAGCTGAATACGCTTCAGTGGATGATGAATCAGATATTCACATTCGGGCTCGTCGGCGTCATTATCATCTTCCAGCCGGAGCTTCGCCGGGCGCTTGAACAGCTCGGACGAGGCAAACTTTTCAGCCGTACGAACGTTGAGGAGCAGGATATCAACCGGCAGATCAACGAGGTGCTGAGAGCGGTACAATATATGGCGCAGCGGAAAATCGGGGCGCTGATTGTGTTCGAACGGGAAACCGGACTGAACGATTATGTGGAATCGGGCATTCAACTCGAATCGCAGATCAGCTCGGAGCTGCTTATTAATATTTTCATACCTAACACGCCGCTGCATGACGGGGCTGTCATTATCAGCAAATCCAGGCTGATGGCTGCCGGCTGCTATTTGCCGTTGTCGGAGAATCCATTTATCAGCAAAGAGCTCGGCACTCGTCACCGGGCGGCGATTGGCATGAGTGAAGTATCTGATGCGATGTGCGTGATAGTATCCGAAGAAACGGGTCAAGTATCGCTGGCCTTGAATGGCCATGTCCTGCGGGACATTAAAGAGGATGCGCTGCTGGCCAAGCTGTTCGAGGAATTAAAGCCGAAGATGAAAATCAAGGAAAAGAGCTCCATTTGGAAATGGAGGCGACGGTAAGATGGACCAATGGTTACGCAACACGAACGTCGTAAAGGTAGTGGCCCTCGTCATCGGTATTTTGCTGTGGGCGGTCGTACGAATGGACGGCAGCTCCATTCCCGGATCGACAGGGACGGGAACGGTGGAAGAAACGATTGGGAATGTAGCGGTCACGCCCAAGTATAATGAAGATCAATTTTTTATTGAGGATATCTCCCCGGCGCAAGTTACGGTGACGATAGCAGGGAGAAGCTCTACGTTGAAGCGTGTCTTGAATTCGGCCAATTATTCGGTGGAGCTGGATTTAACGAACACCGGCAAAGGGGAGCATATGGTTCCGCTAACTCCGGTAGGGTTCCCATCCAGTGTATCGGTCAAAATCACACCGGCATATGCTAAAGTGGTTGTCGATGAGAAGAAAAACAAATCGATGCCGGTGACGGTCCAGGTTACGGGGACGCCGGCGGTCGGTTTGAAGGCGGGACAGCCGGTGGTTAAACCGAAGCAGGTCACCGTAGGTGTGCCAAGCCGTATCTATGAGGCCGTGGAGTCGGTCCGGGCCGATGTGGATGTAGATAAGGCGGATTCACCGGTCACGGCCCAGGCGAAGCTGGTTGCTTATGACAAGGACGGTAAAGCGATCGAGGAGGCCATCATCAATCCTGCGGTAGTGGAAGTGGAAGTGCCTATTACAAGTCCGTTCAAGCTGGTGCCGCTGCAAGTGAAGCTGGTAGGTGAACCGCCGCCGGGCTTTGCGGTATCGGGTATTCGCCAAAGCATCGACAAGGTTACGGTGTACGGAGCTCAGGACATGCTGGATCGGCTGGAGTTCTACGAAGGGCCGCAGGTGGATCTTTCCGGGCTGAAAGAGGATAAAGAATTCACACTGCCGATTCCGCTTCGGGGCGATGTAAAGCAGATTGATCCCGGTGAGGTGACGGTGAGCGTCAGCATTGTGCCGTCCCAAACCAAAATATTGGAGTCGATTCCGCTGTCGATCATCGGTCAAAACGACGGCTTTCATACGAGTGTGCTGATTCCTCAATCAGGGCGATTGAATCTTACGGTCGAGGGAGCGCCGGACTGGATTGAAAAGCTGAAGCCCCAGGATGTGCAGGGCATTGTGGATGTGAGCAATTTGCCTCCGGGCCGGCATGAGGTACCGGTGACATGGAACTTGCCGACCTTTGTAAAGAAAGGGTCTCAGGAATATCTCAGAGCGACGGTGGAAATCAGTGCCAGGGAGGGCGATGCCTCCGCTCCTTCCGGCACCGCGAATCCTTCATCTTCACCGTAACGGTCAGAGGATTTGACCCGCATACAAGGATTAGTGGATAATAAAAGGATCATTGGTTTTTTTAGTGACAGAGTAAACTTGCGGAGCTGAACCGTTTTTATTGCAAGAAAACCTGCCTCTGATCGCGGTTGCTTATCCAGTGAATGGCTTCGTTTAAGGTTTTCTTATGAAAAGGTTATTGTACTTGAGGAGAGATAAACTATGGGGAAATATTTTGGGACGGACGGCGTACGAGGGGTCGCCAATCAGGGATTGACGCCGGAGCTTGCATATAAAATCGGCCGCTGCGGCGGCTTTGTTCTTGCCGGGAGAGTGGAAAAACCGAATGTCGTGATCGGCCGAGATACGCGGATTTCCGGCCCGATGCTGGAGGCCGCGCTAGTGGCAGGGCTGCTGTCGATCGGCGCAAACGTCATCCGTCTTGGTGTCGTGACGACGCCGGCGGTTGCTTATTTGACCCGGACGCTGAAAGCGGACGCGGGAGTTATGATTTCGGCCAGCCATAATCCGGTTGAGGATAATGGCATCAAGTTCTTCGGGGCCGATGGCTTTAAGCTGTCCGATGAGACGGAGCTTGAGATCGAACGGTTGATGGATGCGGAGCTTGACGAGCTTCCGCGGCCGGTAGGCGGCGAGATTGGAACGGTTCTGGACAACGATCAGGCTAAATACATGTACCTGGATTACGTAAAATCGACGGTCGATTCTTCCTTCAAAGGCTGCCGCATCGTACTCGATTGCGCTCACGGGGCGGCCTATGAGCTTGCTCCCAAGGTATTTGAGGAACTGGGAGCCGAGGTGATCTCCATCGGCGCGGAGCCGGACGGACGCAATATTAACGAAGGCTTCGGTTCGACGCATCCTGAAAAGCTCCAGAAGCTTGTGGTGGAGCGGGGCGCTCAAATCGGGCTTGCCTTCGACGGCGATGCGGACCGCCTGATCGCTATTGATGAGAATGGCGAGGAAGTAGACGGCGACTATATTCTGAGCATTTGCGGACAAGCGATGAATCAGGCGGGCAAGCTGCGTCAGCAAACGATTGTGACTACGGTGATGAGCAATATCGGCTTTTTCAAGGGCATCGAGTCGCTTGGCATGAAGGCGGCCAAGACGGCTGTCGGAGACCGCTACGTCATGGAGGAAATGCGCAAAGGCGGCTATAATCTCGGCGGAGAACAGTCCGGGCACGTTATTTTCCTCGACTACAATACGACGGGAGACGGTATTTTGACTGCCCTTCAGTTGATGGATACGGTCGTGAAGTCAGGCAAAAAGTTGAGCGAGCTGAAGCAAATTATGCGCAAGTACCCGCAAACGCTGGTGAATGTACGTGTAGCCGACAAAAGCAAGCTGAAGGACAATGCCGCTGTGGAATTGGCGATACGCAAAGTCGAGGAAGAACTCGGCGACAACGGGCGCGTACTGGTCCGCCCATCTGGCACCGAATCCCTGATCCGCGTCATGGCGGAAGGACCGGACAAGGAGCAGGTGGAAGCTTACGTCCAGCAAATTGCCGAAGTGATTCAGCGGGAGTTGGCTTAATTCGCCTTTTTGCAGGAAATTTGAGTGCGTTAGACCCCCAGCCTTACGGTTTCGGGATCAGCTCCCGAATTGTGAGGCTGGGATTCTATATAAGGGCATAGTGCCGAAATAATTAATGAAAACACCATGAAAAATAGAGGTTGCACATCGATGGCAAAATGAATAAGATGGGATTATATTTATTCTGAAGAGAAAGGTGGGTAGTATATTTTGTCATACGAAGCGCCAGAACTGAGCGGCTGTTTCTGATGGTTTAAGTTTCTGCGAATCCGGTCCTTCCAGTCTCGGGTACTGCCGGGATCCGTACATTTTTTTCTTGGACAGCGCGGAAAGCAAAAGCATATCAGGGGGCGGCTCAGTTGACGAGGTGAAGGTGTTCGAAGGATTCGGCGGGGGCCTTCCGGTGATGATCCATACCGTAAGTCGAAATGCAAAACGTCCGGGCGACCGGGCGGACAAGAGTTCGACGGGATCAAGTGGAATGATTATGTGTTGTATACTGTAGGAGGTACTTATTCTATGTGTGGTATTGTTGGTTATGTAGGGAATCGTAATTCTCAAAATATATTGATTGAAGGATTAAAGAAATTGGAGTATCGCGGGTATGACTCAGCCGGTGTAGCCGTCTATACATCCGAAGGGCTTCAGGTCAAAAAATCGAAGGGCCGTCTGGCCAATCTGGAATCCAAGCTCGGAGAAACGCCGCTGAACGGAACGATCGGGATCGGACATACCCGTTGGGCGACGCACGGCAAACCGTCGGATGTCAACTCGCATCCCCATACGGACAATTCTCTTAAGTTTTCCGTAGTGCATAACGGGATTATCGAGAACTACATGGTGCTCAAAGAGGAGCTGGCGGCGCAAGGTCACGTATTCGTATCCGAAACGGATACAGAAGTGATTTCTCACCTGATTGCAAGCCTGTATGAAGGCGACATTGTCAAAGCCGTGCAAAAAGCGGTCAGCCGGATGAAAGGCGCTTATGCACTTGGGGTATTGACAGAGCATGAACCGGATAAGCTGGTTGCGGTTCGTTTATCCAGCCCGCTCATCATTGGTGTGGGTGAAGGTGAGAACTTTATCGGCTCCGATATTCCGGCGATCCTCGAATATACGCGAAATGTGTATATTTTGAATGATGGAGAAATGGCTGTTCTGACAAGAGACGGTGTCGAATTAATGACGATTGAGGGGAATTTTATTTCCCGGGAATTATTTCATGTCGATTGGGATATCGTCACCGCGGAAAAAGCCGGATACGACCACTTTATGTTGAAAGAGATCCACGAGCAGCCTAAAGCTTACCGTGACACCATGGGCTCCAGATTGGATCCGTCCGGCAAAAAAGTTGTACTGAATGAAGTCGGAATGACGCCGCAGCAGATCAAGGCAATTCGTCACGTTCATATTGTGGCCTGCGGAACGGCTTACCATGCAGGACTTGTCGGCAAATCGGTAATTGAGAAGCTGGCGCGTATTCCGGTGGAAACGGACGTAGCTTCCGAGTACCGTTACCGTGCTCCGATCATTACTCCGGAAACGTTGGTTATCGTTGTGAGCCAATCCGGGGAAACGGCAGACACGCTTGCTGCGCTCCGTGAAGCCAAACGCTGCGGTGCGCGTGTGCTGGCCATCACTAACGTAGTGGGCAGCTCGGTTGCCCGTGAAGCGGATGATGTCATTACCACTTGGGCCGGCCCGGAAATCGCCGTAGCCTCGACCAAGGCCTATACGTCGCAGTTGATCGCTTTCTATTTGCTCGGATTGTACCTTGCTCAAACACTGGGTTCGCAAGATGATGCCTACATCGCGGAAGTCATCGCCGAGTTGAAAGAGCTGCCTGAGAAGGTGGAGCGTATTCTCGCTCAATCGGAGGCCATCAAGAATGTGGCGGAGCAAATCGCCACGCACGACAACCTGTTCTTCATCGGCCGCGGCCTCGATTATGCTGTAGCTCTGGAAGGCTCCCTGAAGCTGAAGGAGATTTCTTATATTCACTCCGAGGCTTATGCAGCCGGAGAGTTGAAGCACGGAACGCTGGCCCTGATCGAAGAAGGCATCCCGGTCATCGCGTTGGCGACACAGGAGGACCTGTTCGAAAAGACGGTAAGCAACATAAAAGAAGTTACGGCCCGCGGCGCGCATGTATTCGGCATCCATTCGGAAGGGCATTACGAGCTTGCCAAGGCAGTCGATGAAGTGTTCGCCATTCCCGCAACGTTGCCTCTGTTAACCCCGGCATTGTCCGTTGTGCCGCTGCAGCTGCTGAGCTACTACGCCTCACTGGCCCGCGGCAACGATGTCGACAAGCCACGGAATTTGGCAAAGAGCGTGACGGTGGAGTAGTTAGCGATATTGGGTAGTTTTTGTAGTGTTGTCTGATAATAAAGTCGTTTAATTTATAATAAAGTTGTTTAATTCATAATAAAGTTGTTTAAAAATCAGCGGATCTGAAACAACACAGAGAATTACAATAACAACTTAGATGTAGAACCCCGCAATTTCAGATAATTGCGGGGTTCTTTTTTGTAACTAAGGGTGGTGTAAGTAATGTCCATTGGAGGACGCATCAAACAGATTCGTCTAGAGAATAACCTGAATCAAAAAACATTTTCTGAAGAGTTTTTCAATCTGATCTAAATTGGTTGATAAGTGATATGAAGATTTCACAAGAAAAGAATTGGACTGATGCCAATGATTCTGAAGTTGAAATGCTTCATAACTATAGAAAGCTTGATGAAATTGATAAGCAAGAAATTGTGTAGTACATAAACATAAAGCTTAGATTACGAGGTCAGAAAAATAATAATAATTTGCGGTGATTTGAATGGGATACGATGAAACAAACGAAGAGTATATTATCGAATTTCCAAAGAAGGGAAAACAGGTATTCACTGAAACTGCTGAATATTATGAGTTTGCTCACTTTGGGTGGGGAATAAAGTCTCAATTCTATGGTTATATCAGCGGATACAAAGGTGTTGCTGATATAGCTGTAGACTTTGCTGTTCGCTCAAGAGATATTAGAACAATTAGACACGTTTGTCTTTCCAATAATGTTTAACTATAGGCAGTTTTTGGAGCTGTCACTTAAGGCACTGTATTTAGGTTATTCCAATGATTCATCGAAACACAAAATATCTATAATCAAGGATGCTGGCCATAATCTAATGAAAATGTGGAACTACCTTGAACCAATTTTGATCGAAGCAAGCGGCAGTACTGCAGACAAGAATATGGTTTCAGTTGTAAAAAGCTATGTAGAGCAATTTCATCAAATGGATAAAACCTCATTTAGCTTTCGGTATCCAATAACAAAAGAGATGGTTCCTGTTTTTCAAGATGAACAACGTATTGATTTGATAAATCTAAAAAATTGTGTGCAGGAACTAAGCAACTTCTTTGATGGAATGGATGGATTACTAGATGACCAGAAACGGTCAAAAGAAGAAGCTGAAGCAATCATAAGAGAAATAAATGCAGAGATAGAAGCAGAATTTAGAGCCGAGATGATGAAAGAAATGAGATCAAATTATGATTGGGACTATTAAAGTTTGAAAAATCCGACTACCGATTTAATGTGTTTAAAATTCGGAATTCCGATAATACTAAATCCTGATAGGAAAACAATATCAGGAGGTAGCTTCAAATGAACGTCACTACAATGAATGGTATCGCTGTAGTAACCGCTGGTGGTATCCGGTTTTTGGACAAGTCCTACACCTGTCCCTTGGCCATTCAAGAGCGTTGGTTCGAGAAGGCTCATCTGAAGGGATTTAGGTTTGTGCCGATCTATTACCTATCAAACGAGCTCTCCCAGATTTACTTTCTTCACGATGATGAGATTGTAACTTGCTACGAGATTCATAGAGGACAGCCGTCATTTCAAAAGCTAGAGAAGTACTTCAGTAGCATTCAACGGTTAAAGAGGCAGAGGGCCCGAATCATTAAGCCAAACGTGGCTAATAAGGAGAACTAGATGGCTAAACGGTCTACAGGATGGACGGAAAACAAAATAGCCCGTTATGAAAAAGAAGGCCGTGGGAAAGGTGAATTCGGGTCGTACAAGCCTTGGCTAACGATTCAGGACGTTCCATCAGAAGGACGGTCACATCGACCTAAAGGATGGAAAACAAAGCGGATTCATCATTTGTTGTCTGACCTTGAACTGAAGTACTTTCATTGCCTGGAGTGGGCTGACGATGTTATCGACATACGCGAACAGTTTCCAATAGATCGTGAGGCAACCCTTAAGATTGCAGAAGAAAAAGGCATCAATCATCCAACGGATAACGAATCTGGTACACCGATTGTCTCCACCACTGACTTTCTAATTACGGTTAGAAGAAATGGTAAGATTGCATACCTTGCCAGATCAACCAAGCCTGCTAGTAAGGTTCATGACAAGCGCGCTATAGAAAAGCTTGAGATTGAAAGAGAGTATTGGACTAGACAAAACGTAAGTTGGGGTATTGTGACGGAACGGAATATTGAGAAAGTGTTTTCAGATAACATGAAAGTCTTCCATCCCGCTTATTTCGAATTAGAAGAGGATTTATATTCCCGTAAGGATGATCTGCTATATTATCTCAGTCAATTAAATGCACCTTTATCAAAAGAACTTTTAGAGTTCGATCGGTACTTTGGAATTAGTGAAGGATCTGGATTGGCATTATTCAAGCACTTGGTGGCAACTAAGGTAATTGGATTCGACATAAAAACTAAGAAATTTCATTCAAGAATTAATTCCTCTGAGTTCAGTTACCCGCACATTAAGGAACTAGGCAGGCGAGAAGTAAAATGATCCTTAGCGTTAACGAAATTCTTCAGGAAGTTGAAACAAACATTAAGTACAGGATTTTATGGGTTGATGAAGGGAATGCCATCTCCTATTTGATCGATATTAGTGATGAAAACGAAAAAGCACTCCCACTGAAGAGAAATTTATCAGAACTTCGGGAGGAGCTCATTATCGGTAAACTCATTAAGGTCAAAGAGGATCCGTATTTTTCAGTTGTTCAACAGCAACCGAATGAGAAGAATGCATCGTTGCGCGACGCAGCTTGGAATATGATAAAGGATTATACCAAAGATGAGCCCCGGATCTTCGAAAAATCCTATCGAACAAGAGTTTTTTCGGAAATTATGAAAGTCCATAATATTTCATATCCCGGCTTACGAAAGTACTTCCGTAAGTTCTGGCAACGGGGGAAAACTCCAAACTCCTTGCTTCCCGATTATCACAAGTCTGGAGCTAGAGGACAGGAACGGGAGATCAAGGATAAGAAGCGCGGTAGGCCAAGAAAGTATAGCGGAGAAGGAATAAATGTTGATGAGGCAACCAAAAAAATATTCTTACTTGCCATTGATAAGTACCTCTTAAATCAACAAGAGCTTAGTGTTACAAAGGCCTACGAGTTCATGCTTAAAGACCATTATGCTTCGGACTTTTACTACGATAACGGCATTCTTGTCATGGAGTTTGAGGATCCTAACAAGATCCCTTCAGAGAATCAGTTCCGATACTGGTTACAGAAAGAGTACAAACCGAAAGATACATTACTCGCTAGGAAGGGGAAACGAAAGTACGGTAAGGACCACAGAGAGTTACTGAGTTCCTCAACGGCTGAAGTTTATGGACCCGGAGCGAGGTTTCAAATAGATGCTACAACAGTGAATGCATATATTATTAGTCGTGACAATCCCAATTGGATAATTGGGAGACCTGTACTTTATTTGGTTGTCGATGTTTTTAGTCGTCTTGTTGTTGGTATGTATGTAGGATTGGAAGGGCCATCTTGGACAGGAGCTATGATGGCAATTGCCAATACTGCAATGGATAAAGTGAAATATTGCGCAGAGTATGGAATTCATATTACTAAGAGCGCGTGGCCTTGCGAGCATCTACCCGAGATTTTATTAGGTGACAGAGGCGAGCTTGAGGGATATCAACCGGAACGTTTGGTTGAAGCCTTCAACCTTCATTTGGAGAACGCTGCACCTTATCGTGCGGATTGGAAGGGGATCGTCGAGAAACGATTTGATGTAACGGACCAGAAAGTGAAGCCCTTCTTACCGGGTTACGTTCAGAAGGATGCTGCCGAAAGAGGGGCTCCTGATTATAGATTACAAGCCAGATTAACAATGGAGCAGTTCACCCAGATTATTATAAAGCAAGTCCTAGCCTACAATAGGAGTCATTATATAGAGGATTATCCACTCGACCGAGATATGATTGTGGATGATGTTGATCCTGTCCCACTATCCCTTTGGAGTTGGGGGTTAGAACATCGCACTGGTAGATTAAGATACTATACAGAAGCTCAGGTCAGATTCCATCTTCTCCCCCGTGAATCCGTTTCTGTCACCCAAAGTGGAATTCGATTCAATTCCAAACTATTATACAGCTGTGAACGAGCGATTACGGAAAATTGGTTCTCCACAGCCCGTAATAAAGGTGCTTGGGATATTCAGATATCTTACGATCCCAGAAATATGTCGAACCTCTATTTCCTTAACGAGCTGACCGGGGAAATAGAAGCGTGTTACTTACTCCCGGATAGTCAGATTTACGAAGGCTTATCATTGGATGAGATCAAGTATCTTATTGAACAGGAAAAAATGAAGCGCGCCCAACTGAAGCATGAGGAACTAAAGGTTCAACTTGGCTTCATGGAGGATGCCGAACAAGATGTAAAAAGGGCTGTAAAAGAAGCTGAGAGCGGTCGTACGTATGGATTAAGTAAAGCAGCGCCAATCGGGTCTATTCGGGAAAATCGGAAGAGTGAAAAAGAATCCCGTAGAAAAGAGGATTCGTTCAGTTTTGTCAATCATTCCGAGACGCAAGCTGAAGTGATCCCTTTCAACAAGGATCAAAACGAAGATGAATACAAAAGACCGTCCATCAAGGAGTTATTGAGGCGTCGGAAGGAGCAGAGAGAATGACATATAACCCGCTTATTCAGACAAATGAAGTGTCTGCCAAATGGATTACAGCGGAATATCATCCTCAAGAACTTCCAGATTATCAGGGGAACGTGTTAATTGAGGCCCTCCCTCCTATCCTTAGTCAGGACGAAGCCTATGACAAACTCATGTTTATGCCTCTATACGATGAGAAGGAAAGGTCTTTATCACCTGAACTGCGTTTTAATGCATTGTACCGGCTGCAACAGTTTTTCCAGCCAATCTCCCAGCACCTTGATTTAGAACGGCGGTTTTCACGGTTGCTTAGATCCGGGTACTTATCCAGGAATCCGGTAGACCCCACACATGTGATGCAACTTACCAATATGCCGACTGCTAAGGTTCGATCTACAGCTTCCAGTTTCACACTCATGGGTTTTTCAGGAATGGGCAAAACAACGGCAATAGAGCGGATCTTAGACCACTATCCACAATGCATCGTACATAAGGCACCTATCAACAAGCTGCAGATTGTCTGGTTGAAACTAAATTGTCCACATGATGGTTCATTGAAGTCTTTATGTATGGATTTCTTTGCGAAAGTGGACGATTTGGCGGGTACGAATTATTACGATAAATTCGGTGGTTCACGAAATTCAATAAGCTCCATGGTTACTCAAATGGGGCGTGTTGCTCGGCTGCATTGTATAGGGGCTTTAATCATTGATGAGATTCAACACTTGTTAACGGCCAAAGATAAAGGGTCCGAAAAGATGATGAATTTCTTCGTGACGCTTATCAATGAGATCGGTATCCCCATCATGCTAATTGGTACCATGAGAGCCAAGGCTGTTCTTCAGCAGGATTTCCGTCAAGCGCGCCGCGGCAGTGGTCAAGGGGATATGGTGTGGGAACAGATGCCACCAGATGATGACTGGGACATGATCATCGAGGAAATGTGGAGATATCAATGGATTCGGAACAAAGTTCCCCTTACGGATGATATCCGGGGGAGTTTGTACGATGAGAGCCAAGGGATAGTTGATGTAGCTGTAAAACTGTATTCATTGGCCCAAGGCAGAGCAATTGAAACCGGTAGAGAGACCATTACAGCACAGCTCATCACACAAGTAGCCAAGGAAGACCTAAAGATTATACAACCGATGATTCAAGCGTTAAGATCCGGTATCGCCAGTGAAATCGAAAAGTATGCCGACATTATGCCTATGGACTTGGCTGGATTCCTTGATAAACGAAAGTCCAACATTGATTTAAGGGCTGTAATTCAGAAGAAAAAAGAACAACAAGAGGAAAGTCGCAAGCAGTTTCAGGTGTCTGTCGTTGAAAAGGCCATTCTGGCATTAGTATCATTAGAGTTCGACCCATCAGAAGCGGAGAAGCAAGTACTTCAATTAATTAGGGCAGAGCCCAGTTTGACGCATTTAGAACTGGTTCAACGTATAATTGCTACCCCTCCTGAAAAGAAGGTTTCTAAAACCACTAAGACATTAGAAACCAGTAAGAATGTGCTACTCCATGTCATACAGATGGGAAAAGAAAAGCACAAAGATGCTTACGATTCGTTACACGAGGCCGGGTGGATCAAGTCACCATTTGACGAATTTGCGATTTGAGAGGGATATAGATGCTGGGATTCATGCCCCGATTATATGATGATGAATTGTTATACAGTTGGTTGGCTCGATACCATCTCTATTCAGGTAATGATGGTCCCAGCCAAACTATGAAAGAGCTTTTTGGAAGTGAGAGGGCTATCGCAGTAGCCGACCTTCCAACCAACCTCGTTCACCTAAACGAGAAAGTGAAACATTTCACTGATAGTCGGGCTGAGGATCTGCTATTGAAGCATACTTTTTTCCTTTACTACACAAACTTCCTGACTGAATCTCTTAAGGAACGAATTCAAGAGAATATGCTTAAAGGTCAAGTTAAGGGTTCCTCCCATATGCTCACGGGTATGATGGCAAGTTCAATCAAAGAAAACCGATACTTTCGGTTTTGCCCCATTTGCAAGAATGAAGATCTCAAGACTTACGGTGAAACATACTGGAGATTAACTCATCAACTCCCGGGCGTACATGTATGTACGAAGCACAATGTACTTTTACAAGATAGCCTTCAAGTGTTTAGGCCGGATAACAAACATGCATTTCACGCTGCTACAAGGGTTAACTGCATTCCCAAGCTGGAACAAGTTCATTTCACGGGTAATACATTCAAACATTTATTGGCCATTTCCGAAGACCTGGTATATCTTAGCCAGAATGCATTTGAGATATCTGTCTCGGGTCTGGAGGATCTGTATAAATCCAAATTATTGGAGCAAGGGTATGCTTCATTTAAGGGAATTGTTGATCAGCAAGGGCTTGCAACACAAATGGAGTGTTACTATGGTCGGGAGACTCTACTCTATCTTCAATCGGGGGTTAAACCTTCTGATGATTCATTTTGGTTAAAGGCAATTACAAGAAAGCATCGTAAAGCCTTCCATCCGATCCGCCATGCTCTTCTAATGCGTTTCTTGGGTGTATGTATACAAAACATTCATTTAGGCTCTAAAGTGCCTTTAAAGCCTTTTGGTGATGGTCCATTTCCATGCCTAAATCCGGCTGCAGAACACTTTCACGAAAAGGTTATAAATACCGTTCTCATTACCAAAGGGGCCAACAACTGCCCCGTTGGTCACTTCAAGTGTTCATGTGGGTTCCATTATATGTGGAAGGGGCCGGACCGTACTTCTGAAGACCTGTTTAAGATTGACCGAAAAATTCAGCTTGGCCAAGTATGGCAGACAAAGTTGCAGCAGCTAATTCAAATTGAAAAGGTTAGTTTCAGAGCAGCTGCCCGAATATTACATGTCGATGTAAACACCGTGATTAAATATTCAGAATCTCGTTTTACCGAGCCTGCTGCAGAAAGTACGCCTCGAAATTATGAGTATCTTAAAGAAAGTAAAAAGCGGGAGTGGTTGGAGCTTCGGAATATGAACCCCGAACTAACAGTAACGGAATTACGGGGTCATGCCCACGCGCTCTACGCATGGTTGTATCGAAACGATAAAGATTGGTTATTTGCAAACGTACCAACGACAAAGGTAAAGCGGACAAACACGGTGGCGAAAGTCGATTGGCATAGAAGAGATATAGATATCTATAACTCGATTGTTGCTTTGCTTGAAAATTGGGATAAGACCTTAAATAAACACCCAACTCGAAGGACGATCTCAAGTATCGGAAAGTCCATTAACAACAGGGCAATCTTAGAAAAACAACTCAACAAATTGCCGAGATGCAAACGGCTTTTATCCGATGTGTGTGAATCCATTGAAGAATATAGGTTAAGACGAATTAATTGGGCGATAGAGCAATTATTGGAGCAAGGGATGCAACCTGCAGCCTGGCAGGTCAACCGCTTAGCTGCCGCACCTAAAGTAGATGATCAATTAGTAATGAGTATCTTGAATCAAGTTAAAGCTCAGAGGGGTTATATTAATGACCAGGATTTCTCCGTGGCGGTTTAATGAGAAAAAGGTAAGGCTTATCTGGTACGGTGATGTGTTTCAGGAAAAGCAGACCTGGAAAATTGGTGTATGGTTTGATGTAGATGGCGTGCCCGTGATGGAAAAGTACCCAGTCGGATTATTACCCCAACTAAGGATTGCTCAATGGTTTCATGATGGTAAACCCTTATCAACACAGAAGGATGGTACTATCAATTCTGTTCAAATAGCCGACCTGTCCCAAGGGCATACAGTCGACTCATTAGCCCCTTGTAGACGTGTTGGTTATTACCTTTATGCGAAACAGATGATGATGAATAACAAAATGTGGGCTATTCCCGAGGGCAATATAACCTATTTTATTCCGTATGTTGAGTTACTAAGGGTTCTCTTTGCAACAGCAAAAGAGATATCCAATGCCATTTTTCGCCCAAATGGATTGGCTTATCTCGTCGATCAAACATCCAAAGTAGGAAATGAACTTAGAATTATGTTCAGCGCGAATGTGGCCAAGAATTCACTTGAAGATGACTTTATTCGTCAGATTGCCTGGATCGTAAGCGACCAAAGTGTTCAGACTTCATTTGAATCGGTTTTCTCATATATCTACGCACAGAATAGTCGGAATTTTGGAACCGCTCTAGAGTTCCAAATTCCTCCACTGTGCAATTTAACTATTCATTATCGTGGGATAAGTAAGGCTAATGAGGTGATAGTCTTTGAGATTCTTGGGATTGACGGTCTAGACGATGGCCTAATACGAATCGATATTAAGCACCCATTACTCAAGGAAAAGAGATATGTGAACGGGATCAAGAAAGGTGTCTATTCGAAGAAGGAGCCGGATGAATACCAAATCCAAACCGATACTCCTGAGGTGCCTAAGGTCGATACAAATCAACCAGTAGTAAAGGCTGATCCAACACGGCTAGGATTTATTAATAATGTGGTGATTAGAAAACATAAAATACCCTCTCAAGTTATTAAGAGAGGAACAGATATAGCAGTAATAGGTGGCCGCGGCGGAGCGCTCGTAGAAGCTGGGGTCAATGAGTCTTACCCTGGAGGCACTCTTCAGCCTGTCGATATTCAATCTCTTGAGGTCGACAGTACAAAACAAAATGGTCTCGAGGAATTCTTGGCCATGATCAGATACCTTGAGGCTCACTTCAAGGACTTGAAAATCGATGTCTCAATAGTTGATCTCCCCAGCAACCGGCGTTTTGCATATCTTGATAATGGCCAGAGACGTAAATGTGCTGTGGTTAGGATTACAAAAAACAATCGGATTACCTACGTAATTGAACCAGCGAGACCGGACGATCATTCGGTGACAACCCTGCTGCTTTATCCCGAGAACAGAGATATAAAAGAACATGATGAGAAAATACAACAAGTACTAAGAAAGTTGGTTAATAACCAAGGGCATTGGCCTCAGACCATTGGATTTGTGAGAAGTAAAAAACTTCGACATACTGTGAAGCTTCATTTTGAATGGGCGCAAAAAATATATAATCATATTGGGTAATAGCCTGTTCCCTGGGCCTTTAGTTTGTCAAATGAGTTTCCAGTTGGCAGGAATGTTGCAACGAATGTCGAACCATTAAGTTTATTGGATTTTTATGTTAGGGGTGCAGTTGAGTATGCCTACATCAGAAAAAATTATGCCATCTATTCTTGATAAGGAAATAGACTCAACAGAAGCTGATGCCTTTGGTCATAGACACTTTGCAAAAGCGTTGCAGGATATAATTGAGTCACCAAAAAACCGCCCACCTTTTACTTTGGGCTTACTTGGAAAATGGGGTGTCGGGAAAAGTTCAATAAAGACACTTTACCTATCTTCTTTCAATGAATTGGGTGGGAGTGTAAGAAAGCAAAAAGTGTTTCCTATTACGTTTAACGCGTGGAGATATGGCGGTGAAAATATAAAGCGGGCGTTGCTTCGCCATGTTTTTCTATCGCTTGGTGGCGATGATACCTTATTATCGGATGCTCTCTTTAGACAAATCCAACGTGTTCAAGCGGAGAAAAAAACATGGAGAAACACATTGCACGAGATTTTTGATATATGGGGTTGGGGGATTGTTCAAATATTATTAGTAATAATAATTTTTTTTGCCACACCGCTATTTATAATCTCGCGATATTTTGATTTTTCAAATGAGTGGGCAGTACTGGCCTTAATTGGTATTCTTGCTTCTGGAAATGTAGGCATTATTAAATATCTGTTTGACCCAAAGAATTTTATTGTTCGTAGATACTCAAATGTCACAAAGATAGAAGCACCTAGCTCAACTGCTGAACAATATGAAGATCTATTATTAGCGCAACTTAACAATTTTAAGTCTGGGAAAACAAGCATTAAGTTTGGAAAAACATGCGAACGTATAGTGGTATTCGTCGATGATTTAGATAGACTATCATCAGACGAAATGATCAATGGACTTGACGCAATACGTTCTTTTATGGATATTCCAATTCCACAAGATATAGGTATAATATTTGTTATTTCTTGCGACGAGGAACGAGTAGCTGAAGCACTAGCAGGACGCAAACGTGATAAAAGTTCCGACCTTCCTGGGACAATTTTCAACAGAATGGATGCCCGACGCTTTCTTGATAGAATATTTCAATTCCGATTAGAAATACCCCAGTTTCCGAAACGTGATATGCGAAACTACGCTATGAAAAAAATGACTGAGGAATTACCGGAATTAATAGCTGACTTGGAACAAAAAAATGTGCATTTTGAGAGTTTGATAAATAGGATGATTCATGTAGGTGTACAAAGTCCGAGAAATTGTTTGCAAATAATAAATGCTTTCGCTCATTCTTGGTGGATTGCTAAGCAGCGGGAAAAAGAGGGAGCTGGAACAGACCGACCTGGAGGGCTTCAAGAAGGAGCGGTTACTGATCATCCTATTTCTTTAGGAGTTTTATCAGCCCTGAAAGTAGATTTTCCTGATTTTTATAGTGATCTACAAAATGATTCTGAACTTATTGGTAGGTTTATGAACGTTGTGATACGACAACTGCCAATTGATGATCAGCCAGAAGCTGCACAAATCGTTTTGAAAAAGTATTATAATGTTGAACAAAAAACAATAAAGAACGAGTATAGAATGCTTCGTCAATTTTTGGCCAGCCTTCAGGGATTACATTGGCCTTCATCTTTACAACCACTTCTTCTACTTACTCAGGATCCAAGGACTAGAAAACTTGGGGATAAGGCTCAAGCGATTTTTGATGGTTTTGTTTCTGGTGATTATCAGGGAGTAGTTGCTGATCTGGGTAGAGATAAAGATACTGCCCTCTTATCCACTGATGATGCGGTAATGCTACAAGAATTGTTAGATGAAGTAAACAGTGATGTTGAAGACCGTAAAGATAACGGAGCCTTAGTTATAGCCAAATTACTGCCTCGGTTTCCCAACTTAAATAGAAAAGCTGTATCAATTTCATTAGCTAGACGATTAGTTGAGTCCCCGGGATTACGTTGGAGAATTGGCGTTTCGAAAATAGGAGAGGTTTTAAGTGAAGCACTCCCTCCTGAACGCAAAGCTCTAGCAGGAAAATTAATACAGGACCTGCTAAGAATTGAATCAGATATCTCCTGGCGACTTGAAAGTGGTGAAAGACCCTCAATAAATGAAGCAGTGGAGATTGTAAAAGATGCATGTCTATTGATTTTAGGTGTAAGAAAAATAGATGGACTATATTCATCCGATGATAAGTTGTTTTTGGAATGGTTAGAAGTTAGGAGCATTACAATTGGGAAAGAAAATTATGAGTTTCCCATCAATATACTAGAAACCTGGATGGATGAACACGAAGAACACTTATTATTCGACCTAGGTGTCCGATACATAGAATTACTATTGGCAAGAATAAAAGTAAATAAACTCGATGATATTGATATCGAAAAAGTCTTGGTAAGATTTAATAAGTTGTTTCAAAGACTACGTGATTCAGGTGAAGAAAGTCGGTCTGAGTTGTGGAGACTGCTAGCTGATTTTGTCTCAGTTAAGGTTGAAGCATTTGTAAAAATAAGTTGGGAAATCATCGTTAACAGTTTCTCAATAATAGACAAACAATCCCTTGGACTTTTTTTGGAAAAATTTTCAGAACGACTTAACAAAGATATGGATGATAAGGATTGGCAATTAGAGGGCTGGGAAGAGGCAGGAATTGCTTTACTTAAGGTGTTAGAAGAAATGAAAAAGCAAATTAGTGAACTGAATTTCCAAAACCTTATTTCGTTATGCAACAAGTGGTCTGTCGAAGAGGTAACTGGAAAATATGCAGTTTTATTATTGGATATCTTGTTTAAAGTAAATCAAACTAAAGCACAAGAAATATTGAAAGTTTGGTCAGATTCTATTCTTACAGAACTAACAAATGAATGTGTTAAATGGCTTGGACAAAATTACAGTAAATTATCAAGTGATGTAAAGAATACTTTAAATACGCATATTGCTCAAGTTCATAGTCGTGGTACAAATGAAGTTACGAAAGAAGAAGCTAATCAGTATAAATTATTTATGGACTCACTAAATAAAGAAGATGTCAATTCAGATCTAATAAATCAACATTTACAACAAGTTTATTCAAGAATGACACAAAATTATAACAATCCAAATAATTATCTGTATAGAATACTTCCCGCAGTCATAACAAAAATACAGCAGGTACCAAAGAATATTGTTGGTCAAATGATATACACTTTGTTTGCAAATACAAAAGGGCAGACAAGTTTGTACGGATGGCTTCACTTAAAGTTTGCACAATACTGGCCAAAACAGGAACCTGAGTATACAAATTACAACCCGCAGCAAATATTTAATGAAGCTAAAGCTTTTTTGGATAATTATTCAAGTACCGATAAAAGCTATGGATGCTTACGGTCTATGAGAAACATGATTAAGCGGGGCATAGTTGGGGAAGATTCAACCAATTTACTCATGGATGCGGCGAGCAAAGTATGGAACAGTCATCGTGAAGATGCAGTGGAAACGTTTCTTGATTTTACCCAACTTCCTACTCCTACGGTTTTATGTAACTTAGCGGATAGTGTAGTGGAGGATGATAAAGAGGCGTTATTAAGAGTATGGAAACATGCCGCATCCCACGCAAAAAATGATTACATTTATGAAATGTCAAATAGAATCCTAGCTAAGCAACCAGTTAATTGGAAATCAGAAGCGGATGTAACATTAACTCTTTGGATTTCGGTATTGTCCGATCCCGCACAATTTTTATACAAATTAGTAACCGATAATAGCTTAAATACTGACCAGAGGAAACGTGCGTGGGCTCAAATCAAAAAATCTTATAGATTGCTTGGGGCCGATTTTTTCTTGAAGCACTTAAAAGACATTGTTGCTAGTTATCAAGATATTGAGGGAATACGTGATATTCTAAAGTCCGACTCGATAATTAATGAATTATTCCCATCAGTTAAAGAAAAAAATCTGCTAAGTATTGTATTGCTTGAGTGTTTCATTATGGTCGATTCAATTGAGTTGAAGAATAGTTTTGCCCTTTGGATACAAAAAAATGGTGGATCTTCGATTCTCGGTAAGCTGAAGGAGTTGGCTGATCCAAGCGATGATGATCTTGAGGTACTGAAGCAGCATTTCCCTGATTCAAAAAAGTTAGCAAAATTTATATCGTAATTCATAGACCCCGATATTGAATATGCGGGGTCTTCTTACATACCAATATTCCTAAATTTGTTAAAAGTTTATTTTTAGTAACCAAGTGGTTAAGGGGGATATTATGAATAACGACCTGTATAGATTAATTCCATATAATTTCGAGGGGATTTCGTACGCTCTTCCATCAAACTCCTCAGAGAGATTTAAGCGGCACATTAAAGCTTCTTTAATTTCTTATATAAGGTGTGAATATAATTATGAAAATATTAATGAAATTCTAGACAACTTACCAATAGAAAATAGTGATGAGGATGAAATCAATTACTATATCGCTCAAGATATGATCATTGGAATAATTGAGAACCTACAAAAAATAATAAAAGTGTTATTGAAGAAAATTAATAATGAAACTGGAATTTTACATTATTGCATTGCGATGATGAGATTACAATCTACTTTCGAAAGCTGTTTAATATTACTAAGGAATGGTTATTATATTGAATTTTCGCCATTAATTAGACTAATATTTGAACAATTAGCTTGGGCATATTCTATATTCGATAAAGACCAAGAATATATAAAAAATAGCAGTGTAACTCTGTCTATAAAGTGTTTAAATGATTTTAAAAAGGGGTTAAGTAAGAATTATAAGAGGTATTCAGATGAAGCTCATATGAATGTTTCAGAGATTAGTGAGTATTTGATCACAGATGAAGAAAAATGTTTAATAGGGGTAAAAAGAAGGTCCGGTTTGAAAAGCAGGGAAAGATTTGTGGATATTGTACATCTTTGTGAGCTATATATACTTTCACTAGAAAAAGTAATTATATATAAAGAATTGTTAGACGCAGAATTAGAAGATGAACTGGTTCCATCGGATGGTAAACCAATAACTATCCAAGAATTTATTGAAACCTCAAAACTGTCATTAAATATGATCATTAATTTATATTTGTCTGAAGAAAATGCCACATCAAGTGTTAATCAAGGTTGGAAATTAAATTATTCTGATAGTATTTAGGGGTATTTCAAGCATAAATAAAATCATGATATAGATAAAGTCTGATATTTCGAAGCCTACATGACTCGGAAGAGGGGATTAATATGGACTTTGAGATTATGAAACGTTCCTTTTTTGAAGGTTTCCGGAAGTTAAGGAATATGTCTTATTGGGAAGGTTGTTTCCATGCTGATGAAAATTGTAGCGAAAGAATTATTAAGGCTCACTCAATACAAAATAACAAGATACTAAATAAAATTTCCGAAAACGGGGAAGTTTTAATGTTTGGAAACGACATCGATGAATCTCTTGGCTTAAAATCTATAATGAAGAAAGAAGGGAGGAAGCGAGCCACAACATTCACTGGCTTCTGTGGTCATCATGATACGACCATATTTAATCCGATAGAAAATCTTGACTACCAAATTGGCAACAAGCAACAAGAATTTTTATTTGCCTATCGAGCATTAGCACATGAATATCATGCCAAGAAGAGTACTGTTGAAATGTACAAGAAGATGCTTGAGTTGATTAGTAGAGAAGAGTACTCAGAATTAAATAAAATATTTGAACATCAAGGTCCTCCTAGCCCAGAACACCTGGCATTTATGAGGATGATGTTTTCTGCTGCTTTGGAAGGTTCGGAAGATGCGGAAAATCGATTAGAGATTGCTAGAAGCAGAATGAATGGGTTCCTTGATACTGGGAATTTTGAGGAGGTTATAACTGAAGTAATTGAGTTCCCTGAAGAGTATCATATTGCGACATCGGCTACTGTAATTATCGAGAAAGATCTTGAGGGTGCAACAGTAAATGATTTAAGTGACTTTGAGACAGCCCTTGCTCCTTTATTTGTAACTGTATTTCCACAAAACAACAAAACCTATGTTTTATTAAGTTATTTGAAAAGAAATCGAAGACGATTTCAATTTATTGGAAATCAAATTTTGAATAAAAGTGTTCCCGAGAAAAAGGTGATTATCTCCAATTTGTTGATATCATATATCGAAAATATTGCTATTTCCCCGATTAAATGGAGGTTATTAAGTCATGAGATCCAAAATAAGATAACAGTCGCATTCTTAAATACTGCGACGCAAGTTGAAAAACCTTTACTTCATGACAAACAAATTGATGTTTTCGTTTTGTGATGGTAATCGGGTTTAATTAGATACTGAAAGTAAAGAAATAAGCCCCGCGGCTTTTTACACTTAATGAATTCGCAAATTATTAAACATCTTTATTATAAATAAAATTATAGTTAAGGTTTAATTAGAATCCAAATTAAACAACTTTATTTTGCTGTATTCAGCTTGCTGGGGTCGAAATATCTTGATATAAGCTGCGTTTTTTAAACAACTTTATTATGAAGCAACATGTAGACAGCTAATAAATCCCGTCCTGGGGCAATAAAAACTGTCCAGAGACAATAAAAAATGTCCAAGAAGCCGAGCATGGTTAGGGTTTTGCCTGGGTCCATGCTGGGCTTTTTCTTTTCTTAAATCGTATAAAACGAAGAGTTAAATTGTTTTTTGAATCTTATGGTAAGGAACTACAAGAAGATTATTTAGAAATGGTATTGCTACGATTAGAAGGTTTATGTAAAACAATTAAAAGAAAAGCGAATGAAGGTGATCTTGCTTTTCAAAAGATGATAGATGAAGGACATATTGAACATTATCAAAATGATATTAAATTCATTACTGAACATGGGAATGAATGGATTTAGGTCTTATTCCATTTAAGGGCGCAATTCTGGAACTAGGGATTAGCGCCATTTTCTTAAGAAAAGGGCCAGATTCTTGAATTGATTGTACTAATAATGAGTTTCACCTTCTGTAATTGTAGACTACAATAATAATTTTAAAAGAGCAACGCTGAATCTGCGTTGCTCTGCATTAATCCTCAATAGAATGCTTACTATTGTTTATTTCTTTCGCACGGGAAGCCAAACTTCACTATAAGCGTAATCTTTTTTATGCTTATCCATTTTAGTAAAAGAAAAAGTAGGAGCATTGATTACTTCGTAATCAGAAGAAGGAAGCCTGTAACCGTCAAGTCCATTTGAACATTTTTCGATAAATAAGATTGAACACTTTTAGCTGAAAATCGTTTGCCGATGTTTAAGACGATAACTGTCACCTTGCAGTTGAATAATTTCACTCTTGTGTAGGATGCGGTCTAGGATTGCCGTTGTAATTGCTGGATCACCAAGCAGCTCTGCCCATTCCTCGGGCCCCTTGTTCGACGTAAGGATGATGGAGGTTTGGCCGTAGAGCTTGTTGACGAATTGAAAGAATAAGTTTGCTTCGATCCGATCCATTGCCATAAACATAAGATCATCCATGATCACAAGGTCAGATCGGTAAATCCGCTTCATTTTGTATTGGGAGGCCCTTGAAATGGCCTCCGTTTTTAGCAGTTGAACCAGTGCGTCCATGGTCACAAAGCTAACCTTATAACCCTTCTTTAGGGCCTCCACGGCAAGGCCAATCGCAAGATGTGTCTTCCCTTTATGGAAAAATTGCCATAACGGAAATTATCGAAAGAATTTGGTTATGGAAAGATTTTCAGTAGCGCCTTAGAATCATCGTTAGGCATTTCCGGAAATCTTTCCATAACAATTATGAAT
>NZ_FNDY01000081.1 GCF_900099895.1 Paenibacillus naphthalenovorans
TTAGGGCTTGCTGAACAAGATTCGTTCCATTTACACCCAACGTAAGTCTCTAAACCCAAGCAGTCTGAAAAAATGCAAAAAGAGAACACGCAGTCGCCGCTCCAGATTCATGACCAGAAACTGAAGGGCGATGACGGTCAAACTGGTTTCGGCGCCACGCGCCCGAATGCGACCTAGGCCCAATTTGCGCTTGCCTTCTCCAAATTTTCCTTCGATCGCATTACGCTGTACAGCGTCCTGGCGCTCTTGCCGACGATCGGCGACTTCACTTTGCTCTTTCGAGGGTCTGCCGAGCTTCGGGCCACTAAGGCGAATCCCTAGCGTTTTGCAATAGTTCAGGTTGTCTCGATTGCGGTAGATTTTATCGGCTAGAATGACGGCGGGATAATACCCGAATCGCTGTTTGTACGCTTCCACCGATGCTTGCAGCGTGGTTGCCTCGTTGAAGCTGTCCCATTGTGCCGTTTCGATCCAAGCGTAACCGTCCACCAGACTGGCGGCGATTTTGGCGCCGAACTCCACGTTCGCTCCAGCTTTGCCTCGAACCATCGGACGTACATGCGGCTGTTCGATACTCACGATGCGATCGGCGACGATATGTGTCTTCTTCTCCATCATTTCGCGCTGCTGACGGTAGAGCTCCGAGATGATCAGAAGCTGGCGATAGTGTCTTTTGCTCAGTTCCGTGAGAGGCGTATACTTCACGAGGGCTTCAATAATCCGCAGATTCCGTCCCACGTAGCCAAGTTGCTTTTTGATCGCTTTGCGGATCACCTTGCCCGATGCCTTGCGTTGCTTGGAAACACTCAGGTACGATTTTCTGGCTTTCTCGCGGTACGTGCGCGGCTTCTCCATCGCTCCGACATGGGGACGGTGCAGTACGTCGATGATGTCTTCCAGGATTTCACGGGCGTGATTCAGCAGCCCCAAGTCAGTCGGATACTTGATGTCCGCAGGCGCGCATGTCGCATCCAGCATGAGGGTGCCCTTGTTCATGACTTCCGCTGTCGGTGCGGCTGTATATGGCAGGACGTGTAGCTTTTTCGCCATGTTGCGGGGTTTCTTCGCCACAACAGGGGGCTCCTCGGGAATAGAGAAAGCGTCCCCTACCTCCATGGTGAGCTGCGAGCCGCCCGCGTCGTTGTCGTCGTCATCGCGATCTCGCTTGGACGATTTCGGTTTCGCCTCGACCTCTCGCTCTGCTTGCAGCGCGGCTTGGGCGATCCAGTCGTTGACTTCAGCTAGGATTTCCAAGCCGAGCCGTTCCCGAAAATGCGTGAGCAGGGAGTGATGAAACGGCACTTCATCGACATACGCAGTGTAGCCCAAGAAGAACTGCAAATATGGATTTTCCTGGATTTGTAAGGTGGTCTCGTGGTCACTTAAACCAAGGCGCTCCTTGATGATGAGCGAGCCGAGGGCGATACGTGCCGAGTACGCCTTTTGGCCGATGGCTGGGGACTTGAACGAGCTCACATATTTCTCTTCTACTTTGTCCCAAGGGATGATCGCCGCAAGCTGCACCCACCGATTGGTTGGATTTAATTTTCCGCCAAAGGGCAAATAGAAGTTTTCCAACAAGTCTGCCATATCTCGATTCAGCACGAACACTTTCGCTCACTCCATCTGCAAGGTTTTTTACCGATTTTCCGTGTTTTCTTTGCAGATGAATTCGACAAAAGTGCCTCTAAACCCTTGTGAGATAAGGATTTTTTGATTTTTCAGCAAGCCC
>NZ_FNDY01000068.1 GCF_900099895.1 Paenibacillus naphthalenovorans
TATTCTGAGGTGTTATGGAAAGAAATCAATGTACATTCATTGAAATAACGGGATGTACGCTCAATTCTTTCCATAACCAAATTCTTTCGATAATTCCCGACGCCTGGTGGACCAAGGAAGATGAGGTTGTAGTTTTGTTCCAACCAGAGTAATTCTCGCAGTTGGCTGAGTTGCCGTTTGCTAAGCGACTGCTGTTCTTCGAGTCGGAACTCCTCCAACGTTTTGATCTCCGGCAAAAGTGCCCATCGGTATCGCTTGGCAAGTTGTTTCTCCTCGCGGCGGTTCAGTTCGTGCCGTAGAAGCTGCCCGAGAAACTGACGACATGTCCACTCCTTGGATTCTGCGTCCATCAGGGTCTGTTCAATGACTTGCGCGGCCTCGGTTAAGTTTAGATTGCGTAAGGCCTGTCTAAGCTCAAACGTTGCTTCACTCATCGCTGTCCTCCTGAAAGAATTGCCTTGTAGGCGGAAAAATCCCGAACTTGAGGCTTTTGCCGCTTCTTCGTATCGGTGTCCATAAGCGGTTTGACAGGGGGCTGGGAAACGGATGTCTGCTGCTGTGGCCGCTTGTAGTGTTCTACGGCATCTGCAAAATCCGTCGCCCGGTATAACCGATGCTTCACGCAGTAATGAAGTGCCTTCTCCATCGCTTTGGAATCCGCCCCTTCCAATGCCCGCCCAATGAGCTGCAGTTGGTCACGGATATACCTTGGCTTTCGTTTGTAGATCTCATGGAGAAAGGGCACGGCCGTCTCTGGAACAGGGAATGCTTCGGCTACCGTCTGGATGTAAGCGGCTATTCCCTTGGTTCGATCCCGTTTGTGGTTCGTGTTTTGAATCAGTTTTCCACTGCCGGACCCAAGCGGATGTTCCGCCAGAACCTGGCCAGTCTCCACGTCGTAAATTTTCAATTGGCTAGCTTCGGTTACCTGAATGCCCACTCGTTTATCTGTACCGTCATAGGTTCCCAAAGGGACGGAGTAGCGGTTTCCTTCATACCAAATGGTGTTGTCCTTCCGAACGGTCCTTGTTATACTTGATGGTAACGGGTTTATTTTTGTGTGGACCGGGCGGAGGTGCTCCCTTTCAAGAGCAAACACTTCGGCCGGTATTTTTTTCGTTGTATAATGCATCGAGGCATTTCCTGTGCGATGAAGCCAGGCAACACAGTCTTCGTTCAATTTATCTACGTGGCTGAACAGGCGATGACGTGCGAAATTTCTTTTTACATACTTCACGACATTTTCAATCCGGCCCTTACTTTCAGGATCTTGCTTCCGGCACATCCGGATTTGGAAACCTCGCTCCTTCACATACCCCGCAAATTCATGAGTGAGCAGGAGATCTCCATGATTTTCACTGGTCAAAAGCAAATGGTCCTGATCATAGACAAGTTCCTTCGGAAATCCACCGAAGAAGGAAAACGCATCTTCGTGCATCTGAATGACGTCCTTCGTGGTGAACGGGCGGTCCTGCCACTGAACATATTTATATCTCGAATGAGACAACACAAAGGCGATGAACCAAAGTCGAACCAGATTTCCTTGCGGGTTGCGAAGCTTCGTCTCTCCAAAGTCTACCTGAGTTTGGTGGCCCATAGGAGGATCTTCTACCGCTTCGTACTGCCTGATCTGCATCGTTTTCGGAATGCCATGCTTACTCCGAAGCTCTCGCACATAATTCCTTACCGTACCTTCAGAGATATTTCCCACCTGATACCGTTCTTTAAGCCAATCTTGTACTTGTGCAGCAGAGAGATCGGGGTACTCCCGCAACCACTCTACAATGGTTTTTTCATAACCATCCAGCTTCTTTTTCCTGCTCTCTAGCTGTTCCAGATACTCACTGAACTGATCGGGATTCATCTCGATAAACTTGTACACCGTATTTCTGGATAGCTCCAATCTTCTGGCAATTTGGGTAATCTTTAATCCTTCTTGCTTCATCCGTTGAATGGAGAAGTACATATGCCACCTCTCTAAACGTCTCATACTCTTCCTCACCATTGATGTTTTATCTACCAAAATGATACGAGGTCGAGTATGGGGGGTAAAGAGTGTTCATTCTTATTTGTCGTTTTCTGTTGATTTTATTTTGCCGGTTACAATTGATAGTCTTTACGGTATTGCTGAGGAAAAAGCAATGGCTGTTCAGTCTCACGCTCAAAAGGAACTGAAACGTGTTGAAAAGCAATTAGCAGAACTTGATAATCGTTTCGATAAATTGCTGTCCTTGCATGTTGAGGGGGCAATCACAACCGACCAATTCAAGCACCAAAACGAACGTAACGCCATCCAACAGCAAGAATTACTTAGTAAGAAGACTGAACTCATTGTAGCATTAGAAGAAGGAAAGAACCTCGCAGAACGCAAAGAAGCCTTTAGGAAGGAAGTTGAACGCTTCATTGACCTCGACATTAGCGATGAACAGGTCTTGAAGCAATTCCTCCAAAGGCTTATCCAAACAATCGAAGTATTTGAGGATGGAAAGATTAAGATTAACTACAACCTTTCCAGTCCTCTCCCCTCGAATTAAGGTACAATTTATTGAACTGTATCTTTTCTTTCAAGTCTCACTGTACACTCCACATGCGTAGAGTGCTGGTCACAGATATATTAGTGTAACGGTGTTTACCTAAACATCAATGTGGGTCAGTGATATTAAACTACTCACTTCTTATAGACCGACTTTAAATATTTCCATGACAAGTCCGATCTGCTCTGAGTACTTCTTAATGTCCCTTTCAATATCAGAAGTGAAAATATTTATCTTTTCATTTTGTATAGCAGATGCTTTCTTGTTATTATAAAAAATCGCGAACTCTTCTGCGCTGAATCTGTTAATATCCTCAATGCCAATTGTCGATATTATAATACCTGTGCATGTCTGCAATCGTTTAATTGCTTCTAATTCCCAATTGGTCAATAGATTTTCGTAGTAGACAATAGCCTTGTCGCACTCTTTTTTAATCTCGTATATATTTGTTATATAACGAAAGAATAGTTTTTGAGGATCATCAATTGGAGGGAATTCCTGTAACATCCTATTTTGATGCTTAACTAGAAACAACAGATCGTGTAAAGCGAACTTTTTGATTTGTGAAAAATCTTCAAATTTCCTTTTTCCAAAACCAATGAAGTAAATCAGAAAACAAATAGAAATAGCCAGTCCTGTTGATGATACATAAGTAACGATTTCCTTTATTTTCTCAATATCGACTACAAAGTTAAATGTCAATAAGTCTTTAAAACCTACATTAGAAATACTCACAATAATACCCAACAAGCAAATAATTATCAGTACAAAACAAGATAAAATGTAAAACCATGATCTTTTCATAAAATGATCTCCTATACGTGTATCTAAATATTTCTCAAATTCTCGTAATTGCTGTTTTAATTCATCGGTAGTTCTACTTTGATTTACCGTGCGGACTAAATAGTTTCTTAAAGTAGTTATTTTCTTTAAATTGACTCCTGTAAATCGAAAGATCAGTCGTTTCATTTTTTGTTGTTCTTTCGACTCACCTTTCATCCTAATATACACTTGCTCGTAGATATTGTATAAAGCTAATCCGTATAGTATAGGGAGATTTAATATCAACAAAATAAAAGGGAGTAAAAATTCTTTCAATGATTCTATATTAATAATCTCTTCTGGACGTATAATAAAGTTGTATAAAGTAAATGATATTACCACAATTCCAAAGATAACAAATAATCCATCTAATAATTTTTTGACAACCAATGTCTTTTCTTCTCTCAATGCAACAGCGTAAACCCCACCGAGGAATACTGTAATTGGGACTATCAGCATTTCAATTGCCAAACTAAACGTCCAAAAATTTAGAATGAATTCTATGATCACAATAATCCTGAGATTATCTTTTATCAGTTTTTTAAAGAAGCGACCATCATTTGCTTGCTCAATTGTTTTCGCAAATAGGGGGACAAATACGAACATAACCCAAAAGATGGTATCTTTTAATAACGACATATGATCTATGCAGTTCGTGTCATTAACTGGTAAACGGTGGTTTTTGCTGCACAAATGTCACTAATTTCTCGAAATTAGGACGAAAAACCACTTG
>NZ_FNDY01000051.1 GCF_900099895.1 Paenibacillus naphthalenovorans
TTGACCGCTTTTATTTTTTCTGCTGCTGTAAATTTAGCCAAAAGAAAAGCACCTCCAATTGTTAGATGTGTGTCTAACAATTGGGGTGCAGTTCACGTTCGAGTCCGCTCCTTTTTGTGTACGCTGAGAAACGGATGAAGTTTTCATCCGTTTGTATTCATCAACAATGGCCTCTCTTCTTCCTTTTCGCTTCCAATCTGGTCCATCTGAAAGCAGCGAACGTAATGGTTGTCGCCAGCCATCGTCAATTCCGGAACTCCCGTCCGGCATGTCGTTGTATGGTACGGGCATTTGGCCATATAGGGACATGCGCCCGACCAGCCAAGCGCACTTTCCAGCAGATCGCTTCCGTCCGATTTTTTGGGGAACCCGTAGTAATCGGCCAATGGCCCTTGCAAGGTAAGAATCGATCCCAAGAGCTCTCTCGTAAACGGATGGCAGGGGTTCCGAAATAACGTTTTCGTATCCCCCATCTCCACAATCCTTCCTTGATAAAGCACAGCCACGTCATCGCAAAGATAAGAGACGATATCCAGGTTGTGGGTAATAAATAAGTAAGTTAGTCCCAACTGCTCCTGCAAATGCTTAAGCAAGTTGATGATTTGTGATTTTACAGAAACATCGAGGGCGGATACCGGTTCGTCAAGCACCAGAAATTCCGGTTCTACCGACAACGCTCTGGCGATTCCTGCCCGTTGTCTTTGTCCACCCGATAATTCATGGGGAAACCGGTTTGCATAACTGGCGCTTAAACCTACCAATTCCAGCAATTCCCCGATTCGGCTGTTCAATTGTTGTTGGCTTGTCACCTTTTTAAAACGCCATAAGGGGATCGCCAACTGTTCGCCGATCATCTGCCGGGGATTAAAGGCCGAAGCCGAATCCTGAAAGACGATTTGTATTTTCTGCCGGAAACGAGTCAGTTCTTTGCCGGACAGGCCGACTAAATCTATTCCGTCATAAACTATTTTGCCTGAGGTAGGCTTGATAAGCCGCAGAAGCATTCGTCCTACTGTACTTTTGCCTGACCCGGATTCTCCGATCAATCCGAACGAAGTTCCCCGGCGAATCGAGAAACTGACGCCATCCACTGCCTTTGTTGCTTTTTTCTTCAGCATTCCTTGGAAATAGGTTTTGGAAAGCTCCTGCACCTCGATAAGCGGTTTTTCATGAACGGGCAAATATCTCAACTGCTGAACATTCTGCATGACGTTACCCCCTTTTCCAGCATCGCACTTCTGCAGTATGATTGATCTTCACCATTTCGGGCTTCTCTTTCCGGCAAATGGCTTCGACTTCCGGACATCGATCGGCAAAATGGCACCCTGGCGGCAAATGCGCCAAGGAAGGAGGCGCCCCCTCAATTTGAACCAGCTTTTGTTTTTCTTTACCTGAAAAAATCCACTGGGTACTGGGAATACAAGCCAACAAGCTTCTTGTATACGGATGGGCAGGAGACTGTAACAATTCCTCAAGCGAACCTTGCTCCACAATCTGTCCCGCATACATGACAGCCACTTTTTGGGCCAATCTGGCCACCACGCCAAAATCATGCGTGATCAATAAAATCGCAGTCCCCGTCTCCTTATTGATCTTTTCAAACAGTTCAATAATTTGCAGCTGCACGGTGGGATCAAGCGCTGTTGTCGGTTCATCGGCAATGATAAGGGATGGTTCGCAGGACAGCGCCATGGCAATGACCGCTCTTTGGCGCAATCCTCCGCTTAAACGGTGGGCATACGAGGAAAACATTTTTTCGGGAGCAGGCATTCCCACCTGAAACAATAATTCGAGGCTTCGCTTTTTCGCCGCTTGCGATGACAGCCCTTTTTTCTCGCGAAGCAATTCCATCAACTGCGATCCGATGGTATAGGAAGGGTCCAAGGCCGTCATTGCGTTTTGAAAAACCATGGCCATACCATTTCCTCGGATCTCTCTCATTTTTTTTTCGGATAACGTAAACAGTTTTTCCCCCTGGAACATGACACTGCCTTCCAATTTTTGCAGCAAGTGAGAAGGGATCATATTCATTATGGAAGAAATCATCATCGTCTTTCCCGAACCGGATTCGCCGACAACAGCCATAATTTCTCCCTGGTCGATCGTAAATGAAACGCGATCCACCGCCTTCACCGTGCCGTCCGCAGTCGTCAGATATGCAGATAAATTTTGAACGTCCAAAAGCCGGTTCTTTTTCCGATCTTCCAAGATGTTTGAAATGGCCATGCAGCACCCTCCTCTCGTATTTATTCCACGGTCGACACCATGCGCCGTTTCTTGCCGCTCGCAGCCGTAATGCGCTGAGGATCCAGGGCATCACGAAGACCATCTCCAAGCAGGCTGAATGCCAAAGATACAATCAGAATCATCAATCCCGGAAATAACGTGACATGGGGCGCACCCTGCATAAGAACCGTCCTTCCGTCACTGGTCATTCGACCCCAGTCCGCATCAGGGGGCTGTACGCCCAAACCAAAAAAACTCAGACCTGCGATAGTAATGATCGTCACCCCTGTTAACGTTGTGGCATACACAACAAGAGAAGTCAGGACATTGGGCAGCAATTGGCGGAAAAGAACGTGCATACCGCCGGCACCCAGAGCTATCGCAGATTCGATATACTCTTTTTGGCACTCGATGACCGTATCGGTATATACCACTCGCGTCATATAAGGAATTCGCACAATCACCATGGCCAGCATGACATTAAACAACCCCGTCCCCAGAATCGCAGTGATGGCAATAGACAAAAGCACAGCCGGAAAGGCAAAAAAGATATCCAGCACCCGCATAATGGTTTCTCCGATAAAACCGCGATAATATCCCGCTACTATCCCCAACAGCAAACTGATCACAGCCGAAATAACGACGGGAACGACAGCCGAAATCAAGGACAACCGGCCACCCCAAAGCAGCCTGCTCAGGATATCTCTCCCTTGATCATCCAGCCCCAAGAGGTGTCCCGGAGTACCCGGCGGAGCTAACCGAAGGCTACCATCTCCATCATTGGGGGGATAGGGAGCAATCCAGGGAGCCAGCAAGGAAGCAACGGTAATGAGCAAAATCACCGCAGCGGCCGTCATGGCCACTTTATTCCGGTAAAACAGGGCAAGAACCAAGTGCCATGTCGATCGACGCTCCTTACGGATTGCTTGCATAAAATCGCTCCTTTCTTGGATAAGCGAATAGTTGTTAAATCGAATCCCGCAGCTTCGGATTTATCGCCATGTTGATGATGTCGATCATTAAATTAACGAGCACAAAGGCGACTGCAATCATCAGAATGCCTGCCTGAATCACGGGATAATCTTTGGCGGTGATGGCGATATAGATCCGCTGGCCAAGACCCGGCCAGGCAAATACCACTTCGCTGAATAATGCTCCTCCCATGATATAACCGATCTGCAGCCCGGTAATATTCAAAATGGGCGAGAAGGCGTTGCGCAATACATGCCGTGTCGTATTGGTAAAGGAGGATAATCCGAAGGATTGAAAAAAGCGCACGTATTCTTTTTGCTGAATCTCGATGATTACACTTCGCGTGATCCGGGCAATGACGGCCGTAGAAACGGTGGCCGTAGCCACGGACGGAAGGATCAGATGAAGCAGAAGATCCGGAATCCCGCCCGGGTTGCGCAAATTGTACATTCCGCTTACCGGCAAAATACCTAAATAAATCGAGAAAAACCACATCAACATCAGCGCCAGCCAAAAAACGGGCATGCTTGCTCCGATTAATGCCCATCCCGAACTGATACGGTCAAACCAGGAATCCTTCTTCAGCCCGGCAATGATCCCTGTCATGCCGCCGATCAAAGTACACACCAGCATACTTCCGATGGTTAGTATGATCGTGTTGCCCAGCTTCGGCAGTAACAAGTCGGCGACCGGTACGTGCAGAGCGATGGACTTGCCGAAATCGCCTTGCAGCACTTTAAGAAGCCAATGAACATACTGCACATAAAGCGGCTGATCGAATCCCATGTCTTTTCGGAGCTGCTCTACAGCTTCCTGCGTGGCTTCCGTCCCCAGCATCGTTCTTACGGGATCGCCTGGAATCAGTTGAATCAGAATAAAAACAACGATGGATACTCCAAAAAGGATCGGTATCGTCATGAAGGTTCGCAAAACCAAATAACGCAGCATCCTCTCTCCGCCTTTCTACGTGGAAGGGGGCTCCAAGCCCGGAGTCCCCTTAATCACTTAATTATGGATGGATACTTGCACTAGATCATACCATTCTTCCGATGGGGAAATAAATCCTTTAACATTCGGGGAAACGACATAAGGCGCGGTATCATTTACAATCGGGGCAAAAGCCGCATCCTCCATAATCATCTCCTCCGCCTGCTTCCAATATTTGATCGCTTCATCCGGATTGATGGCGTGTGTGGCCATATCCATCAATTGATCGGCTTCTTTATTTACATATTGTCCGGAGTTGAAACCTCCGGGCGCTTTAAACGCAGAGTGCGCCACCATGGCCAGGAAGTAAGGCGCTGTCCGGCCTGACGAAAATTGATTCATCCCCACCTCTGGAGGCATGCCGTTCGTAAAATTGTTGACATATTGAATCCATTCCGAAGTCTGGATCTTCAGTTTGATTCCCACTTTAGCCAAATCTCTTTGAATCCATTCCGCCATCGGAAGAGGCAGCAATTGTCCCGATCCATCGATGGAAGTCATAAAGGTCGTTTCAAAACCGTCCGGCAAACCGGCCTGCGCCAACAATTGTTTTGCTTTTTCCGGATCGTATTCATACCATTTTTTATTCGGATCAAAAGCTTCATGACCTCGGGACTGTATTGTGTAAGCCGGTTTTGCCGTTCCCTTCAACAGTTCATTGGCAATGCCTTCCCTGTTAATCGCATAGTTAATCGCTTGTCTGACTTCTTTCTTCTGCATGATCGGGTTGGTAAAGTTAAAGACAATGTACCATACATGCGGAGGCAGACCGGAGACCACCTGAAATCCTCGCTTCTTCAGCCCTTCGAGAGAATCCGGGGGCGGTACGGCGATGACGTCAACCTCTCCATTTTGCAAAGCTGTTACCCTTGCTGCCGGATCAGGCAGCGGGCGGAAAATAACTTTGTCCAACTTTGCTTTTTCTCCCCAATACTCCTCATTTCGAACCAATTCGACTTTTTCACCGCGTACCCGAGTGGAAAATTTGAAAGGCCCTGTCCCGCTTGGATGTTCACCCAATCCATCATTGCCATACTTTTTAACGGCTTCCGGGCTGATAATCTGGAAAGAGTTAATTTGGGCCAGCATTCGGGGGAAAGTGGAAAAGGGTTCCTTCAACGTAATGTCGATCGTTTGGGGATCGATCACTTTCACGGAATCGTAAAAGCGCCAAGTTCTAAACGTTTTACTGGCGGC
Source organism: Paenibacillus naphthalenovorans (assembly GCF_900099895.1). Taxonomy (GTDB): domain Bacteria; phylum Bacillota; class Bacilli; order Paenibacillales; family NBRC-103111; genus Paenibacillus_G; species Paenibacillus_G naphthalenovorans. The sequence continues at coordinate 5,383 of NZ_FNDY01000051.1, forward strand.
GATTTTATCATAGTATTGGAAGCTTTCGTCCGTCAGACGCCTGACGTTAAATTCGACCGCAGCCGCATCAAAAGGTGTTCCGTCATGGAATTTGACATTTTCCCGCAAGGTGAACGTGTAGGTTTTGCCGTCCGGCGATACTTCCCACTTGGTCGCCAGGGCCGGTTTTAATGCCGGAACAGGCGCCGCTTGCGAATCTTTAGACAAATCTTCCTCGACTAAGGACTCATATATTTGATGATTGACCCGCATCGTTACCCAGCCTTGACCCCGATGCGGATCGAGTTGGTCGTATTCCGATTCCGTTCCGATGATCAAAGTCCCGCCGCTGGCTTGCTGCGCACCATCGGATGGACTTGAGGACGACGGTGAATCGGTACAGGCAGTAACAGCAAACATACAAATGAATATTGTAATCAGAACGGACCGCGAATATTTTTTCATCTCAAATCCCCCCTTTTTGTGAAAGCTTCCGTAGCTATCCTTACAGCAGTTCTATATAAGAGTTCGGTTCCCAATGAAATGTCTTCTATGCTTGAGAACTCTTTCGGATTATGGCTAATCCCTTCTTTACAGCGGACAAATATCATAGCGTAATCGGTGACATAGGACATGATCAACGCATCGTGAGCAGGTCCGCTCATCAGTTCGGGACAATCCAGCCCCATTCGTTCCCCTTCTTCATTTATGATCGATTTGATCCACTCTGCACAATACCTTGGCTCGCTATTATTATCTTCGGTGATCGAATAGGTCAATCCGTGTTCTCGGGCAATGGCTTCGATCTTTTCTCTCAGTCGCTTCTCGTTCTCATCCCGCTTGCCCTGATCGATATCCCGCAAATCAATCGTGAATTTGACTTTTTCAGGTATAATATTTCTCGAGTCCGGAAAGACCTGTATATTCCCGACCGTCCCAACGGCTTTAGAATCAGGGCTCGGCTTCACAATATCGTTCAGCGCAGCAATCACTTTTGCCGCACCTACCAAAGCATCCTTTCTCAGCGGCATCGGTACCGATCCGGCGTGTCCGGCGGTTCCCGTCATTTCCACCGTCAACCACAGCAGACCGGCAATTCCCGTAACAATCCCCACAGGACGATCCAGCGATTCCAACACGGGCCCTTGCTCAATGTGCAATTCCAAATAGGCGCCGATGTTCTCGGCGGCATATTCCGATTCTGCAAATTTAGCCGGATCGCCGCCAAATTCGATCAAAGCCTGCCTCCTTGTGATCCCGTTTTTATCTGTCCTATCCAATTCTCCAGGTTCCAATCGCCCCAAAATACCTCTCGAACCAAAAAAACCGTTATTAAAGCGGCAGCCCTCCTCATCGCAAAAAGCCGCGACTTCAATGGGCACTTCCGGTACAATCCCGTTTTCCTTCATCGTCTGGACCGCCTCAATCGCACCTAATACGCCGACCACTCCGTCAAATCTGCCGCCATAGGGCTGAGAGTCAATATGCGACCCCATCATGAGTATGGGAGCATGCGGATTCTTTCCCTCCAGACGTCCGATCACATTGCCGAAATGATCGATTCGCGAGACCATCCCCGCCTCTTCCATCCATGCTTTGACTAATTCCACTCCTTGGCGGTACTCTTGGGATAGAGCCAAACGGCATACTCCTGTATCGCCTATCCGGCCAATCTGTCCCAGCTCCGTAATCCTCTTTTCAATCCTCGAACGGTTTATAGCAACTTGGTATTCAGTGGTTGACATCAGACTCACCTCGCATGATCCTAAGTTGGTGACAATAAAACTTTGCGGTATTGAATTGATTCCTAATGGAGTCCGACAGTGCGGCTAAATCCCATAAAGTGCTTCGATATCGGATGATGTCGTCATGTTTCATTTCACCCCCAAGTAATTTCCACTATTATATGTTTATGTTATATTATATTACATTAAATAAATGAAATCACTATACAAAATGGTTAAATATTCCGTTTTCCATTGTACAATTTGCATATCCATCAAGAAAGTTACGTTAAAATGAGTTATATTATATGACATTATTGAGGTTTAATTGGATTATATGTAATATAATATAACATAATATAAATGAAAATAAGGGAAGCGGCGGAGTCAATGGAGTGACCATCGAGATATTCGAGAAGAACCTGGGCACCAACCTCAGGGAATCCAGCGAAGGTCTCTTGGAGGTATCATTTCGCTGCTGCTTTGCTAATATCTAACTCAGAATGTACGTTCTACAAACAAAAAAGCACGGCGTATCTCAATATCAAGATCGCCATGCTTTATTTGATTCACGTTATGAAATGGGGAAACTTTTCGGGGGCTTTTCGAATTTCCTGTGTCAATTGGAGTCTGCGATAGTATTCCGCCAAGTTTCGATCATAGTAGTTTTCATACAAGCATTTGAAGCAGTCGGCATCGACGACGCCGTTTTTCTATCCAATGCAGCGGTTTCAAGCACGCTCAACGAATCCTATACTTCGTTACCCAAATCAAACGTCATGAGGTCACGTCCAACCGTGATCGTTCCGTTAAAAATGTCTCTCATACCCTTCATATATTCCTGCTCGGCATTCTCGTTAGCCGCTGGCGCCGGAATATGATGAGTAAGCACGAGATGCTTGACCCCTGCTTGCTTCGCAATTTCGGCTGCCTCCAATGTGGTGGTATGATACTTGGCCGGATTAGAGAGCGCTTTGTCATAATCTGGGTATTTATGAATTAATTCGTCTAACCATTCTTTGTTATAAGCTTCGTGCACCAAGAGATCAACGCCTTGGCTTTGCCTAATCATATTGGACACAGGGATCGTATCTCCGGAAATAACAACCGATTTCCCGTTGAATTCAAATTTGTACGCAACCGCCGGATAGACCGGACGATGATCCACTTCAAAGGCTGTAATCTTAATCCCGTCCTGATCATAGACGACGCCTTCATTTCTTTCAGTATATTCAATCCGTGCTCCTGCTTCATCCGACAGATTGTAACTTACCCGCAGCTTCACATCGAACTCAAACGATTCCCTCATTTTACCAATGATTTCTTTAGTCGTTTCAGGTCCGTATACATGCATAGGCGTTGAGCGTCCTTCGAATACACGCTCCGGGGTAATATGCGTCCTCCAGCTTGTAATAAAGACATCGAAAAAACCGCCATTGTGATCATAGTGATGATGGGTGAACAAAACGTCGGAAATCCGTTGCGGCATGACACCCGCTTTAATCAATTGATCCACAACGCCACCGCCGCAGTCGACTAAAAAGGTTTTATTTCCCGCTAGTACGGCGACTCCCGGCTTAGCCCTTCCGTAGAAGGCTCGAGGCGAACCCGTACCCAATAAAATAACTTTTAAATGCTCATGAAACTCAGGCTGCAGATTCTCCTGTGGTTGAATTAGCATGTTGATTCCTCCATTGATTTATTCTGTTTATCGATTAAATGAAACGTCTTCTATCGCGGTAAATATGACTAAAGATTGGACATAAACGCATTGGAATCGTTAATCGTCACTCGTTTTTTCTCGTATTGAATGATTCCTTTTTCGTTCCACTTATTTAATGTTTCCGTAATCGTCTGTCTGCTGCACCCGATGATGTAGGAGATTTCTTCATGACTTAGCGGCAAGCTCACATGAATTTTGTTCTGCTTCTGTACACCCAGTTGGGTAAGAAAATGGGCCAGCCTCCAAGCCACAGGCCTGGAAATCAACGTTTCCACGAACTGTTGGGTATACAGCAGTCGACGCGCATTGGAAACCGTTAATGCATACAGAACATCGGGCCGGCTTAACGTCAAGCTCGTAAATTGAGATGCGGGAACCAGCAGCACTTCGCTTTCCAAGATGCACCGTGCGTACCGTTGCCGCCGTTGGCCGGTCAGCACTTCGGCGGCACCGAAAACTTCACCCGTATTGCGCAAAAACAAGGTGATATTTTGTCCTTCCTGAGCCGACTGTGAGATTTTGACAAGACCCGATCGAACAAAATAAACGTCCTGACTTTCCTCGTCTTCCCTGAAAATAAATTCATTCTTTTTGAATTTCCGCAAAACCCCGTTGTCTTCAAAGAGTTCGGCCAAAATATGTTCTTCTTTCCGTTCAATGATCATGTTGTTGTCACCTCGTATAACGAATCCGATAATCCATAGTTATCATATTGGTATTATAGTGTATGTTTTGTTATAAAACAGTCGGATACCCGACAAAAATCAAACAATTTTAAAAAAAGCTTCAACGCAAATAGATCGGGACGCACAACAAATCGAAAAAAATCTACTTCTTCACAAAGAAAATACCCGGTAAGGAAATGGCTGTATTTGTTATTGAATTATCGCACCCATTGTGGAATAAGAATCAAAGTCTTATGTTAAAAAAACTTAAACTTTGCCAAAGGGCAATCCCTAAAAAGAAAACAGTTATTATCAAGGTTAACCAAGAGTATTAGTTCTTTTTGTTTCGTAATATGTTGCAGATCTCCTAAACCTACTACAATAAAAGAGAGCATCGAAAGGTTGGGAGTAGACATGGGATTATGGAGTAAAGAGCAGTTGCGTCAGTTTATTAAAGAAAACAATCTGGTAACGGCTCAAGATGCGCAGAATGCACTGAAGGAATTGTTTGCTGAGACGATCCAGGAAATGCTCGAAGCGGAGATGGACACCCACCTCGGCTACGAAAAAAACGACGTCAAAAACAAGCTGATCTGAAGCCGATCTACAAAGCGGTGACGGAGGAGATGGCGCTTGTGGAGCTGGATCGTTTCGAGGAAACATGGGGCGCTAAATATCCGCTCATCATCCGTTAGTGGCGCAGCAATTGGGACGAGCTGGCTACCTTCTTCAAGTACCCTCCATGAAGGTGCGAACGTTTTGGCGAATCTCCTCCACAGTGTGGTAGAAGACATTGTTAATGACATCAGCCTTCAGCCTGTGACCGCTAAAATAGAGACAACAAAAATTGCTGAATAAGATTGAACATTTAACATCCTCTTTCTATCATAATTCCTAGATGAAACATCATGATGGGTGAGGAAGAGGATGAAACGCTTAGAAAGGTGGCATATGTATTTCTCTGTTCATCAATTAAAAGCAAAAGGGTTGAAGATATCTCAGATCGCTCGAAATCTGAATATCTCCAGAAATACGGTTTACAAATATCTGAGTATGAATCCGGATCAATTCAAACAGTTCATGGAAGAGCTTGAAACCCGTGCAAAAAAGTTAGACCCTTATGAGCAGCAAATCTTGCAGTGGCTGCGGGAATACCCGGATCTATCCGCAGCACAAATCCTGGACTGGCTGAAAGAGCGCCATGCCGATTTTAAAATCGGAGCGAGCACCGTCAGAAGTTACGTCCGAGAACTCCGAATCAGGCATGGCATCCCTAAAACGGTACAACAAAGGCAATATGAAGCGGTTGCCGACCCACCAATGGGCGAGCAAATGCAAGTGGATTTCGGGAAGTGAAAATAAAAAATTTGCAAGGCAACCCGGTGAAGTTATGGTTCATCACGTTCGTTCTTTCCCACTCCAGGCATAAATTCGTCCATTGGCAAGACCGTCCCTTCGTCACCAAGGACGTGATCGACGCGCACGAACTTGCCTTTGTTTATTATGGCGGGATGACCCGGGAGATTGTGTACGACCAAGATCATTTGCTGCTTGCGAGTGAAAATTACGGCGACTTGATCCTGACCCATGAATTTGCATCCTATGTACGCCAGCGCGGCTTCCACGTTCACATGTGCCGGAAACAGGATCCCGAAAGCAAGGGGCGTGTGGAGAATGTCGTGAAATATGTGAAACAAAACTTTGCCCGCCATCGGATGTTTGTCAGTGTAGATAAGCTCAATGAGGAATGTTTATCCTGGCTGGATCGGACCGGCAACGCCCTGGTTCACCATACGACGAAAAAAATACCGGCCGAAGTGTTTGCCATCGAAAAGCAACATCTTCGCCCGGTCCTCGAAAAAATAAAATCTCCTAAAATGAGTATAACAAGGACCGTGCGAAAGGACAATACCATCTGGTATGAAGGCAACCGGTACTCGGTTCCGCTTGGCACATATGACGGCACTGCCAAAGAGGTCGGTGTACAAGCATGTGAAACCAGACTGCGGATCTATGATTGGGAACAGGGATGGGCCGTGAACCGCAAACGCATCCAGCGGCTGATGCGCCTGATGGGAATTGAAGTGATCTATCCGGGACCGAACTTAAGCAAACGATATCATGCCCAGTATATTCGGCCCTACCTTCTGCGCGGCTTGGCCATTGATCGTCCGAACCAGGTCTGGGGAATTGATATTACGTATTTGCGGATGGGCATAGGCTTTATGTATCTCTTTGTGATTATCGACTGGTACAGCCGCAAAATCATCGATTACGAGCTCTCCAGCACATTGGAGAAGGCTTTCGTCCTGACGTGCCTGAAACGGGCGCTGGGGCGCTGTCAGCCCGAGATCATAAACAGCGATCAGGGCAGTCATTTTACGAATCCGGATTACTTGGATTTATTGGTGAAGCACCAGGTAAAAGTGTCTATGGACGGTAAGGGCCGAGCGCGAGACAACAGCCGTACGGAACGCTTCTTTCGTTCGCTCAAATACGAGGAGATCTATTTGAACGAGTACGAAGACCCTCGGGCGCTTCGTAAAGCCATTACGGCCTATCTACGCTTTTACCATACCCAGCGTCCGCACCAGTCGTTGGGTTATGCCAAGCCGAATGAAGTGTATGCGCGGGCCGCTTGATCGCGTCCGCTCCCCCACTACAATCGAAGGAGGACATAACTTATTTTTTCCGAAATTGTGTCTTGACAACGGGGGGCATTACAGATTCCGGCTTTAGGGCGTCGGACTCAAGTCCAACCCAAAACCTCTCATTGATCACCATACTACCCATATTCCTGACCTCCTTTGTTTTATATAAAAAAAGCGCTACGCAAACGACATATATCGCTTGAACACCGCTTTCTTTGCAACATAAAAAACCCTATACTAACTGTTCTTTACACAGGAAAACAGAAATTACCTGTGATAGACAACAGCCAGCATAGGGCTTGAAAACTTGCGTAACGCCACTTTAGGCAAAAAATTCATATACTTATATTACCATTGTGTTATTACCCTGTCTATATCGTATTACATGTTACCAAATACCATCCTAAGATCCATTATATGTACATATTAAGTCCATAATATATCCATATGTTGACCACGAACGAAAAAATGTGTTATGATTGAGAAAAAATGGAAGGGAAATCCTTATGGCTGACCATGATCAAACCGTTCCTGAAAAAATTACCCCAAAGCGTGCTACGATAAAAAATCCCGATACTCTGCAAAAAATGGAATTGATGAAAAAAAAACTTAACATTACTACGGATACTGACCTAATCTCCGTCTCTCTTTCCTTGCTCAATATTTGCATCGAATTACACGAACAAGGATATGAAATTGGTGGATTTAAGGAGAAAGGGATTTTTGGAGAACGGGAATATCGAATGATCTCCTTCAATTTGATTCGTTAAACAATGAGAAAGCAAATTTAACAGAAACTAATTGATCGACCATTGTAATAGGAACCCGATCAGAGAATATCCATTGATTCTCATCATTATTAATCTCCCTCCAGTTGGCAACATCAAACAGGCCTGTACCATTTGTGGATGTACAGATAAGATCAGACGAGTGAAATAAGTCTCGGCCTTAATGTTAGTTGACATTTTTTATTTTCCTTGAGACAGTTCTAAACCCACCGGCATTTAGGCGGTCACTTGTAGATAGTGTTCTCTAACAGGACGAGAGTATGGTGAGTCACTAAATACCGAAGTTTTATTGGATGTAGATATGGCATGAAAAGAAGAGTTTGAATCCGGCAATGCTGCTTCAGCAGAGCGATCACAATCGTAAACGGAAGGGGCTTTCTTATGGGGAAAATACCAATTTGGGGAGTGGTTTTTATTTTACTACTACTCTTTAATGCTGGCTGCAATAAAATGGATATTGAGGATGATAATAACAAATCTGTTGATGAAAGGGAAGTAGCACAATACGTGAACTCAAAAGGTTATAAGATTATTTCCTTTAAAGGGTTGATTCACAAATACAATCTAGATAAGAGTAAACTTATGGAAAATGCTGAATCGACACAATACAGACAGGCGTGGAGTGTTCAAAAGGTAGCGCCAGAAAACTATATCGGGAAAGAAATATCTGTGTATGCTTCTACTGTTTCAAATCATCCTTTGGAGAATAAATATAACGTCAAAATCAATGTATACATTATGATGTCTGATGGGAAAGTGGTAGGAGGATATTCTTTTCCCGACATTGCTGGTATGGTTGGATCTTACTATTCATTGGAAGGTAAAACCATGGAAGAAGTGACAGGGATGAGTTACAAAGAGTGGAACGAAAAATGGAATGCAAAATACGGGAATTAAACATCCGACTCGGACAAATACGGGGATTTATCAACAGTAAAAAACACGTTCATGTCCAGATGTAGGACATGAACGATATCAACTTAAACATTGACTAAACCTGAAAATTAAAGAAATTTTAACTTTAAGCTTTTTTTCGTTTGTAAAACATAAGGGCTAAGAAAATAGAAATTAATGCTGCTAGACTTAGCATGACATATTTATTGGTACTCTTATTGGAATTCTCTACTGCAATATATCCAGATGTAGGCTTCTCCCCAGTATGTTTATCGTAGTTTTGCTTTGTCGTCTTAATAAATTTTACTATGTCTGAAGTAAGCCAGAGCCTAGAGTTGTCCTTATTGCCAGCTAACATTTCTTTGCCCTTAGGAACATCTGGCAAAGCAAGTTCTTGACCACCAATCACTGCGGTCAAATACCTCACATTACCAGATTTAATTATTTTTGGAATTATATCTCCCTTTTCCTTTGTCAAAGTTTCAAAGTTACTTTTAGCAATCTTAAAATCTTTGGAATCACCGCCAAACTGGACAACTTTATACTGATTGTCTTCGAAGCCAATTGTCAGAAATGACCTTGCCTCTTTATTAAGGTAAACAATATACTCCCACTGATTAGCTGATACTGCTAGAGAGGACAAATTAGAACTATCTGGGGCCGCGATTGCTTTATTGCCGTCAATATAATAAACTTCATGGCCTTCCCCAAGAGTAGTTTGAGCGACTTCATCAGCATTTTTGTAACCGTAAGCCACCGGGTCTTTAGAGACGAGTTCTTTAAAAGCTTTCATACCTTCTTTTGCAGCGTTTTGTACTTCTGGAGGGATGGTCTCTTTTGCTAGTGCGCTAGACAAACTTACTAAGCTAATAACTAGACACGAAAGAAGAAGGGATAAGAAAAATTTTCTCATAGGACAACTCCTCGTATTTATTGGTATTTCCACATATCTTTTAGACCCGACACCCACGTTCTATCATATCCACTGCCGCCTTTAAAGCTTTTGTAACTGAGGCTACTCCGTGATCCGCTACCTCCTGGGTCATTAAAAGATACATAATCCGTTCCACTATAGTATTCAGTTCCTGTAATGACTAGAGCATGACCGCCTCCACTTGTCCACTGAATATTTGTGTAAACGGGCTTACTACCGAGAATCTGATTGTTTATATCACTTAATGATAAGGCTCCACTGTAATTATTACTGGATACCCCATAACTATGCATGGCACTTTGTGATTGAGAGTCGTATCCCGGCTGATTTGCACAATTACTAGTCCCTTTTCCGGTTTTTACAATATCACATTGCGACATCGAGGTTTTTCCATAGTAACCAAGAATCATCTTGCTCGAGGCAGCCCAACACCAATTACTTTGTTCTTGAGCATACACTGGGACGCTTACATAGGCTAGAGCTTGATTTGTTGCGCCTATAAGAATTGTTGTACCAAGTAGTAATGATAAGTAAGTCTTTGGTTTTACAAACGATTTTACATTAAATTTCATTATACTAATCTACCTCCTTGAAATATATATATAAACATACAAATATTAACATAAGTACTCTAAAAGCAATATAGGTAAAATGTATTGATAGTTTCGACATTTTTCTACTAATAACAGAAGTTATGTTGATCAATGACGGAGCGTTCTTGGAGCGTTTAGAGGATAATTACTGTGTGCTAACAGCGCTAAAAAGCTTAGACATGATCTACATTGAAGGAAGCCTTACAAAACAAGGATTTTCTAGGTACGAGATAAGATAACGTTAATTCGCTGTCTCTACCCCTTATAGGCCATGATTGTTTTTACAACGTCCTCAACCAGTTTCCTGCCGATACTGCGAAAATCGCAGCAGCTCGTCCTGGCCGACATGAAGCCATCACACGTGGGGCATATGACGTAATAAAATAGCGATCGCCCGGAGCAATGGTATTTTAGGGAAAAGAAAGCCTGAAAACCGTCTTTTAATAAAAGATGTTTCCAGGCTGGTTTAGATGGCATAATGTTTCAATGTAAGAAAATTCATTATTTCAGTATTTGGATTAATCCTTCCGCTTCGTTCCATTCCGTTTTCACTGCTAATTCCTCTACAATAAAGCTTAGAGGAATATAAGTGGCACCATCTTTTATGAATTGAGCGACTTCATCCAAATGAATCGTTTCCGTTCCATTCTTGAGTACAGCAGAGCTATTGATTTTGAACGTATAATTTTTGTCATTATGAATAAAGCTTATGGTTTGATTCGCCCCGTCCCAGCTGATCTCTCCACCAATAATATCACTGATCTCTCTTAAAGACACCATCGTACGATTGTTAATCTTTTCTCTTTTGACATTGCCTATAACGGTGGTTCCTTCAACTGTTTCTCCCTTGTAGCGATTAAGAGCCTTTTCAATCTCAAGCATACTTTTTGCTGCATCTTCATAACCGTTGATTTCCACATACTTACGGTTTGTTGGAATAAGCTTGTATAGGATATATTGTTCACCTCTATTCCTGCATGCCTTTACAGTGCCTGTCTCAACGGTTTCAGCCTGCATTCAGCTGTTGCCTATTTCCACTAAGGATGAAATCCTGCGAATAAGCGCGCATTCGCGAGATAATTAAATCATACTGAGGGAGCTTAATGAACTGGGCAGTCAGTCTAGAACTTTCTTTTCTCATTACAGCAGCTTGTTTTTAAGCAAAATTCATTAAGCATGTCTGAGCTGATCAGTATTTTAGGTGTGTCTGACCGTACGGTCCGGGAGCTGACGAGATACGAGAGGAGCCGGAAAAATATCAGTATCTTTTAGACAGAGAAGAGTAAACCAAAAACCGCCTTTACCTTTATCAGTAGGCGGTTTTTAACACAAGTCGTATATTATTGAAACAGATTAAAGCAGCCGTACGAGCCCCATGTTTTCGGGTCGACAGGATTGATCCGGAATCGGAATTTTTCGTTACTCGCATTCATCCCAGAAAAAGAGAGTCCCATGATTATTATATATCCCTTTCCTTCATATGTCCTTTTTCAATAAAAAAGGCAGAGAAGTGGAATAACCCTGCTCCCCTACCAAATTTTACTACACTTTTAATAACAGTTGTTTAAATTCGGCATCCTCATGAATAAAGTCACAAAGAGGTATCCTCTTCCCCTTCTGATACTTCATGGTGTGGCCGCCTAGAGAATTCTCAAGGTCTTTGAGCTTTTTCCAATCATCTGGAAATAATTCTGCTACAGCTTTCATTTCTTCGGGCGAATTAAAAATAAACCAACGGCAGCTAACCCTAGAAACATGGGAATAGGCACCATGCTCTTTCACACCTGCCGCCCGTACCAATTGCCGAACTTCAAATTTCTTCAGGTGTAAGATGGGACGAAAATTGAACACATACCTACCCTTCGTTTCAGCAGTAGCGCTGCTGATTTGCCAAGAAGAATATCTCGCTCGCCTACTGGATTCTTCGCTCCTCTCCCCCGTGACACATAAGATGTTCCCGCTCCTGGTCCTCGCATATTTCAAGTATACATCTCTCTTGAGGTACGATGTGCAGTACCTCGCGAAGCTGTCTGGAAACAGTTGTAACTTAACCCATAAGTTTGCCGCTTAGGCAAGCTTATGCTTCCAATTTACCGCGGCAAACTTATGCTTCCAAAGTAATAAAGCTCCTGATTTTCAAGGACTTTTCCGAAACAGCCGTTTAATTTAAGCACGCCATTCAACTATCGTTCTCCGTAACAGGAATTAAGCTAATTTGTTCCAACAACCTGCTGGACTTTACACGGTGTTTTAGGGCCGCGTCTCCACATCACGTTTTGCTTATCCCACTTTGCTTCCCCATCCACAATTCGAATGTTTCGCTCCGTCTAGTTCATACATGTTACATGTCCTCCCCCAACTAAACATAGGAAAAATATAACATGGATTAAATGGCAATAAGAAATAACTGCGTTCATCTTTGTCGGAAATGAGATCTAGTTCTTGTCATCAATCCGTGAGAAGAACTTGATCCCATAGAACAAAAAGACCTGCGATTTATGCGGCATGCAATGTAGAATGTGATAATGTCTCGTTATAACATTGTTCAGATCATATAAACTGATTATAACCGCCTTTGCATAACCGTTCACTTTGTGCCAATCCGTCGTACATAGCTACTTGCCAAGCATTTGGGTTCTTCTTTTCTCTGCTACGTGCTTGCTTTAAAAAAAAGTTTTTAATTCCTCTGAATTCAAATCATCCCAAACTGGATCTTCAGAAAATTTCATCTCACTAATTCTGATAATTTTCTCAAAAAATATGACGCCACACAAGGGGCTCATTAGTTTCAGTTATTACTCATACCCGGTTTAACACTTGCTGTAGCCGCAGTTGCTGCAATTTTTGCAGCCCTCGCTGTTGATCAGTGAGGCGGAGCCGCAGGACGGGCACAGGTCAAGGGATGTGGCTGCGCTGCGGGTTACTGCATATTGAGCTGTTGTCTCCTGGACGACTTCCTGGGTGGCGGTGACGTAGTTTTCCGCGCTGTCGGAGAAATTGACGTGCATTTCAAGCGCTTGGGCGACGGCGTCGGCAATCGATTCGACGCGGTTGGCGCCGAACCCGATCGCGCCGGAGCCGCCGATGCCCTTCAGGTGCTTGATTAAAAGCTGCACCTTGTTGCCGTGGTCGCCGTAGCGAAGGAACAATGAGCAGACGCGGCCGAGCGCTTCGGACATCGCGAATACATCGGAACCGGCCTTGCCCACGTTCAGGAAAATCTCGCTCGGGCTTCCATCCATATCGTTAATCGTGATATAAGCCATGCCGAAAGGCGTATTGAACTTGTAGGTTGCGCCGCGGAGAGCTTGCGGACGGCGTTTGTACTGCTTGTCGAACACCTGCTCCGTCTTCGCGTCGATATTCACAGCCAACGATTGGGTGAGGCCGGTCAAGGAGGATTGTTCCTTCGCATTGACTGCATCTGCAGCAGGAGCTGCTTGCGTTTCCGTTCCCTTTGCTTCCTCAGCCTTATCGTCCTTCTTGTCTGTGCTGAGCACCTGTACGTCGCGGCTTCCGTCACGGTAGATGGTTACGCCTTTACAACCCAAATCAAAGGCGAGCTCGTACAGACGCTTCGTTTCTTCCACCGTAAAGTCGGCAGGGCAGTTGGCCGTTTTGGAGATAGAGCTATCCACCCATTTTTGAATGGCGGCTTGTACACGAATATGATCTTCTGCGGACAAGTCCATCGCAGTGACGAAATAATCCGGCAGCTCCTCGTTCGGGTGCTGATCCTTCCACTGCTGCGCAATCGGCACATATTGCTTGTCGAAGCCCAGACGGCTTTGACGGTAATATTCAAACGCAAAGTAAGGCTCGATCCCGGTCGATGTGCCAACCATCGTACCCGTGCTTCCGGTAGGCGCCTGCGTAATGACCGTGACATTGCGCATCCCCTTCTTCTTGATGGCTGCGCCGACTTCCGGGTAAACAGAGGTCATCGTCTTCATAAAACCGCTTTGCAGGAACAGTTCTGTGTCAAAATGCTTGAAGGAGCCCTTTTCTTCCGCAATATCTGCGGATGCGAGATATGCTTCCTTCGCAATAAAGCCATAAAGCTTATCAAGAAACATCAGCGATTCCGTGCTGCCGTAACGGATGTTCAGCTTGATCATCAGCTCGGCGAGACCCATGGAGCCAAGGCCTATGCGGCGTTCTCCCTGTTGGTTGATCCGATTCTCTTCAAAATGGTAAGGCGTTTTGTCAATGACATTATCCAAGAACCGTGTCGAATAACGGACCACCGTCGCCAGCTCGTCCCAAGCCACATCATGTTTTTCTTCGTCGTAAAACTTGGACAGGTTGATTGCCGACAGGTTGCAGACTCCCCAAGCCGGAAGCCCCTGCTCCCCGCAAGGATTTGTACATATGATCGGATTGAAATACCAGCTGTTGGACATCTGGTTGTAGTATTCCATGAATACGACGCCCGGTTCCGCGGATTTCCAGGCGGATTCGATAATCGTATGCCACACGTCGCGGGCCTTCACCGTACGGTAATGAATAATGTTCTTACCCGCTTTTCTCCACTTCTCCAGATCCCCGTCCCAAATCTCGTTATATTCAGGGTCCGTCGTGTCCGGGTACACCAATTCCCAATCCAAATCTTCCTTCACGGCTTTCATGAAGCCGTTGCTGACGCATACGGACAAATTGGCATTCGTAATTTGCCCCATCGTTTGTTTGACGGTAATAAAATCCAATACGTCAGGGTGCCAATCATTCATCATCAGCATCAGCGCGCCGCGGCGGCTGCCACCCTGCTCGATCAAGCCCGTTGTATAGCTGAACAGTCCGCCCCAGGAAACGGCGCCGCTTGAAGACCCGTTGACTCCCCTGACAATGGAACGGCGCGGACGGAGAGAGGATAAATTAATCCCTACACCGCCGCCCCGGGCCATAATTTCGGTCATCTCGGACAGCGTGGCCATAATTCCTCCACGGCTGTCATGCGGAGAAGGAATTACATAACAATTGAAAAGCGTCAGCTCATCGCTAGCATCGGCGCCTGCGGCAATCCGTCCGCCGGGTACAAGCTTCCAGTCGTCCAGAATGTACCGGAACTTTTCGGTCCATTCGGCTTGTTTCTCCGGAGTCGCTTCCACAGAAGCCATAGCAGTGGCCAAACGGTCCCACATTTGCTGAGGCGTTTTTTCCAAGGTTAATGTAAGCTTCTCTACAGAGGAATCGACAACCTCACCGCTGCGCAGCTTGACTTTGACCTGTCTCCCGTTACGCTCGATGACTTCGCCGACTTCCTTGGCAGGAAATTTAGGGTCGTCCTTTGTCAGCACCAATACTGTATCTCCAACCTTCGTTTGACTGGTATCCGCATTCTTCATCGCGTAGCGATCCAGAAAAATTTTCTCGCTTAAGCCTTCCAATTTGGTCTCCTGCATGGTCTTCAAAACAATAACCTCCCGGAATATATTCAAAAAGATGAATCACAATATATGGTATGTAGGATCCATTATACAATACAATATATAGTGTTTCTAATACAAAAAAAACGAAATTGGCGATTTAGTCCAAGCACGCTGGCGGAAAGCTTCCTTTTTCTCTCTATAGCTCTCTTTTTCATCTCTAAAATTTTCACCATTTTCGACAAAACATTCAATTTTTCTTCATAAAAAAGGGTCTTAAGCCCCTGTTACAAATTCGATTGAAATCCGACAGGGCGGCAATCCGCAGTTAGTGTAAAATCTCCGTGGGTGTAGGAATTGGAAAAAGCGGATATAGAAAAAGAGCTTCTCCCTTGGTAAAGTGATGTTTGCGCACAACACAC
>NZ_FNDY01000071.1 GCF_900099895.1 Paenibacillus naphthalenovorans
CGATTCTCCGTGTTTTCTTTGCAGATGAATTCGACAAAAGTGCCTCTAAACCCTTGTGACATAAGGATTTTTTGATTATTCAGCAAGCCCTAATTAACGAATTGGGAAGAATTACAATCTAGCTTGTTTAGAAGTACCTGTGCTGAACAAGAACCCACGCATCTCTATGAAGTCAATACCACGTTTTACGCCAAAGTTCCGCAAGAAATCGGCCGATGCTTTTTCTTGGATGGCAACGCGGTTAACGTACTCCTAGAACTCGTATCATGGGGGATGTTGAACAGAGGGCGTAAACGGCAAATAACCGAGTGGTTTGCTGTTAATCAGCAAGTCATGGCTCTCCATCTAGGACTTAGCGAAAATACTGTCTGCTCCAAGCTAATCTATACCAAATCCATTGCATGTTTTCATAGGTGAGAGGACGGGGGTTAGCCGCCCTCTCCTACTCGATCCCAAACCCTTCCATCTCCCCCTCGCTGTAGCCCTCCGTCAATATCCCGCCGTAAGGCTCCAGAAGCGAAAGGGCATGGACGGCAAGCGGCTCCTTCCGGTCGAGCTTGTAATATGCGTTGAGCGCTTCCAGTAGTTCCTTGCCCAGATCGGGATTAAACCGTTCCAGGCTGCGGTACATCCATTTTCCGTCGCCGAGCCATTGTCCTCCGGTACGAAGGGCGAAGGCGGCCAATCCCTCAGCCAGCTTGGCTGCGATAAACAAGCCCTCGCCGCGATGATCTGTGCCGAGCAAATCGTGCAGCGCTTCGCCGATTTCGTACCGCGCCTGGTCCAACTCCTGTCTGGACCAGGCGGGAGGACCGGCGAGCAGGTCCCGCCTCGCCTCCTCAGCCAGGCTGAGGACGGTTTCGTGTCCGCGGATCGGCACGCCTTCCGCGCACATTCGAAGCAGCGACGGAATGGCACACTCGATGCCTTGATCGAAGAAATAACGATATGTCTCTTTTGTAAGAACGAACGCCTCAATCACCCAACCGAATGCTTTGTATGTCCGGCGAAACGGACCTGGACCGGATTCGTCCAATATGACGATATCCAGATCCGACGTTTCGGTCGCCCCCCCCTGCACGACACTTCCGGCCAGAATGGCCGCCTCACAAGACGGAAATTGGTTTGCAACAAACCGCTCCGCTGCTTCCATATAAGATATTTTCTTCATCTTGGTCCCGCCTGACTGAATAGTTTTCGATCTTTAGCCTATTTGCGTGCGATTAACAGCGCGTAGCTTATATAGTCCCGATTATCCAGAATCAACTCATCGTGCTCCAGCGAAGTACGCCAGATGGCGGCGTCGAGGATGGCCTGCTGATCGATGATTTGATGAAGATCGGGATGAATCGACTGGTCGGCGGCCATATGCTCTTGAAATGCCGACCGGTCCTGCACCTGGCTATCCGAGAAATGATCCCGAAGCAAAGCGATCCATGCCTCTTCGGTAAGCAGTCCGCCAAAGCCGAAAAAGGCGGTCAGTTTCGTGAACACATCCGCAGGGATAGATTCCGAAATGATAACCTCGCGATCATAGAGCATGCCGCCGGGCTTCAGCACGCGGTGATATTCTTTGATAGCGGAGGGAATATCGGCAAAATTGGTCACGGATTCCGCCAGCACGATATCGAAGGTATCATCGTCAAACGGAAGAGCCGTAATGCTGCCCTCGACAAAATCAAGCTGCAGGCCTTCATTTTCGGCTCGAACCCTTGCTTTTGCCAGCATTTCCGGCCGAATGTCGAGCCCTGTCACGGTGTGTCCCTGCTTAACCAAGTGGCAGGATGTTCTGCCGGTGCCGCAGCCGACTTCGAGTACCCGGCTTTTCGGTGGAAGAGGAAAACGGCGCAGCTGTTCCAGTGTGGCCGCAAAGCCGCCGGGGTGCGCGCTTCCTGCACCCAAAAGGGTTAACATATCCAAATATTGCACCCGCTCATCACCTACCCATCTCAGATATGGTTCTATTTTATGACAAAAAAGGAAAAGGGATATGGACAGACGCCCCGTCTCTTCACTTTTTCATTGGGAACTCAGGAATATAACGGTGGAAAGCGGAAAATGCTAAAGCTTGTATTTTTGATCAAAGAAACGGAGGAGAAGCGATGAGCAACCTGATGCATGTCTGTCTTGCGGCTTTGATCAGCTTGGGTATGATCCGGCCGGTTCCCCCTGCTGCGGCCGCCCGTCCGCAAGATCATATCAAGGTTATCGTCAAGGCATCTTCGGAATCGGAGATGATAACGGAATTGTCCGTACACTCGAGGTCTCTCATGAAACAGCTTCGGAACTTGAAAGCTGGTACGCCGCTGCGCCGGATACCGACGGATACCTATATTTGGCTGCAAAGGCCGGGAGGCGATGTTCTGTATGCGGTTGACGAACAGGGGGACTGGTATGATACAAGCCGTAAGGAGACCTTACTGTTGAAGCCTGCCTTAAAGGAGCAGATGAAAGACTATATTCATGCTGCACGGACCGCTCATTACGGAAGGCTGGTTCCCTGGAAAGACGCCAAGAGAACGGTCTATATGAAATCTGTCGTTCAGGTCGTGGATCTCGAAACGGGTTTGCGTTTTCGGGCGCAGCGGCGGGCGGGGAGCAGCCATGCGGACATGCAGCCGCTCACCAAAGCGGATACCGGGGTAATGAAGCGAATCTACAGCGGAGAGTGGAGCTGGAGACGAAGAGCCATACTGGTGCAAATCGACGGGATATCGCTTGCCGCATCCATGCATGGAATGCCCCACGGAGGT
The DNA here is from genome assembly GCF_900099895.1 of Paenibacillus naphthalenovorans. Classification (GTDB taxonomy): domain Bacteria; phylum Bacillota; class Bacilli; order Paenibacillales; family NBRC-103111; genus Paenibacillus_G; species Paenibacillus_G naphthalenovorans. The sequence goes on from NZ_FNDY01000071.1 coordinate 2,754, forward strand.
GACGGGATCCCGGATAACGCCTTTTCCGGCCACTTCTGCATCCATTTTCTCGGCAGCTCTACGCATCGATCGGCGAACGTGGACCCTGACCATCAGTGGATGGTCTACAAAGCGGCGGGCCGTTTGGATGAAGCGTTCAAGCAAGCATCTCCGTACGGGGTGATCGACAGTTTCTTTGTAGCCCTTAATCAACAGGATCCCGAGCTGCTTCGTAGATCGTTTGCAGACCGGGAGAATCCGGCGCTGCACTATTTCATCCAAACCATAGGTCAAATCAAGTCCATCCGGAAGATAAGCGATTTCAATGAAAAAGACGTCAGCGGACAAACCCGCTTCGAGCTTCCGGTAGAGGTGACGGTGCACGCGGCAGGAAAGCGCCCGGAAAAACAGACATTTACCTTTGTGCTGAACAAAGCTTCTGGCGATGCTCCCTAGCAAATTGTTTCTGTCACATACACAGCTACGAGCTTTTCTTAAAAAATGGTATAGGTCTTAAGGATCTTTTTTCATGTGCTATTTGTAGGATTGTTAGTGTAAAATCTCCGTGGGTGTAGGAATTGGAAAAAGCGGATATAGAAAAAGAGCTTCTCCCTTGGTAAAGTGATGTTTGCGCACAACAC
>NZ_FNDY01000004.1 GCF_900099895.1 Paenibacillus naphthalenovorans
GCTAAACGAAGACGTTTCAGAAGCAATCCAGAAAAATACCTTCAAAACGCTGAAAATAAATATTGTGCGTTAATTGGTCAGTCGTAGTTTTTTTTTCATAAATCCAACCTCCAAATTTTATTTTCACCTATATTATATAATATAGTTTTTAAAATACCAATAAATGGAGGTTTTTGGTGTATGAATGTAAAAAAAGTAATTTCCCCTTAAAGTTCAGTTTTACAATACTAAATATACTTACTCCCAATTGAAAGAAAAACTATGTCTTACTGTATTCATCAATAAGTTGAATGGGAGGGATTTCCTGAACAATAGAAAAATCAAAATTGCGTATATATGTCTCCAACTCTACAGTGAGGTTTACATGGCTCTTCTTGCTGATACCAGTCTTGCATTGCAATACTTATCCCAATTCTGTATCAAATCTTCGGCTATTGTGTGAGGATTATTTCCGCCACCATGCGGCAACCCGCGCGCTGGATTTATATAATCTTTTAATTTGGGACCGATCCCCTGAGATGCAACAATATTGTACTTTTGAGGGATAGGGTAATCGCCAATAAAAGTGGTAGTAACAGTAATTTATCAATAGGAGGGATCGGAGTGCCAAAAAGGATCTCGCCATTTTGAGGACGAGCGGGTCTTGATATTTCAATGAGTTCCATCTTGTTCCTCCTAATGGAAATTAATCAAACATTCCAAAATTCCGACGTTTTCATTGTTTTTCCTGCAAAAAGTACTAATTCTTTTAGCCCTATTTAACGCTAACTACAATGTTTTGCTGAACGTAAGAAGGAACTAGAAAATAGGATTAATGTCCCTAATATTGACTACAAATAGCGATAAAAAGTTAAATGGATTGTACATTTTCGAGCAAATCAAAAGCCCGACCATATGAGGTCGAGCTTTTATAGTGGAGGGTCGAACCCCTAACCATATTCACTCCACTAAAGTATATGGTTTAGGTGTCCCGTCATTTATCAACACGATATGTTGATACTACGCATTCTACATGTGTCGGTACAAAACAAATCAAAATAAAAAACGGCATCTCTGCCGTTTGAATTTAAGGTGTATGGAGAATAGGGGGATCGAACCCCTGACCTCATCGCTGCCAGCGATGCGCTCTCCCAGCTGAGCTAATTCCCCAGGAATTTTCGGTTAAGGAAATATCAAGAATGAAGTTGTTCCACTTTTGAGCGGCGTCTTCGCTCGGCCCGAACTCCCAACTGAGCCGTGACCCCATAAATTATGAAACCATTGCGATGATAATCAGTCGTTTTTTATGAGAAGATAATGTACCAGACAACATCGTTTTCCCGGCTGCGCTGAGGCCCCCAGATGTTGTTATCATTTTGTTCTCCAGCGGCGACAAAATTAAAGATAGCACATCGGGATGGGGCTTGTCAACATTTTTATTAAAATTAATTTACGCTGCCGTTTCCGCCAACATGGTGCTTGGAGAGCAATTCATTCAGCTCCTTCATAAACATATTAATGTCTTTAAATTGTCTGTAAACGGAGGCAAAACGAATGTAGGCTACTTCATCAACGGGATACAATTCGGACATGACGATCTCGCCGATTTCGCGGCTGTCTACTTCCGCCTGGGCGGTATTGCGGATCTGCCTTTCGACCTCGGAGACGATCATTTCCAATCTTTCTACGGATACCGGTCGTTTCTCACAAGCGCGGATAAGCCCGCGGAGCATTTTCTCCCGGCTGAATTCCTCACGGCTGCCGTCTTTTTTAATGACGATCAACGGCGTTTCTTCCACCATTTCAAACGTAGTGAACCGCTTCTGGCACTTCTCGCACTCCCGGCGGCGTCTTATCGATTTATTCTCGTTTGCGGAACGCGAGTCCAACACTTTGGTGCCGGGATAATCGCAATATGGGCATTTCATCGGCCTTTCTCCTTTCCATAATTCCCAACAGCTCCCTGACATGAGATTCGTGTAAACGCACATAATAGGTTTACCAACGACAAGGAGGTGAACAGACATGGGTGCAGGTCAATCCCGCAGCAGCAATGTATTGGTAGTACCACAAGCAAATGCCGCTCTGGATCAATTGAAATACGAAGTAGCTCAGGAACTGGGTATTGCCATTCCTCAAGATGGCTATTACGGTAATATGGCTACTCGTGATACTGGTGCGATCGGTGGTCACATTACGCGCCGCCTGGTGCAAATCGCCGAGCAGCAAATCGCTGGTCAATTCAAATAATAACACGTTTTGAAGCATACGAGAAGAAGCAGACCGGACAAACTCCCCATAAGGAGAGCTTGTCCGGCGCTTCTTTATTGCTATAAGCCAAAATATTAACGGATTCCCCAATCCTCCGCATAGGTTTTGTAATACTTGTCATAATAATACGTGACACGCTGCACATAACGCTTGGTCTCGCCATAAGGAATCTGATCCGTATTGTCGAGCGTTCCATCCCATCTTCCCTCCAGCAGCCAACGGCTCACTATACCGTGTCCTGCGTTGTAGCCGGCAAGGACGGCAAACGTATTGCCGTTAAACTGCTTAAACATCCAGTTCAAATACCATGAACCGAGTTCAATGCTGACGGCCGGATCATCCAAGCGGTTTTTGAATTCACCCGGAAAAGGAGCCTTCTCTATAATCCATTCCGATGTATCCGGCATCAATTGCATAAGACCGTGCGCACCTTTACTGGAAGTCGCGTCAGGCTTATAGTTGGTTTCTACCCGGATAACGGCAGCGATGAGCAAAGGGTCAAGCTGATACTTCTCTGCGCTTTGGCGAATTTCCTCTTCATAATGGATCGGATACAACATACGTCCCAATACACTCGTGCCCAGAAACAAAAATAGCAAAAAAGTCAACAGAAGCAGGGCGAAGACTCGCTTTTTGCGCAAAAAGCTCATGACAGTCCCCTCTCCGACCAAAATAGTTCAATCTGCTGTTCTGTTTCTTCTATCGTGCCCGAATTATCGATAACGATATCGGCCAGTTCTTTTTTCTTCTCGATCGGCATTTGCGCATCCAGCCGTTTGTTCGCCTGTTCCTCGGTTAACCCGTCCCGCTTCATCAGACGTTCCATTTGGACGTGCCGTGGCACATAGACGACCATCACCTCGCTGTACATCGCCTGCAGATGGGATTCGTACAAAAGCGGCACATCTACGACGACCAGCTTGTCCGGATGCTGTGTCTCGTATGCCTCCATCCGCTCGCGCATAGCCGCCCGAATCGGCGGATGAAGCAAAGCTTCGAGATCCTTGAGCGCAGCCGTATTCCCGAAGACGCGCTCCCCGAGTTTTTTCCGGTCCAGGGAACCGTCCTCCAGCAGCAGATCGGCTCCGAATCTTTCGATAACTTGAGTAAGGGCGGGGGTGCCTGGCTCTACCACTTCCCTGGCAATGCGGTCCGCATCGATCAACAGCGCGCCGCGGCGGACAAGCATGGAAGCGACAGTGCTTTTGCCGCAGGCAATGCCCCCGGTTAATCCGATGTTCAATGGGTTTCCCCCTAAATCAAAATAATGATCACAACAATTTCATAATGCCCATGAAGATCAGAAGAAATCCGGGTAAAACGGAAAGCTTGCGAATCCATTTCAGCTCAGCATACCGGAAGCCGATCTGCAGGCCAAGCCCGAGAAACGTCCCGCTGGCCAGTGCAATAACGGCAGCGGTAAGCCACGGCGTGAATCCGAGCAGTGCCGCCCCGATGCCCGCGCCGAACGCATCCAGCGACAATGCGGCGCCCAGCAGTACGGCTTCGTAAGCCGAAATGATCCCTGACCGGTCCACATCGGCAATGGACGGGGTGCGCAGGATTTGAATGACGAGCCCCAGCCTTTTCAGTTCGATATACCATATGGCTTTGGCCCCTGCAGTCCCGGACTCTATTTCCCCGGGCGTTTTTGCCGCCTCCGTTTTTCCCTCTTCCTCCTTTTTATCTGAAAACATCTGATATATCGCCCATACGCCAATGCCCATCAGAATAAAAGCTCCGACGTATCTGGCGACCGCCGGGTCAATCAATTGACTCATCAGCACGCCGACCTGCATGGACATGTAAATAATAAAGCCGGAACAAAATGAAATAATAGCAATGGACATAGGCGGAATGCGGATTTTACGAAGCCCGTACATCACGCCGACTCCGAAACCGTCCAGACTAACGGCAAACGCCAGAAGCATCAATGAGACGACAGGCAGCATGCCCTTCCCTCCCTAACCAGATCGACTTTACTTCTTACTATATGGAAGGTCTGGGCGGAGGGTGCATGTCAGGCATTCTTCCCATGGTCCGCGTACTTTAGCGTTTTAAAGCCCCTTTGCTTCTCCTGCGTTTTAGAGGCTGGCACTTGGGGCAATAATGGGTCCCTCGTCCCCCTATAACCATTTTTTCGATTTTATGCCCGCAATGGAAACAAGGTTCGTCTTTTCGGCCGTACATTTTGAACTGATGCTGAAACATACCGATTTCGCCCTGGCCGTTCACATAGGACTTGATGGTAGAGCCGCCTGCAGCCACTGCCTCCTTCAAGGTCCTCACAACCGCCTCATACAGCTTGGCCAGCTCATGCCGGCTTAAGCTTCTGGCCTCCCTTTCGGGATGAATGCCAGCCAGGAACAACGATTCGTCTACATAGATATTCCCGATCCCTACAATATATTCCTGATTCAACAGCAGCGGCTTGATTTTGGTCGGACGCGACCCGATCCGGTCCCGGAAAGCCTCGAATGTAAATGCTTCGTCCAAAGGCTCCAGCCCCAGCTTCTTCAGCGGGGCTTCCTGCAAATCCTGATCCTTCGGGTAAAGATGCATTGTCCCGAACTGGCGCACATCCTTATATCTCAGCTCGGTACCGTCTGTAAAATAAAACACGACATGGGTATGCCGTTCCTCTGGCTCCCCGCTGCGATACACACCGTACCTGCCTTCCATGCGAAGATGCGAGACCAGCGTATAATGGTCGAACATAAACCGCAAAAACTTGCCTCTGCGTTCGACGGACTGAATGGTTTCCCCGCTGAGCAGCAGTTGAAATCTCTCAATGTCCTCCGGATACTGAATGATTCGCGGCAGCTTAACCGAAACCCGTTCCACTGTCTTGCCGATCACCAGTTGATTCAGCGTCCTTCGGACCGTTTCTACCTCTGGCAGCTCCGGCATGCTGTCTTCCCTCCTTGCAGATTACTTCGCCTCGTACCAGTTAGCCCCGTCATCTACATCCACCTTCAGCGGCACGTCGAGCTCAATTGCGTTTTCCATCACTTCGGCAACCGTCTTTTTCATGACCTCCAGCTCATCCTCAGGCACCTCGAGCACCAATTCGTCATGCACCTGAAGCAGCAGTCTGCTCCGTACTCCCTCTTCTTTCATCCGCTTGTCCAGCTGCACCATAGCCAGCTTAATGATATCCGCCGCGGTGCCCTGGATCGGCGTATTCATCGCGGTCCGCTCGGCAAACGAACGGAGATTGAAATTGGAGGCCTTGATTTCCGGCAAATACCGGCGGCGGTGAAGAAGGGTCGTAACGAAACCATCCTCGCGGGCTTTCTTGACAATATCGTCCATATATCGGCGAACCCCCTGGAAGACGGCAAAATATTGCTCGATAAACTTCGCCGCATCCTTGCGGGTGATATTTAAATTTTGTGACAAACCATAATCGCTGATGCCGTAAACGATGCCGAAGTTCACGGCCTTCGCCTGACGGCGCATGTTCGAATCGACACTATCCTCCGGTACGCCGAATACATCCATCGCTGTTTTCGTATGAATGTCCATGTTCTGCCGGAACGCTTCGATCAGCTTCTCGTCCTGGGAAATATGGGCGAGCACACGCAGCTCGATCTGCGAATAGTCAGCGGTCAGAATACGCCAGCCGGGCTCCGAGGGCTTGAACACCTTGCGGATTTTACGCCCTTCCTCCAGGCGGATCGGAATATTTTGCAGATTCGGATATTGACTGCTTAGACGGCCTGTCGCCGCAATCGTCTGTTTATAATAAGTGTGCACTTTCCCGGTATCCGGACGCACCTCTTTCAGTAAGCCCTCCACATAGGTGGACTGGAGCTTGGACAGCGTCCGGTAATGGAGTATATGTCCGACCAACGGATGATAAGGCTCGAGCTTTTCGAGCACTTCAGCGTCGGTGGAATAGCCCGTTTTCGTTTTCTTGATCACCGGCAGCTGAAGCTTCTCAAATAAGATTTCTCCAAGCTGTTTTGGAGAATTAATGTTAAACTCCATCCCCGCCTCGTCATAAATGGACTGCATGATCTTCTCAAGCTGTTTGCCCAGCTCGGCACCGTAAGCTTGGAGCTCCTCCACATCCACTTTAATCCCTTTGCGTTCCATCGAGGCAAGCACCAGCGCCAAAGGAAGCTCCAGCTCGTGAAACAGCTCATTCATCCCGCTGGCCTCCAGCTCGGCTTGCAATGCCCTGGCCAGCTCCATTACCGCCAATGCCTTACGGCTCATCAAGCTTAACAGAACATCCGCCTCCGGAAGCTTGAATTTGGCGCCTTTGCCGAAAACGTCCTCATCGGCGGGGATGGCAGTCAAGCCATACCGGGCGGTGAGTCCGTGTAAAGTCAGCGCAGATTCCGTCGGATCGAGCAAATAACCGGCAAGCAGCACATCAAAGCTGACCCCCCGCAGCTCCAGCCCCTGCCAAAAGAGAGCCACCAGCGCGCGGTGCAGATCGTAGACGGCGACGGACTTTTTCTCGTCTGCCAGCCATGCGCGCACACGCTCAGCCTCTTCAGCCTCCTGTTTAAGGAGCTCAAACGGCAAATAATAGCCGATCGGATCCGTCCCGGAGTCCGACTCGGTATAAAAGGACAAGCCGAGCACTTCCCCCGTATGCGGATTATCCCCTATGACCTCGACATGCAGCGCCCGAACGCCGGGCAGCGCTTCGACCAGCTCTCCCAGCCTGTCCGGCGTCACCTGAACCGACTGAATCCTGGCCTCGGCTTCAGCGTCCGCAGAAGCGGCTTGGTTTCCTCCGCCAGGCAGATTCAACCGCTCCAGCAGCGATTTAAATTCCAGCTTGCGGAACATGTCGCCCAAAACTTGTCCGTCATACCCGCCGTATGCCAGATCGTCCCAAGGAATCTCCACCGGAACCTCGCGGAAAATCGTCGCCAGCTCCTTGCTCATCCGCGCATCCTCCGCGTGAGCGGCGACCTTCTCGCCCAGCTTCCCCTTGATGCCCGCCGCGTTCTCAAGCACCTTCTCGACCGAGCCGTATTCGTGCAGCAGCTTCAGAGCCGTCTTCTCGCCCACACCCGGAATGCCGGGAATATTATCGCTGGCATCGCCCATGAGACCTTTAAGATCAATGATTTGAGCAGGCTTCAGCCCGTATTTTTCTTCGATATGGGCAGGATCGTACAGCTCCACCTCGCTGATCCCTTTGCGCGTCAGCGCGATCTTCACTTTGTCGGAAGCAAGCTGCAGCATGTCTTTGTCCCCGGTCACTACCAGGACTTCCATACCGTCCTGCTCGTCTGCGGTACGCGTCAGTGTGCCGATGATATCGTCGGCTTCATAGCCGTCCATTTGAAATTGGCGAATGCCAAACGATTCCAGCAGTTCCTTCAGCACAGGGAACTGTTCGGAAAGCTCAGGAGGCGTCTTTTCCCTTCCTCCTTTGTATTCTGCGTAGTCTTTATGTCGAAACGTCGTTTTCCCGGCATCGAATGCCACGAGAAAATGCGTCGGTTTTTGTTCTTCTATCAGCTTCAACAGCATCGTCGTAAAGCCGTAGACCGCATTCGTATGCAATCCCTTGGAATTGCTGAGCAGCGGCAGCGCAAAAAATGCGCGATACGCAATGCTGTTGCCATCGATCAAAATCAATTTGGACAAAGACTACACCCCATTTTCGTGAAACTATCTGCTTCTTACATGATAGCATAGGACGGCCATAGAAAAAAACCTTACCTTCCTTCCCGAAAAAAGGGTGTGTGTTCCTTCCTTGCCGCATAAAATGTACTAACTTTGATCCCTACCCGTCTGCACGAATGGCACGTTCAAAGCGTGAAAGGGAGATCGGAGGAACCGTCTATGAACGAAACGGTACGACTTATTGGCAAACGCGTTATTTTTTTCGATGTAAACCAAACGCTGGTGCAGCAAAATTTAAGCTTCGAGGATGGGTTTCGGCGTGTATGGGAAAATTTCACCGGCAGATGGTCCCGGGATGAAAAACCAAGTGCAGAGCAAGTATGGACCCAGTACATCACCAGGTGGCAGCAACGAAAAAAGTCCAGGATTACCTTCCAGCAGCTTGACGAGCTTCAGCAGCAGTGCTTGCAAGAAGCCATGGAAGCGATGGACATACCAGTATCCGGTGCTATGAAGCGCGGGTTCATTCAGGAAATCAGGCGGCTTCAGGTTGAAGCCAAAACCATGCCTCCGCATACTCGGGAGGTGCTCGAGCGTCTGTCTCGAAACTACCGGCTTGCCATTATCAGCAATAGCCCGCGTTCCGAGGTGCTGCTGATGCTGAAACGGTTCGATATCGGTACGTTCTTTCCTCCCGAGCATGTGTTTACTGCGCTAAAGCCGGCCGACAAGAAACCGGCTCCTTATCTATTCAAAAAAGCTCTAAAGACGATGCAGTTCTCCCCCAAACAAGCCGTGATGGTAGGCAATTCCTGGAGACACGATGTGTGCGGCGCGGTGAAAGCGGGTCTGGACGCCGTATGGCTGAGCACATCCGGCTCCGCAGCAGGTCCCGATGCCAAAAAAATAACCCAGCAGCGGCTGGGGAAGCGTAAAGTGTATTTGATCAAGCGGTTGGATCAATTGTCCGAATTATTTTCCTGAGCACGGTTCTTTGTGAACGGCATACCGACGCAATCGCAAACAACAACGCTGCCGCGGTGTGCCTTCGAACGCTTCTTCACCATGGCTGCCGTACGGGAAATTTGCTCCAGGCTTACACCCGCACCCGTATGGCAGATCACAAGAGATAGCGACAGAGTAACCCCTTCGCTCTCCAGGCGTCTGCCATGCCGGTCCTCGACATAAGTCCAGTCATCATAGTCATAGAATGCTTTGACCCCCAGTTCAAAACGTCGAAGCATCTCTTCGCAAAGCTTTTCAGGGTCCTCGCTCCCGGTGATGGCGATAAAATCATCGCCCCCGATATGACCTACAAAATCATAAGGATGGCCGAGCAGGCCAATCACCTGTTGAATGCAATCGGCAGTAAACTGGATAAGCTGGTCCCCTCGGTGAAATCCGTACCGGTCGTTAAACCATTTAAAATAATCAATATCCCCGTAAATGACGGAGAACTTCTTGTGGTCGAGAAGCCGCTTGTTGATCTCCCGGTGAATTTGCATATTCCCGGGCAGACCGGTGAGCGGGTTAGCCACTTTCGCCCTTTCCATCTTTGCGGTAGTGATGCATTCCAGAATGGAACGTATGGAGGCCGTCCCCTTTACCCGGCCCCCGGATGTAATGATGACCAAATCATAAAAAGTCTGGAGATCGCGAGAGGTCGTATATTGGGATACTTGTTCTACCGGGGCTTGCTCATCTACGATGAGCGGTTGAGCGTCCATCAGCTGATCGATCGGCCGGTTCCAAAACAAAGAATAGCCGTATTGACCCGCCAACTGTTGAAACAGCCTGTCGCGCATGATCAAGCCGACCGGCGTTTGCCCGTTAACGATCACGGCACCCGCCGCATCCGTATGGTTCTTAAAATAATTCGCAACGATCGAAATGGGATCCCTGTAATCAAAAGTTTGACACGGCACACAAATGTCTCCGATGGTCCAGACACTGCTTGCCTCGACAATTTTACGATGCATCATAATATGATCAGTCAGCTCCGGGGGCAAAACAGCCTCCTCCGGCCCGGGATGCCCCAGCAGGTAGCCCTGCCCGTAATGTACCCCCATGCGGGTAAGCTTCATCAGTTCCTCGCGCGTTTCTATTCCTTCAGCAATCAAGTAAATGCCCAGCTTCTGCGCAAAAGTGAGCATCGTCTCAAGAATGTACTCTTTCGTTTTATTAAAGTGAAGGTTATGTACGAGAGATCGATCCATTTTAATAAAATCAGGCTGCAGCTCTGCGATCGCTTGAAGCGAAGAATAGCCTGCTCCGGCATCGTCGATCGCAATACGGTAGCCCTGCTGCCGGTAGTGGCCGAGAATTTGTTTGGCCGATTCAAAATCTTCAATGGAGCTCCGTTCTGTAATCTCAAAAACCACTTGGCCGGGAGATAGCCCCCGCTTTTCCAAAAGCTCCAGTGTTCTTCCGGGCACAAAATCCGGATCATTCAAAATTTCTGCCGATACATTGAGAAACAGGAGTTGCTCTTTCGTCTTTGTGAAAGCTCCCTCAATCGCCTTGGCTCTCGCCAGCCTATCCAAAGGATATAACAAGCCCTCCGCTTTGGCTGCAGCAAATAATGAAATCGGCGAATGGAGCGCAGAGTGCTCCGGTCCCCGGGTCAGCGCCTCATATCCCATGACGATTCCCTCGCTTAACGAAACGATAGGCTGATAAACGGACTTGATGGTTTGGTTCCGTATAATATGCAGCAGCTCTGTACGCAGGTTTTCCCGATTTTCATTATCAAATCCGGGCATGGCGTCGATTGGCATGGGCATCCCTACTTATCCGGTTTCTTTATTCCTAAGATAGCATAGGAATTTCAACCCCATGTTAAATTCGGGCTATCGGAATGTTAAAATTTAGTACAGATGGATGCGCGGCCACGACGCCATTGAACAAAAATAACCGGATTCCGCATCCGCGGAAATCCGGCTGTATTTCGCTAAATATTCAAGTCTTTACGTTTCCCCGTCACCATATAGATAACGCCTTCTCCGATGTTCGTCGTATGATCCGCTACACGCTCCAGGTAGAGAGCAGCCATCATCAACTGAGACAGCTGGCGGTTGCGGCCGGGGTCGTTATTCATCATCCCTATGATTTCATCAACTACGGAGCTGTAGAGCTTATCGACCTGATCATCCTTTTCCGCTAGTGCGGCGGCACGGTGAATGTCCCGCTCAGTGTAAGCCAGCAGGCTTTCATGAAGCATATCCTTCGCCAGCAGTGCCATATTGGGGATGATTTCAAGCGGCTTCACAAGCGCATCTCCCGACATGCGGATCGCAATTTTCGCAATATCTACCGCATGATCTCCAATTCGTTCAAGGTCCGTCGAAATTTTGAGCGCCATACCGATAATCCGCAGGTCGCTCGCCATCGGCTGCTGCAGCGCAATCAGACGCAGGCAATTTTCCTCGATCCGAAGCATCAGTTCGTCGATCCGGTCGTCCTGCTCGATGATTCTTCTTCCCAGCTGTTCATCCCTTGCTCCCAGAGCCTCTACCGCCAGGGAGATGTGGTTTTCAACCAGCCCGCCCATTTTGAGCAAATCCTCTTGCAACTCTTCTACTGCCTGGTGAAAATTGGATCTTGTATCCATAAAAGCAGCTCCTTTATAGAATGATCGATTAACCGAAACGGCCGGTAATATAATCTTCTGTTCTTTGGTCCGTCGGCGTCGTGAAGATTTTTTCCGTCTGGTCGGATTCGATGACTTCACCATTCAGGAAAAAGGACGTATAATCCGAGATTCTCGCCGCTTGCTGCATGTTATGAGTCACGATAACAATCGTATATTTATCGCGCAGCTCGCGGATCAGCTCCTCAATTTTCAAAGTAGAGATCGGATCCAGCGCGGACGTCGGTTCGTCCATGAGCAGAATCCTGGGATTTACCGCCAGCGCCCGGGCGATGCATAGACGCTGCTGCTGTCCCCCCGACAAGCCGTAGGCGGACTTTTTCAGATTACCGTTGACCTCGGTCCATAACGCGGCCGCCTTCAAGCTGCTTTCGACGATGTGGTCGAGCTGCTCCTTGTCCTTGATGCCGTGAATGCGAGGACCGTAAGCAATATTTTCGTAGATCGATTTGGGAAAAGGATTAGGCTGCTGAAACACCATGCCTATATTTTTGCGCAGCAGCTCTACGTTGACGTCCGGATCATAGATGTTCTGGCCGTCGATAATTACGTTTCCTTCTATACGTATGCCTTTGATCATATCATTCATGCGATTTAATGTACGGAGCAGGGTGGATTTCCCGCAGCCGGACGGGCCGATAAAGGCGGTGATGGAATTTTCTTGTATTTCCATATCGACATTCTTCAGAGCATGGAACTCGGAGTAATACAGATTCAATTTATTGATGCTTACAATGGACATATCATGCTTTCCTCCTGTGGCCCGTTGGTTTACAACTTCTTCTGATATTTATTGCGTAAATAAATGGCGAATGCATTCATGCTAAGCAGCATGATCAGCAGGACAATAATGCCGGCCGCAGCCACATTTTGAAACTCCGCTTGCGGTTGGCTTGCCCAGTTGTAAATTTGAATCGGCATTACCGTAAAGCTGTCAAAAGGCGATTTAGGCAAAAAAGCGATGTAAGCAACGGCTCCGACGACGATGAGGGGCGCCGTTTCTCCAATCGCCCTGGACATCGAAAGAATGGATCCGGTCAATATCCCCGGAAGTGCGGAGGGCAATACAACCCGTACAATCGTCTGCCAACGGTTGGCCCCCATAGCGAACGAGGCATTGCGAAGCGATTGAGGTACCGTTCTGATCGCTTCCTGGGATGCGACGATGATAATGGGCAGCACCAGCAGCGTCATCGTCAGCGCCCCGGACAATAAGCTGCGCTCCAGCTGGAGCATCCGAACGAACACGGTTAATCCAAGCAATCCGTAAACGATCGAAGGGACGCCCGCCAGGTTAGCGATATTCGTTTGAACCAGACGGCTGAAGCGCGTATCCTTGGCGTACTCCTCCAAATAAATTGCGGTCGCGACACCGATAATGAATGTCAGCGGCGCGGTGATCATCATCAACCAGAATGTGCCGACCAAGGCGGCCTTGATCCCGGCATTTTCCGGGATTCGGGATGCATAACTCGTCAAAAACTGCCAATCCAGCCACCCCGCCCCTTGAACAATCACTTGTATTAACAATAAAGCGAGCGCTAAAATCCCAAAGCAGGTGGAGACAAAAAACAACTGATGAAAGAACTTATTTTTTCTGTTCCTTTGAGCGACATGCTGCATGCTTTCTTTCGTTGCCATCAGTATTCCTCCCTGAACCTTTTGGAAATCGTTCTCGCCAGAATATTCATCGCTAGTGTCATAACAAATAAGGTAATCCCTACGGCATAAATGGTCATGTATTCTACAGAACCGTAACTTGTATCTCCCGAGCTGACAGAAACGATATAAGCAGTAAGGGTTTGAATGCTTTGCAAAGGATTATAAGCCATTTGGGCCAAATTTCCCGCGGCCAGGGTGACAATCATTGTTTCCCCTACGGCACGGGACAGGCCGAGCACGAAGGAAGCGATAATCCCCGACAAGGCAGCAGGCACTACGATTTTAAGGGCAACCTCCAACTTTGTAGACCCCAGCGCGTAAGCGCCGTTGCGGAGCGAATTAGGAACGGCCATCATAGCATCCTCACTGAGGGAGCAAATGATGGGAATGATCATGATCCCCACGACAATGCCCGCACTGAGCGCATTAAAGATTTCCGTTTGCGGGATAATGAATTGTAATACCGGAGTTACAAAATTTAATGCGAAAAAACCGTAAACGATCGTAGGAATACCGGCCAATATTTCCAGAATCGGCTTTACGATATTCCGTACTTTCGACGGCGCATACTCGCTTAAATAAATCGCGCTCCCCAGTCCGATCGGAATCGCCACGATGCTTGCAATCAAAGTGACAAGCAGGGTTCCTGTCACAAGCGGCAGTACTCCAAATTTCGGATCGGAGAAAAGGGGCGTCCATTCCGTCCCGGTAATAAACTGCCAAAATGGGACTTCTCTGAAGAAACCGAGCGACTCGAATACGAGAATCAAGACGATACCTACTGTTGTAAGAATGGAGATAACAGCAAAAAAAGCTAATATTTTGGGTATTAGCACGTCCGACGAAATCATACTTTTTTTCTTTTTGTAATTCACTCTCGGTGTTTTCATTTCCATAGCTTAACCCCCGTGTAAAGCAATGATTTTGGCAAACCCGCGGCTTCCTGCGCATATGATCGCTTAGGTGCCGCGGTTTTTAAACCAAAATCATTCTGCTTGATGGTTTACTTCAGTGCTTCCAGGTTTTTATTGATAACATCTTGAGGAAGCCTGATGTAATCAACTGCTTCAACCATTTTAGCGCCTTCTTCGCTGTTATAGTATTTCAGGAATTCTTTAATGTGAGGCTCGGCGATGGCTTTCTTCGTCGGGTACACATAAAGATAACGGGACAATGGAGCATAAGTCATTTTTTCGATGGTCTCCTTGGTAGGTGCTACCGCAGGAGAGTTAGCGTCTTTCTTAATAGCTACAGCATTCAAAGTAGCTTCATTCGCTTTGTAGTATGAGAAACCGAAATAACCCATTGCAAATTCGTCGCCTTGTACGCCTTTAACCAATACATTGTCGTCTTCGGAAGGCGTATAATCCGAACGGGACTCTTTCGCTTTACCATTGATCGCTTCCGTGAAGAACTCAAACGTACCGGATGCCGTACCGGGACCATACAGCTTGATTTCTTTATCCGGCCACTCAGGACGAACATCGCTCCATTTTTTTACCTGGCTGTCTTTGGACCAGATTTTCTTCAATTCTTCCACTGTCATTTCTTTGGCAAAGGTATTTTTCTTATTAACCACAACCGTGACACCGTCAAGAGCAATCGGCATTTCAACAGCTTCCGTGTTTTGTTTTGCCTTCAATTCTTCCAATTCTTCAGGCTTGAATTTTTTGGACATGTCCGCGATATGAATTTCCCCGGCAAGCAGCTTCTTGACTCCGTTGCTGGATCCGGATTCACCTACCGTAATTTTTACGTCTTTATGCTTTTTCATAAATTCTTCAGCTACGGCTTGAGAGATAGGGAACACTGTGGAAGAGCCGTCGATTTTGATTTCGCCTTTCAGGCCTTCCGGAGCAGGAGCTGTTTTACCGTCAGATGGCGCCGCGCCTTGGTTCGGCTGGCTTTCCGTTTGTGTTCCGCATGCGGCCAGAGATAATGCCAAAACGATAGAAGATAATGCGAGTGTACCTTTACGTGCAAAACCTTTAAACAACATGACCACTCCTCATAATTTTTGTTTGTCGTTCACAATGACCATGTTACGCCCCTTTTGTTTTCGTCAGTTCAAAGATTTGTTAACGGAATGTAAAAAATATCGAAATCTATGAAATGGACGGTGATACCATCCTTTGAAATCAGCGTTTTTTCGTCAGGTTTTACAAAAGATTTACATTGTACGAACCTGGATTTAATTATTCCATAGTACATTCGTAGTATATACACAAGACAACCGATATATGGAGGGTACTATGAAGAGACTAAAAAGCATCAGAGATGTGCGGTTATCTATGAAAACAAAGCTGATTATGACATTTTCTTTTATTACGCTTCTCTTTGCCGGAGTTTCGGTCTTTAATCTATGGCAAGTAGACAGCATCAAGCAGCATCTCCAATATCAGAACGAGCAGACGGATAAACAAAAGTTGGCTCTGCAGTTAAAGCAACAGGCTAATTCGCTGGCTTCCATCTATGCGGCTTATGTATTGACCAAAAAACCCGAGCTGATTGATACATATAATAAGGAAAAAGAGGAATTTTTGCGGTCGGTGGAAAGGATGGCTCTTACCGCATCCAACGCGGATGAACGCAATTGGAGCGCCAAGCTGACGAACACCTCCAAAGAATTTGCAGGCACTTTCGATAAGGCGCAGCAGATTGTGATGAACTCATCGCTCCAGCCTCAAGAGATGGACCTACAGTTGAAATCCGCGCATAATGAATCAGAGCTGTTTAAAGATTACATATTTGAACATGTTGATCTCTTCAATGAAGCTTACAATCAATACGCCTTGACGGCTGTGAGCAGTACCCATCGTCAATTGAATGATTCTGCCCGGTTTGCCGTTATCACAACCTTGCTCGTTACGATCATCAGCAGCATAACCGCATTTTTGCTCATCCGATCATTTATGAAGCCGATTCAGCGTTTGCAGCATGCTGTAATGCAGGTTGCCGAAGGGGATCTCCGCCATAAAATTAACAGTTCCTCCTCCGACGAGCTTGGCAGGCTCAGTCAAAGCTTCGATGAGATGATTGACCGAATCAAAGAAATGCTGTCGAATACTCAAACCGTTGCTTCATCCCTATCCAGACATTCGCGTTCCTTTCACGAGTTCTCCAGAGAAACCGCGGCCGCTAACAAGGACATCGTCCGGGCTATTCAGGAAATATCGTCAGGAAGCGAAGAACAAGCCCGTTTCTCGGAAAACAGTGCCTATATTATTACCGAAACCACCAGGGAAATACGTCAAATAACCGAATATACCGTGATGATGCAGCGCAAGAGTAAAGAAGCCTCATCCAATACCCATACGGGATCCCAAGTGATGGAAGGGTTGAAATCAGCCGCAGAGCAATCCGAAAAAGTACTGCATCAGGTTTATCTGACGATGGAAACCTTATCCCGCAGCTCCGCCCGAATCGGTAAAATCGTCGGAAGCATTACCGAAATATCCGCCCAAACCAATGTACTGGCGCTGAATGCGGCCATTGAAGCGGCCAGAGCGGGTGTGCACGGCAAAGGGTTTTCCGTGATCGCGGATGAAGTGCGGCAGCTTTCGGCTCAAACCAGCGAATCCTCCAAAACAATCACCCGGATCGTGCAAACGCTGCAGGCGCAAATAAGCGAGATGGAAGCTTCGTTAAACGAGATGAAGCTTTCTTTCGAGAACCAGACCGGCAAAATTAACGAAAGCATGGACGCGTTTATGGACATCCGACTATCTATGGATGAGCTTTCAGACCATATTGAACAGATACATACCCTTGTTTCCGCAGCAGAAGACAAAAACAGCAAGCTTGCCTCTTCCGTGCAGCACATTGCCGCCATCGCTCAGGAAACGGCCGCCGGCGTCGAGGAAGTGAATTCGGCATCGCAGCATCAGGATTCGGCCATTCACCGGATCGCTTCACAATCCGACGATATATTATCACTCGCTCAGCAGTTATTCGATGAAATCAACCGATTCAAAATTTCCGACGGGACGGAAATACTCGATCAAAGCGTAATCGAGAAACCGAATCCCGAAGAGATGATCATTGCACCAGAAGCGTCCGAGGAACACAGCATACGAGAAAACAGAGTGTCGGTCTAACGGTCTGTTGGGCTGAAAATCCATCTGTCGCTGCCTGTGGAGAGACGCGACCACCCTTGGGGTGATTTTGGCTTAACGGACATCCCATTCCCGGCGTTTCTTCAATGGTATGGTCGTGGTTGCAACGCAAAACACCCTGCTCGATACAAAAATCGAACAGGGTGTTTTTGGGCATTAGTTGAAATATACGGCTTTACCGGTCTTGGAGGACTCGTAAATGGCCTCGAGAATTTCGGATACGACGCACGCCTGCTCTGGCGTTACGACAGGATCGATATCTTTCTCAATGGCCTCCAGCCACAAACGCGCTTCCAAATCGGCCGGGCTTTCCGTCTGGCCGTCATAGAAATCTACGCCTTTGGCATCCAATTGGATCTCATTCATGTAGAGCCGGCTGTGCTTCTCGCCATTAATCCGAAGCCCGTCGAGCATATCGGCCCCGCCTTCCGTGCCGCACAGCGTCGTTTTGGCCTCTCCGGTCTGCAGCATATTGATCGCCCAGCTGGATTCCAGCATGATCGTTGCTCCGTTTTCCATTATAATCATACCAAAGGCCGAATCCTCTACCGTAAATTTTTTCGGATCCCACGGTCCCCATGCATTCGCTGCGTTTTCTTTTTTGGAGAGCTTGTGGAATGCCGTTCCAAGCACAACCTTCGGCTTGTAATTGTCCATCATCCACAGCGTCAAATCCAGCGCGTGAGTACCAATATCGATAAGCGGCCCCCCGCCTTGCTTTTCTTCATCCAAGAACACGCCCCAGGTCGGAACGGCGCGGCGGCGGATCGCATGCGCCTTCGCGAAATAAATGTCCCCGAGTTCACCGTCGGAGCAAACGCGTTTTAGATATTGGCTGTCCGGACGGAAGCGGTTCTGATAACCGATCGTCAGTTTTTTGCCCGTGCGCTTTGCAGCTTCAACCATGCGTCTGGCGTCGGCAGCGGTTTTGGCCATCGGCTTCTCGCACATGACATGCTTGCCGGCCTCCAGGGACGCGATGGAAATATCCGCATGAGAATCATTAGGCGTACACACATGTACGATATCAATGGAACGATCCGCAAGCAGCTCACGATAGTCCGTATATACTTTGGCGTCTTCCGTCCCATACTTCTTAGCCGCGTCTTGCGCTCTTTCTTCCACAATATCGCAGAAGGCCACCATTTCCGCATTGGGCTGATTTTTCAAAGCGGGCATATGCTTGCCGGTTGCAATTCCGCCACAACCGATAATTCCGATTCTATAGACTTTAGACATTGTAAAAACCTCCCTGATTCCACAAATCGTAATGTTCTTCTGATTAACTCTGAAGTATAGTATAGACAAATTGATCTCAAAAAGATATTTCATATCTGGCGCTACTTTTATACGATTTTGTCTTTTCCATTTTAAGCAAAAAAAGAAGACCGGCCCGATGCCAGTCTCCTTTATTCCAGGTTTTATCCTTTTTTAGCTGCCGCATGAACAAGCTTGTAACCTACACCGCGAATCGATTCGATTTGGACGGATTGCTGGTTCATTTCCAATTTCTTCCTCAGCGAACTGACATGTACATCTACAGTCCGCTGTCCTCCGATATAATCAAAGCCCCATACAATATTCATCAGGTCATCCCGTGTAACTACAACACCGGGACGCTGCACAAGATGAAGCAGCACCTCAAATTCCTTGGGTCTAAGCGGAATGGATTCGCCATGGAGGATCACTTCGTATTTCTCCGGATAAATCTTCAGCTCCCCTACAGTAATGACTTTATCATCATTTCCGGACTTGTCCGCAAATGCATCATCCGACAAGGTGCGGCGAAGTACCGCCGATACGCGAGCAAGAAGCTCCGCTACTCCGAAAGGCTTTGTAATATAATCGTCAGCGCCGTATTTAAGCCCTTGAACAATCTCCTCTTCGGCGTTGCGCGCAGTCAGAATGATAACGGGCGTTTTAATTCCTTTTTGCCGCAATCTCGACAAAATTTCAAAGCCATTCATTCCCGGAAGCATGATGTCCAGAATAATTAAATCAAACGGCTGATGCAGGGCGGCCTGCAAACCGTCGCTGCCATGATCGATGACTTTGGTATCATAGCCTTCTTGCGTCAAGTTGTAAGAAAGCAATCTGGCTAACGTAGGCTCATCCTCTATGACTAATATTTTATGTGACATGGGAAAACCCCCAACCCCATTCTATATTTCATACTAATCATAGCATGAATTGTTGACAAATTGTTAAGAAGCTTTTGTTAAGATTTTGTAAAGCTCCCGGTGTTACTGGATTAACGGCAGCTCAACGATAAACTTGGTGCCGACGAAGACCTCGCTCTCCACACGGATCGTGCCTTTGTGCAGCTCAACCAAATGCTTCACGATCGACAGCCCGAGTCCCGTGCCGCCTGAGCTTCTCGACCTGGCCTTGTCCACGCGGTAAAAGCGCTCGAATATCCGCGGCAGGTCCTTCTTCGGGATGCCAATCCCCGTATCCGAAATCGTAAACCGGACCGTGTCCACCTCTCCAGCCTCCGAACCGCTGGCCAGCTGTTCTACCTTCACCTTCACCTTGCCTCCTTCAGGCGTGTAGTTGATGCCGTTGGAGAGCAGGTTGATCAGAATTTGACGCAGCCGATCCTCATCCGCTTCCATGTAGACGTCTTCCGGCACCTCCATCTTCAGTTCGATCGATTTCTTCTCGGCCTCCGTTTTCATCACATGAAGGCAGTTTTCAACAAACGATTCGAGATGGACCGGAGAGAATTGAAGCGGTATCCGTTTGGACTCAATTTTGGACAGCTCCAGAATATCTCCAATCAGCCGGTTTAACCGTTCACTTTCATCAAAGATGATTTTCAGAAACGACCTGGCTGTCTCTTTGTCATCGAGCGCTCCGGCGAGCAGCGTTTCTGCAAAGCCCTTGACTGAGGCGATCGGCGTCTTCAGCTCATGCGATACATTGGCCACGAATTCGGAACGCATTCTCTCCAGTCTCCGCACGGATGTAATGTCATGCAGAACAATAAGCATCCCGGCCCACTGGTTATTCGACTGAAAGATCGGATTCAGGTTGATCTCCAGTATGCGCTCTTCCGGAAAATAAAAGATCATTTCATCACGAATATTTTCCCGGGTATCGATACATTCCTGTATGAGCTGCGTAAATTCGATCTGCTGCTTGGCTTCGTCGAACTTTTTCCCTAACAGCTCTTTGGAGGAAAAACCGAGAAATTCTTCAGCCGACCGGTTAAGCAGAACAATCTTCCCTTCCCCATCGATCATGACAACGCCGCTAATCAAATTCTCCAGCACGTTTTTGAGCCGGTTTTCATCTTCCAGAATGCGATTCATCTGCAGCTGCAAACTATCCGCCATATGGTTTATCGCATCGCCGAGCTTGCCGATTTCATCTTTTTTGTTCAGTTGTACGCGATACTTGTAATTCATGTCCGTAATTTGCTGTGCCACACTGGTCATCAGCTCAATCGGTCTGGTAATGCCATAAGCGATACGGTAGCTGAGCAAGCCCGCGATGGCAAACACCGTCAAAAGGCCGCCAATCAGCATAAGCCAAACGTTACGGATCGATTTCTCCACTTCTTCAAGACTCATGGCTAACCGCAGGTAGCCGATCGTTTGGCCCTGGTCCTTGACCGGAACGGCGGCATAAATCATGTTTCGGTTCAATGTGCTGCTGTAACGCGTGACAAAGCCTATTCCCGACGATTCCGCATCGATAATTTCCTCCCTGTTCAAATGATTCTCCATCTGAGAAGGATCTTTATCGGAATCGCCCAGCACTTTGCCGTCCGCACGGATAAAGGTAACCCGCGCATCGGCCGATTTCTTAAGCTTAGCGGCCATATCCGAATAATAATGAATTTGTTCGGATTCCGGACCCTGTCTGTTCCAGTTCATCGTGACCAGCAAGATGCGAAGTTCCCGCTCCATATAAGTAGTAAGGGTATCAATATGGGATCGCTCCATCATTTGAGCTACAAAAATACCCGCGATCAGCACCGAAGAGCCGATCAAGGCAATAAAAATCAGGGTTAACCGTGTCCGGAACTTGTTCAACAATGAAGTCATCCTCCCGCAGCCGAGGCCATACGCTTCAAGAAAAACTCCCATTTACAAAGAATTTCCTGTATGGGGCAAATTTCATTCATGTGTATTTCTTCCAAAGGACATATCACTCTATATCGTACCTGTTCCGGAAGTGGAACTCCAGTTATTTTTTTGTAAAGAAAGGGGCCAACCTGTGAATGAGTGAGGCGCAGCCCTATTTCATTCTCCTGTCATAATAAAGAGCCCCAAGTATAACAGATACCGGGGCTCTCATGGCTTTATAGGTTATAACCGTATAGAAGTTCTTTACGATTTTATGCGAATACAGGTTCTTTGAACTGGGCCAGCTTATCGCGCGAATCCATCTCAACATCAGCGTGCAAGCTGTTTCCGTGGGAATCCATCGTGACGATGGCCGCAAAGCCCTCAGTCTGCAGGTGCCACATCGCTTCCGGTATACCGAACTCCAAGAAATCGACGCCTTCCACCTTTTTGAAGCATTGCGCATAATATTGGGCGGCGCCGCCAATGGCATTCAAATATACGGCACCGTGCTCTTGAAGCGCCTTGAGCGTTTTCGGACCCATTCCGCCTTTACCGATGACAGCACGAATACCGAATTTTTTGATGATATCTCCTTGATAAGGCTCCTCGCGAATACTTGTAGTCGGTCCGGCCGCTTTCACAACCCACTCGCCATTCTCATCTTTGGCCATGACGGGTCCGCAATGGTAAATGACAGCGCCGTTCAGATCGATTGGAGAATCATGGTCCATCAAATATTTGTGCAGCGCATCCCGTCCCGTATGCATAGGTCCGTTGATGATGACCACATCCCCTACGCGAAGCTGGCGAATTTGCTCTTCGGAAATCGGCGTCTGCAGCACGATTTCGCGGCGCTCCTGCTGGCCTGCCGCCGCGGCTGCCGGCTCGTCCTTTTGCATCGGCAGCTCCTCGCCCTTAGGATAAACCCAATCCGTAATCTCGCCGGTGCTCTGATCAATCAGCACGCCCTGTCTGCGGAACGCCCAACAGTTGTAGGCCACCGATACGAAGAAGCTGGCCGGCAAACGGTTCATGACTCCGATCTTACAGCCGAGCAATGTGACTTGACCGCCGAAGCCCATCGTACCGATGCCGAGTTTGTTGGCGTTTTCCATCACATATTCCTCAAGCTTGCGCAGCTCTTCATTCGGATTCACGTCGTCCACAGCACGGAACAACTGATGCTTGGCCAGTTCGTAACCCGTTGTACGGTCACCGCCGATGCCTACTCCGATAAAGCCTGCGCTGCAGCCCTGCCCCTGCGCTTGATATACGGCATGCATAATACATTTGCGGATACCGTCCAAATCACGTCCGGCTTTGCCGAGTCCTTCCAATTCAGTCGGAAGACTGTATTGGATATTTTTATTTTCACAGCCGCCGCCTTTAAGGATCAGCTTGACTTCGATCATGTCCTTTTCCCACTGTTCAAAGTGGATAACCGGAGTGCCCGGGCCGACATTATCGCCGCTGTTCGCCCCGGTCAAGGAATCGACCGAGTTCGTCCGCAGCTTGCTGTCCTTGGTAGCTTGGGCAACCGCCGCTATAATTTGTTTTTTCATCTCGATCTGGTTAGCTCCGACCGGTGTATGTACGATGAATGTCGGCATTCCCGTGTCTTGACAGATCGGAGATACGTTGCACTCCGCCATATGAATATTGTCAGCGATGGTGGAGAGGGATAGCGCAGAACGCGTGCCTGCGTCTTCTTTGGCCCGGGCGTTCTGAATCGCTTGGCGCACGTCGGCCGGAAGGTTCGTGGACGTTTCGACGATCAGTTTATAAATGCTCTCTTGAAAATGCTGCATGATGTAGAAAAACTCCTTTCGATTCGTAAAAAGAAACTTTCTATTATAAAACTACACAACTCTCTTAATAATAGCATATTACCGCCGGTACCAAAATATCGTTTTCATCAGGCCGCATCCCCGGTGTACTGAGAATCCGGACGAGCAATCAGCGGACAAATCGTGTATAATCCTACTATAGCAGAGCTTCTCAGGATCATATTTCCGGTGCAGGAACGGAAGCATAACGGCCTGCTTGACCAATCGTATAGAAAGCTATTCTCTATTAGGATGATGATAGAATGGACAGCCACTTTTTTGCCTATATGTACCGGCTTCGGTATATCGAACGCTGGAGTCTGATGAGAAACATCGTCAAGGAGAATGTTGCCGAGCACTCGTTTCATGTTGCGATATTGACCCATGTTTTGTGCACGATCGCAAACGAGGTATTTGAGCGGCAGGTGCCGACGGACCGTGTGGTCAGCATGGCCCTGTTTCACGATGCCACCGAGGTGTTTACAGGCGATATACCGACTCCGGTAAAACATCACAATCCGAAGATTTTGTCCAACTTCCGCGAGATCGAGCATTTGGCCGCCGAGCGGCTGCTTGACATGGTGCCGGAGCCGCTTCGAAGCGTCTATGACCCGCTTATCGGTATGAAGACGGAAGCCGACGCGGAGTTGAAAAAATACGTCAAAGCCGCAGATCTTCTGGATGCCTATCTGAAATGCGTCACCGAGCTGTCTGCAGGCAACCGGGAGTTCGCGACGGCGAAAAAGCAAATCAAAGCTTCGATGGACGCTATGAATATGCAGGAAATCCAATATTTTTTGCAGCACATGGCCCCCAGTTTGGAAAAAACGCTGGATGAACTGTAATGCAAGGCCCAAGGCCGGGGAATCCCGCCTTATGTGTACAGAAAAAAGACCGGGATGATGATCACCCGGTCTTTTAAAGTTCAGCACTTACCGCATAAACGGAAAATTCATCAATGTAAGAACGACGAAAAATAGAATACCGTTGATGAGGCTGAGCGTCTTGATCGAGCCGATTTGTTTGGGGATCGTGCTGCCAGATTCTTCGGCCAAAGCCAGCCTCATCCTTTTGCCCATGATCCCCGAAAGCGCCGCAATAGCCAGGAACAACACGATTGAAAGCACCATCCACAGTATGGAATAGGGAGCTTTACTCACCATATAGCCTCCGGTTAAGAATGCAATGATCAGCGCAAACTGCGCAGCGCGGTTCATCGCGAACAGCACATGCAAAAAACCGTACTGCGCCGTTGTGGAGTCCAGAGCCTGAACGCGCTGGGCCAGAAACGGGAGCAGCAGGTAAATCCCCATCATAACCGCACTTAACACATGCAAGTACAATATAAAATCCAGCATAATTCGTGTTGCCTCCCCAATTTTCCATTATTTTTGATTATTCCTAGTATAACGGAATGCGATGCCTTGAAGCAAATGAACCGGCAGCGCTACGCATGCTCGCTTATGCCCGCTTTGGCTGCCCTCTGATCCCGCCGCTTGGCCAGTATCACGAACAAGGATGGAACAACGATCAAGGTCAGCAAGGTCGAATAAAGCAAGCCGGAGATGATGGTGATGCCCATCGGCCGCCACAGGTTCCCACCCATGATGGTCATCGGAAGCAAGCCGCCGATCGCCGTTGCCGTCGTCAGCAATATGGGCCGCAGACGGGATTTCCCTGCTTCCGCCACAGCCTCGTACAGCGGAAGTCCGCGCTCCCTCGCCTGTTCTATGAATTCAATGAGAATAATCCCGTTCCGCACCACGATCCCGGCCAGGCTGACCAGTCCCATCAGCGCCATAAACCCTATAGGCGACCCTGTCAGAAACAAACCGATGACCGCTCCTCCGGCAGCCAGATAAACGGTTGACAGAATCAGCAGCGGTATGGAGAGAGAATAAAACTGCATGACCATAATCACATAAATCAAAAGAAGAACGATCAAAGAGAGCATTCCGATGGAAGCGAACGCATCGTTGCGCTCCTCGTTTTCTCCGCCGAATTCGATGGAATAGCCCGCAGGCAGAGAATACTGCTGCAGCTTGACTTGAAGCTCCTTTACAATGTCATCCGCAAGACGATCCTGTACAAAGCTTCGAACCGTGATCGTACGGGTCAAGTTGCGGTGATGTATGGTTTGGATCATCCGGCTTTCCTTGATCACACCCAGTTCACCAATGGTAACGGTGCCGCCCTGCAGCGCAGGCACGTACATGTCTTTCATGGTTTCCACAGGATCATGGGTCTTCTTCTTAGCATACAGGGTCACATCAATTAAATCCTTACCTTTCTGCATCTCCGCCACCTCCAGACCCTCTGTGGCAATGCGAAGGGTCATAGAGAGATCGTTCTCGTTTACTCCAAATAGACTCAGCTTGGCCGGATCGGGATCAATCTCGACCGTGTTCATATCGTCTCCAACGTCGTCGGATACGCTGACCGTGCCCGGGATTTCCTCAAGCATGCCTTGGATGTCCGACGAGATTTGCCGAAGCTGTGACAGCTCTCCTCCGCTGATGCGCAAAGCGATCGGCGCTCCTACAGGCGGACCTTGCTCCAGCTCACGCGGCGTAATCTCCACATCAGGCGGGAACATCGCCTTGAGCTCTTCCCTCCATGCAGAAACCACTTCCTTCGTTTGAATGACCTTAGGATCAATCTTTACGAATAGCTGGCCCACATGAGTCCCGGATACATCGGCTTCGGAATAATAAAACTTTGGAGTGGAACGGCCTGCATACGACGAGACGAAACGTACACCCGGCTGCTGCCCTACCCAAGCTGCCGCTTTAGATACCGTATACTCGGTTTCCGCAAACAACCTGTTCTTTGGAAGCTTAATGTCGATCAGCATTTCTTCTTTCTCCGCAGGCGGGAAATACTGCACACCCAGCAGCGGAAGCAGACCAAAGGCGCTTGTTCCCACCAAAAGCGCGGCCATTCCTGTAAGCAGCGGTCTTTGCAAAAAGCGGTGAATCTGCTTGCTGTACACTATACTCAACCGCTGGATCTGTTTGCCGAGCAGACCGGGAGCCTGCTGTAATTCCGGATCGGCATGCGCCTTACGGGAAGTGTCGACGGCATCTGTCGATTGTAGGCTCCGGCGGCGGAGCCTGCGTTCGGCTGCCCATGTACGGAAAATGGGGATGATGGTAAGCGACATGGCCATCGACGCGGCCAACGTGAACGAGATCACTACAGGCAGCGGACGTATAAAACTGCCGATATTTCCTTTCAAAAAGAACAGCGGCAGGAAAGCTGCGGCTGTGGCGATCGTCGCCGTCAGGATGGAGATGGCGACGTCACGGCTTCCTTCAAGCGATGCAGTCCGAGGGTCATCTCCCAGTTGGAGCCGGCGCTGAATATTATCGTTGACGACAATGGCGTCATCCACTAGAATTCCCAGCACAATCACTATCGCCACAATGGTGATTTGGTTTAAATCGATCCCCATAAATTCCACCGGAATAAAGCCGACCGTGATCGAAATCGGAATGGCCAGCGCAACGATCAGAGCGGTCCCGAACGCAAGACCCATCGAACAAACGACGATAACCGCCATGATGCCGATCAACAGCTCTTTTATCAGCTCTTTAAACAAATGATCCAGGCTTTCCTTCTGGGTAAAAAGCGATTGCAGCTCGACATTCTCCGGAAGTTTCGGCTTTAGCTCGGACACCTTCCGGTCAATCCGCTTTTGCAGATCCGGTATATCCGCGCCCTTTGCCGCATTGATAACCAAGTCCAGCGCAGGTTTCCCGTTATGTATGATGCTGACTTCCCTTTTCTTCGGCTGCAGCTTGACGTCGGCAATATCTCCGATTCTCAGCGTTTTTCCGCCCGGCAGACCGTAAATTTCCGTATTTGCGATATCCTCCGCCGATTTCCATTCTCCGCTCATGTTCACGAAATATTGCTTCGTGCCTTTATCGACCATTCCTAATGGAATACGATTCTGTTTGTTTTGAAGCGCCTGCGCCACGACTCCCCAAGGCAGCCGGAAGGTGTTCAGCTTGTCGGTATCCAGCGTTACAGCCACTTCCTGTTCCTGCAAGCCGACGATCTCTACATTGCTGACGCCAGGAACCGTGCCAAGCTGTTCTTTCCACATTTCCATGACCGGCCTGAGCGGTTCAAGCTCCTCGGGAGTCTCCACCACGAAATGGAGGATTTGCTCTGCAATCTTACCGAGATCGTCATTCACCTCTGGTTGATGCGCGTCCTGAGGCAGCTCGCTTGACGCGGACTGCACCTTCTGCCGCAGCGTGTCCCATGCCCGTTTGATGTCCGTATCCGCTTTGACCTCCACTTGAATGACCGAGACGTTCGCCGACGAAGTGGAGCTGATCACGGAAATATCGCTCATCTCCTTGATTTTATCCTCTAAAGGCCGGGTAATGAACTGCTCCACTTTTTCCGGTGAAGCTCCGGGATAAATCGTCTTGACGACCGCTACGGTCAGATCAATCTCCGGATTTTCCCTCTGCTTCATCGTGGATATATTGAATATGCCAAGCAGCACCGCCATGACAAAAAAAAGCAGCGTCACTTTTCGATACTTCAGGATTTTGCCGATCATCCCCCCTTCACATCCGTTCCCGGCTTGCAATTGATATTTACGCCGACCAATACCTCTGTGAGCGAGTCAATGTGCTCCGGACCGCATTTCCTCTCAACAAACCACTGGTACGCAGCCAACTCTACCATACCGATTTTGGCATATGCGGTCATTTCCAGCTGTTCATCCGTGTAGCCCGGATACGCCTGAAGCTGTACAAGCTTACCTTTGATAACGCTTGCCATTCTATCATAAAATAGCTTGTAAATATCGGCTATCTCAGGAGACGCGGAACCATGCTGGTTTATAATATTTAAAATCGTCCGGTTCTCATAGTAAATAACAAGCGTTTGACGGATGATCCGGTACAGCATTCGATCTAAATCAAAACCTTCCGTTACTGAAGGCCCTTGTGCCAAAGCGCCCACAATTTCATCCAGGCAAGCCTCGGCCACTTGGCGGAACATATCTTCTTTACTCTTGAAATATAAATAAAACGTTCCCTGCGCCATTCCCGCGTTCTGCACAATATCCGAAATTTTCGTGCTGTGGTAGCCTTTTTCTTCAAAAAGCTTAAGCGCCGATTTAATAATGCTGTCTCTCTTGTCTGCTGCCACGCCATTTCCCCCTATAAAAAATAAAATTGCAAAAACATGTTGTGAAAACATTTTTGCAATTGAAATGTTATGACTGACTAGTCAGTCATTTCTGATGGTATCATGATTTACCATTAATTTCAATAAGGGAGTTTACAAGAAAAACCGCGCCGCGGGCCACTACGCTGAAAATCGACCTTACAGAGAGGCTTTTGCGTCTCCGCTCGCTGCTGCGCTGATTTTCAGCTTTGCAGCAGTCTCTAAAGAGAAAAGCGCCTCAAGGCGACTCCACAAATCTAGAGTGAAGGGCAGAAATTTCTGCCCCTCCTCATCAAACTTCAATTAAAAAACCAGCCTCCGGCAAGGGCCGGAAGGCTGGTTTGAAGTATAATCTTTTTAATTAGCTGGTTACGACTTTAATTACATTACGTACGGATTCGGCAGATTTGTCCAGCGCCGCTTTTTCTTCGGGAAGCAGTTCCAGTTCAAATACTTTCTCAATGCCGTTGCCTCCAAGAAGCGTCGGAACACCCATGAACAGGTTGTCATAGCCGTATTCGCCTTGGAGCAAAGCAATGGAAGGAAGAATGCGCTTCTTGTCTTTAAGAATCGCTTCTGTCATTTGCACAAGTGAGGCCGCAGGCGCATAGTAAGCCGAACCGTTGCCAAGCAGATTGACGATTTCGCCGCCGCCGGTGCGCGTACGCTTCACGATGGCTTCGATGCGGTCAGCAGGAATCAGCTTCTCGATCGGAATACCGCCAACGTTGGAGTAACGAATGAGAGGTACCATATCATCGCCGTGACCGCCAAGCACAAAGCCGCGGACATCTTCAACCGACACGTTCAGCTCTTGTGCGATGAATGTGCAGTAACGTGCTGTATCCAGAACACCGGATTGACCGATAACACGGTTTTTAGGGAAACCGAGTGTCTCGAAAGCAACATAAGTCATTGCATCTACCGGATTGCTGAGGATAATAACGATCGATTCCGGGCTTGTTCTTTTGACGTTTTCGCAAACGGATTTTACAATGCCGGCGTTCGTAGTCACGAGGTCGTCACGGCTCATCCCCGGCTTACGAGCAATTCCTGCAGTAATGATGACGATATCGGAGTTGCTCGAATCGTCATAGTTGGAAGTACCGATGATGTTAGCGTCAAATCCTTGTACCGGAGAAGCCTCCAGCATGTCCAGCGCTTTTCCTTTTGTCGGGTTCTCAAGCTGGGGAATGTCCAACAATACCACGTCACCAAGTTCTTTTTGAGCCAGCATTAGCGCCGTAGTTGCACCTGTGAAACCAGCGCCTACAACCGTAATCTTTTTGCGTTGAATCGCCATGATTTGGTTGCCTCCCGAAATTATATTGTTGATGGGTTCATATCCTCGGACAAGCTTTCGCCGTTCAAAGGATATAAAACCCAATTTACTCCTTTAGAAAGGGATCAAGGTGCAATCGATTTAGAAGTTTTTGATGATCTCATCCGCAAACGCCGAGCATTTCACTTCGGTTGCGCCTTCCATCAAACGTGCAAAGTCGTAAGTTACCGTTTTATTATTGATCGCGGTTTCCATACCTTTGTAGATCAGTTCAGCCGCTTCCAGCCAACCCAGATGCTCAAGCATCATAACGCCGGACAGAATAACGGAGCCTGGATTAACTACATCGAGACCTGCATATTTAGGAGCCGTACCGTGAGTTGCTTCGAAAATGGCATGGCCGGTCACATAGTTGATGTTCGCTCCAGGAGCGATACCGATTCCGCCTACTTGAGCCGCCAATGCATCGGACAGGTAATCGCCGTTCAGGTTCAGTGTGGCGATGACGTCAAAATCAGTCGGACGAGTCAGTACTTGCTGCAGAGCGATATCCGCAATCGCATCTTTGATGATGATTTTACCGGCGGCTTCCGCATCTTTTTGCGCTTTGTTTGCTGCTTCTGTGCCTTGCTCTTCTTTAATTTTATCGTACTGCGCCCATGTGAAGGTTTTGTCGCCAAACTCTTGTTCAGCAAGCTCATAACCCCAGTTTTTGAACGCACCCTCCGTAAATTTCATGATGTTACCTTTGTGAACTAAGGTTACGCTCTTGCGGTTATGCCGGATCGCATATTCGATTGCCGCACGAATCAGACGCTTGGAACCTTCGGAAGATACAGGCTTGATACCGATGCCGGACGTTTCCGGGAAGCGGATCTTTTTCACGCCCATTTCGTTTTGCAGGAACGCAATGACTTTTTTCACTTCTTCCGAGCCTGAAGCCCATTCGATCCCTGCGTAGATATCCTCTGTGTTCTCACGGAAAATAACCATGTCCACGAGCTCAGGACGTTTCACAGGGGAAGGTACACCGTTGAAGTAGCGAACCGGGCGGGAACATACATACAGATCCAACTCTTGGCGAAGAGCTACGTTCAGGGAGCGGATACCGCCGCCGATCGGAGTAGTCAAAGGCCCTTTGATGGCAACAATGTATTCACGAATAGCAGTAAGTGTATCGGCCGGAAGCCAGTTGTTAAATTTATTGAAAGCTTTCTCTCCGGCAAACACTTCATACCACGCGATTTTTTTCTCGCCTTTGTACGCTTTTTCTACCGCTGCGTCCAACACGCGTTGGGCTGCCGCCCAGATGTCCGGACCGGTACCGTCGCCTTCGATGAAAGGAATAATCGGATTGTTCGGAACGTTCAATTGACCGTTCGTGATCGTGATACGCTCGCCTTCTGTCGGTTGCGCATATTGTTCAAATTGTACCATAGATATATAAACCTCCTCGTAAAATTGGAGCCAGTTTGCACTGACCCGAGAATTAGGGATACCCTCAAAAATATACGGGAGCCGCGGCGCTTGTCTCAAGCCTTACTATGAAAGCCGAGGTAAAAAAGACGCCGCAGCAGCCCGTTTAGGTATCAAGCAAAAATTTCAATCTCCGATCATTAGCGCTTCTCGATCGGAACAAAGACTTGATGCAAAGGACCCGTGTATTCAGCACGTGGACGGATCAGACGATTATTATCATACTGCTCCAGAATGTGAGCTGTCCAGCCGGAAGTACGGCTGATCGCAAAAATTGGGGTAAACAGGTCGCGCGGGATTTCCAGTGAAGTATACACCGATGCGGAGTAGAAGTCCACATTTGGTTTCAGGCCTTTTTGACCGGTAACCATTTCCTCGATTTGAATGGACATGTTATACCAGTTCAAATTGCCTGTAATTTTACCCAATTCCTGAGACATCTTCTGAAGATGCTTCGCGCGCGGGTCGCCATTTTTATATACGCGGTGGCCAAAGCCCATGACCTTTTCCTTGTTAGCCAGCTTCTCATTGATATAGTTTGCAACGTTATCAACCGTACCGATTTCCTCCAGCATCGCCATAACCGCCTCGTTTGCTCCGCCGTGCAGAGGTCCCTTGAGCGCTCCGATCGCAGAAGTAACGCCGGAATAAATATCGGAGAGCGTGGCAACGGTAACACGAGCCGCAAAAGTGGAGGCATTCAGCTCGTGATCAGCGTGGAGAACAAGAGCTTTGTCCAACGCTTCAACAGCAATTTTTTCAGGATTTTTGCCGGTTAGCATATATAAGAAATTCTCGGCAATGGAAACGCCGGCCTTCGGAGCGATCGGCTCTTTCCCTTCACGAATACGGGCAAACGTAGCAATAATCGTCGGAATTTGGGCCTGCAGCTTGATCGCTTTACGCAGGTTGGCTTCTTTGCTCATATCATTTGCTTCTTCGTCGTAAAGAGCCAGGCTGGAAACAGCACTGCGCAGAGCAGCCATGGAATTTACATTTTTTGGATATAATTTGATTTGGTCGATGATTTCTGCAGGAATCGCAGCGTTTTCACTTAAATCCTTTAGCAACCGGTCCAGTTCTGAGCGATTAGGCAGCTTGCCATACCATAACAAATATACGACTTCTTCAAATGTTGCATTCTCCGCAAGGTCGTCGATATTATAACCGCGATAGGTGAGCACACCGTCAATGATGGAGCTAACGGAGGAGGTAGTAGCGACAATTCCTTCCAATCCTTTGGTAGCAGTCAAGTTAATCTCTCCTTTTGCGTTCGATTTCACATAAGTCTAATATAAAGGATTTATCTACCGATGTGAACAAATTTGGACATAAAAGTTCATTATCAGCACAATAAACATATGCTATCCCATGGTCATTTCTTGATGACTCGTATGGACTCAAACACTTGATATTATGCTATTTTTATCTTTCCAATATTCTCATAACGAAGAAAACGGCCCTGTACAAAACATTTCTTAACCGATGTAAACACATTCTTCAAAGTTTTGCAGGCTGGACAAACGATGTTAAAATAAGTTTATCTTTTTCGTTACGCATCAAGTCTTGCTCCGGCAAAACTCTAGGAGGAGAAAGCCATGAACAACAGCCGAAGAATCGGCATCATCGACATCGGTTCCAACTCCATCCGCTTGGCCATCTACGAGCTTCACGAAACCGGGGCCTATCGGGTTATCGGTGAATTCAAGGAATCTGCCCGGCTGAGTCAGCGGATCGGACCTGACGGGGGCCTGCCTCCTGCTGAAATACAAAACATCGTACGCATGCTGTCGCATTTCAAACGCATCTGTGATGCCCATGGCGTCACAGACTGCCGCGCTGCTGCCACGGCTGCGATCCGGAACGCTACAAATGCGCGGGAAATTGTCGATGCCCTAACGAAGCAAACCGGCTTTCACATTGAAATCCTGTCCGGAGAGGACGAAGCCCGGCTCGGATTTCTGGGAATGATCCAGACGATGGACATATCGGACGGTTATCTCGTCGATATCGGCGGCGGCAGCACGGAAATCAGCCTATTTCGCGACCGGAAGCTGCTCCGCAGCGTCTCCTTTCCATTCGGCGCCGTAAATACGACCCGCAAGTTTGCACCGGACGGTGAATTCCAGGCAGAACAACTGAACGGTATCCGGCAAATGGTCCAGCGGGCGCTCTCTGCGCATTCCTGGATCAGCCAAAACCCCGGACTTCCGCTTGTCGGGCTTGGGGGCGGGGTTCGAACGCTTAGTAAAATCAACCAACGCAAGCGTAAATATTCACTGCCTATCCCGCATAACTACGTCATATCTCCTGAGGATATGGACGAGCTGGCTCTATGGCTCTCGAACTTGCCCGGAGAGAGGAGAAAAAAAGTCGATGGTCTTTCCAAGGACCGTTACGATATTATCGTGCCGGGTGTCATTATCCTGCAAACGGTCTTTCAGGCAACTGGCGCATTGCAATATGTTGTTAGCGGGGCCGGCCTCCGGGACGGACTCTTTTTCGAGAGCTTCTGTCCTCCGGATACGGGGCATTTGCATATCGCAGAACGCAGTGCGGACCAATTCTTAAGCCTGCATTCAACGGCTCCCCAAGTGCATATTGCCCGTGTAAATGAAAACGCGCTGAAGCTTTTTGACGTTTTGGCTCAAACCAAGCTGCTGCAGCTTCACGATTCAAAAATGAGGCTTTGCCTCAGCATTGCATCCAAGCTGTACCGAATCGGCGCCTCCGTGCAATATTACCAATTTCCCAAGCACACGTTTCACATGATCGCTTATACGAGAATCGACGGACTTACCCACCGTGAGCTGCTTTTCTGCGCTCTGATCGCCACATACAAAGCAAAAAACAGAACGCTGCAAGCGGTTCTTCAACACAAGGATATTATCTCGGATTCAGATATCGAGCTCATATGCAAGCTGGGAACCCTGGTTCGTCTCGCCATTGCTCTGGATGCCAGTGAAACACAGGCCCTTGAACTTGAATCCGTCTCCATCGAAGGCCCTTCATTGAATTTGCGCCTAAAAAGAAAACACGACCCCTCTGCCGAATACAGAGAGGTCGAGGGGTTGCAAAAGGAGTTCAAGAAGATTTGGGGTCTTCAGCTTCATTGTCAGGAAACGTCGTTTTCCACGACCTGATGCGCATCGCTTCGAATTGACTCCGCCTCGGGGGAGCATCCTTCAATCGAACGGGTTCATACATGCCGTTCGATTGAAGCTGTCTCGCCTTCACATTGTCCCGCAGGCTTAACTGCAAAACGTTAATCAACGACTGCACATTCTGTTTATCGAACACAGGACACATCAATTCAATCCGGCGGGTTAAATTCCGCGTCATCCAATCCGCGCTGGCAATATAGACCTCGGGGTCGCCTGCGTTCTCGAAGTAATAAATACGCGAATGCTCAAGAAAACGGTCAACGATGCTGCGCACCGTTATATGTTCGCTTAAGCCGGGAACCCCCGGTCTTAAGCAGCATACTCCCCGAACGATCAAATCGATGCGGACGCCGGCCTGGGACGCCGCATACAGCTCATCGATCATTTGCTGGTTCGAAAGCGAATTCAGCTTCGCAATAATGTGAGCCGGCTTGCCCTCAGCGGCGTTATTCTTCTCCCGTCGGATTTTCTCGAAAAACTTCTCCATCATATCGGTCGGCGCCACACCGAAAGCTTTCCAATTATGGGGAGCGGAATAACCGGTTACCTCGTTAAACAGTGCGGAAGCATCCTCCCCTATGATTTTATGAGAAGTAAATAATCCCACGTCCGTATAAAGCTTAGCCGTGTTATCATTGTAATTGCCTGTACCCACGTGTACGTACCTCCGAAGTCCGTCCGCTTCCTGACGAACGACCAAGGTGATTTTACAGTGCGTCTTTAACCCTACCAGACCGTATACCACATGACAACCAGCCTGCTCCAGCTTTCTCGCCCACGCGATATTCCGCTCTTCATCAAAGCGCGCCTTCAGTTCCACCACGACCGTCACCTGCTTGCCGGATTCAGCCGCGCGTGCAAGCGCCTGAATAAGCTGGGAATTGCCGCTGACCCTGTACAATGTCATTTTGATCGCGAGGACCTGAGGATCGTAGGCTGCATCGCATATAAAGTCGGTAACGGCATCGAACGACTCGTACGGATGATAGACGAGCACATCCTGCCCGCGAAGCTTGGCAAACAAATCCTCGACATCGTCCAGCTCATGCGGATATACCGGCTTAATCGGAGGATAGCGGAGATGATCGTATCCCTGCACCGAGGCTGCAAGCTTCATGAAATAGGTCAAGTCAAGCGGACCGTCGATTTCAAATATGTATTCCGAAATGATTTCGAATTCGTCAATCAGCTTGTTCAGAGCGTAAGGATGAATCCCTTTTTGAACCTCCAAACGAACAGGATCCCCCCAACGCCGCTTACGCAGCTGGTTTTCAATTTCCTCCAGCAGGTCCTCCGCGTCTTCTTCATTGAGCGTAAGATCTGCATTTCGCGTCACCCGAAAGCCGTGTACCGACACCGGAATATAGCCGCTGAACAAGGTCTGGATGTGCTTTTCGATCAAATCTTCCATTTGAATAAATTCATGCTTCTTCCTGTTGGTCCGCCCCGGAACGGCAATGTAACGGCTCAAAATCGAAGGTACCTGAACAATGGCAAAATAAGGTTCCTCCTCCTCGCTATCTCCTTCTTTCATCAAGACCACCGCCAAATAAAGCGCTTGGCTGTGCACCAGCGGAAACGGCCGCGCCTGGTCCACCGCCATCGGAGTCAGCACGGGAAAAACGATCTCGTGATAATATTCGTCCATGGCTTTACGCTGCGTTGCATTCAAATCATCATATCGCGTAAAGATAATGCCTTGTTTGGCTAATTGTCTCATGAGATCCCGATAAGTCTTGTACTGATCCGCGACCATCTTTGCCGTCCGTTTCATGATTCGCTTGAATAATCCGGCAGGAGTGTAGCCCGTAAAATCTTTTTTGGTATGACCCGCTTTCATCTGCTCGATGATCCCCGCTACCCGCACACTCATAAACTCATCCAAATTGGAGGATACGATAGATAGAAATTTTACCCGCTCCAGCAGCGGCGTCCCCGCATCCTGCGCTTCTTCAAGCACACGTCTGTTGAATTCAATCCAGCTCAAATCACGATTCAAATAGTTGTTCGACGTTTCACGGACCGTTGTATCTTTCATATTCGCATTATGACCTCCATGAAAATCCACCGTTTTCGCTTGTCCTTTTCTACATTGTTCATCATAATTCGATATTGTTAAGAGATGATGCAGACTTTGTTAATTTTATGTAAATGTCTGAAAAAATAGTCAGGACCTATCTGCGCCAAAAAAAATAAGTATTTCCCCGGTCTGCCATTTTGCGTAATAACGCGTATATCCAACCTTTAAACATTGGACGGCTAAGCGGAAACACGAGAAGAAATCCAAGCACATCCGTCAAAAGGCCGGGAGTTAACAGCAGTATTCCTCCGGTAAACACACATATTCCGTCCACAATCGAATCCCCGGGAAGCTGGCCCAGAGAAAGCTGATTCTGTGCCTGCCGCCACACCTTGAGGCCCTCTCTGCGCGCAAGCCATGCGCCCAAAAAACCGGTCACGATCATCAATCCGAAGGTGGGCCAACCGCCAATCAGCTTACCCATTTGAAAGATAACGATCAGCTCCAAAGCCGGAATCACAATCAATGCGATGACAACATAACGTAACATGGACGGATCAGCTCCATTCCTTGATCAGCGTGTATACATCCGGCGCTTCTTTATCGATTCGGACCGGTTTCCAATCGCGGTTCAGCCACACATGCCGGGTGCCTCCGCTGACCAGCAGCTCACTTTCCCTGTGAACTTCGCTCTCAAAACGAATGCGCAGGTGACTAAACTCTGCAATCCGGGTAAGGATTGTAATCGAATCGTCATAACGGGCCGGCTGATGAAACTTCAAATCCGCTTCAATAACAGGAAGCAGCAGCCCCTTGGCCTCTAAAGTCCGATACGGCATGCCCATCTCCCGGATCATCTCCGTTCGGCCGATTTCAAACCAGTTTAAATAATTGGCGTGATACACGACTCCCATTTGGTCTGTTTCCTGATACCGCACACGTATGTGATGACGAAATGTTTTCATAGTTTATGTTTTCACCTCTCATTCGATAAATGCTCCGATCGAAGCCCATTCAATGAAGAACGGTCCGTGTTTTGGATGAACCTTTTCTTCAACTATCAGAATCGTGACCCTGCCGATCAACTTATAAAGTCTTATATTATAGAAAAAAGAGCGCACCCGCAAGCGGGTCCGCTCTTTTTGTATGCCCGGGGCATTCTTACAGTACCCGAGCCCGTCCGGAGTAGATGACGCCCACTTCGGGATATATGGAGACTTCTTCATTGTCCTTTAGAATCTCCAGCGCGTTAACTACACCAACGACCACAGGCTTGCCAAGGCTGATACCAACCACGGCTGCATGGGAAGTAATCCCGCCCGTTTCCGTAATGACGGCTGCGGCCTTTTCGAATGCCGGCATATATTCTTTATCTGTCGTAGGAGTGACAAGAATGCACCCTTCGGTTGCTTTGGCGTTCGCCTCTTCCGCACTGCGAGCCGTGATCACTTTTCCGGTAGCGATCTGAGTACCGATTCCTTGTCCCTTGGCAATCATTTCGCCGATTTGATGCACTTTGATCAGGTTTGTCGTTCCGGAACGTCCTACCGGTACGCCCGCTGTGATGATAACCAGATCGCCAAGGCTGACTAAACCGGTTTTGACACTGGCGTCAACCGCATGCTCGAACAATTGGTCCGTGGAGGAGCAAGATTCGCCCTTAACCGGCATAACGCCCCAAACGAGAGACAATCGGCGCAATACCCGGTCATCCGGGGTAACGGCAATAATCGGTGCTTTCGGGCGGTATTTGGAAACCATACGTGCCGTATAGCCGCTTTCGGTAGCGGTCAGAATCGCCTTCGCATCAAGGTCCAAAGCGGAGTTGGCAACCGCCTGGCTAATCGCTTCCGTCACCGTGGTTTGCTGAGCATTGCTTTGGCGGATGAAAATTTCACGGTGTTCCAATGCCTGCTCCGCACGCTCCGCAATCCGGGCCATCGTTAGCACGGACTCGACCGGATATTTTCCCGCCGCCGTTTCACCGGACAGCATCACGGCATCGGATCCGTCGAAAATCGCATTGGCTACGTCGCTTGCTTCCGCACGGGTCGGACGCGGATTGCGCTGCATCGAATCCAGCATCATCGTTGCCGTAATGACCGGCTTGCCCACCTGGTTACATTTTTTGATCATGGCTTTTTGTACGATCGGTACATCCTCCGCCGGAATTTCCACACCGAGGTCTCCCCGCGCCACCATCAGTCCGTCGGATACTTCCAGAATCTCATCGAGGTTGTCTACGCCTTCCTGATTTTCAATTTTGGAGATGATCTGAATGTGAGCAGCGTTATGACGCTCCAAAATTTCACGAATTTCCATGACATCGCTCGCTTTACGCACGAAAGAAGCAGCGATGAAATCAACTCCCTGCTGAATACCGAAAATAATATCGTTCGCATCTTTTTCCGTAATCCCCGGCAAATTGATTTTGACGCCGGGTACGTTTACGCCTTTCTTGCTGCCAAGCAATCCGCCATTCTTAATCCGGCAAACGATATCGGTACCGCGAATATCCTCAACACTCAACCCGATTAAGCCGTCATCGATCAGGATCGTGGAACCGATTCTTACATCTTTGTACAAATCCCTGTATGTAATAGACACGCGATCAGCATCGCCGAGCACTTCTTCAGTCGTGAGCGTAATCAGCCGGTCTTGAATCAGCTCGACCTTCTGATCGTCCTTCAGCTTGCCTGTGCGAATCTCCGGACCCTTTGTGTCCAGCAAAATCGCAAGGTTCTTTCCCAGCTCCTGAGAAGCTTTACGGGCATTGGCGATCCGGGCGCCATGTTCTTCGAAATCGCCGTGGGAGAAGTTGAGCCGCGCGACGTTCATTCCCGCGTTGATCAACTTCTTGAACATGTCCAGCGATTCGCTGACCGGTCCGATGGTACAAACAATTTTGGTTTTACGCATGGTTGTGGTTACCCTCCTGAATGGTTGTGAACCGACCGATTTGTCTAAATTTTTTATAACGGTCTTCCATTAATTCTTTCTCTGTCATTTTCATTAACTCCTGCAAGTGCGCCCATAATACTTGTTTTATGGATTCAGCCTGCATGACAACATCCCGATGAGCCCCGCCCTTCGGTTCCGGAATAATCGCGTCGATCACACCGAGCTTTAAAATTTCATCAGCCGTAATCTTCATCGCTTCGGCCGCTTCCATCGATTTCGACGCGTCTTTATATAGAATCGAGGCCGCACCCTCCGGACTGATCACGGAATAGATCGAATTTTCAAGCATAAACACGCGATTGCCGACGCCAAGCGCCAACGCACCTCCGCTGCCGCCTTCACCGATCACCACGCATAAAATCGGCACTCGCATGGACGCCATCTCAAGCAGATT
Organism: Paenibacillus naphthalenovorans; assembly: GCF_900099895.1. Lineage (GTDB taxonomy): Bacteria > Bacillota > Bacilli > Paenibacillales > NBRC-103111 > Paenibacillus_G > Paenibacillus_G naphthalenovorans. The sequence goes on from NZ_FNDY01000004.1 coordinate 39,667, forward strand.
GCGCGCGATGGCTTCACCTTGACCCCGTTCTTCTGCCGCATTCCCTGGATAAGCGCCTTTGGTATCAATAAATGTAATGATGGGCCGGTTGAATTTATTGGCTTGCTTCATCAGACGCAGCGCTTTACGGAATCCTTCCGGGTGAGGACTGCCGAAATGGCGGGCGATATTATCCTTTGTATCCTTGCCCTTCTGGTGTCCGACGACCGTCACGGGAATCCCGTTAAAACGGCCTATTCCGCCAACGATGGCTAAGTCGTCCCCATAAACACGGTCGCCATGAAGCTCAATAAAATCCGTGAATAAGTATTGAATGTAATCGAGCGTCGTAGGACGTTGAGGATGGCGGGCCACCTGCATCTTCTGTTGTGTGGTCATGCTTGAGTACAATTCGGCTTCCAACTGCTGATATCGCTGCTCCAACCGGTCAATTTCGTCCGAGAAATCAATTTTCTTTTCCTCTCCGAATTTGCGCAGCTCATCGATTTTCGCGCGAAGCTCGACAAGCGGCAGCTCAAAAGGCATTTCACTTGCCACTGGCCGTCTCCTCCTTTACCGTATGCATGCTAAGCAGCTTGGTCAGCATGGTCCGCATTTCTTTTCGGTGCACCACGAAATCGACCTGTCCATGCTTGAGATTGAATTCGGCGGTTTGAAAGTTATCCGGTAGCTTCTGACGAATCGTCTGCTCGATCACCCGGCGTCCTGTAAAGCCGAAAGCCGCTCCCGGTTCAGCAATGATATAATCGCCCAAGGTAGCGAAACTCGCAGACACGCCTCCGAATGTCGGGTCCGTAATAACGGAGATGTACAGTCCCCCCTGCTCATTCAGCTTGGCCAGGGCCGCGCTCGTTTTGGCCATCTGCATCAAGCTGAGAATGCTCTCCTGCATCCGCGCTCCGCCCGACGTCGAGAAAATAATGACCGGCCGCTGTTTGGCAATGGCCTGTTCAATAGCCCTTGTCACTTTTTCTCCTACGACCGAGCCAAGCGAGCCTCCCATAAAATCGAAGCTCATCACCGCTACGATAACCGGGTATCCGCCGATGGTTCCCTCGCCGGTAATCACCGCATCCTGCATCCCCGTAGTTTCAACAGCTTTGTTATATTTGTTCACGTAATCGGGAAAGCCCAGCGGATCTTCCGAGCCCAATTCACTATCGAATTCCGTGAACTCGCCATCGTCCATCGTCATCTGGATGCGCTCAACCGCGTTGAGTTTATAATGATAATCGCACGCGGCACACACCTTCAGGTTCTTGTCCAGTTCCTTGTTATACTGGATGGTCCCGCATCTCGGGCACTTGTTCATCAGTCCTTCGGGAATTTCACGTTTCGGACGCTCCTCGGGAACGTCGATCGCTCCATCAACCGGAGCATTGGGCGCAGGCCTGTCCGCCGATGGAACAGTGGCGTATTTTCTTTTTTTCTGAAATAAATCTTTGAACTGCACGTCTACACCTCACTTGCGAATGATGGACTTGTCCGTGCCCAAACGGTACTTGTGGCTATGATCTATGCAAAATGGTGTTTAGAACCTCTTGAACCTCTTCCAATTCGCCTTCGGGAACTAAAATTTCAAATTGATTTTTTGTCATGTTGATCGCGCGCACCTGTACAAGAAAGCCCTCTTCCGTCAGTCTTTGCTTGATTCTCTCAGCGATTTTGGCTGTCGGAGCGATATAGATTACCGTCCACATGAAAAAAAAGACCTCCCCAAGGTTAAAACGGCAGCGCTGTCCTAAAGCTTGGCAAATCAACCTTTTTCATAAGGAAAGCTGAGGACGCGAGCGTTTGTCAAGGTGATTCAGTAATGTGGATACAACTTATGGCCCACGTTCTGAATCACGGACATATTGGATTAATGATATCATAAGTGCTCTTTTGCCCGCAACCGAACCTTAGCGCTTTTCGGGGAGATCTGATTTCTTAAATATCATCGGCATTTCGCCAAAAAAGACTTCATTCAACCGGAGGAAGGCCGTCCAATTCATCCTGGTGCTTGTGGGCAATGCGCGCCGAAGCCGCTGCGGCAAGTCCCGCAACAAGGTCATCCAGAAACACGTGAATCCCCGTTTTATGGTTATTCAAGTCCCGGATAATGCCTATTTTCTGCTTGTCCAGGAATCCAAAGCTGGTCAGTCCGATCATTCCGTACACATGAACGATCCCAAGCGCGAGCGTTTCGTCCACACCGTACAGGGGGGCGTCTGTTTCCATCAATCCCTGCAGCGGTTCGGGAAGCAGCTTTTTCTCCGCCAACTCATCCAACGCAATTCCGGTGTACAACACATATTGCACTTCCCTTTTTTTTAAAACGGTCATTACGCTGTTCACGCAAGCTTGCTTGGAAAGCGCCGGATTATAGGGATGCTGCAGCTTGTACACGATATCGGCAATACTTTCGACACTCACGCCCCGCTTCTCCAGATATTCGACAATTGATTGATGCGGCATAAAAACAACGCCTCCTCCAGTTCCATCAGATCGGTCGGCAGCACGCCGATGCCGTACGGGTTATTAAATGTATGCGGAGGAAGACGGAATTATTTCACTTTTACACATTCTTTACCGAGCAGCTCTTCAATGCGCCGGAAAAGCTCCGGAGAGGGCCTTACCTTGTATTTATCGCTTAAGCCCAGCGTTTTTTGGCTTTTCTCATAGTAGAGTACAACCGGCAGTGCCCCTGTATGCTGCGCAATCAGCCGCTTCAGCTCGGAGAGAACGCCGGGCTGCTCATGCTGCGCGGGGATTCGGATATACACCCGCTGGGATACCGGAGCAGCCGAGGCCCCGGCGGCCTTCGGCGCAGCCGGCTGCCTGCGGGCTGGCGGGGACGGCCCTCGTTCGCTTCGGGAAAACTTGCCTCCCGCCGCGGAAGCAGCGGGTTTGACCGCCTTCTGCTCCAGGTGCGGGTCGTCCAGCGCCAGCAGCTGGTTGGCAAACAGCTTATAGTCCTCGTCTCCGAGCTGCAGCTTGGCCATGATGAGCACCGGCTTTCCCTTCTGCACGAGCGGAGCGTATTTTTTCCACACCTCCGGGAAGAGGACAACCTCCGTTTTGCCGACACGGTCTTCCAGTTCCATGAACGCCATCGGCTGGCCTTTCTTGGTCACGATCGTCTTGCTTGCCGTGACCAGCCCGGCTACCATCACATCGCTTCCGTCAGGATATTCTTGCAGCGATGACAAAGGATCAAGCTCAAGCTTATGCAGTTTGGACTCGAACTCGTCAAGCGGACTGCCGGAGATATAAAGACCGGTCAGTTCTCTTTCCAGCTCAAGCTGCTGCGTCAACGTAAATGGAGGGATATCCGGATATTCTACCTCCCAATTCACCTCTTCCGTAAACCCAAATCCTTCCAGAACGAGCTGCAGATCCTCGCGGTCCTTTCGCCACTTGACGGCCGCATCGATGGCCTCCTCCAGCATCGCCAGCAGCTGAGCGCGGTGTCCCGGCAGCGAATCGAAGGCGCCCCCTTGAATCAATGATTCCATCACGCGCTTGTTGCATACCCGCAGATCGATGCGCCGGCAGAAGTCGATCAAGCTTTGGTAGGGACCGGATTCCCTCTGTTTCAGGATCGATTCGATCGCGGTTGTGCCGACATTTTTGATGGCTGCCAGCCCGAAACGAATGGCGCCGCCCTCCCGGGTTTGGACCGGGGTAAACAAAAAGCCGCTCTCGTTCACATCCGGCGGCAGTACCGCTATGCCCATCCGCCTGCATTCGTCCACGTATTCCGCCACTTTATGGTGGCTGCCCATGACTGCGGTAAGCATCGAAGCCATGAACTGCACAGGATAATGAGCCTTTAAATAAGCCGTCTGGAACGCCAAAACGCCGTAAGCCGTCGCATGAGCCCGCGGAAATCCGTAGTCCGCGAAGCGGACGATCATGTCGTACACCCGGTTCGCTTCGGCTTCGCTGTAGCCCTGTCCCAAGCTGCCTTGAACGAAGTGGGACCGTTCCTGATCCAGTACCTCGCGTTTCTTCTTGCTGACCGCTCTGCGCAGCAAATCCGCTTCCCCCAGACTGAAGCCGGCCATCAGCGAAGCGATTTGCATGATTTGTTCCTGGTAAACAATAATGCCGTAAGTATCCCGAAGAATCGGTTCCAGCGCTTCATGCGGATATTCCACCTGCAGTTGTCCGTGCTTGCCCCCGATATACTTCGGAATAAACTCCATCGGGCCCGGCCGGTACAGGGCGAGAACCGAGACAATATCTTCAAAATCCGACGGCCTCAGCTCCTTGAGCACGCGCCGAACCCCTTGCGATTCGAGCTGAAATATGCCAGTCGTGTCTCCGCGGCCCAACAGTTCGTAGGTCGCCGGATCGTCCATCGGCACCTGTGTCCAGTCCGGAGCCTTACCGGTCTGCTCGCGGATCCACTCCACTGTACGCTCAATGATGGAAAGCGTACGCAGTCCGAGAAAATCCATTTTGAGCAGCCCTATCGCTTCCAAATGCTCCATCGGATACTGCGTCAGCGCTGTCTGCTCGTTTCCTTCCTGCAGAGGCACGTACTGGGTCAGCGGCTCGCGCGAAATGATGACGCCCGCCGCGTGTGTAGACGCATGCCTCGGCATGCCCTCGACCTTCATGGCAAGCGACAGCAGTTCCGCCGTCTTGGGCTGCCTGTCGGCCAGCGCTTTCAGCTCGGGACTGACGCGCAGCGCTTCCTCCAGCGTCATGCCGAGCTGATTGGGAATCAGCTTCGCCGTGCGGTCCACTTCGTTATACGGCACATTCAGCGCCCGTCCCACATCCCTTACCGCCGCTTTAGCGGCCATCGTACCGAAGGTGATGATCTGGGCGACCCGATCCCTGCCGTATTTTTGAACCACATAGTCAATGACTTCATCGCGTCTAAGATCGCTGAAATCGATATCGATATCGGGCATCGACACCCGCTCGGGATTAAGAAACCTCTCAAACAGCAGGTTGTAGCGAATCGGATCCACATTCGTGATATTCAACGTGTAGGCAACCAGACTGCCCGCGGACGAGCCGCGTCCCGGTCCCGTAGCGATGCCCCGTTCATGCGCAAAACGGATGAAATCCCACACGATCAGAAAATAATCGGAGTAACCCATCCTTTCGATGACGTCGAGCTCATACTGAAGCCTCTGCTCCACCGCTTCCCTCCACGCCGCGTCCTGCCATTCCTTGAGAGCGGAGTAGCGTCTTTTAAGCCCTTGCCCGCAAAGCTCCGCAAGATACGCGCCGGCCGTTAACCCTTCCGGAATCGGATCGAACTGCGGGAGGATGAACCGCCCAAATTCAAGCTCCAGATTGCAGCGTTCAGCAACAGCCGCCGTGTTCGCTATCGCTTCCGGTACATGGGCGAACATCCGTGCCATCTCGTCTTTACTCTTGAGATACAGCTGTGAAGAATGAAAGCGGAGCCGCTCTTCGTCCTCCACGGTTTTGCCCGTGCCGATGCACAGCAATATATCCTGCACCGCATGATCCTGCTCCCGTACGTAATGCACGTCATTGGTGGCGATCAGCGGAATCCCTGTCTCACGGCCAAGCCTGATCATCTCGTACATCACTTTTTTTTGCTCCGGAAGCCCGTGATCCTGCAGCTCCAGAAAAAAATCGTCTCCGAATATCGCCCGGTACCTGAGCGCCGCTTCCTTCGCTTCCTCATAGCGTCCGTGCAGCAAATGCTGGGATACCTCGCTCCCCAGACAGGAGCTCGTGCACACCAGTCCTTCCGAATAGCGCTCCAGATGTTCGAGATCGATCCTCGGCTTGTAATGATAGCCTTCCATATGCGCAATGGAACAAAGCTTCATCAGGTTTTGATAGCCGGTCTGATTTTTGGCGAGCAGAATCAAATGATAGATGGGCTGCTCCTGTCTGGTGCCCTTTGTACGTAATGAACCCGCAGTAAAGTACATTTCACAGCCGATGATCGGCTTGATGCCCCGTTCCTTGCACGCGCGGTAAAAAGGAATAACACCGTACATCACGCCATGGTCCGTAAGCGCCAAAGCCTCCATGCCAAGCTCGGCCGCTTGCTGAACCAGATCCTGAATGCGTGCGGCGCCGTCAAGCAAGCTGTATTCGCTGTGCACATGCAAATGGACAAAATCGATATCGCCCATCCGGGCCGCCTCCTATACTTACTGAATCCCTCAAAAAAAATCTTGTACCTATTTTAGCATAAGGCGAACAAGTGTGCCATATATTTAGATGAAGAAGCATTCGAGGGTCGGGGCCGGCAGGCTGCTTACGGGGGACAACCTCTTTCAGCATGGGTCCGCCCTATAGCGAACAGTCAAAGAACGGGAAAGGGTGGAAATGATGGCGGTATTTTTATCCAAATGCTTGCTGGATTTTTTCGTGGCGTTCGGGGTTGTTTTTGGGGGAACCATGCTGGCGGGAATCAGCGCCGTCATTACATTGGAGCCTCCCGTATACAAAATGATGAATGTGTCGGAGCAGATCAAAATATGGGCTATGGTTGCCGCCATCGGCGGAACGATTGATCCGATCCGGGCGATCGAAACTCATTTTCATGACGGCCACATTTCTCCTGCCATTCAACAAATCATGTACATCGTGTGCGCATTTATCGGGGCCCATATGGGCACGACGCTTATTCAATGGATCTGCAAGGGAGGGAGCAGCGGTTGAAAATTCCCCCTCACGAATCGGCAGGAAATGTTTTGCGTGCGGTAGGATTGCTGATTGCCGGCATGATCATCGGCGCCGCACTTTTTCTAAGTATCTATAACCAGCGCCTTAATATGATGATCGTTCAGAACAGGGAACTCGTGTCTGAAAATGTCAGATTGGAGGGGGAAGTGGAGGACTTGAAAAAAAACAAAAATCAACAAAATACGATCAACCTGCTGAATATTTATGTGGAATCGGCCGACGATTCTCCATTGGATAAAATAACGGAAAGCGAGCTGAAGCGCCGAATCCACGGCGAGCTCAAAAAAATTATCGTCGGCCGCAAAATTTCGGATTTTGCAGCCATGCCGGATGTGTACGAGCAGATTCTAAAAGAAAAACCGTATACAGGGGTTCTGGACAAGGACTACATCGTCCAATCGGTCAGATGGATCGTCTTGACGCAAACGGAGCTCAAGGTTTGGGTCACGGTCAAGGAATGGAAACGAATTCCGATGGCGTGATCGCCCCCGATTCATCAGGTGGTAACCGGTTGATTTTCATGGCGGAAATCGGTAAAGTGATTACTAAAGAATGTAACCTGTCGACAAGGATGTGCCTTTCCAACATGATTGCCAATATTCAGATCGCTCTCAGCACACTCATTTTCATCGCACTTGGCTTTTCCGTTTTTTACAGCTATCGCTTCCGCAGAGAGACGGACCCGAAGCGCGGAGGCTTGCTCTCATCCAAGATGAATATTGCGATGGGGATCATGCTGATTATCATCTCCATCACCCAGTTGTTCTTCTTTGAGGATTCGGTTATCAGGCGAATTTTCGGTACGGTGTGCCTTCTTCTGGGATTGTTTAATTTCTACGCAGGTCTTCGCAATTACTTCCACTTCAAGCGCTAAAAGCCATACGAACCGTCCGGGGCTTCCGGCGGTTTTTGCTTTTCATACGACCGTTTTACAACATTTTATACTTAATATTTCGTGATTTGCCTGCATAGGATGGAAGTAGCTTGCATCCTTAGGAGGTGTCCGATCATCATGGAGAAGGCTCCCCATGCAGGGCAGCAGCAGCCCATTTACGAGTTGGAAGCCAATGCCTTGGAAGTCATCGGCAAGTGCAAAGAAAAACTTCTTCACGTGTGCTCCCAACACGTACACAAGCCCGTGCGCGTACAAACCGTTCACGGCCAGACCTTCGACGGCATCATCGTGCATGTCGACAACCACCACTTATACCTGCAAACGCTGCCGGGACACAGCCGGGCTTTACTGCCTGGTCCTTATCCTTACTTTCCGTACTATTCGTACTACAGCAATGTCATTTTACCTCTTGTATTATTCGATCTGCTTGCCATCACCCTGCTCATTTAATCCGGCAGAACCGAACAAGGACAACGGTACGCAAAAAAGAGGCCATTTTCACCCTGTACAGGAAAAAAGGCCTTTTTTGCGTATCCATTATTTTTTTACCTGCAGCAGCTTGCGTCTGCCTTGCAGCGCCTGCTCCATCTTCCACCGCTTCATGCGCTTCACCTTCAAAAGCTCCCGTTTCGTTTCTTCCTCCACGCCCAGCAGCTGATGCAAATGGGCCGCCACTACAAGCAGAGCAAAAGCGATCCAGCCGAGTCCGAATACCGATTCAAGCGACCAGTCAAGCCCCGTCGTTTTAAGCTTCGGTACAGCGTAAATCAGCATGCCCAGCGTCAGCCCTATAAATACGATATTTTTGATTCCTTTCATGATTGCATGCCCTCCTCCCTCTCAAAAGACTTGTACAATCCATTGTATGAAGGATGAGGTCCGAATATCACCGTTCAGGCTCCTTGTGCAGACGACTTCGGCTTGGGACGGCGCAGCAGCCGGACAGCCAATCCGTATGCGTAAGTCAGAATCCATGGAATGATCAGACTCAGAGCGAACGCCGTAAAGGTATACAGATGGTACTGCCCGATCGCTCCGCTTTCATTCGGAAAATGAGTGCGGTAGTAAGTCAGCACCGCCGGATGAATCAAATAAATCCCGAAGGAAACGGCCCCCAGCGCCATTAGCGCCCGGGCCGCAGGCATGGCGAAGCGAATCAGCAATTGTCCCAGCCGGATCAAGCTCAGCCCTGCGAACGCCGCATAAACGAAGAAGAGCACATGATACCAGGCTCCGTCAAGAACAATGCTTGTCCGACCCTCCAGCATGAACAGTCCCAGGAAGCTGCAGCCTATGACGACGGCAGCCGGCAGCACCCATGCGGTATGTCTTCTCAGCCAGGCGGCAAACGTCTCATAATGAAGACCGATCCAGCCGCCCAGCGTGAACATGCTGAAATAATTGACGCAAAGCGACGGCATGTGGTTGATCGGCTCCACCCAATGGTTGTAGGAGTAAAAGACCGCCTGAATGACAAGACCGATCCATATCAGGCTTCTCCTGAACCAGGCAAACCGGCAGAGCCACATCATCAGCGGAAACAGCAAATAAAACTGGACGATAATCACCATAAAGTACAAATGATAAGATGCCTCGGCCCATGGCAGCAAATCGGCGAACCTGGACCAATCCATATGCAAGTTTTCCCTGTCGAAAATCCACTGGTTGTACAAGTAATAGAACAACGACCAGAGCACATAGGGAAAGAGCACATGCTTCACACGCTTGACGTAAAATTGAAGCACCTGCTTGCCGCCAAAGCTTTCGCCCTGATATTTGTAAAAAAGTACGATTCCACTCACGATAATAAAGACCGGAACGGCAAAATTGCTCAGCTTGTTCAGCGCCAAATACATGGCCTGTGAGCCACTTCCAATCGGAAGCTCCACGGTAGCATCCGACGTCGAATGAATAATCAGCACCGCCAGTATGGCGATGGCCCGGACGACGTCCAGTTCTAACAGCTTCGGTTTTGATTTCGGTTTTGCAGTAGCCACGATCAGGTTTTTCCTTCCTTTGAAAATAATCACTTTGCAACTTCTCATGACATTGTAACATATTCGGGAGCATGGAACGAATCTCTGATTTGCCATATCTGCGAGAAAATACTTACAATCACTTATAAATACTTGCACAATTTAAGTAATAATGCTTATAATTGATAAAAACGAAGGGTTGAAAGGAGCGGACCATGTACCAAGAGGAGCGATTGATCGCCATTTTGGAGCATATTCGGCAGCATCAGCGAATCTCCGTCGAAGACATCTGCGAGTTGTTTCAGGTTTCGAGGGATACGGCTCGCCGGGATATCGTCAAGCTTGAGGAGCAGGGCCAGATTCTGCGTACCCGCGGGGGCGCGATATGGCGCGGGCTCAATAAAGATGTCTCGGGCTACGGAGACCGGCTTCAGGAGGAGCCCGCCGTAAAACGGGCCATCGGACGTCTGGCCGCCTCCTTGGTGCAGACAGGAGACTACTTGTTCATGGACGCCTCGACCACCGTCATGAATGCGGCGGAAGAGCTGCGCACGGACGGGCACGTGATCGTGACCAATTCCATCGACATCGCCGGACTTCTCTCGCAAAGACCGGGCATTACCGTCCATCTGCTCGGAGGCGTCGTGCATCCGCGTCACCGGTTTATCTTTGGCGCACGGACTCTCGAAATGCTGCGTGATTATCAGGCCGACAAGCTGATCATCGGCACCAGCGGGATTACCCCCGACGGACTGACAAACCCTTTTGAAGAAGAAGGGTATGTGATGAAAGAAATGATGCGCAGAAGCGATCAGGTCATTGTGCTGGCGGACCATACGAAATTCGGGCTTCGCCAATTTTACCGGGTAGCCGGACTGGAAAGCATCGACATTCTGATCACCGACCGCGAGCCGGAGGACGGGATGAAAGAAGCGCTGCTGCGCCACGATATCAATATCATGATTGCCAAAGGAGAGAACGAACCATGATCCGATTGATTGTCAGCGATTTGGACGGCACTCTGCTGCACAACCATAAGGCCGTTCGTCCGGAAGATAGACAGGCGCTCCAAGAAGCAAAGGCACAAGGGATTGCCGTTGCATTCGCTTCCGGAAGAATGCGGCCCGAAATCGTCAGCGTCATGGAGGAGCTGGGGATTACCGGTCACGCGATCTCCCAAAACGGCGCTTACGTGCACACCGCGGAAGGAAAGCTGATTCATCAAAGCGCATTTGAACGCGAGCTGATCGCGGATCTTGCGCAGGCGGCTTCCGGTACACCCTTCCTGACCCTGATCGCCGCCCCCGACAGCTATGTCGTAGAACGCTGGAGCGAACGGGCGGAAGAGCTGAGCAGCCGTCTGATGGCTCCGCTTGTGGAAATGAACGACCTGCAGGAAAAGCTGGGCCGGCAGCTGGTATGCGGCAAAATCTCCTTCATGGGCGATGTCGGCGAGCTTTTGCAGTTCCAGAAGGTGTTGAAAGGCAAGTATGGCGAAGCCATTGATGCCTATATCTCTGATGTGGACTGCATGGATGTCATGCCGCGGCACACCTCCAAGGGCACCGGACTGCTCTCGCTTCTTGAACATTTGGGCATGAAGCTGGAGGAGACCGCCTGCTTTGGCGATTCGTTTAATGATTTATCCATGTTCGCAGTCACGCCGCACAGCTTTGCGATGGCTGCCAGCCACCCTGACGTTCAGGCAAAAGCGGCGCACTCTGTATCGGGTGTAGCGGAAGGCATTAAACGGATCCTCTCACACAATGCCTCTCTTCACGGACGCTCGAACCGGAGCAGCTGAAAGGGCTAGAACCGCCTTCGGCGGCAGATTGTCACTGTTACGCTGAAAATCACAAGGGCTGTCCCTCAGTCATCCAGTTACTCCAGGGTTGACTTATGGGACGGCCCTGTTTTTGTTTTTGAAGGTAGTTTACAGATTTCTATTTATGCTGATGGCGTTATTTCTTAAGTGTTTTATCCGAAGAGTACATTTTCAGCATTCTTTCAGCTTCCAAAACTAAAATTTTTGAAGAATCCCGTCGATATACGATGGGTGAGGTTTCCAAAATTATGTCGTCGATCAAAGCAGGAAAACGAGCTCATGGAGACCCCTATTCAGACGAAAGACTTTTCATCTAAAAGGAGGATTGCGGTTTCAAAGTCACGAAGAATGCCCAAATTGGGCTTGCAGCCGGGAGACTGGAGAAGGTCTTTTTTTTGACAAAGATTGACCTATCAGAAAAATGACTAAGGAGATGGTACTATATGGGCTTGCGGGCAAAAAAGCTTTTGCTGGGGTTACTTGTTTTGACGATCGTATCAAGCAGCTTTGGCGCAATGAGCGCGATGGCTGCGGAAATTTCCAGTCTGGTGCTGAATAAAAACGAGCTGACGCTGGAGGTTGGCAGCACCGCAGCTTTAACAGCTACGGCCGTGCATACTAACGGAACGACAGAAGAGGTGACGGTTAAAACGGACTGGAATTCAGGAGCATCGGATATCGCATCGGTATACGCGGGAGTGGTCACCGCAAAAAAAGAAGGAAAAGCCGTCATCACGGCGACTTACCTGGGAAAAACCGTGATCGTAAACGTGACCGTGAACAAGCGTGTCCGGTCGCTGATCAAGGATAAGCAAACCATCGATTTACGCAAAGGCAAATCGGAACAGGTCACCCTTACCGCCTATTATGATGACGGTGCTTCGGAAGACGTGACTTCGAAAGCCGATTGGAATATCGATAATGGTCAGGTCGCTACGGTGGTCAACGGCTTGGTTACGGGGCAAAATTCAGGTACGGCTATCGTTTCGGCCAAATATAACAACCAGTCCGTATCTATCCCGGTCAATATCGAAATTGTGAAGCGCGTCGATCCGGATAAATCGAAAGTATCTTTATTATTAAACGATTCGGATACCGTACAGCTGCTGGCCACTTATCCGGACGGGTCCTCGGAAGACGTCTCGGACAAGGCTGAATGGGAATCGGACAACCCGGATATCGCCGACGTTCTGAAGGGAAAAATTACCGGATACGGTCCGGGACAGGCGACGATCACCGGATCTTACGGAACGAAATCGGCCACGATTAAAGTGGATGTCGATCATGCCATCAAGCTCGATCTCGGAATGGAAAACATATTAATGAAAAAGAACGACACCCGGCAGTTGAAGCTGACGGCAAGCTACGCCGAAGGAAACACAGAGGAAATTACCGGCCGGGCGGAATGGTCTTCGAGCAATGAAGCTGTCGTTAGCGTCGTCAAAGGCAAATTGTTTGCCAATGCATCGGGCGAAGCGATCATTACGGCAAAATACGGTCAGAAAACAGCGGCCGTGACCGTCGACGTCGATGTGCCGAAAAGGCTGGAGCCGGAAAAGGATACGCTGGATCTGCAAACGGGCAAAAGCGATTCCATCGTATTATGGGCCACATATGCTGATGGTACGCAGGAAGATGTAACGGACCAGGCCAAATGGTCGATTGACAATGATGCCGTCGCTTCCGTTTTGAGCGGCAAGGTAACCGCTTATAAAGCCGGTGAAGCAACCGTGACGGCCAATTACGGCGGTAAAAGCGTTGCGATTAAAGTATCCGTGGACATCCCGATTACGATCAAGCCAAGCTTGAAAACCGTCAGCTTTCAAGTCGGCGGCTACGAACAGGTTACACTAAGCGCCATTTACAGCGACGGAAGAACCGTGGATATTACCGATAAAGCGGAATGGTCGACAAGCTCTTCGGCCATCGCCGAAGTAAGCAAAGGCCAGATTACCGGTGTAGGTACCGGGGCTGTTACGATTACGGCCAAGTACGGAACAAGATCGACAACCGTCCAAGTATCCGTCGGCGTGCTGAAAAGCTTGACTACAACAAGCCAGACCATCCTGTCTTTGAAAAAAGGAGCGGCTCAAGCTCTTGACTTGACTGCAACGTATACGGACGGTACGACAAAGAAGGTTTCCACGGAAGCCGAATGGACAAGCTCGAATGCCAAAGCGGCATCGGTTGATGCGGGTGTGGTTACTGCTGTTGGCTCCGGGGAAGCGACCATTACGGCGTCATTTGAAAGCAAGACGGTGACCTTTACGGTTCAAGTGGATATGGCCGACAAGCTGACGGCAAATCCGGCTTTTCTTCACTTCGATTTGAACGAAACGAGGGCGATTACGTTAAATGCCACCGATGCAAACGGAACGGTCAAGGATGTAACGGCGGAAGCGGATTGGACATCGAGCAATACCGCGATCGTCACGGTGGATAAGGGCACGGTGACTCCAGTCTCTCGCGGAAAAGCTACGATTACGGCAAAATACGGCGGCAAAACGGTCTCGATATCTGTAGAGATCGGTGTCGTACAGACGTTGGAGGTGGATAAGCGGTTCATTTCCACGAAATCCGGGTCTACGGAACAAATTACGCTAACCGCCACGCTTTCGGACGGAAGCAAAAAAGACGTAACCGCCAGCGCTCAATGGAAATCAAGCAATTATAAAATCGCCAATGTAAACAATGGTTTAGTAACGGGCGTATCCGCAGGCAATGCGACGATCTCCGTATCTTTTGGCGGCAAAAGCATTGCGATTCCTACAGAGGTCGACAAGCTGAAATATTTGAAAACGGACGTTGTTAAGGTAGAGTTGAAGCAGGGGGCCACTGCAAAGGTAAAAGCGACCGCTACCTTTGCTGACCTGTCGGAGGAAGATGTTAGCGTTCCGGCGCTATGGACCTCGTCCAACATTCGCGTTGCCGATGTGAAGGACGGGATCATCAAAGCTACCGGGAAAGGGAAGGCGACGGTTACGGTAAGCTATGCCAAGAAGAAAACGACGGTATATGTCATCGTGAACTAACCGATAACATCCAGCTTTTATCATCTTTTATAAAATGATAAGGATCCGCCGAAGCGGATCCTCCTGCCTGCAGACAAACCTTCCTGACGGAAGGAGCTGCAGGCTTTTTTTATCGAATGAAACCGTATGGAAACCGGACGGCCTTAAGGACAATGAAGCCTTAAAACAAGTGGCCTTTCACCAGATCCCACTCGTGAATTTCGTAGCTTCTGGCCCCCTGAACAATATAAGGATCCTGTTCCACCCACGATTTCACTTCTTCTTCGTTTTGCGCGATGTAAACGACCAAGCCGCCGCCTCCGTCCGCGAAGCGGCCGTTCGCAAAGAGCCTGCCCGCATTGCGCTGCTCCTCCAGAAAGGCCAGATGCTGAGGACGATAGATCTGACTTTTTTCCGCATCCTTCATGGGAAGAAACACGGCAAAATACTTCCGCTCTGTCTTCACGCTTGCGCGTTCTTTGTTGTATAAGTACATGGACGACATATCTTTGTCGCCGAATCCTCCGGCCTTTGCGGATGCGAGCATCATCCCGGCATAAGAACCGAGCGGAATCGGGGTGCCGCTTTCCTGAGCCATCGACTCGAGCAAGGTCATGTCTTTGTGCAGCAAATTTAAAGCGAAGCCCGGCTCGAATGCATTCTTCTGCACAAATTGCGTGTAGTGCCGGTCATAAATCCGGCTCTGAGCGAAGCTGGCGCTTAATATTTGATGCAGCGTCTCTTTGGAAACGCCCATAGCTTCACCGAGCACCATCGCTTCGCTCGCGGCCTGGGTATGTATTCCGACCATCAGCTGATTGATCAGCTTCACCACGTTACCGCTGCCTGTTGCGCCAACATGGTAAATGTTCTTTCCGACGACCTCTAAAATGGGAAGAACCTGATCAAATACAGCCTTCTCCCCGCCCACCATAACGGACAGCGTGCCCTGCTCGGCTCCTACGGTTCCCCCGCTGACAGGAGCATCCAGGAAGAACATGCCGGCTTCTTCCGCTCTGGCTGCGATCTTCCGGTTCAGGTCGGGAGATACCGTGCTGAAGTCGATCAGGATCAATCCCTTCCGGCCGTTTGGAATGACTCCGTCGTCACCGAGGAACACTTTTTCCACATCAGCGGGCATGGGAAGGCAGGTCATCAGCACATCCACATCCTGAGCCAATTCAGCTGCGGATCGTCCCGCTTTCCCTCCGGCATTCACGAAAGCATCTTCTTTGGCCTTGCTTCGATTGACGCCGTACACTTCGTAATTCGCCTTCACCAAATTCCGAGCCATTGGGAGCCCCATATTGCCAAGTCCGATAAAAGCCAGTTTCATGGTCATTTTTCCCCCTCCAAATTGGATAAAAAAGGATTGTTTTTTACGAATTTACCACATGAACCGTCCGGCCTTCAAGAAAAGCCCGCACGTTGCCTACGGCTGTATCCAATAATCTTGCTCTCGCGTCTCTAGTAGCCCAAGCCATATGGGGAGTAATGATGCAGTTTTGGGCTCCGAACAACGGATTGTCCTGCGTCGGCGGTTCGACGGAGAGCACATCCAGAGCCGCTCCGGCCAAACGCCCTTCATTGAGCGCTGCCGCCAAATCCTTCTCTTCAATTAAAGGACCTCTCGAGGTGTTGATCAGAAAAGCCGAAGGCTTCATACGCGAGATTCGCTCCGCGTTGATGAACTTTTCCGTGGAAGGTATCAACGGGCAGTGAAGGCTGACCACATCGGACTGCTCCAAAAGCGCATTCAGCTCCACCCATTCGACTCCCTCCACCTGCGGAGGTACGCTTCTGCCGCTGCCGACTGCGATGACCCGCATGTCGAAAGCGCGGGCAATCCTGGCCGTTTGGGTACCGATGCGCCCAAGCCCGATCAGGCCCAGCGTCTTGCCGGCCAGCTCTACTTGGGGCGTCTTGGTGAAGCAAAAGTCAATGCTTCGAGACCATTCCCCCCCGTGAACGGCATCGCTGTGCCACTGTGTCCGGTGGCACAGCTCCAGGAGCAGAGCGAATACAAATTGCGCCACGGAGTTCGTTCCGTATGCCGGTATATTCGTAACGGGAATTCCTCTCTCCTTGGCCGCCTGGATATCTACCACATTATATCCGGTAGCCAGAACACCGATATAGCGCAGCTTCGGCAGCTGCGAAAGCGTGTCCGCCGAGAGCGGCGTCTTGTTTGTAAGCACAATCTCGGCCTCCGCGGCCCGACGAATGATTTCGTCTGAAGGGGTACGGTCATAAATGACCGTTTCCCCGAGTTCCTCCAGACCCTTCCAATTCAAATCCCCCGGATTCAGGGTATATCCGTCCAACACAACGATTTTCATGTACGCATGGTTCCTCCTTATGATCTGATTGAAGCTTTATACAACAAACGGGCTACGTTCAGCGTGCACTGAAACAAATGGTTCTCGGCATCCTCCATGCATTCCTCAAGTGTCGAGGGGCCGCGTACGACAGAAAAGCAGCCGGCAAAATGGGGCGTAAGCCGTTCGCTGCCGTCTCCGAGACTGCCGGAGATCAGGATAGCTTCCTTTCCTGCTTCCTTGGCCAGTTGCGCCACATGATATGGAAGCTTGCCGAACAAAGTCTGCCCGTCGCTTCGGCCTTCTCCGGTCATCACCCAATCCGCCTCATCGATCCGCTGCTTCAAACCGGACATTTCTTCCACCAATCGAGCGCCGGGAACCATATTAGCTCCCAGGGCCAACAGCGCAAAGCCAAGCCCTCCTGCGGCACCGGCTCCCGGCTGATCCCGCAGACTAAGGGACATTCGGGCCTCCAGCAGGTCAGCATATGACTTCATGCCTTTGTCCAATTGAAGTACGATCTCGGGAGAAGCTCCTTTTTGCGGACCGAAGATGTGGGAAGCGCCCTCCGGCCCGAGCAGCGGATTCGTCACATCGCTGGCAATCGTAATTCGGCAATCCGCAAGACGCGGGTCCAAGCCTTTCAAATCCGCCTCGGCCAGCTGCCCGAGCTCACGGCCGTATCCTTCCGCAGCTCGTCCGTCCTTGCAGGTAAAACGGGCTCCAAGCGCAATAAGAAGCCCCAATCCTCCATCGTTGGTCGAGCTTCCCCCAAGCCCGATGATCAATCGCCGATAGCCTTGATCCAGAGCGCTGCGAATGACTTCACCCAACCCTCTGGTCGTCGTGTGCAGAGGATTCCGGTGCTCCTTGGGCACCATAGGCAGTCCGATGACATTGGCCGCTTCGATAACCGCAGCAGGCTCTCCTTGATCCGTAATGACGCCATAATACGTGTCCACACGCTCTCCTCTAGGCCCTGTGACTTGAAGCCGAACGATGCTGCCGTCCGTCGCTTTGACCAAGGCGTCGACTGTACCTTCTCCTCCGTCCGCCATAGGAATCACGTTCACTTCAGCTGATGGAATTTCCTGAAGCAGGGCCCGGGCCATGATATTGCCTACCTGTACGGCCGTCAGGCTTCCTTTAAAGGAATCCGGTGCGACTACAATTTTCATCATTCATCCTCTTTCCCGTCTGATCTTATCTGCTGTTATCCTTATCATACACGAAAACGTAATCGCTTTCTTTATTGCTTTTAACTAAATTTTAAAGTTATTTTCAACTCAAATTCAGTTATAATATACAAAAGGATGCAAGTAGAGGAGGACTGCTGATGCTAACCCCTGAATTGGCCGCCGAAATCGTTCAGGAAACGATGGAACGGCTTGACCGCAACATCAATATCATGGACTTGACAGGTACGATTATCGCCAGCGGTGATGCCGGCCGTATCGGACAATACCATGAAGCTGCCGCAGAAGCCATGCGGCAAAACCGGGAGTTGATCGTAGAGGAGCATCATGTCCCGCAATGGAACGGAGCTCACATCGGGATAAATTTGCCCGTTCATTATAATGGACGGGTGGTAGGAGCGATCGGCATTACGGGCACCCCGAATGAGGTCAAGCCTTTCGGCCATTTGGTCAAGATGACGACCGAGCTCATGATCAGGCAGAAACATCTGAAGCTGCAGGATGAATGGAAGCAAATGACCGTTGATTTGATTGTAGAGGAGCTTCTCCAATCCTCCGCTCCGGATTTGCCGATGATCGATCAAAGACTAGAGACGCTTCACTGCCGGTTCAGCCCTCCCTATCAGGTGGCTGCCGCCGCTTACAAGCTGCCTTCGGAAAATAAAGGAAATGAAGGCCTTCTTGCCAAGGTCCAACGCATGTTTCAATCGGACAAGGCGCTGATCAGTCAGTACCGGCCGCAAAAACTGCTTTTTCTCTTTTATGAGATTCCCCCGGAAGGCGTTGAGCATAAGCTTGTCAAGCTGACGGAGCTGTTAGAGCGGGAGGCATTGAAGCACACCATTGGAGTAGGATCTCCCGTCATGACCCGCGAAGCGATCCGTCTCGGGTTTACGGAAGCGGATCTCGCCCTCCGTATGGGCGAATCCGAGGACCGCCCCCTGGTCCGCTTTGACACCGTGGAAGCCAAAGCTTTGGTTCATGAAATTCCATTAGAGCACCGCAACCGGCTGCTGACTAAAATTCAGCCTTACTGGAACGACAAAATGCGCGAGACGCTGCAGGCGTTTTTCGACTGCAGCCTGAGTATTGCAAGCTCTGCAAAAATGCTGAATATTCACCGGAACACGATGATTTACCGTTTGGAGCAAATCAAGGCGTTAACGGGCTACGATCCCCAACAATTTCAAGATGCCGTTCTGCTTCAGTTTGTGCTGTGGTTCAGACCGGAAAGCTTTCACATGGAATTAAACAAGGGCAGCAGCAGCGACTGAATCAACCCGATGATTCCGCCGAGCAAAACTCCCAGCCAGGTAATGGCCCGGAATTCTTTGCCCGACACGCCAAGTATGATTTCCTCCACGCGCTCAATCGGAAAGCGGGCAATCTGCCCTTCGACGATTTTAGGCAGCTCGATCGCTTCTATGATCCGTTCCATATGATTCGCAAGAAGAGCAAGCAGGCGCTCTGCCACTTCGGGAGTATACTCCAGCAGCGTCTCCCTGTAACGTCCGAGTGCCTCATCCAGGCGGGCCTCTCCCAGCTTATGCAGCCAATCCTCAAAACGGAGCAGCGACTGCGCTTTTTCTTTAAGAAAAGGCAGACTCTCCTCTTTGGCCGCCGCTTCAAGCACAACAGACAAACTCATGTCTTCAAATTGCTCTACTTTTTTGCGGATAAAATGACCGAGGGTGATCCGCACATTTGCGGATTCCAGCTGTTGAAGAAGAGCCGCCCGGATTTTTTCAACCGTCTTCGATTCATCCATAAACATGCCGGCCAGCGCGCCCAGAAAACCGCCTGTCTGCCCCATGAACTGGTTCGTCATTTGACGCAGCATATGTTCCCCGTTCGGTGACATCAGTTCCTTCCTGATCTCTTCAATCAACAAGTCGACTCCCCATTCTACGAAGCGCTCCCGCTTCTCTTCCGACCAATCCGGAAGCAGTTCCGACAGCTTCATATCTCCCAAGCCCTTTTCCAGCCAAAGCCATTCGATTCCCCGCCCCGTACGCTCCCGCAGCCATCCGGCAAGCCGCGAAATCCATTCATCCGCCTTTTCGGGAGTCAGCCACTTGGCGAGCAGTTCGCGTACCGTGATCTCCCGTCCCGTCCAATCCGTTACAATCCGGCCAAGCGCCTGTTCCAGACGGGCTTTCGTTTCAGGCTTTTGCAGCATTTGCGAGAGCCCGTGAGCGGTAACCAGATATTCTCCTACCACTTTGCCAAGCGAGCGGCCGATTTCGTCCTTGCGTTTAGGGATAAGACCCGGCGTAAAAGGTACCCTTATTCCGAAGAGGCGCCATTCCCGGCGGGGATGAAACAGCATTTTGATCGCCAGGTGGTTGGTTACCCCGCCCACAAAACCGGCCACAGCTATATTCATTAAAATAAACCAGACATTCAACATGCTGCGAAGTTCACATCCTTTTGCAAGTAGAGGCTCTTTCCCATTCACCAAGGGGAAAACGCCCTCATATGATGAAGTAGTTCGTTTGGTAATGTTCCAAGCATGCTGAGGCATGCCGTACGGCAAGCCCTTGCTGGGAAGGAGTTCCGCATGAAAAGAACAAAGGTCAGGATTCAAATACAAAACCCCGGCATTTCCTCGGACGGCTCCGTTCTGATGCTCAGCGATGCGATCGCAAAGAAATGGAAAATCCCGCTTCACACTACTCTGCATTTGCGCTTCGGAGCAAACAAGCAGGAAGTAAAGATCATGCCTGTTTCGCAAACCGGCACGCTTCGCATAAGCAGAACGCTTGCTGCCGCATGGGGGCTGTCGCAGGGTGACCAGTTGTGTTTGCAGTACAAATCCGGAACACGTACGATTCAAATCGGACCGCTGATCGGCGTGATGGTCAGTCGCGTCCATCCTTCGTCGCCCGACAAATTGTTTGGCGCGAACACGGCATTCTGCAGGGAGTTATCCGATGCATGCAAGCTGTATGGCGCCGTAGTGTTCTTTTGCACCCCGGACGACCTTCGCGGGCAGAGCGATACGGTTCAGGGGTGGCGCTATGCCGGAGGTGAGAAATGGGAAAAGCTCAACCTCCCGATCCCGAATGTCCTCTACAATCGGCTCACCTCGCGCAAGTTGGAAAAACGGCCGAATGTTCAGCATTTTATAAACCAAGTCAAAACCCGTCATAACACCATCATGTTTAACGAGAAATATCTGGACAAAACGGAAGTCTTTGACGCGCTCCGCAAGGAGAGCGGTCTGCATCTTTATTTACCGGAATCATACCTGCTGCGGAATTTTCAAATGCTGAAGTCCATGTGCGCAAAGCATAAAACCGTATTTCTCAAGCCCGTTACGGGAAGTCTGGGCAAAGGAATCATTCGGATACGCAAACAGCCGGACGGATCGTACATTTGTCATTTTACCAATCTGAGCGGCGCACGTAAACAATCGTTTTCCTCGCTAACCGGCGTGTTTGCCGCCGTATCCGGAAAAGTGAAAAAACATCGCTATCAAATCCAGCAGGGACTGGATCTGCTGACGGCGGGCGGAAGGCCGATCGATTTCCGCGCTTTAGTGCAGCGCGGCGAAACCGGGCAGTG
Organism: Paenibacillus naphthalenovorans; assembly: GCF_900099895.1. Taxonomy (GTDB): domain Bacteria; phylum Bacillota; class Bacilli; order Paenibacillales; family NBRC-103111; genus Paenibacillus_G; species Paenibacillus_G naphthalenovorans. The sequence continues at coordinate 61,133 of NZ_FNDY01000004.1, forward strand.
GGCCATTACCTCCATCGTAGCCCGGATTGCGGGAAATCATCATTTTGTTTCCAACCTCGCCCGGGGCGGAAGCTTGAGCACCGTAAAAGAAGCGCTGGCCCGCTCAGGCTCTGCCGCCGCATCCGGCGGACTTCCGAAGCTGCGCCGGGCGGCGGTGCAGATCGCCAAAGGAATCGAAGCACAAGTGCCTGGCCATTTTGCAGAGCTCGGCATCGATCTGGCTATCGATATCCATGGACGCGTTTGGCTGATCGAAGTCAATTCGAAGCCGTCGAAAGAAGACAACACGCCGCTTGCAGCGGACAATAAAATCCGGCCTTCGGTGAAAAAGCTTGTACAATACGCCAGACATTCCGCAAGCTTTTAAGTTTTACCATTTCGGGCGGCTTCCCGTTCGGGAAGCTCCCTGCACTTATGGGGTGACGCGCATGATGATCTCCAGCTTCATGAGGATCGCTGATCGTTCGGTAGGCATCATGACGACGCATACCGATGAGGATCCGCCTTTTCGCAACCGCCGCTTCTACCGCAGCTTGTGTATAGCCGGTAGACGAAGCGGTTTGATGGTATTCGTGTTTACTCCGCTTGGCATCGATTGGAGCAGAAAGCAAGTGACAGGTTATGCCTATGATCCTGATCATAAGCAATGGATGTGCCGGACATTCCCGCTGCCGTCCGTCGTGTATGACCGGTGTTTTTTCACCGAACGGCATCAGTACGCAGCATATCGGGCGGCAATGCGCCGTCTGGACGAACACCCGTCCGTCCGCCTTTTAGGGTGCGGCCTTAAAGACAAATGGACCGTTCAGCAGCTGTTGGAGCAGGATGAACGGTTTGGCATTTATCTTCCCCGGACCGAACGACTGCGCGGCATGCGGACGGTGGCAGACTGGCTCCGGGAATGCCGGGAAGTCATCCTGAAGCCGCAAAGCGGCTCGCAAGGCCGCGGCGTGCTGCTCGTGCGGAGCAGGCCGCTCTCCGCGGCCGGAACGGTAAACACCGCTGAACCGGCATTTACCGTGCGCGGACGCGATAAGCGAAACCGCGCTTTTGAGCGGGATTTCGCGGACAAGGCCGCGCTGCTGGAATGGCTGCGCCGTTTTGTCGCGCGGCGCAGCTACCTGCTGCAGCAGTATCTGCCGCTGCAGACCCAAGATGGCGAAGCGTACGACGTGCGCGTGCTGGCGCAAAAAAACGACACCGGCCGCTGGCAGTTAACCGGCATGGCTGTTCGCCGGGGTCGGGACGGCAGCCTGACTTCAAACCTGCATGGAGGAGGCACGGCAGAGCCCGCCGCTCCCTTCCTCGCCCGGGAATTCGGGCGGGAAGCCGCCGAGGAGCTTCTTCGCAAGCTGACTCGCCTCTCGGAGGAGCTGCCGATCGCTCTGGAATCATATCACGGACGGCTCGTCGAGCTCGGGATAGATTACGGCGTCGACCGGGACGGTAATTTATGGATTCTTGAAGTGAATTCCAAGCCCGGCCGTTCCATCTTTACTTATTTGCAAGACGATCAGGCAAAGTGTGCAGCTTTGGCCAATCCCCTTCATTATGCATGGTATATCTTGCGGCAGCAGGACGAAAGGAAGCGTGGAAAAAATTTCGGAGGCACGGGAAGAAGACTCTCCGGGAAAGTCGTTGAAGGAGCAAGGATGCCAAAAAACCATTAGGCCGGAAATCACGTCATCCGTCAAAAAAGAACGCATCGGCGCTCAGGCTCGTTCCTTCTCCTGAAGCCAACAGTACCTACGAATCAGAACTGCTTTGCCAGTCGCAAAGTTTTCATATCCTCTTGCCTCATTCCTTACGAAGCCAGTTTTGCCTCCGGCAAAACGCAAAGCACATCTATACGAAGCCAGTTTTGCCTCCGGCAAAACTCTTAGGAGGTTCAACATGAGCTTGACAACTTGCACGATTCATGTCATTAAGCGGCAAGAACGGGTCGTTTACTTGACAAGTGAATTGGCCAAAACCCTGAAGGTGGCCAAAGCAAGAAATGTGACCTTAAAGCTCGGCAGCAAAAGCCTCTATTTGCAACTCAAGCTGCTGAAGAAGAGCGGAAACCAAGTCTATTTACCGTCATATGTGTACACCCAGTTACGCATTCCCAGAAGCGGCACCACTCTGATTGTTAGCGACAATACCGAACTTCGCCTGGGCCCGCTGATCGGCATCTTGACCAGCGTTTCTCCAGGCAACTCCGCTCCCTTCGGCTCGCGGACGGAATTCATCCGTCAATTCATGCAGGCCGGGAAAGACAAAGCGTTCTATTTCGGCTTCTCGCCCCGTGACGTGAACTGGTCGCAACAGACGGTAAACGCAGTCGTTCCGAGCGGCGGCGGCGGATGGGTCCGCAAAGTGCTGCCGCTGCCGGACGTGGTCTATAACCGATTGCCAAGCCGCAAAGCGGAGAAGCTCGCTTCCATGAATGCCTTCAAGAACCGCTTCGTGCGGCAGGGCATTCCGTTGTTCAACTGGAGCTTCTTTGACAAATGGGACGTGTACAATCTGCTCGAAGACACCGATGTCTTCAAAAACGTACCGGAGTCCCGTATCAATCCTACGCCGGCACAGATGAAGGAAATGCTGGAGAAGCACCGGTTTATTTATCTCAAACCGACCGCCGGCAGCCTCGGCATCGGAATTTACCGGTTGACGTATAATCCGAGGCAGGGGTATTACGCACGTTTCCGTAGGGGAGAACGCAATGTGCTGCTGCGTTTCAAAAAATTTGAATCGCTGATGTCCCTGTTAAACCGCCAGAGCAGCGGCTTAAACGGTTATGTCGCCCAACAGGGCATTAGGCTGATTGAAATCGACAGCTGTCCGATCGATTTCCGCTTCCATATGACCAAGAACATCAATAACCAATGGGTCGTTGCCGCGATCGGAGCCAAGAAGGCCGGCAGAGGCAGCGTCACGACACACGTGCGTACCGGCGGCCAATTGATGACGCCGGAGCAGGTGTTGAAGGAAGTATTAGGAACGCGGGCGGAGGCTGTTCTCGCCAACGCCAAAGAGACGGCCATCAAGCTGGCGGAGGCGATCGAACGCAATGACCGCCACACCCTTGGCGAGCTCGGTTTTGATATCGGGATCGATCAAAACGAACACATCTGGATGTTCGAAGCCAACTCCAAACCAGGGCGGTCCATATTTAAACACCCTGCCCTCAAGGAGCAGGGAAGACGTTCACTTCAGTATGTTTTCGACTATTGTCTCTTCCTGAGCCGATTCCGGTCAAGGAGGGATTCTTAAGTGGGTGCCATCATACAAAGGAAACAGAAGCGGCCCACCCTGGCCATTCTCACTTATGCCGACAAAAAAAGAGTATTCCGCGGGAACCAGGATAACTTTGTAGATCTGATCCGAATCGGTAAGGAACGCGGAGTGCAGGTATACGTCATGACCACATCTGATTTCAAGCTGTCCGGCAAGCATGTCCCCGGTTATTCATATCACCCTTCAACCAAATCGTGGACCAAACAGCGGATGCCTCTTCCCCATGTTGTCTATAACCGGATTCCTTACCGAAAATTCGAGCTTTATCCCGAGGTGCAGCAGGTCATTCAGACCTGTCTGCGCCACGGACAGATCCATTTTTTTAATCCGGCCTTTTTTAACAAATGGAACCTCTTCGAATGGATTAACAAATCGCAGAAAACAAGGCCCTTTATTCCCGTCACGGAGCGTTTGTCTTCAAGCACAGAACTTCATAAGATGCTTCTGGCTTATCCGTTCCTTTACCTTAAACCGATTCGCGGAAAAGCGGGCAAAGGCATCATGAGGGTCAGCCGCATTAGTGGCGGACGTTCAAAAGGCAACTCATACGAGCTCAGTATCCAGAACAAAACCAAAAGCCATATCTCCCGGTATTCGACCGTTTCGGAACTGTGGACGGAGATCCAACGCCAAATTAACTCCAAAGAATATATCATGCAACAGGGAATCGTCCTTTCAAGCTACAAGCAAAGACCTTTCGATCTGCGGGTTCTTGTGCAGAAGAACGGCAAAGGCCGGTGGACCATAACGGGCATTGGCGCGCGGCTTGCGGGAAAGTCCAGTATTACGACCCACGTCCCGCGGGGCGGTTCGATTGACAATCCTGTCAAGCTGCTTAACTCCTCGTTCGGAACAGCTGGCAGCAAACGCATCATTAGAGAGGCGCGGAAGACAGCCTTGATCATAGCCAAACAAATTGAGAAATCGTACGGATATTCCCTCGGCGAAATGTCTATGGATCTCGGGGTGGACCAAATTGGACATATTTGGTTTTTCGAAGCCAACTCCAAGCCGATGAAGTTTGACGAACCCCCCATCCGAAAAAAATCGCTTGAAAATTTAATCGACTATTCCATTTACCTGTGCAAAAGAAAGCCCAAACGGTTCTTCAAAAAAAATTCAACCATGTCCGCTATAAAGAGCATTGCCGATGAAAGCAGGTGAAAAACGCGTGAGGTATCCAGTGGGGGTATTGGCTATGTATTTGGCGGGACAAAGGCTAGAAGAAATTTCCTTTTTCCGTAAGCTGAGCATTAGCGGACGAAAGCTCGGACTGGAAATTTTGGTCTTCACACCAGATGATGTAGATAAAACCAGGTCCCGGATTCACGCTTTGAAATATAATCCTGCAATGGGGAAGTGGGTCCGAAAGTGGACCAGATTTCCGCCCATCATCTATGACCGCTGCCGTTACCATGGACTTGAAAATTTTCGCAAGCTGACAAGATTCCGCAAGCAGTACAGTTCCTTACGCTATTTAAGCCGTCCCCTCACCAACAAGTGGTCCATGCATCAGCTTCTATCCGAGAATTCAAGTATCAAACCTCACCTGCCGGCAACCGTCAAGTATAAAGATGCAAAAGAACTGGGCCAATTTCTCAAAAAGCATCCGGTCATCTTCATGAAGCCAAAAAGCGGAACTGGAGGCCGCGGCATCATCCGACTGCAGCGGCTTCGAGGCGGAGTCTATCTGATGCAGGGGCGCGACCCGAACCGGCGAATACTTCCCATGCATAAAGTGACCTTAGCGCAAATACCTGTGAAGCTTCGTGATTGGAAACTGGAAGAGAAATACATCCTTCAGCAAGGAATTCCACTTCGCTTAAAAGACGGCCGGGTTCACGACTTTCGCATGCTGGTGCAAAAAGACGGCAACGGAGAATGGCAGATCACCGGCTGCGCCGGCCGGATCGGGCCCGCACAGTCCGTTACTTCCAATCTGCACGGCGGAGGCACCGCCATTTCGATGGATGCCTTGCTGAAGAAGCGTTTCAATTCGGATGACGTCGTGAAGAACATTAAAAAGAGCGCATACGAACTCGGTCTAAACGTAATGAAGCACCTTGAGGATAAATTCGGCAGACTTTGCGAGGCGGGGATTGACCTGGCTGTTGATCCCAAAGGACATGTCTGGCTGCTTGAAGTCAATCCGAAGCCTTCGCGGGAAGTCTTTTACCGGATCGGAGAATTAGAAACGTACCGGATAGCCGTCAGACGTCCTCTCGAATTCGCACTTTGGCTGAACAAACAAAAAATCAGCGGCGTAACCCGCTGATTTTTTCCATTTTCTAATGGGATTTCCGTTATAATGCAAGTCGCTTCCTTCACGTTTCGTCTACTAGCTTCAGCAGTTCGCTGAAATCCGCAATCCTCACGTCTGCCTGATCCAGCTCTCCTTCCTTGCGGAAGCCGGCATAATCGCAGCCGACGACAAACAATCCGTTGGCATGTCCCGCCTCCACGTCGGAGGAGCGGTCACCTACCATCCAAGCGGAGCTTACCCCGTGCCGATCCAAGAGCATCCGTACCAGATCCGCCTTTGACCGGGTTCGGTACTCCCCTGCGCTGTAAAGTCCGCCCGGCTCAAACAGCGTCTCCAGACCTTGGTATCGGATGACCCCCTTCACATAATCCTCCAGTCCGTTGCTTGCGATAAACAGCCGTATTCCCCTGCTGCGGAGCCCTTGAAGAGTATGGGCTACACCGTCATACAGCTTCCCGTCGCCCCGCTCCATCCCTTCAATCTGCAGCTTTAACAGGAGCTCGTCCGCTCTGCGGTGAACTGCTTGGTCCACCTCGGGCATCACCATCTGCCAAATATGCTCGAGCAACATGCCCAGACCGCTGAGAACGTACTTTTCCGGCGGCGTTTCGCCTTCATACAGTCCCTCCTCGCGCAGTCTGTCGAACGTCGCCCGATAAGCCGGCAGCAGCAACGTCTCCGTTTGAAACAAGGTCCCGTCCAGGTCGAAGATCATAGCCTCCGGCTTTGTGATTGCAATCGCCAATTCGTTTTCCTCCCCTGTCCTTCAAAAACGTCAAGTTCTATACAACCATGATTTGCAAAGAATGTCAATTAGGCATTGTCCACTGCTTTTATTCCTTTCCTGCAACAACCATCCACTCGTCAATTGTAATGGAGCGAATGGCCCCATCTTTCAGCACCAATCCGCAGTACTCCTGCAAATCTTTATCCGCCTTCAGGATATGGGATTCGACCTGCTTTACCTGTTCCTCCGTTCTGGCCGTTCGCCGGACCCAGGTCGGAAACTCGAATGTCTTCTTGCGGACCCGCTGTTTCCGTACTTCCAGACCTGCATCCTTCATCCATCCGGTCCACTGAGCCAGGCTGCAGCATCGCACGTGGCTCTCATCCCTTAACTTTTCCAATGTATTGATGAACAAATCCAGACGAGCTTCCTCCGGAACCACATTATCAATAAGCAGAAGCTTGCCTCCAGGCTTCAAGACGCGTGCCGCTTCCGTAATAAACCGCCCCGGGTCAGGAAAATGATGCGCGGCAATCCGGCAGGTGACCGCATCGAAGGAGTCGTCCAGAAACGGCAAATCCTCGGCATCAGCCACCACAAATCCAACGTTGTCGCAGCCTTCCTCTATCAGATGCTTGCGAGCTGCAGCCAGCATCTCCTTTGTCAAATCCGTTGCAACTATTTGCGCTACAAATGGGGAGAGCGCTTTGGAAACATGTCCTCCTCCGGTAGCTGCGTCAAGCACTTGCCAGTCCGCTCCAGGCTCCAGCCACTCCACCAAAAGCGGAAGATCATCTCCTTTGGCATGGATGCTGCTAGTCACATATTTTTCCGCATTTCTGGAAAACTGATCCCGAACGGTTTCTTTTGCCTGTTTTGGATCCATCATGGCTTTTTGTTCCCTCCCGCATAGTTTGATTATAAGGCGGACCGTAATTTTCAAAATCTCTTTCAAACAACATTACCAATTTATCACAATTCGGTCGGCCCTCCCAGTTAACGCGCATTTTTTTTACTTTTTGCCCGGCGGCTTGTTGAAACGACAAAACAGGCGAAATCCGTTGACTTCGCCTGGACAAGTAAATTCGCTTATCTTACCAATGCTTTTTCGTTCAGAAAACCTTCTTCTCGCTCTGATCCGCTTTCAATATTTCTACAGCTTCACGAAACCGCAGCGAGTGGACAATCTCCCGCTCCCGCAAAAATTTGAGCCCGTCCTGCAAATCCACATCGTCCGTCAAATCAATCAACCATTGATATGTAGCTCTGGCCTTCTCTTCCGCCGCTATATCTTCATACAAATCGGCGATCGGATCTCCTTTGGCTTGAATATAAGCGGCAGTCCAAGGAACGCCCTCCGCATTGCTGTAAAACAGCGCTCGGTCATGATTGGCATAATAAGCGTCCAATCCGGCCTCCTTCAGCTGCTCCACCGTAGCATCTTTTGTCAGTTTGTATACCATCGTAGCGATCATCTCAAGATGAGCGAATTCCTCTGTCCCGATATCCGTCAGCAAACCGATAACTTTATCCGGAATCGTATAGCGTTGATTCAAATACCGCAGCGCCGCGGCCAACTCGCCGTCCGCACCGCCATATTGCTCCAGTAAAAGCTTTGCCATTCTGGGATCGCATTTACTTACCTTTACCGGATATTGCAGCTTCTTTTCATAGATCCACATGCCACTGCTCCCCTCCAGCGTTCATTGGTTAAACCTGCCATGGCCAGGGCGTCTCGATCCATTGCCAGGGATGCCTGGAATAGCTGTGGCCATAGGCCATAAGCGGACCAAATTCCGTCTCAAAACGCCTGGCCAGATGCATTCGTTGGTGCGCGTGCTGATTGTACTGCTGAATGGCTTGAACGTCTAAAGGATGCGTATCCAGATAGAGCGTGAGTTCCACCAGCACGAAGTCAATCGCCTGCAGTTCCTGCAGCATGGTGTAAAAATGTTCCGGAAGCGGTTGTTGCATACCTATTCTCCTTCCTTCACGCTTCAGCAATTTTTCGAAATGTACGGACTAAAGAGCGTCGGCCAGAGCGTGCCGCGCATCAGCGCTTCCATCGGCGGGTATTGGGGAAGATGCATCGGTTGATAGTGAATACAAAGGTTTGGCGGGGTACTGTAAGTCTTCACTGTAATCGGCGGACACGGGTCGAACGGACTATGATACGGATACCATACTTTCTCCTGTTCCATAACGGATGTTCCTCCTTGGTTCATACTACCTCTATATATACAGCTCCTGTTTGTCCATTATGTTTATTCCCGATTCTATAACGCAAAAAAAACTACGGCGGCATGAATAACTAACAGGATCTTCCTAACGGTTTGTCGAAGTAATTACGGTCAAAATTTCCAAAGGAGTTGACCCGCATTGCTTTCCAAAAACCGTCTGCGTCCACAACGGAGAATATACTTTAGACCTGAACATAAGAATTGTCCTCACTGCCAACAGAAATTACGTCGTTCACATACAGCATGGAATAAGAAAATCGCCACATTGAAAGAAGTCGTTCACGTTTGGAGCATGGCCTACCATTGCGAAAATCCAGATTGCCCGAAGCCAGGTGTATACTACAAATCGGCGGAAGCAGAAGCAATAAGCATGAAGCATTCTCCTTACGGCTTCGACGTTGTTTGCCTAGTTGGTGAACTTCGCTTCAAACGGCATATGACCCGCAAGGAGATTGCGGATGAATTGAACGCGAGAGGTGTTCAGACATCCGAACGGAGCGCACAAAATCTGTATGAACGGTATCAAACATTGCTTGCTGCTAGTCTTACTGAACATACGAAGAAAGTGCTGGCTGAAGTCACAGAACAAAACGGCGGTATTATCTTGTCTATGGATGGCGTCCAGCCAGAGAAAGGCAATGAGACACTTTATGTAATTCGTGAAGTATTCAGCGGTACTGTCTTAATAGCAAAAAACATGAAAAGTGGTTCATCTGCCGAGTTACAAACGCTCATCCAACCGATCATCGAGCAAGGCTATCCGATCGTCGGTATTGTTAGTGATGGACAGCAATCCATTCGTCTAGCGATGGAGACGCTTTTGCCCGATGTGCCTTATCAATATTGCCAGTACCATTATTTAAAAGACATCGCGAAACCGGTTGTTGATGTCGATCGAAAGTTAAAGACCGAGCTCAAGAAAAGCATGCGCGGCATTCGTGAAGTCGAGCGGAAAATCGAACAGTCGGATTCACAAGAAGCAAGCATCGCGAAGGGTTACGTTGCTGCCGTACGTGCATTGCTCTTGGAAGACGGAAATCCTCCATTAGATTTACCCGGTATGCGTATCTATGAACAGGCCCAAGCCATTCAAGCGTCCCTTCAAAAATGCTTGGATAAAAAAGGGGGCCACCCTACTTCAAAACGTTTTCAGAATATTTAGTAAAGTCGATTCCCTTCAGCAACAATACGAGAAAGTCGCTCGCTGGATGAAGCCAATCCGTCACATTGCAGAAATCCTTGAACCCAGCATGGATAAGACAAGCAAGACAGTTGAATGGGAAATGACAAAGCTGTTGGATTGGGTTCGGCTTTCCTATACCGAAGAGAATGATCTGGAAATGGTTAACAATCTCCTTAGTTACAGCAAGGGATTCTGGAAGGGACTCTTCACTTGCTACGATCATTATCATGTGCCAAGAACGAACAACGATCTGGAACGCTTCTTCCGAGCTACGAAGACACGACACCGTCGGATGACCGGGCTACGCAACTGGAACGAATACATCTTACGGAATGGTGAGATGGTTGTGCTCGTTGATGATGGACTTAAACAGGAAAACCTAATCGCCCGTTTAAGGATGGTCGACTACACAAGCTACAAGAAACAGAAAGAAAAATGGAATAACCGGTTGAGCGATAGTGTTATGCGCAAACGGTTTAAACGCGATCCACAAAATTATCTTAAAAATTTAGAAAACCAATGGCTCAAATAACATGTATGTTATTCATGCCGCCGTAGAAAAAAAAGGCTACCCGGCACATACTGGGTAACCTGAGATTAAAAAGGCCCTGTTGACAGCTTGTCTTACTAATGAATGTCCTTCTTCTTGAAGCGTCCGCCCTTCACGTCGTGAATGTTGCCGATCGCAAGAAATGCGCCCTGATCCAGTTCCTCGACGATCGATTTCAGCTTTGCTTCCTCCAGACGGTTGATTACACAGAAAATCACGAGTTTGTCGCCGCCCATGTAGCCTCCTTCACCTTGCAAATAAGTGACGCTGCGGCCCAAACGGCTGATGATGGCATCGCCGATTTCACGGCTGTTGTCGCTGATAACCCAGACCGATTTGGATTCGTCAAACCCTTCGATGGTAATATCAATCATTTTGTAAGCAATGAAATAGGCAATAAGCGAGTACATCGCCCGGTCCCAACCGAAGACAAATCCTGCGCTGCTGAGAATGAAGAGGTTAAAAAACATGACTACTTCTCCTACGGAGAATGGCGTTTTTTTGCTGAACAGAATCGCTAAAATTTCCGTACCGTCCAGCGAACCGCCAAAACGGATCACGATCCCGACCCCGATTCCGAGAATAACCCCGCCGAACACCGATGCGAGCAGAGGATCAATCGTAAGCGGAGCTACCGGATGAAGCAGCCAGGTTCCGAGGGACATCAGGATGACCGCATACAATGTGGATAGGGCAAAGGTTTTGCCGATTTGTTTATAGCCGATAAGCAAAAAAGGCAAATTGAGTAACAACAGGAATATACCGACTGGAAGGGCAGTCAAATGAGATGAAATGATCGAAATGCCTACAATGCCTCCGTCGATGATCCTGTTGGGTACGAGAAAAATTTCGAGTCCGACGGATACGAGCGCTGCCCCCAGGAAGATAAAAAATGCGCGGTGCACAATCTTCGCTGCGGACAGCTTTGAATGCTGTTTGATTTGCTGTAAGTCCGCTTGCATACAATTCCCACCTTTACTATGATTGAATGATCATGCTGTAAGTTAACCCTCCAGCTTGATGTTTATTTTAAGCAATCCGACGCGGCGCATCGCTTGATATACAATGACCATGACCGGGCCCAGAACGAGTACGACGACGCCGATCAGTTGAAACCCTGCATACATACTGACGAGCGCGGCCAATGCGTTGATTCCGATGGCATCGCCAATGATTTTCGGCTCGATAAGGATTCATACAGCTTCGGAAGATGAAATGAAATCAGATAAAGTCCGATGATGAACACGACAAAAAAATAAACAAGCTTGGAATCACTTTGGCCACCCCGAGCGAATAACCGTAAATCGCCAGCAAAATGCCGTTCAAATTTTCCGCAATCGAGCCTGGATTCCATCCATTTCACCACTTGCTCAGCCACCCCGGACGGCAGCGTTTGATACAACAGCCCGGAGCTTGAGGTCGTATTCTCAAAGAACAGGATCGCATCATTCAAATAACCCGGGGCTCTTTTCAACAATTGTATAAGCTCTGAAATGATTTTGAAGCCAACCATATAAAAAAAACCGAGTATGACCGCTGTAAATAATGTACAGGCGGCTGCCGAGGCCGTCATGCGTCCGATTCGAAAATATTTCATCATCATCTGAACGGGACGCTCTAAAAATATGGCGATCAAAATAGCCAGCAAAAACGGAAATCCGGTTGTAAACAAACCGTACAAAAGGATAGCGCCCAAGGCGCAAAATACTGCCGTTCTTAGTGACATGGATCGGCCTTCCTCCCTCACACGTTATGCTGGTTTGATTGAACGCCCGGGCTTTCCTCGGTCATTGGTTTGGCTATCTGCTGAATGGATACGCGTAATATTCTAAGCCGCTCGGCTTCCGTGATTTCGAACAAAAATGCGCCGTACTCCAGCTTTTTGCCTACATGGATTGAACCCTCCAGCTGTTTAAACATCCAGCCGCCGATGGAATCGACTTCATCGTCCTCAATCCCGAGAGCCAGCAAATCGTTAAGCTCCTCGATCAGAACGCGTCCGTCAACCGAATAGATGTCTCCCTGCTTTTCGATTTCAGAACGTTCACGGATATCAAATTCATCGTGAATTTCCCCTACGATTTCCTCCAGAATATCTTCAACTGTAAGCAGTCCCGCTGTTCCGCCGTACTCATCGACCACCACGGCAATCTGCGAACGTTTCATTTGCATGAGCTTGAGCACATGACTGATTTCCATGGCTTCGGGAACCATCAGAACAGGCCGCAAAAAATCTTTCAGATCATGCGTTTGATCGGGATCGGCCGTAAGCAGATCCGACATATGCACGAACCCGATGATGTCATCCTTGTCATCGGTCGCCACCGGATAGCGGGTATGCTTGGTTTCGTAAACGATGTTCAGATTTTCCCCGAACGTCAGTACCGTAAACAAACATTCCATATCCGTCCGGGGTACCATGACTTCCCTTGCAACCCGCTCCGAGAATTCAAAGATGTTATCGAACAAAGCCATCTCGTCTTTGTCGATGTGACCGCTTTTGGCGCTTTGATCCATCAAAATACGGATTTCTTCTTCCGTATGGGCCTCCTGCTCCACGGCAGGCTGTATCCCGATCAACCTGAGCAGCCGGTTCGCCGCACCGTTCAGAAGCCAGATGGCAGGATAAAACAATTTATAGAACATCATCAAAGGACCCGACAGCCAGAGAGATGCCGCTTCCGATTTCTGAATGGCAATGGATTTGGGGGCCAATTCACCCAGCACGATATGCAGGAAGGTAATGATAGCAAAGGCAATCCCGAAGGAAAGGGCATCTTTATACCACGCATTTCCCAGGCCAAGCCATTGGAACGCAGGCTCTACGATCAGATGAGCGATCGCGGGCTCTCCGACCCAACCCAGACCAAGAGATGCCAGCGTGATGCCAAGCTGTGTGGAGGAGAGGTAAGCATCCAGCTTCCTGGTTACGGCCAGCGCGGAGGCCGCCCTGCTGTTGCCCTCACTCTCAAGCTGCTGGAGGCGAGATTGCCTGACCTTGACCAGGGCAAACTCCGCGGCTACGAAAAAACCGTTGAGGAATACCAGAAACGCGACCAATAGAAGATTCAGAGCAATCCGTCCGAAATCGAATCCTGAACTTTGAATTTCCAAGAATCTTCAAACTCCTCTGCTTTATAAATTGCAGTCCCTTACATTACCGCACGGCGCGCCTTAAAATCCACGTCTTTGTAATAGGTGTCGGCGACAAGAAGATTCGGTCCGCAGCATGCTGCCGCTTCACAATAACAGTTCACGGATTCGCGCAAAGGGTGCCGTTTCCATCTTTCGTACACTTGATTCAACTTATCCTTGTGAATATTGCCCAGTGCAGGAACATCGGAAAAGTCCGTGACGAACACATCGCCCGTGAACAAATTCACATTCAGCCGATTTCGTCCGTCAGGATCGTTGCGCACGGTCACATTCGGCTCGGAACGAAGCCGGCTTACGATCTTCCAATCCTCTTCATTGCTGCTGCAGGCGTAAAACGGAAGCGTACCGAACAGCATCCACAGCTCTTTGTCCCTATGATCGAGAAGCCGGTGGATCGCTTCGCGGGTCTGATCCAATTGAAGGACCGGCAGTCTGGAAGCGAACGCACTCGGATACATAGGGTGCACCTCATGGCGCTTGCAGCCCATTTGCCGTATCAATTGGTGAATTTCAGGCAGCTTCTCATGTGTACGGTAATTAATCATCGACTCGGCGGATACGAACATGCCGCCTTTGGAAAGCTCGGCCGCATTGTTCATCATACGGTCATACAGTTTGGCGGCCAATTCTTTGGATACGCGGCGATCCGTCCGCGCAAAACCGACTTCGTAGAAGTCGTCCGCACTTAAATAATTAAATGAGATATGCATCACGTCAAGATAAGGAGCAAGAAGCTCATACCTCGAAAGATCCAAAGTTATGTTGGAATTGATCTGTGAGCGGACTCCGCGCTCGCGGGCATAACGGAGAATCGGCACGATGTATTCCTTGACGGTCTTTTCATGATAGCTTGGCTCGCCGCCGGTAATGCTGATCGTCTGCAGATCCTCCACCTCATCGAGCCGGTTCAAAATCGTGCTCAGCGGAATGCGCGGTCCTTCGGTCATCGTCAGCGTCTCGCCTACCGCGCAGTGCTCGCAGCGCATATTGCATAAATTGGTTACGGTAAGCTCGATGCTCGTAAGACGGTGTTCTCCGTACAATTGGATCGAACGAAGCGGATCCCAGGGGTCGTATTCAGGAGAAAGCGGCGTCAGTTCCGCCTTCGGCATTGAAATTACGTTGAAACGTTCGGACATTATTTCTACACCTGATTCTATATAAAATAGTATAAACCTCTTGATAAAATATCTATTCTTTATTGTATCTTAATAAGTTTAAAAAGAAAACCAAAGCCCGAGAACCTTTTACCGGGTTTCGGGCTTTATTCTTATGCACGGACTTGAGTGCCGCGAGGAGGAGGCACATCCATATCATTCACGCCGGTGATCGTTACCGACAAGGCTTTGGACAAGTCGATTTCCGGCGTGTCCTTCAGTTCCTGACCCTCGGCATCCTGCAGAAGCCGAATGACCGGACGATGCGGCACCTTCGAATTCAAATCAACGACAACCCCTTTTTCACCCGTACTCAGAGTAACGGTAATGCCGATCGGATAGATGGCGATTTTATCGCGGAACAATTCAATTTTTTCCGTCTCATATAAGGTTCCGGAGCCTGTAAAAAGGATTTCCAGCGCCTGATGAGGCAGCAGCGCATTCCGGTACACGCGGTGTGTCGTCATGGCATCATAAGAATCAACCAGGCCGATGAGACGCGCATATTCGTGAATTTCGTCTCCCTTCAACCCCCGGGGATATCCGCTGCCGTCCATCCGTTCATGATGCTGGAGAGCGCAGTGCGCCGCAATCAGCGGGATGTTGGGCTCGTCCTTTAGAAATTGAAAACCGTACACGGCATGCTGCTTGATTAAATCGTATTCTTTTTCCGTTAAAGGTTCCTTTTTGCGCAGCAGCTCTAACGGAATTTGGGTCTTGCCGATATCGTGCAGCAGCGCCCCTATGCCAAGTGTCATCAATTCGTCCCGGGAATAGCCATGAGCCATGCCGAGCATCGTCGAATAGACGCAAACATTCATCGAATGATGGTATAAATAGTCATCCATTGCGCTGATATGGGTCAGCATAATCATCGATTCTTTATGATTGCTCAAATCGTTAAGGATCATGTCCATGACACTGCGAAATTCCTTGCCAAGCTGGAGTCCGGTAATGGATGTACGCTTCATCTGATCCCCCATCAGCTGTCGGAAGGAACGGCGTATTTGCGAGATGGCCCGAATCCGTGTCTCTTCGGAAATCGCATCCTCAACCGTGATGTCACGGGTTCTCGGGTCATCGATGTAGACGAAATCGACTCCGAGATCCATAAGTCGTCGAATCATGGTTTGGGTCAATTCGACTTGTTCCATCAGCAGCGGGAGTCCTTCCGAATTATAAATTCTTTTTGCGAGCCTCATACCGGACTCTACTTTGCCGATCGGGAGCAAGCGCATAGGACTAACCACATCTTCTTTCTAAAATAATTCAAAAAATCTGATACCCTATACCCCTAGCGTATCGGATTCAATGAAAAAGAGCAATATTTTTTTTCATAAATCGACAAAAAAGTTACAATAGAAGAAAAAACCAGAACAGTGCGGCAAGGACAAACCGGTAATAAGCGAAAAAGGTCAAGCTAAACCTCTGCACGAACTTGATAAACGTCACCACCGCCAGCAGTGCCACGACAAATGAAACGGCAAAGCCGATGGCGAAAAAACCGAAATCGGCGGAAGAAAAGCTTCCGGCACTCTTTAACATCTCATACCCGGTAGCCGCGACCATCACGGGAATGGCAATAATAAACGAAAAATCGGCAGCGGCGCTCCGGCTTGCTCCGGCCAGCATACCGCCTGCAATCGTCGATCCCGAACGGGAAAAGCCGGGCCAGAGCGCGACAATCTGCCATAATCCGATCATAAAGGCCTGATAGTAACTCAGCTTGTCCACATCATCGGCCGTGACAGCGGACTGCTGTTTTTCTCCGATAATCAGCAGTATGCCTCCAAGCACAAGACCAATCAGCACCGTTTCCGGCGAGAACAGACGCTCTTTGATCCAATCACTCAGCAGATATGCGACCGTCATTGCCGGGAGGATCGCAAGCAGAATATGCAGCAAATTCAAGCCTTTACGTGCTGCTTGTTTCTTATTTCCGAATCTGAATAGTCCTGCAATCCGTTTCCAATACACGATAGCCACTGCCAATATGGCGCCGAGCTGAATGACGATTTCAAAAGATTTCATCCGCTCGTCGGCTTCAGATACCCCAAGCAGAGTACCCGCCAATATCATATGGCCTGTAGAGGAGACAGGCAAAAATTCCGTTACCCCTTCCACAATACCTATTACTACCGCTACCCACCAATCGTACACAGGCTTCCCACCTCTGAAACGGATTAATGGGGTGCCGCTTGTCCATTCATGCGAACCCAGCGCTTGCGGCTGCTGTCCTTCATGGCTCTGGCGTTATGCAGCTCCTTAAGGAGTACATCCCGCAAAAATTCGGGCATAAAAAATTCGGGTTCCAAGCCTTCTGCGATCGAAAGGTAACCGATCCGAAATGTAAACATGTCGATGGTTCCTACGGTATACAGACGCTCCAGTTCTAGAGCTTCCGTCCCTACACGAACGGAAAGTATGCGCGAGTAGGGAGCCGCCTCGGGATCATACTCGATGGTTATCCCGTCCACACAGAGTGTACCGAGCACTTTGCCCCGGAAGCCGAAGCCATAGAGCGGCTTGTTCATAAATTCGGGAAGCAGCGATTCCTCCAACGCTGTGAGCAGTTGTGCCCCGCTCAGCTTCATTCGGCAAGGATTGATCGGCGATGGGCACAATTCGAGCAGCATTCCTGCCGACACCGGGCCTTGGGGCAGCCCTCCGAGCAGCTGACCGGCGTTCACCAGCCCGATCTCGGCTCCAACCCAATCGCGCAAGCCGGCAGCAAGCAGATTCCCTAATCTGGACTCGCCGTACCAATCCACGTCCAAATCACAATCGATCCGAGCAACCTCCCGGTCAAGAGAAGCTTTAGCCTTTACAGCGTATTGCTGAATCTGTAATCGAATGCTTTCTTCCTCTTCGGATTCGGCAGCCGCCTTCACACCGCCTTCGGCGTGAAGTAAGCGCTTGGAGACGGCATCCAGCTCCAAATCGACTACCCCGACGTACTGGCCGAATTTACCTGCGGCGCATATCAGCGTACGGCCTGAACGAATCGGTTCCTCCAGCAAATGATGGGTATGTCCGCCCAGAATGAGGTCGATGCCCGGAATCTCGGCCGCCATTCTCTCATCGTTGCGCAGCCCCAAATGGGACATCACAATAAGGACGTCCACCTTCGGACGAAGCTCTGCCGCCAGTGATGCGACAGCCTCGAACGGATCAGATACATTCCACCCCAACAAGCGGTAAAAATCAGTAAAGCGGGCTGTAACGCCGATAACTCCGATTTGAATACCCGATTTATTAAAAATTGCATAAGGACTCGCCCACAAAGGCAGGCTTCCTGTTTCAGCGTCCCGCAGGTTGGCAATCACTACTTTGCTCCGTGCATGCTTTCCGTACAACTCGTTCAGCACTTCAGGCGTGCAAGTTAACCCCTCGTTGTTCCCCAATGTAACGGCATCGTAGCCAATCGCATTCAGCAGCGCAATATTGGCAAGCCCTCCGGTTCCCTCCGTTTCGGGGCGCATCCGGTCGATATGGTCTCCAATATCAAGCGAAAGCGTATGTTCCGCCCCTGCTTCCTGCCGAAGGCTTGCGATGATCGAAGCGATGCGGGGCAATTGTTCAAAATGGCTGTGAATATCGTTCGTATGAAGGATACGAAGCCTAATCCGCTCCGGAATCACAAGGCCACCTTCCTTCGAGTGCGATAATTAGAATATGAATTCCATGTTCCGGATGCGGGTTTCGCAGCTGCCCAGGCGTGATTGTGTTATTGAAACCGCTGGTTGCCTCCATCCCCGACTTTTCATCGTAATAAGACACAAAATTTCACAACACTTTTCACGTGAAGACACCTGCCGCGGCCTGCAAACGGATCGGCGTGCGGCCGGATCGGCCGCACGGCCGAGAGATTCATGCCGTATATCGGGTGCTCCAATCGATCGTTTTGCCGTTTACGCCCTTCACACGGTTGCGGGCCAAAAACGATTCGGGACAAAGGGCCGCAAGCTCGCCAGCCAAATAGCGGACGTCACCCCTTACATCATCATATACTTGGAGCACCCTCAATATACCTCCGATTTCTTTCTCGGAACTTCTTATCTATTATATCATTTATTCCTAAAAATATGGTATGCTGAATAGTAAAAACAGAGTCTGCCGATAGGCGGCGCTGCCAGAATGGAGTGACAACCATGAAGCTCAAACTTCTGCTTTTTGCCGGCTTGGCCGAAAGCATAGGCTCCCCCGTGCTGGAGCTGGATGTTGAAGAAGATAAGCTGACCCCGTCTCAGCTCAAAACGAAGCTGGCTGAATTATATCCCGAAATCGCCGCACCGCTCGCCGGTTCCTTCATCGCCGTGAATCAAGCCTACGCCGATGAGAACGTATTCATAAGCGAACAGGACGAGGTAGCGGTCATTCCTCCCGTATCCGGAGGCGAACCGGAAAACATGGAGCTTACACGGGCCCCCATTTCCATTGATCAAGTAACGGCTAAAGTACTGCATCCTCATCACGGCGCTGCACTGACGTTCATTGGAACCACCAGAGAGTTTACACACGGCAAAAGGACGACCCTGCTGGAATACGAAGCCTACGAGCCTATGGCGCTTCGCACAATGCATCAGATCGGGGACGAAATCGCCGCCAGATACCCGGGAACACTTATCGCCATTACTCATCGTCTGGGCTCTGTTCCGGTTGGAGAAATCAGCGTTGTCATCGCCGTCTCCTCTCCGCACCGGGATGCCGCATATGAATCAAGCCGCTATGCCATTGAGCGGCTGAAGCAGATTGTCCCGATCTGGAAAAAGGAAATATGGGAAGACGGCTCCGAATGGAAAGGGCATCAGCTTGGGCCTTGGAACCCTACGGCAGAGATACCGGGTCAAGGAGGTGTCTCAAAGTGACCGTACAGGACGTACAATCCTCGGCTGCTGCTGCACAAGCTTCAGCTCCCGACCCGGAACGCTATTCCCGGCAGATCCTGTTCGCACCGATCGGCAAGGAAGGCCAAGCCAAGCTTCAAAAAGCCCGCGTGGCCATTGTCGGCATGGGTGCGCTGGGTACCGTGCTGTCGAACCATATGGTACGAGCCGGGGTCGGCTTTGTACGGTTGATCGACCGGGACTTCGTTGAGAGAAGCAACCTGCAGAGACAGATGCTTTATGATGAGGCCGATGCCGCCGGTTCGGCTCCTAAAGCCGAGGCCGGAGCTGCGCGGCTGCGCGCCGCCAACTCCTCCGTGACGATCGAACCCGTAGTGACCGATCTCAACTGGTCGAATGCAGAAGACCTGCTGAAGGACGTCGACCTCATTCTTGACGGAACAGACAATTTTGCCGTTCGCTTCCTGATCAATGACGTAAGCGTCAAGCACGGTATTCCGTGGATATACGGGGGTGCGGTCAGTTCACGGGGCGTCAGTCTAACCATCGTACCGGGAGAAACCCCCTGTCTGCGCTGCCTGTTCGGACAACCTCCGGAACAAGGAACGACGGAGACCTGTGATACGGCGGGCGTCATCGGACCGATCATTCATACGGTCGCTTCACATCAGGGAGCAGAAGCGCTTAAAGTGCTGATCGGCGCCGATAGTCAGAGAAACCGCAAGATGATTCATTGGGACTTATGGTATAATCAATACGCCGCCGTCGATGTTTCCAAGGCGAGGAAGGCCGATTGCCCTTGCTGTGGAGAACGCCGGTTTGATTATTTAAACGCCAGCGTTCAGGAAGAAACCATTCAAACGTTATGCGGGCGAAATTCCGTACAAATTCAACCTGTACGGCCATCCGCGCTTTCTCTGGGCGAATGGGCCGACAAGCTCCGTCCACTCGGCCGTCTGGAGTTGAATCCGTTTTTGCTCAAGCTTCACTTGGAAAATGACATCACGCTTGTTTTATTTCCGGACGGCCGAATGATCGTTCAAGGAACAGACGATCCTGTAGCCGCCAAAAGCTTATACAGCCGTTATATCGGTATGTAATTATCAGCCTCGCTTCTCCTGCGATTCCAGGAAGAGCGAGGCTGCCTTTTTTATCATAACGATCAGCAAGTTCCCCGGTATATCGATTTGTTCTATACAAATAAAAACCGACCTAACGAGAGGTCGGCAAGAGGAAATTCAGATATAGGCCCGGTGGGGGTCGAACCCACAACCTACCGGTTAAGAGCCGGTTGCTCTGCCATTGAGCTACGGACCTGAACTGTTTTTTATTATAGCACTTTACGATAAAAAAATAAAGTCCCTCTCGGAACCTCCCACCTCAAAAAAATAACCCCGATGGGCTCGGGGCCAAGTCTGCTCATATTCAACATTCGAACTTTCGTAAGTTGTCCTACGTGTCGCTGTTTTATGCCCGTATTTCTCATCAAGTCTTTCACAATAGAAGACAAAATTTACCGGGGTTTGATGATAGAGCAAATGTAACACAATCTAAAAATGGGGAGATTTCGTCCAAGCCATTCCATTTTTTCGCATTATAATAATGGTGATATTTACAATTTTTTAACAAACGGAGGTCATTCAGCCGTGATAATTAGGTATAAAATCAGGAAGAAAATTAAAGGAAAAAAAAAGATTGGATCAGGCGCACGGCGACTAGTATATGATTTGGGTAATGGCACGGTGATAAAGATTGCTAAACCAAAGGGCGGGATCAGAAGCAATAAAAAAGAGTTTGTTGTCTATAAATCCTCTACTTATAAGATAAAAAAGCATCTTGGCAAAATAAAAAAGCATGGGCGCAGATATGACTGGTTAATCATGAAAAAGTATTCCAAGAAGTTCCCAAAATCAAAAAAATATAAACGAAAATTGTACAAACTAAAAAAATTATTCAAGAAAAATGGGGTCATTCCATATGAAATTATGAGACGCCGTACCGGTAAACCCAATTTTCAAAACTTACGGCTGAACAAAAAAGGAAAAATCATCGTTATTGATTATGGAAATTTTAAATTTATCCGTAATAACCGTTTATCAAGCTGAAGCATGAAACCACAAAAAGAGGAAGAACCCTCCCGGATCTCCGCTTCCTTGAACCGGCATAAAATAAAATACGTGTCCGAGCGACTGGCACGCAAGCGTGAAAGTCACAGCGGACACGTATTTGCTTCGAAAAGGAATTATCCTATACTTCCCTCCATCTCAAACTTGATCAAACGGTTCATTTCGACCGCATATTCCATCGGCAGCTCTTTGGTGAACGGCTCAATGAAGCCCATAACGATCATCTGGGTCGCTTCCGCTTCCGTCAATCCGCGGCTCATCAGATAGAAGAGCTGATCCTCGGATACTTTGGAGACCGTCGCTTCATGCTCCAGCGTGATGTTATCATTCATGATCTCGTTATACGGGATCGTATCGGACGTCGACTGATTATCCATAATCAGCGTATCGCATTTGATGTTGGCTTTCGAGCCCTGGGAGTTGCGCCCAAAGGAGGCCAGACCGCGATAAGTGACCTTACCGCCGTGCTTGCTGATCGATTTCGAGACAATCGTCGAAGTCGTATCCGGAGCCAGATGTATCATTTTGGCGCCTGCATCCTGATGCTGTCCTTTGCCGGCAACAGCGATAGACAATACCATGCCTTTAGCGCCGCGGCCTTTAAGAACAACGGCAGGATACTTCATGGTCAATTTCGAACCAATGTTGCCGTCGACCCATTCCATTGTAGCATTCTCTTCAGCTACGGCCCGTTTGGTAACGAGGTTGTAGATATTTGGAGCCCAGTTCTGGATCGTCGTATAACGTACGCGGGAGTCCTTCAAGCAAATAATTTCAACGACGGCGCTGTGCAGCGAGTTGGTGCTGTAAACCGGCGCCGTACAGCCTTCGACATAGTGCACGAAGCTGCCTTCATCGGCGATGATCAGCGTCCGCTCGAACTGCCCCATGTTCTCGGAGTTGATCCGGAAGTAAGCCTGCAGCGGTATTTCCACCTTTACGCCCTTCGGTACATAGATGAAGCTGCCGCCGGACCATACGGCGCTGTTCAGTGCAGCGAACTTGTTATCGCTGGGAGGAACAATCGTTCCGAAATATTTTTTGAAAATTTCCGGATGCTCTTTAAGAGCCGTGTCCGTATCCATAAACAGAACGCCCTGATCTTCCAGGTCCTTCTGCATGCTGTGATAAACAACTTCCGATTCATATTGGGCAGAGACGCCGGCCAAAAACTTCTGTTCCGCTTCCGGAATTCCCAGCTTGTCGAACGTTTCTTTAATTTCGGTTGGAACTTCCTCCCAAGTTTTACCTTGTTTTTCGGAAGGTTTTACATAATATTGGATATCGTTAAAATCGAGATCATCCATATTTCCGCCCCAACGCGGCAATGGCATCTTCATAAACTGCTCCAGGGATTTCAAACGGAATTCCAGCATCCATTCCGGTTCGCCCTTCATTCTGGAAATTTCCGTTACGATTTCCGGGGTCAGCCCTTTACCGCTTTGAAATACGGCTTTGTGCTCGTCACGAAAACCATATTTATACTCTCCGAGTTCCGGCATTTTTTTTGCCATCGTTCTCAGCCTCCTTATTTCGCATTGGATTGTTCAATACCTTTTCGCAAGGCATTCCAAGCAAGTGTGGCGCATTTGATCCGGGCCGGAAATTTATTCACGCCGGACAATGCTTCCAAATCCTCATATTCGAATTCAACGTTTTCGCCCTTCATCAGCCCGGAAAATTTCTCAGCCATCTCAAGCGCTTCTTCCAACGTTTTGCCCTTAACGGCATCTGTCATCATGGATGCGGAAGAGAGACTGATCGAGCATCCTTCGCCCAAAAACCTGGCCGCTTTGACCTTACCGTCTTCCACCTGCATTTGGAGCTGGATTTTATCTCCGCAGGTTGGATTGTTGAGATTGATGCTGACCGCTTCGCCTTCAAAGGTGCCGCGGTTACGCGGATTTTTATAATGATCCATAATGACTCTGCGGTACAAATCATCCAATTGCATGACCGAAATACTCCTTTGCTTTGATTAGAGAAGCGATCAAACGGTCTACATCGGTTTCGTTATTATAAAGATAAAAGCTTGCGCGCGCGGTAGCCGTTACATTAAGCCAACGCATCAGCGGCTGGCAGCAATGGTGTCCCGCACGGACGGCGACACCGTTAGCGTCAAGAACGGTTGCGACATCGTGAGGATGCACATCATCCAAGTTAAAGGTGATCAGCCCCGCCCGGTCTTTCTGCGGACCGTAGACGGTCAGCCCTTCAATTTCAAGCATCCGCTCCAGAGCGTATGCCGTAAGCTCCTTCTCATGCTTGTCGATAACATCCATTCCAATGCTCTCGAGAAAATCGATGGCTGCGCCGAGGCCGACAGCCCCTGCAATAATCGGCGTTCCCCCTTCGAACTTCCACGGCAGGTCCTTCCATGTAGATTCGAACAGTCCGACATGATCAATCATTTCGCCGCCGAACTCGATCGGTTCCATTTCCTGAAGAAGTTCCTTCTTGCCGTACAGCGCGCCAATTCCAGTGGGGCCGCACATTTTGTGACCGGACAAAGCGTAGAAATCGCAATCCAGCGCCTGAACGTCAACCTTCAAATGGGGTGTGCTTTGCGCGCCGTCTACGACGATTTTGGCTCCGTTCCGATGGGCAATCTCGGCAATTTCCTTTACCGGATTCACTACTCCAAGCACGTTAGAAACATAAGTCACGGATACGATCTTGGTATTGCCGGTAATCGTTTTTTCTACATCCGCCAAGCTAATGGTCCCGTCTTTTTGGAGCGGAATATATTTTAAGACAGCTCCGGTCGCCTTGGCCACCTGCTGCCATGGTATGAGATTGCTGTGATGCTCCATCGGAGTAATCACGATCTCGTCTCCCTTTTGGCATACGGCTCTCGCATAGCTGGAAGCTACCAGATTGAGGGCTGTCGTCGTACCGCGGGTAAAAATAACTTCTTCCGTGAATTTTGCATTAATGAAGCGGCGCAGCTTTTCGCGCGCCCCTTCATAAGCATCCGTTGCCCTTGAACCAAGAGTATGCACACCGCGGTGCACATTAGAATTATCCCACTCATAATAATGTTTAACCGCCTCGATGACGGACACCGGTTTCTGGGACGTAGCCGCCGAGTCCAGATATACCAGAGGATGACCATTCACTTCCTGATGAAGAATGGGAAACAGCTCCCGGAGTTCTGCCGTATTCATTGTCCCAGCTTCCTTTCGACCAGCTGACGCAGCTGCGATCCGATTTGCTCTAATGGAATCTTGGATACCACCGGATCCAAAAACCCGTAGATGATCAAGCGCTCAGCCTCTTGTTTTGAAATACCCCTGGACATGAGATAATAAACTTGTTCCGGATTAACCTGGCCTACAGATGCGGCATGGCCCGCTTTCACATCGTCTTCGTCGATAAGCAGAATCGGGTTTGCATCGCCTCGCGCTTTCGGGCTCAGCATCAGTACCTTTTCGGTTTGTTCACCATTGGCTTTGGTCGCGCCTTTTTCAATTTTTGTCACACCGTTAAAAATCGCTGTCGCCGTATCGCGCATGACCGCACGGGTAATCATATTGCTCTCGGAATGCTTGCCAAAGTGTACCGCACGGGTCGTTACGTTCAGTTTTTGATCCTCGGTACCAACGCAAATGACTTTGGCATCCGAATTCGATCCTTTGCCCTTCAGGAGGGTCGTCGTATCGGACATCGCGTTGCCGTAATGCATCTCTCCGATAATCCATTCCACGCTGGCGTCGTTTTCTACCACGGCGCGGCGGTAAGTCAAATTTGTTACGCTCTCGTCCAGGTTGTGAACGGAAGCGAAAGTAACCTTGGCTTCGGGTTTAACAACGACCTCTGCCACGCCGTTATAGACCAAACCGTTGAGCTTGCCTTGTGAGATGAAATTGTCAACGTAAGTAACCGAGGCATGCTGTTCGGCTACGATCAGAACATGCGGGGAGAAGACGGCTTCTCCGTCATCGGTTATGAACAACGCTTGGACAGGCACTTCCACCTGAACGTTCTTGGGCACGTACAAGAATACGCCGCCGCTCCATAATGCCGTGTGCAGCGCGGTCAAGCGGTTCTCGCTTTTGTCCACGACGCTCATGAAATACGGCTTCACCAGATCTCCGTGAAGGTTCAATGCTTCTTCCAGACTGGTAAAAATCACGCCTTGCCGCTTCAGCGATTCGGATATGCTGCTGTAGATCACGCCTGAATTATGCTGCACCAGCAAATTATCCGGCTGTCCCTGACCTTCGTTTTGAAGCAAGCTCTTGGCTTCGGCTGGCAGCTCGTCGAGAGAACGGGCGGCCTTTACCGGTTTATAGTTTCCGAAGGATTGAAGATTCCAACGGTCGATTCTTGTTTTTTCCAATTTGGGCAATTCCAGCGATCCTGCCAGCTCCAGCGCCTCTTCGCGCAACGCGGTCATCCATTCCGGCTCCCGTCTTGCTTTGGACTGCTCCACCAAGCTCGCACGATCGATGGGAAGAACGGTTTGTGTACTCATTGATAATTCCTCCTGTTTTCCTGATCGGTCGCTTAAAATTTAGGAGCCGTAGTATTCATGGGCATCTTGAATTCTTCTTCATCTTGCCCTACTCTTTCGTCAACGATGCCGAGCTCTTCCTTGATCCAGTCATACCCTTCGTTTTCCAGACGCTCGGCCAGCTCCGGTCCGCCCGACTTCACGATGCGGCCCTGCATCATCACGTGAACAAAGTCCGGTTTGATGTAATTCAAAAGGCGTTGGTAGTGCGTGATGATCAGGAAGCCGCGATCTTCAGAGCGCATCGCATTGACGCCTTCCGCCACAATGCGCAGCGCGTCGATATCCAGACCCGAATCGATTTCGTCGAGGATGACGATTTTCGGTTCCAGCATCATCATTTGCAATATTTCGTTGCGCTTCTTTTCACCGCCGGAGAAGCCTTCGTTCAAATAACGGTGCATGAACTCAGGGTTCATCTCCAGATCTTTCATTTTGGCTTCCATTTGACGAATGAACTTGATCAGCGATAATTCGTTGCCTTCGCCGCGGCGGGCATTGATGGCGCTGCGCAGGAAGTCTGCGTTGGTGACGCCTGTAATTTCACTTGGATACTGCATGGCCAGGAACAGGCCGGCACGCGCTCTTTCGTCTGTCGCCATTTCCAGTACATCCTCGTCGTTAAGCGACACGGAACCGCCTGTGACTTCATACTTGGGATGTCCCATCAACGTGGAAGCCAACGTACTTTTGCCCGTTCCGTTCGGTCCCATGATGGCATGCACTTCGCCGCCATTGATGGACAAACTGAGTCCTTTCAAAATCTCTTTTCCTTCGACAGTTGCCTTCAAACCGTCTATAATCAATTGTGGTCTTTTCGTCATAACCATTGAGCCTCCAACTTTGAGTTATTCTTTATTAATAATTATTTTAAAGTGATTCTCACTGATTCTCAATTATATTATACCTTACATGTAAAAATCAATAAAGACCCGTTTTTAACCCAACGCGGCCTTTAATTCGGAAATTTGAGCGATCCATTCCTTATCCGCCAGAACCGGCCGGCGCGGAACTTTATTCAAAAGAGCCGGGGGCAGACTTATCCACGACTTGCACCCGTTATATTCGGAAAGCACCGGTATACGCACCGCCTGGTCCAGTTCATATACTCTGAGCAGCATGAGATGCAAGGGCTTGGTCCGTTTCCATTTGAGCCGCTCCTCGGCAAAAGAATCGGTCCAAATGTGAAATCGCGCGATACGGTCCAGTTCCTCTTGAGACGAGATGAGGATGTCCTCCGCAAGCTCTGCGTAGCAGTTGATGACCGCCTCCGTCTGCCTGCCGCTCCACCCGGCCTCTACTTCTTTCACTTCGCTTCGGTATTCGGGCTTGATCAATTCTTTTTTTTGATGCTCGTAGGTCGGATATAAATAAAAGCTCTCGCTTTCCACTTGAAAGTCCTTCGTTTCCTCCCGGATCCCGCCCTTTCGCATAATCAGAAGCTGACGGCCTGTCCGCAGCGTTTCAACCGCCACCGCCCACTCCTTCAAGCCGACAGCTTGATCTTGCTCCAGTCCGCGCATGCTGTACCCCCCTTGTCCTATACTGCGCTAACCTTTTCCATTTACGATATTATAGTTCTTCATCCAAAACAATGCAATTCCGATGCGGCATAAAAACAATCGCTTATATCGATAATAAAAATGCTGCATCAAACCAAAAACGAGGAGGATGAAGAGCTATGCGCGAAGGACTGATTCCAACAGTTTTGGGGACAGCTGTCACTGCGTCCGGTGCCGCTCTGCGCAACAAATATCCGATGGCCGCCGCGGCGGTCGTGGGGTTTGGACTGGCACACGTCGTTTTGGGAGCTATCGATTTGGTGGAGCACCGCAACAAAATGTTTTAATCATCTTATTTTGCTGGGTGAACGAAAAAGGGAAGGCATCATAGCCTCCCTTTTTTCATATTATAAGATTTTATTTGCCGTCGTATACATACACAGCCGCTTCACGGATCCGTTCGAACTGCTCCCGGTTAACTTTCATAGGATTGGCCTGCAGGGCGCCGTCCGGATTTACCGCCGAAACCCATCCCAGGATAAGCAGCACTGCGACAACGGCAGCGGTAAAAATGATGCGCTCGAAACCTTTCTTCATGAGTCAATCCCCTTCATCTTTATGACCTCAGCCATCATTGTATAAGTCATATATGATGCAAATATAATCGGGATGTGAACTTTTTGTAAAAACCCCCGTCCCTGCAAGGCTTGAAAAGCCAAAAACTTTCAACTTCTATTCCCAACGCGGCGGTATTTGATTTATACTAGAGGTTACAAGTTATGTCATGTAGAAGGAGGATGTTCCATGTCCGCATATCGCGCGCTTACGGAAGCCGAAGCGATTGATTACGCAAGACAAATACCCGACCTGTTTCAGAAGGACAGCGAGCTGACCAGCAGGGAAATCGGAGACGGCAACTTGAATCTGGTGTTTCACATTTCAGAACCTTCAACCGGCAAAAGCATTATTCTCAAACAGGCGCTCCCCTATGCGAAAGTCGTCGGGGAATCCTGGCCTTTGACGTTGGATCGCGCGCGCATCGAGAGCGAGGCCCTGATGATTCAGGAATCGCTGTGTCCTGACCTGGTGCCGCATGTCCATGCCTATGAACCGGAGCTTGCGCTGACCGTCATGCAGGATCTCAGCGACCATGTCATCATGCGGCGCGGCTTGATGGAACGGAATAAATACCCGCTGTTTGCAAGTCATATCGGAACGTTTCTGGCCCGGACCCTTTTTTACACTTCCGACCTGGGCATGAACCAGCAGGATAAAAAAGAACAGGTGAAGCGCTTCATCAATCCGGAGCTGTGCAAAATCACGGAGGATCTCATTTTTGACGACCCGTATACGGATTCGCCGAACAATAACGTCCCGCCCGCCATCCGCGATGCGGTGGAAGCGGTGTGGAAGGATACGGAGCTGCATCTGGAGGTCGCCATCCTCCGCGAAAAATTTCTGACGCAGGCGCAGGCGCTGATTCACGGAGACCTGCATACCGGAAGTATTTTTATCAAGCCGGATTCGACCAAGGTCATCGATCCTGAGTTTGCTTATTACGGCCCTATGGGCTTTGACATCGGAGCTGTACTTGCTAACCTGCTGCTGAATTATGCAGCTCAGGAAGGCTGGAGCCCGGACGCCGCATCCCGTCAGGATTACCGGAATTATCTTACCCAAACGATCCGGGATATTTGGAAGAAGTTTGACTCCGAGTTCAGGGCGCTCTGGGACGAACACGGTGTGGACCGGATGTCCAAGACCCCCGGATACCAGGATTTGTACATGACACGGCTACTGCAGGATACGTTCGGATATGCGGGCTGCAAAATCGTCCGCCGCGTCCACGGTCTCGCGCAGGTAGCCGATATCAATAAGCTGGAGGACGAAGCAGCCAAAGAACGCGCCCAACGGATTGCTTTGGCGATCGGCACAACGCTGATCAAGTCTCACCGCAAAGCGGAGTCGATTGAACAAATGATTGAGATTGCGGAAAAAAACGTCAGCTAAGGGTTGGAATTAGACAAAAGGAGCAATGGCCGTCATGACGATAGAACAACAACATACGCAAGGTTGGCTGCAATCCGTCCGGTGGAACTCGCTGGAGGATCATCTGGACCTGCTCGATCAGCGGCGGCTGCCGGAAGACATCGTTTACCTTCAGCTGACCACCTCGGAGCAGGTATGGGACGCCATCAAGCAGCTCGCGGTCCGCGGCGCGCCGGCCATCGGCATCGCGGCGGCGTTCGGGGTATATCTCGGCGTACGGAAGTTCTCCGGCAGCCGTGAAGCGCTGCTGGCGGAAATAATCCGCCAATGCGATTACCTGGCGACGTCGCGTCCGACGGCGGTGAATTTGTTCTGGGCGCTCGACCGGATGAAAGCACGGGCGCAGGCGCTGCTTGGTGGAACTGCCGAGCCTGTCGGCGTGGATGCAGTGAAGCAGGCGCTTCTGGACGAAGCCCGCGCCATTCAGGCGGAAGACGAGGAAACATGCCGCCTGATCGGCGAGCACGCCTTGTCTTTGTTTGAGGATGGCATGGGCGTCCTTACGCACTGCAATGCGGGCGGTCTCGCCACGGCCCGGTACGGCACGGCGACGGCGCCGATGTATCTGGCCAAGGAAAAAGGCATGTCGCTCAAGGTGTTTGCCGACGAGACCCGTCCTGTTCTGCAGGGAGCGCGGCTGACCGCATTCGAGCTTCAGCAGGCCGGGATCGACGTCACTTTGATTTGCGACAATATGGCAGGGGCCGTCATGTCCAAAGGCTGGATACAAGCCGTAATCGTCGGTACGGACCGCGTAGCCGCCAACGGAGACGTAGCCAACAAAATCGGCACATACAGCGTGGCTGTCCTGGCCAAGGCCCACGGCATCCCGTTCTATGTGGCATGTCCGATGTCAACCATCGATCTGAATACGCCGACCGGCGCCGACATCCCGATTGAAGAACGGCACGAGGACGAAATTACACAGGGCTTCGGAAAGCGTACAGCGCCGCAAGGCGTAAAGGTGTATAATCCTGCCTTTGACGTCACGCCGAACGAATATGTCACAGCGATTATCACGGAAAAAGGCATTATCCGCGCACCCTACGCGGAAAATTTGAAAAAACTGTTTGCGTAGAAGCCGATGCTTCGGGGATATCCCCGCTTCAGCGTAATAATGGAATTCAGCGGCCTGTACTGCAGCCGATATTCCAGACACTGGACTTATTGGGCTCCGAATGCACAAGCGGCTTACTTAACCAAATGGACCCTGCTTCTGTTAGTGAAGCAGGGTCCATTTGATTTATCCGGCTGGAGGAGGAACAGGTACAACCTTTACGGGCTTAATCTTACTGAGCCAATATTCGACGTCCCTTGTGCCGAAGCCCCCGCCATAGACATCGGCACGATCATTGATTTTACTTAGTATATCGCTGATATCCCGCAAACCGGGATATTCAAGATCGGGTCCGGTGAGGACCAGCACAGGACTATTCCTCAGCCCCCATTTGACCCCGATCGCTTTTAAGGTTTGGCCTGGAAACAATCGCGGCTTATTCTCCGGATCATATAAAGCGCTTGACAACGTAGGATCGGTGCCGTCTACGGTATAATAAATGGCTGCGTCAGCCGGCAAGGTCGACAATGTGACTTCAAACCACATATTGCCGGCGGGTTGAAGAGAAGGCACAATGGCGCCGACCTCCCGTCTTTGGTCTCGGATCACATCAATCCCAAAGGTCTGTGTCATCCCGCTTTGCGCTTGTACAACGACGGTGACGGGATTCGATCCTTCTTGCAAAAAGGAAACCTCAATGGACTGAGTCGTCGGATCGAAACGGGCCCCGGTTACCTGAACAATAGACGCGTAATCGGAAATGATCGGATCAAGCGTCACATGGGACATCTCGTTGGGTACCGTCACGATAAAGCGATCCGGGGCCCGCTCTACTACAGCCGATGGCGATTGGGCGTAAAGATGTTTAAGCTCCGCATCGTTCGACGGCGGACCTATCCTAATGGTCCATCGGCTTGGAATGTGTTCGACAGAATGAACGGTTAACGCGAGTGAGTACTGTTGTCCGTAAGGCAAGGAATCGATATGGATACGATTCATGTCACGCGTTACGCCTTCAGACGGGAACAAGTCAAACGTCGCTGACGGATCGCTTAAAACCACGTCCAGATTGGCCTGGTATACGCTTGAGGTAACAGGCATATAGAATGTTTGCAGATGCTCGTAAGGAATGAGCGGAGTCCCGTTATATGTCACTCCGGTAACCGTTGCCTGATATGGAAGAGTTTTGATGATATCCAGCGTATACAGCTTCTTCGTAAGCTGGTCCGCCGCAGTCACTTCAATCTTCGCCGTATTGTTCACTTCGGGAAGAAAAATGTGAAACGGCTCATTTTCCGGAAGCAGTTTCCCGTTTACTCGAACCGTTTGGCCGGGTTTCCGATCTACCGTCCCTTGTATACGATTTACGTTCCCCGGTACGTTCCAGGTAAGATGAGTATCGTCCAGATATCCTTGGCCGGCGCCGCTTTCGTTAGCTGCCACATAAGTCAGATCCGCGGGTTCAATACGGTTTAGCGCAGCCGGACCGAGCACATTGGCTATATAACCTTTTCGGTGCAAATCTCCCCAGTTCTTAAAAAAACCTCCGGAAACCCAAATATCCCCGTTGGCAAGCGGCAGAAGAGCCGATACGCCGATGATGTGCCCGGGGCCTCCCATCGTTTGTTTCCAATGCTCTTCAAGCGACGTTCCAAACTTGTATACGTATCCCTTGTGCACGTCAGGATTGCCTGACGATATCGCTATTCCCCCTACGACAAATCCGCCGTCCGGCGCGGCCGCCAAATCTCCATTACCGTTTGGAACCCATAAATCCGGCAGCAGCCGGGCTTCATCCGCATAAGAACCGTCTTCTTTGACGACATGTAACTCGGCGTTACCGACATGGGGGGGGAACGACTCCCGCGTCCCCAGAATGACATACCGGTCTTCACCTGCTTGCGCAGCCGACACATAGGCCATCGGAGCCAAACCGGATTTCACCAATCCGTCCGTTCCGAAATCGTTAACCGGAGAAAGCGTGTCCGCGTCGGCGTTATAATGAACTTTAGCCAGAAGACCGTGATTCGCCTGCGTTACCCGATCCCGGGCATAACCTACGACCAAATAATGATCCGAACCGCCGACTTTGACGATTTTGTTTGCAAAATAAGAATCCGCTCCTGAAATCGTAGTCTGAGACAGGATCTGCAAGACCGGATCCGCATTTATTTTTAAACGGTACAGTTGTATGGCCCAAGCGGAATTGATATTCCGGTTGACCGCAATGATATACTCATCTGCGGACTCCATACGTACGATGGAGACGGGATCTGATTTTTCATCGCCTAATCCCGGGGAAAGAGCGGTCAAAGGTTGAAAGAAACCTGCCGGCCCTGCTCCAGGTATGGCCTCATAAACAGCCACAAAGGGACGATGCGTCCCACCCGGCGTATCCGCACGCGTTCCAACGACCAGATACCGGTTCTTTTTGATCTCCAGCACGTCATTCAGCTTGATATTCAACAGCGTGCTCTTCGCCGTGACTTCACCCTGCCCGTTCATCTTGTATAACTGGCTTGTCCCATAACGGGTACCCAGAGCGATCAGTCCCCCGTCCTCCGTCGGTTTCACGGTGGATATGTTCTGTGACATTTCGAACTCGGCAAAATGCTCCTCCAAGTGAAGATCCGGAGATTTGGCGCCCCTATGCACGGTTAAAGTGTAAGGAGTATCCCCTTCTCCCACCCCAATCGTAATCCGGTTCGAGCCCCACAGCAGCGGGACAGGGTTCGAGGGATAGATAGACACCGAATGCTCATTCTCCGCTTCGGCAGCAATGGTCAGACGAGTGACGCTGCCGGAAACATCGATATCATATGTCCTGGTATTTGGGGAGAATTGAAAATCCGGAATTGCGTTGCCGTTTTGATCTGCGAGCGTTAGGGTATGTAATTCATATTCGATCGGATGGGCCTGTGTACGGTTGGCATCCATTTGCAAGAACAAAAAGAATAGCAGACATATGGCGGCTGCAAACCGAACCCTCTTCCGCAGCCCAAGCAGGTGGAGGCCGCAGTCCGCCTCCGGCTTGTGAATCATAAATTTAACTTCCTCTCTGTATAGATCTACCATCCCTATCATATCTTATTTTCGGCAGGAAACCGGATTTTTGATAGTTTTTTAGAAAGAAAGAGATCATCCGAAGACAGATGGAAGCCAAAGCTATTTCTTTTTCATGCCAATCATTATGATAATATAATAAATAATAAGAAAATAACTGACATACTCTTGAATCAAAGGACGATTTCACGGCAAGAAAAAGGGAGATAACGCAATGAATATCCTTAAATTCCGCTCGCAAAAGGAATTGAACCAGGCCGGAGCCGGCATGATCATCGAAATACTGCAAACGAATCCGGAAGCCGTCCTCGGGCTTGCCACCGGAGGTACGCCGGTCGGCATCTATCAGGAACTGGCGGCAGCGCATCGTCAAGGGCTGGTCAGCTTTGCGAAGGCCGCCGTATTTAATCTCGATGAATATGTGGGGCTTGAGCACGGCCATCCTGAAAGCTATTACAGCTATATGCAGCGGCATTTACTGGGCAAAATAGACATTCCTCCGAAGCAGTGCCACATTCCCGACGGCATGGCGGCCGATTTGGAATCGGAGTGCAGGCGCTATGACCGCGTGCTGGAGGAAGCCGGGCCAATCGATCTGCAAATGCTTGGCATCGGTCACAACGGACATATCGGCTTTAACGAGCCGGATGAGGAACTGGAGCACGTAACGCACGTAGTCGAACTCCATGAGCAAACGCGCGAGGCGAATGCCCGTTTCTTCGGCATGCCGAAGAAAGTGCCTGCACAGGCGATCACGATGGGAGTCGGAACGATACTCAAGGCCAAAAGGATTCTTCTTGTCGTCCGCGGACCGGACAAAGCCGATATTGTAAAAAGGGCGCTGCAAGGGCCGGTCACGACGAAATGTCCGGCGTCTTTTCTGCAGACCCATCCAGATGTAACGGTGCTTTTGGATACGGATGCGGGGAGTGGGCTAGGATGAACTCAAGAATAAAAACAACGCTTATCCTTCATGCGAACATCGTCACTTTAGACAGGGTCCTTGCACAAGGCTATGCTTTTCTGCAGGGGGACATCATTCAAGAGACGGGGCCTATGCAGGAGCTGGACCCGCAGCTCCTGCAGCTTGCAGAAGAAATCATCGATGCCGGCGGCTTCTGGCTGTTGCCCGGTTTTATCGATGTGCATGTGCACGGAGGGGACGGACATGACTTCATGGACGCGTCTGCCGAAGCGCTGGAAGGAATTACACGCTTCCATGGGAGCCACGGGACAACGACGATGCTGGCGACGACGACGACTGCTCCGCAAGAGGAGCTAGCAAAGGTACTGCAATCGGTTCATTCGTTCCGGAATAAACAAATGCCCTATGCACAGCTGGAAGGAGTACATTTGGAAGGACCGTTCATCAGTCCGGCATATCCCGGCGCCCAGAACCCCGCCTACATCGTTGCACCCCGGCAGCAATGGATAGACGATTGGACAAGGCAGTACCCGGGGCTGATCCGGTTGTTGACACTGGCTCCCGAAAGGGAGGGCGCGTTGCCTCTCATCGAGAAGCTGTCCGGTCAAGGGATCGTTGTCGCTTGCGGTCATACCGACGCTACTTACGCACAAATCAGAGAAGCCGTCCGGCACGGCCTGCGCCATGCGGTTCATACGTTTAATGCGATGAAAGGGCTGCATCACAGAGAGCCGGGCGTCGTCGGCGCCGTCTTGACCGAGGATGCCATCGGTGCGGAAATGATTGCAGACGGCCGCCATATCCACCCGGCATGCATCCGTCTTCTTATGCAGGTGAAACGCAGCGATAACCTGATGCTGGTTACGGACGCCATATCCGCCGCCGGGCTTGGCGACGGGGATTACCGGTTCGGCGGGCTCGAGGTGACAGTACGAAACGGAGCCGCCACATTAAAGGACGGCCGCACCTTGGCTGGCAGTACCCTGACGATGATCGATGCGTTTCGGTTCATGGTCAACACCATCGGCGCATCAGTGCCCGAGGTCAGCAGGATGGCCAGCCATAACCCTGCCAAGGCTCTCGGCATTGCGGACAGGACCGGAAGTATTGCGCCCGGTAAACAGGCCGATCTGCTGCTGGTGTCTCCGGAGCTGTCGATCGACAAAGTATGGGTGAAGGGCAGCCTTGTTTTGTTCTAAAATGGAAAAATAAAATCCCGCCGATGTTCGTTATAACGAAATCAGCGGGGAACCTTGAAGCTTGATAAAGTCTTAGCCGCGGCATAGCGAATAAAAGCCTGTTTAGATGAACGGACTCAGGTCCGTTACTTTCCAAACAGGCTTGGTTGAATTGATGTTCCATATGAACGTCCGGCTGAGCCGCATGAACGGAGAAGCCTCGTCCAGCAGAGTCATTCCAACACTTCATGGGTATGCGATAATGCGCTGCCGCTGCAAGATCGCAAGCATCCGTCACAGGCGCATCAGCTTCCGCTGCAATATGTCCTGCCTCCATTATTCGGGTGACGGCCGTCCTCTTATGATGGCATTAAACCCGTTCATTCACCATACGGTTCGTCAACGAACCGAGCTTCTCGATCTCGATCGTCACGACATCGCCGTCTTTAAGGTAGACCTGCTTATCCTCCGGATATCCCATAACCACACCCTCCGGTGTTCCCGTTAGAATGATGTCCCCCGGTACCAGCGTCATATGTTGAGAAATGTAGCTAACGATTTCGTCGCAATGGAATATCATATCCGACGTATTGGAATTTTGCCGCACTTCACCGTTTACGATGCTGCGAATGCCGAGGTTGTTCGGGTTGCCGACTTCATCGGCCGTCACCAAGTACGGTCCAAGCGGACTGAAGCCATCGCAGGACTTACCGAGCAGCCACTGCTGCGTACGCATTTGCAGATCGCGGGCGGACAGATCGTTCACGTTGCAGTAGCCAAACACATAATCCAGCGCGTTTTCTTTCGCCACATATTTCGCCTGCTTGCCGATCACAATGCAGAGCTCGGCTTCATAGTCCACTTTGCTGCTGACGCTCACGGGCAGCGGCACATCATGTCCGTGGCCGGTTAACGTATTGTTGAACTTGTTAAACAATATCGGATATTTCGGAATCGGCGAATTCGTCTCCTCTGCATGCTTCCGGTAATTCAGTCCGACACAAATGATTTTGTTCGGATGGGTTACGCAAGGTCCAAAGGTCAGCTTGGATTCATCCAGCACATACGCTTCGCTGCCGCCCGCCGCCAAAGCCTGATCAACGAAATTCTGCAGCGCGCTGACCGCCGCCGGGCCGCCTTCGATCACTTCATGTACGGTTTGCGGAACCGTCTGTCCCGCATTTTGCAGCGTTTGAATCGCTTTTCCAATATGTATGACGCCCCGGTCTGTTTTCACGCCAAGTTGAGCGTTTCCATTCTCCAAAAATGTAAGCAGTTTCATAATTGCATATCCTCCTCAACAGTTTTGTTTTATCAGGCATTCTTCCCGAACGTGGCTCCGCCATCAATGTACAGCGGGGAGCCCATCATGAACCGGGATTCGTCCGATGCGAGGAACAATGCCGCATTCGCCACATCCTCCGGACGGCCTAGCTCGCCGCTCAGCTGACGCTTTTTGATCGACTCGATCGCTTCCTCCGGATTGTCGTAAGACTTTTTGAGGTAATCTTCGACAAACGGCGTAAAAATGGTCCCCGGCAGCAATGCATTGACGCGAATATTGTAAGACGCATAATCGACCTGCATTGATTTGGTCAAGGCCAGCACCGCTCCCTTGCTTGCGGAATAGGAAGCTCGCCGGGCGAGTCCGATTTCGGCAATGCACGAGGACATGTTGATGATCGAGCCTTCCCTGCGCTCCATCATATAGGGCAGCACGAATTTGCAAGGCAAATAAACGCCCCGGATATTGACGCTGATAACACGGTCCCAAGCCTCCGGCTCCACTTCGTGTATGGCGCCGACACCGCTGACGCCGGCATTGTTGAACAGAACGTCGATACGTCCGTACCGGCCAATCACGGTGTCTACCATCGCTTGCACCGATTCCGGGTTCGTCACATTCGCCTGCACGAATATGGCCTGGCCTCCGGCGGCTTGAATGTCCTCCACCGTTTCCTGCCCTTTGTCCTCATGCAGGTCGTTGACGATCACGGTCGCGCCTTCTCTTGCAAACAACAGCGCCGAGCTTCTGCCTATGCCCGATCCGGAACCGGTGATCAGCGTAATTTTGTTCTGCAATCTCACGGGAATCACATCCTTTGCTTTTTACTCCGTTATTGCGGGTTTTGTGACAATCGTTTGGCCAAGGCGCAGATCTCCTCTTTGGCGAGTTCCCGCTTCTCCTCCCATTCGTGCTGGAACATGGAGCAGCTGATCGCCGCTATGACCTTGCCGTCCGCGTCTCGCACCGGCGCCGCCACACAGCTAAAGCCCATCACCGCCTCCTGCAAATCATATGCACACCCGTTTGCTCTGACCTCGGCCAACTGACGGTACAGCTCCTCGCGCGATTGAAGCGTATGAGGCGTAAGCCTCGGTTCCAGCTCCCCTGAAGTGTACAGAGCATCCAGCTCGGCCCGGTCTTGAAAAGCCAGCATCACTTTCCCCAGCGCCGTGGCATGGGCGGGAAACTTGATCCCGGGTTCCGAAGCAAGGCGTACGGGAGAGGGCATCTCTTCCTTGGCTAAATACAGCACCTCGCGCCCCTCCAGCTTCGCCAGCTGGATCGTCTCCTTAATTATATGCTTCGTGATGGAAGCCTCCTTGCGGAAACGGTCGATCAAGCTGAACTGTTTGAAAAAAGCGTTTCCAATATAGCCTAGTCTGGAGCCCAGCGAATAGGTGCCGTCGCTCTCGCGCACAACCCATTCAAGCGCTTCCATCGTATTCAACAAGGAAAACATGGAGCTTTTATGGATGGCCAACCGCTTGGACAGATCGATCAGCTTCAGCCCGGACGGCTGCTGGGCGATCACCTGCAGCACATCGTTCGCTTTTTCGAGTGCCGGTACCCAATACTTCTTTTCCATGCAACCTCCATGCTGTTACACCATAGGTTTACTATAATAAACCAAGGTTTTGTATATTACATCTTCATAGTAGCACCCGGCTTCTTGATATGTCAATCGGAAATTATGCAGAATCGCGGCAGACTGCCCCCTTTCCCGTGAAATGACAAAACCCCGCATGCGCAGCCTTCTTGTGCGATCAGCGGGGAAAGTGAAAGGCTTATTTAATAATAACGGCATATACTTTGCCGGGGCCGTGAATTCCGATCGTCAGGTCGTTCTCGATATCCGCGCTTCGGCTCGGGCCGGTGATCAGATTGAGAGATGAAGCGTACTGCTCCGGCGACGATTTATCCCGGGTAATCCGCTCAAACGCTTCCCCCATCCGGTTCACCAGCTGGCCGGCGCGGAACACGGCAAACAAAATGTCCGTCAACAGGCTGACCGACCGGCCTCTCTGCGGAGAGCACTGAAGCACTAAGGTGCTTGTATTCGCTACGGCATAATCCGGCCATACGATCCCGAGCTGGCACCGCTCCGTACGCTTCAGCAGCTCGCTGCGCTTGGCCCAGTTAGATTCAGGCAGCTCCTCCACGCCCGCCTCAGGCTGAAATTCCAGCTCGCCCGAATTGACGGGCTCCACCCACGGTATAACCTCGATGCCTGCTTCCTTGAGCGCCTCATCCAATCCGAGCGCCTTCAGCTCCTCGTGTTCCCAACGGGAGACGTGCGTTACACCGAGCTCGGCAGCGATCTCCTTCAGCCATGCGCCGATCCGCTGCTTGGCCTCAGAAGCTTCCACAATGAGCACCTTGCCTGTCAAAGCCGTCCAATTCTCGGTAAACAGCGAGATTTTCTCTTCCACTGTGCGATCCAAGTCTTTATACCATTGCGGCGCGCCCCGAAAAGGATGAGCCGGAGCTGTACGAGGTACAGAGCTGCGTCCAAGCCGCGAAGACAAACTGCCGATAAATGCATCTCTGCCTTGGATTGTACCCTTAGTCATAGCGCTGCTCCTCCCCGTTTCGATTTGTCAAAGCGCCTGCACGTCCGGCACTTTCCCGCTTTAGCTCCTGCTGCAGCTCCCGCCACCGCTCGCGGAACGACTGCTTCGGCTTCATTGGAAAATGGCGTGACTGCGTCCAGCCCGCTGCCGGTCCGGGCGCTTTTTTGATCACGCCTTTGCTCACAAACGGCTTCATCAGATAATAGGCGGACTTCGTCGCCATCCGATACAGCTTGACGCTGCCAAACGTTGTCTGGAACGTCTTGAAAGCCACGCGTTCGGCCAGCGGCGTCAACCCAAGCCGCACCTTACGCGCCCGAAGCTGCACAAGCATGTCATGCAGCGGTATCTTCACCGGACACGCTTCATAGCATGCCCCGCATAAGCTGGAGGCGTAGGCCAGCTGCCCCGCTTCCTTCATGTCCTGCTGCAGCAGCGGTGTCAGTACGGCTCCGATCGGGCCGCTGTATACGCTTCCGTAAGTGTGTCCGCCCACGTGACGGTACACAGGACAAACATTCAGACATGCCGCGCAGCGGATGCAGTGCAGCACCTCTTGAAAAACCGGGTCTCCGAGCTGTGCCGACCGCCCGTTATCCAGTATGATCACATGAAGCTCCTCCGGTCCGTCAAGCTCCCCTTCGCGGCGCGGTCCCGTAATCATGGAGGTATACGTGGTCAGCTTCTGCCCCGTCGCACTCCTGGCAAGCAGGTTCAGCACGACCTCAAGGTCATCGTAGGTGGGCACCAGCCGCTCCATTCCCATGATTACGACATGGCATTCGGGGATCGTGCTCACCATCCGCCCGTTGCCTTCATTAGACACCAGCGTGATCGCACCCGATTCGGCTACGCCGAAATTGCAGCCAGTCATTCCGATATCCGCTTGGAGGAAATAGTCGCGGAGCCGCTGTTTGGCATACCGGGCGAGCACCTTGGTTTCCGGCAGGAACGATTCCCCCGCCTCTGCCGAGAACAGGTCGGCGATTTGCTGCTTGTTTTTGTGAATGGCCGGGATGATCAGATGGGAAGGCGTTTCTTTGGCCAGCTGCAAAATATATTCACCCAGGTCCGTCTCAATGGCTTCTATGCCCCGTTCTTCGAGGTGACGATTCAGATGAATTTCCTCCGACACCATGGATTTGCCCTTGGCGACCAGCTTGGCGCGGCGTTTTTCGGCAATGCCCATGAACGTTTGGACCGCCTCATCCCCGGTACGGCAGAAGTACACATGTCCGCCGGCCTTGGCAACATTGTCCGAGAATTGCGTCAGGTAGTAATCCAGGTTGTCCACAACGTGCTTTCGGATCTGCCGTCCGCGTTCCCGCCATTCCTCCCACTGGCCAAAATCATCCGTCGCCATTTTCTTGCCGGTCTTCAGCTTATCGGTTGTAAACGCTACCGCTTTGCGAAGAAAATCATCCGCCAGCGCTTCCTCCGTCCGCTGCTTCAGCCCTGTCCCGATCAGTTCCTTTTCATTTGCGACCTGCCGACTCACCCCGCTTCACCCCTTCCTCCAGCAGCTGCGCCAAATGCATGACGCGTACCGGCTTATTTTCTTTATTTAAACGGCCGCCGATATTCATCAGACAGCCCATATCCGTACCGACAAGCACGCTGGCGTTGGTCGAGCAGACGTTGGCCGCTTTCTCGCACACCATGGCCTCCGACATGTCCGCCATTTTAACCGCGAACGTGCCGCCGAAGCCGCAGCAGTCCTCTTTATACGGTAGATCGATCAGCTCCAGCCCTTTCACATGGGCCAGCAGCGTGCCGGGCTCCTCCCTGACGCCAAGAAGACGCATGGCATGACAGGACGGATGATAAGTGACTTTTTCCGGAAACTCCGCAGCCAAATCCTTTATCCCCAGCACATTGACCATAAATTGGGAAAACTCGTACGTTTTTTCAATCAGCCGTTCCGCTTTTGCCTTCCATTCCGGTTCGTTCTCAAACAATGACGGATAGTAATGATGCACCATTCCCGTACAGGAGCCCGACGGCGATACCACATAATCGCTGTGCTCGAATGCGCGAATCCAATTGCGCGCCACTTCACGGGCTTCATCTTGATAGCCGCTGTTGTATGCAGGCTGGCCGCAGCAGGTTTGCAGCTCCGGGAAATCCACCTCGCAGCCGTACCGGTGCAAAAGCCGGACGACGCTCTCGCCGACCTCCGGGTACAACTGATCGGCCAGGCAGGTAATAAATAAGGAAACTCTCATGGGAATCCATCCTTTTCATTATGAGTTCACTCACTTATCAGGTTATCAGATAAGTTACGTTTTGAAAAGGGGGTCGGGTCCATTTCGGGGCGTTCCTCCAATCTCGCTTCCATGCCGACGGCACTACTTTTTCAGAAATTTCAGCAGGATCTGCTCGACGTGGGCCAGATGGCGCCCCATTTGTTCTTGTGCCGCCGCCGCATTTTGGCCGCGAATGGCTTCATATACCGCTTGATGCTCCTGCCAAAGCCGTATGGATACCTGGCGGTTGGCGTACATCTCCAGCCTGCGGGTCTCACGGATCGCCGTCTGCATCTGGGACGAGATCGAATCGATCAGCCGGACCATGATTGAATTATGTGTGGCCTCGGACAAGATCAAGTGAAATTCGATGTCCGACCGTTCTCCTTCTTCCTCATCGCCGAGGTATGCCTCCATCCGCTTCAGCACCGCCTCAAATTTACGAAGATCCTCGTCCGTCCGCTTCTCGGCCGCCATACCTGCCCCGGCAATCTCCAGCGCCTTCCGCGCCTCGATCAGCTCCAGCACCGTCTCCTTGCTCATCAGCAGCGAATCGAACTCCGGCAGCCCCACATCCCGCGATTCGATACTTCGCACATAGCTGCCCTCGCCCTGATAAATCTCTACCAGCCCCATGGCCTTCAGGGCGCTGAGCGCTTCCCTGACAGTTGAGCGGCCTACCTGAAAGCGTTCGGACAGCTCTTTCGTTGAAGGGAGCTTCTCTCCGGGCTTCAATCCGCCAGACACAATCTGCTCCTTGATTTGCTCCGCTATGGCTTCATAGATTTTGTGCGTTCTGATCTTTTGGATTTCCAACCATGACTCCCCCTGTCTGTCGTTGCCTCCGATATTCATTATACCCGGATTCTCAAGGAGCACAACCAGACGGGATCGCGTCCCCGGGCCTTCCCATACCCAAACCGTCCATTCAACGCCGCCCGGCACCTTCCAAGCCCCCGGATTATCTATGTGCTAAAAATAAACCGCCGAACAACGCCCGGCGGCTTTCCTTTGGTTAAAACATCCGTGCAACCGCATCTTTTCCGATCATCCCCGGCACGATGCCGAGCTCCACCGCACCATAGGTTACAGATTCCAAGGGGGCTTCCAGCAGCTCCTCAATCGTCCTGACCCCCGTTGCCCGACCGGCGATAATCCCTCTTTCTTTCAGCCGCTCGTTCAATAGTCCGACGTCTAAGGCCCCGCACATGATATAGCCTCTATCCGTAGTCACGGCGAGCAGCGTTGTTTTGGGCAGCTTCACTTCGACCGCGAGAGCGATGCGTCCTCCCATATCAATCGGTTCCAATCGCATCATGATAAGCACTCCTCTTAATGACCTTGTGCTGTCAGTATATGTATGCTCTGCCCCATGCGTGCCATTGACGTTATGCATCTATAAGGTCCCTGCTGCTTTTCATG
Organism: Paenibacillus naphthalenovorans; assembly: GCF_900099895.1. GTDB lineage: Bacteria > Bacillota > Bacilli > Paenibacillales > NBRC-103111 > Paenibacillus_G > Paenibacillus_G naphthalenovorans. The sequence continues at coordinate 104,480 of NZ_FNDY01000004.1, forward strand.
ATAAAATAGTGGTATAGTATAATATACCTATTTCAATTAAGAGGAGACGCCTATGGAGAAAGTCAATCCGCGCAAGCGCAAATTTTTGTTCAACGTAGACATCATGATAGAGGATGAAACCAACGGGCGTGCCTTGGAAACACTGCTGCACTTGTTGAATACCAACGATGTCGAGGATTATCAAATCAAGCAAGGGGTGGAATTAGGTAAAAAAATCAAAAAGGCTCTGAATGAAACGGTGATCAAAAAAAGTACCGTGCGGGCAGAGTCGACGACATCTTCGCCCGAAGACAAGAGAGACGGCAAGGCCAATGAGCCTTCCCTTCAGGAGAACGATCCTCACAAGCTGATCTGGGAAAAAATGATGACGTTCCAGCAGAACAATACCCTGCTCCGGCTGTCCGTCGTCAAGGGCAAGGGCATCAAGCTCAGCATGCCCTGTCGGATCATCAGCGTAGACTCGGCAAGCGGGAACGTGACGGTCTATCATGTAGACGAGAAAAAAGTCTATCTGTTTAAAATCAACGAAATCGACGATTATGAAATTCACTAATGGGTAAGTACGAAGAATAGCCTTGAACTTCATTGCACAGATGACTCCGCAGGAATTCAAGCTCTTCTTCCGTTTCACCCCTTTCGGCGCTCACACGCAGACTCCGATGTGCTGTCATCGGCATCATGGACGGCTGCAATGTTCGCATCGCCGCCTTGGGTGACGCCCTTCCCCGACGAAGGAGATGCCGATCCGCAACTTATCGGTCGGCAGCCATTACGGCTGCTCCGAAAGCATAAAAAAACGCCCGGTGCACCGGACGATCTCTGTGTTGAATTATGATTCGGACGGGCTTTTCCAAGCCGCAAGCGCCAGAAACAGCCACCCCAACAAAAAGGCAATGCCCCCGATCGGAGTAATCGCTCCGAGTGCCGTAATGCCCGTTATACTCAAAACATAAAGACTTCCCGAGAACAAGATGATGCCGATCAGCATAAACCACCCTGCACGGCGCAGATGTCCGCCGGCCGGAAGAATCGATGCGCACAGTCCTATGGCGATCAGCCCCAGCGAATGCATCATTTGGTACTGCACGCCGGTCTGGTAGTTTGCCAGCATGTTCGGCGTCAACACCTCTTTCAATCCATGCGCACCGAACGCGCCGAACGCGACGGACAAAAGCGCGCAGATGCTGCCGATGGCGACAAACGTTCTGTTCATTCTCTGCTCACCCCCCCATCTCTTCGGACCCGCTTAAACCATCTGTCCGACATCATGCTGACCGATGATCAAAGTGACCGGTTCAAGAAAGACACGGGTAGACGTCGGTTGAGCGATCAAATCGAATTCGACATCAATCACCCTGAAGCGCTCCCGTCTGCCTTCTCTTTTATCATGTACCACTTCAAATTCTTTAAGTCCCAACGGATATGAAACCACGGTAGACCCTACGGACAGCATCGCCGCTTCATATTCTCCATGGTTGAACAAGACCTCAGACATGATCTCGTCATTCATATCTACAATTTTGACCATTTGGCAGATCATATACTTCATTGCCTTCCTCCTTCGGTTAAAGGGTACCGCCGTACGGCCGGCTTATGAATCCGTACCCCGAATACCTTTAGTGATTCAACACGGCATCCCTGCATTCCTCTTTTTTTCAACAGGATTTGACATCATCATTTCGAGCTCAGCAAAAAAACGATCTCCGGCTTTCCGCTCGGGTGGCAAAACGAAGCATTCCGTCATAATATGCAACATCCAAGCCTTAGGAGATGAAAACGGTGAGCAAAAACAAAAATTTCAAAAAGAAAACCCCCCCATCCTCCATTGATAAAAACCGGTTCAATATGAAGGTTGTCACCTCAGATGTCTGCGCACGCTGTCTCAAATGCGAAAGAGGACGGCGCTACCTGCAAAAAATGTCGCTGCCCGGTGCTGTGGGTAAAGGCGTACCCTGTATACTGACCAAAGGCAAAGCTTACGGCTGACTCTCCGTTAACCGGTGGGCAAGTATCCGGCATTTCAGAAGGTCATGGCTTGGCAGCATTTGTTCAAGTCCGGCTGAAGTACTATAATAATAATGTTTGATACACGACCGGGAGTAAACTCCTTTACGCATTACGCTTTTTTGAAAGACGAAAAAGGGGATTATACCAATGGAAATCTATCACATCGAGGATGCGTCGCTTTTCCCTAACTCCGGGCCGGAGGAACGGAGAAAACGGATTCTTGTGATAACGGCCGTCGACGCCGAGAAGGATGCGATATGCCGGGGGCTGAAGGGGGACGGCCGATTTGACGTCCTGGCAGCAGGCGTTGGTCCGATAGCCGCCGCAGTCGGCACTGCGGCGGTCCTGGCGTCGGCCAAGTCCGATTATGACCTGGTGATTAGCGCCGGAATCGGCGGCGGGTTCCCGGGACGGGCTCCCATCGGCTCCCTGGTTGTCGCCGAGGAGATGGTCGCCGCCGATCTGGGAGCCGAGACCCCCGAGGGCTTCGTCAGTCTGGACAAGCTGGGGTTCGGTACAGCCCGCGTACACGCCCACGGCAGCCTGGTTGAACGGGTGACGGAGGCACTCCGGAATGCCGGGCTGCCGGTACATACGGGTCCGGTCCTGACGGTGTCGACGGTAACGGGTACGGCCGCTACCGCTGCAGCACTGTCCGCCCGGATCCCGGGTGCCGCTGCAGAAGGAATGGAAGGTTATGGCGTGGCTGCGGCCGCCGTCAAATTTGGCATACCCGTTTTGGAAATCCGCGCGATTTCCAACCCGGTTGGCCCAAGGGACCGTGACGCGTGGCGAATCGGGGACGCCCTGAATGCGTTAGAAGCAGCAAGTACAATCCTGAGGGAGGCTCAACTATGAAAATCGCCTTTTCACCTTGTCCCAACGATACTTTTGTTTTTCATGCCTGGGCGCATGGGCTGCTGCCCGGTGCGCCGAAGCTGGACGTGCAGTATGCAGACATCGATATCACCAATAACCTGGCGGCCAATGGCAGCGGGCCGGAAGTGCTTAAAATCTCCTATGCGGCTCTACCTTGGGCGATGTCCGAATATGCCCTCTTACCGTGCGGCGGCGCGCTCGGCAGAGGCTGCGGGCCGCTGGTGCTGACGAAGGACGGCACGAATGACCCTTCGATATTGTCCGGCCGGCGGATTGCGGTGCCAAGCGAACGCTCGACCGCCTATCTGCTGTTTCGGCTGTGGGCGGCCCAGCAAGTACCTGGAGGCGTGGGCGAGATTGTGGTGATGCCATTTCACGAAATCATGCCAGCGGTACGAGACGGCTCGATCGACGCCGGATTGGTTATCCACGAAGCGCGCTTCACCTACCCGTCGTACGGGCTTTCTCTTCTGGTCGACCTGGGAAACTGGTGGGAGGGTGATACCGGCTTTCCCATTCCGCTGGGTGCGATCATAGCCCATCGTTCTCTGGACCTTGATGCCATTGCCCGGTGGACCCGTGCGTCTGTCGAATATGCCTGGGCACATCCGGAAGCGTCACGGGATTACATCCTGAGTCACGCTCAGGAAATGGATCCCAAAGTCGCGCAAGCTCACATCGATTTATACGTTAACGAATTCACCGCGGACTTAGGCGAAGACGGATACGCCGCGGTTACGACTTTGCTCCGCAGGGCGTTTGAAGAAGGACTGATACCGGCGGTTGATTTTGCCGCTTTAAGAAACAAAAATCATTGAAACGTAAAAACCCTCCGGAACCATGCGATCTATGGTACGGAGGGTTTCTTTTGGTTGGGTTATAAGGGTTCTGTCCCCTTGAAGAAGGGGATTAAAAGATCAAGTATTTACGCAGATACTTTGGATTGGGTGCAGTATGGAATAATCTCATTGATATCTTCTACCGAGTCCAGCTCATAGAGCTTCTGAATGATAGCCTCTGTATTCTCGCTGTCCAGGATTCCTTTCACCAATTTTCTGAATTTGCTGCAGAGCATCTCGTCTGTCATCGGATTTTCAATACTGCCTGTAGCATGCTTCACCCGGTATTCAATCACATTCCCGTCTACTGTGGTGAGCTTCGCTGCACATTCGTCCTCTTCGAATGCTTCATTGACCACGGGTTTGATTTTATTTCTGAATTCGATCGTCCGCGGATCCAGCACTTTGGCATCCTGATACTGTTCTTCACTGGCATCGCCATCGAGAAAAGCAATAGCTCCTGTATGGTAGATACTGAATTTCCCTTCCAATCCGGTTTGCGGCTCAGGTTTTCCCGTCAACTCAAGCACGTATGGATTGACGGTAATTTCGATTTCTTTTACAAGAGCGGGATCGGCAACTTTTTTCCCCAAGGCAATGCACGCATCAATGGCCGGATGAAGAACGATACCGCAGGCATAAGGTTTAAATGCATTTTTAAGCGTTTCCCACTGGGTTCCCCAATTCACGTTGACCTTGTCGAGATCATGTTCCGGTGCCAATACATTGGCGAAGCCCCTTTTGGCTTCAAGAACTTGCTTGGAGCTGGTAAATCCTTTTTGTGCCAGCAATGCGGCAAGCAATCCGTTCTCGGCCGCTTTTCCGGGGTGGAAAGGCTTGGTCATCGTGCCGAACATTTCACGCAGCCCAAATGCTTGGGTTCCGGCTATACCTAAAGCATACAGCATTTGCTCTTCATTCAATTCCAGCAATATTCCTGCGGCAATGGCGGAGCCGAATACACCGGCCGTACTCGTAATATGCCATCCCAGATGATAATGACTTGGATAAACGGCATTGCTGATCCGCAGCTCCGCTTCTACTCCAAGAATAAAAGCACGCAGTACTTGTTTGCCGCTCAGGCCGTATTTTTCAGCCAGCGCAAAGCAAACAGGGGCCACGGGTCCGCTGGGATGATGGATCGTATCCAGATGGGTGTCATCATAATCGAAAATGTGAGAGCTCATGCCGTTAATCAAGCTGGAGAACAATATATCGGCCTTCTCTTTTCTCCCAAAAATAGACACCTGTTCGGTAGACTGTAGGTCTTCCTTCAAGCTCAACAGCATGTCTACCGAAGGATGATAAGCCGCACCGACGGCAACGCCCATCCAATTTAAAATACTTTTCTTTGCATGCTGAATGACTTCCTGCGGAATATCTTCCCACTTTGTATTTAGGCAATTGTGTACCAGCGTTTGTGTAATCATCTTGTTCTCTCCCTATTCATCCTATTTTTTATGAATTCCCCCTGCCAGTTAGGGGGCATCGTTATCTTCATTGCGGCGATCGAGTTGTTTTATGGCATTGGAATATGCATTCCGAATATGGAATTTGGCCGTCACCTCTGCCAATTCCGGGTCTCTGCTCTCAATGGCATTGAGTATCAGCCAATGCTCCTTCAGGTTTTCCACGGGTCTGCCGCTTTGCGAAAGAGACTTGGCCATAATAATGGTGATATGGGACTGCAGCGTTTGCAAGGCATGGATTAAATACACATTTTCGGAGCCTGATGCAATACCCATATGAAATTGGGCGTTAATTTTGGATAACAGGGCGATATTGCCTTGTTCCGCCGCCTGCTCGGCCTGCTCCAACAGCTTGTGAAGCCTTTGAATAGCGGATTGGTTGGGGTGCTGGGATAACAACCGGGCTCCCAAGCCTTCTAGCATTTCCCTGACTTCATACAGGTGGCGTATTTTTTCATGAGAGAAAGAGATGACCCTGACGCCTTTATGAGGCTCGTACTGTACCAGTCCCTCTTTTTCCAGTTTACGAAAAGCTTCGCGAATGGGCGTTCGGCTAACGCCGAGCAAATTGCCTAATTCACGCTCCGAAAGAATCTTATCCGAATGAAAATCCCCCCTTTTGATCGCATCAAAAATATACTCATATACTCCGTCTACTTTGGTGTTGAATTCCTCCGCCAATTGTACATCCCCCACTCAAATGTGTTGTTTCATTATTTTCTCATGTTTTTTCCATTTTTCAACCTGCTTGACGTTCTCATGAGAGAGGGAAGCCCGGATCGGGTTAAATTGTCGATTTTTGCAACGCTTAAGCCGCCTCGTCATTCACAATCACTTTTTTCCCTTTCATTTTCAGCACGATGGGAATCAGGATCCACAATGCGGCGATGGATAATAAAATCAGGGAGCCCGGTCTTTCTACAAAAATCATATAATTTCCATTGGTCGTAATCAGTGCCCGGCGCAAATTATTTTCAATCATGGGCCCCAACACCAGGCCCAGCACAATGGGTGCCAACGGAAAATCGTGCTGAGTGAAGAAATAACCGACAAGGCCGCAGACGATCAACAGCATAAGATCAAAAACAGATACCTGCACGGCGTACACGCCGAAAATCGAGATGGCTATAATCATGGGTATCAAATATTTGGGCGGCGTTTCGATAATTTTGGCAAATATCTTCACAAGCGGCATATTCAGGATCAGCAGCATGACATTCCCGATAAACATACTGGCGATGAGTCCCCAGGCGATGGTCGGATGCTCCTCAAACAACAAAGGACCCGGCTGCACGTTGTACATAATCAAGGCGCCCATGAGAATAGCCGTCGTTCCCGAGCCGGGAATGCCAAGGGTAAGGAGCGGGATCATCGCTCCCCCCGACGCTGCGTTGTTGGCGGATTCAGGTGCGGCAACCCCTTCAATGGCCCCCTGCCCGAACTTGCCCGGCGTTTTACTCACCTTCTTCTCTACGGAATAGGCGAAAAAGGAAGCTAACGTTGCACCGGCTCCGGGCAGCACCCCAATAATAAACCCCAATAACGATCCGCGGATAATGGGCATGGTGCTGACTTTAATGTCCTGCTTCGTTGGCATCACTTTTTGGATTTTGGCGACGGTCCCCGTATTGAAATCACCTTCGAGAATGGTTTTAAACACTTCACCGAGCGCGAATAAACCGACAGCGACCGTTAAAAATTCAAGCCCTTGAAATAATGCGGGGTTATTAAAGGTAAAACGGGCAACGCCTGAAACGGTATCTAATCCAATCGTGCTCAGCAGCAGCCCGAAAACCGTCATCATCAACGCTTTGGTCATCGATTTTCCGGCCAGCCCGCTCACCGCGCATAAACCGAGGATCATCAAGGCGACATATTCTGCCGGACCGAAACGAATCGCCAGTTTGGATAAAGGAGCCGCCAGAAAGATCAACGCCACCAGGGCGACGATCCCGGCCACGAAGGATCCGATGGCCGAAATCGCCAAGGCCGCTCCTGCCCTCCCCTGCTTGGCCATTTGGTGCCCGTCTAACGTCGTAACGACTGAAGAGGATTCACCCGGCGTATTAAGCAGAATGGAAGTGGTAGACCCGCCGTACATCGCTCCGTAATAAACCCCTGCAAGCAAAATAATGGAGCTGGCGGCGGCCTCGTCCGGACCCAGTCCGCCTGTAACCGAAGCCGTCACCGGAATTAACAGGGCGATCCCGCTCATCGGACCGATTCCCGGCAGTACGCCTACCGCTGTGCCGATCAGCACCCCGAAAAAGGCGAAGAGCAAGTTATGCCATTGAAAGGCGATGCCGAAGCCTGTAAATAAAAACTGTAATGTGTCCATATTTTATCCCCTTTAAATTCCCATCCATGATGGTAATCCAGGTAAGGTACCTTCAAGAACTTCGACATACAGATAATACAATCCGAAGGAAAAGAAGAATGAAATCAGAACGGACCGGAACCACTTTCCTCTTTCCATCGTCTGGAAACCGATCAGAAGAAAAATAAATGTACAAATCACATAGCCGAGAACTTCAAGAAGCAGCACGTATAAGATGGTGGCGGCCAGGATGATGCCGAATCGTTTATAATCCAATGCGGCGGCCTTTTTCTTGCTCTCGCCCTTATATTGAAAGGTCTCATATAACAGCCGGAAACTTAACAGTACGAGAACAAATCCAAGCCCGAAGGGGAAAACGTTGGGCCCTACGCTTGTGTCAATCGAGCTTTGGGCCGCCAATTGACTGCTTTTGTACATGAAAACAGCTCCGATGGCCAGAAAAACCAGACTTGCATATCGATCCACTGTTTTATTCATGTTCGCTCTCCCTTTTAATCACTTGCTCAATTTTCCGAGCCATTCTTTCGTCAAGGCGTCTTGCTTTTTCACATACTCGGTAAATTGCTTGTGATCCATTGTTCCGTCCACCATTTGCGAGTTTTTCATATAGTTCTTAAATCCTTCCGTTTGCATCGCTTTCCCGAAAGCATCGTTCAGTTTTGCCAGGACTTCCTCCGGGATCCCGGCAGCCGCATAAATTCCTCTGAATTGTGCCCAAGAGGTATCCACTTCATATCCGGCTTCTTTATAGGTCGGAACATCGGGCCATTCTTCCAAACGCTTATCCGACATGACGCCCAGCACTCTTAAATGACCGCTCTTGACATATTGGGAAACTTGAGCGGGATTGGAATTGGCTACATCAATATTATTGCCCAACAGAACTGTAACCGCTTCACCGGTGCTTTCATAAGGCACCCAGTTGGCTTCCACACCCGCTTTTTCGGCAAAAATGTTCCATGCTACATTGTGGCCCGAGCCGATTGCGCCATACCCGCCGACATTAAGGGTTTTGGGTTTTTCCTTCATGGCTTTTACCAGATCCTGCAGCGTTTTGTAAGGGCTGTCCGCGCGAACAGCAATCACATACGGGTCGATTTGCACCCCGGATACGTAAGTATAGCTGTCTACGTTAAACTGGTCTTTCAAATTGCTGTTCCACATTCCGATTTGAGAAGGGGTCAATGTTCCAAGCGTATACCCGTCCGGCTTGGCTTTAGCTAATTCCGCCATCTGGGAAGCTCCGCTTCCACCGGGTTGATTTTCAATGAGTATGGGTTTGCCCAAAAACGGCTCCGCTGCTTTGGCCAATTCGCGAGCCATCGTATCTGTGGGACCTCCCGCCTTCGTATGAACCACAATCGTAACGGATTTCGTCGGGAAGTCTAATGTTTTTTTCTCTGCCGCCGCAGGACTTGCCCCCTGACCCTGCCCTTCTGTGGCCATTGTTCCGCAACCTGTGAGCAGCTGTAGCCCGAGCACGGAAGCCAAAAGCAGTGATGCCGATGTTTTGTTCATCATTTTTAAAATCCTCCCTTTTTTTAAAAAAATCGCACAAACCGTCGAACCCCTCTTACCGGTATACCACTTTAGTTAAATGGTATACCAATTGATGCTAATTATTGCGCAAAAGCTCGTTTTTAGTCAAAATCAAAATATCCTTATTTTTTTAAATAAAATACTTAATTATCTCTTATTTTCTTTCATTTTCACTATTTAATATATATTCTTAAAACGCTTACATTTTAAATTAGTGGTATACCGTTTAGTTGTGGTTTAATTGAACTGAAGCCAAACAAAACACAAGATTCTTGCATCTATGAACCATTTCGCCGCGCGTCTGCAGACAAACAGTATCACGCGATATGGTTTTTGTACTTTTATACCCGGCCAAAATAGTCCGATCCTGTTCCCGTTTTGCCGTCCGCCTTCTAAAATTCTCCGCCCGCTCCGAAAATCTGTTACAATGAATGTATCATCTATTCGAAGGAGCGTTTATCACGATGATATATATCATTTACGATTTGGAATTTACAGTCGTGCGGAAGCAGCAGCATTTGGCGGAGATTATCGAGATCGGCGCCGTGAAAGTGGCCGAGGTAAACGGAAGCTTGCAGATTGCAGACAAATTTCAAACGTTCGTCAGGCCGTCCGGGAATCCGGTGCTAACCAGGCATACGACGGAGTTTACCGGCATCCGGCAGGAAGATATGGCGGGGGCGCCCGACTTTCGCGAAGCTGTCGAGCTGTGGACCCAATGGATCGGGAATGAAGACTACTATTTGTGTGCGTGGGGGTCCGATGATAAGTATCAATTGATCCGCCACTGCCGCGAAGTGAAGCTGGATCCGGACTGGATCAAAAACCACAACAATCTGCAGCGGCAGTACTCCAAAAAAGCCGGCGGCGAGGTGTATCAGCAGATCGGCCTGAAGCGGGCCTTGGAAATGGAGGGGATCGCTTTCGAGGGCAGTCATCATCGGGCCCTGGACGATGCGTACAACACCGCCTTGGTATTCGTCAAACGTTTTGAAGATTTCGAGCTGCAGACCAACGCGCCTGAGGATGATTATACATACTCCAGCGAGGTGGTTTATTCTTCAGGCGAAGAAGAGGCCAGCTCTCCTTTTCAAGCGCTTGCCAAGCTGCTGCGGCCGGACGCTTCCTGACGGTGCAGATACAATGATGACAGCCTGCAGCTCATCCGGGACCTTCATGAAGAAGGTCCCTTTCCTTCGCCGGCCGATCAGCCGAAAAAAACTTGTTAAAACAACCTTTTTATTCTATAGTATTTTTTGTATCTGTCTTAAGCCAACGGGAAAAGGAGGATGGCCAGACACAGAACCGGTTAGCCTGTTCTACGCAAAAAGATGAGCCCAGCATCTCCCGGTTAATCGATAACATGATCAAGAGAAACCTGGTGAAACGGCTGCCCCATGGTACGGACAGGCGTACAAATCTGATCTATTTGTAGAAAGAAGGATATTTCATGAGCACCGCTTCACCCGTCAATCAAACGCAGGCCGGAGAAAAACTGCTTCGCGTTATGTTTTTTACGCTGATTCTATCCGTTATGAACGCAACGATGTTCAACGTCGCACTGCCTTCGATCAGCGAAGAATTTCATCTCTCGCCATCCCAGGTCAGCTGGATCGTAACGGGATATATCATCGTCTATGCCATCGGTTCGGTCACCTACGGCAAACTGGCCGATACGTACCGGCTGAAGGATCTGCTCACGTTCGGACTGTTCTTTTTCGCTCTGGGATCGATCGTTGGTCTGATGGCAACGGAGTTCTGGATGGTCATCACCGGGCGAATTCTGCAATCGATGGGGGCTTCCGTTATTCCGGCAACCGGAATGCTGATTCCCGTACGTTATTTCTCTCCCGAAAAGCGGGGGAGAGCGCTTGGAACCACCACGGCAGGTCTCGCGCTGGGTACGGCTATCGGTCCGATTGTCGCCGGCTTCGTGACCAGCTTGGCCAGCTGGCGCTTTCTTTTTTGCCTTTCCCTGCTCGTTTTGCTGACGCTGCCGTTTTTCCGCAAATATTTGGACGACGCCAAAGGGCACGCTAAGAAAACCGATCTCCTCGGGGGAGGATTGATGGCCGGGACGATTGCCTTCTTGCTCCTGGCTGTGACCAACGGAACGTGGACGCCGATGTTCATTGGAGCGATCCTGCTGGTTCTGTTTATTTGGCGAATCCGAAGCGTCGATCATCCGTTCATCCAGCCCGCTTTGTTTCGTAACAAACAGTACACCTACGGCATTCTTATTGCTTTTCTCTCCACCGGACTCAGCTTCGGAATTCCGTTTATCACTCCTCTTATGCTGTCAAACCTGAATCATTTGGCGCCGGCAGTCATCGGATTCATCATGTTTCCCGGAGCTCTGACGGCATCGCTGCTCGGTAAAACGGGCGGAAAAATTGCAGACGGAAAAGGCAATGCCCAACTAATCTATACTGCGGTCATCCTGCTGTTTATTTCTTTCAGCTCGTTGTCTCTTGTCGCCGGACTATCGCCGTTGATTGTCATGATCTTCCTTGTATTCGGCAATGTGGGACAAACGTTCATGCAGATCGCCATGTCCAACCTGGTTTCCCGGACCCTGCCGAAAGAACAGGCCGGAGTAGGCATGGGCCTGCTTATGATGATGAATTTCATTTCCGGAGCCACAGCGACGACAATCATCAGTAAAATGCTGGACTTCGGCACTTCTTCACTGCAATTCAATCCGTTTCTTCTGTATAGACCGGCATTGATCTACAGCAACATATTTGCCGTTTTGGCATTCATGGTGATCGTCGTGTGCACCATCTTTTATTTCCGGCTGGGCCGTGGTGTCAAAAGAACAATCTGAAGCGGCTTTTTCGTTCCATTTTTCAAACCATCATACAAAAAAGGGCCGCATCATTGTACCGTTTTTCATACAAAGATAACGCATTGGCCCGGATGGAATGAAAAAATACGCATCTGTCCGTCTCACATATCCCCCGGTCACTTGAATATATTTAGTAACAAGCACTTATTTTAAAGTCTTGATTCACTATCGTCTGGTACCGTTCGTGCTTTTGAATACGGATTTCCATTATAAAAAGCCTTCAGGAGGTGTTCCGTATGACTAAACCTTTATTTACCGTATCCCGTGAAGACTGGTCGCTGCACCGCAAAGGGTATCAAGACCAGACCCGACATCAAGAAAAAGTACGTGAAGCGATCAAGCAAAACCTGCCTGACCTGGTGACGGACGAAAGTATTGTGATGTCGGACGGCAAGCAGATTGTGAAGGTGCCTATACGAAGTCTGGATGAATACCGTTTTCGCTATAACTACAACAAGAGCAAGCATGTCGGTCAAGGGGACGGTGACAGTCAGGTTGGCGACGTGCTGGGGGTTGATCCCCAGCCTGCTTCAGGCTCGGGCAAAGGCGAGGGCGCCGGTGATCAACCCGGAGAAGATTATTACGATGCGGAGGTTCAAATGGAAGAGCTGCAGTCCATGCTGTTTGAAGAGCTGGAGCTTCCTAACCTGCAGCAGAAAGAAAAACATAATGTGACGACGAAAGAGATTATATTTAACGACATCCGCAAGAAGGGAATTATGTCCAACATCGATAAGAAGCGGACGATTCTGGAAAATCTGCGCCGAAACGCACGCGGGGGCGACCCGGGGATTCACCATATCAGTCCTGACGATCTTCGGTTCAAAACGTGGGAGGAAATCGTTACGCCGCACTCCAATGCGCTTATCCTGGCTATGATGGATACATCCGGATCCATGGGAGTGGCAAAACGAACCAAAGTCTGCTTAGGCCAAGGCCCAAGGCAGACTTTTTTTCATCGAAATTATAATACTCCCTTTAACGGAATGGAAATGGAAAATTCCGTTATGCCATTCTCGCTTTTCAGTTGAATGGACCCATGATAGCGTTCCACCAGCTGCCGCACGATATGAAGCCCCAGGCCGGAGTTTTTCCCATTCTGTTTTGACGTAAAGCCCGGCTGAAACATCTTTCCCTGAATATCCGGGGCGATCGGATTCCCCCTATTCATCACCTTGAGCTGCAGCTGATGGTGGACGACCTCGCCTTCCACCCGGATAAACCTGTTTTCCGGATTCAGCTCCATGGACGCGTCGAACGCATTATCGATTAAATTGCTTAACAGCCTGACAATATCCGTCGCCTTCACCGGGCTCAGCTTTACTTTTTCCATCTGGCTAAAGGCATACTCAAAACGAATTTGCTTGCTCTCGGCTTGCGTGAGTTTGGCCTGAAACAAGGCGATGAGCGGCGGGTTGTTGATATTCACCAGATCATTGACTACCCGTATTTCGTCTACCAGCGTCTTCGTATAGGAATGTAATTCCTCGTACTGCTTTAATGTCAGAAAAGCATTGATCGTTTGAATATGATTGATAAAATCGTGCCGCTGTTCCCTGATCGATTGAAACAAAGTTTCGATATCGCCGGCATAGGCGTCCTGTACATCCTGTACGGCAAGTTCTTTATTGCGGTTGTACAATATAAAAATGGAAGCAATAATAGCCAGAGAAATGCCGATGCAGATCAACATAAATAACAAAGTGTTGCTGAATTGTTTCTGCAACAGCTGCTGAATCTCCGTATAGTCATACGAGATTTCAATTAAAGGGGGCGTCCCGGCAGCATTGTATTTTATATAATCCCCATGGATCGGAGTTAAGCTTTTGAACACCTGCTTCCCTTCGGATATCGTGGTATAAAACACGGTATTCTTGGTCTCAAGCGCCTTTTGGCCAAACTCCTTGTCATCGGGTGACTTGTACCGGTATTTTCCAAACAAAACAAGCCGTTCTGAATACCAATTGCTTGGAGTAGGGTTCAGACCGAGATGCTGGCGGTTCATCAATTTATCCGAATTCAGTACCGATATGTCCAGTCCGATATGTTCATTTTCTTTCGTCAGCCTGCGAATGGCATCTTCAATGCCGGTTAAGCTTTGATATGTGCGGAAGTCGGTATTATGTACAAAAGGATTAATGATATAATTCGTCGTTCCATCATAGTAATAGCCCCATTTGTTCACGCTCTCCGGGTTGGAGGTCGCCGTGTCGAAGGGAGAGCTCCAGTAATGAGGCAATGCCTGTCCCATGCCGACATCCACATCCTGAAGATCGAACAATTGATGGAATACTTTGTAGATCGTATCCCAGCCCTTGGAGCTTACATTCAAATCTTTAGGGTCTGAAGACCTCACACCTACGATATCGTCCGCTGTCCGTTGGAATAAGGTAATATGATTAACGCCAAGCTGCCGGCTCAACTCAACAAGCTCTTGATTATCTATGTTGCCAATATCGGGATCAAGCTTGAATTTGGCGGCTATCGCTGCAGTACGGAGGTTTTGCCCGATGAGATCCTCTACAAACTTCTCACCGGTCGCCGATTGTTCGAGGCTCATCCGAACGCTGTTGTAAAGCAGCAGCATTCGATCCATTTGATTTTGGATGATGATGTCTTTCATGTGCTGGTAATATATGAAACTCAATGTCATCAACACAAGGATAAAAACAAGGGACGTTTTGAGAGGTATTTTCTTTAATAATACCATGCGGCCACCTCTGTTCGATATGATAAACCATGTTCTAAATATAATTATAGCCGATGTTGTATGAATTTGTCGAAGCCGGACGATCAAGCGGATGGTTGCGGCCTGCCGCTTCGATTCCTTGGGGAGCGTTTAAGAAAAACCATGAAAAAGAGGCCCTCCCGTAAGTAGTATGAGCTACTTATGGGACAGCCCCAAATCCATCGATAGGAGACCAGATAAAACCAGGATGCCGCGAACGGTTAACAATGAGGGCAGCCCATAAAACAACGGCTTTGGCTGCCAAGAAGTTACTTATTCCTGGTCTTCTTCCGCGCGGCGCTGCTTCACAACACCCTTCAAGTCATCCTGCGCGCTCCGCTCCCAGAGGGGCACGCCTGTCCGATAAGCCGCCCGTCCGATCAGATGTCCGGCAACCGGCGCGGTGATGAACACGAAGACGATACCTAACAGGAGCCTCGCACTAGTGTACCCTTCAAAAATAATAAAGTACAAAAACGCACCAAATAAAATGCTGAGCACGCCGAGCGTTGCGCTCTTCGTGGCTGCGTGCGAACGCAGGTAGACGTCGGGGAGTCGGATAAGCCCAAAGGCACTGATCGCGCTAAGGAGAGCGCCAAGGAGCACCAGGATTCCGATCAGCGGTTCACCGATCGTTAGAATGATCTCTTTCATGCTCAATGACCACACCCCTTTCTATATATTTCGAGAATGCGATCGTTCCCAAAAAAGCCAGGATTCCGATCAGCAGTATAATTTCAAGATAGGCTTGCGTTCGCAGCATAATCGACAGGATGGCTACAATGGCAATCAGCTGTATGCCGACCGAATCCAGAGCAATAATCCGATCCGGCATAGACGGTCCCTTCAGCACACGGTACATGCATCCCAGAATCGAAAGTGACAGAATGATCAACGCGACAAACAACATCTCAGACAGCATTATCTCGTCACCTCCATGATGGCCTTCTCGAATGTTCCTTTGATTTGCTCCGCCAACAGCTCGGCATCATGAATATCCATGGCGTGAATATACAGGGTGCGTGGGTCCGGAGAAACCTCTAATGTCAGCGTTCCTGGTGTGAGAGTAATTAAACAAGCGAGCAATGTAATTTCCCAATCGGAATCGAGCTCGGTCTGGAATGCGAAAATGCCCGGCCTTATATCGAGCTTCGGTCGAAGAATTTGTCGGATAACCGTCACATTGGAGAGCACTAATTCCTTCAGGAACAACACCAGCAGCTTCCATATCGCCCACAATCTCCGCATATAAAAATCATCATAAAAAAAACGTCTTAACGCATAAACAAAGGCAAGACCCAATAAATAACCCATGAAAAAATTGGAGAAATCCCATGCGTTGTTGAGAAACATCCAGACAAAAGCGATGATTAAATTCAATATGATTTGAAATGCCATGATCATCTACCCCTTTAGCACCGCATCTATATACAACTGCGGATAAAGCAGTACATCCCCTGCCTGAGACACATAAGGATACACCCATTCAGCGCCTGCACCAAGCAAAACGATAAGAACAAGAAGAAACGCAGCCGGGGTCAAGAGACATTTAGGCAAGCCCTGCTCCGGTTCACGAGTCAAACGAAACTCTCCCCAAAAACCGTTCATAAAAATATTCATCAGCGAATATAAAACGAGCAAGCTGGAGGCAAGACCGATACCTGTAAGCCAGTAATGAGCGCCTTCCAAACCGCCTTGCACAATTAACAGCTTCCCAATGAAGCCGCTAAGCGGAGGAACCCCGACAATCGCCAGCGCCGTTACGAAAAACATCCATCCCATGACAGGATGACGTTTAATCAAGCCGCCTATATCCTTCAGTTGAGCTGAGCCTGCCGCTGCGATTAAAGAACCGCCCAGCAGAAACAACAACGCCTTGGCAATCATATCGTGCACAAGATAGTACACAACCCCTTCGAGTGCGGCCTTGTTTGCCACAGCCAGACCAAAACAGATAAAGCCTACGGAAACCACGATATTATAGATCATAATTCGGTTAATATCCCGGTAAGCAAGGGCGCCAATCGCTCCCAGAATCATGGTTGCAGCGGCCATCCAGACGATAATGGTATGCGTGACCCCCGGCTCGTGATAAAAAATAAGTGTAAAGGTCCGGATGATGGCATATACTCCAACCTTGGTCAGCAAGCCGCCGAACAGCGCGGAAATCGCAGCGGGAGGCGTACTATAGGAGCCCGGCAGCCAAAAGAACAGAAACAAGCCCGCCTTTAACCCGAATACGATGAGAAATAAAATCGCTGTCACGGTCAAAATACCGCCTTGCCCCGCCTCCGCCACACGGGCGGACAGATGAGCCATGTTGAGTGTACCCACTGCGGCGTACAGGTAAGCAACGGAAGCTACAAACAGCGCTGAGGAAAGAATATTAATAAGGATATACTTGAGCGATTCTCTCAGCTGCAGCTTTGTCCCTCCAAGAACAATCAACGCGTAGGAAGAGATCAGCATGACTTCAAAACAGACGAACAGATTAAAGATGTCTCCCGTTAAGAAGGATCCGATAACCCCAACCAGGAGAAACTGGCTGAACGTATAAAAATAATGCTTTTCTTTTGCTTCTCCGATGCTGCCAAACGCATAAAACAAGCACGCGGCGCCTATGATTGCCGTGGTCAGCACCAGCAGAGCGGCAAACATGTCCGCTACGAACACAATACCGAAGGGAGGAAGCCATCCGCTCATATACAAGGTATGGATCCCTTTACTTTGCACCTGCTGCACCATGTAAGCCGATACGGCAACGTTCAACAGCACACTGAAACCGGTAATCCGGCGCTGTATGGCAATATTGCTGAAAAAAATGAGAATGATTGCTGTAACAAGAGGTATCAACAGCGGCAGTACGATCAAATTACTCATCATCTTGTCCCCTTAACTGTTCCATATCGTCCGTCCCAAGTTCACGGTACGCCCTGTACGCAAGTACAAAAAATAACGACGTTACACCGAAACTGATTACAATTGAAGTCAGGATCAACGCCTGCGGCAAAGGATCGGTGTAGGCCACCGAGTTCTCTCCTAACAGCGGCGCGGCTCCCGTCTTCAATCTTGACATCGTAAGAAGAAGCAGATGCACTCCATGGGTGATGATGTTAGTTCCCAAGATAATTCGGAGCAGACTGCGGCTCAAAATCAGATAAGTCCCAACTGTGAACAACACGCCGATGGTGACGGACATGAGAATTTCCATAGCTAGCGATCCTCCCCAACCGACAGAATAATGGTCATAGTCACTCCTACAACCGCTAAATACACACCCAGATCAAAAAGCACAGCCGTAGCCATTGCGGTTTTCCCAAGGATCGGAAGCTCCCAGTAGTCAAACGTGTGGCTAAGAAAAGGGACGCCAAACAGGAACGAGCCAATCCCTGTCAATACGGCCAGCAAGAGTCCAAAAGCCGTTATTTTCCGAAAATTGAACGGAACGACTTTGCGGATGGTCTCCATATCGAAGGCCATAGCCAGCAGCACTAACGCAGCGGCACTCATCAGCCCTCCGATAAAGCCTCCGCCGGGGTTGTTGTGACCTGCGAAGAACAAAAACGCAGATACGGTCAAGATGATAAATACGATGATTTTCGTTGCGGTTTGCAAGATGACATCATTGGCCTTCATGAAAGCGCCCCCCTTCACGAAATCTTCCGGATTGTAAAGCCCCATTCCTGTCGTCGGAATCCGTGTCCGCCTGAGCTGCCGAATCGTTGGGCTTGCCCTCACGGAGCTTGATCAATGAATAAATCCCCAGAGAGGCAATACCCAGAACCATGATTTCCAGAAGCGTATCAAAGCCCCTGAAATCGACCAGAATGACGTTTACGATATTATTACCGCCCGCAGACGCATAGCTTTCTCTCACGTAATACTCCGATATCGATTCGAACATACGCGATCCATGGGCAGACAAAGCGACTAAAGTCACCACGATCCCCACTCCAATGGAAATCAGCAGATTCGATATCCGAAACGGGATCGTAGACACTTCTTTTTTCAGCTTGGGCAGGTGATAAAAGCAAAGCAGGAAAAGCGCAACAGACACGGTCTCAACAATCATTTGGGTCAGAGCCAGATCGGGCGCTCTAAAAATAACGAAAAACAGTGTAATCATATAGCCTACAGCGCCCACCAGAATAACCATTGTTAACCGGGAACGGGCGAACGGGACGGCTACGGCCGCAGTCAGCATCACCGCAACAAGGACGATTTCATAAATCGAAATATCAGCGTATTCGGCGCCTGTCCAGTTTAATCCGTCCGATCTGATCAGCACAGAACCGACGATGAAAATAAAAAACGTGAAAATATAGACCAAATAATCACGGATCGAGCCTGTCATGTACATCCGCGTAATCCGGTTGGACACCCGTTCCATGAGCTGAAGTCCCCGGTCATAAAAATAATTCAATGCCAGCTTCTGCGGGAATATCCCATAGATGCCCTGCCAGCGCCTTAACTGCATATAAAGCAGCGTACCCAGCGCTATGACGCCCATGGTCATAAAGAGCTCAATTGTCCATCCGTGCCAAAACGATATGTACACCAAGAACTTGTCACCTGGTTCGAGAAGCCCCGGAAGCATGGAAGCCAAGGCGGGTTCGATCAAAGAATAAGACAAGATATCAGGGAATAGTCCGAACAGAACGACTAAAGAAACCAGAACGGCTGGCGACAGCAGCAAACCTAGCGGAGCCTCATGAGGCTTCTTTTCCAGCTTGTCCGACTGGTATTTGCCTCTAAAGGTCCGAAATACAAGGATCATACAGTAGATAAATGTGAAAACGCTGGAAATCCAGGCCAGGACGGGAAACAGCATCCCCCATGTTTGCATATTATAAATATCCATTTTCGATGCATTCAGTACCCCGGTAAAGAACATTTCCTTACTGAGAAAGCCGTTAAACGGCGGCAGGCCGGCCATCGAGAACGCCCCAATCAGGGCAAACGTGTACGTCACCGGCATCAGTGAAGCCAAGCCGCCGAGTTTACGGATGTCCCGGGTTCCCGTTTCATGGTCGATAATGCCCGCGACCATAAACAGCGCACCCTTAAACGTGGCATGATTGATCAGATGGAACACGGCGGCCGTCATCGCCAGAATATAAAGCTGAGACTCTTCACCATATCCGAAGTATAAGGCGGCAGAGCCGAGTCCAAGCAAGCACATGATCAACCCAAGCTGGCTGACCGTTGAAAAAGCAAGAATGGCTTTTAAATCCGTTTGTTTGACAGCCGAAAACGATCCCCAGAACAGCGTGACCAGACCGAACGCGGATACAAGCCAGAACCATTCGGCAGACCCGGCAAATACCGGAGTGAGTCTGGCCACTAAATAAATGCCTGCTTTTACCATTGTGGCCGAGTGCAAATAAGCACTGACAGGCGTTGGCGCTTCCATCGCATCGGGAAGCCAGATATGAAACGGAAACTGCGCCGATTTCGTGAACGCTCCGAGCAGCATAAGAAGCATTGCGGGAATAAAGAGGGCATGTCCCGTCACCGCGTCCAGATTGGCAATGATCTCCCGAACGCTGAAGGTGCCTGACATGACGTACAGCAGAACGATACCGGCAAGCATCGCGAATCCGCCGAACACGGTAATGAGCATCGATTTTAACGCGCCATATCTGGCTCTCTCTCTCTGATACCAGAACGCAATCAAAAGAAAAGAGGACAAACTCGTCAATTCCCAGAATCCATACAGTACTACAAGGTTATCGGAAAGAACAACACCGAGCATGGCTCCCATAAACATTAACAGGTACGCATAGAAGTTATGAATGGCTTCTTTGTTTTTGTATAAATAGAATATGGAATAAAGCACAACAAGACTTCCGATTCCCGTAATCAGCAATGAAAACAGGAGTCCCAATCCGTCCAAATAAACCGTGAAACGAATATCTAATGAAGGGATCCACGGTGCCGACAGATGCTTGACATCACCGTTTCGGACCGAAGGCAGCTGCATAATAAAGTACGTAAACAGCAGTACCGGCGCCGGCAGAACAAACCATCCCGTATGAATACGCCGTACGTATTTGTAGAGTAGTGGAACGACCACTGCAAAAAGAAACGGCACAAAAATCGCTGCATGAAGCAAAGACAACCCTATTCCTCCATTCCAAAAAATATAATTTGTATCTTTATCTCTGTCGAGAATCAAGAATCATCGATTGTGAAAAATTTGCAAAAAGTCCCCCCTATGATCGGTATAAAACCATGTTATTATGCGCACCTTATTACTAAAACATTCCTTTTAACAACAACAGAATTGTCGAATTTAAACAAACAACCATTTTAACATGTTTTGGAGTGGTAATCATGCTATGGTACAAAATCACCGCCTGCGCAGCAGTTTTTGTCATGCTCCTGCTTTGGAGCTGGCAGACAGATCGAAGCATCCGTAACCACCATTATACCGAATCCTTCCAGCAATCCAGGGAGAATGGAAGGATTGTACATGCACATCAGCTTTATTCTCCATTGTACACATTCCGTCCTCGCGAATACGTAAAAATTATTCGGTACAGATTGGATTAAGAGTGACGTTGTGTAGAATACAGTATACATCATATTTGTTACGAAATATAACACGGAATGGTTTCAAAAAAATGATGCATAAACATGAAGAAGCTATCCGCAGCGGACAGCTTCAGGAAGAAGAACCTGATTTTCCAAACGAGGACCGTGACACTAACGGTCAAAATCAAAGTGATATTTAATATCCAGGTGCCTGTCGGTCAATATTATATTTTTGATCACCTCCTGCAGCAAAACCCGTGTCCGCTCCAAATCCTGAAGCTCCAGCTTTTTAAATTCATCCAGGTAACGGTCAAGCGATGATGCTTCCGTTATTTGTCCGGCCAGCTCCCCGAGTTGTTTCTCCAAAAGGGCGGTTTCTTCGTCAAGCCGCTGGATCTGATTCTTCATCTCAAGCATCTGCCGTTGATAGGATTTTGCATCGAAAAGTTCCCTTTGCTGAAAAAGATCGACCTGATTTTTCCTCCACTTTTCCCGCGTTTGCCGCTTTACCTTCATCTCCTGCCGCAGCCGCTCCATTTCTTTCTCTTTATTGACGGTAATCCTGAACCAGTCGTTAGGCAGCTTGTCCAGCCGGGTGCGTATAAGTCTAACGACGGCCCCCTCCAGCTCGTCGGCGTTTACATTCGCTTGCGGGCAAACCTCGCGGCCGAACTTGTGATACGTTTTGCAGATGTAGTACCGGTACTCCTTGCCGTTGTAGGATCGTTTTTGGCAAATCATCCCCTGATTGCACTTGCCGCAGATCAAGATGCCGGTAAGCGGATGGTAGGCCCGCCTCGGTGCACGGTTATGACTTTTGGATGAAAGAATCCGCTGCGCCTCATAAAACGTTTCCTTATCGATTAACGCCTCATGCGCGTTCTCAACGATTTGCCATTCGGTCCTATCCATCCGCAGCTGTACCTTCTTCTTCGTCATTTTCCCGCTGTCGTCATATTCCCGCTGCAGCTGATTGCGCCTGGTGCCGTAAACCACATGGCCGATGTAGGCTTGATTGCGAAGCAGCTTGTTCACACTTTCACGGCTCCACAGGTTGCCGTTTTTGGTCCGGATGCCCTTTTGATTCAAATATTCGGCTACTTTAAAGGTGCCCATGCCCTTGTGCACATAGAGATCAAACACGAGGACGGGAATATCCTTCCGTTCGGGATCGATCTCAAGCTTCTTCGTTTCCTTGTTGACTTGATATCCAATGGGTGGCTCTCCTCCCCACTGTCCCCTGCGCGCCTTCTGCTTTCTGGCGCTGCTGACGCGCGCTGATATTTTTTTGCTCTCTTGTTCGGAGAGGACGGACAAAATATCAAACGTGATGTTATCTTTATTGAGCGAGTCATAATTATCATTAATGGCTACGACCCGTACGCCGTATTGTTCGAACATCCCGATGATCGCCGGATTCTCCTGCTTGTCGCGGCCCACCCGGCTGACTTCCTTGAAAACCAGCAGCTGAAACCGATGATTTTTGGCATCCTGTATGGCCCGTTTCATTTCGGCGCGGTCAAACACACTGGTGTAGTAACCCGAAACCGCCTCATCCCGGTAAAGGATAATATCCGTATCATCGTACTGCCGGCCCAATCGGCTGATATATTCCTGGCATTGGCTGATTTGATTCTCAATCGAATCCCCTTGCTG
Source organism: Paenibacillus naphthalenovorans (assembly GCF_900099895.1). Taxonomy (GTDB): domain Bacteria; phylum Bacillota; class Bacilli; order Paenibacillales; family NBRC-103111; genus Paenibacillus_G; species Paenibacillus_G naphthalenovorans. The sequence continues at coordinate 127,320 of NZ_FNDY01000004.1, forward strand.
ATCCGTACTGACCCTCGCATAAATCGCACATTTTATTTTTTCCTGCTGCATGAGTGTTCCCCCTGGCTTGAGTTCATTGTAAAGGGCTCATCAGAAGGTTCAAGCGCCGCATGAATCGGATCGTTCACGGATACTTGGACGTCCACCCCGTACTTGGTTCTGGCGAATTCCGCCACCCTGACTGCCATCCACTTGGATACAGGCTTATCTCCGTCCACCTCATTGAAGGTAAAGTTCATCTGACCGCCCTCCATCCATGTCATCCCTTACCTCAATGTATGTTGAAGAAAGCTTGTCTTATGTGCCGCTCTTTCGTGTGGACAAAAGATCCGGCAGCAAAAAGAAAACCTTTCGCAGAGCCTCGCTCTGTGAAAGGTTCGTTGCAGACTGTTGATGACCGGTTATCTTCCCATCCATCCGCCGTCAACCGTTAAAAGTTGTCCGTGAATATAATCGGAAGCGCCCGAGGCCAGGAAAACAATACTGCCCTTGAAATCGTCCGGCAAGCCCCATCGTCCGGCCGGAATGCGTTCCATAATTTGACGGCTTCTGGTTTCGTCCTGCATTAATGCCGTATTCATATCCGTGGCAACATATCCGGGGGCAATCGCGTTCACATTGACATGGTGCCGTGCCCATTCATTGGACAAAGCCTTCGTTAATTGGGCTACGCCGCCTTTGGCCGCAGCGTAGGCAGGTACGGTAAGCCCGCCCTGAAAGGACAGCAGAGAAGCGATATTGATGATTTTCCCTTTCTGCCGCGGAACCATATGGCGCCCGGCCTGCTGGCACAACATCCAAACCGCCTTGAGATTGACGTTGATGACATCGTCCCAATCGGATTCGGGAAAATCCACAGCCGGCGATCTGCGCTGGATTCCGGCGTTGTTCACCAGAATATCCATCTTCCCGAAAGCGGATACAACCGAAGGGACCGCATTCTTCACATCGTCCGGCCGATTCATGTCGCAAGGAATGATCGTGCATTTTCTGCCGAGCCGTTCGATTTCTTCTTTTAATTGCTTTTGTTCCGCAGAACGCTGCAGGAGAGCAATATCCGCCCCCGCCTCCGCCAAAGCTAAAGCCATGGCATAGCCGATTCCTCTGGTCGCACCGGTAACCGCCGCCACTTGGCCATCCAACCGAAATACATCAAGAATCATGATTAGTCCTCCAACGGGATTAAGGTCGAATAATAATTTTTAAGGCCTCTTCAGGATTTTCCATCAGCGCAAATCCTTCCGCAATCCGTTCGAGAGGCAGTTCATGCGAGATCAGACCGGAAAGATTCACTTGATCTCCAGCCATGAGGGCAATGGCCGTTTGAAAATCGGTTCTGCTGTAGCAGCGTGTCGTGGTCAAGGAAAGCTCCTTAAAATGCATGGCGGCCAAATCGACCGTCGGCGGCTGTTTAAATAAGCTGACTACGACGATTTGCCCCTGAATTTTGGCCACCTCCGTCATTTGTTTGGCAGTGACGGAAGTTCCGGCTACTTCAAACACGACATCGGCACCTTTGCCGCCGGTTAAGCTTTTGATTTCTTGAGTGATATCCGTCTGCCTGGCATCAAGGACCGTCCACCCGAGTTCCTGAGCTTTCGCAATCCGGTAAGGGCTTACATCGACGGCAATAATCCGTCCCGCTCCGCTGCGCCTGGCGACCATGCCGACAAGCAAGCCGATCGGACCGCAGCCGATAATGACGACGTCGTCGCCGATTTTAACATGGGATCGGCGAACCGTATGAACGGCTACGGCTAACGGTTCCGTGAGAGCCGCCAAGCTGTCGGATAAATGCCCGGGATACCGGTGCAGACGGTGCACAGGCACCTTGGCATACTCGGCAAATCCGCCGTCCATATCGATTCCGATAAGACGAAGCGTTTTGCATACATGGGTCTGTCCGGCAAGGCAAGCTTCACATTCCCCGCAGCTCAGGGTAGGCTCTATAACAACGCGTTCCCCGGGTTGAAAGGAGCTGTCTCCGGCCACCTTTTCGATCACGCCGCAAAATTCATGCCCCAAGGCAAGGGGCGCTTTGGCCCGGGGATGCTTTCCGGCATAAATCATCATATCCGTACCGCAAATGCCTCCCGCCAGGACGCGGATCAACGCTTCTCCATGGGTGGGTTCAGGTATCGGCAGCTGTCCTGGCACCACCTTTTTTTCTCCCAGATAAATACCAGCTCTCATCCCGTTCATCCTTCCGTCTTTGAATTACCATGCTTATGATGGCCGTCGTTATCGTTCAAAAAAGAACAAGCTTTGTGAGACGGTTTTAAAGGCTTCCGTATAATGATCTTTGGCCGCTTGCCGGATATGCTCCTGATCCCCTTCAGAAATCGCGTCCACGATGGAACGATGCTGATGGATCAGCTGCGGCACCCCTTCCACAGCCCGGGCAAACCGGTTTTTAGTGGCTACCAGCAGGGCGGCAAATATGATAGGCCGAATGCCGTTCCATAAGCGGAAAATCCTTTGATGGTTGCAGTAGCGTATCATCGTTTCATGAAATTCCATATCATATCGAGAGAAATCGACATCGTCGTTATGCTTTGCGGCCAATTCCATCTTGTCTATGATATGCAGCAGCGTATTTCTTCTGCTTTCATTGAAATCATGTGAGAGGCGCTCCAATATGAAGCCTTCGATCAGAATGCGAACATCATAAATTTCCTGCATATCTTCCGGGGTTAGGCCAAGAATCACAACCCCCATGCGTTCCAGGCGGATCAGCCCTTCATTTGAAAGGGTTTTCAATGCGTCCCGAACGGGGCCTCTGCTTGTGCCAAAATCCGCGGCAATCTGATTCTCGGACAATACGGAGCCTTTCTCCAGTTTTCCGCCAATGATTTGAATTCTTAGTTCATTGGCTATTTTCTCGCCTAAAGGCAGCCCTTCCATTAAGGAGGCCGGAAATTCAGTATTCATCGGTGTCCCTTCATGATTAGATGATTTCGGTAAACTTGTTAACAAGTTTACAGTTATAATTTTACAAAGAAATTGAACATCAATCAATACGTTCAGGAAAAAAAACATAGGATTTTATCTTAAATGAAATTCGCCTCGAATTTACTTTTTATGGACTTCTTTGAGGCGGCGTTGCAGCAAAGGCAAATACGGCCCCTGCCGCCCAGAAAAAAATCATCAGCCATAAAACAGGATTGTAATTTCCGAGGCGATCGTATGCGAATCCCAGCTGCATCGGACCTACAGCCGAACCGAACACCATGGCGAACGTCGTCATGCCGCTGATTTGAGCCAGGTGTCGGCGGCCATAATAATTGGCCCATATGACCCCCAGAGGCACATTGATCAGCCCTTGTCCTACTCCCCATGCGACAGCAAACAGGAAGATCATCATCTCCGATTGTGCTGCAATGAGAAGTATCGGGGCCAACAGGTTGATGACAAAGGTTAAACCAAGCATCGCGTGGACCTTGACCCGCTCGACAATGAATCCGGCGATCAACGAACATGCGAAGCTGATCAAAGGAATAAAACTCAAGATCCAGGCGATCGTCGTTCGATCGATCCCATGCTCGTTCAAGATCGAGAAGATATGAATCGTGATTCCGCCATATATCATTGGCGGCACAGCCGTGCAGCCCATAATCAACCAGAAGGATTTGGTTCTCATGGCCTCGCGAAGCGTCCAGGCATCTTCGGCAGCCGGAGCTTGCGAAGATGCCTGATCCGAGCCCGGCAGCATATGATCCGGTAACAACCCGACATCTTCCGGTTTATTTCGCACAAGAAAAAAAGCTGCAGGAGCGAAGCAGCATAAGATCGCTGCACCTAACACCCTCCATGCCGCAGGCCAGCTAAAGGTTTGAATCAACCAGTTATTCAACGGGGGAAAGATCGCCGCTCCGAGCAATCCTCCCAGGCCGGCATAACTTAATGCCCGGCCTCTCTGTTTGACAAACCACTGGGAAACCAGGGTGTTCGGAATAAGAAACATCGAGCCCTGTCCTAACAAACGGATCATAAAAAAACCGATAAACAGAGTCAAGGTCCCCGCCACAAAGCTGTTCCACCAGCATGCCAATCCCAATAACACAGCGGTCCACGTCATCATGACCCGATGCCCGAAACGGCCAGTCAATTTCCCCACGGCAAACAATAAGAATCCGGCAGTCAAAGTAGCCAATGAATACAGGCTTGAAACCGTTGTTCGATCCATATGAAAGTCTCTCATATAGAGTTCAATAAAGACCGAGTTCGAATAAGCTTGGCCCGGCCCGGAAAAAAAGATGCCCAGACCGCTTATAAAAACGATACACCAACCGTAATAAAATGAGGTTTGAATGGGAACAGATTGCGTGTAGGAACGATTTGAAGCCATGTCGTCGTTTGAATATGACACGAAATTCCTCCTACCTGTGGAGTATCTGTTTTTAAAATGTTTTATTTAATGCCGGAGGTTGCAATGCCCTCTACGATATACCGTTGGAAAAATAAAAACATTAAGAATACCGGTACGATGGATAGCACCGACATGGCAAACAGTGAACCGAGCGCTGCCTCCCCGCCCGCATCGGTAAACATTCGAAGTGCCAGCGTAACCGTATATTTCTTCACGCTGCTGAGATACAAAAGCTGGCTAAAGAAGTCGTTCCATGTCCAAATGAATGTAAAAATCGTTGTCGTCACGATGGCCGGAGTCGTCAACGGCAGAATGATCCGTGTATAAATGCCGATGGGACCGCATCCGTCTACGGTTGCTGCTTTATCCAGCTCCCGCGGCAGGGAACGAATAAATTGCACGGTGAGAAAAACAAAAAATCCTTCAACGGCAAAAAACTTCGGTACGACAATGGGAAGTATGGTATTGACCCACTCCAATTTATTGAAAATAATATATTGCGGAACAATCAGAACATGCAAAGGAATCATCATGGTCATCAGCATCAGAGCAAACATCACTTTTTTCCCCTTGAATTCCAGGCGCGCAAAAGCATACGCCGCAAGCGAGCACGATATGATATTCCCGATCACGGCTAGTCCGGCCATAAGCAGCGAATTAAGGTAAAAGGTCGTAAATGTCGTCCCCGATGTCCCCTTCCAGCCTTTGATGTAGTTTGAAAGCGTAAGGTTTCTCGGCCAAAGACTGTTGTCTGTCAGGATGGTTTCCGTAGGTTTAAATGAACTGATGAGCATCCATAGTACCGGGTACAGCATAATGATGAACCCTGCGATGATAAGTGTGTGAAGCAGCACCTTTTGTATTCGAACATTGATTGCCATTTGATCCGCCACCCCTAATCCGCGTAATGAACCCACTTTTTCGTCGTCAAAAAGATCAGCCCGGTGAAGCATGCGATGATGATAAGCAGTGCCCATGCCATGGCGGAAGCGTAACCCATCTGGAAGTTGCCGAAACCGTTCTGATACAAATAAAGCGTATAGAATAACGTCGAATTGACGGGTCCGCCCGTTCCGTTACTGATAATGTAGGCCGGCGTAAAGGCTTGAAACGAACTGATAATCTGCATGATCGCATTAAACAATACAATAGGGGACAGAATGGGCAGAGTAATATGGAAAAATTGACTCCACTTGCCCGCACCGTCCAGGGATGACGCTTCATAATAATCCGGGGGAATTTGTTTAAGTCCAGCCAGAAAGATCACCATCGGAGAGCCAAACTGCCACACCTTCAGAAATATAATGGACCAGATGGCATAATCGGGCGTCCCCACCCAGCTTGGCATATCGATCCCGATCAAGCCCAACACTTGATTGACCATTCCGTGATCACCGAACACCTGCTGCCAAAGAATGGAAATCGCCACACTTCCTCCGATGAGAGAAGGGATGTAATAGACTGCACGATAAAAGCCAAGCCCTCGTATGCCCCTGTTTAAGAGCAGCGCCAAAAAAAGAGCAAAGGCTAATTCTAACGGCACCGCAACCAGCACATAAATCAACGTGACCTTTAGCGCTTGCCAGTACTGCGGATCCGAGGTGAACATCGTTATATAGTTTTTTAGTCCGATCCAATCAGGAGAGGATACGAAATTATAGTTCGTAAACGAAAGATACAACGAGCTGAGGATCGGGATGGCGCTGAACACCAGAATTCCGATCAACCAAGGTCCGAGAAAGAGATATGGAATGATCCATAACCATCGCTTGCGGTTAAATAATATCGACATAGCATGAGATCTCCTCTGTATAACAGGAGCTCAAGCGTTAGCCTTTGAGCTCCTGCCCTATGATTTGACTTATCGATTCAAAATCTGATTCGCCTGGGCAAAGAAATCGTCTACCGCTTGTGGAATGGTTTTCTTGCCGAAAGCGATAGCTTCGTTATTGGAAAGCAGCAGTTTTTGAACCGATGTGCTGCCGCCCGGCATCGTTGGATAAGGCTTCGTAGACGGCATCATTTCATTAACGAAAGCGTACTCCTTCTCCTCCGGCTTGCCAAGCAGCGGCTTGATCACTTCCTGCATGGCTTTGGAAGCCTGCGGACCATGCTCACCTTTAAAGATTTTAGCCGCATCCGGATCGTTCACGACGAAGTCAATCAGCATGGCCGCTTCCTTAGGATACTTCGTTTTTGCGGAAATTCCCAGCGAAGCCACGATCAGAGGAACCTTCTTTTCGCCGTTCGGGTCCATAGGATAGCTGACGATACCGAGTTCATCTTTCGTGCTGCCTTGATAGATTTTTAACTGGTTGGAGCTTTTGCTGATCATCGCCACCTTGCCTCTTGCCAGCATCGACTGTTCCTGTGTTTTATCCCCTTGCTCGGATTGAATGGCCGCAGGCGGGGTCAGGCCTTCTTTTCGCATTTGATCCCAGAACGTAAACCAGTCGGTTAGATCCTTCTTATCGATGCCCAGCCCGTTCTCTGTAAACACCGACTTGCCCCTTTGCTGGGCGTACAGCTCCAGCACCCTGTACACGCCGCCTTCATCCTCCGTTGCCCAAGCATCATTACCCAACGATTTTTGAAGAGCCCTCGCCGTCGCAACATAGTCATCCCAGGTCCAGTTGTTTTTAGGCATGTCCAAACCTGCATTTTTAAACATAACCGTATTGTAAATAACCCCTGTAATATTGTGTCCAAGGCTGATCGCATACAGCTTGTCATTCACTTTGCCTCCGCCAACGTCAACCGGATCGAAATCCTTCACATTCAAATCGCCCGATGCGACTAACGGATCCAGGTCAAGCATCATATTTCGCTTTACAAAGTCAAATTGAAAGAAGCTGCTCGTTTGCATCACATCCGGCGCGTTGCCTCCGGCTGCTTGCGTCGTGAATTTTTCCGCATATTGGTTCTCGGTCGTGAATTCACGCGAAACTTTAATGTTTGGATGCTTCTGCTCAAACAAATCGAAAAGCTGATTCATTTTATCATGGCGTGCTTGTCCGCCCCACCAGGCCACACGCAGTTCCACTTTCTCCCCGCCGTCGGACTTGTCCGCATTAGCGTTCGCGCCAGTAGTCTCTTCGCCTCCGCAACCGGCTAACCCTGCAACCAACGCGGCAGTCATTATCGGAAATAACACTTTTTTAGGATTCATGGATTTCCCCTCCGTAGAATTGATGTTATTGAAACCCCTCTACTTCCGTTCTGCTTGGAAACGATGCTTGTGCGCCAAAGCCGGTTACCGACAGCGCAGCCACTTTTTGAGCAAATCGAACGGCCTCCTCTAACGAACCGCCTTCGGCTAAATAAACGCCCAGTCCCGCATTAAAGGAATCGCCGGCCCCTGTCGTGTCCATAACATCGACTGTATACGCTTTCAAACGTTGTACAGCCTCTCCCGCAGAATAAGCGACTCCTGCACCGCCAAGTGTCATGACCACTTGCCGGACACCCTTGCTTTTGAGATCATGTATGATTTCTTCTACATCGATATCGCCTTCGGCCCGCCCGGTCACAATGAGCTTGCCTTCCGTTTCATTGGGTGTAAGGATATCGATTTGCTTCAGAAGAGCCTCCGGCAAAGATCTGGCCGGGGCGGGATTTAAGATCACCGGAACCTGATGGCGGTTGGCGATGACGACGGCTTCTTCCACCGCCTCCATCGGAATTTCCAATTGGATCAACACCACATCCGCTTCACGAATGATCGACTCCGCTTGACGAACATATTCGGGTGCCATTCGGTCGTTGGCTCCGGGTGCAATGACGATGCTGTTCTCGCCGGATTCACTTACCGTAATCATGGCCACTCCGCTGGAACTGCCGGAAACCGTCGTCACATAATCCGTATTCACATTTGCTTTATGTAAGTTATCAAGCAGCTCTCGCCCAAACCCGTCATCGCCGACACAGCCTACCATATGTACATGCGCCCCCAGCCGGCTTGCAGCCACCGCTTGATTGGCGCCTTTACCGCCAGGCATGGTAGAGAATGTGCCGCCTTTAATCGTCTCTCCTTCTAAAGCAATTCTCGGCGCCTTGACGACAAGATCCATATTTAAACTTCCGACAACTACAATTCGCGCCGGTTGTGTCACATTAACCCTCCCACATGAAATCTGATTTCTTACTCGTTTATCTTCATATCCTGCGCAGCGTAATGCCGTTCCATCTCGTACAGTTTCTCCACTCTACGCCGGAATTCTTCTTCCGTGCTGAATTCCGCTTTCAAAAAACTTTCGAGCAGCTCGACCACAATCACAGGGCCGATAATTTGGGCGCCTACGCACATCACATTAACATCATCGTGCTCAACACACTGATGCGCGGAGTAAATGTCGTGGCAGACGGATGCCCGAATGCCCGGAATTTTATTAGCCGCGATACACGCCCCGACACCTGTTCCGCATACCATAACGGCCCGCTCCACTTCGCCCGACAGGACTGCCTCACATACCGTTCGCGTGATATCCGGAAAATCAACAGGATTACTATCGTACGATCCGAAATCCTTCACCTCGTGTCCCATTTCTTGCAAGGCGGATATTACTGTTCCTTTTAACGGAAAACCCGCATGATCTCCTCCGACTGCTATTCTCATTTTCTTTTTCCTCCAAATGATGTTTACGTATATTCTATTTGCCCTTCAACTGCTGGTTAAAAATTTTACTTATCCGCCTAAATTCGGATTATTTTTCGGTTAATCGATTAAATTAAGCTGCATAAAAAACGAGAGAATCGTTCGTACCTGACTGTCCGCTGATATCATAAGCCCGATAGGACGTCTCTCGGTCGATCGAAAACGCCGTTGAACGAATTCCCGCCCGAGCAGCCGCAGGAATGCCGGATGATCAACGCCGGATCCATGTACATAATTTCTCTCTTCACTTGCTTGTCTTTAATTCTCGCCAGTATTAAGTTTGCCGCATGCACACCTTGATGGTAAGCGGGTTGCCTTACCGTAGTAATCGGCGGATCTACGATCTCCGCCCAGTCGGAGTCATCGTAACCCAAAACTGCAATCTGATCGGGAATGCGGAGTCCCGATTCCTTCAAATATTTGTATGCCCCGAGTGTCATGGAGTTGTTGGAAATAAAGACGGCGTCCGGTTTCGTGTCCTGTTCCATCAGTTCTTTCATTTTGTCGTAGCCGCTCTGGATGTCGAAAAGCCCTTCCTTTACCAGTTGATCCGATTCCGTTATGCCGTAATCCTCAAGCGCTCTCCTATATCCGGTCAATCGATCTTTACCCGTACTAACGGAAGAAGGCCCGGCAATAATTGCAATTTTACCGTATCCATGCCGGATCAGATGTTCAGTAGCGATATATGCCCCTTGTATATTATTCGTCATAATCACATCGGAATTCATGAATTCCGGGCACCGGTTCAGGAATACGATCGGTACCCCCGTTTTCTCCAGTGAACGAAAATAATCGCCCGTATTCCCGGCGGATGAGACGATCAGACCGTCTACCCTTTGACCTATTAACACGTCGAGGTACTTTCGTTCTTTCTCCAGTGAAGAATCCGTATTGCACAGCAGAATGCTGTAGTTGCTTTTGGCAAGCTCTTCTTCTATTCCTCGGACTACAATGGAGAAGAACGGGTTGGCGATATCGGAGATCAGCAGCCCTATAATTCGGGATTCCTGTACACGCAAGCTCTTGGCTACGCTGTTGGGCTGATAGTTAAGCGCTCTGATCGCAGAAAAAATTTTGTCCTTCACTTCTTCGCTGACATATTTCGTTTCATTTAAAGCATTGGATACCGTAGCCGTGGAAACTCCAGCCATTTTGGCTACCTCTTTGAGAGTCGCCCTCTTCAATTAGCGGTTTCACCTCCTTTTTAATCGTTTAACCAGAGTATAAACCTGAGCGATCCTACTTGTCAATACAAATGTAATCGCTCTCTTCATCATTTCCATGTGACTTTGATCACAGATAAAGCCATTCAAATCACATATAATGCAGACGTAAAGAAACCAACAGCGGCATGCCATACAATCTCAAATGGGAGCTGAAGCTTATGAAAATCGTAAAAATCAATGAAAACAACCATCGTTTTAACGGCCTTATTCCAGTTATCCTTATCTTGACTGTGGTCATTTGTTCTCCGTTTCTTTATTTCCTGATTCAACTTATGCTTGGAAATGAAGCTGACTTTATTTATCACCCGTTTGAATATAAATAAAAGCCCAAAACCTGGCCCGGCTTCAGCAGCAGTCGGGCTATCTTTCATTACCTCCCGCACAGCGCCCCTTTTTGGCTTCTCCATCGGACACTTACAGATTACTCAGCCTTGCGGAATACTCGCAATGAACCAGTCTACTTATGCCACCCCCAAATCCATGGGCTCCTTTGAAAAATATATCGCTCGCAGCTTCTTTTTCTGGATGACACGCTTTCTGCGCACAAAATACGAACATGTGGAAATCATATTTATTGCTCACCATACGGAAGCGAAGGTAGTTACGGAGGAAGAGTTCTTCACCAAGGGCGAGAGCGGCGGAACCATATGTTCCTCGGCCTACCAGCTCGCGGTGGATTTGATCGACCGTTCATACCCGTCATCGCGCTTCAACATTTATCCGTTCCATTTCTCCGACGGCGACAACCTGACCTCCGACAATGAGCGATGCGTAAGGCTGATCAACGAACTGATTCAACGCTGCAACCTGTTCGGCTACGGCGAAGTGAACCAATACAACCGCAGCAGCACCCTGATGTCGGCTTACCGCAACCTGCACGATCCGAAATTTGTTCATTATGTGATTCGCGAGAAGGGAGAAGTATATAAAGCGCTCAAGACCTTTTTCCCCAAGGGAATCGAAGGGAAGGTGGCAAGATGAACGCCGACGATATGAAGCAGCTTGAATACGCCATAGCGGAAATTACGGAGATCGCCGAAGGCTTTGGCCTGGATTTTTATCCGATGCGTTACGAGATCTGCCCGGCGGATATTATTTATACCTTTGGGGCTTACGGGATGCCTACCCGCTTTAGCCACTGGAGCTTTGGAAAAACATTCCATAAAATGAAGATGCAGTACGATTTCGGGCTCAGCAAAATCTATGAGCTCGTCATCAACTCCGATCCATGTTACGCGTTTCTGCTTGACGGCAACTCGTTGATTCAAAACAAGCTGATTGTGGCGCACGTGCTGGCGCACTGCGACTTTTTCAAGAACAACGTCCGCTTCTCCAAAACCAACCGCAACATGGTCGAGAGTATGTCCGCAACGGCGGAGCGTATCCGTCAATACGAGATCGAGCATGGTATAGATGAGGTCGAGAAGTTCATTGATGCCGTATTGGCCATTCAGGAGCACGTCGATCCGCTTCTTATCAAGCCGTATCACCGGCAGCGCGAGGAACGTGACGCCAAACTTATCACCATGAAAGAACCCAGAGAACGCACGTTTGGTTATGAAGATCTGTGGGATTTGGATGATCGCGGCCAAACTGAGGATAAAAAGCCTGAAGCCAAAACGAAATTTCCTCCGGTCCGGCAAAAGGACGTCATGCTGTTCATCGAAGAACACGCGCCGTATATGAAGGATTGGCAGCGCGACATTATGACGATGCTGCGCGACGAAATGCTCTATTTCTGGCCGCAGCTCGAAACGAAAATCATGAACGAAGGCTGGGCCTCTTACTGGCATCAACGCATCCTGCGCGAGCTGGACTTGACGGATGACGAGACGATCGAGTACGCCAAGCTCAATTCCTCGGTCGTGATCCCTTCGCGGCACAGCCTGAATCCTTATTATCTCGGGCTGAAAATTTATGAAGACATCGAGAAGCGATGGGATAACCCTTCCGAAGAAGAGCGAAAGCGCTTGGGCCGGAAGGGCGGCGAAGGAAGGCAAAAAATATTCGAGGTCCGGGAGTGCGATTCCGACATCTCGTTCATCCGCAATTATATGACGAGGAAGCTGTGCGACGAGTTGGACCTCTATGTGTTTGAGAAAAAAGGGCCGGAGTGGAAAATCACCGACAAGTCATGGGAGAACGTTCGCGATCAGCTGGTCTATTCCCGCGTCAACGGGGGCTTCCCTTACATTGCCGTGGAGAACGGCGATTACGAACGGAAGGGAGAACTCTATCTGATGCACATGTATGAAGGGATGGAGCTGGACTTGAAGTATGTAGAGCGCACCATGCCTTACATTTATCGTCTCTGGGGCAAAACCGTCCATCTGGAAAGCGTGATCGAATCGAAGCCGGTGCTTTTCACCTATGACGGCAGGAAGCATAACCGGAAGTTTCTTTAAATGCTCAAGCCGCGGCAGCTCACTGTGCCGCGGCTTGATCGACTTTATAAACTTATACGCCTTCGCAGCCTTTCTTCCGCAGGACCTCATCCACCCAGCTTCGGTCAATCGTCCCTTTCTCAATATCAGCCATGATCTTGCGTTCGGCAGCCATCGTTTGACGGACCTTCCCGATGAGCGCTTCTGCATGTTCATACGGTACAACCACAACACCATCCATGTCGGCCAGAATCACATCGCCGGGACGGACAATGACTCCTCCCAACTGGATCGGAACATTAATTTCGCCGGGGCCGTCCTTATATGGACCGCGATGCGTTACACCCTTGGCATACAAAGGGTAATTCATATCGCGAATCGGTTCCATGTCGCGGATTGCTCCGTCAATGATAAAGCCTTCAATTCCGTTTTTCTTTGCTATGTTAACCATGATCTCGCCCATGATGGCGTTGGTCAGGTCGCCGCCTGCATCGACCACAATGACATCCCCCGGACCTGCCATATCGATGGCTTTATGAACCATCAAATTATCGCCCGGCCTGGTCTTTACGGTAAAGGCGGAACCGACCAGGGTTCCACGGGTGTGAATCGGACGGATCGACGCATCAACCGCGTTCAGACGGTTCATGTTATCCGACAGATGAGGAGTGACGAACCCGCGGTATGTGTCCAGTACCTCATCCGATACGTTCCTTACTTTCGGCAGTATGCGAAAACCGATATTGGTCATTAGAAAGCTACCTCCAGACGGGCATTTCTAAAACCGATTTCTAAAACCGGTTTTAGAAATGCCGAAATAAAATCGGGACTTACTTGTATTGCGTATAAACCACTTTTAATTCCGTATAAAAATCTTTATTCGTCTGACCGATGGAATATACGCCATGACCCGAATGCTTCACGCCCCCGAACGGCATATGGCCTTCGCTGATCGTACCGTTATTGATGTGGATCATTCCGGATTCGACGTCTTCCGTAAAATCATAGGCCCACTCCAATTGATCCGTAAAGATGGAGGCGGTCAACCCATATTCCGTATCGTTGGCTACGCGAACCGCTTCTTCAAACGATGCCACGCGGATGATCACAAGAACCGGCCCAAAAATTTCTTCTTTCGCCACCTTCATATCAGGCGTGACCCGAGTAATCACGGTAGGCTCGAAATAAAACCCCTTATCATAGAGGCCGCCCGTCAATCTGCTGCCTCCGAGAACAATGGACGCCCCTTGCTCTTGCGCGGATTTCATATATTCCTGAATCGTATTTACTGCGTCTTCGCTCACAACCGGACCGATTTGGGTCCCCGGGTCCATTCCGTTGCCGACCCGATACTGCTTCACTTTTTCAACGATCAGCTTCTCAAGCGATTCCGCATGCCGTTCCAGAACGATGACCCGGCTGATGGCGGTGCATCTTTGGCCGGCATTCGTGTAAGCGGAATTCACAATTTCAGTGGCGGCTCTTTCCAAATTCGCATAATCGGCAACGACTGCCGGATTTTTGCCGCCCAACTCCAATTGGACCTTGGTAAAGTTTTCAGCAGCCAGTTTATTGATGTTTCTGCCGACATGGGTAGACCCTGTAAAAGAGACCCCTCTTACCAGCGGATGGCTTACCAATGCGTCACCCACTTTGCGCCCGCTTCCCGTAACCAGATTGACCGTACCGGCCGGAAGTCCCGCTCGTTCGAACAGTTCCGTTAAAATGACCGCTGTGAGAGGCGTTTGGCTCGCCGGTTTCAACACAACCGTGCAGCCGGCGATGAGAGCGGGAACGATTTTTCGCAATGGGGTGAGAATAGGAAAATTCCATGGTGTAATGGCAGCTACCACGCCAATCGGAACGCGCACGACAGTGTTCGTTACACCTGTACGGTCGCTAGGCAGAGTGATTCCCTCCAGACGTGCGGCTTCCCCGGCCACATACCGCATTTCCTTCACGCCCCGGGCCGCTTCGGTAAATGCCTCTTTGTAAGGCTTTCCCTGCTCCCGGCACAGCGCTTCAGCCAACCGTTCTTTATTCTCATCCAATAAGGCGATGAAACGGTAAATATATTCAGCCCGTTCGGATGCGGGCACCTTTCTCCAGCTTTGGAACGCTTGATGCGCAGAGACGACCGCCCGATCCATATCTTCTGCCGTAGACAGCGGGAAGCTTCCCACCACATCATCCGTATTGCCCGGATTGACGATTTGATAAAACTCTCCGGTGCTGCCGTTTACCCATGCTCCATTAATATAATTTTGGTACACTTTCGTTTCGGTTTGCCTCGCGCTCATGATTGCATCCTCCTGTACATGGTTAAATGGATTGTCTGACGATTTCTTTCAAATCTTCCAACGTCGGTTTGCGGGGGTTGACCCATACATTGCCGCTTTCCATGCCTTCCTTGGCAATATAATCCAGATCCTCCTCCGTTACGCCGTATTCTCTGAGACCCGCAGGAATCCCGATGTCCTGATTTAATTTTTTAATGGCTTTGACGGACAGCTCGGCCGCTTCCCTTAACGGCAGTCCTGCCGTGTTTTCCCCGAAAATCTCGGCGATTTCCTTGAATTTTTCCAAATTGCCGACAAGATTAAATTGCATCACCTGCGGAAGAAGAATGGCGTTGGCAGTACCATGCGGAACTTTAAACTTCCCGCCTAACGGCATACATAAAGCATGCGCCAGGCCTAACCGCGTAGGGTTAAAAGCCATCGCCGCAATCGTGCTCGCCAGCAGCATATCATAACGCGCTTGCAGGTTATCTCCCTGCACGACGGCTTTGCGCAAGCTTTTTGCAATCAAGCGCATGCTTTCGCGGGATAAGGCTTCAGAAATCGGCTGCGTCGCCTTGTTCACGAACGATTCAAGAGCGTGCGTCAAGGCATCCATTCCGGTTGCTGCCGTCATCGGGCCCGGGAGCGATAAGGTGAGAGCCGGATCGCAGAGCGCCAGCGTTGGTGCCAGATATTTACCGCCTATGCCGAATTTGCGATGGTGATCTTTCTCCGAAATGACCGTCCAAATCGTCACCTCGCTGCCCGTTCCCGCCGTCGTCGGGATACAAATGATCGGCAAGCCAGGATTGGGAATATGATTCAAACCGGCATATTGTGTGATTTTCCCTTCGTTATTCACCATCACCGCCACGGCTTTGGCAGCGTCCTGCGCACTGCCGCCTCCAACTCCGATCACAAGATCGGCACCGAAAGCTTTCGCCTCCGCCGTCGCGATTTCAATCGTTTTGACATCAGGCTCCCGTTCCACTTCGGTGAAGGTATGAAATGTGATATGAGCCTCTGCAAGCGGCGAAGTCACTTTGTCCAGAATCCCTGCTTGCGCAACCCCGGGATCGGAAACGATGAAAACCTTTGATCCTTTCAAGCTGTCAATCCACTTGGGAAGCTCATTTACGGCATGGACGCCAAAGGCGATCTCCGTCGGCAGTTCGTACGTAAAAACCCGGCTTAATAAGTTCATGTCTACTACGCTCCTATCGATTTATCTTGAAAATCTTCTATATGGACGCCGCAGGCTTCCCCTACTTGTTTAATATCCTCGTACACTTCCCTGGTCAGGGGAATGCCTTCGGCCAGCCTTTTGCACTCGATGTTATATTCGATTTCTCCAGGCACGAAGATTTCGTTCACGCCTGCGGCTTTCGGAGAAGATTTGATTTCTTCGATCATCTGGTCAACCCGCTGCTTAAATAGGTCTACCGGCATAAAACGCGAAATATCGATCAATTGGAAGAAGTGGCCTACATTTTGCGGCTTGTCGTAATCGCCGTAGATGTTGTTGATGTGCGGTCCGAATCCCGCTCCGGTCAACACACCGCTCATGATATCGATCATCAATGATATGGCATATCCTTTGGGTCCTCCAAAAGGAAGTACGGAACCCTCCAGGGCAGACTGTGCGTCCGTGGTGGGTCTTCCCTCCTTGTCGATGGCCCACCCTTCGGGAATCGGCTTGCCCTCTTGAGCCGCCGTAATGATTTTTCCTCTGGCGACTACGCTGGTGGCCATGTCCAGAATAATCGGGTTGTATTTGCCGGCGGGAATGCCGAACGCATAAGGATTCGTGCCGATATAAGGCTGAATCCCGCCCCAGGGCGCCATCGTCGAGGGAGCGTTGGACATCGCATACGTAATCAGGTTTTCCTTCACACCCTGCTGAACGAAATAGGCCCCCGTGCCAAAATGGGTGGATTTTTTTACTCCAATATAGACGGCACCGTTCCGGCGGGCTTTCTCCATGCCTAATTCCATCGCTCTCTTCCCGACGACTTGCCCCATGCCGTCATCGCCGTCGATCAATAACGTGGCGTCGCTTTCCGCGACTACGCGAATATTCGGTTTCGGATTGACGACACCCAGTTTCAAGCGCTTGACGTAAATGGACAATCGGGTAACCCCATGGGAATCCACGCCGCGCAGGTTGGCTCCCACCAGGCTGTCGGCCACTGTGCCGCCATCGGTCTCCGACAGCCCCGCATTTTGCAAAATGCGCCGGAGGTATTCCTTCAAATGCTCTGCTTTAAAGATCATTTTCTCCACCCCTATAGCCTATTTATTATTTGATTAACCATTGCAGCGGAACCGTTACGATGGCAGGGAAGAACAACAGCAGCAGCAGAACCAGGGTATGGACCAGCAAGAAAGGCCATATGCCCTTCATGATTTCTTCCATACTGATTTTCCCAACCCCGCAGGCCACATTCAGCACGGTGCCCACCGGAGGAGTAAGCAATCCGATACAATTGTTCAAAACAAACAAAACGCCAAAGTAAACCGGGTCGATGCCTGCTTCTTTCACGATCGGCATCAGGACAGGCGTTAAGATCAGGATCGTAGGCGTTAAATCCATCGCCGTACCGATGATCATGACCAGAACGGTGATAACGATCATCAGCATTAGCGGATGTTCAACAAATGGCCCCAGCAAATCGGATAATTGGGCCGGAATATTCGCAAAAGCAATCAGCCAGGCGGACACCATAGCCGCAGCCGCCAGGAACATCACTACGCTTGTCGTTTTGGAGGCGGCCACCAGCACACTGAAAAATTGGCTGATTTTCAGCTCCCGATAGATGACTACACCGACGAATAACGCGTAAAATGCCGCAACCACCGCCGCTTCCGTCGGAGTAAATATGCCGCCGCGCAGCCCGCCGATAATAATAAGCGGCAGCAGCAGCGCCCAGAAAGCTTGTTTGGTCGCATTCCACATTTCCCTTGCCGACTTGCGCGGAAAAACCTCTACTTCGCTTTTACGGGAAATGATCGCCCACGCTATGGTTAAACCTACGCCCATGAGAATCCCCGGCACAATGCCGGCCATAAAAAGCTGTGTAATGGATACCCCGCCCGTCACGCCAAACATAATCATCGGAATGCTGGGAGGCAGGACAGGCGCGATGATGCCGCCGGCTGCAATCAACCCCGTTGACCGATTGCGGTCATATCCGGCTTTCACCATCATGGGGATCAAAATAGCCCCAAGCGCTGCGGTGTCCGCAACAGCGGATCCCGACAACCCCGCAAAGATCAGACTGGCGATAATCGCCACATAACCAAGTCCCCCCCGAATATGTCCTACAAACGCTAGGGCAAAAGTAATGATCCGTTTGGAAATGCCGCCTTGATTCATCAGTTCCCCCGCAAGAATGAAGAAGGGGATGGCCATTAACGGGAAGTTATCCGCCCCGTTGATCAGATTTTGCGCAACGATCTGGGTATCGAACATGTCCAAAAAGAACATTAAAGCCACGCCGCTGGCCAGCAGGGCAAAAGCGATCGGCATTCCAAGCGCCATGGCGCCGAGCAATGAAGTGACAAAAATGCCTAGGGCCATTTATCTCACCCCCTTTTCCAAGAACGCGGCACTTGAGGATGAATTTGGCACCGACATGATTTCTTCTTCAGATTCACGGGTTTGATCCAGCTCAGAAACCGGGACATGTTGAAAAAAGGCTTTAAAAAGCTTGATGCCAATAATCGCCGCCATACCGATGGCCATCACCATTCCGGCTCCGAAAACAACGGACATCGAAAGTCCGATAGCCGGAGATTTAGTATTCCAATTCAGAAGAACCATCGTCCAGCTTCCATCAAGCACTAATCCCAAAATACACAGCATAATGACATTGCTGATCAAAAAGACGAGCTTTCGAAGGGCTGGAGAAAGCTTTTTGATCACGAGATCGACGCCCAAATGCTGATTCTCGTTTAAAGCGCCGACGGCCCCCAAAAAGGTAAGCCAAACGAACAGAAACCTTGCCGCTTCTTCGGACCAGGTAATTCCTGTGTTAAACAAATACCGAAGCACGACATTGCCAAACACCAGAATGGCCATTAACAAAAGAGCGCCTGCCATTGAAACGTTAACGATGCGCGTAAACGTCCTGGACATCTTTTTCAAGAGATACCATCTCCTACGGTTGAATGAGGATTATGCATGCCGGACGGAGGTAGGATGCGGAGACAGTGCCTCCGCACCCGGCAATCTTATTGCTTTGTTGCTTCCGTTATTTTTTTGTACAAATCCGCGCCGTACTCTGCATCGAATTCGTTGTGAACGTCTTTGGTCGCTTCAACAAATGGAGCCAGATCGGGCTTGCTGAGCTTCACGCCGGCTTCTTCCAGCTTCTTCATCAAATCGGCTTCCTGCTCCGCGCTTACTTTTCTTTCATAGTCCCTTGCTTCATTCGCCGCTTCCTGGACCGCCTTCTGCAATTCCGGCGACAGCTCCGACCATGTTTTTTCACTGATCATCAGCAGCATCGGCGAATACATATGATTGGTAATGGAAATATACTTTTGCACTTCGTGGAAATTATTCGTGTAAATCAGGGAAAGCGGGTTTTCTTGTCCGTCCACCGTTTTTTGCTCCAGCGCCGTATACAGCTCTCCAAACGACATCGGAGTCGGATTGGCGCCAAGCGCTTTAAAGATAGAAAGAGAGACCGGACTCTGAGGCGTTCTCAGCTTAAGACCCTGTAAATCGGCAGGGGTCAGCACTTCCCTCTTGGAATTGGAGACATTCCTAAAACCGTTTTCAAAATAGCCTAAAACGCGAAGGTGCTGTTGTTGGGGAAGCTCGCTTACCATCTCTGCCCCCAAGGGGCCGTCAAGCACCTTGTATGCGCTTTCTCTGTTCGGAAAAATATACGGCAGACCAATGACCTTTAATTTGGGAGCGATGACGGCGACCGGTTCGACTCCAATCATGCCCATTTGAACGTTGCCCGTTTTCATAAAGTTGATCAAGTCGTTATCCTGGCCGATCGTACCGTCGGTATATATATCCACTTTAATTTGACCGTTGGTTTTGGCTTCCACCAATTCTTTGAACTTTACGGCTCCCGTATGATATAAAGACGTGCTCGAGGTTCCATGGCCAAGTTTAAATACGAAAGCGGCTTTATTGTCCGATTTCGATCCTTGCGGGGCATTGGCACTATTGCCTTGCGTTCCTTGACCGGAACCGCAGCCCGCTGCCGTCAGCATAAAAGACAAGGCCAGGATAATCGCTCCCCATTTTTTGTTTTTCATAGTAACCCTCCTGCTTGTTTTTTGCTATAATAGCATTGCGTTTAAAATTTTTTCTTTCTTTGATCCGCCTTCAAAGAGCGTACTCCCAATACCTCTCTTTGAAGGCCATTTTTTTCCATGGGCATCAACTCCTTACTCGATTTTTACAGGGGAAGAACATGAAGCGCGGATAATGATTTTGGGTTCCAATTGAATAATCTGCGGCTTCATTTTCTTTTTGGATTCCAATCTATGAATCAACAAAGCTACTGCTTTGACCCCCATCTCGTAAGCCGGCTGCGCTACAGTACTTAAAGGTGGATCCAAAAGCGGTATCCACGGAAAGTCATCATAGCCGAAGATGGATACATCCGTCGGAACTCTCAATCCTGCTTTTTTTGCTCCGCTCAGCACCTCCAAATTAAGTCTTGCATTGGTTGTGAATATGGCTGTCGGCCGATCAGACATCGATAGCAATTCTTGAGTCGCCTGAATTCCGCTGCCGTTATTTTGATCACAAATCTTAATCAACGACTCGTCGATCGGCAAGCCGTTCATGCTGAGGGCCTGTTTATATCCTTCCAGCCTTTCGATACGGGGACTCTTGTTATTCGTCGGATAGAGCAGAATGCCGATTCGCCGATGACCCTGATCAATTAAATATTGAATCGCCTGCTTGGCCCCGTTTACATTGTTAACCACAACCGTATCCGCTTTCATGTCCCCGGCCAAACGGTCCAACAGCACAAAAGGATATTTTTTTGCAATGAACTCCTCGAATAATTCGTTCGTATTCCCGATGGTATTTATAATGACGCCGTCTACCTGCCGGCTCTTGAGCATGAGAATATTGTCTCTTTCCAACTCGGGATCCTCATTGGAGCTGCTGACCATGATCCCGTATCCGCATCGGTTCGCTTCCTCCTGCGCACCCTTTAAAATCTCGGCCCAGAAAGGATTCGAAATATCGGATAAAATGATGCCGATGACCTTCGTTTTTTTCTTTTTCAAGCTCTGCGCTAACGAATTAGGACTGTAGTTCATCTCCGCTATGGCAGCTAAAATTTTATTTTTCATTTCTTCGGACATATATTCAAAATTACCGTTGAGCACCCTGGATACCGAGCTTTTGGAAACTCCCGCCCGTTGTGCAACATCATCAATGGTCGCCATAAAAACCTCCTCACTTTTCTAAAACCGGTTTCTGAAACCGGTTTTATAGGACTATAATAACATATTACTAAAAATGTTCAATACTTTTCCCAAAAAAATATTTCCCGGCTTTTATAGAAAAGTGACCATTTCCATGGGGAAATGGTCACTTCCATGATTCCAACACGTATTCCATTCAAAGGTCTTGCCTGGCGCTGCGAAAACGCATGGCCGACCAATCGTCGTCAATGGCAATCAGGCGCACACCCTCGAAGCCTAACTCCTTGAGCGGCTGCCAGCCTTCATCCCGCGAAATATCCGCTTTATATTTTTTCGATGTCTTCTTGGGGTATGCGAACCACAGCAGCCCTCCCGGCTCGCAGCGTTTCACCGCCTCCGGCGCCATGGCCATAACGTCCCGGCTGTTTTTGGCAAAGACAAGCACGAAGCCGTAGAGCTTCCTCTCTGATTGTCCAATGGTTTCGTCCACCTCAGCCGCTTCACGAAAAGCCTGCAGGTGAGGATGAAATTCTTCAGGGGCACTCAAAACCAGCAAACGTTGTTGATTTTTGTAGTTCATCTTCTTCAGCAGCTCGTTCATCCTGAAAGCCTCCTTCAACCTGTTGTGCATCGCAGACCGGCGTTTATTTTCCGAACAGAGGATTTTCTGTCAGCTTTGTCCGGATTCCAGCTTGCTTTGCGCTTCATTCACCAGCCGATCGAACAGCTCGTCGTCTTCCTCAAGAATTTCCTCCAGCGACAGGATTTCCTGTTCGGGCCCCGATTCCTTCGCAAAGTTCAAGCTGTACATCCATTCTTTGGCATTCTTGCTGTGAAACGTGATTTCATATGGCGCCTGATGCCCTTCGCACGTAAATTGCACATGCCCGACATATCCGTCCTCTTTACTGTACGTCATGTCGGATTTGACGATTTGGATATCCATCCGCCTGATCCCCTTTCATCTTTTGAGCAGAAGCTCTTGATACTGTACTGTCCTGTTCCCACAGTATAGCACAACCGGCCGGCGTCCGTGCTGCCCTGCAGGATCCCCCTTGCCGGCGACGCGCGGAAGATCCGCGGCGGCGCGCGGCTTTACAGCGCGGAACCGTGCCTGGCATCATGCCCGGGCTGGAGCTCGCGGGCCACCTTGGCAAACTTATAGCCTACACCATGTACATTAATAATGTACTGGGGGGCGGAAGGATCGGGCTCGATCTTTTTGCGGAGATTGCTCACATGTACAATGATCGTCCGCGTATCGTTAAAGCATTCCTGTTCCCATATTTCCCGAAACAAATATTCGTGACTTATCGTCTGCTCCGGGCGGTAGGCGAGAAAGCTCAGCAGATCGAATTCCTTGCGCGACAGCGTCACTTCCTGCCCGTTCACCTTTACGACACGACTGAGGCTGTCGATGTGGAGTGAGCCGATATGAAGCTGAGAGGGCTTGCTCTGCTCCGGGCTCTCGGCCGCCCCATTGCCCGCCAAATGCGATCTGCGCAGGTTGGCCCGTACCCGGGCGACCAGCTCATTGGGGCTGAAGGGCTTCGTAATGTAATCGTCTCCCCCTGCGTCCAGCCCCTTGATTTTATCCGCTTCGTCCTTCTTGCAGCTCAGAAACAAGATCGGCGCGCCGGAGATATTCCGCATTTCACTGCAAACCTCAAACCCGCTTCGGCCGGGAAGCAGCACATCGAGAATGATGAGATCCGGCTGCTCTGCCACAGCCAAGGAAAGTGCGTTCTCTCCATCCTCCGCGCACACCACTCGATAGTTGTTTTTCTCCAAATACAGCCGGATGACGTCGCGTATCTCGTAGTCGTCTTCAACAACCATTATGGTTTGGCCTGTCATTCCTTATTCACCTTCATTCTATATTTAAATCGCGGTTGGCGCATGCCGATGAACCGGCAAGTTACTCTTTCACTTGCGCCAATGGGATGGAAAAGCAGATGACGGTACCCTTCTGATGATCCGATCCCTCCACCCATATACGTCCGCCGTGGTACTCAACGATTTCTTTGGCAATCGATAATCCGAGCCCTTTACCGCTTGTCTTGGCGTTGCGCGATTTATTGTTCGTGTAGAACCGGTCGAATATATAGGGCAAGTCTTCCAGATGGATTCCGATACCGCTATCGCTGATTCGGCACAGCATGCCTTGACCGTCATCAACCAGCTCCACATCGATCGAGCCGCCTTCAGGCGTAAACTTGACGGAATTATGAATCAAATTGCCGAACACCTGATGCAGCCGCTCCAAATCCACCTCAACCGTGGAGAACATCCCGCGTTCGGCAGCCGTTCCCTTCATATTCAATGTATAACGAAGTCCCGCGTTTCGTACATCCAACTCATATCTTGTATAAAGCAGTTCTATCAGACTCCGGGTCTGCATCGGCTGCATTTTAAAGGCGACCTGCCTTGCCTCCAATTGGGAAAGGTGAAACAAGTCTTCAATCAGCCGATCCATCCCGACTACCTTGCTGTGGATGATTTGAAGATAACGGGTTTTCTGATCTTCCGTATCCACCATGCCGTCCATAATCGCTTCCAAATAGCATTGGATCGTAGTAAGCGGCGTTCCAAGATCGTGTGAGATATTGCTGAGCAGATGACTGCGGGAATTCTCCAAACGGGAAAGCTCGTCATTTTTCCGTTTTAACGCTTCGTTCGCCTGTTCAAGAGCCAGGGTGTGCGATTTGATTTTATCGTGAAGTCCGGTGTTCAGCTCGGTCAGAGCAGCCGAGAGCCTTTCCTCGTTGATGTAAGCCCGGGAAAGCTTGGTCGATAACAGTATGGATTGGGAAAAAACAAAGATGAGCAGGCCATACCCCGACATTTGATCAGTCGTATGCACAAGCTCGTGCGCGTACAGCATGTCATTCACAATCGTCAAGGCAAAAATAGAGCAGGCCACAAGAACAATGCCGCTGCCTTCCCGTTTATGCAGCAAAGCGAGCGTGATGATGCTCATGAAGTAAACAATGCTTGCGGCGACAAACAACTGCAGAACGATCAGTGTCGGGGTGAACACCGTTGTAGGAGAAATAACGACAAATAAAGAGTAGGCCAGCATCGGTGCGCATAAAGCGAAATCGATCTTCCGGGAGCTTTCGCACGGATACAGCTTCGAGAAAAACAGCGCGAACAAGGGGATACCCAAGGCAGCCGTCAAATACTCCATTTTCAGCAAAAGCGTCCAATTAAAATCGGGGAACATTCTGGTCAGGACACTTTCGCCAAGCAGTGTCACCCGTAAGCTGAATAACAGGCAGAACAGGCCGAAGTACAGTACGGACTGTTCCTTCGTTCTAGCGGCGAACACCCCCAAATGGTACAACCCCATGATCAGCAGGCTGCCGATCAGCAGCGTGTCGAATCCGGTGCACAGCTCTTTGGAGCGCATAATCATATCGATTGACCCCAGTTTGATGGGTTTAAGGACGCCGCCTTTTTGATGGTCAAAGTTTGATACCTGGAGCACCAAATCCAATTGGGAATCCTGCGTGTGCGCTGCCGCGGTTTGCGTAATATACTGGGGCACGGAACTCCACTTCGACGTCCCGACATGACCCGCCTCTGCAACCTCTTGTCCGTTCACCCAAAGCCTGTAAGACGTATTCATCGCCGGAATCCAGAGCATAAGCATTTCATCGGCCTGCTCCGGCAAAAGAACCTTAAGCCTGTAAGTGGCAAAGCCGTCACCCGGGCGGGATTGGCCTCCCGTCACCGTTTTATTCCAAGCGCCTGGAATCGAAAAATACTGCATCGGCAGCGGGTTTGCATTTTCTGCAAATTCATCAGGGGGGACAAGCCGGTTCCAATAAAATTCCCACTCGCCGTTCAGGGACACGGTTTCATTCGGCTTCCAGTCCCGGGTTCGCAAATCCAGGACGCCTTTTTCCGCAGCAGTCGCATGAGATAAAGACGAGAAAAACCGGCTCCCCTCCGAAAAGAGAGCCATGGCCAGAATTAGCAGCAGCAAGAAAAACGCGGTCAATACGGGAAACATTCTTTCGCTGGGCATGCTGTTCCATTCACTCTCCCGGGCTTCGATTACGGATTTGGTGCGATTCTGAGCCAATCCAAGCCCGCCTTGTTCGCAGCACCCTTCTTGCCTTAACGCGCTCCGTCTCGTTCTTAATAACTAACAATTGGGGTTAAATGTTAATTCGCTCCAATCGGCCAAAAATCCTGCCTGTCCGTTGAAACCACCCCCCGCAGCGAGGCCGTGTTAAGCCAACGCCTGCGCGGGATTTTGCGAACAGAAGATTTACTTTAGGCGTGCCGCATCCCAGTCCGTTCGATAAAATCGTATGCAGACCACAAGAGCAAACAAGCCGAGAAACAGGTAGAGGGACAACCACGCCCCCGCGCTTCCGAGCCCTGCCATAAACGTTAACCCATACGCTAAAGGGATGAACACCAGCCAGTTCAGCACCAGCGATACGCGGACGAGAAAAGAAGTGTCGCCCAGCCCTCGCAGGGCGCCGGAATAATAGTTAAGCAGACCGTCAAATAGCTGCAGGAAGGCTGAAATCATAATCAGCTTGCCGGCAAGCGTATAAACGGCCGGATCGCTCGAATACAGACGTGCCACCGTTTCGGAGAAGACAAATTCCGCCATTCCCATCAAGAGCAAAAACAGGCTGCCGAGCACGGCCACATCCGTGCCGAGCCTTCTGGCGAGGTAAGGCTCGCCGCGGCCGATTTCCTGTCCGACAAGAATCGTCGCCGTCGCCCCGAAAGCGAAAGCCGGCATATAGCCCAGCGCCATCACGTTCAGGGCGATCTCATTGGCGGCTAAGGCCTCCGTTCCCAGTCGTGTGACAAACATCGTAAATATAAACATGGCACCGCTCATGGCGAGCTCCTGCACGCCAAGCTTCCCGCTTTCGCCTGCGATCAGGCGAATGTCCGATCGGTCCGCGGCGATCCGGCGGCGTGTGCCATAGCGGCGATGAAGACGAAAGAAATACACATACGCGCTGCCGACGAGGCCAAGCGCTTCCCCGATCAACACCGCTAGCCCCGCTCCCCGCAGGCCAAGCTCGGGAAAACCCAGATTGCCGTAAGTCAATGTGCAGGTCAAAAAGATCATGGTCCCGTTGGCCAGAAGCGACATCTGCATCGGTGTCCGTGCATCCCCGATGCCGCGGAAAAAGCCTTGGAACACAAAGCTGACTATAAAGCAGGCGATAGCAAACAACCGGTATTTCAAATAGTCGGCACCGTTGGCGACAAGCTCCGCAGAGCCGCCCATCAGCTTCAGGATAAACGCCGACAGCAGCCAGCCCGTCAACACGACCAGCAGGGCTGCTCCCGCACTGACGTAAAGCGCTATATACGTCCGCCTGACCGCTTGCTCCATCTGCCCGGCCCCGTAGTTCTGCGCCACTAAATAATTGACCGAAAAGCCAAAACCGGAGCAAAGCGCCCAGGCATTGTACACAATGATATTCGAAACACCGACAATCGCAATGACCAGCGCCCCCATCGGCCCCACCATGATTAGATTGATGGTTCCCGTAACCGTACCGGCGGCAAAAGAGACGATGGAAGGAATCGCCAGGCCGAGAATCAGCTTCCAATGTTTTGTAAATTCCGCTAGCCCTTTGTTCATGTATGCAGGTCCTGAATCCTTTCATAGTATGAAGACATAATATCATTTTGACTGAATGTAAGTCTGCCAACAAGAGGCAGCATGCCACAGAATCCCGCGAATCCGCGCAACGGACCCAAAAAAAGGAACAGACCCGAACCCTATGAGCAGATTACGAATGGAAAGGGGCTTCCTCCCATGGATAACGAATTGCAATCGATTATCGAAGAGCTGGCGTCCATCCAAAGACGTTATTCCCATATTCATACAAACTTTGATCGCCTTGAGCAAAAAATATCCCATATCGAGAAAAAGGTGTGGCTGTTAGAACATCGTACTTCCTCACTTGCACTGCCGGCCCATCTCAACCAGCCTGTTCGACAGGTTTAACGGCCTTGATTCGAATCCGGCGGTAATCGGCTATCCATTGCTTGCCGTCGTACAGCTTTGGCCTCAAGCCGGCTTCACACCGGAGGCACACTTCTTCCTTCTCGGCTTCGGACAATCCGGCAAAAAACGTACCCGCAAAAGCAGCCAGCCAATGGCGCAGACCCCGTTCTCCGCCATCCAGCGGCGTGGGCCGGTCGTACAGCTCCGCATAACCAACGGCAAAGCCCTGCTTCTCCAAAAGAGAAGCATACTCCCCGATGCTTGGAAAATACCAAGGATACCGTTTTTCCACCGGCACTCCATAGCTCTCTACCGCCGAGGTCAATGCTTGAATAATGGCGCCTACGTTTCCGAATCCGCCGAACTCGGCGACAAAACGTCCGCCCGGCCGCAGCGACAGCCACACCGATTCTATGGCTTTGTCCGGTTTTTGCATCCAGTGCAGCGCCGCATTGGAGAACACAGCATCATATGGAGCCTCTCCTTCCTCCAACCGGAACGTTTCCCCGTCAGCTTCTACAAAACGCAGCTCAGGATATTTTTCCTTCGCTTTAGCTATCATCGTCTCCGAGCAGTCCAAACCGGTAACGACTGCTCCGCTCAGGCTGATCTGATGCGTCAGGTCACCCGTTCCGCAGCCCAAATCCAGTATGCGTTCTGCCGGCTTCGGCTGGAGCAGGCCGATCAGGCTCTGACCCAATCGGGAGACAAATCCGATCCGTTCATCGTAATGCTCAGCGTCCCATCGTTGTTCCATTCGATTCTCCTTCATGTGCATCTCTCCTTTTATTTCCATTATCCGGGATCGCTCTTTATTAATCCAATATATAGGAGCAATTAAATTTATAGCCTGTATCTATAAAAAATCAAAAACATAGTTCTTCGTATCCAATTAGGATAATAAAAACGACAAATATCGCCATTTTTCTACTACTTATTTACTAATGATATTTGTAAACGATATAATTAATTATCTATTAAAGGGATACGGTAAGCCTATAAAATTTTTTAGATCCCCTGTTTCTTACTTTGTTTCTATCCAAGCATCCATGATATAATGTATCGAATGCGACAGGTAGGTGATTTCAATCTATGCAAAAAATTCCAGTCATACGCAATAAAAAGAGCTCCGACATTATGCTCATCCCTTCCGATGAAATTGTAAAGATAGAATGCATACGGAATAATGAGTTTATCATTCATACGGTATCCGATACATATTACTGGGCTTCTTCACTGGAAGCCTTTGAAGAAATGCTGTATGAGGAAGGGTTTCGGCTGATCGATCAAATGAACGTGGTGAACATGAACCATGTGACCGAATATGCGCCCCGCAAGGGAATCGTCACCCTGCGCTCCGATAATTCGAATCGTTACAAGACCGCTTCCGCTGCATGGATCCACGGCGAGCATATCACCAACATCATAAGCCTGCTTCGCAAGATGAAAGAGCTCGACCGCGGTATTCCTCAGGATGACGAAGGCGCCGATATCTTTGAAACGATTCTCGCTCAGGAAGAAGATCACCGGTTTGCCCGTTCGTATGCCATGATCAAGGCGCTTTATGATAAGAAGAAGGCGGAGATTTCTCTAGAGGAAAGCGAATTGCGGTATAAATCGTTATTCGAGCATAATCCTGATCCCATCATTTCCTTCAATCTGAACGGCTTGATCACCAGCGTCAATCCCGCCATGCACAATGTGTCAGGCTATACGGAGAAAGAGCTGCTTCATAAGTCGATCCATCCGTATCTTCCGAAGGACCATTTTCCCCGGTGGGAGCAATATTTCAAGGAAACGCTTAACGGTTCCACTGCGCATTATGAGATTTCGTTCCTCGGTAAGGACGGGAAACGGATTGAACTCAGCGTCTTGAATTTCCCTATCATCGTCGGCAAGCAAATTGCAGGCGTCTACATGATCGGCCAGGACATCAGCGAGCGCAAGCGCGCGGAAGAGATGATTATCCGCTCCGAGAAGCTTTCCATTGTCGGTCAATTGGCCGCCGGCGTGGCTCATGAGATTCGCAACCCTCTTACTTCACTCAAAGGATTCGTACAGCTGATGCAAAACAAAGTAAGCGGATACGATCATTACTTCAGCATTATGCTTGATGAACTGGAACGGATCAATTTTATCGTCAGCGAGTTTTTGGTCATAGCCAAGCCTCAATCGGTTCAGTTTCAACCGAAAGATCCGGAAACGATCCTCCACAGCACCATCCTGCTGCTCAACTCCCAAGCCATCATTCATAACGTGGAGATTATCGTTCATGCGGATCCGAACCTGCCAAAAATCAACTGCGACGAAAATCAGATCAAACAAGTGTTTATCAATATATTGAATAACTCCATCGATTCGATGTCAGAAGGCGGAACCATCCACGTCGAGTTGAGAGTGACGGATGACGGAAATCTTCTCATGCGGTTTACGGACGAAGGCTGCGGCATCCCGCAGGACCGGATCACCCGTTTGGGTGAGCCCTTCTACACCACCAAGGAAAAAGGGACGGGGCTCGGCCTCATGGTAACCTACAAGATTATCGAAAATCATGCGGGAAAAATGAAAATTTACAGCGAGCTCGGCAAAGGAACAACCGTGGAAATTTTCATGCCTGCTCTCCAAACAGATCCTCTCCCATAGAGCCAGAGCGAGCCGAAAACGGGCTCCAACGCTGATCTTTCATGAATCCTGACGCCAAAACAGCCTCCCGGGTCCGATCGCCCCGGGAGGCTGTTCCATTATGATGAGTTCCGGCGTACCGGCGTGTTGCGAGCCTTCACTGCGCCTCTTGTTTACCGGTTCAGCAGGCTGCCGACATAGCGCAGCAGCTCGTTGGCCGATGCTGTGGTATAGCCGTGCTCTTCGACCAGCCGCTTAATCACTTCATTGATGCGCTTCAGCTGGTTTTCGTCCGGCGTTTTCGTAGACGTCGTAATTTTGACGATATCCTTCAGATCGGTGAACAGCTTCTTTTCAATCGCCTCGCGCAGACGCTCGTGGCTGCTGTAATCAAAACGTTTTCCTTTGCGCGAGTAGGAGGACATACGGATCAAAATTTCCTCCCGGAACGCTTTTTTCGCATTCTCCGAAATCCCGATCTGCTCTTCAATGGAGCGCATCAGTCTTTCGTCCGGATCCATCTCTTCTCCGGTGAGCGGATCCTTGATTTTCGCCCAATTGCAATAAGCTTCTATATTGTCCAGATAGTTGTTGAAGAGCGTTTTGGCCGACTCGTCGAAGGAGTAGACGAACGCCTTCTGTACCTCTTTTTTCGCCAGCTCGTCGTATTCCTTGCGCGCGATGGAGATAAAATTGAGGTACCTCTCCCGCTCCTCCTTCGTGATGGAAGGATGCTGGTCAAGTCCGTCCTTCAGCGCACGAAGCACATCCAGCGCATTGATAAACTCCAAGTCATGACGGATGAGCGCACTGGAAATCCGGTTGATGACGTAGCGCGGATCAATGCCGGTCATGCCTTCTTCCAAATATTCGTTTTGCATCTCCTTCAAGTCCGCTTCCTTGTAGCCCTCGACCTCCTCGCCATCGTACATGCGCATCTTTTTCACGAGATCCATACCCTGCTTTTTGGATTCCTTGAGACGGGTAAGTATGGAGAAAATCGCCGCCGCGCGAAAGGAATGAGGCGCGATATGCACGTGCTTCATGTCACTTTGCTTAATCAGCTTGGCATAAATTTTTTCTTCCTCCGATACCTTCAGATTGTAAGGGATCGGCATCACGATCATCCGCGACTGCAGCGCTTCGTTCTTTTTATTGGAGATGAACGCCTTGTACTCGGATTCATTCGTATGCGCAATGATGAGTTCGTCGGCCGAAATGAGGGCAAAACGGCCCGCCTTGAAATTGCCCTCCTGGGTGAGCGAGAGCAAGTTCCAGAGGAACTTCTCGTCGCACTTGAGCATTTCCTGAAACTCCATCAGACCGCGATTTGCCTTGTTTAGCTCGCCGTCAAACCGGTATGCCCGCGGGTCCGATTCCGATCCGTATTGGGTGATCGTCGAAAAGTCGATGCTGCCCGTCAGATCCGCTATGTCCTGGGATTTGGGATCCGAGGGGCTGAATGTCCCGATCCCGATCCGGTTTTCCTCAGAAATCAGCACGCGTTCAACCAGCACATCTTCAATACGGCCGCCGTACTCTTCGCGAAGACGGATCTGGCAGGACGGACACAGATTGCCTTCGATTTTGACCCCAAGCTCCGCTTCCACCTCAGGCCGCAGCTCATGAGGAATCAAGTGAAGCGGTTCTTCATGCATCGGGCAGCCCTGGATCGCGTAAACGGCCCCTTCATCGGTTCGTGAAAACTGTTCCAAACCTTTTTTGAGCAAGGTCACGATGGTGGACTTTCCGCCGCTCACCGGACCCATCAGCAGCAGTATCCGTTTGCGGACATCCAGCCGTCTGGCGGCAGAATGAAAATACTCCTCTACGAGCTTTTCAATCGCCAGGTCCAGCCCGAAAATCTCTTTTTCAAAGAAGTTATACTTTCGACGCCCATTCTCCTCTACTATGCCTTGGGAGGCAATCATCTCATACACTCGCGCATGAGCCGTCATTGCCAACCGCGGATTTTCCCGCAGTTTTTCTATATACTCGGCGAACGTTCCTGCCCAAGCAAGCCTTTCCGTTTCCGTGCGATAATCGGCGATTTTTTTGAATAAGTCCATGATTCAACCTCCTCCGGGTTTTGCGCGGCAACCTTTTTCAAAAGCACAGGTTGAGTTTTGCAGTGCAAAACCGATTTCAACTTCTTCCGCTGCATGGCACTAAACGCTTCGAAAAGCTTCTTCAGGGTGACGTCCATACATGCTCAGTGCAACCTAAGATATCTTTCCTTACATCTTCTTTAAAATTTTGAAGTGTATTAAATAACTATGCAGTGAACGGGAGTAAGTTGACCGAAATTTTAGACAAAATTGGCCAAAACCTTAAATGAGGCGAAAGGCTTATCCAAAGGGGAACGATAAGAATGGAAAGGAGCGGAAAGTACGGCTGTGGTATAATAATCGTACGATGAAAGCTTAAAGGAGAACAACACCATGGCGATTAAAAGCGAAACCGAACTGTACGCCCCGGTCAAGGCTTATTTGGAGCAGCTTGGCTACGAGGTGCGCGGGGAAGTGCGCCACTGCGATTTGGTGGCGGTTCGCGAAGAAGAACCCCCTCTTATCGTCGAGCTCAAAAAAAGCTTCTCCATCCCGCTCCTTCTGCAGGCCATTGATCGGTTGCGGATCAGCCGTTCGGTCTACGTTGCATTCGAGCGCCCGAATAAAGGCCGCGCCCCCCATGGCGCCAGCTGGCCCGAGCTGCGCAAGCTTTGCGGCATGCTGGGGGTGGGGATGATCACTGTGCAGTTCTACAAAACCCGCAAGCCCCGAGTCGAAGTGGAATGCCATCCGCCGGCAGCACTTACGGCTGCTGCAGCCGATCAGCCCAAAGGACCGCGCCACAACAAATACGCCGCGGGCAAGCTGATGCGGGAGTTTCGTGAGCGCGGAGCCGATTACAATGTCGGCGGGAGCTCAAAGCGCAAACTCATCACCGCGTATCGCGAAAAATCGATTCATTTGGCCTCCCTGCTCCGGCAATTCGGACCGTTGAGTCCGCGGCAGCTTCGCGACCTGACAGGCAATCCTCAAGCTGCGGGCATGCTGCAAAAAAATGTTTATCGTTGGTTCCAGCGCGTCGACCGGGGAATCTACACCCTTTCACCGCTTGGTCTGGAGGCTTTGACGACCTACGCTCATGTTGCGGAGACCCTTCCGGTTCCCGTTCCTATCGATTCCGCAAAGTAAAAAGGCCGTTCAGGGAAGCGTCACAGCCGGAGGGAACGTAAAGATGCAGGTCCGTTTCCTCTAATCACGTATCCGGGCCGCCTTGTCGGCTGCACGCTTCATCAGTTCCTTGTGGATCCAGATAGCGGCTTGCGCCCCTTCGCCCATCGCAATCGTCAGCTGTTCCGAATGAATACCGACGTCTCCCGCCGCCCATACGCCGGGCACGGACGTCATTTTGGTGCGGGGATTGGTTACGATATGCTTGTTCTCCAGCCGTTCCACCCCCAGCGATACCGCCCAATCCGTATGAACCTTGTTGCCGCCGAAGGCGATAAACCCCCTCTCCCCTTCCAGAATCCGTCCATCCGTTAGCCGGACGCCGCCGAATGACCCCTCCGCCCCATCGGATCCGCTCAGCACTTGTTCGATCTCCGCTTCCTCCACATCGATCCTGGCTTCATGCAGCTTGTCGAGCTTATCGGGTCGGATCGCCGTCTTCTCATGATTTACAAAAATAATCTGGTCTGTCCAGTAGCGAAGCGTCAAAGCCATTCCCGCCCCGGGGTCCCCCGCTCCCATCACGATCGTCCGTTTGCCGCTGACTTCATACCCGTCGCAATCGGGGCAGACATACACGCTGATCCCCATCATCTCTTCCAGCCCGGGCAGCGGCGGATAGCGGTCCGTTATCCCCGTTGCAATGAGCAGTGTCCGTCCTTTGACCGATTCTCTGCCGTCCGCCAAGCTGACTTCAATATCATCGCCGGATTTTACGGCAGCCACCGCCTCGCCCTGCTGAAAGCTGACGCCCAGTCTCTGCGCCTGCTCTCTCCCCAGACGCCTTAGTTCAGTGCCTGCTACGCCGCCGGGCCATCCGAGCACGTTATGGTAGCGGCGGCAAAGCGTGGATCTCCCCTGGCCCTTATCGACGACAAGCACCTGATGGCGGTACCTTCCCAGCTGAATGGCGGCCTGCAGTCCGGCAATCCCACCGCCAACGATGATGCAATCGTACATGGTCTTCGTCCTTTCTCACCGTTTTCTATAGCTTCCCTCCTCCTTTTTTTTACATACGCGCCGATATCCTTTTCCGCGCAAAAAAAAAGCCCGGCGCGCAATCTTCTTGCGGCCAGGCCGTATGCTTTACTTCTTCAAGCTGTCCCAGGTTTGCTGGAACTCGGTCAGCATTTGGTCTTTCGTCTTCTGCTTCGCAACGTAAGCTTGCATGGTCGCTGCGAATTTCTTGCTGGAAGCTTCGCCTCCAGGGAATTTAAACCAGTTCCAGCTGAGCGTTTTGTTCTCTTTGCTGTATTTTATAATGTCGGCCGCCAAAGGTCCGAGAATCTTCTCGTCGCCTTGAATATTCGTAAAGGCCGGGATGAACTTGAACTCTTCAACCATATATTTCTTGCCTATCTCGGAAGTCACCAGCCAGTTCAGGAACTTCTTGGCTTCTTCTTTATTAGGGGAGTTTTTGTTGATCACCCAGTTGTTCGGAACGCCTACCGGCAGCTTATCGTTTGCAGCCGCATCATCGCTGATCGGCATCGGGAGGAAGCCAACATTCAGATTCGGGTTCGTTTGGGTCAGCTGCAATTGTGTCCAGTTCCCTTGCTGCGTCATTGCCGCCTTGCCTGTAGCAAAATCGGTCACTTGTGTTTTGTAGTCGGTTTGCAGCGGGTTTTTGTTGCCGTACTGCAGCTGCAGATCAAACAGCTTCACCCAATTCTCGAACTGGGGATTACCCGGAATTTTCGCTGTGCCGTCGTTAAGACCTTTCACAAAGGCGTTCACGTCAGGCTGATGCGCGAAAGGCAGGTTCACAAAGTGGTTGCCGAGCACCCACCATTCCCCGTAGCCGTTCACAAAAGGAGTGATCCCTTTGGCTTGAAGCTTTTTCGCCGCATCTTCGAGCTGGGACAGCGTTTTAGGCAGCTCCGTGATACCCGCTTGCTCGAACAAGTCTTTGTTGTACAGGAAGCCGTAGCCTTCGAGGTTCAGCGGCTGGCCGTACAGCTTGCCGTCCTTGGTCATAGGCTCCTTGGCCACCGGTACCAGATCCTTCACCCAAGGCTGGTCGGACAAATCCTCCAAATGCTCGATCCACTTGTCAAGGTCGGAGAAACCGCCATTGTTGAACAAATCGGGCTTATCGCCGGAGTTAAATTTAGCCATCAGCGCTGCGCCGTAATCCGCGCCGCCGCCGACGGTGTCGATTTGAATTTTTACGCCCGGATTTTCTTTCTCATATTCTGCGGCCAGCTTGGCGAGCGGCTCTGCGATTTCCACTTTAAACTGGAACACCTTAAGCGTTACGTTCTTGCCTCCCGCAGCTCCGTCCGTACCCGGGCTTGGCGCTTCTTCTTGCTTCGCGCAGCCTACGGCGGTCGACATCAGCATAACGGCTGCCAGGCTTATGCCGGCAAACTTTTTAAGTTTCATGGTGGGAACCTCCCTCTTTTTTACTGCTTTTTATCCAAGTTGCAAATTTATTGTATAAAATGCCCCAGGCGGCGACCACTGAGAATATTGACCGAAAAGGTGGAACATTTTGAACAACCGCTTTCATTATGCGCCCGATCCGCGTGGATCAGCCTTTTACCGAGCCTGCCGTAATACCTTCAATAATGTATTTTTGCATGGATAAGAAGAAAAGGATGATAGGAATGACACCCAGCACCAAAGCCGCCAAAGCGAGATCCCACTGCTTCGTATACTGGCCGAAGAAGGCAAAGGTGGCCAGAGGGATCGTCCGCAGATCAGGGCTGTTCAGCACCAGCAGCGGAAGCAGGAAATCGTTCCAAATCCACAAGCTGTTCAATAGAATAACTGTTACGCTCATCGGCTTCAGCAGCGGAAAAATAATTTTCCAAAATACACCGTAAGGAGTACATCCGTCCACGGTAGCCGATTCCTCGATTTCCTTAGGAATCGATTTAATAAATCCGTGATACAAAAACACATTCAGCGATACGCCGAATCCGAAATAGCAGATAATGAGTCCGGTCCGGCTGTCCATCAGATTAAGTTCGCTTGCCACTCTTACCAGCGGAATCATGATCGACTGGAATGGAATGACCATCGCGGCGACGAACGCAAGGAAAACCAGATTGTTGAACCTGGACGGTCGGCGGACGAGCCGGTAGGCAGCCATGGAGCTGATGATGACAAGCCCCACATTGCTGATGACCGTAATCCACAAGGAGTTCATGAACACCTTCGGAAATTTCATGATTTCCCAGGCTCTGATATAGTTGTCAAAGTTGATCGACTTGGGCAGGTTGGCCGAGTTGACCAGCAGATCTCCAAACGTCTTCATGGAATTGACGATAACGAAGTAGAACGGCGCCAGAAACAGCAGTCCCAACAAGATGGCGAGCACTTCCAGCAGAAATGTGCGGCTGTTGTAATTTTTAACCGATGGCATTACACCTCAACCTCCCTTTTCTTCGTGATGCTCACTTGAACCAGCGTAATCAGCGCCACGACAACAAAGAAAATTAAGGCTTTGGCCGTCCCGAGGCCGTAACGGTTATTGCGGAACGCTTCTTCATAGATGTTGAGCGCGACGGATTGGGTCGAGTTGAATGGTCCTCCTTGCGTCAAGGAGACGTTCAAGTCATACATTTTGAATGCCCAGGAAATCGTCAGGAACAAACATACCGTGACTGCCGGCATAATCATGGGCAGCGTAATGTGACGCAGGGTTTGAAAGCGGGTGGCCCCGTCAATGTAAGCCGCTTCCGTCAGCTCTCTAGGCACGTTGGACAGACCCGCGATATAGATAACCATCAGATACCCGGCCGTTTGCCAAACGCTGACGATGATCAAGCCCCAGAACGCCGTAGGCGCATCGCCAAGCCAAGGCAGCTGGAAGAAGGCAAGCTGGGTCAGCTCTCCGATCGTGGCAAAGCCTTTAACGAAAATAAACTGCCAAATAAAGCCAAGCAGCAGGCCCCCGATGACGTTAGGCATAAAAAAGATGGTGCGAAGCACATTTCTGGTCTTTAATGCCTGTGACAGCAAAAGAGCCAGCAGGAAACCGAGAACGTTGGCCAGGATGACGTTCGTTATCGTAAACCGGGTTGTAAACCAGAATGACCGGTGAAAGTCTTTATCCGTCAACAAAATATGAGTAAAGTTATCAAATCCGGCCCACTTCACATCCGAAGTGACGCCGTTCCACTCCGTAAATGAGTAATAGATGCTCATGAGAAACGGAATGATGATGATGACCGAAAAGAACAATAATGCCGGTCCTACAAACACGAGCTGCTGAAGCAGATCAGCCCTGCGCTGATTCTTTTTCATGGCTTAACGCCCCCTTTTTCCTCATTTAGAAGTTTTTAATTAAAATTTGCAGATGGCCGGTAAAGTATACCCTTAGTATAGAAGCTGCCGCTTGGGAACAACATGGATTATGGTGACGTAACAGGTGGAATTTATTGATCTCTCCTGTTACAATAAGGGCTCAAACACTTTGGGGGAGGAGCCTGTGCCTTGATACGCAACAGCATCCGGAACAAGCTGATCGTATTCCTGCTTGCCGCGACCATCATCCCGTTCTCCACCTCAATAGCGATGACTTATTTTATAACGAAGCACAATGTGATCGAAGAGACGATAAAGACCAATTCCAACTTAATCTATCAGGGAAAAACCAATATTACGAATCACTTGAACGTCATTCAGCAAGCTTCTTTGTCCATTTATAACGACACGTCTCTTTACGGTGCGGTGGAGAACGGCGCAGTCGATTACCTGGACCGGGGGGAAATCTTCCGCGGGATGCAGGCCATCGTCATGTCGGTAAAGGAAATCCAGCAAGCCTATTTATATTTGTCCAATTCCAATAAATCTTTTTTGTTCTCACAAGGGAACATATTCCGCAACGAAGGAACCGGGCCGAAATATGTGCCTCAAGTCGGCAAATCCGACACCGTCCTGGAGCCGACGCATCTGAGCCATACGTACAAATCCAGCGGGTTCAATCCGCTGCCCTCCGTTCCCGTGTTTACCCTGCACCGCTCTATTACGAACGCCGTTACAATGAAGGAATTCGGAACGCTGTCGATCGATGTGAATCTGAATATGATCCGGTCGATTGCTGAACAGCTGTACGAACAAGGAAAAGAGCAGTTGTTCATTCTCGATTCCGGGGGTACGGTCATTTACGGCCCTGATCCCATGCTGCTGGGCCAAACGCTTGAGGACGGCTGGGTGAAGCATCTGCAGCAGCTGGATCAGCCGAGCGGAAACTTCGAGTGGAACAGCGACGAGTTTAAAGGCATTCACATTTATGAACGCATGGATTCGCCTTATCATGATTGGATTCTTGTCAAACGGATTCCAAACGAGCTGCTGAACAGCAATGCCAGACAAATAACGGAAATCAATATGATGATTCTGATTGCATTCATGATCGTCGTCATTGGCGCCACCTTGGTGATTTCGATCCGGTTCACTACCCCTATCAAGCGGCTGATCGGAACGATCGGAAAAATTCAAACCGGCAACATGCACGCCGATATCGACGTCAAAGGTAATGACGAATTTGCTATTCTGGCCGGCCGCTTCCGCAGCATGATGGAAAGAATCAACAATTTGATTATGCGGGAATATCAGCTCGAAATCGCCAACAAAACGAATCAGCTCAAGGCGCTGCAGGCGCAAATCAATCCGCACTTTTTGTATAATTCACTGCAGTCGATCGGAACGCTGGCTTTGCAGCACAACGCTCCTCAGGTATATTCGCTGATCTCCTCGCTGGCCAAGCTGATGCGCTACAGCATGAACAGCGATACAGTGGTCCCGTTTGCAAGCGAGCTCTCTCATGTGAAAGCTTATCTGGAGCTGCAAATGCAGCGTTTTGAACAGAAACTGACGGTGAACTATGAGGCGGATGAAAGCATCATGCATATTCCGGTGCCCAAAATGATTTTGCAGCCGCTTGTGGAAAATTACTTTAAACACGGCTTCGATCAGCGGTCGGTTTCGGAAACCTTGACGATAGCCGCCCGACTTGGGGATGACGGGCTGATGGAAATCCGGGTACAGGATGAAGGAACAGGCATGACCGAAGATACGCTTCAGAAGCTGCGGCGCAGACTGGAAGCCCGGCCGCGGCATCAGCAGGAAGAAGAAAGCATTGGCCTTATCAATGTCATGTCCCGTTTGAGGCTCTATTACGAGGATGAAGCGGAAATGATCATCGATCATAACAAGCCTTCAGGGGTTACGGTAACCCTTCGCATACCGACGCTGCCAAAGGAGGCTTCTTAAGGGATGAAAGCCATCATTGTAGATGATGAGAAGCACGTGCGCGATGCCATAAAGCTTCTCGTGCCCTGGAATAACTTCGGTATTACCGCCGTGCTGGAGGCTCAGG
Source organism: Paenibacillus naphthalenovorans (assembly GCF_900099895.1). Lineage (GTDB taxonomy): Bacteria > Bacillota > Bacilli > Paenibacillales > NBRC-103111 > Paenibacillus_G > Paenibacillus_G naphthalenovorans. Next base: position 166,836 of record NZ_FNDY01000004.1, read on the forward strand.
ACGGCGTGGAGGCTATCCAACAAATTGAAGAGCATAAACCCGAAATTATATTTACGGATATGATGATGCCGCTCAAAAACGGCATGGAGCTGATGGAATGGCTTCAAACGAACTATCCTGCGGGGAAAACGATCGTCGTGAGCGGTCATGACGATTTCGAGCTGCTCCGGCATGTCATCAAATACGGCGGCATCGACTACATTCTTAAGCCGATCGATGCCGAGCAGCTTCATGGCGCGCTCGCCAAAGCCGTAACGCGCATCCGTGAGGAGGAAGCGGAGCGGTCCAGGCAAACCGAACGAAACATCGAAAGGAATCAGCTCCGGCCGGTATACTGGGAGAAAAGCTTGTCGGGGCTGATAACGGAACCGTCGGGGTATGAGAGCATGGCGGATGCCCTGCAGGAGGAATTTGGGTTAAGCCGGGACGTTCGCGAATGCAAAGTGGCGATTTTGAGCGTGGATACGCTCAGCGCCGCTTTGAAAAATAAATTCGGCAAACATACGGAATTGCTTTTCTTCTCTTTGACGAACATCAGCAATGAAATGCTCGCTGAAGGCCTCAAACGCCTAGGAGTGGCATACCGCTATTGGAACAGCGACAATGAGGTTCTGATCTTGTTTTATGAGGAGCTGGACACCGCGGAGCAGCTGCTTGCACGATTGCAGCAGGGGATCCGGTCCGTTTTGGGGAGCACCCTTGATATCGGCATCAGCTTGCGCAGGCCGTTCCCGGCCGGTTTATCCGCGGCATACACGCAAGCGCGTCTTGCGCTGAGAAACCGGAACCTGCTGACCAAGACCAAAGCCATCTATACGTTTGACCCGAACCCGCCGGCGCCGCCCAAGCCGCTTTCCTTTACGGACTATGCGGAAGCCTTCAAGCTGGCTGTACAAAGCGGCAGCGAAAAGCAGATCCGCAAAGCGGTTCTGGAATGGACTTCTGCGGTTCGCGGACAGTCTTCCATTACGATCGGGCAGTTGGAGCTGTGGTGGCATGAGTACAATGTATCCCGGAACCGTTGGCTTACCGAGATGTTCGGGAAGGGTCTTCCTTCCTTCGGCCAGAGTGAAGGCTATGCTTTCATTCTCCCGCTGGACGAACAGGGGGCCTTCTCCATCGATTTGTGGGAGCAGCAGCTTATCCGCAGCCTGACGGAGATGTCCCGCCTGCTGCTCACCCAGCAGCAGCAGGATAGCAACGTTATTTTTGACATTGCCAGGTATATTCAGCATCATTATCATCAGGATATTACGCTTCAGGAAATCGCCAACCATTTTTACTTGAGCCGGGAATATATCTCCCGCAAGTTTAAGCAGGAATTTCACGTCAACATTTCCGATTATATAAGCGGCATCCGCATCGACAAAGCCAAGATGCTGTTGTTGAATCCCAACCTGCGCATTGCTCAGGTAGCCGCGATGGTCGGGTACGACGACGAGAAATATTTCAGCAAAGTATTCAAGAAAGCGGTTGGCATGTCCCCGAATGAATATAGGAAGGTGAACCAACCATGAATACACCCCTCGAACCGCAGCCGTCTCAAAAGGTTGAACGCTCCGGCAGAGTAAACACGAAGAAGAAAGCCTATGCCGTACTGTTTCTGACCTGGGCGTTACTGGTGGGCTTGGGCGCTTGGGGCGCCAAGCTGTATACCGACCATCTGAAGGTGCAAATGACAGATGAGATTGCCAAGCAGACCCGTGATCAGCTTGCAGCCATCCAAAGCCAATACCAGCAGGAAATCGCCGGATTGAAGGAAAGCCTGGCCGCGGATATGGCCAAGCTCCAGTCGAAAATCGATTCCGTAAACGAACTGCTCGCTTTTACCAAGGACAGTGCAAGCAGCAGGACCGACAACAGCAATCAGCTCTACACCCAATTAGCCGATGTACGGCAGAAACTCGATGAGCTGAAGAAACAGCTTGACGCGTTGAAGTAGCAAGGAAGGTGATTCGCCATGATGGACACGATACGGCAAATAAACCGGTTGATGCTGCTGGTTTGCGCGCCTTTTACCGGAATCATGATATTCCTGCTGTTCGCCCCCATGTCCGTTGCGCTTCCTGAGCAGGAACACATTGCCGCCAACGGATGGACGATGCCGGATAGCGTGCAGACGGCCGTAAGCCAACTGGACCAAGCGATCGAGGCCGCCGCTTTGACCCGGTCGACGATCGAGAAGCATTACGAGCTCTATTCCAAGAGCGCGGCCGAAGCAGCCGGTATGTCCCGCACGGCCGAGCTCGCTGCCCAGCGACCCAGGATCATTTTTGACGCCAGGATCGGGCTCAAGCTGGGAGGCCATGCGATTCGATCCACATCAGGCCCCAATGCGGATATAAAGCTGTACTCCTTTAACGAACGGAACTATAAAGCGTATGCGCTTAAAGTGGATTTAAAATCGGATAAAGCGATGCAAATGGTGCTGGGGCAGGATAAGGTCGGCGGCAGCGAGACAACGCTTGAGGCCGCAAGCCGCTATGGAGCTACAGCCGGGGTCAATGCCGGCGGGTTTGCCGACGACAGCCGCAGCGGCAGGCGCTATCCGCTCAGCACGACGATGTACAACGGCAAATATGTCTACGGGTTCGAGCCAACCTTTGCAGACCTGGCATTTATCGGGCTAAGCAAGGACCGCAAGCTGATCGGGGGCAAATTCACGAGACAGGCGGATTTGGACAAGCTCAATCCAAACTTCGGGGCGACCTTTGTCCCAATCCTTCTTCAAAACGGGAATAAACAGGCCATTCCGCAGCAATGGCTCACTTCTCCCGCCCGTGCGCCGCGGACGGTTGTCGGCAATTTTAAGAATGATCAATTGCTGTTCCTGGTTACCGACGGCTACGATGAGAAAGGGAATTCGGGGGCTACGCTGCCCGAGCTGCAGGACAAGCTACTTTCTTTGGGAGTGAAGGATGCTTACAATCTGGACGGCGGAGGTTCTTCCAGCCTGATTTATGAAGGTCAGGTCATTAACAGGCCTTCGGACAATGGACGGCTCAGAAAGCTGCCCACCCACTTTTTATTTTTCAAATGACCTTTTACCATAGCTTCCACCATTTCCTGTTCAGCAATACCGGCTGTAAAGTACGGATCTCCAACCGGCTGATCAAACGTTCAGTGTTGTCTTTGAGCTCCTCCGCCAAAGTATCGTTCAAGTGAGCAGATATCGCGGCGTAGGCGTTTTTGAGTCCGAAGGGCCTGTCGTTTATATTATGTGCATCGGATGAAATCATATGGACCATCCCCTGCCTGCACCATTCCAGGCACAGCTTTTGCAGCTTGCGCCCGAATCGTCCATCGACGGCATGTGAGGTCAGCTGGGTCAAAGCTCCCCGTTCCAATAACCGCATCAGCACGGACGGAGACGACGCCAATTCCGCATTCCGCTCCGGATGAGCGATAATGGGGGTAATGCCCAGGACTATCAATTCATGAATCATCTCCTCCGTGTAGGAGGGGACCATGCCTGATGGAAGCTCTAACAAAAGATATTTTGACCCGGATAATGTGATGATTTTTCCTTGTTCAAGATCTTCTAGTAAGCCTTGGTGAATCCGAACCTCTTGCCCGGGCAGCACCTCCAAAGCGATCCGGTGCTCGCTAAGCGCCAGGTTGAGGGCCTGAGTGCGTTTTTGGATCTCATGCCCGGGATTATCATATCTTCCGTTGGCATGGTGAGGAGTCGCTATGACGGCCTTGATTCCTTCTTGGACAGCAGCACGCGCCATCAGGATGGCTTCCTGCTCATCCTGCGCGCCATCGTCGATTCCTGGCAGAATATGCGTATGTATATCGATCATGATCTCCATTCCTTCTCCATACAAATGATTTTCAGGAAAGATGTTCACATATTTATAAGTTTTCTTTTCTTGTACCGTTGGGTATAATATGCAATGGGAGGTGCAATAGCGATGTCAGCCACGTTCTGGATTATGATTCTAATCTTATTGATGTTCATCACCGCAATACTTACAGCAGCCTATAATGATGATAAAACCAAAGGACTATGATCGAAAAAGTAGTATCGGCCTGTTGCCACACGGGTTGGTGCTATTTTTTTACTTTTTAATCCTTTTTACGGGATGCAGATGCCCATCGCTTTTTCAGTTGACTGTAGATACATATTGTATCATACTATTAGTTACTAAACTACATCCCTCATGCGGTCAAAACTACAATGGATTCATATTACCGGTTTGATCATGATTGACAGACTTTAGCACTTTGGTAAATTCAACTTTTTTTAAAGTTTGTGCCTGAGTCCAAGCCCATTCCGGCTGCTTCGATTGATTGTTCAGCATAAATTGGGAGCTGATCCCCAATTGATCTAATATTTTAGCAACATCGATGTTGATGATTTTTTTGGATTCCGACACCTTTTCAACACTCCGTTTCTATTAACAATTATCCCGAATGATGACCTCTCTTCATAAATTGGAAGAAATATAGGATATATTTCCTCCTCTTGTTTAGCTTACCAAATCTAGCGTTACAAAATAGTTACAAAATCCAGTTATTCGTTATCGATTATTAACTATTCTTTTATTTTTACATGAAAGTTTACTATAATCATATTACGGGTCCCAGTTCTTAAAGTCTGCTTCTTGGAATGTCGGAGGACTTTCATCGCATGAATTATATACAAACCGGCGATATTCAATCTTATTATGAATATTATGAATCTGCATCTACGTCTTCAACAACCATTGTATTTATTCATGGGACGGGGCTCGACAGCAGCTATTTTCACTATCTTATACCGATCTTAAGGCAGCAGTACTCCATACTGCTTTATGATTTGAGAGGCCATGGACAAAGTGAAGACGGCGGCAAGGCCGCAACTATAGAATTGCTCTGCGATGATTTATTATCGTTGGTTCAAGCCTTAGGTCTTCACAACCTTGTGATCGTCGGTCACACATTCGGAGCAAACATCGCTGTTCATTTTGCCGATAGGTATGAAACGCTTATCGAAAGTCTGATATTGATCTCGCCTCAGGCTTTTTTGCCGCTGCCTCCGTTGGCCAGTGAAAAGGAATTGCGGGAGGAGCTGGCAAAAGCTCGAACATTGGATAAGTTGGGAGAATTCATGGTTCAGCGTTTAACCGTAAAGCATAAAGACCACTCGATTGCAAAACGGATCATTCAATCCTATGCCCGGCTGCCCGTTAAAATGTATATGAATCATATAGAAATCGCCTGTCAATTCAAGCTCGAGCATTTGCGCCGGATTCATAAGCCTGCATTAGTATTATCCGGCGAATCGGATCCTCTGTTCCCGCCTTCTTTCACCAGCCTTTATAATTCATTTCTTCATCATTCCAAGTTCCTCATTGTACCGGACTCATCGAATATGGTTTTTTTCGATCAGCCGGCGGTTACCGTGGAGTGGATCATGAAGTTTATTCAGAGGCCGAAAAGCATTAGAACGGATACTTATGTTTTTACTGACAGGTTCCTGCAGCTGCTTATGCTGGAGGGATATAACCGGCTTGTCGCCCGGAATAAGGTATCCATTCAATGCATGGGCGGCTTTGAAGTCCAAATGAACGGCCGGGTGATCCGGGAAGGCTGGAACACCCGATATGCCAAAAATATCCTGATCTACCTGGCATTTCGCAAAACCGCAACAAGGGAAGAGCTGTGCGATATGCTTTTTCCGGAGATGACCGCCAAAAAAGCGCTTGGCAATCTCAGGGTGTATCTGAATCATTTTGCGAAGCTGTTTGAAGCCCGCCCTGAAGAGCCGCCATGTCTAGCCATTGACCGGGATTCGATTTATTTCAAATGCGCCGTTGAATGCGATTTGGCGGATGTCATGGAGGAAATGAACCGGAGCCTGGAGGAGAAGGATTCCATGCTGAAATATGCCATGTGCAAGCTGATTCTGCCGCGCGCCACCCAGCATATTCTGCCGGGCTGCTTTGACGCTTTTTCTCTCTCCTTAAAGGAGAAGTTTGCACAGGACTGGGAAAAACTGGCCATATGGGCCGCGGATTACTGCTGTAAGCTGGAGCAATTTGAGGAGGCCGCCCAGTTTATCCGCAGCTGTCTGCATTCCTATCCCAATGATGAAGGCTTAATCGAACGCATGGTAGCGATTCAAAAATTAACCAATAATAAAAAAGAACTGCGTAAATGGACCCGAAAGAAAAAAGCATCGCGCCCCGATCATTCTCGGGAGACGTGATGCTCTCTTCTATTCTTTATTTTGTTTCAATAATTGCATTTCACCAAGACACTCCGCACAAATATGCCGTTCTCTGAATTCGCTCACCAGTTCCATTGATCCGCAAAAGACGCAGCGCGGACGGTATCTCTCCAGAATGATATGATCTCCGCTAACCAAAATCTCTACAGGATCTCCCTCATTCATTTGATACCGTTTACGCAAAGACTTCGGCAGCACGATCCTCCCCAATTGGTCGACTTTTCTAACAACACCTGCCGGTTTCATGATCTAGTCACCTCGCTTATCGATAACTGTCTGCTATTTTACTTTATACAGTTCGACGCCTATGAGGGAATTCCTTCCGTCTTGTTCATTTCAACCCTTGAAAGCCGGTTTGCCTCAGTCCCTCATATAATATGATGGCCGCAGAATTGGATAAATTCAGCGAACGAACCGCTTCTGTCATAGGCATCCTCATCAGTGCCGTTGGATGCTGCTCCAAAATCTCGGCGGGCAGCCCCTTCGTCTCTTTGCCGAATACCAAAAAGTCTCCATCCTGAAATGAAAACTCCGTATACAGCTTGTCCGCTTTGGTCGTTGCAAAGAAAAAGCGTGAATCTTTGTACTTATCCTTCACTTCCTGGAATGAATCATGATATTCGATATTCACCGCGTGCCAGTAATCCAGACCCGCACGTTTTAACGTTCTGTCATCCGTATTAAATCCCAGCGGCCTGACCAGATGAAGCCAGGTTCCCGTAGCAGCGCAGGTTCTGGCGATATTGCCGGTGTTTGCGGGTATTTCGGGTTCAACCAATACGATATGAAATGCCATTTGTCTTGAGTCCACTCCTCTTTCAACGTCAACCACTAGACTACTAGATCTTTGTCAATTTTAACATACATTTTACGCTTTCTTAATACAAGGATGATCCAGTGATGCCATAATACAAATATCAAGTGCACATAAAAAGGAGACTCTCGAATGTTGAAGAAAAAAATTCTTGTCGTTGACGACGAACCTTCGATTTCGATGCTCATTGAATTCAACCTTAAATTGGTTGGCTATGATGTTCACTGTGTCTATGATGGAGAATCCGTATTCAGTGCAATCAAGGAATATCGACCGGACCTTATTGTTCTTGATCTGATGCTGCCCAAGGTGGACGGTTTCCAGGTCTGCCGCCGGCTTCGCTCCCAAAATAACCTGGTTCCTATTATTATGCTCACCGCCATGCATGATCTTTCCGACAAAATTGCAGGACTCGACAACGGTGCGGATGACTACATGACCAAGCCCTTCAGCCCGCAGGAGCTGATCTCGCGTATCCAGGCCATATTGCGCCGCTCCCAATTGCTCCCGTCCGCAGGGGAAGATACCCCGGTCACCATCGGAGAAATCGAGATCCTTCCGGAGCAGCGTGAGGTGAAAGTAAGAGACGAATTCATTGAACTCACGCCCAAAGAATTCGACCTGCTCCTGTTCCTTTGCAAGCACCGCGGCAAAGTACTCAGCCGGCAGCAGCTGCTTCACGGCGTTTGGGATTATCATTTCCTGGGGGATACGCGCATCGTCGATGTCCACATCAGCCATCTGCGCGACAAAATCGAAAATCAAGCGCGCAACCCCGAATATATTGTAACCATTCGCAACGTCGGATACAAATTGATAGAGCCTGCTGCCAAAGAATCTTTGGCCTAAAAGCAAAAAAGAGCATCGCCCTTATCGGCCGGTGCTCTTTTCTTTATTCTGATCCGGGTCACCTATTCCACAATGACATTGATCGTCACATTATTGGCAACCCCCGTGTAATTCGTCAGGGTTCCCGAAACGGTGATGTTTCCGCTCTCCAGCGCACTTCTTAATTTCCCGACGGAAACACCATCGCCTTGAGGATCAAAGGCGGTGCCGAGCAGCTCTTTTATTGTCGCCTGAGCTGTACCGTTTGAAAAGTGAATCCTTTTGGTAATTCCGGCTTCCGTTATCGCAAGCGTGTCGGCATTGCTTGAAGCATGGATCAGCAGACTCTCCAGCATCTGGGAATCATCCAGGGATTTGCTCAATGTGAATGTAATGGTATTCCCGGATGTGATGACTGCCGGTTCGGCATTCCCATCGATGACAGCGGCAGCGCCTATTAACGTAGGCACCGAGTCATTATTCCCCTTGATGATGGTTAAAATGACGGGAGATTGTTTTCCATTCGTATCGCTCAATACCCCGCGCACCGTAATGTTTCCATTTTGAAGCAGCTCTCTTAGCTTTTTGACAGATACGCCATCGCCCTGCGGATCCAATGCGGGGCCGAGCAATGTTGCGACCTTCACCGTTTGTTGGGTACCGCTGGCAAAGGATATTGTTCTGGATTGCCCGCTTTCGGAAAACGTTAGAGCTTCGGCGCCACTGGAAGCTGCGACCGTCAGGCTGGTGAACATGTCTGTATCCTGCAAAGCATCGTCTATAATGAAGGCAATGTAATTGGGCACATTCGTGTGAATCGAAAACGCTTTGCCCCCAATAACGGCGGATGCAGAGGTGATTTCCGGAACCGGTGCACTCGCAGGTTTGACGATTTTCAACTTGACTGTGGATTTATTGCCTGTCTTATCGGTCAACTCTCCTGTCAATTCGAGGTTTCCTTCGAAAAGATGCCTTCTCAATGTGCCGACGGAAACACCGTCACCCTGCCGGTCAAAATCAGGGCCAAGCAGATCGGCTACGCTCACATGAGCAGTCCCGTTCTGGAACGTTACCGTTCTGCTCACACCGGATGACGTAACGATTAATTTGTCTGTGTCCGATGAAGCAACAATCGTAAAATCGGTTATCATATCCGCATTGTTCAAAGCGTGATCCACATTGAATGTGACCTCATTATTCGTTCCGATGACGAGAGGGACGGACGCTTCACCGATCTTGACAGATCCCGAAATAATGACCGGCGGTTCGGTATCTCTAATAATTCCACCGCCACCACCGCCGCCGCCACCGCCAATGATGCCTCCTCCTCTTGGCCTGCCCAGTTCTTCAATTTTTTGCTCGGCATCCGCCAGCTTACTCAGATTTGGAAAGTCCTTGTCCGTTGCCCCCAACTTCCGCGCCGCCTCAACTTTAGCCCTGGCCTCTTCCACGGCCGCTTTATCATCGATCGTTAATTCTGAAGCATCGGGTAATGCCGCGATGGCCTCATTGGCCGCTTTCACTGCCGCCGCCAATGCTATCGCCGCTTCCAGCTGCTGGACTTTGCTCTTATACAACGCCTGATTTAATTTAAATTCATAAGCCAATCTCGCCAGAGCTTGCCTGTCGGCGGCATCCAGCGGGCTAAACCGCAGTGTTCCATCCCCGTTATCGATCCCCTTCAGGAAGCCGATTTTGAATGCCAAAGAAACATGCGGCCTCGCCCAATCCGAAATCTGACCGACATCGGAAAGAGAAGCATCAAAAGGCAGCTTCACCGCCAGTGCTTCCAGATTGAATGCGCGGATAAAAAATACGGCCAATTGCTCTCTGGTCACAGGGCTATCTGGTGAAAACGTAGTCTGGGATGTACCGTTCGTAATGTTTGTATTGAGAAGTGCTCCTACATATCCTTTGAACCATGAATTTGCGGGAACATCGGCAAACACATCGGCGGACGCCCCGTCTTCTTCCAGTCCCAAAGCAAGCACCAGGACTTTGGCAAGATGTGCCCGTGTCATCGTTTCACGGGGTTTGAAGGTGCCGTCTTCGTAGCCCGAGAGGATCCCGTCCTGCACTAAGGACCGGATTTCTTGTGCGGCATAGGAATCGGCAATATCGGAGAAAGGATGCGAATTCTCCGCGGCCGTTCCGGCTGCCGAGTCGGGAGCTTCCGTCTCTGCGGAATTTGCGGTGCTTACACTGAACAGCGAAATTAACAAAGCAACGATTAAGAGGACGGACAGATGATAACGAACCGTTTTGATATTCATGGAATACAAGCGGCATTCCTCCATTTTCTTGATTTAGATTTTTATAAAAGCTTTCAATACAAAACACTATGGGTTAAATACAAGTGTCAGTTGTTTTGTCCCGCCGGATTGAAGGGTGACGGTGGCCGGAATACTCAACGCCGTTCCTCCCGCCAGCGACCTTAGCGTGCTGACCGATACGCCGTCGCCCTGCGGATCGGCACCTCCCAATATTTGGCTTACATCAATATGGACGGTACCTTGATCAAATGCAATGCTCTTCGTCATTCCCATGGCGGTAACGGAGATCGACTGGACATCAGGGGAAGCCTGAATGGAAAAACCGGTAAAACGATCCGAATCTGCAATCGAGCCTGGTAACGTAAACGAAATCACGTTGTCTTCTCCAATCTCGGCAGCAATACGCTGTCCGCCGATATTTGCAAATGCGGACTGAATCCACTGCCCGCTTTCAGGCTGGGAACCCGACGACTCCAGATCAGTTATTTTGGCTTCGGCCTCTTGCAAAAGGTTCAAATTAGCGAAATCCGTATCGACAGCGCCTTTGGATTTGGCCGCTTCTACTTTTTCCCGAGCCTCTGTTACCGCCTGTTTATGACTCAAGGTGAGCTGATCCACGGAAGGCAGAGCCTCAATGGCATCTACCGCCGCTTGAATCTCCCGGACCGGCAGCGCTCCGGTTACGGTTACACCGGAATCCCGACCCTTATAACTTAATGTATAAACAGTCCCTCGCGTCTGGGTGGACGTCGTGAGTACGATGACCTTGCCCCCGCTTCCCTCTTTCAGCGAAGCGTTCTGTACAGTCAGCCCGTTATCAAAGGCAAAATCGCTGCTGCTTACTGTACTGACGGCAAGGTTGAATGTAACTTCCACCGTGGTTTGATCGATTGCGGTCAATTGTTGAACAGCAATGCTTCCAGGCGCGGTGGTTGAGCCTGTACCTCCGCCTGCACTTGAACCAGGTGGTGTCTTCGGCGCTCCCGTACCCGATCCGGCAGGACCGGAAGGCTCCTTCGCGATGCGGTTGGCAGCCTCTATGAAGGAATCGCGGTTAAAATTAAACTCGAAAGCCAATCGGGCCAGCGCTTGTCTTTGCGTATGTTCGCCCGGAGCAAATCTCAGAGTCCCGTCCGCATTAGCGATCCCCTGAATGAAGCCTATATGATAAGCCAAAGCAACATAAGGTTTTGCCCAATCCGACACCTGATCTATATCCGTAAAGGGCACCTCAAGAGCCAGCTTGCCGGCTTTGTCTTCCAGACCAAACGCACGTATAAAAAAACCGGCTATTTGTTCTCTGGTCACGGGTTCATTCGGAGAGAACGCTGCTTGTGAGGTCCCTCTCGTAATTCCTGATTTCGCCAATGCTCCTACGTAACCTCTATACCAGGCATCCTCCGGAACATCTTCAAACTCTGACGCCGCCTCCGGATCTTCGGCAAGCTTTAAGGATAGAACGAGAATTTTGGCGAGATCGGCGCGGGTTACAGCTTGGGCTGGCCGGAATGTTCCGTCTTCATAACCGTTGAGGAATCCCGCCTCTGCCAAACGCGAAATTTCTGCTGCTGCATAGGATTCATTCAAATCACTAAAAGCTACATTGGCACTAACCTCGGCAGTTGCAACCATACTCACTAGGGCAGACATCAAAAAAGTACGTTTCCATAAGCGGCTTTTATACCCCAAAATATCAAATCCTCCTCCATCCAAAGCTTATCTATGTATCTATATGATACAAAATGTATCATATTCTCGCTTTTTTTTCCACCATTTATTGTGAATTTTTAATAAATATTTATTTTGAGGCAGCTTATTGCCTTTAAGAGCATCGATACAATTAGTATCGGAAGTGATGATAAAAAATGCCGGGAAGCTCTTTCTCCGGCATTTTTAAGCGAATGTTCTTATCCGTTGCGTTTTTGAAAATCAACCATAAATTCTGCCAGCGCCTTGCAGGCCTCATAAGGAACGGCATTGTATGTCGATGCACGCAGTCCGCCAACGCTGCGGTGTCCCTTGAGTCCAACGAAGCCGTGCTGCTCCGACTCTTTAATAAACTGCTTCTCCAGCTCATCGTCTTTCAGACGGAAGGTGATGTTCATGATAGAGCGGCTGCCAGGATCTACTACGCCGCGGTAGAAACCGCCGCTTTGGTCAATCGCTTTGTAGATGAGGCTCGTCTTCTCACGATTGCGCTTTTCCATCGCGGTCAATCCGCCGTTGTCCCTGATCCACTTCAGCACCAGATTCACCATGTATACCGAGTATACCGGCGGAGTATTGTATAAGGAATTATTCTTCACATGTGTTTCATACCGCAGCATCGTCGGGATATTTTTAGGCGTATCCTGAAGCATGTCTTCCCGCAAAATGACGACCGTCACGCCCGATGGCCCCAGATTTTTTTGCGCACCTGCATAAATCATGGCGAATTTGGAAACATCGACAGGACGGCAAAGAATGTCGCTCGACATATCGCCGATGAGCGGAACGCTGCCGGTATCCGGATACTGCTGATACTGGGCGCCTTCGATCGTTTCATTCGAAGTAATGTGCAGGTAAGCCGTGCCGGGATCCAGTGCCAATTGACTTACATCCGGAATACGGGTAAACTTGTCGGCTTCCGAGCTGGCCACGATCTTCGTTTCACCGAACAGCTTCGCTTCCTTGAGCGCTTTATCCGCCCAAGACCCGGTATGAACATAGCCGCCCACTTGGCCGGCTTTCAAGAAATTCATCGGAATCGCAGCAAACTGCGTGCTTGCCCCGCCCTGCATAAACAAAACCTTGTAGCCGTCCGGGATCGCAAACAATTCCTTAAGCAGGCTTTGTGTTTCCGCATTTAACTGTTCGTACTGAGAGCTGCGGTGGGAAATTTCCATAATGGACATACCGATTCCCTGGTATTCCACTAGTTCTTCCTGCGCCTTCTGAAGCACTTCCAAAGGCAGCGCCGCGGGTCCCGCATTGAAATTGTATGCGCGCTTAGTCACTGATTTCACACCTTCGCTTTTTCATAGGATATACGCTATGATAGCAAAGTTCGTCACGCTTCATCAAGTATTTGTTTACAGGATTCATCAGATTGCCCTACTTTGCAAAGCATAAGGTTATAAAATAGTAACAAACGACAAAAAAAGAGGTGTATCCCCTATGATCGAACCGCGTTGGTTTGTCGCCATCCCTATTCCTGACGAAATACGAACCGTCCTGAAAGAGAACATGGACGTCATGAAGAAACCGTATGCTTTTCAAAAGTGGGTCCATCCCCAAGATCTGCATATCACATTGAAATTTTTGGGAGCAGCCTCAGCGACAGCCCGCCGTCAAATCGTGCAAAGCTTAACCGCACTTACCTCGTCTTTCCCTGCTTTTGACCTGCGTCTAAAAGGATGGGGGACTTTCGGCCGTCCCGCTTCCCCCGGCATCCTCTGGGCAGGAGTTGGAGGCGATCTGCAGCGTCTGTTTGCTCTGCAGGCCGGAGTCGAGCACGCAGCGCTCCAGGCGGAATTTGAGCGTGAAAAGCGCCCTTACAGCCCTCATATCACTCTGGCACGAAGATATAATGGAAAAACTAAATTCCCGTCGGATCCATGGACAGCCGAGTCCGCAAATCCCGATGCCTCCCTGCATGCATGGCAGGTACAAAAAGTGGTCTTGTACCGGAGCCATTTGCACCAGAATCCGATGTACGAAGAAATAGAGTATTTCCCGCTGGTTTATGGCAATAAGGGCTAAAGGGTATTTAATTGTTCACATTGGGGGCACCGGTATACGGCTAAAATAGGAAGAGATACAATTCTAACATTCTTAATCAATACATGATTACATGAACCGCATACAAAGTCCATTCCATTCTCCGTTCCTTCAAAGAAAGGGCTGAGGTCTTTGTCAGGTTTCTGTAAGACCGGAAAAGTAATCTTCTCTGGGTACTCGACTATCGTCATCTTTCTTTCCCTTGGTACTTTTTTCACAATTCTTGGCGGCATGATACATCTACCTTCCCGGTTTAGATACAATTTGTAACATAATTTTAGCCAATTTAGTCGATTTTATCAATAGTTTAATGGTAGATTTTCACTAAAATAGCATATAAAAAGAAACATTTAGTATCAAAGAAGGGGGGCTCTTATCTTAATCTATAACGAATCATAGGATTTCATCGCAGACCGTACGCTTTGGAGATCATATAATGGGTACAAAAGACTTAAATTTTTATTCAAATTTAACCAAGATATAACAAATTCATATTGTCCCAAAATGTAAATTCGTATATGATAGGTTCACAACCACCATAAAACGAGATAATTGGCAAAACCATTGAAAAATGGTGACGCAAAGCTATAGGGGCTACCTTGAGCTATTCGCTTCAACATGCCAGCCAGTTGCCGAAAACCGGCTTCCGTTGGAATGATGTGGGACTAATGGGAAGGGGTTGGAACATGAAGAACCTAATGAAACATGATGTAAAGGACCTAATTGATCAGGATGTACAGGAATTAGTGAATTGCTTGCATCTCCCGGAAAATGAAATATTGGAACGATTTTCTTTCACCCATGAAGGGGAGATCTTGTCCAATGAAAATGCAATGAGGTTTATCCTTTTTCTAAAATCCGAATTGTTAAAAGAGTGCACCGGATGAGTGCACTTTTGTTTTTGTTCACAACCGTCAAGTCTGTATTTCATCTATAAAGCGGCGAGATTTACTAAGAGTCTGCGACGGCTGGGTTTTCAGATCGGATTCTATCAGATGATTTATATAATCTCCACTTACCAGATAAGGCAACCTTGTACCCAAATTTAAGGATACCAGTATTTTCTGAACGTCAATTTCAATTTTATTATTCATTATTTGACCACCCGATTAATAGAATCTTCATAAACCGTCTGTTGAACACTGGCTGTGTCGGTCTGCACGTAGCCGCCAGCCGCAGAAGCTTGATTCTCAAAATGCTTTTTCCCAAACACGATAACCGCGATATTTGCCACGAACAACAGCACTACGATGGACCATTTGAAAAAGTTCAATTCCGCATACCTCCGATATAGGTTTACAGAGGTAACCTTACCAGCTTTATACTAAAAAGTAACTCGAAGGATGTCGGTAGAAAAAAAAGATTTATAAATTAAATCATTTTGACTATCATAGGCTGGCATTTCTTCATAAAGCCGAAACATTATGTATCTAATCCGTTGGAATTATAGTAATATGATACTAAATGGTGCATGAAGGGAGAAACGAGACGTTTGTCGATTTTATGGGGGATCATCCTTGCCATTGCCGCTTGTTATCTGCTGTTTATTTTTCCGACTCAATGGTTGAAGGTGGAGAAAGTCAGACACTCGCTGGGATTAAACATAAAAATATTACAAATCAGCGATATGCATATAGAACGGCTTCGGATTCGTCCCGAGCAATTAAGAAGGGTCATACAACAGGAGCGGCCGGACTATCTGTTCCTTACGGGAGATTATACAAAGCTGGAAGCGTACCTTCCTTTATTGAAGCGTTATCTGAACGTGTTCCAAGCAAGCGGCATCCCTGCCTTTGGCGTGCTCGGAAATCACGATTATCAACAGCGGAAAGTGAGCAAACTCATCAAGCTGCTTCAGCAAAGCGGAATCCATCTTCTGCGTAATGAATCGGTTCGGCTTCCCGGGTTTGAACTCATCGGGATCGACGACTACGACAGCGGCAAAAGTCGTATCGGCGAATCCTTTCATGGAACAAACACCGGCCGCCCGCGCATTGTGATTACCCATGACCCTAATATTGTACTCGAGATGAGGGAGCGGTTTGATTATCTTATGGCGGGGCATCTCCACGGCAAGCAATTGAATATCCCTTTCTTTTATCGGCTTCGACCAATGGGAAAGCTGCCTGCTATGGGAATTTATAAGGGGCTGCATCGAGGGCCATACGGAACCTATTATATCTCCAAGGGGATGGGGCAGACTGGAGTCAATGCTCGTTTTCTTGTCCGAAGCGAAGTTACTTTGCACTTTTTATAAAGCCCCTTATACCAACTAGACCGCCTAAGCATGACTGTTATATTGGCTCAAACAGCTCCTGACCTCGTCAATACTTAAGCCGGAGGCCCGTACCTCCCTAACCAATTGAACCCATTCCTTCTCCAGATATTCGACCTCACACTGTCCTTCTTCTCTAATAAGGTTATGAATATCTACACTAAGAACTACAGCAATTTTGTGTAAAAACTCGATGGAAGGATTATGTTGAATATTTCTTTCGATGGAGCTCAAATACGATTTGGCCACTCCAGCCCGGCTCGCAAGTTCCGAGAGTGACAAACGCTTTTTCTGCCTCAGTTTTTGTATACGCTTTCCAATCATAATATCACCTTTAAATTAGATAAATTAGTATCCATTGATTTTAGTCAACTGTTTTGCAATCGACTTAGCGCCTTGGATTGTGCTTGGCTTTTGAGCGATTCATACTCCTGCTTCCACGCGTTCGGTCCGGTATCGTTTAAACCGGCATCGCGCAGTTCTTGTTTTGCGTTCTGAATAATACGATCGACTTGCCCGCTGCACCGTTTCTCCGCATCAGCTATTTTTTTGAAATATTTGTCCTTGATTGTTTGAAGTGCATCATTATCCAATTGCTCCTGATCACCCATAGCTGCCGAAATTTCATTTACGATCCCGTTAGCTTCAGCCTGGCATGTATTCTTGAGCTTCTCCAGCTCTGCTCTATATTTGTTCTCGATTTCTGCCGTAATTCCTGATTTAGGATCCCGCTGGTTTGCAGAAGGAGCGGAAGGAGCAGCCTCAGGGGGAGCAGAGGTGGATTGGGTCGGCGGCTCTTCCGTACTGCTCTGCTGTTTCTTACGTGCTTCAAGCTCCTTTTTAATCTTCTTGCGCTCTTCCTCATCATAAACGCCCACTAATTCAATAGGATAGTTGGGGTCCAAAATAATGAGGTTTTTACCATATTTGCCGGTGATAGCTTTCAAGGCATCTATTTCCTGTTGACTGAGTTTTTGAAGCAGTAAATCCCGTATATGTTGTTTTTCCTCATTGTTCAGCTTATCGGTAGCCTGGCCAAGCAAGAAATAAATATCCCGCATGGACAAGCCCGAATTTAACAGAATCGCCGCTGCATCCATCGCATCCTGCTTGCTGATCGGTTTATTGGCGAATTCATTGGCTTTTTCCAGCGTATTCCCCAATATAGGAGATGTGCTTTCCGGTTCCTTCAATTTACCGTTGTCCTCTTGCACATGCTGACGCTGCACTATATCTTCAATCGTTGTTGAACGAATCATCCAGTACATGTAGCTAATGTAAATCATGAAACCAAGGGCGATTGCCAATAAGATCAGCAAACTCCATTTAAACCAACGCGACGGTCGTTTTAGAATTCCACTCAAACCGTATCACCACTTCTTTCTATCATTTGTTTGCATAAATAATAAGTCATGATTCCAAAGGCAGCCCCGCAAGTATCCAGGATAACATCCGATATCATCGGCGTCCTGCCGGCCGTATAGATCTGATGCATCTCATCCAAACCCGCGTATATCCCGCAAAAAAGAAGGGAAAGAACCATGTGTACTTTCGCCTTCCTGTGTATTATTCTTGCCGACAATCGGAATACAAGAAAACCTAAGACCATATATTCCATGATATGAGCCAGCTTTCGAATGAAAAACTCCATAAACGCGGCAGCCCCATTCTTATGCACACTGATCTCTTTCCCGCCATAGTTCAGCTGTACTCCTGAAAAACGCTCTTTCACGACTTGTTCTGCCTTACTATTTTGAAGCCATGGTTTCAGATCCTGCTTTTCATGGGGCTGGGCCGACATCAGGAAAATTACCGTCATCCAACAGAGGAGCGGAATCCAATGGTTCCAGAAGGACACGCTCCTTCTGCGTCTTTTCATTCTCAAACGTTACGCATCCTTTTCATTGAATTCACTGACTGAACGGCTTCATAAGCTGCGGAAATTAGCTCATTTTCACACACTGTCTTTCAATATCTGCCCAATTCATATATAACCGGACGATGTCCTCTTCTACCAGCTCGTTGCCGCTCTGTACTTCAATGATTTCCAGATCCGTAATGGCCCTTATACTGTGTCTTGCCCGTACCGGGATTTGAATTACATCTCCCGCGGCTACATGAATCAATTTATCATTAAGCACAAGTTCGCCTTCACCCGATATGATCGTCCATGCTTCACTTCGCTTCAGATGGAGCTGGTAGCTCAAGTTTTTCCCCGCATGTACTCCGATCCGTTTGGTTAACACTTCTTTACCGTCTTTTTTCGTGTAATCTAATACTCTATACCAACCCCAACGCCTTTCTTCGAACATAGGTCTTTGCTCAATATCCTTCATAATTTCTTTTATTTTGGCGCTAGCCGATTTATCTGAAACCAATATGCCGTCCGGACTAACAGCGACAACCAAATTGGAACAACCTATGATCGTTACCGGTATTTCCAACTCATTAATCAGATGTGTGTTCTTTGAATCCGCACTGATTATCCCGCTTCCTATTTGCTGTGTTTCAATCTCTTCCGTTAATGTATTCCAGGTTCCAAGATCCTTCCAGAAACCGTCATACGGCGCCACAACAATGTGTTTAGCCTTCTCCACTACTTCATAATCAAAGCTTAGTTTCGGAAGAGCATCATAATGCTTCACCAGCTCTTCATATTGAATCGGCAGCCCTCTCTGTATCAGCATGTTGATCACATAATCTAATCTAAATGCAAAAACCCCACAATTCCAAAGCGCACCTTGTTCAATCAAAAGTTTGGCTTGGTCTTCGTGAGGTTTTTCTCTAAAATGATCAACAGTCCTGTATGGTGTCAAGACTTCATTTTGCGATTTATCCGGAACGATATACCCATACTTTTCGGAAGGATACGTAGGCTTTACGCCCATAAGTGCTATATCCGCGCCTGAATCATGGACGATCGATTCCAACTCCTTTACTTTGTGGAAAAAGTGATCTTCTACGTAAGGATCGACAGGCAAAACCGTAATGACCTCCTGCAAACTTACACCAACAATAGAATAAAGATAGGTGGACATTAAGGCGATTGCGGGAAAAGTATCGCGGCGGTTCGGTTCACATACGACATTCACCTCGTGGCCCAGTTGGCTGTAAATCATTTCTACTTGTCCCAGACCGGTTATGATGTACGACTGGTTCGAAAGTCCGGCGGCGGATATCTGCCCCCAAACCCTTTGCACCATGGATTCCAATTCCTGGTTTGAATTTTTCAGCACTTTAAGGAATTGCTTCGATCTGGAATCGTTGGATAATGGCCAAAGGCGTTTGCCTGAACCTCCGGATAATAATACAAGTTTCATAGAATCCACTCCTCTGATTTTAAACAATATAAATAAAAACTGGGCTTGCACAAAAAAGCTGCTTCCTTTTCTATGTCGAACAATGTCTTCGTTATGTCATGAGTCATGGAGCAACGGACTCCTGCTGCTGCATATTTATTTCTCCATCCAATTTCGCCGATGGATATTTATAGGTCCAGGTTAGATAATAGTTCGAATTCTTACCATAAGAATTATCTAACAATATATTTTCCTTATCCAAAAGACATGCTAATATATGTCCATGAAGCCTGGAAGTTCTCACTTTATGGTACGTACTAAAAAACTTGACCGATTTACTCACCAGATAATCAGCGTATTTATACCAAAACGGTTGTACGGGAAGTATATTGCCAACAGCACGATCCATTTTATGCAACTTCATAAACATTCTTGTTATTTTTCTATCGAGTGGCGTCAATAATGTTGACCAATCCTTTTGGTCATGTGTAGAACTTACATCCTTTTGATACGAATGATTGATTTCAATATCGGTTCTCAGAAAATGAAGCTCTTCCTTTTCCGCCTTGCCGGTTGGTTTCATTGGCCACAAGTGATGGGCCATATCAGGACATAAATACACGAAACACTTATGAAACTTTTTCTTTGCCATTTCATAGTTGTTTGCGTCTCTTACAAAAACATGCAAATCCTTATGCCTATTGAATATGACTGCTGTTTTATTGAATTCATTTTCGCTTTTGAAATAAATCGTTTGGGGCAGGATGACAATACGGTGCTCCGGATAATTGTCGATAATATATTCCCTTAATGACTGATGCTGTAAATACATGTCTCCAAGATTGCCTCCGCCTTGAAGTACGATTGTCCACTCCTTGGGAATATACATCCCTTTTTTAAAATTAATACAACTGAACCTTGCTTTCACCTTATATTGGTTATCCCTAAAAAACGCCTCTGTTCCTTTCATGATCAGCAGATCGCCAACGTTATTATAAACGGGGTAATCAATATAACAAATTTCTGTTTTTGGAGGGACTACCTTTAAAATTTGTTTGAGTTTTTCCTTGATCTCCTGCATAGGGTGTATGGCATTCATACAAGTCCCCTCCTCTTTAAATTAAGTACACTTTTCAAGTATTGATAATCATCTTTGTTGTATATTACTTGTTTAAGGGGAATTTTCAAAACGATGGGGAACGAAACCAACGTTATGGCCAGCCGAATCATCGCTCCGGTTAACAAAGCGATACTTATTCCAATCAAGCCCCAGATCGGAGCCAGAATAAAAAACAAGCCTACCGTTACGATTAAAGCAATGGCTTGTCTTACAACAATTAATCCTGGTCTGCCAAGTGCATTAAAAGCCTGTGCCAATATCCATGATCCTCCTCCGATCACACACTCCCAGGATAATAGATAAAATATGAAGCTGGAACTGATAAAATCTTTTCCGAGAAACAGCTGAATCAGAAAGGGCCCCAATAAAATAAAAGGAATGATAATCATGCCCATGATGATCATTGAGATCCGGAAGCCCCTGCTCACTTTGGTAACAATATCGGATTGATCCAGTCCTGTCACTTTCGGAAATATGACATTGCTGACCGCGGTTTGCAATACGTTAAATACTCGGGATAACGTAAAAGCAACAGAATACAGGCCGAATTCGCGGGGGGTAAGCAGAGTAATAATAATGATTTTGTCCAGCTGCCCTGAGAGTACTCCCAACAGTTCCAGGATAAAGACCCTAAGACCATAACGTGTAAAAGGAACAAGCAGCGAGTTGTTCCATTCCCATTCCCATTTCCATTTATCTTTGATCTCGCGAATCATTAGGTAGATCGCCCATACAGTCACTAGGAAACTAACCAGGAAGTTATTGAGAATCGCAGAGTAAACCGTAAGTTTACCTAACTGCCACAACAAAACAAGTCCTATAATATTAAACGTAGGAACGGAAAACCGAATCAGATTGTATATTTTGAACTTGTCGAGACTCTGAAAAACCGCCAATAAAAGATTGGTTACCAACAGTAAAAAAATATGAAATACAATTAAAGATTGTGATAATTCAATAATAACAGGCGGATATTTCGCCATCCAAGCCGGCATCTGCCACCAGGCGATCCCGCCTACAACAACACTTGCCGGGAATTGAATAAATACGGAGTATAACAGATAAGTTTGTATATTATCTTTGCCGCCCTTTTTCATATGGTAGATTAGTGAATTGGGCAGTCCGAGATTAATTAAACTGGATAAGAAACCCGGCCAAAATAACGCCGCCGCTAACACTCCTCTTCCTTCAACCCCCAGCATTCTTGCTGTGATTACAGTAGTTAATACTGTAACCGCCAAAATAAATACATTGAAAAACATCGTTTGAACGATGGTGCCGAACATGCCGTTCCCAAAAAATTTGGTTCTTCTTGATAGTAAGCTCATCACACACTCCACAAGAACTTAATATAATCCGTCATTTTACTCTTTCGATGAAATCTGCAATATGACTCTGATTCACGTCAGGTCTGCCGATCGAGTAATAATTCAATCCGGTCTCTTCGATGCGTTCCTTGGCATACACGTTTCTGCCGTCAATAAATACCGGCAGCTTCATCAATTTTTCTATGTTTTTCAAGTCAACTTCTTTGAACTCGTTCCATTCGGTCAACAAGCAGACGCCATGGCAATCGATGGCTGCATCTGTTATACTGTCACACCAAACAATGTTCTCATGGTTGACAACTTTTCTAAAGTTATTTATTGCGATCGGGTCATAAACTTTGATTATACAACCTTTCTTGATTAGTGTTTCAACAATTTCAATAGACGGAGCATCTCTTACATCATCGGTATTGGGTTTGAATGCTAATCCCCAAATCCCAATGGTTTTGGAAGAAAGGTTCCCCAATAGATCTTCAAGTTTATTAATGACATTGAATCTTTGATGTTTGTTTACTTCGACAACGGACTTCAACAACTTAAATTCATAATTGGCATTTCCGGCAATCTGAATTAATGCTTCCGTATCTTTAGGAAAGCATGATCCGCCGTAGCCGATCCCGGCATTTAAGAAGGATGGACCTATACGTTTATCCAGCCCCATTCCTTTGGCAACAAGTGTGACATCGGCGTTCACTTTTTCGCAAATATTTGCTATCTCATTGATAAATGAAATTTTAGTTGCGAGGAAGGCGTTGGAGGCATATTTGATCATTTCCGCGCTTCGAATATCTGTAACGATAATCTGGTCCGTGAGAGTTGAATGCAGTTCCACCGCTTTTTGTTCCGCCGGCTTGCTATCCGTTCCAATGATAATGCGATCCGGATACAAGGTGTCCTTAATGGCGGATCCTTCTCTGAGGAATTCGGGTACAGAAACGACGTCAAACGGATGTTCTGTCAATTCATATATCATTTGTGCGATCTTTTCATTGGTTCCTACAGGAACCGTACTTTTGGTCATGATGACTTTATATTCGTTGATCGCCAGCGCAATTTCTCTTGCTGCCTGCTCTATATACTGTAAATTCGCCTCACCGTTTGGCAATGATGGAGTACCGACTGCAATGATAATAATCTCCGATGCTTGCACCGATTCAGACAATTCATTAGTAAAAGACAGACGTCCGGCTTTTACGTTTTTGTCTATAAGTTCTTTCAAACCCGGTTCATAAATGGGTACCTCGCCGCGCTTCAGCATCTCTATTTTCGTTATGTCTTTATCAACACAAATCACCTTGTTTCCAAGTTCAGAAAAACAAACGCCGGAAACAAGGCCAACGTAACCTACACCTATCACACTTATATTCATATAAACACCCTCTATCCGTTTTTGTTACTCTCCCGAACTGATCATTTTCTATTTATCTCCGGTTGATCTCATCTTTTCATTACCGAAGTCAGTGTATAACGTACAACCCCTAATCTATACATTAGTTTTGCCAAAATATGGATTGTTTTCTTCTTCTCTGATAAGTTGAAAAGGATGTAAACAAGGTAAAAAACGATTCTAATGTTGGAACCAATGAAAAACTTGAGTCTTTTTAACTTTTTTTCCACCCTGATTACATCGCTTACGCCCTGCCAGTATAATCTTCTGAGAAACCACTTTTTATTGATTCGATTAGAAGCGATCGTATGATTGACAAAAGCATACGGAGTATACATAATGATGTAATCCTTCCGTATTTTACGGATCAGTTCCGATTCTTCTCCCGAAAGCAAATTATTCCCTACTCGCCCCAAATCCGTTCGAAAGCAGCCATATTTCTTGAGGACGTCTTTTCTAAACGCAACATTCGCTCCGAAAGGTATGGAATTGTGATCCATTTCAGTGACTTTATCCGAGTAGTCCAGTATGGTATACAAAGAGTAATACCTTTCAGGCAGCCAGGTTGGAACGGACTTTTCCCAAACCGGATTGATTTTCCCACCTACGCAGGCAACCTTCTCATCTTGAAAGCAATCCAAGATGTGTCGTATCCAATCCTGACAAGCAGTCGCATCATCATCCAAAAATAAAATAAACTCGCCCTTTGCCTCTGCAATAGCTCGATTTCTGGCATAAGACAAGCCTTTATTGACTTCCAGGACATACCTGACATGATGCTCTTTTTCTACAATGGGCATCACTAATTGGGCTGTATGATCCGTGGAATTATTATCGATAATGAGAATTTCGTATTCTGTATCAGGATAGGACTGTACCAGCACACTGTTTATTGTTTTTTCCAAATATTCCGCCCGGTTAAAGGTACATATGGCCACAGTTACTTTCATTTTAACAGCCTCTTATCTTATTTAGATTAAATCCAACTTTATTCCGTTGGATTCATTTCATTAGTTTAACTGTTCGATGATTTTCACTCTGTGCTTCCAAAAACATTTCTCAACAACCCATTTTTTTCCGTTTTCTCCCATTTGTTTTGCCAATGCTTCATTTGTCAGCAGTTCTTTTAACTTCACACGGATCTCTTCCGCATTCAACGGATCTACAAGAAAACCCGTGGTTTGATCCAATACCGCTTCAGGAATTCCGCCGCTGTTTCCTCCAATGACCGGCAGGCCATAATAATTGGCTTCCAGGAATACGATTCCGAATCCTTCTACATCGCCATTTTCTTTAATTTCTCTGCTTGGCATGATAAAGATATTCGAGCATAAATATAAGCCTTCAAGCTCATCATTATCCAAGGTTCCTGTAAATATCACGCTTTGGTTCAACCCATAGTCATTCGCTATTTTTTCCAATGTTTTCCTATAAGGACCGTCACCGCATATGACATACCGAATATCAGGATTATCTCTGCATATCGTCTTTAGAGCTTTTAGAACAACGTCATGGCCTTTACGTTCAACCAACCTGGAAACCGTTAATATGACTTTTTTGTTATGCAAATCATAGCGGTCTTTAATCTCTGTTAAATTATGCTTTACATCTGGTTTTTCATGGATTCCTGGTTGAACGATGACGATATTTTCATTAGAAAAACCCATCTCCTTCACTTTTTCACTCGTATACTTGCTGTTGCAAATGATTTTTTTCGAGTGTCTTAATATAAATAATAAGGATTGATATGTTCTTTTGGTGTTTTTCAAACTTAAAATGTCCAACCCGTGAGTATAGCAGTAATAATCAACATGCAATACCCATTTGGCTATAGGCCCGACAAGGCCAATGGGATAGACATTCCCAAAGTGGATTTCATCATATTTGATTTTGTACTTTAAATAAATCAAGTATATGATTAATTTGAACAGTACGAGGACATTTTTAAACTTATTGCCCTTCATTGAAGTACGAAATATTTTATATGTTTGTTCATGATCAAATTCTTTTGCCTTTTCGTGTGTGTGTGTCAGTACAAACGAATCGGCAGGATTTAAATTCGAAATGATGCCATGAACGTAATTTTGTATACCGCCGGCTTCCGGCGGGAAATCAATACTGACAAACAGCCGCTTTTTCATAATACCTCCTTTTTACTGACGAATGATGGTTAAGACGGTTGCCTCATGTCTGCAATCATCATTTGGTCATCGATTTGAATATCCTATTACATATGCTGCGACAGGAAAGCTTTCTTGGTCAGTCGATTATAGATTTGTGAAACATCTCTGGATTTATTTTTTGCATCAAAAAATTTTTTGACATTTTCATATCCTGTTGAAGATAGGCTTTCGTACTGATGCTCGCTTAAATCATAGATTTCTTTAATTTGATGTGCCAAATGATCAATATCTCCGTCCTGACAAATAAAACCTCCTTCAGTCCTTGCAATAATTTCGTGTGCTCCTCCGGAATTCGCAACGAT
This sequence comes from Paenibacillus naphthalenovorans, assembly GCF_900099895.1. Classification (GTDB taxonomy): domain Bacteria; phylum Bacillota; class Bacilli; order Paenibacillales; family NBRC-103111; genus Paenibacillus_G; species Paenibacillus_G naphthalenovorans. The sequence goes on from NZ_FNDY01000004.1 coordinate 192,621, forward strand.
TACCGGGGTTTTTGCAAGCAATGACTCTATGATGACTCGACCGAATGGCTCTTTATCCGAGAAATTAATCGTCACATCACATTCACCCATAGCTTTAATCGGTGTACGGGTATGACCTTTAAAATTAATGTTGTATTCAAGCCCTAATTCTGCTACCAGATCTTTCAGCTGCTGTAAATAAACATCGGACCCATCTACGGCCGTATCGCCATAAATGTTAAGCTTCCAATTGGTGATGTTGAATTTTCGGGTAAATATGGAGAGCGCCTTGATGATATAGTCATATCTTTTCCACTCAACGATTCTCCCAATTACTCCAATGACTAATATACCATCTTCTTTAAATTTTCTTTGCTTCTCTAAGCTTGCATCATTTTTTTGCTCAATTCCGTTATATACAACAGCACACTTTCTCTTTACTTTTATCGTGCTTTTTACGAAATCCGATATACAAATGACTTGATCGAAAAAATGGGGGAGCAGCCATGTATAAAATTTGGATTCCATTGCATCTCTATGATGCCAAATGGTTTTCGCTTTTGTGAAGTATTTGGCAAATAGTACATACCATGGAGCTCTCCAACCATTGGCATGAACAATATGAATGTTGTGCTTCCTGACCAAATGAATGATTGCCATATTTCGTTGAATATAAGCTGCAATGTTTTTTTTGATGCTCCCCAATTCCATATGCAGCCGTTTATGAGGAGTTTTAATTTCATCTACATATTCGGTATCCTGCGGACAAAGCAAATAAATGTTATACAGGCTTGTGTCCATATGATTGATAAGATGAATCAGACTTTGCTCGGCTCCACCCTTCTTCTTGGAATGAGTCACATACATCACATTCATCTTATGATCATGAACGGGAGAATCGAAATGATCCAGGTTAGCGGCATGCTTTTCCAATATGAGCTGATTTGAATAATGGGCTTGCACTTCCTGATATCCTAATTCCCCCATTTGCCCGGCCAGATCTTTATTGTTCAACAACTTCAATATTGTTTTCTCCATATCTGCAGAGCTGTCTGCTACTTCGAAGCTGCCTTCCTTTAAATGTATCCCCTCTGCACCGATACTTGTAGTTACGACCGGTTTTTTCATCGCCAACGCATTTAATATTTTAATTCTCATCCCGCCGCCAATTTTTAATGGAACGACGAAAACGTCTGAAGCGGCAATGTAGGGTCTTTCATCTTCGACAAAACCGGTAACATGAACATTCTTTGGATATTGCGATTCATATTTCACGATGCTTTCCGGAGGATTCTTACCGACAATATAAAATTGGATATTGGGTACTTGACGCAGCAATGATGGAAACACGTTTTCCATAAACCACGTAACCCCTTGAATATTAGGCATCCAAGCCAATGAACCTAGAAAGGTTATCGTCGGCCATTCATTTTGCCGGTAATCCAGAGGAACATATTTATTCATATCAACCCCTGCAGGCAGTAAACTTAATCTAACACGATGATTCATTTTTTCCATTAAATTCAAATCTTCCTGCGTAATCATAATGCACTCGTCAAAATCAGCACAAATACTGCTTTCGTAAGCGTTAAGCTTTGCATACTGCATCTGAAAATACAGTTTCTTAATCGGGTTTCGTTCTTCCTCTGCCACTCTTTTCATGATCAGGCTTTCCACATTATGCTGTCTCAACACCACTATCAAATGGGGATAGGTTTGTTTAATAAGCCTCCCGTAATAAGCCATATGCAGATGATCCACGTAAACAATGTCGATATTCAGCTCAGATAATAATGAAAAAACCAATTCTCTCATCTGCCGATTCACGTACTTCTCCATGTTGTAGGACAAAGGCGAGATCAGGTTTTTCATTCCACCTCCTAATGTATTGGCATAGTCAACCGGCACTCCATACACTTGCATTTCCAGCGGGAAAGTGCTTAAGTCATCTTTTTCTTTTGAGTAAAAGGTGCACACCGTGATATGATGACCATATTCCGCCAAATGCTTTAGTGTATTAAAGCTGACAATCTTCCCGCCGTCATTGGGGGGATACGGATAAAGATGTGTTAAAAATAAAATGTTTTTCATTTAATTTTAACCTCATTAAGAAGGATCTGGTCGTAATAACTTATCCGAAACGAATACAGGAGATTCTTTCTCTATTTTCAGGCTGCTGCAAACTAATGTTAAGGTATAAATTAAATATATGGTTTGAGGCTGGAGCAAGCTGCCCGAAAGAATCAAATACATAAAAAGGAATGAAAAAGAAAGTGCCTTAGATTCTACACGTGTCATCGAATAGATAATAAATATCAAAAATACGATGCCGACAATTAAACCATATTCATAAAGCAACTTTGCAATGGTGGAGAAGTTGGCTTTAAATGCCAAATCATACTCATCCACTTTGCCTATACCTATTCCCTTGATTAATAACGTAGCATCTGAACGTTTAATTTCATCGAATGCTTTGTAAGGCCCGATAAATCGTTGAAAGGCACTGGATTGCGAAGAATTAAATTCACCGTATCTACTAATGAGTGCCGAGGAGTATTCACTATTGATATACAGGAAAGAAAAAATAAATAAAACCCCAGCCATTACAAATAATTTCCATAATTTCATGCGATAAATAATAAAAGGAACACTCACGCATAAAAGCAGAATTCCTGTCCCCGAAAATGAGGAGAGTAATCCCAACAAATAGATGAATATGGATTTGATTCGTTTGAAATAGATCAGCTCGATGATGATAGCCACTGCTAAAAATTGCGAATAAAATGATGGTTCCAAAAAAAAGATACCGTTGGATTTGTAAATACTTGAGCCCCATTGAATTGGATAAGGGTTTTGATAATGCTGTTGAACGAACTGGGCCGGCAGCAAATTAAAATAATCTTGGAATTTCCAAATATGAACTGCCTGCAGTACGAATTGGATGATCCCGATCATTGCGGCAGCAAACATTAATTTTTGAAATAAGATTAATAGGTCTCTGTGGAGCTTTTCGGTTATTTCTTTTTGGATCAGTACAAAAGGCGCGTAGCAGATAAGAATGTAAATAACTGAAAAATGGGAATATTCATTTTGAAATAACAACAGGGATAACATCAATACGGTAAACAAATAAAAAAGTATGAATTTTACTTTATCTAAAACAAGTGTCTTTTGAATGATAAGTATGATTATTACTCCATAAATGACCGGAATAATCATTGGTAATTGCTTGTCTCCTAACGGAAGAGCGAATCTCTGGCTAAACACAATAAAAAACAGCAGGAAACCGTAAAGAAAATAAGTTTTTCTTAATCTTTTCGGATCTTCCGGTAACATTGTACATTTCCTTTCCTTGAACCTAACTGTGGGTTATGCATTGATTATTCAACAGTTCATCCCATCTCGATATACTTCTTGTTTTTGAGTAATATTCATCGATTAACTTGTAACCATTGTTTGTAACCTCATAATTCAATTCGACATTATTCATCAGTTTTAATATATACTCAACAAACTCTTCACTATCATCCGTTACAAATAAGCCCTTATTCTCTCCATAAAATATTCCTTCAGCTCCGATGGTAGTGGCTACAACCGGAATCCCTATCGACATGGCTTCAATGACCTTGGTTTTAATTCCTGTCCCAAATAATAACGGAGCAACAAACACAGCCGCATCTTGAATGGCTTCAAAGATGTTTTCCATTTCTCCGGTTACAATAATGTCTTTCTGTCGTGCCAATTCAGAAATTTCGGGAGCAGGAGATTTTCCTATGATATAAAATTTTGCATTGGGACTATGCATTTTTACTTTAGGCCAGATCTTGTTGTAAAAATAAAGAACAGCGGAAATGTTATGAGGAATATCCATTTTTCCGACAAAGACAATTTTATTCTTGTCAATGCTTCGCTTATCCATTCTGTTCTTCGTTTCAAACACCATCGGTATCCCCATACAAACGGGGTGTGTGGTTAGAAGCTGGAACTCCCTTGCCTCTTTTGGAGAAGTAAAAATGAGCTTATCAAATACTTTGGCAACTTCAACTTCATACTTAACTAACAAATAAGATTCAAATTTTAGCAGGAGTGATTGAAAATATTTCATGTTGAACAGCGGCCTAATGACCTTAGGCAGTTTATAGGCAAAACTACCCAATAGCGAGGGCGTATACTTGATCCATTGCAGCTGTCTTTTGTAGCGAAGTGATAAGAGATCATCGTAGCTCATAATTGTCTGTGATTCACATTGAACAATATACTCCGCAAGCCGTACCATATCGTAAAATATAAAATCCGGCTTTTCATGTTCAATAATCTTTTTGATTCTATGATGTGTAGATCTGCTGTAATAAACAGCTACTTGAATAGGCCATTTCCTTCTTATAAAGGAATGAATCACGACATTGTATATTTTCTCAAAGAAATGGGGTGGATCTAATTCAATAACCTTGGAAATAAAATCGGGCTTCTCATTTAGATGTTTTTTTTCATCTACAAAAGATAAGTTGACAATGGAGCAATCCGGGTATATTTCCTTAATTTGCTCACAATATTGAGAGAGTATATTTTTCCTCCCGTCTGTTTTAGGAAACGGGAGTCTATTCGTGATAAATAATATTTTATTCATATCATTTTCATCCTTCTGCTAATGCACTAAAATGCATGTTTTGAACCAAACAAAACAAAAATCGTTTTAAGAATGATCTTGATATCAAATAAAATCGAACGCTCCCGAATGTATTTCAAATCAAGCTCCACCATTTCCTTAAACCCGATATTGCTCCTTCCGCTCACTTGCCATAACCCGGTACAACCAGGTGTAACAAGCAATCTTTGTTTATCATAGGTCGTATATTCCTCCACTTCTCTCGGAAGGGGAGGTCTGGGTCCGACAAGACTCATTTCACCTTTCAATACATTCCATAATTGAGGCAGTTCATCGATACTTGTCTTTCTTATAAATTTTCCAACCCATGTGACTCTGGGATCATCCTTCATCTTAAACATGGCACCGCTAACTTCGTTTTGACTTAATAGGTCAGATAACATCTCTTCCGCGTTATTTACCATAGAACGAAATTTATACATAACAAATTTTTTGCCGTTTTTGCCGATTCGAACCTGCTTAAAAAACACAGGCCCTTTCCAATCATCCAATTTGATCCATATGCTTATCAGAATAAAAAGAGGTAGAAGAAGTATGAGTCCAATCGATGATAAGACGACATCCATTACTCTTTTGACAAAAAGATATAATGCCAGATCCCTGGTAATAGCATCACTTAGTTGTGCCGTCTTATGTTGACTTCTTTCTACAGCCACTTCTAAATCAGAAGAACTCATAAAACCGACTCCTTTTTACCCAACAAAAGTATTTTTCGATTTAGAATCTCCTCGAGGGCATTTAGCAATGGCATTCTTAATTCCTTATTCATTAATGCAAAATCTAAAGTGGTCAAAATAAAACCCAATTTCTCGCCAACATCGTAGCGAATGCCTTCAAAATGATAGGCATATACCTTCTGCATCGTATTCAGCTTCTGAATCGCATCCGTCAGCTGGATTTCTCCGCCTGCGCCAATCTTTTGTTCCGCCAAAATATTAAAGATTTCCGGAGTCAATATGTATCTCCCCATGATCGCAAGGTTCGATGGAGCCTTCCCCTTCGCCGGCTTCTCTACAAAATTTTTCACTTGATACAATCGCCCTTCGCGTTCCAACGGATCAATAATGCCATAACGGCTGGTTTCCTCTTGGGATACCGGCTGTACTCCAATCACAGAGCTACCGGTTTGGTTATATTGATCAATCAACTGCTCCAGGCAAGGAGGGGCCGAATGGACAATATCATCGCCCAGCAGTACAGCAAACGGTTCGTCGCCGATAAATTTCCTTGCGCACCATACCGCATGTCCTAAACCCTTGGCCTCTTTTTGACGAATATAATGAATGTCTACAATCTTCGAAGAATGCTGCACTTCTTTCAGCAGCTCCAGCTTTCCCTTCTCCAAAAGATTTTGTTCCAATTCAAAGGCGTTATCAAAATGATCCTCAATCGCTCGTTTTCCCTTGCCGGTTACAATGATAATATCTTCAATGCCTGATTGAACTGCTTCTTCAACAATGTACTGGATCGTAGGCTTATCCACGATGGGGAGCATTTCCTTTGGCATCGCCTTGGTGGCCGGCAAGAAACGGGTACCCAATCCGGCAGCAGGAATGATAGCTTTTCTTACTTTTTTCATCTCTTTTACCTCCCGAATAATAATCTATTTTTATCTAGTAATTAAGAATACAACCCATGCTGCCAATATAAAATTGCAAGCTATGTCGTTTTACATTAAGAAAACAACATAGCTTGCAGTTTTATGTATACAGGGCATCTAACCCCTCCTCACATCACACCCTCGACGATATACGTCTAAGGCGGCGCACCGCCCACAGCATGACCGAGTGCCTACAGTGATATAGGTGCAGTAGACATTACCTATAGATTCTTCTAAGCCTAGTTACTTTTTATCGTTCGGACCATAGTAGTAATAGTAAGGACTTTCGTTCTTGTTACGATCCTTGTTGTTCAGAACAACGCCTAATATCTTCGCATTCACATGGTTTAACCGGTCTATTGCTTTACGTGCCGTATCCCGCTTGACTTTTCCGCTATTGAGTACGAACACCACCCCATCGCATTTGGTAGACAGCACCTGAGCATCCGTTACCGCAAGCGTAGGCGGCGCATCGAACAGAATGATATCGAACATCTTTTTAAGTTCTTCAAGCTGCTGCTCCAACCGTTTGGAATTTAACATTTCCGCCGGATTGGGGGGGACAGGCCCGGAGCAGATCAACGACAGATTATCGATATGGGTGTCAGAGATCGCTTGCTGTAACGTGAACTGTCCTGCCAATAGATTTGACAACCCGATGCGATTTGACTTCATAAAGAAGTGATGCAGTGTCGGTTTGCGGAGATCCGCATCAACAAGGACCACTTTCTTGCCTTCCTGGGCGAATGCAACAGCCAGATTCGTAATGGTGGTTGACTTGCCTTCGGACGGTTCCGGCGATGTAACGATAATACTTCTAATATGGTTATCGATCGTTGAGAACTGGATATTCGTTCGGAGTGTCCGATACGCTTCTGAAATATACGATTTCGGATTCACATCGGTAATAATGTTGTAGTTCCTAGTTGAGGTTGGCATATGATTTTTCACCTACTTGCTGCTGGTTTAATGATTCATCTATCTTGTTGTTTTTGAATTCATCCTTATGAAATTTGTTAATCGTGACCAGTACAGGCAGCTGCAAGTAATTCTGAACATCCGCTTCTGTCTTGATCGTATCGTCCAGATATTCCAACAAAAAGATGAGACCAATAGCCGCCATTAACGAAACCACGAAAGCGATGACCAAGTTAAGTTCCGGTTGAGGCTTTACCGGCACCGGATGTTCAACCTGCTTTGCCGCATTCAGTATCATGACATTATCGACTTTCATGATTTGCGGGATTTGGCTCTTGAACACCTCCGAGACCGCATTGACGATCATCACCGCTTTCGCATGCGAATAATCCTCTGCACTGACTGTGATCACCTGCGTATCATTGACGGAGCTTACCTTGATCTTATTGATCAGCTGCTCCGTGGTCATTTCCAGTTCCGGATAATCGGCTGCTACATAATCCAAAATAGCCGGTGTCTTCATGATTTCCTTGTAAGTGTTCACAAGCATGATATTGGATCGGACAAGATCGGTCGTTAACGTGTCAAGCCCGCTGATTTCATTCGATTTATTGACGATCAGCTTGGTGCTGGCCGAATATACGGGCTTCAAATAATAGTAACTGACAATGCCGGTTGTAATGCAGGATACAAGCACAATAACGACTAACATCCAGATCCGTTTTTTGATGATATTAAAATATTCCTTGAGTTCTAATTCCATGTATACTCTCCGCATCCATTAGATTTTTGACTAACCTGTGTGTAATGTTACATTTTGTATCTAAATGTTTACGTCATTATTTCCCTCCTCTTTGAAACTGTTCTTACATAAGAACATACATTACCATCAACACGATACTAAACGTATCTTATAACGTACAGCACACATCAAATTTACGATACTTTATGTATCATGTCAATTCATATTTTCATTTTTCTGGTACCCTGAATTCCGGAGAGCCATCATGTTAGATGAGGATCGTGATGCATTCTGAACATTGAAGAGAGCATGGGAATACTTGCCGTTGCCCAAATGAAGCTGTGACAAGACTTTATTGACATCCAATTGAATTTTGGTGTGGCTGGATTCTTGATTTCTCACATTGAACTCTCCCTTTGATCATCCGATTTTTGGAATTCTCAACTGGAATTCTCTAGTATTTCTTGAATTTGTATATTATCACTTTATGATACATTATGTATCTTGTCAAACGATTATAATGCCGATTCATGTCGAAATGAAACTCAATACACACAAAAACAGGAGGATTTTCCTAAAGATTCGTTTATATGAGAAAGTGGTCACATAGATTATTTAAAAAGAAGGAACTATACTTGAGAGAAGATCATACTTCATCCTGCCGTCTCTCATGGATCCTCCCGGTATCAGGATAAAATACCGGTGACATGAAAAATGAGACGGCCATCGAATTGTCCATTGGATTTATCGCTTCAGTCCGATTCCAGATGGAAATGTTCTCCGGCCCAGTTAAAATGCGGCTTTGGACGACGAATGCTTTCGGTTTTGTATGCTAAACTCCGGCAGCCGGATCCTTTATCTAATGTATATTCCATTCATATTCCGGACTGCTCATTAAAATTGCTTGTTAGGCCGGCCAAGGAAGTCCCGGACTCTGCTTATACGGCTGAAACATGACATCAACAGATTAATTTATCAGACATCTTCCCTTAGCAAATGATTTTAGGTAGAATGGATTAAGATAATTACTTTTGACACATAATGTAATAATAATGTGTTCAGAACTAAATTCCATATCTTTATTATTGTCAAGTGATTTTCATCATTTTTTCTTGTGAATTCGTGGTATAATATAATGTAGCGTTTTTTTATTATTGATAGATCAATACAGTTTTAAACGGGGGTTAGGTTACATGAAGTATGGGGAGCGCATTGCTTCACTCAGAGAAAAACACGCAATGACGCAAGAGGAATTATCTGCAAAACTTGGTATCACTCGCGCTTCTCTATCCCACTATGAAAACAACAGAAGAGCGCCGGACTATGACACGATCACGAAAATTGCCGGCTTCTTCAACGTATCTATTGATTATTTGCTTGGAAGAACCGATGATCCTCATATAGTGCTTGACGATGAAGTCAGAAAATTCGTGGACAGCCTGGAATTATCCGACGACAACATTTTAGAAAAATTCTCACTGACCATTGACGGTAAAAAACTCACCCCGGAAGAGGCCAAAAGATTTATCGCTTTTGTCCGTGCTGAACGTTCCATCAATAATAACTAATCGACATCAATCCATACGATACATTACGTCAAAATATGCTCTTGTACAGAAAAAATGATTTCTTCTGTACAAGAGCTTTTATTTTATCCGCTGAAAAAATAAAAAGGACTGCCCCTAAGTCAAAATGGCTTAAGGGTAGTCCTGATATGAAGGAATAAGACCGGATCTTACAGATCGAAATACAGGGAGTACTCGTGCGGATGAATGCGAATGGATACGGCTTTCGCTTCTTCGCGCTTCAGAGCAATGTAGTTGTCGATAAATTCTTTCGTGAATACGCCGCCTTCAGTCAGAAACTCGTAATCTGCTTCCAATGCATTGAGCGCTTCGTCAAGCGTACCCGGAACGCTGCGGATTTCCGCTTTTTCTTCAGCGGACAGATCGTAGATGTTCTTGTCGAGCGGACCGTAGCCAAGTGCACGAGGGTCGATTTTCTTAGCGATACCGTCAAGACCGGCAAGCAGCATAGCAGCGAACGCCAGGTACGGGTTAGCTGTGGAATCCGGAGTACGGAATTCGATACGGCAGCCTTTTGGTGTTACGGCAGCTACAGGAATACGAATAGCCGCAGAACGGTTGCCTTTGGAGAATACCAGGTTTACAGGCGCTTCATAGCCGGGAACCAGACGCTTGAAGGAGTTCGTGCTCGGGTTCGTTATAGCGATCAGAGCCGGAGCATGATACAGGATACCGCCGATGTAATGAAGAGCCGTTTCGCTCAGGTTGGCGTAGCCGCCTTTTTCATAGAACAAAGGAGTATCGCCGTTAAAGATCGATTGGTGAACGTGCATGCCGCTGCCGTTATCGCCAAACAGAGGCTTCGGCATGAAGGTTGCCACTTTACCGTATTGTCTTGCTGTATTTTGAACGATGTATTTATATTTCAAAAGGTTGTCAGCTGTTTTGGTCAATGTGTCAAAACGGAAGTTGATCTCGCCTTGGCCCGCCGTAGCCACTTCGTGGTGATGGCGCTCGATGCGCAGGCCTGCTTCTTGAAGCAAACGGCACATTTCGCTGCGGAGATCCTGCTGGGTGTCCGTTGGTGCTACTGGAACATAACCGCCTTTGTGCTTCACTTTAAAGCCCAGGTTGCCGCCTTCATCTTTACGGTTGGAGTTCCAATGCGCTTCTTCGGAATCTACAAAATAAGAAGAGGAATTTTGGCCGCTCTCGTAACGAACTTCGTCAAAAATGAAAAACTCGGACTCAGGCGCAAAGTATGCTGCAGTGCCTACGCCGACTTTTTGCAGATACTCTTCCGCTTTTTGAGCGATGCTGCGAGGGTCGCGCTCATAACGTTCGCCGTCCGGTGTAAAGATATTACACATAATCACCAGCGTCGGGTGAGCTGTGAAAGGATCAACGAACGAAGATTCCGAATCCGGCATCATGACCATGTCGGACTCTTCAATTCCTCTGAAGCCAGGGATGGAGGAACCGTCAAAAGCAACGCCGTTCTCAAAAGTCGCTTCATCCACCTCGGTAGCCGGCAAAGAAATATGGTGCGCTCTGCCGCTCAAATCGACAAAACGGAAATCGACCCACTCAATACCTTTTTCTTTAATCGTGTTTAATACGTTTTGAACTGACATAGTCTCGCTTACCTCCTAAATTCCGAACATTATTGGCCGTTTGTTCGTGCATTGTTCAAGTTTTTGATGATCATGTGCTAATTATAAAACCATTCTACAAGAATCGTCAATACTTATGTCAGGTATTTTTTGCGGAAGTGTTAGGTATGCTTACACACAACACATTTTTTTCACATTTCGGCCATAAAAATGGCTTGACTTTCCTGAGCTCCAGGAAAGCCAAGCCTTTTCTGCATTCTAAAGCCGTATATTCAAGAGAGCGGAACAAGCTCTTTTTTCGTATCGAAACGTTTGCCGCACAGTGTGGCCAGCTTCTCCAAATCGAGCATCAGCCTTGCGAATTGATCCGGGAACAACGATTGAACCCCGTCTCCCGTCATGGAGTTATCCGGATCCGTATGCATTTCTACGATCAAGCCGTCGGCACCGGCCGCCACAGAAGCCTTGCTCATCGGCTCTACCAGCTCGCGGCGTCCGGTTCCATGACTCGGGTCCGATATCACCGGCAGATGACTAAGCGACTGAAGGGCAGGAATCGCCGCTAAATCCAGTGTATTGCGCGTGTAGGGCTCGAACGTCCGGATTCCCCGTTCGCACAGCATAACGTTCGGGTTTCCTCCTGCCAGGATATACTCCGCCGCGTTTAAAAATTCGTCATAGGTGGCGCTGAAACCCCGTTTGAGCAGAACCGGCGTTTGAATCGTGCCCAGCTTGCGCAGCAAATCGAAATTTTGCATATTTCGCGTGCCAACCTGCAGGATATCGGCGTATTCCGCACATACGTCCACATACTCCGGCGTCATCACTTCGGTGATCGTCAGCAGGCCGTGCTTTTTCCCCGCTTCTGCCATCATAACCAACCCTTCGACGCCTATGCCCTGGAAGCTGTACGGCCCGGTTCTCGGTTTGAACGCTCCGCCGCGCAGCACCTGCGCTCCGGACGCCTTCACCAAGCGTGCAATCTCATCGATCTGCTCCGGAGATTCCACGGCGCATGGACCGCCCATGACAACCAGCTGATCTCCTCCGATCTCAACATCCTTGATTTTAATCACGGTGTTGTCCGGGTGAAAATCACGGCTTGCCAGCTTGTATGACTTTGATATTTTTACAACCTGTTCGACTCCCGAAAGCTGGCGCAGCTGCTCAGCCAGTACAGGACTGGCTTTACCGATGATCCCGATGACCGTGCGGTCGACCCCTTTGGACACATGCGTCTTCACATCATGCTTCTCAATATGCCGAACAATTTCGTGAATACGTTCTTCCGGCGTTTTATTTGAAATAATCACGATCATGACCAATGCACGCTCCCCATAAATATGTATTTTATACTTAAACGCTTCGACGCTTATACGCTTTTAAGCTTTTAACTGTTAAAGTAAATATACAACGGAGAGCGGCACTCCGTCAATACTTTTCTTATCATGCCGGAACCCATTCGAATTTATCCTTCGGCTTCGGAAGACAACAGCTGCTCTTTGCGCCTTCTGCGCTTTTCCTTCCGTTTTCCGTCAACCCATTCGAGCATCCATTTGACCGGATAGAAAACAAGCAGCCCCAGCACGGCGCCGTTAATGATTCCCCCGACCAACAGCTTCATATTTAATCGGAGAAACGTATTAAGCCATTCCGGCAGGATCGACTGCAAATGCATCGTGACGCCGTGAGGCAGCACTAATGCTCCAACCTGTTTGTTAATAAAAGACATGGGGAGATAGATAACCTTGCCGAACACAAAGCCGATCAAAGCTGCCCCCATGCTCGCCCGCAGTGAATACACCAAAGGGAAGATCAGGAAAAAGGCAAGCCCTGCCGTCGGGAGCGTGAACATCTCAACCGCCAAGCCGATGGAAAAGCCGAGTGCCACCATGACAGGACCCCCTTTGGCCCTTGTCAGCAGCAAATATTGATATTTAAACCAGCGACCGATGCCGTAGACATTGAATGTTTTTTTCTTTCTCGCCGTTTTATTCATCTGCCGCCGTCCTTTACCATGACTTAGACCGTCTTTTGCTTGGGCGCCGGAATCAATCTGGCCATATTGACCGTCCGCCGAATTTCCCATGTCTGCGGATCTTTTGGATTATACTGCTCGAGATAAGTAATGACCTCTTTGGTAATCGGCGTCGGAGTGGAAGCACCGGAAGTCACAGCCACACGGCGGACCGGCTCAAGCCATTCGCGCTTCAATTCGCTCACATCGGCGATGCGGTATGCTTTGACTCCGGCGATCTCCTCCGATACCTGAGCCAGCCTGTTCGAGTTATTGCTGCGCGGGTCGCCGACCACAATAACCAGATCGGCATCCTTGGCCTGCTCAGCTACGGCCTCCTGCCGTACCTGGGTCGCCAGGCAAATTTCGTTATGAATCTCGGCATGAGGAAACTTCTCCAGCAGCCGGTTCATAATATGCCTGATATCCCATTGACTCATCGTCGTTTGGTTGGTGATGATGATTTTGTCCGAATGGATCTGCAGCTTTTCAATTTCTTCAGGCTTTTCGATCAAATGCACACGGTCCGGCGCTACACCGATGGCGCCTTCCGGCTCGGGATGGCCTTTTTTGCCGATATAGATGATCTGATAGCCTTCAGCGCTCTTTTCCCGAATGAGATTATGCGTCTTCGTCACATCAGGACAAGAGGCATCCACCACCGTCAGGCCTTTCTCTCTCGCCCTGCGGCGAACCTCCGGAGAAACTCCGTGGGCGGTAAAAATGACCGTCCCCTTGTCTATTGTTTCAAGAATCTCAAGACGGTTCGGCCCGTCGAGCGTGATGACCCCTTCTTTTTCGAAAAATTCCGTTACGTGCGCATTGTGTACAATCATGCCTAATATATATACAGGCCGCGGCAAATCCAAATTTTTAGCCGTCTGCATGGCGAGCGCCATGGCATCGACGACTCCGTAGCAATAGCCTCGGGGGGAAATTTTGATAACGTCCATCATAGCACCTGCCTGTTTGTCGAATTTTCGATACTTGCTTATGTCCATTATACTTCATTCCCGGACGGGAGGGAATGATCCGATGATGGAGACGTTCCCTCGGCGACGATCGGGAGCCAAATGACAAAGGTCGTTCCTTCGTCCTTACGGGTCTTCACTTCCACCGAACCGCCGTGCTCGTCGATAATCCATTTGGCGATAGACAGCCCCAGGCCCGTCCCCGATTTTTTGCCGCGCGACGGGTCAGCCCGGTAAAACCGCTCGAAAATATGCGGTACTTCTTCCTTGTCCATCCCGATTCCCGTATCTGCTATGCGGATTCCAATCTGGTCTTTATGACGCTGCGCATCCAACCTGACACTGCCTTGCTCCGTATATTTGAAAGCATTTTCCACAAAAATAAACATCAACTGCTGCAAATAATCCGGACTGCCGTAAACGTATACGCCTTCCCCGGCAGACAGATCCCCGACGATAAAATCAGCGGTACGCGGCAGCATTTGCGCTTTACGTGCAACCTCATCCAACAGCGTCTTCATCTCGACATGCGTTTTGCTTATTTGAAACCCGGCGTCCGCACGGGCAAGCGACAACAGGTCACCTACGAGCCGCGACATCCGCTCCGCCTCACCCGATATATCCTTCATGGCTTCGATGGAAAGCTCCAGCCGCTGACCATCCTGCTCCCCTATTTGCAGAGCCGTTTGCTTCCACATTTTCTCCAGCAGCTCTACATTGCCGCGGATCGTCGTCAGCGGTGTCCGCAGCTCATGGGAAGCGTCCGATACGAACCGCCGCTGCGCTCTGTAAGCCTCCTCCAGCTCTTCATATGCGCTTTGTAGTCTGGAGAGCATGCCGTTGATCGTTTGGGTGAGCACGCCGATCTCATCGTTGGGTCCGTGATACTCAATCCTTTTCTGGAGGTCGGCTCCTTTTTGGATCTGATTGGTGGCTTCAATAACCCGCTCGATCGGCCGCAGCGCTTTGCGCGCAAGGAACCAGCCGACCGAAGAGGCAAGCACTATACTGAGCAAAGCCGTAACCGTAAGAATCAGACGAAGCGTGGCCAGCAGCTGTTCATAAGGCTCAATGTAGGTCCCTGCCTGCATCATCCCGATGGCCTCTCCCCGCTGGGATATGATCGGCGTGTAGTAGACCAGAAAGTCCAATCCGTCAATTTTAATTTTCTCGAACCGGCAGTCTCCATCCAGAACACAGGAAATTTGCTTTGCCGGTATATCTGGAAAATGAAGACCGGCCTCCTCTACATTCGGAGAATAATATTTGCTTCCGTTCTGCAGGTTAACAACCTGAAAATACATGTTATTGTAGCGGAGCAAATCGCGTCCTGACCCGGAGTAGCGGAATTCCAAAGTCAATCCCTTTTCCGACAAGGAAAACTGCGGTACAATCCGCGTTCTGACGCTTTCGGCCTGCTGCTGCAGCTGGGATTGAAGGCTGTCGTAATAGATATAATGCAAAAATAAATACAACCCCATCCCGAGCAGCAGCAGCGTTGCGGATAATATGCCCGTATACCACAGCGTCAGGCGCATACGAACGGACATGTCAGTCCTCTCCTCTCAGCACGTAACCCGCGCCGCGAACGGTCTGGATGATCCGCTTGTGCCCATGCTCCTCCGTTTTTTGCCGCAGAAGGGCGATATACACCTCAAGCACATTCGATTCCCCGCTGTAATCGTATCCCCAGATTTTTTCCATGATCACGTCGCGTGAAAGCACTCTTCTCGGATTTTGCAAAAACAAATGCAGCAGTTCAAACTCTTTGGTCGTCAGCTCAATCCTCTGCCCTCCCCGGAATACTTCACGGGTATCCAAATCCATAAACACGTCCTGATAATGAATTTTGTTGGTTTCCGGCTCGGTTTTGGCCGCCGCTTTACGCCGCAGCAGCACACGTACCCTTGCCAGCAGCTCTTCCAGCGCAAACGGTTTGACCAGATAATCGTCCGCCCCCAGATCAAGCCCTTTAACCCGGTCTGCAACCTCGTCCTTTGCGGTGAGCATCAGCACCGGCACATCCGAGCCGCCCTCCCGTATGCGGCGCACAACCTCCCAGCCGTCCAATTGCGGCATCATGACGTCCAGAATGACCGTGTCCGGATCGTTCTCCAATATTTGCTTCAGACCGTCCATGCCATGATTCGCCGTCAGCACCGTGTACCCCTCAAACGCAAGGCTTCTGCGCAGCATCGATGTGATTTTTTCATCGTCGTCAATGACTAATATTTTCTCTCTCATATCCCCTTCGCACCATCCTCAACATTTATTGCAAAACAATGACTCGTCGCTTCAAGATGTCCAACCTTCACGTGTGCGCAGCAGAACTCGCCCTCGAAGGCAGGAAAGTTCTTCATCGGTCGCTTTCTTACATCTTAACAAATTGACGGATCTCGAGAAACTCCACCGGGGCAAAAAAAAGCAGAGCATCCGAAATGGTCCGCTCTGCTTGTAATCCCATTATTGCTGCTTCTGTGCGTTCCGGTCGCCGATGGTGACTTCAATGTTTATTTTCTGTCCGTCACGCATCACGCCGATGGTAGCTTTGTCGCCAACCTTTAATTTTTGAATAGCGCTGACCGCCTCCGCCGATGTTTTCACTTTGGCTCCGTTCACTTCCACAATGACGTCATAAGGACGAATGCCTGCTGTAAAAGCGGGGCTTCTCCGCTCAACATCGGAAACGATCGCACCATCGGTATTCGGAAGCTTGAGATCGGCAACCCAGTCCTTCTGTACGTCACCCAGCCTTACCCCGATATAAGGAGCCGGTTCTTTGGGAATTTCCACGTTATTCTTCAGGTTATCCAGTACCGCATTAATCGTGCTCGTCGGGATGGCGAAGCCGATACCCTGCGCCTGGGAGCTGACCGCCGTATTGATGCCGACGACTTCACCGTTCAGATTCAGCAGCGGGCCGCCGGAGTTGCCGGGGTTGATCGATGCGTCGGTTTGAAGCAAATGCTTGTATTCGCGTGTTCCGTTAGTGTCCGGAATGCTGATCGGACGTTCCTTCGCACTGAGCACGCCCACCGTTACCGTATGGTCAAAGCCGTACGGGTTGCCGATCGCCACTACCCAGTCGCCGACGTTCAGGTTATCCGCATTGCCCAGCGGCAGCGTCGGGAAGTCTTTATCGCCTTTAATTTTCAGAGCGGCCAGGTCAAGATCGTAGCTGTTGCCGAGAAGCTCGGCTTTGAACGGCTTTTCATAGCCTTGCACGTAAACCCAAATTTCATCCGCGCCGTCAATGACATGCTCATTGGTCAGAATATATCCGGACTTTTCAAAAATGAAACCGGTCCCCATGCCTCCGGGCTGCAGCTGATCGCTGTCCGGCTGCTGGCCGCCGTTATCACCAAAAAATTGACGGAAGAACGGATCGTCGAAAAACGGATTGCCGGTGCGGCTCGAGGCTTTAGGTTTCACCTTGGTTTCGATCTTTACCACCGCCGGACTGGCTTGTTGAACGATGCTCGACACACTGTTCGGGCGGCTGATATCCAGAGCGGAAGGCTGTACGCCACCGTTATTGGAGGATGCTGCCGGAATCGAACCGTTCGATCCTCCACTGTTCATCACCCCTTCAGCACCCGTAAACAGGTTCATTTTGTCGGAGGCGAACATCAGCGAACCGACCACAACGACCCCCGCCATGAACGAGGCAAAAATAGTGCGGAAGCTGCCGGAGCGTTTCGGCTTTCCGACCTGCCAGTTTCCCATGCCGCCGTTCGTTATATTCGGCTCCTCAGGTGAATGAAAGCTGTAAGTCCGCAAGGGCTTCGGCGGGGTGACCTCCACCGGAGGAGAACCGGCATTCTCTCTTGCCGCCGCACTCTCGCCGGGCTTAAACGGTCCGTAAGAAAAGTAATGAGATGAATGGCGCTCAATATCTGCAGCTTTTTCCTCTTTCATCTCCTGCTTATCGTCAATCTCTTGCTCCTTATGATGAGAGGAACCGTCATTCGCACGACCAAAGAAGTCATATAACGGATTGCCATTTTTATTGTTGTTATCCATAAGACCAAACCTCCATCTTATTCAGGTTTCAATAGGATTGTTTAGCTCTCTGTTCTTGTATTCCATATTGCACCCGCGACATTAAAGAAACCTTAATAAAAAATAAAATGGAGTTAAAATCGAATATTGTCGCAAATCCTCCAAAATAAGGGGCTTATATCCGCGCAATTAAGCGGGTCCGTCACTAGTTCGCCATCAGGTGAACACGCTCGGACAGACGCGGGGGATTCCTCCTCAGTTGCTCCCAAGCACGCACCGCTCCAACTGAAAGCGTATCCGTCCCCAGGCTGCTGAAAGCCAGGCAGGGAAGACAAATCGCGAGCACACGCTCAGCCTTCCCGATACTCGCCGCAACCGCTCCCCCGACAGCTTTCGTCGTCCAGGGGACGAAACCCCTGGGGTCCCCCTTAGGTAAGGGGGATTTAGGGGGATGTGTCACCACTCCACCCCTGCTCCACTTCCTTCAGCAGCGACTTCGCCTGCGCAACCCACTTGTCCTCCACCGGGGCATCCTTATCGAGCGGTTCCTGAAACTGATCGATCAAAGCGCCGGATACTCGCACCTGGGCTTCTTCGTCCAGCCCTTCATTATACACATGCTTCAACACAAACGGAGTACCGATTTGAACGACCGCATCCGTGGAGTCCGCATCCCCGTCCAGAACACCGTGAGTGACTTGAAAAGGAATCCGAAGCCAGACCTTGCGGCCTTCATCCAAATAACGATCAAAGCTGCCGTGCTCATAATCCCAATTTCCGCCCAAAACAAACTCATGCTCATGCAAATATTGCCGTACCTGATCAAAATTTTCTTCGCGGTTCAACAATGACGAATCCAGGGGAATCATCCGTATCTCCTCCAACCGTTAGCAGTGTTATGGTCTATTCATAGAATGGACTACATATGGGAAAATTATGCCCATATGTATTTTCTACTCAAAATACCATGCACATGTTTGATTGGGGATCACGATGAACTCCGCATTTACCGTACGAATGAAAAACCTCATTGGACCATTGTCCTTATTGATACGGTCTGCCTGCCGATGTATACATCATTTTTTTCTCAAACAAGACCAATTGTATAAACCATTTTATTTTTTTTCAATACAATAAATTAAGCTGCTTTACATTTTTTTAAAGACGGGGGTAATTAACCGTGAATAGTGATAAAAGCAAAATGAATAATATCAGTTTGCTTGGCTCGGGTGCAAGACGAATTGTATATGATCTGGGTAACGGTTACGTTTTAAAAGTTGCTAAATCCAAATATGGGATCAAAAGCAACAAAAGAGAAGTAAATACTTATCGTTCATCTCCTTCTCCATTAAGAAAACGCCTTGCCGAAATTATCGATTATGGGAATCATTACCGTTGGTTGATCATGAAAAAGCATACCAGGAAATTCCCGAATTCTTCAAAACATAAACGGAATCTTTACAAACTAAGAATCATGTTTAAGTCCAATGGTATCAGAGCTTATGAGGTTCTCACCCGCCGCGGCAAACCCAATTATGAAAACTTGCGTGTAAACAGAAATGGAAAAATTGTTGTGATTGATTATGGAAATTTTAAATTTCACCGGTAAAATGCCAACCGTTGTTTTTTCCAGAAGCGTTCCCTACACTTTGATCTGTATCCTCATTTCCGCATTGGGATAATCGGCTTCTTTATAAAGCTTAATGACCTTTTCCGAATCATACCCGACCCGTTCGATCGATGTTCTCAGATGGCCTTCATAAAACGGTCCGGCGTCGCATAAAATCCGTAAATTACGCTTCCGTTCACCTCACATTCAATTTGGGTGGGCAGACCTGCCAACAAAAATGGAGTGTCAAACCGGTTGCCCGTTGCACTCCATTTTATAGAGCATTATCTTTTGGCGCTTTGAGCCGCACCCTCGCTCGGATTATTCTGGGCCGGCCGCTTTACATTATTTTCAACGACTTCTTCGGAAAATTCCGAGTCGTTTTTCTTTCTGTTTTTGTTTTTAGCCATGGTCTCACCTCCCCTACATCCGATATTGTGGATGCACCGGAAGGGTTTTATGATGGAAACTTAATACAGCAGCTCATTTTTTAATTGGTTCCAAAGGGACTGATTTATTTTCCCGCTGCCCTTTTTGACCACAAACACATTCAGCTTCTTTTTGCCCCACTCCTGATAGACCTGATCTTTGGTTTCAAAGTACAAATCGATCCGGTTACCTTTAATCGCGCTGCCCGTATCCGCTACAATTCCGTAGCCATAGCCGGGAATGTAGAGAACCGTACCAATGGGGAATACTTTCGGGTCTGCGGCAATGGTCGAAAAAGATTGTACGTCGCGGGCAACCATCATACCTGAATACGTAACGCCATACTCCGGATGTCCCGGACTCTTTCCGGTGGATTCCTTACCCGCGAAGTAACCTGTTGCGGTCACTTCCACAGCTGTATATTTCGATAAATCCTGCCCCGGATGCGGGAAAAACTTGTAATTACGAGCTTGCTTACCCTGTCCCGATTGGGATGAAACGGGCTTGGTTTCTCCTTTAGGGCTTTCCAAGGTTACAGCCGTTTGGCTAAAACCGGAAACCGGAATCGGAATGTTACTGGCCTGAACGGGTGTAAAGCTTGTGCTGCGTAATGCTGCAGCTTGCCTTTGTTCTTGTCCAAACCATACCAATACGGACAGCATCAGCGTGATGAAACAAATCCATTTGGCATGGCTTGCGGTTTTCGTTAACATATGTGTTGTTAAACCTCCCCTTAATATAGGAGGCTATCCATATCTGAACCAATCTATACATAGGACAAATAGATCGCTATACAAAAAACCCGAAAGGCCCTCCATACGCCGGATCTATGTATTATTCCTGAACAATACTTTCTTTTACCTGACCATCCTCGAAAACCCGGTACTCATAGATTTTGCCGTCCTTCAGGTAAAGGAAAGAATAATGATTCACGGTTTTTTCTTCAGACCAGTCCACAAACAACTGAATGGTAACCGACCCGTTTATCAAACCATCCATATCGATGGAATCCATTTCCCCCTGATAATTGTACCCCTGCTTTGTTCCTATATCATAACGCCACATCTTATTGCCTTCCATAGCATTGGTTACTTCGGTGTAGGTTGAGCCCAGCAGCTTTTTCACTTCATCTTGGGACATGTTCATTTTCAGATTCTGCTTAATGTAATCCACATCGATCTTGCGGTCCGTGCTGGCAGCTTTCTTCGGGCTCGGTTGGGAAGCTGCACCCGCGCCAGACGGTTTGGTTTCTGTACCCTTAGCCGGCGGCGTGCCCACAGATGGGCTTGCTTTACCGGTATCGGCGTTTTTGTGCTCGGTACCCGCTTCAGGCTGTTGACTCACCGGAGGAGCCACCGTGCCAGCGTCAGCGTTTTTTTGTTCAGTGCCGGCAGAAGGCTGCGTACTAGAGGGGACAGCGGACTCGCCTTCCCTGGAGCTTTTCTCCCCGCAGCCGCTTGCGAGTACAATAGCAACCGCGATCATCAATAGAACCATCGATTTTTTCATTCATTTCCTCCTCGTATTTCTGCAAAACATGATGTACTCTTCACAATTATTAACGCGGAAACCATCCGAAAGTTGCATTTTAGATTCGCTAGTTCTTATACAAGCCCGCACTTATGCGCCGGATTGGATACGGTCGGGCGGATGCAGACGAGCGGGACCGTTTTGATTTCGGTGGTTTTCATTTAAAATGAATTCAATGAACTATTTTTATCTGAACTAAAAAAACGTTGTCCTCATGCAATCATTCAAGAACATTAACATAGCCTTTGAAATACGCCACTCTCCGGAATTACGGAACCAAAGTCCTGTTAGGAACTCGCCTCTCACATTTCTTTAGCGTCATAATAAAAAACCTCCTGACCGATGCTCACGTATGAACATCTGTCAGGAGGACGCTATCTTCAACCCTGAAACGCCGACTTTGGGGTCGTTAACGTTCGCTATCCGGGGTTGTTAATCAATTAAGTATCTATATTAAACCTCGACTTTATCGTCGCATTTCTCGGGAGTCCCCTCTTCATCCTTCATTTTGAAGGAAGAACCGCACCCGCAGGTAGCAACAGCATTCGGGTTGTGAATAGTGAAACCGCCGCCCATGCCTGCGTCCTGGTAATCAATCTCGACGCCGTAGAGGTATTTGGCGCTGTCCGGGTCTACGACTACCTTGAGACCGTTAATATCCAAAACCTTATCGTCCTGCTGCTGGGTATCGTCAAATCCCATACCATAGGAGAAGCCGCTGCAGCCGCCAGACTTTACGCCGATACGAAGGAACAAATTCGCAGCTTCCTCCGCCGCCAGCATTTCCTTAATTTTATCGCAAGCACTTTCGCTAATGGTAATCATAATCCGTTGCCTCCCTTACATTTAAAATGTGATCCTGCTTAAAGTATACTCCTTCCGGGCTCTTACCTCAAGGGCGCGTGATTTGCGTTTTATCTACAAAGATGGAGCTTTAGCCGCGGGGCCGAGTTTTATATGATGATAACGCAGCAATAATTCATCCAACTGCTGACTGCACCTCTGCACTTCCGGATGCAGCAAACCGAATTGAACGCCTAAGCTGACCATTCGTCCGCGAACCTCTTCTATTTCACTGGTGATAGCTGATTGTTTATCGGGACAACTCGAAACTAACACGATCGTTACACCGCCCTAAACTAGTTCTACAATGAAAAAGTATATTATATTTGGAAAGAAAAGAAAATAGGCAATGTATACATTATGCATAATTATATTAATTATTTTTATTAACGATCTTTCATAATCGATTTTGATAAACATCCACCGAATGCGTTTTTCACCGAATCATATATTGCCCAGCTTGTTCAGTAGGTTTATAATGAGAAGGATTGATGGTTGATTCCAGTCATCAAGAAGACTTCATAATATAAGGTTTTGCCGTACAGTCTTCTTCACTTGTGACAATATTCACGGACTCACGGACGTTAAAAAATCGCGTCCCAGGCTCTCCGGCCGGGGGCGCCTAAACAGTTTACGGAGGTGCAACAATGAGCATCACGACAAATTACGGGCAGCGTATGGCTGAAATCGCCGAAAAAGTGGAACACGGAGAGCGCCTATCCTTGGAGGAAGGCGTATACTTATACGAATCCGATGATTTGCTCGCCATAGGTCAAATGGCCAATAAGGTCAACCTGCGCAAGAACGGGAAAAAGGTTTATTTCGTCGATAATATGAGTCTTTACTTTACTAACGTATGCGAAGAACATTGCGCTTTCTGTCATTTCCGCCGCGATGAAGGACAGGAAGGAGCCTATACGTTAACGCCGGAGCAGATGTTTGAATATATCGATCAGCACATTCATCCGGGTCTCCGCGAGTTTCACATCACCGGAGGGCATAACCCGAACGTGCCGTTCCAATACTATGTGGACAGCATCCGCGCGTTGAAAGAGCGTTATCCGAATGTAACCATTAAAGCTCATACCGCTGCAGAAATCGAGTTTTTTTCACGGCTTAGCGGGTTAAGCTATAAAGAAGTGCTGCAGACGCTCATCGATGCGGGATTAGATACAATGCCCGGAGGAGGCGCGGAAATTTTATCCGAGCGGTACCGCAAAAAAATGCACCTGGTCGACAAAGCCTCGACGGAACAGTGGCTCGAAGTTCACCGTACGGCGCATCAGCTCGGAATGAAGACGCATGCCACGATGCTGTTCGGATCGATTGAGACGTACGAGGAGCGTATCCGTCACTTGATATACCTGCGTGAGCTGCAGGATGAAACCGGAGGTTTTATGGTATTCATTCCGAATGCTGTGCAGCCGGCCAGTGTCAGTGCAGGTTTGAAAAAACGGGTGTCCGCATACGACAATCTGAAGACGATTGCGATCAGCCGTTTGATGCTGGATAATATCCAGCATGTCAAAGCCTACTTTATCAATCTCGGTACACAGCTTACTCAACTCGCCTTCACTTTCGGGGCATCCGACGCTCACGGAACGATTATCCAGGAGCGGATCAGCCATTCGGCCGGTGCGCTTTCGCCTGAAGGCATGACCCGCGATGAGCTGGTATGGCTGATTAAAGGCGCGGGACGCATTCCTGTAGAGCGGGATACTTTTTATAATGAGATCAAGGTTTATAACTAGGTCATAGAAAGGGTTTGCCATTGTATGAAAAAACTTGTGATTTTGGGCGGAGGCTATGGTGGATTAACCGTAGCCAAAGAACTGCTCAGTAAGGAATTGCCGTCGGACACCGTCATGATTCTGGTGGACCGGATGCCTTATCAAGGGCTCAAAACGGAGTATTACGCACTGGCAGCAGGGACGGTATCGGATTGGGACATTCGGGTGCAGTTCCCGGTCGACCCCCGGCTTATTTTAAAATACGGAGAAGTGGTCTCTGTCCTGCCGGAGCAAAAGGAAGTCCGTTTTGCAAACGATGAGACGTTGTCCTACGATTGGCTGGTCATAGCCCTCGGCTGTGTTGATCGTTATCATGGCATTCCGGGTGCCGAAGAATTCTCACATAGTATCCAGACGCTGTCCTCCACCCGGAAAACGTATCAGAACGTTAACGACATAGCGCCTTATGGCCAGGTGACCATCGTCGGCGGCGGCCTCAGCGGTGTTGAAGTCGCTGCGGAGCTTCGTGAAAGCCGGCCCGATATGAACATCCGAATTCTGGATCGAGGTGCCAGCATTCTGTCTCCGTTTCCGGGCAAGCTGCAGAGGTATGTCCGCGACTGGATGCTCGAGCATGACATTGAGCTGCGTTCGCACATCTCTCTCGCCCGTTTGGAAGGCGGCATGCTGTACAACCAGCAGGAAATCATTTACACCGACATGACAATATGGACTGCCGGCATTCAACCGAGCCCGATCGTGCAGAACTTGAATCTGCCCAAAGATGCACAAGGTCGTCTCATCATCAACGAATACCACCAGCTTCCGGATTATAACGATATCTTCGTCGTTGGCGACTGCGCCGCCCTTCCGTTCTCCCCCAGCGGTCAGGCTGCGGAGGCCCAAGGAGAGCAAGTGGCTCATGTCCTTCAAGCGATATGGAAAAACGAAACTCCCCGGCTCGGCAAAATCAAGCTCAAAGGAGTTCTCGGATCGCTGGGAAAAAAAGCGGGGTTTGGCCTGATGGGCAAGCGGACCGTCATGCTTGGAAAGGTGCCCCGCGCTATAAAGTCCGGGGTGCTTTGGATGTCCAAGAGACATTTCGGATAACCGGATTACTCACCCAGGAGATCGAACATGGCTTCGATCTCTTTTATTTTATCCTTGATAGCCGCCTCCAGTTCATCGGCCGTTGAAGCGGCGACAATCTCGCCGTTAACCAACGCAAACGGCAAAACGTAGCATTCCCCGCAATTGCCCAGGCAGCCATATTCAATCACATCGTAATCGGCGTTCTGTTCCAGTTTTTTGAACAGCTTGTCTGTGCCGTGATGCATATTATTTGTACAAAATTCAATAATAGGTCTCATAGGAAGGTAACACCGCCTTGCAGCCATTTTCATTTTTCGTTGATTGTAATATAATAAGGTAAGAAGGGAGATGATGCAAATGAGCGAAAGTACTCAACAAAGTACGGTGTACGATGAAGTGCTTGAGGTTCTAGATAAACTGCGTCCGTTTCTTCAGCGCGACGGAGGCGACGTGGAACTTGTTGATGTGGAGGACGGCGTCGTTAAACTGAAGCTCATGGGTGCTTGCGGCAGCTGCCCAAGCTCGACCATTACTCTGAAGGCCGGTATCGAACGCGCCCTCCTGGAGGAAGTGGAAGGCATAGAGGAAGTCGTACAAGTATTCTAACGGCTTGATTCCCATTCAGGCACAATAATGCAAGCATAAAGCCCTGAATCCCGCAGTATGCGGGTTTCAGGGCTTTTTTGCCGTGCCGTTGCCGGTAATCGCGCGAATCGGATCCAAGCCTCCGGAAATGTCCATGATGTTGCCCGTAATGAAATCAGAACGCTCCTCGCACAAAAAACGGATCACGCGGGCGATATCTTCTCCGGTTCCCGGCCTGCCGCGCGGAGATTCGTCATCATGGATGTGCTCAACCTCGCGGATCGTGCGTTCCTTGTTGTCTCCAACGATATCGCCGGGACAAATCATATTAACCGTAATGCCGCTTGCCGCCTCTTCGACAGCCAATGTCTTGGTAAATGAGACCAGACCCACCTTCGCCGCGGCGTATACGGCCCGATGGGGCCAACCGCGCGCTTCCGCCGCATGACCGAAACCAAAATGGATAATGCGGCCCCACTGTTTGCTTCGCATCATAGGGATGACCAAATGGTCCAGATGCATGACTCCGAGCAAGTTGCCCTGCATCAAATCGAGTATTTCCTGAGTCTTGTAATCGCGAAACAGCCTTCGTTCGCGAATGAACGGCCCCGCATTATTAATGAGAATGTCAATCGACCCGAAGCGGCGTACGGCCTCGTCCACGAGGCGCTCCCGATCCTCCCCCCGGGCTACGTTGGCTTGAATAGCTTCGCATTTTACGCCCTTTTGGCGGATTCGCCCACAGAGTTCTTCGGCTTCTTGCTTACTGTTCACATAATTTACAATGATATCCAACCCTTGATCGGCCAGCAGGAGTGCGGTCATTTTGCCGAGCCCTTTGGCGCTTCCGGTGATGAGTGCGGTTTTCCGCTGCTGCTCCATGCTCTCGGTTCCTCCCGGCTTCATCTAACTTACCTTGCTATATCAAAGTATAGTGGATGCCGGAATTCGATTCAACTCTTAAGAACGGCGGTGCAGATAACGAAATACCTCCGCTGCCGCACGAAATGTCATTTGGCACCCTTGCTCCAAATCTTGAAGATTTTGCTGTATGTCTTCGGTCCCTATCCTTATCTGTTCGCCATATTTCGCTTCGGCCGCTTTCATCAGGTCATCCAGTAAATCCGCATTTATGGTGTGTATTTCCATGTTCCGCTGGTTGCGCAACCGGTTAAGCGGTTCATTATATTTGATTTTGAGCTCATAAAGCTGCTGTTCCAAATCTGAAAACCGCTTGTCCTTGTGCATATGGCGAAGCACGGTAAAGTAAGAAAAGCGTGATTTGACCCTTTCCGTGTGCAAAGAGAACCTTTCGTTCATGAAATGCCCCAACTTGTCCAAAACCGCAAATACACGGATCAAAGCATTGTTATAATAATATAAGTGCCGATGGTAATCATCAAGCTCCTCGGCGGACATCTGATCGGTGTATTTTTTGCTTACCTTGCGGCCAAACCGAACGGCTGCGAATTGACTTTGCTCCAAATCGTCCAACGTACGCAGGAAGCTTTGGCACCAGATGATGTACCGCCGCTCCTGTGACGACTGCCGGGAGGCAGATGTCAATGTGTACATGTATTTACGAATCGCTTGAATGGCTTCCAGCAGCAGGCCTGCGTCTTTGCGCGGCTGCTCGCCGAACATCGCTCTTAGCATAACAAATCTCCGTATATATGTGAATTTGGTCTGGTCAAGTATAACCGGATACGTGCCGATCTATGATTTTCAGGAAAAATATTCTTTCCACCGCCGGTCCACCAGTTCCACGATATCTTCGCGCGGGAACAACTCATCAGGATACCCGGGCTTCATGCGGGCGTCGATGACAAGCGGCAGTCGATAGCCGATGTGATGGCGGTTAACCTGCGTATGAGCATAAATATCTCCCGCCGGGTTAAAGCGCGTAAATACGGTCCAAAGGAATGCGGTTTGATCTTTAACGAAGGAGGTGTCGTCCGCGAGGATGACAAGCGGCCAATCGCCAAGACGGTCTCCCGCTTGTTCCACAAGGTGCTGAGGCAGAAGCGGATCCTCCTCATAAGCCGCTCCCGAAACCACCAGACATCCCCGGCAGTAGACGGCCAGGGAACGGATCCCCGGCAGCTCTCCGCCATCGTATACGGCCGGCAGCTGACGCTGAGGCTCGCCAACGCCAAGCAGCACGGCTTTGCTCCCATGATTCAAGCGGTCACCCGTATAGTCCAGCGTATCATGCGACGTATGGTCGAAGATGAACAGATCGCGAAGCGGATCAAATCTCTCCAGTACCGTCTCCAGCAGCTTGGGAAAGCGCTCCAGCTCTACATGTTGATCCGTAACGATCAAAAACTTCGTCAGCGTCAGCTGGCCTTCGCCCAGGATACGAAACGCGGTGCCCAGCGCCTCGCGGCTGTAGCTGTCGCGGACGATGGCCGCAGCGAGCGGATGAAACCCGGTTTCGGCATAAGTCCACAAATCCTTGACTCCCGGCATGGCCATTGGAAAGGCCGGCGACAGCAAACGCTGTAAAAATTCACCGAGATAGTAATCCTCCTGACGCGGCTTTCCGACAATCGTAGCGGGGTAGATGGCATCTTTACGGTGCCACATATGACTGACCTCAAAAACCGGAAAATCATGCGTGAGCGAGTAGTACCCGTAATGATCGCCGAACGGTCCCTCGGGACGACGCAGATACGGCGCCACGGAACCGCTGATGGCGAATTCGGCTTCCGCGACCAATCGATGGCCGCCATGCGGATTTTGCACCATCGGAAGCTTTTGTCCTACGATGAGTGATGTCAGCAGAAGCTCCGGAAGATGCTCGGGCACCGGAGCAATGGCCGATGCTATCAAGGCCGGCGGCCCCCCCAAAAATACGGTGACCGGAAGCGCCTCGCCGCGCTTTTCCGCCTCATGGTAGTGAAAGCCTCCGCCTTTATGAATTTGCCAGTGCATCCCCGTCGTCTTGGCGTCATACACCTGCATACGGTACATCCCCAGATTATGATGCCCATTTTCCGGATGCTCCGTGTAAACGAGCGGCAGCGTCACGAACGGGCCGCCATCCTCCTGCCAGCTGGTCAGAACGGGCAGGCCGTCCAAAGGCGAATCGGTTTTGCATTGCTGCAGGATCGGCGCCGAATCCGGAGATACATTTTTGATTCCGATTTTGAGCAGATCCACAATCAACTGGCGCTGCTGCCACAGCGCCTTCGGTGTAGGCGGTACAAGCGTGTCCACCGCGCCGACAATCTGCTTCATCAGCTGCTCCGGCCGCGGGCCGAAAGCCAGATCGACACGCCGGCTCGTACCGAATAAATTCGTTACGACAGGAAAAGACGCTCCCTTCACATTCGTAAAGAGCAGGGCAGGGCCACCCTCGTCGATGACCCTTCTGTGTATTTCAGCCAGCTCCAAATAGGGATCCACGGGTGCAGAAATCACTTGCAGCTCATTTTCCTTACGAAGCGCTTCCAGAAAGGAACGCAAATTATCAAACCTCATATTCAGTATTTCTCCCTTCTATATAGCGGTAACAGCTCAAAATGAACAGAAGGCTTACGGCAGCCTTGGAGCCGCGTAAGCCTGCACTTCCCTGTCATCGGCCGTCTGCATAGAGATGATGGCCAAATAACACAGGATACCGAATAAACATGAGATCAAAAGCGCATGCAGCAAGCTGGCCACCAAAAACATGTCGTACCCAATGGTAAGCGTGACGAAGCCGCCGCTTAAAATTTGGAAAAATACCAGAACAAGAGACCATAGTGCCGCTTGATAAACACTGCTTCCCGGTTTTGCCTGATTCCGGATCATCAGGAACACGGCGAGAATGGCCAGACCCAGGAGCGCAGCAGCCAACCTGTGAGTAAATACAACTCCGGTTCCCCCTGTCATCTCGGGGATCACCTGGCCGTTACACAGCGGCCAACCGATACAGCCGCCGATCGATTCGGTATGGCGCACGAAAGCGCCCAGATAAACGACGACATAACTATACAGCAGGACTCCCCATATCGAAAGCCTCGCTCCACGCGACAACCGCGTTCCGTCCCCGCGGATCAACGCTTCGCCGAACTTCGTAAATACCAAATACAGCAGTAAAGTGAAGGCAAAGGACAAAAGCGAAAATCCGAAGTGCAGAGCCATGACCAGAGCGGATTGTGGCCATAAGACCGCAAACGCGCCCAGAATCGCCTGAAGCACCGTAAAAAACATCGCTCCGCCAACAAACCATTTTGCATCTTTGCGCTGGCTGTATAAAAACACCAGAATCGTCGTTGCAAGCAGAATGATTCCAACCACACCTACAACGAAGCGATGGCTGTATTCAATAAGCGACTCGATCGTATAAGCCGGTACGAAGCGTCCGTTACAAAGCGGCCAATCGTCCCCGCAGCCCCGTCCGGATTCTGTCTTGGTCACAAGCGCCCCCATCAACAGAATCAGAAACATGCCGAGCATGCTTGCAAGGGAAAGCCGCTTAAGCCATCGTTGTATATTCATTCGCTCTTCACACCCGCTTCTTCGTAAAATCCGACAATAATAGACAAGCCCTAATGTTCCAAATTACATTATAGCGATAAATGGGGATCAAATCCATGTGGAAATGTTACAAAGCAATGAAAGAAGCAAGCCAACGTCTGATGAAATGAACCGGAGAATAAAAAAACTTCCGGAGATGAATTCTCCGGAAGGATGAAACTTATGATTTCTGCAGTTCGTTCGCAACGTCAACGGCGCGATCCAGAAACTGCTCAATTTCTTCCCGGGTCTTGCGAAGCTTGCTGACAAAACGGATAAGCTCTTTGCCGTCCCGGAATGCGATGAAGCTGGGGATACCTAAAATATTCAGCTCGGAGCAGAGTTCCGGCATCTCATCGCGGTCAATATGAATAAAAGTCAGCCGGTCTTGATAAGCCGCCTCCACTTCAGGCATAAAAGGTTCGATAAAATGGCAGTCCTTGCACCACGTCGCTTTAAATACGGCAATCGTTGGCTTAGAGCCGCCGATAATCTCATTGAATCTTTGTTCAGTTGTAACGTGTTCCATGGAAAACACCGCCTTTGAATGGAAGTGATGAATCTGTTTGTTAACATTATATCACTTATAGCACTCGAAGCGGCTCCTGTCAACTTTCAACAAGACTCGTCATTTTCCATAAAAATGTATTTTACATTTATTCCTAAATGTGATATCATAAAAATATCAAATAAGTATTAAATGAATTTCATCTAAGGAGAGCTGTCTTATGAAAGAAAAAAATGCATGGGTGATTAATGGATTCCTGGGACTGCTGCTGATGCTGGCTGTCGATGCGCTCGGTCTGGTACTCTTGATGAATGAGTACATTCTGCTGGGTATTGTACTGCTCGTTGCATCCGCACCGCTGCTTTCTGCGATTACTGTCGTGCAGCCCAATCAGGCCATGGTGGTCACCTTCTTCGGAAGCTATGCCGGAACCATTCGTAAAAGCGGATTGTGGATGACCGTTCCCTTCTCGGTCCGCAAAAAGGTATCTCTGCGAGTTCGCAACTTCAACAGCGCCAAGCTGAAAGTCAACGATATTGAAGGAAATCCGATCGAAATCGCGGCCGTAGTCGTATTTCGTGTGATCGACTCAGCCAAAGCTACGTTCGACGTAGACAACTACGAGCAATTCGTGGAAATTCAAAGTGAAACGGCCCTGCGCCATGTAGCCAATAAATATCCTTATGATACCTTCGATTCAAACGGCTATTCACTGCGCGGCAACTCTGAAGAAGTGGCCGCAGAGCTCAGCCGCGAGCTGCAGGAACGGCTGTCCGTCGCCGGAGTGGAAGTCATGGAAGCCCGCTTGACTCACCTGGCTTACTCAACGGAGATCGCAAGCGCTATGCTCCAGCGGCAGCAGGCCACCGCTATCATTGCCGCCCGCAGCAAGATCGTGGAAGGCGCCGTAGGCATGGTACAGTTGGCCATCGCCCAGCTGCAGCAGGAAGGCGTTATCGAGCTTGACGAAGAACGCAAAGCGGCCATGATCAACAATCTTCTCGTCGCCATTGTATCCGACCGTTCCGCCAATCCGGTCATTAATACAGGGAGCTTGTACTAAGGGATCACCATGGCCGCGAAAAAAAACTTTCCCCTGCGGCTCGATCCCAAGCTGTATGAAGTGCTGGAACGATGGGCTGCCGATGATTTCCGCAGCGTGAACAGCCATATCGAGTATTTGCTGCGTGAAGCGGCTGTCCGCGCAGGGCGGCTGCCCTCTTCCCGTTCTGCCGTTCGCAAGCCGCAGGAACCCGATCGCATGACGGAGGAGAACTAGTACGATAAAAGAAAAAGAATTCATGCCCAAGAAAGCCCCTATCTGTCCCAGGCGGAGTCAGATAGGGGCTCTGTTTTTACAGTTCAAAATTAGCGGACTTGGCGAATAGTAATTTGAATCATGCGCATAGTAACAACAAGGGCTGCCAAATCTTGCATCTACTGCGGCAATACGCTTGCTCCGGCAAAAAAAACCGCATCAATGCGCCTGTAAGGCGCATCGACACGGCTTAATCCATTCGTGTTTAGTCACGGGTAATCGAGACCATCTGGCTGTCTTGATCCCAGTTGACTTCAGCTCCCATACTTTCAGAGACAAAGCGTACAGGAATATAGGTGACATTGTCGACCAGCACGGCCGCTTTCTCCAACTGTTTGGCTTGCCCGTTTACCGTTGCTTCCTTGCTATCGATGGTAAGCAGGATTACTGTTCCGTTGAGATGATCCGTCA
Source organism: Paenibacillus naphthalenovorans (assembly GCF_900099895.1). Taxonomy (GTDB): domain Bacteria; phylum Bacillota; class Bacilli; order Paenibacillales; family NBRC-103111; genus Paenibacillus_G; species Paenibacillus_G naphthalenovorans. The sequence continues at coordinate 225,216 of NZ_FNDY01000004.1, forward strand.
CCTTCACTTGACGGGCCGCGGCGTCCCATTCCACGTCGGCATCCAGTCTTTCCGCAACGAAACGCGCCGGCACCATAACCGTTCCTTGATCGTTAAAAGGCTTGATGCTGAGGAACGGGTCGACTTCTTCATTGATGAACAATTGGATGTCTTTTTTCGTTACCTGCAAATCGTTCTTCAAGAGCTTATACAGCTGAGAATTCGGATCCAGGGAGGCAACGATTTTGCTCGGTGTGACCCGTGTTTCGTTGCCGTTCAATTCAATCACACCGCCGGTCGTATGGATTTGATTGATGGCCACCGGTTGGTTGATGTTCCACGTTTCAGCCGTTGAAGTGATTTTAATGCTCTTCAGTCCGCCTTCCAATCCTTGCGGCAGCGTCAGCAGCAATTCGGAAGCCGATTTGCGGGTCATCAGATCTTCATCGACATACATATCCATTTTGAACACTTGATTTCCGTTCAGCCACTCCTTGGCCTTGGCTCCCGCCTCGGAGGCAAACAGCGCTTCAACGGATTGATCGTAATCTGCCAGCAGCTGCTCCAGATTCGTTTTGATGAAGGTATGAATGAATTCGACAGCAAGCGTTTTGTTATTTAAATAAGGTGTGATCGCAGCGGCCGTCGGATCATTTGGTTCCGTGCCGATTTCCTGCATCATTTGTTTCACAAAAGGGACATACAGATCATACAGCGTACCGATGAATTCTTTTAAACCCTGCTCATCCGCCAGTACGTTCGTCAAAAATCCTTTGACCAGTCCGACCAGCTCTTTGCCGTAAATCTCGGCATGCACCTTTTGCAGGTTCAGGCTTTCACCGTTCACGGTTTCATTGACTTCCTCAACGGTAATCGTGTTCGGATTCGGAAGGTTGCGGGAGAAGAACGTTCCGAATGAAGGCATCGCATCGACAGCCTTCTCCGTCAGCTGCTGAAGCTGTTTTTGCAGCTCGTCGGAAAGAGGGATCGGATCGCCCGCCGGGTTCCAGGTTGAAGCATCATTACGGATCAGCAGCGGCTTCTTGGCGCCTTCGATTTGAATGATGTAATACGTGTTAGTCATCACCATTTCGAAGGGAATGCTCCCGCCGGAATAACCAAACGTTCCTTTCATGGATGCATTGAGAGGATCCTTCGCCTTATATTCGGTGATATCCAGTGTAATTTTGCTGAACAAGTCAAATATTCGCTTGTCCTCAGGGGACAGCACGGCCGATGGATCAGCCGTCAGCTCAACGGTCAGGGATTGTTTGCCCTCTGCCGATTTGACGGCAAAGGTGTTCGCGAGCGCCTTGCTGATATCGACGTTCGCCACCGGTTGACAGCCTGCGAGGATAGCAAGCACACCGATCATCATGAGAATGAGTGCGGAATTCCAGCGTTTCTTTTTCATTTGTGCCTCCTGAATTAAGGATGATTTATATTACAGCCTACAGAGTTATACGAAAATAGGAGATGAATGTTGCACTTTTTTTCAAAAAAAGGTTAGTCATTCTGACAACGGGAGGAAAAACGGAATGAACGGAGGACCCTATCGCTGGAGCGGTTTGGACCTGCTTCATAAAATCGCCGATGTCCCCCAGGAGGCCTGGCAATGGCTAAAAGCCAAAGCCCGCCTGCCCGCGCATGAAAAAAAGCTGCTCATCGCAGCTCACCGGATGGAAGTCGAAACCGCCTCCGTCGAGGCGTTGAGTAAACGTCTGCACCGGAGGCTGGACGTGGGCCCGGCTGGGGGCGCCATCACTCTTGCTCCGCAGGACAGGGAGCTTCTAGAGCGAATTGAACGGGAGCGCGACGTACACAACCGGAACAATGTGACCCGCACCGCCGCTTATTTGAATATGTACCGGGAGCACCCTGAGCTTCATTGGGCTTTGCTCGCTCATATGGTTTCGCGAAACGGCGGCTGGTACATGACCGATCTGCAGGGCGAGCTCATGCCGCTGCTGCTCGACGGGAACCAGCGGCAGGCGGTATTCGCCTTTCTCGAGCGGGCCAATGCGCTCATTTTTAGAGATGCTTACGCCCAGCTGCTTCTCTACCGGGCAAGCTTGCAGTGCCAATCGCCCCTCTTCTATCTGCTCCCTCTTTTAGGGGTCTCTTCCTTCATGCGTCCGGTCTGGGAGCTCTTTTGGGAACGCAAAGATTCCGTTGCGTTAACCATTGGTTTAATCGTTAACGAACAGAATCACATTGAACAACGAGTTGTCCAAAATCCCGTATTCCGCCATTCGGTCATCGAAACGCTGTTTTTCCAGGCCCAGTCGCTGCTGCAGCTTAATCAGATCGTTTTCCCTTATCTCCATAACGGCCGGATTCGTATGGCCGGATTAATACTGGAGAATTACAGCAGCCTGCAGGAACGAATTGAAGTTGGAAAAAAGCTGTATGCCATTTTGTTCGGCATACCTGTCGTTTCTAAGGGGGCCAGGGAATTCGCCTTCTCCACGAGTCATTCCGGATCCAGAGCGGATTATTGGCCTCATCTGTTTACCTGGACCCGCAAGCAGCCGCCTGTGCCTCGCGGCCAGCTGAAGGAGCGGCTGAACGGCTGCAAGCTTCGGCCTGGAGCCGTTCAGCTGTATAGTCCGAAGCTCGCCGACAGTTGGAAGGATTGTCCTTTATCTCCGCCGGAGCCTGGCGACTGGTTCCAAAATATGGAGACCATGTGGCACTTCACATCAATTGAAGCGCCGATCTCCTTTGAGATGACCCAGGAATACTGCTCGGGACTGAACAAGATTGAGCTGGCTGTTCTGGCCGGCGGTCTGCTTGTATCCTCCTCCGAATGATTCCTTTATCCGCGATCACTCTGACGGTCCCGGCCCGAGCGCCCAAGAATCGGCCCGGCCAGCTTACGCAGCGGACCCGGCAAATGCTGCAGGTCTTGAACGGTCATCACCCGGGTCAGGAACAACAGAACGGGATATGCGGCGCCGGTTACTCCAACGATCAGTATCGACTGCACCATAGCGTCCCAACGTTCGCTGCCGAACGGGTGAATGTAGCTGCGGCTCACCGCATCCAGTCCGATACCCAACAGCACAATCACCACAGCAACTACAGCCAGACCCGCCCAGCGGCGTAAGCTGAAGACACGGAAACGAACCGTTCTGCGCAGCATCTGCAGGCTGATGAACGTCATGACGATGAAGCAAAGCGCCGTAGCGGCAATAATTCCGTATATGCCGAACAACGGAGCCAGCGTGAAGCTTGCGATCAGCTTCACGGCAATACCTGCGACGACACTGAACACCAGCACCTTCATTCGGCCCATACCCATCAGCACGGCGCCGGAGGTTTGCATAAGGATTTGGAACATCGCGCTTACCGTCAGTGCAATGATGATTGGTGCCGCATATTCTTCAACGACAGGCGACCCGGTTGGATTGCCGAAAATAAAATCGTTAAGCGGGCCTGCTGCGGCACAGATCACCAGCACCATCGGCAGACCCGACAGGATCGAAAGCTGAAGCACCTTTGCCGTCTGTCCCTCCACCTGCTTCATATCGTTTTGCGAGTAAGCCGAAGAGATAATCGGCACAATGGATTGACTGAGCGCAATGGCGAGAATGATCGGAATACCGGCCAACGACTGCGCCCGCCCTACGAGTATTCCTAAAATTTCCTTCGCGGGCAATTCTCCGATTTGATCCCTCAAAAGCAGCGTCACGATCGAAGCATCAATCGTGTAAATCAGCGTGACCGTCATGGAGAAAATGACAATCGGTACGGATAATCTAAACAGCTGCGCATAGATTTTTTTGAACGTCAACGGTTCGCCCCGGTCTGGACCGGGCGCTTCGGCCCTCTCCTCCAGCCGCTCTTTGCGGTCGCTCCGCTTAAGACGAATGGCGTAGTACAGCATCACGGCGGCAGCTGCGATGCTTCCCATCACGCCGCCGAACGAAGCGCCGGCGACGGCATACTCCAAGCTGTGGCTGAGAAGCAAATACGCCAACAGCACCGACGTGGCTACGCGAAAGATCTGCTCGATAATTTGCGACATCCCGTTAGGCATCATCATCCGCCGGCCCTGGAAATAACCGCGCATAATGGCGATGAGCGGAAACAGCAGCAGAGCCGGCGCGATCGCCTGAATCGGCAGAGCCGCTTCCGGGTTGGCGATGCTTTTAGCATAATAAGGCGCCCCTGCATACAGCAGTACCGTCATCACGATGCCTGCGGCGGCTGCGAACACCAGCGCAGCCTTATAGATCCGGTCGGCCTCCGCGTGCTGACCGAGTGCCGTACGCTCGGATATCATTTTGCTCAGCGCACTCGGAATCCCTGCCGTAGCCACGACCAAGAGGACCGAATACAGATTGAAGGCGATCCCGTATGCCGCCATCCCGATGTCCCCGAGCAGGTAGACCAGCGGGATGCGCTGCACCACGCCAAGAGCCCTGGCCACCAATGCAGCCAGGGTCAGGATCAGCGTTCCTTTGACTAACGAATCTTTAGACAAGACGTTCCCTTCTTCCCCGTTAATACCTTAGTACCCATACGATAAACAGAATGATCATCAGCAGCTGAATCGCTACCTTGACCACCAGGCCTGAGAAAAAGCCTACCACAGCCCCGATACCCGCACGGAAAGCCTGCCGCAGTTGGGTGCCTGCAACCAGCTCGCCGATCAGCGCCCCAAGGAATGGGCCGATTAAGAGGCCTGCTACAGGAATGACGAACGGACCGATCAAAAGTCCGATCGTACTGCCGACAACGGACGCACGGGAGCCCCCGAACTTCTTGACTCCCAGTGCGCTAACCGCATAGTCGGCCACCATCAGAACAGCCACGATCGTGGTCTGTATGAGCCAAAACCATAGTCCGAACGGCTCAAATCCAATCATCCAGCCATATACGAAGAAAGCCGCGTAGATGGCCAGTGCGCCCGGCAGCACCGGATATACCGCTCCGGCCATCCCGACTGCAAATAAGATAATGATGATGATCCATGCTGCAACCGTCATCGCGCGATCTCCTTCCTTCCGGACTTTAGCCTATGTTAGAGCGTACTGCCTAATCGCTTGGGCGACGCCATTCTCTTCATTCGTTAACGTCACGGTGTCGGCCAAAGCTTTGACCTCATCTTGCGCGTTGCCCATCGCGACGCCAAGTCCGACCTCTTGAAGCATCACCGCGTCGTTCAAGCTGTCGCCCATCGCCATCACTTGAGACATATGGATTCCAAGCAGCTCACACACCCGCTTTAATCCGCTGGCTTTGCTGATGCCCTTCGGATTAAGCTCCAGATTCCATGGGTGCGAATTCGTAATCTCCAACTGGTTCCACGAAGCAAGCTCTTGACGGATAACCGCAAGACTATCCTCATTTTCCGTATAAAAACCGAATTTCAGCCACTGCTTCGCATCGATCTCTGATTCGGGCAGCCAACGCTCTTTATTATAGATGTCGCCGACACAGTACGCCCAAAACCACGTATCGTAGTAGGCCGCCAGCTTATACATACGCCGAATAAGGCCGGGGTCGACAACGTGACGCTCCAATAGCTTCCCCGGCGCCTTCCACACCTCGCTCCCGTTTACGGTCACCTGCGGCGATCCGAGTGCGAGCTCCCGCACGTACTCTTCCACATTCTGCACGCCCCGTCCCGTAGCAAACATCACGGTAATTCCGGCGTCCTCCGCCAACCGGATGGCTGCCTTGTTTTCCTCCGATATACGTTTATCATCCGTTAACAGCGTTCCATCCAAATCGAGCGCAATCAGTTTGTAACGACTCATTTGGCTCCATCTCCCCCTTTACAACGCATGTGCCAATGCCGGGCCCGTCAGCTCTTCCACATACGTTGTATGCCAAAGCGCGAACATATAAATGGTCCAGATCCGGCGCGCATAGTCCCCTTGACCGTTTTGATGGTTTTTCAGCATCGCCCGTACCGTATCGATGCGGATGTAATCTTCAATGCCGCTGCCGGCGATCTGCTCCATAATGACATGACCTTGAGGACCTTTCATCCAATCCCGCATCGGAACCGGGAACCCGAGCTTCGGCCGGTTTAGGATGAAGTCCGGAATGATCCCTTCCATCGCTTTGCGGAATATGTACTTCGTCGTCCCTTCCGCTATACGGTATTTGGCCGGAATACGGCGGGATACTTCATAAAGCTCCACATCGAGAAACGGCACGCGAAGCTCCAATGAATGAGCCATGGTCATTTTGTCCGCCTTCATCAGGATATCCCCGGGCATCCACAGATTCATATCGATATACTGCATCCGGGAAACCGGGTCCAAATGCTTGCTTTTATCGTAAAATACTTTGGCAATCTCCAAAGGATTCCGGTAGCTCCTAAGCATTTCACGGTCCGCCCGCACCACTTCCGCTTTCATGTCCTCGCTGAAAATTTTGGCGTTGCCCAGGAACCGCTCCTCCAGCGGGGTCGTACCGCGAAGCAGGTAGTTCCGTCCGTAAAGGCCCTCCGGCAGCAGTCTGGCCAATGCATGCAGCAGCCGTTTAATCCCTGCCGGCAACCGTTCGACCGGGGCCAGCGACTGCGGCTCGCGATAAATCCGGTAGCCGCCGAACAGCTCGTCCGCTCCTTCCCCGGACAGCACGACGGTGACGTGCTCCCTTGCAAGCTGCGCGACATGATAGAGGGCGATCGCCGACGGATCGGCGACAGGCTCATCCTGATGCCAAACCGCCTTCGGCAGGGTGGCGAAATAGTCCTGTGCCGTAATGATTTTAGCGTAATGCTCCGTGTCGAGCGCCTGTGCGGTTTGTCTGGCGATCACCGTCTCGTTGTTCGCCCCCTCAAAGCCAACGGAGAAGGTACGGATCGGTTCGATCCTGCGCATATGCGCCGCAATCGCCGTCGAATCGATACCGCTGGAGAGGAAGCAGCCGCGCTCCACATCGCTTTGCATATGATGAATAACCGAATCCTTCAAAGCCTCCCGAATCTGCTCAACGCCATCGGCGAGCGTAAGCTCCTCATTCGGTTCCAGCATCGGATCCCAATAGGGGCTAATCTTCATCTCGCCATCAAAGGTCACGGACACGGTATGGCCAGGGGGAAGCTTATAGATCCCCTGAAACATCGTGGTCGGCTCCGGAACGTATTGGAACGTCAAATAGTTCAGCAAACTCTCCGTATGAATGGCCCGTTCCACCCCGTCGGCCGCCAGAATGCTTTTGATTTCCGAACCGAACAGAAATCTCTTGCCGTCGTTATAGTAGTAAAAGGGCTTGATCCCAAAATGGTCCCGCGCACCAAACAGCCTCTTTTTCCGGCGGTCCCAAATGACAAAGCCGAACATCCCGCGCAAATGCTTCACGCAATCTTCCCCGTACTCTTCATACAGGTGTACAATAACCTCCGTATCGCTGTGGGTTTTGAACCGGTGCCCCCTGGATTGCAGCGTATTGCGCAAATATTTATAGTTATAGATCTCGCCGTTAAATACGATCCATACCGTCTCGTCCTCATTGGCCAGCGGCTGGTGTCCTTCACTCAAATCAATGATCGACAAGCGGCGAAAGCCCAATCCGATCCGGTTCTCGGTCCAAAATCCAACATCGTCCGGTCCCCTGTGAACGATAATATCGGTCATGCTTTTCAGCATGGAAGGGGCCGGTTCTCGGTCTTCAAAGTATAAAACGCCGGTAATTCCGCACATATGATTCCAAATCCTCCTCAAAAGCTCGCCCTTTTGGCTATAAATGATCATGCAGAAAGGCGCTTTTCATCATCCGATACAACAGTATACCATATTCGTGGTGTCCGCAGGAAATGAGATGGTTTGGCGGCAAAAAGCATATTCCTCCCCGCACATGGAACCATACAGTCTATGGCCTATGAAAAAAAGCATCCGCGTCCTCCGGCGTCGGAGCGATGCAGATGCTTTGTTTATTTACCGGGCGGAAGGAGCTCCGGTCGGAGCCGGGTCCGCATATTTGCGAAGGATGGATACCTCGACCCGGCGGTTTTTGGCGCGTCCTTCTACCGTATCGTTCGTATCCACAGGCCGGTATTCGCCATGCCCTACGGCACTGAAGCGCCCCGGATCAAGGCCGGGATTCTCAAGCATAACCTTCATGAAATTAATCGCCCGATCGGAGCTCAGATCCCAGTTGGACCGATACTTCCAGTTATTGATAGGCAGATTATCCGTATGCCCGGAAACCACAATCTCATACCCCGGATACTGCTGTAGCATCTTGGAGATGTTGATTCCCAAGTCACGTGCAGTTGTCTTCACTTCAGCGCTGCCTGAATCGAACAGCGCATTATCGCTGATGGTAATCAAAAGCTGCGAGTGATTCAGCTTCGTATCCAATTGGGTAGAAAGGTTGTTTTCTTTAATATACTGGTCGAGCTGCCGTTTCAGCTTCTCCATATCTTCTTGCTCTTGTCTTATCTGCTCTTGGTGTTCGGTCTGGCTGCCGGATGTCGGGCTCTGGCTCGGAGAACTGGGCATCGGGATGGGAGTTATACCGCTATTCTCAAACATTCCCATACCGCCGCTCAAAGCGATTTGAAAAGCCTGGCTCATTTGTTCATATTTCTTGGCATCCACACTGCTCATAGAGAACAGCACGATAAAAAGCGCGAGCAGCAAGGTTAAAAGGTCGGCATAAGGGATGAGCCAGGATTCGTCGATATGCTCCTCGTGCTGATGGTTCTTATGCTTTTTCTTCACCGCCGTCCGCCCCTTTCTCCGACAACTTCGCACGTTCTTCAGGCGTCATAAATACGGACAGCTTCTGGCCGATGGCGATCGTAGATACACCCGACTGGATCGATAAAAGGCCTTCCACCATCATCAGCCGGATCTCCACTTCGCGTCGGGATAATCTTTTGAGCTTGTTGGCTATAGGATGCCATAACACATAACCCGTAAAAATACCTAACAGCGTAGCGACGAATGCAGCGGCAATAGCGGCCGACAATTTGGTAATATCGCTCATATCCGCCAATGCGGCGATCAAACCGATAACCGCACCCAATACGCCTAGTGTTGGAGCATATGTACCTGCTTGAGTAAATATCATTGCACCTACACGGTGCCGCTCTTCCATGGCCGAGATATCTTCCATGAGCACATCATGCACAAATTCCTGGTCGTTACCGTCAATGATCATCCTCATCCCGTTTCGTAAGAAGGGATCCTGCATTTCGTCCACTTTAGACTCTAAAGCCAGCAACCCTTCACGGCGTGTGATCGAAGCCAGCTCTTGAAACAACAGCAGCAATTCTTCACGGGATGTCAGCTGCGGTTTAGTGAATACAAGCTTGATTAATTTCGGGAATTTCTTAAGCTCAGACATCGGAAAGGCTATGAATAACGACGCGGCCGTCCCGATAATAATGATCACGAAAGCGGCAGGATTAATCAATGCCCCAACCGGTGCATGCTTCAGCGCCATACCTCCGATAACAGCTACCAGACCAAGAACGATTCCGATTATCGTTGACTTTTCCATTTGCCCACTCCTTACAATATTGAAATACCGCTTATGATGCTCACTAAGAGGAAAGGACGGGCCATCTCATATCTCGCTATTTTTCGACATTTTTATTGCGCACCGTGCCTTACAATCTAGCATTTTCATCTTTTTCTAGTATAAATTAACTATATTTATTAATCAATAACATTTGTAACGTTGTTGTAATGATTTTATAAAACAAGCGTTGTTTTGTGGCAAACGCCCTTTCGCTTCCCAATAGGAAGTCGGAAGGGCGGCGTACACAAAAAGCCGCCCGGCGGTATGCCGCCGGACGGCTTTTCTGCATGCAGTATCGAATTATAAGGCTTCCTCCGACGAAATCCGCTTTTGTTTCAGCTTCGGCCACACGACGCCATGCGTTGGAGAAAGGAGCAGAACGATCACAAACAGGATGCCCGCTACCGTAATCATGCAGCCGGCAATCGACGCATCCAGCAGTACAGAGCCATAGTACCCGATGACCGCACTGAGCGACCCCAGCCCCATACTGTAAAAGATCATCCGGCTGAGCCGTTCCGTCAGCAGATAAGCCGTTGCCGCCGGAACCACCAGGAGCCCCACCACCAGAATGGCGCCTACGCTCTCGAAGGAAGCCACGGTCGTCACCGATACCAGCCCCATGAGCAGATAATGAAAGAGTGCGACCGGAATCCCCGCCGCAGCCGCCATGGCCGGATCGAAAGCACAGATTTTGAACTGCTTATAAAAAAGACTGATCAGCACGCAGCTAAGCGTCAATACGCCACCCAGCACCCACACGGCCCTCGGACCGATATCTACGCCACCCACCGTAAGACGTTCCCAAGGTACGAACATGATCTCGCCGAACAGCACATGATCAAGGTCCAGATGAACCTGCCGGCTGTACATGCTGACCAGCACGACGCCGACGGCGAACAATGCGGTAAATACGACCCCGATGGCGGCATCGGACTGCACGCCGCTCTGGTGAAACCACTGAATGAGATAAACGGTGATAAGTCCGAAAACCGCCGCGCCAAGCATCATGATCAGGGATTCCTTGGTTCCGCTAAAAAGGAAGGCAATCACGATGCCCGGCAGTACAGAGTGACTGATGGCATCTCCGATCATCGCCATTCGGCGCAGAACCAGAAAGCAGCCGAGAATACTGCAGGAGCATGCTACAAGCACCCCGGTGAGAATGATCCAGAAGTCATTCATGCCTGCCCCTCCTTATGCTTGGCTTGCTCCGCTCCATGAAATCCGCTCAGCCTTGGTTGATGACTCAAATCGCCGAGCACGCTCCGCTTCACCGCCAGCCGCTCCAATAATTTGGACAGGATTCCCCGCCGCGGTGCGAACAGTACGGACACGACGAACAGCAGCGTCGCCGCCAACACGCTGAGCGGGCCGGTCGGCAGGTTGTTAGCCGTACTGCTGACCAACGTTCCGACAAAGCCGCTGACCGCCCCGAAGGCGCCTGAAAGGACAACCATCCAGCCGAGCTTATCCGTCCAGTACCGCGCGGATACCGCAGGGGTGATCAGCAGTGCGGACATCAGCACGACACCGACAGCCTGGATGCCAATGACGACGGCTACGACAATCAGGAACATCATAAACTGGTCGAGAAAGGCAACCGGCAATCCGATCCCTTTGGCAAAACCTTGGTCGAAGCTAAGCAGCTTGAATTCTTTGAACAATAACATACAGATGAAAACCAACGCCAGCGCCACAAGCCCCATTGTGATGACATCAGACAAAACCATAGAGGCCGCTTTACCGAACATAAAAGTATCCAGCCCGCTTTGATTGCCGTTGCCGCTCTGCTGAATCTTGGTCAACAGCACGACGCCGAGACCGAAAAACACGGAAAGTACGATACCCAGCGCCGAATCCTGCTTGATTCGTGTATTACGGGTAACAAAGCCGATGCCGAATGTGGCGATAATCCCTGCCGCCACCGCACCGATCAGGAAGAAGAACATCGATTTGGAGCCGGTCAGCATAAAGGCGATACATACGCCGGGAAGCGCCGCATGCGCGAGAGCGTCACCCATAAGACTCTGCTTCCGAAGATAGGCAAAGCTTCCCAGGACGCCGCTGCTCAAGCCAAGCAGTATGCTTCCCAGCAATATCCATTGCATATTCGGATCACGAAAAAGCTCCAGCACATGTGTCCACATTCCGTTCACCTCGCACTCACAAAGATGGCATCGTCGCTTCGGTTCAGCAGGGTCAGTCTGCCTCCGTACGTCCGCTGCAGGTTTTCTTTTGTAAATAGCTCGTCGGCAGGGCCGATTCCCATCAGCTTGACGTTCAACAGAATGACCCAGTCAAAATATTCTTTGACCGTCGATAAATCATGATGCACGACAAGCACCGTTTTCCCCTGCTTCTTCAGTTCGTTGAGCAGGGTAATGATCGCTTTCTCCGTCGCTGCATCCACACCGACGAACGGTTCATCCATAAAATACAGCCGTGCGTCCTGAGCCAATGCCCTGGCAAGAAAAATGCGCTGCTGCTGTCCTCCGGACAGCTGGCTGATTTGCCGGCCGGCAAAATCGGCCATACCTACCTTCTCCAGGCACTCCAAAGCAATTTGCCTTTCTTTCGACCCGGGCCGTTTAAACCAGCCCAGGTGCCCGTAGCGCCCCATCATCACGACATCCAGCGCACTGGTCGGAAAGTCCCAATCCACCGACTCCCTCTGCGGCACATATCCGACAAGTTTTCTCTGCTCCCGATACGGTTTTCCATATATGGAAACGTCCCCTGTCAAACGGGGGATGAGCCCAAGAGCCGCTTTGATGAGCGTCGATTTGCCGGCGCCGTTAGGTCCGACAATACCGATCAGCTTGCCTTCAGGAATGTCGAAGGTAATGTTCTGCAGCACAGGTTTTTTCTGATAGGCGACCGTCAACCCTTTGATGGATAAAGGCCGATGCTGCTCTTGCATACCGCTCACTCCCTTGTATAAATCTTCCATCGAAAATGTTTTATTTTAACGCTTTTACGATCGTATCTACATTATGTCGCACCATCCCGAGGTATGTTCCTTCCGGGGTGCCTTCTTCGCCCATGGCGTCAGAGAACAATTCACCTCCGATCCGGATGTCGTGTCCCTGTCTCTTGGCTCCTTCGATAACCGCCTCAATCGATTTCTTGGGCACACTGGATTCCACAAAAATGGCTTTGATCTTATTGGCGACAAGATAATCCCTCAGCTCGCTGACATCCTTGGAGCCATATTCCGATGCCGTATTCATTCCCTGCAGCCCTCTAACCTGAATGCCATAGGCTTTGCCGAAATATCCGAAGGCGTCGTGAGCCGTCACCAGCACACGCTGCTGCTCGGGAATGGTCGCTATCTGCGTCTTTACGTATTGATCCAACTCTTCCAGCTGTCTGATGTAAGCCTCCGCATTATTCTTGTAACTGTCGGCATGCGCGGCATCCAGCTTCACAAGCTCATCGCGGATCGTCTCCGTTGCACTGATCCAATGCCTGACGTTAAACCATACATGCGGATCGTGCTCCATTCCCTGATCATCGGAAGCAAGCAATTCGGATTCCGCAATGTTTTTCGTAACCGGGACCGTCGGCTTGGATTTGGCCATTTGTTCAAAAATATCAATCATTTTCCCTTCCAGATGCAATCCGTTATAAAAAATAAGTTCAGCCTGCTCCAATTTCCGGAGGTCGCCTTGGGAAGCTTTGTATAAGTGCGGGTCTACACCGGGCTGCATCAGGGCCTGCGCTTCTACGTGCTCTCCGCCTACCTGCTTCACCAGATCATGAATCATGCCGGTTGTAGAGACCACCTGAATTTTTCCGCCCTCCGCAGCATTGCCCCCAGTTTCCTTCGGGGCTCCGCAAGCGGCCAAGGCTATAGCCAAGCCCAAGAAAAGCAATGTCATAATGAATCTTTTGAATGATGACATCGATATTTTCATTTTCATTATGCTCTCTCCAATCTTTCTTATCCTATTTCGCATTTATCCATTATAGCGCCTAATTGTTGCCTTGGTTCTTAAATGTTGGGTGGGACAATGTTTTTTGCCTATCATACTATATTTTTATTATACACAAATAAGTTTTCCTTGTGCAACATTTTCTCAAAAAAGAAATCTCCCATAAAAGGGAGATGCCGAAATGGTTTTATTGCTGCGCATTTGCAGTCCCTGTAGGTCCCTTAGGCACGCCGTCAAGACCATATTTTTGATCGTAAGCGTCGAATATTTTGCGCGCAATCGGTGCGGCGCCGTAAGCACCATAACCGCCTTCGGGCACGACAACGGCGACCGCAAGCTTCGGTTTATCCAAGGGAGCGAAAGCAATAAATACGGCGTTATCGACTTCCTTGCCCCCGACGACCTGTGTGGACGTACCGGTTTTTCTTGCAAACTTGTAAGGGAAATCCGAAAAGCCTTGTACGCCGACGTTCTCCATCCCTTTGATTACCGCATCCCAATACGCCTTGGGGAATTCGCTTTGATCCAGCACGACCTTTTCATTGAATTCTTTTACCAGCTGCCCTTCGTAGGTTTCAATCCGGTCTACAAGCAGCGGCTGCAGCCGCTGTCCGCGCGTAGCCAGCGTCGTTGCATACTGTGCCAGCTGAAGCGTCGTGTATTTTTCATTTTGGCCCCAGGAGGCAAAAACCATACGCTGCTGCGGGCTTTCTCTTGTGTTTGTTTTATACTCGCTTAAGCCCTCGTATTCCTTGGGCAATCCGCTTCCCGTCAATACCCCAAGACCGAACTTAGCCAGATATTGGTCCCAGATTTCGATCGCTTTGTTACCGTTTCTCATATACAAAGCGTTGCCGATCATCGCAGACATGAACGTGTTGGACGAATATTGAATGGCTTGCGTAGCGTTGATCAGTCCCCAGGCTTTACCGTCGGAGTTACGCAGTCTTGCGCTGTTGTCTCTCCCGTAGGTGAATACACCGGTATCGGGGTACTTGGTGCTTGTCGTGAATAGCCCTTCGTTTAACCCGATCAGAACCGATAGCGGTTTAATAACCGATCCCATATAAACGATGGAGGTTGGATGCTTATCCCGCTCTTCCTTGGTCGGATAATCCGGATAGGCCGTTGTAATCGTTCCGTTATTCACGTACGGTTGTATCCGGTCATACTCGCTTTGCGGAATGCCTCCTGCCCATACGCTCGGATCATAATCGGGCATGCTGGCCATGGCGACGACTTTTCCCGTTTCAACCTCCATGGCGACGGCATATCCGGCAACCGCATTTCTCCCTTTGGCGATATAAGGGTTAGCGCGGGCTTCCGGACTCTTCAAATATTTGATATGGTCCATAATCGCCTGCTCTGTCGTCAGCTGAACGCTGCGGTCGATAGACAGGAAAAGATTGTTGCCCTTGACAGGCTTGGTGATCTCTACGGGTCCGATAATTTTGTGCTGGGCGTTAACCGGATAAGATTTCATCCCGTTCTGTCCCCGCAGCTGCTCCTGATACATGAGTTCAATGCCGTCATAACCGACGTATTCCGTATCCATGTATCCTTCCGTCTTCGTTTTGTCCTTATAGAAGCTTAATCCGTATTTCGCTTCCCTTGCTCTGGAGAAGGGACGCATATAACCAACCAGCTGCACGGCAATGGTCTCCTGGTCGTAAAGCCGGATGCTTTCCTCCATGATTTCGATCCACTTCAGCTCATCCCGGTGCTCGAGAATGTAGGCCATTTCGTCCGGCGTCAGTCCGGATTTGATGCGCCGCGGAACCGAAAAGTAGCTTGGAGCCGTCACTTTGTTCTTGTTCAGGTCATACCCCACATCCATCTCAATGATGATATTTTCCGCTGTCATCTTCGGTGCGTCGGGGCTCCCGAATTTGGCGAAAATATCGGCCAGCTTATGGGCAAGTGCAATGACTTCGTCCTGCGGCTGGTCCTGCTCAATGCGAAAATAGAGCGATTGCGTAGAAGTGGTGTAAGCGATCGGCGCTCCCATCCGGTCATAGATATTGCCGCGGATTGGCGGGATCGGCGTATTCGCTTTGTTGATCTTCGCTTTTTCCGCCTGCAGCTCCTTGCCTTCAACGAATTGAAGCATCGCCAGCCTGACGATCAGTACGGAAAACAGGAAAAAAGTAAAGAAAAAGAACAGATTGATGCGAAATGTAAAATTGCGGCGTTTGCTGATTTCCTGTTTTTGCGGGTCATCCATCCCGATGGGCTTTTTCATTTCCTTTGGTGCTCCTTTGCTTTGCTCCATTGCTTCTTTGCTGTATAGTGCTTTGCAGCTTGCGAACCTAAAGCAGCTCGCGGAGAGAATATATTCCGTCACCGGTATGATAGTCGTATCGCTTAATTTTGACGGCATCGATGCCTGCCTGCGCAGGGGCCCAAATATCATTCAAATCATGATCGCCTACATAAAGAACGTCCTCTGCAGCGAGGCCCGAACGTTCCAGAGAAAGGCGGAATATCGCCGGGTCCGGCTTCTCCAGGCCGACCTCCGTAGACACGATGACCGGATCGAAATAGTGCAATATGCCTTTATGCTCCAAAATGGAACGCAGTGTCGGGGCGAAATTCGATATAATGCCGAGCCGCAGGCCCCGATTCTTCAAAGCCGCCATACATTCCTTCACATCTTCGAACAACGCGTAGTGCTCAGGCGAAGTGAACAGGTCATAAAGCTCGTGGCAGCAAGCATGGATCTGCTCTTCCGTCCAGCGCTCTTCTTCTACGCCCAAATGCTGCAATATGTAACGGTACAGCTTCATCCAGAAAGCACGATCGGACTCAGGCGTACAAACCTCGAACGGATCTATCTGTTTTCCGTAATAAAACAGACGAAATGCCTCGGTAAAAAGTTCACCGATTCGTTCTTCCCCGCGATGAAACGAACGGCTTGCCAAAAACTGCTGCATAATCACTCTGGCAGCCGGGATCGTCAATAATGTATCGCCCACATCGAAAAAAACGGCCTTATACTGATCCAATGTTTTGTGCGGCAGCATTTTGACGCCCTCCTGTTTAGTTTGAGCCTTCCGTTACAAGTGTACCACAAACTTCTCTTATGAAAAAAGCCGAAGAAATCGTCCGATCGGCGATCCTCCGGCTTGATATGGATACTTAACTATCCTTGATATGCGTTTCGTGAAAATTCGGAGGGTTGAACCAATTTCCTCCGCTGGCCACCCACGTAGAGTCGAGCGGCACCCATTCCTTCTTCTCCGACAAGAATACCTCGTTCCAGGCGTGCGGCCCATAGCCGCCGCGGCCGTCATAGCCGAGTCCCGTAACCACCTTCACGTCGAGCCCCACGGACCTGGCCATAACGGCGTACAGTCTGGAGAAATCGATGCAGACCCCTCTTCTGGTGCTAAACGTATCTGCGGGCGTCTGCTCCTTCCATATCCGCCGCTCCTCATACAAACGTACCTTATCCCAGTCATATTTGATACGCGTTCCTACCCAACGGTACAAAAGTTTGGCCTTTTCTTCATCCGTCTTGGCATTTGCCGTTACATGCCTGGCAGCCTCCGCAATGTCATTCGGAACGGCCGCATCCACCAACTCATATTTTCGCTGCAGGATGTTGGTGAATTCCTCCTCAACCGCCCGTGTAAATACGGGAAGCCGGCTGGAGAAGAAATCGCCTGTAACCGGCTGAATCACTTCCTTGGCGCCCTTCTGATATAATAACGAATCTTGAATATACCCGGAAATCGGAGTTTGCGGAAACAGTGTCGTAACGATAAAGAATGCGGCAATCATCAGAAGACTGCGCCCCAACCCGGTTACTGCTCCGATGATGCTGCCGATCAAACTGCTGAACAGCGTGGGAGCGGTGCGCGCATCTCCTTCGGGGCCCAACCGCCGCCGCTCCGACATCCACAGGTTTGCCAGCGGGTCGATGATCAGGCAGACCAGCTGTTTGGCGATGCCGTAGCCTAATACGAACAGCACGCTAAACCTGAGCAAGGAAAAGTCTCTTACTCCGGTAATCACGGTGTAATAAATCTGCTCCCAAAATCCCAGCTCCCGTTGAGGAATCTGCAGCCCGAGCCCGACAAGCCAAGCCTGAAACCGGGGCGACAGCCAAGAGGCCAATTGCCAAGCCGCATACAGGCTTATCAGGATAACGACCCCTTCAGTCACCATCACCGCCAAATGTCTGGCGGACGAGGAAGCGCCGCGGTAAAGCCCCTGAATGACCGAAACGATAAAAGTGGCCGCAATGAGTACTGTGATCAGATTAATTGCCGTAAGCTGTTCCAGACCGTTCAAACGCACTCCCTCCTTCCGACCTGAGGCTTAAACTCCGGTATTAAAGTCCTGCATTTTTCTTTGCCTGTTCAATGAGCCCCTTGGTGAGATCATCCAGTTTTAACGTAAAGGTCTGGTTCATAAAGGTCACTTGGACGCTATTCTCGCCAAGCTTGCCGTCCAGCCTCACGCTCTTGGTTGCGACCGTATAAGAACCGTCCGGGTTTTGTGTGTATTTTGCGTCCTTGGCTTCCTCCGTTATGACTTTCATCGCCTGGGCCTTGGCTTCCTCCGCGACCTTGGCGCCCATCGTCGAACCAAGCTCCAGCAGCTGATCTTTATAGCTTGCCCCGTAGAAGAACAAGCCGGCCAGCAGCGCCAGCACAATAACCCATTTTACAACCGTCTTCACCACGGCTACAACAATAAAAAGTACTATCAGCGCCCCTAAGATGACAAACCAGCGCTCCGCCAAAAATGTCGAAATAAAATCCATCCCGTTGCCCCCTTCATTCCTTGCGTCTCTTTTAGCCATCATAATGTCGGACTATTTCCTCATCATACACCAACGGTCTCTTTTTCTTCATCTCTTTTTTTACGCAGTTGGGCGAGCTTGCGTTCCATCTCGTCTCACAACTGGCCGGAGTTCCAAAATACTTGTACTATCCGTTTTACCCCGAACGTAAACGTATAGAGTGACAGGCTGAGGGACAGCCACTTCTAATCGATGCGAGGTGATTTCAATGAAAACCGCCGTATGGCTCTATCTGTTCATGTTCGTTGCTTTTTTCGATCTGCATGCGCAGTATCCGATCCTCTCCCCGTTCGCCATCTCCCTCGGTGCAGCACCGTCCTTCATAGGCTTGATCTTGGGCGTCTACTCCATCACACACTTGCCGGGAAACTTGATTGCCGGTTATGGCGTCGATCGTTACGGCAGCAAGGGTTTTATTGTATTCAGCCTGATTGTAGCAGGAATCGTGCTGTTGATTCAATCGCGTGTGACCGACCCGTGGGAGCTCTTGATCATCCGTTCCATCAGCGGCTTCGTACTGGCTTTTCTATCCCCTGCCTGTTTGTCTCTTCTTGCCAAAATCGCCAAGGACCGGGTGCAGCAAGGCAAGCTGATGGCAGGCAACGGCATGGTTCATACGTTTGCTTCCGTACTCAGTCCGGCCGCAGGAGCCTATCTTGTCGCAAAATTCGGATTTGCCCAGTCCTTTACGTTTCTGGGTTGGGGTCTCATTATCACCGGAATTTTGGCATGGATCGGCGTGAATGAAAAACAGTACAAACAAACGGCAGCCAAGCTGTTTCCTCAAGGCAGAGACCATCTTGAAGGCCCGCTTCCGGAAATGGCCCAGGGAGGAGCCGGCACGATTCCATGGTTGTTTTACGCTGTGCCTTTAGCCATTTCCTGCTCCCAGGGAATCCTGTTTTTCGAGCTTCCTCTCATGAAAGAGACGCAAGGGTCCATTCTAACCTCGGGAGTATTTTTCTCTCTGGTCAGTCTGGGCGCGCTGGTGACGCTGAGCATGCTGTTTTTGAGCCGGATATCTCCCGTACTGCGTACATCGCTGGGCAGCCTGGCTCTTGCGCTCATTTTTTTCGGCATGTCGGTCCATTGGCCGCTGCCCATGCATGCCTCGCTGTTCCTGATCGGAATGGCAAAAGGCGTCATATTCCCTGCGATCGCTTCCGTGCTTGCTGCGGTCACCAGTTCCAACCGTTACGGACGCGTCTTTTCGCTGCTGTCGATTTCCTACTCCATCGGCGCTTTTATCGGCCCTCTGGCAGCAGGCTACATTCGCACGTACATGTCGCCTTATTTTATCGCCTTCCTCTGTTTGATGCTGGCGCTTTCCGTCCTTCCCTTTCGTGCGTTCGCCTCTCCGCTCAAAGTTTAAGACTAGCAGCTTGCTGCATTTCCGCCTCTTAGGAGACCGTATTCATACGTGTATTCCAATAAAGGACCGTCCGTCAAGCGGATGGTCTTTATTACTATAACGGTAAAATGAATCGGACGACCGTCTTTGACACCGCTCGGCAAAATCCGCGATAGGCATTGTTTTTCGCAGCATCCTGTTTCAAAAGGCAATTCCATTATCGGGCCTGCGGATCACATCCGCCTATTTTTCGCTACTGCAGTCCCGAATTGATGGTTCATTAGTCCGTATTTCAAAAAACAGCGCAACTTTGTATGCGTTTCCAACGTTAAAGGGAGAGCTAAATGGTTCCATGGGGACCGGTCCAGTCCGATCCGGGTAAAAACATAGGAATGACGGACCTGACCGCCCCCTAGTTTTGGCCAAACGGACATAAACTCAGATGTCTGTTTCGAACCCTTTGTAATGGGATTTTAGGAAAACAAGGAGGTGAATTGCACCGCGGGATGAAACCTGCTCACTGCAATACCCGTTCTCACTATTTGCAAAATCTGTAAGGGAGTGATAACCGCATGAAGCCTGCTGTTCTTCAAAAAGCAGCCCAAGTAACCGCGACGATGCTGATCATCTCTATCCTGATGCCAGTGCTTGCTTTTGCGGCTTCAGGATTCCAGGTTGGTACGTATCGCAACGGTTCGGTATCCGGTTCGGTATATACCGACGTGTATGAACCGGGTGTTACCCCTACCGTATACGCGTATGATCCGAGCGGAAAACAGATTGGTGTCACCACCGCTACATACAGCGTATATGACGACGTGTACGGCAGATATCACTACAACCTCAATCTGTCTAACCTTGGTAATTTTAATTACATTAATCTTTACGGTCCTGTAGGCTTTACGGTCAATGAGTCCGTATATCAAACCGTTTACCGTGATACGAGCGACGATGATTCCGGATCAAGCCCTGGCGGTGGCGGCGGTGGGGGAGGCGGCGAAAGCACAAGCCCTTCCGGGAACATCAGCGTTCCAGCTGACGGTTCCGTTCATGCCGACCAATTGAAAAACTCGTTCGATAAGTATGACACGGTGACGTTGACATTGAACGGGACCTTTGTGCTGGTTCCGGCAAAAGCACTGACAAGCTTTACAGCGAACCCCAAGAAGCTGCTGATCGTTAAAAATGACAACGGCTCGTACAACATTCCGTTGAATGTGCTGAAGCTGGAGGACCTTGCAGGCAAGGTTTCCGTTGCCGTAAACGATTTGAACATCAAGGTAAGCATTGCCCGGGCCGAACAAGCGCTGATCGACCGCGTAGCCTCTGCGGCGAATGCGATTGGCGGCAAACTGGTAAGCCCTGTGGTGGACTTCAACATCGTAGGTCAGGGCAGCAACAACCAAACGGCGGCGCTTGACTTGGGCAACCATTATTTAAGCCGGATTCTTCCATTGAATAAAACGGTTGATCCATCCAAAACGACCGGTGTGCTGTTCAACACGTCGGCGAACCGGCTGAGCTTCGTTCCAGCTCTATTCTCAGGCAATCAAGCTGTTCTGAAACGCAACGGCAGCAGTATTTACGCGGCCATCGAAATGAACAAATCCTTTAACGATATTTCCGGTCACTGGGCGCAAGGCTACATCCAGTTGCTGGCGAACAAGCTGGTGGTTGACGGCGTAACCAATACGACCTTTGAACCGGAGCGCAGCATTACCCGTGCAGAATTCGCGGCGCTCGTTGTCCGGTCCTTGGGTCTTGAAGCTACCGGCAGCGGCAGCAGCCCGTTTAGCGACGTGGCTTCCGGCGCTTGGTATTCTGGCGTCGTAAAAGCCGCGGCAGCCGCCAAGCTGATTGACGGCTATGAAGACGGCACGTTCCGTCCGAACGCTACAATCAATCGTGAAGAGCTGGCGGCGATGGTTGTTCGCGCTCTGGCCTATGCTGGCGCGAAGCCGGCCGTTTCCGAGCAGAGACAGGCTCAACTGCTCGAGAAATTCGTCGACTCCCATACGATCGTATGGGCAAAAAATGAATTGGCGACAGCCATTGAAGCAGGCATCGTCGACGGTATGACGGAGAATACGCTGGGCGCCCGTGAACAGGCTACCCGCGCACAATCCGCTACCATGCTGAAACGTTTGCTCGAAAGAGCCAACTTCATCAACAAATAAATTACACAAATAACCACTCTCCAAAGACAAAGACCTGGCTGCTGGCGGCCAGGTCTTTGTCTTAACCCGAATCTAGAATATTTTTCCTATATCAAAAGACCTGACATCAAGTCAGGCCTTTTCTGCACGCTATAAAAACGGTTGCTTGTCTCCTTCTACTTTTCCCGGGAAATAACGACACGGGTTTGGACAGGGAGCCAAAAACAGATATACTACAATTACAGAGCACCTCATCACCTTGAAACGGAGGGATTCGATGTCTATCGCCATTATCGTGGAGGGAAAAAACGACAAAAACAGACTTAAGCGTCTGTTGACGGACGACATTCTTATTGTTTGCACGTTCGGTTCGCTCAACACAGAGCGGCTGGAATCTCTAACAAAGAAAATTGGCGACCGATACGTTTATTTGTTCACCGATAACGATTCCTCCGGCAAAAAAATTCGAGCCATTCTAAGGGATGTGTTTCCCGATGCGGAGCAAATTTACACAAAACGCGGCTATGCCGGCGTGGAAGGGACGCCTGACGAATATTTAATTCAGCAATTGGAAAAGGCCGGGCTCGATGAGTATATCGTGTATCCGCCCACAATCCCTGGCTCTGAAAAGTTTTAAACCAAATCTTCCGCCTCATTATGTCATAAAGCTAATAAAATAAATAACGGAAGTTACCGTGAAAATACTAAAGACCGTCGATGAAAAGACCACTTGTGAAGTAAACTCAGGCTCGTTGTCGTATTCAACGGCGATCAGCACACTGCTTAGCGAAGACGGCACTGCACACGAAAGGACCAGCGCCTGAGCCATCACTCCCTCGATCCCCATCGCCATAACGATTCCAAAGCCTACGGCGGGTCCGATCAGCAGCCGGAGCACATTGGCCAGCATGACGTCCGAGAAATTAAGCTCCCACTTCATGCTGCCAAGCTGAACACCCAATGTTATCAAAGCCGTGGCAATAAAAGCATTTGAGATATAATTGATCGGTGCATAGATCGGTCCCGGTACGGGAATATCCAATCCTTTCATTAAAAACGCCAAGGGAATGATATAAATGACCGGAAGCGTCATAATCGTTCGAAGCGTTTTTCTCATATCGTTGCGCTTCGAAGCATTAACGGAGTAAATTCCATATGTATTCGGCAGCAAGCTTTGCATCATCATGATGATAATTTGAATCGACAGCGTAAAAGGGTCCCCTACAAACACAAGTTGATTGAGCGGAACCCCGTAGTTTGCGCTATTGTAGAAAATAACGGTATTGCGCATGGCCGGGATCATGCCCCCTTGGTAGCGGCGGAGGCGGATCACGATCTCGGCCAGGATAAACATCAATGCAAAAAACAGAAAGAAAAAGAGCAGCGTTTGCCCTAGTATGACTAAAGATATCGATGATTCGTAAAGCATTTTAAAAATAATGGCCGGTGAAAACAAATAAAAATTCAGCTTGGAGAGCGTCTTGATATCCAGCTTGAATGCGCGGTATAAAACAACGCCGATCGCGATCATCACCGTTAATGGAACGACGTTGTTCAATAAAATATACCAAAAATAACTCATGCAGGCGCTGACCCCCGGTGCCCTTCCATAAATGGCTTACTTATCTTTACTGATTTGGATCAGGTCGTCAGCCACTTTTTCTATATCCAGATTCTCATCATGACCGCTGTAGTAGGTACGGAGGTCGCCTTTACCGTCCACCAGCAAAAATAAGTTGCCGTGCGTATAGGTCTCGCCCCCCGGATCCTTAACGACCATCACGCCATAATCGCTGGCCAGCTTGATTACCTCATCCTGGTTGCCGCGCAAAAAATACCAGCCCCGGTAATCTGCGTGGTACCGCTGCGAGAATTCTTTTAAGCGCTCAGGCGTATCTCTGTCCGGATCGAATGTAATCGACATAAGAACCGTTTTGTCCGGAAAAGCGCCCTTCTTGATCAGAACGTCCTGAATCTTGGAAAGCGTATAAGTTGTCGGAATACATACATCCGGACAGGTGGAGAAATAAAAATAAATGAGCTTCGCTTTTCCAGCCGTATCCGCCAGCGAGACCTGCTTCCCATCCAGATTTTCCAGCGTAAATTCCGGCGCTTTTTTGAGTACGCCTATTTCTTGCTCCGGCCCTTTGAGCAGCATATAGGCAAAGGTAGCGATCAGGCCGATCAATAATACCACAACGATGATTTTAAAGCCGTTTTTTTGCATGATACCCACCCTTTCTTCTATAAAAAATAAATCCCAGGCCCCAGGTGCCATGGGATTATAACTTCAACCCAGTACGTATATGACGATTACGGTAGAGGGGTCGTGCTGATCACCATTGCAATAAACAACAGGATCAAATAATTAATGGAGAAAATAAACGTTTTTTTCGCCCACTGCACTTCGTCTTCGGCCTTAAATCCATTCAGGCTTATAAAAGCCCAATACAGCCCCAAAACAGTTGCAGCGTAGAAATAAAGCGACCCGACATAACCGAAAAGATAGAGCAGCAGAGAAAACGGAACGAGCAGGACGATGTAGCGAATCATCGCCATCTTGGTAATATACGTCCCTTTCACCACCGGAAGCAAAGGAAATCCGGCAGCGCGATACTCTTCCATCCGACGGATGCCGAGCGCCCAGAAGTGCGGCGGCTGCCATAGGAACAAAATGCCGAACAAAACAATAGCTCCGGCATCGAGCTGCGGGTTGACGGCGCAATAGCCGATGACCGGAGGAACCGCTCCGGAGAAGCTGCCGACAACCGTACTCCATACCGAGGTCCGTTTAAACCAGGCCGTATAAATCCACACGTAGACGAACAGTCCGATGAGACCAAGCAGCGCCGCGATCGGATTAGCCAAAAACCAAAGCACAGACAGTCCGATAATTCCCAAAGTGATGCCGTACCACAGTACCGTTTGAGGAGAAATCCTTCCGGCAGCCAAAGCCCTCTTCTGCGTCCGTTCCATTTTGGTGTCCATATCGCGATCCAGATAGTTATTGAGCACACAACCGGAAGCCATCACGAGCGCGGTTCCAAGCAGTGTGAATATCAGTTTCATCCAATCGACATGCCAGCCTGATGCGACCCAAAAGCCGCCAAAGGCCGTAATGGAGTTGGAAAACAATATACCCGGCTTGGCCAGTTGAACAAAATCCTTCCAGCTTGCAGATTCGCTCGCCGGTGATTCAACCGCAGCAGCCGCCTCCGTACCCAGCTCCAAGGTTACCTGTTCCTTCACTTGATTAAACCTCCTCGTGCGAAGAGTCTTTAGTGAGTCCTTGATTCTTCACGCATAAACATCCCCTTAATAATAACAACCTGCAGACCAATTGACAACAAACAGACCCAGGTGTTCAAAATATTGTCGAAACCGGCGAAGGGTAGAATATTTTAGTACCGGGAGGAAAAAATCAAAAAGGGGTATGGCTAACAAAGGAAGATAAAATGAGAAAAGGAGACGGCATTTGCACCATCTCCAGGAGTAAAAGTACTATAAACAAGCTACGCCCTATCACTTGGGAGCGAACAGCGGATTTCGGTTGAAAACTTCTGAGCGCAGGAAGGTCCACGCTTCCTTAAGCAGCGCTTCGATTTCGTAGACGCGAACCCCAAGCACGCTGACCGCTAAGCCGAATTTGTAGGTCAAGCTTATGCCGTAGTATAGCCCGGGGCGCAAGGAATCTTGCTGTGCCAACCGTTCGCGCAATGCTTCTGCCACGTTTGCGTTGACCCTTTCCGAGAATAAATACAGCGTTCCCGTATGAGTGTGAGAATCCCAGCGCGCGATTTGCCGCGGTACTTGCAGCTGAGGCTCCACACGCTGCTTCGTGCTGAAAATTAACTCGTTTCCATACCGGACCGTCAATCGGCTCTGATACCGCTCATAATGAAACACTTCTCCGCGATGCGTCCGGCCCGGGCAAACGATATCACTAAGGAATAAAGACGCTCCCTCTTCCATCTGAACCGTCATGTCGCTCGCAAACGATGCATCCTTGTACAGCATCAAGGGCTCAGGCATGTACTCCACGTAAGCCCCGCGGTGAAGAGACAGGCTCTGGCTCTGTGCACTCGGGTTCAGTCGGGCGCCGCCGTCCTTCTTCGAAGGATGCACCTTCGTATAAGACTGATTCGTCACGAAAACATTCGTGTTCTCGCCGAATCGCCAAACCAGCTCATACCGGTCCCCCGCCATTACGCCGGGAGACGCATCCATGAGGTATACACCAAGCTGCCCTTCGAACGGGAAGGTTTTGGCAATTTTTAACGGATAAGCATGGGTATGGCGTTGAAGCTGCGTGCTTCCGCCTTTCGCCGTAAATTCGGCGTTAACGGAACCGGTCACCTCAGGCATGGCTGTATTGATGCTCGACCCAATGGACGATGTCGTCCAGCCCTTGGCCGTCGAACAGATTGGAGAACACGAACGGCTTGTCGCCGCGCATCCGGATCGTATCCTCCTCCATCACCTTTAATGAGGCGCCTACGTGAGGGGCCAAGTCAATCTTGTTAATGATCAGCATATCCGAGCGGATGATGCCGGGTCCGCCTTTGCGCGGAATTTTCTCTCCCTGCGCCACGTCGATAATATAGATGAAGCGATCCACCAGTTCGGGGCTGAAGGCCGCCGCCAGATTATCCCCTCCGCTTTCGATGAAAATGATATCGAGACGGGAAAACCGGCGTTCCAGTTCTTCAATCGCTTCAAAATTCATCGATGCATCCTCGCGAATCGCCGTATGCGGGCATCCGCCCGTTTCCACGCCGATAATACGTTCGGGCGGCAGCGCCTCGGAACGAATCAGGATGTCTGCATCTTCCTTCGTATAAATATCGTTGGTGATGACCGCAATGCTGTATCGTTCGTTCAGCTTTCTGGCCAGACGCTCTACAAGCGCCGTTTTGCCGGAGCCGACGGGACCTCCGATTCCGATCCGCAGCGGACGCTCCAAGGACCTTTTCTCCGGCGTTTCCCAATGATGGTGATGATGCACTCCTCCCTGACACATAGCAAAGCCCTCCTTCAAATAATACGTAATGGATATATCGAATATCATGGCATTAAGACATGAACAACCGCGAATACAAGCTCTCGTGACGCATCATGGCAATATCCGCATAAGGAACGCTTCCGAAGCCGTCCTCTATCGGGTCCAGCGTCTCACACTGCCGCCAAGCCGCCTGAATGGACGGAACCAACGCTGCGAGCAGCCGCTGACCGTCCGTTTGACCGATGGACATCAGCCGCAGTCCGCTGTTGATGCAAGTCATCACGGAAGCGTATAAATACCCTTCAGCCGCCATGGTCAGAGGAATCCCAAGCCGCAGGCTGATCCAACCGTGAATGAGCGGATGGGTACCGATGCACTTCCCCGACGTGACAGCTTCATTCAGCGGCTCCCACCCAAGCTGCGGATACATAGCACGGACGAGCTGATACAGCCTGCGCCCCATTTTGGCTGCGCCGTCCCTCGTCTCCATCGCTGCCCGCTGGACATGCTGCGTCTTGTCAACGAGCCAAAGCTCCTCCCAGCGCTGCTCAGGGGCAAGCGTGTAGACGGCCTTGACGGCTAACGCATCAACCGGCGCCCAGCTGTGAAACAGCATGCTCTCAATGTACTCCTGCAGCTGGTGCAGTCCTGCGATTCTGCCCTCCTGCACCATCGTCTCCAAACCGAACGAATGGGAGAACCCCCCGATCGGCAACGCCGAGTCCAATAGCTGCGTATAGGCAAGCCATGATAATGTCTGGCTGTTCTCCATGCCGCGGCTGCCTCCTTGCTCATAAGCCTACATGATTAAAATAAAAAGTAACGCTGTGCCATCGGCAGCTCGCTGACGGGTTCACAGCTAATGACTTTCCCGTCGACCTTCACTTCATAAGTCTCGGGATTGACGTCGATCAAAGGGGTTTCACCGTTGTGAATCATATCCCTTTTGGTAATGCTGCGGCAGCCGCGCACCGGCTCAATCCGCTTTTGAAGACCGAGCTGATGATGCACTCCCGCGTCGTAAGCCGCTTGGGAAACGAACGTCACGCAGCGATTCAGCGCCCGGCCGTAAGCACCGAACATCGGCCTTCCGAAAACGGGCTGCGGCGTAGGTATCGAAGCGTTCGGGTCACCCATTTGCGCGTAAGCGATCATCCCGCCTTTCAGCACCATATCCGGCTTTACGCCGAAGAATGCCGGGCTCCACACCACCAGGTCCGCCAGCTTCCCGGGTTCCACCGAACCGACCAAATGCGAGATGCCGTGCGTAATCGCCGGGTTGATCGTATACTTGGCCACATAACGCTTGATGCGGAAATTATCGTTGTCCTTGGGCGAAGCATCCTGCTCGCCCGGCGCGGCCAAATATCCGCGTTGCTTCTTCATTTTGTCCGCCGTCTGCCACGTCCGGGTGATAACCTCGCCCACCCTGCCCATAGCTTGAGAATCCGAGCTAATGATGCTGAACACGCCAAGATCGTGAAGAATGTCTTCGGCAGCGATCGTCTCCGGCCGGATTCTGGAATCGGCGAAGGCGACGTCCTCGGGAATACGGCTGTCCAGATGGTGGCATACCATCAGCATGTCGAGATGTTCTTCCACGGTGTTCACCGTATAGGGACGTGTCGGGTTAGTGGATGAAGGCAGCACGTTCAATTCGGAAGCGATGCGGATGATATCCGGCGCATGGCCCCCGCCCGCGCCTTCCGTATGGTACGTATGAATGGTACGTCCGCCGATCGCCTTGATCGTATCTTCCACAAATCCGGATTCGTTGAGCGTATCCGTATGAATCGCCACCTGAATATCGTAGCGGTCGGCTACGTTCAGGCAGGCGTCGATCGCAGCAGGGGTCGTTCCCCAATCTTCATGTAGTTTGAGTCCGATAGCTCCCGCCTCCACCTGCTCGATCAAGGGCCCGGGAAACGAGGCATTGCCTTTGCCGGTGAAGCCAAGGTTCATCGGGAACGCCTCCGCCGCCTCAAGCATCCGGTGCATGTGCCATGCGCCGGGCGTGCACGTTGTGGCGCTCGTCCCCGCCGCAGGCCCGGTGCCTCCTCCGATCATGGTCGTTATTCCTGACGCCAGCGCCGTCTCGATCTGCTGCGGGCAGATATAATGGATATGCGTGTCGATGCCGCCGGCCGTGATAATCTTGCCTTCGCCCGCTATCACTTCTGTCGAAGCCCCGACAATCATGTTCGGATGCACACCATCCATCAGATCCGGATTACCCGCTTTGCCTATGCCGACAATGATACCGTCTTTGATCCCGATATCGGCTTTCACAATCCCGCTGTGATCAATAATCACCGCATTCGTAATGAGGGTATCGAGCACACCTTGATTGCGCGTATGCCGGCTCGATTGCCCCATACCGTCGCGAATCACCTTTCCCCCGCCGAATTTGCATTCCTCGCCATAGACGGTGAAATCGCGTTCAATTTCCGCCCACAGATCCGTATCCGCCAGCCTGACGGCATCCCCGACGGTGGGTCCGAACATAAGGGCGTACGATTTTCGATCCATCTCAGCCACCTAGAGGCCCTCCTCCCACTCGGTCAGATTTATGCGAATCGGTTCCGGAAGATGACCCCGCCGCACTTTCCCTTTGGATAATCCGTTCAAACCGTAGGAAAGCTTCTCACCCCCCAGTTCGACGAGCTTGACGGGCTTTTCCTCTCCCGGCTCGAACCGGACGGCCGTGCCCGCGGGGATATCCAACCGCATGCCGAACGCTTGCTGCCGATCAAATCGAAGTGCGCGGTTCACTTCAAAAAAATGGTAATGCGATCCTACTTGAACAGGCCGATCTCCGGTATTGATGACGATGAGGTCCGATTTTTCTTTCCCCGCGTTCAACTCGATCGATCCGGCTTTTACCCGATATTCTCCAGGTACCATAGCCATTCCCCTCTCTTCGAGATCATTAATGATATTGAAATACGGCTAATATGAATGTCATGGATCAAGCGCCCGTTAGCGCCGGATCGGCTGATGAACTGTGACCAGCTTCGTCCCGTCCGGAAACGTCGCCTCCACCTGCACTTCATGAATCATCTCCGGAACGCCTTCCATGACTTGCCCGGCTTTCAAAATCGTGGTGCCAAACTGCATGAGTTGGGCCACCGTCATGCCATCCCGGGCGCCCTCCATAATTTCCGAGGTAATCAGCGCCACGCTTTCGGGGTAGTTCAGCTTGACGCCGCGGGCAAGCCGCCTGCGGGCCACGTCGGCCGCCACGGTAATGAGCAGCTTTTCCTTCTCCCTTTCCGTCAGGTACATGTTACACCTCCTAAAAACACGAATATTACCGTCTCAATAGGTTTATTATATTCGCGATTTGTGCGAGTGTAAATATTTTATGTAAATTTTTATTACATAAATCCAGAATGAAAATATGTATTTTACCTTTTTTTTACTTGAATTGAAATATAAAATCTTACATTATCGGCTTATTCACAGCAAAAATTTTAATAACCTCAAAATTATGTTATTTATATTGACACTCAAATGACATTTGAATATGATTAGGCATGTAGCTCACAAAATCCAAAATTTGGGGGAGTGAATCAAATGAAACCAATTCAGAAAAGTTTATCAGTTCTCATGACCGTCAGTCTCTCGCTCGCTGTATTGTTAGCTGGCTGCGCCTCGGGGTCCGCTCCGGCGACAGCCCCGGACTCCGGAACCGCACCCGGAACCAGCTCGGAAGCCCCTAAGGATAGCGGCGACAACACCGTTCCCGTAGGCGTGCTTCACTCCTTGACAGGTACCATGTCCATCAGTGAAGTATCCGTTCGCGACTCTACAATCATGGCGATCGAGGAAATTAATCAGGCGGGCGGCGTGCTGGGCAAGCAGCTCAAACCCATCGTGGAAGATGGAGCATCCGACTGGCCGACATTCGCCGAGAAAACGAAGAAATTGCTGCAGAAGGATAAAGCCGTCGTCATCTTCGGCGGTTGGACATCGGCCAGCCGCAAGGCGGTTCTTCCCGTTGTGGAGCAAAATAAAGGACTTTTCTTCTATCGGGTTCAATATGAGGGCCTGGAGGCATCCCCTAATATTTTCTACACCGGAGCGACGACGAACCAACAAATTGTACCGGCGGTTACGTGGCTGCTGCAGAACAAAGGCAAGAAGTTCTTCCTGCTCGGCTCCGACTATGTCTTTCCGAGAACGGCTAACAAAATCATCAAGGAACAGCTGAAGGCGGAGGGCGGCACGCTGATCGCAGAAGAATACACGCCACTCGGACATACCGATTACAATACGATCATCAGCAAAATCAAGAAGGATAAGCCGGACGTTGTATTCAACACATTGAACGGCGACAGCAACGTGGCCTTCTTCAAACAGCTGAAAGACGCGGGCATTACCGCCCAGGACCTAACCACGTTGTCTGTCAGCGTGGCCGAAGAAGAAATCCGCGGCATCGGAGCCTCCGTGCTCGAGGGCCATTACGCGGCGTGGAATTATTTTCAAACCACGAATACCCCCGAGAATACCAAATTCGTGGAAGCATACAAAGCCAAATACGGCAATGACCGCGTAACGGGCGACCCAATCGAGGCAGGCTATTTCGGCGTCTATCTTTGGGCCGAAGCCGTGAAGAAAGCCGGGTCCTTCCAGGCGGATAAAGTCAGGGAAGCGGCCAAAGGACTTGAGTTCAACGCTCCGGGCGGTAAAGTAAAGATCGACGGCGACAATCAGCATGTCTACAAAACGGTGCGCATCGGTCAAATCCAGGCGGACGGACAGTTCAAAGAGGTGTGGAACTCCGGGCAACCGGTCAAGCCGGATCCGTTCCTTACCACCTACCCATGGGGAGCGGAAGTGACGAAGAAATAAAAACCTCCAACGGTAATCATTCTAAAATGAACGTCCCTATTTCATATTTCTCCGAATCCAAATTCCGCTTTTCTGTTGTTTTAACGATATCGGGGACTGCCTGAAGGCAGTCCTCTGTTTTCCGACATACACTCCTTGTCAAGGAAAGGGAGGTTATTCCATGAGCTTGCTCCTGCTTCAATTGTTCAACGGCATTTCGCTCAGCTCCATTTTGCTTTTGATCGCACTCGGGCTTGCCATCACCTTCGGCTTGATGAACATCATCAACATGGCTCACGGCGAATTCATCATGATCGGCGCCTATATGGCCTATATGATTCAGCAGCTGTTCCAAAAAGCGCTGCCGCCTTCGGCTTTCGGCTATTATTTCGTGCTTTCGCTGTTTGTGGCTTTTGCCGTTGCGGCGGCCATCGGCTGGCTGCTCGAGAAAGCGCTGATCCGCTACCTGTACGGCCGTCCGCTCGACAGCCTGCTGGCGACATGGGGCGTCAGCCTTGTGCTGCAGCAGTTGGCCCGGACTATCTTCGGCGCCCCGAACGTTGCCGTGAAAGCCCCGGAGTGGCTCGAAGGCGGCCTTGCGCTCACCGCCGAATTGACCCTTCCTTATAAACGATTGTTTATTATCGGCCTCGTCATCGTTTGCATGACGGCAATATACCTTTACTTGTACCATACCCGGGGCGGCCGCAGCATGCAGGCCGTCATGCAGAACCGAAGCATGGCCTCCTGCCTCGGCATTTCAACCCAGCGGATCGACGGCCTCGGATTCGCCCTTGGCTCCGGCATGGCCGGTATCGCCGGCTGTGCACTGACCCTGCTCGGGCCGATCGGTCCTTCGATTGGGACCTATTACATCGTCGACGCTTTTATGGTCGTTGTTCTCGGGGGCATCGGCAAGCTGATCGGCACGGTGGCAGGAGCGCTCGGCATCGGAGTCCTGAGCACGGCATTCGAGTATACCACCAGCGCCACCCTCGGGAAGGTCATTGTGTTCACGCTGATTATTGCGTTCCTGCAGTGGAAGCCGTCCGGACTCGCCACCATGAAATCACGGGCGCTTGATTAATGCTGCGGCCCATAGGCCGCCCCCGCAACAAACCAAGCAAAGGAGTGCTGGACCATGACTTTGTTGTCCATCAGCAATACGAAAATAAAAATTGCCCTCAGTCTCGTCTTACTTGCCGTCATGCTGCTTTCGCCTATGTTTTTATCGGAATTCCGGCTCGGGCTGCTGGGTAAATTTCTCGCCTTCGCCATTCTGGCCATGGGGCTTGACCTGATCTGGGGCTATACGGGCATTCTCAGCCTGGGACACGGCGTATATTTCGGACTCGGCGCCTATGGCATGGCGATGCATCTGAAGCTCGCCGCCTCCCAGGGCGGGCTGCCGGATTTTATGTCGTGGAGCGGCGTTGAAACACTTCCGTGGTTTTGGGTGCCGTTTCAATCCGCAGGCGCGGCGGTAGCGCTGGCTTTGATCGTGCCGATGGCGGTCGCCTTCGTGCTCGGTTACCTCACGTTCCGCAATCGGATCCGCGGTGCTTTTTTCTCCATTTTGTCCCAAGCGCTTGTGATCATCACCGTCACTCTATTCGTCGGTCAACAGGGATGGATCGGCGGAACGAACGGGTTGACCGGCTTCGATACCTTCTTGGGGCTGAAGCTCGGCGAGTCTTCCACGAAGCTTGCGCTCTACTATGTCACGGTAGTCGTTCTGGGCCTCACGCTGCTGCTCTGCCTGTGGCTCGCCGGGAGCCGCCTCGGCAAAATATTGGTTGCCGTGCGCGATGCCGAGAACCGCGTCCGCTTCATCGGCTACAATCCCGTAGCCTATAAAGTGTTCATATACTGCGTCTCCGCAGGGCTGGCCGGGCTGGCAGGGATGCTGTTCATCCTGCAGGAAGGCATCATCTCTCCGGCACAGATGGGCATCGTTCCCTCCATCGAAATGGTCCTCTGGGTAGCGGTCGGCGGCCGTGCCACCATCTACGGAGCCGTCATCGGAGCTATCGCCGCCAATGCCGCCAAAACGACGTTCAGCGAAGCTTATCCGGAATGGTGGCCGATTATAATGGGGGCCATGTTTATCGTCGTTACCCTTTTCCTGCCCAAAGGTATTGTCGGAACCCTCAAGGATTTGTTTGAAAAATGGGGCCGGAGCAGACAGGCACTCGCGCCAACAGCAGCCGTTCCCGCTCCCGGACCGCTGGGCTACACCGAACTCGAAAAACCGCAATAAGGAGGTAATGGCGATGCCGTATAACGAAACTTCACCCAGAATAAACGCACGGACTCCGATTATCCGCGTGGAGGAGCTGGAGGTCAGCTTTGACGGATTCAAAGCCATTCGCGGACTGAACTTTTCTCTTGAAGCCGGTGAGCTCCGGTTTTTGATAGGCCCTAATGGCGCCGGCAAAACGACGCTTCTCGACGTGCTCTGCGGCAAGGTTAAACCGTCCAAAGGCAAGGTGCTGTTCAAAGGACAAACCGATTTGTCCAAATACCAGGAGCACCAAATCGCTCAGCTGGGCATCGGCAGGAAGTTTCAAGCTCCTTCGATCTTCGGGACGCTGACAGTGGAGGAAAATATGCTGTTGTCCATGCGCCAGAAGCGCGGTCTGCTCAGTACGCTGCTCGCGAAGACGACAAAGGAGCAGCGCTCCAGGCTTCAGCAGGATCTGGAGATGATCGGTCTGGCGGGCAAGGCTAAAGATAAGGCAGGCTCGCTCTCTCACGGTGAAAAGCAGTGGCTCGAGATTGGCATGCTGCTCATTCAGGAGCCGGAGCTGCTGCTTCTCGACGAGCCGGCGGCCGGCATGACCGACAGCGAGACGGAAAAAACCGGCGAGCTGCTGCACCGCATCAACAGCCGTCAAACCGTGGTCGTGGTGGAGCACGACATGGAATTCGTGCGCCGATTCGCCAAAACGGTGACCGTCATGCATGAAGGTACCGTACTTCGCGAAGGATCGATGCAGGATATTCAGGAAGACGATAAAGTGGCCGAAGTTTATCTGGGAAAGCGGGGCGAACGGCATGATTGAAGCTGACGGGAAATTGGAGCTGACAGGCCTTGAAGCCGGGTATGGCGAAAGCATGATCCTGCGGGATGTGTCGCTGAAAGTAGAGCCCGGCCAGGTCGTGTGTCTTATGGGACGCAACGGCGTAGGCAAAACGACACTGATGAAAACGATCATGGGCCTAATCAAGCCGAAGAAGGGAACGATCCGCTACGCCGGACACGATTATACGTCCCGATCGCCGGATCGCCGTGCGCGGGCGGGAATCGGTTATGTTCCGCAGGGCCGGGACATCTTCCCGCAGCTCACCGTAGAGCAAAATCTCCTGCTGGGACTGGAGGCCGCGAGCGCCAAGGTACGTAAAGCGGGCATTCCGGAATCGGTATATGAGAAATTCCCTGTGCTGAAGGAAATGCTGTACCGCAAAGGCGGGGACCTGAGCGGCGGTCAGCAGCAGCAGTTGTCCATCGCCCGCGCGCTCGTTTCCGAGCCGAAGCTTCTCCTGCTTGACGAACCGATGGAAGGCATCCAGCCGTCCATCGTGCTGGATATCGAATGCGTAATCGAATCGATTAAGGACGACAAGCAGATGGCTGTACTGCTGGTCGAACAAAGCCTGACATTCGCAACAAGCATCGCCGACTATTGCTATGTGCTGGATAAGGGCACCATCGTCGCCGAGGGAAGCTCCGATACGCTTAGTGAGGAGCAGGTGCGCAGGCACCTGGCCGTATGAACCGCGGGAAGATTTGACCCGCGGGTCTTTTTTATCCCTTGCTCATTGTTGGCGCCATCATCTGCCGGCGGCTTATGTCTCAATCAAGCGGGAGGGGTAACGGACTGATGGTCCGCTGCTCCTCCTTGCTTTTTGGATTTATCAAAACAATCCTTATCATGTGTCACCAAACTACAGCCTACTCCATACAATGGATTGTGCATGAGCCTAAGCCCGCGAAGCAAGAAGTAATCCCACTCCGATATGGCTGTTCTGCAACGAAAATCAGCCGGACGCCCGTTACCTTTATTCCTTCCCGTTAGGCCAGTTCCAGGTAATGAAGTCCGCCCGCCACTGACGGGCCTGTTTCGGGAACGATTGCTTCTTCCCCTTTCGGGGCTGGTGTCTGTCTATGATTTAGCATGAATCCAGCAGCAAAGCTGCGAGCATCTGAAGGAGGTTTTATTCAACTATGTACAGCAATCCTAATAAAACAGGTGTAAGTCCCTATGGCGGTTACGGCATTCCGAACTACGGTCCCGCTCCTGCGGCGGTACAGCCTAACGTCCAGCCATTGCTGCAGGCGAACGTTCCGGCGGCCACACTTGGCGTTCAGCAATGGAGTCAGCCCAACGTTCAAGCCGGGGGACTGATTTCTCCGTTGGGCGCGCCGTCCGCCGCACCTATAGGAGCACCGGGGTCTATGGGGCAGCTCCCGCTCGAGCAATCTTTCATCGAGAATATATTGCGCCTGAATCTTGGCAAAATCGGTACGTTCTACATGACTTACGAGAACAACTCTCAATGGAACGCCAAAATCTTCAAGGGCAGAATTGAAGCGGCCGGCCGTGACCACATCATTATCAGCGATCCACAGACGGGAACGCGCTATCTGCTTCTGATGGTCAACCTCGATTATGTTACCTTCGACGAGGAGCTTCAGTATACTTATCCGTACACGGCACCTGCACCTTCGGCCCGATAAACCGGAGCCAGGGGATTGTCCCATAAGTCGTTATGACTGCGGGGCGGTCCCCTGGCTGTTTGGTTTGGGCATAAGAAAAAACCGTTCTTCTTATAATATAGCTCCAATGGAGACTTCTTCACACAAGTACTAACCGGCGTTGGCCCGGGTCTTCGTTTCCTGTCCCGATGATTCAGGCAGCTTCTTTTTTTTAAAAACTAAATCTATATCCCTATCAAAACAATGAGCCGATTCATATCCTACACTATCAAATAAAGGAGGCATAAATATGAAAAATCGAAAATTAGGCAAAGGGGCAATCCAACTAAGCTCCATAAGCGGCAAGAGAAAGAAAATCAAAAAGCGTAGAAATACAAGCGATGCTCACGGTACTCGAGTAATTCGAAAAACCAAAGGGGCTCATAATTACAAAAAAAGTAAGCGAAAGTCGCATGGCATTCATAACTCCCAAGGCTCCCAAGGTATACAGGACGTCGAATACGGTTATCAGGGTACTCCAGGCTATCAAGACTCCAATCGTACCCGGGGTGCCCACGGCACGCAGGGGGTTCAAGGAGGAAGGAGCACACGCGACTTTCACGGCTCCCAAGGTCCGCAAAGCAACCAGGACGTTTATTACGGCTATCAGGGCATTCCAGGATACCAAGGCACGCGAAACAATCAGGATGGATATTACGGTTACCCGGCCAATCCGGGCTCCCAAGGTCCACAGAACACTCAGGACGTCTATTACGGCTACCAAGGCACTCCTGGCTACCAGGGCGCTCCTGGCTATCAAGACTCCCGCCGTACCCAAGGCACTTCAGGCACCCACCGTACCCGAGGTGCCCGGGGTACCCGCAGCACTCAAGGCGTTCAGCGTAACAAAGGCTAGACATTATAAGGTTGTGGAGTCGGCGCAGAGGGCGCTTTCTCATCAGAGGCTGCCATTAGGCTGAATTTCAGCACAGCAGCCGGCGTTGAGGCGTGAACCGGGGATCGTGCGACCAGTACAGCTGTGCACGAAAGTGCAGATCCGGATAAGAGCCTGGCCATTGGCCAGGTTTTTCATAACTTATAAACAGGAGAAGTTACCGCTGGAGCTGCCTGTTCGGCATATCGTTATTCAGACCATATGCTTAACGTCAATTCCTTAAACCGGGATGCTACCGTCTCCGCAGGGGAGAACATCAGCCCGGCTGGATCGCCACCGAAAAAATAACATGGGGGACAGGCATAAGGGAATGAATATTATGCACAACAATGTGAATACCGTGATGGATGAAGATGTTATCGATACCCCTGTCATCCAGCAAAATCTTCGCAGAATCACAACGGATCTAACGGATAATTAACGGCTCCATCAAATCGTTATCCATAACCACATGTTGGCCGTGCTCGGACACATTATCCTTCCCCTTCATGCTTCCGGGGATATGAAAAAAACTGTACCGGCCCCAAACCGCCGGTACAGTTCAATATGGGATTTACGATATAGTCCAGTAAAAAAAATGCCTACTCCAGATTGGCATGTCGGCCAAACATGGTTCCGGAGTCCAATCCCTTCTTCTCCATCAGCTTCAATATGACGGCATCGCAAAATAATAACAGCGTCTGCTCGAATAAAGCTCCCATCGGCTGGATGGTGATGTAGCCCCCGTCCGACCGGTCTTTGGGCGAACCCGGCAATTTCACGATGATATCCGATAAAGTCCCGATGGTCGAATCCGGGGAAATCGTGATCGTCGCGACGGTTCCCTCCAGGCTTTTGGCTTTCTGAGCCATAGGCACCAAGCTTTTCGTCTCTCCCGAACCGGAACCGATGATGAACAGGTCCCCTTTTTCCAGGTTGGGAGTTACGGTTTCGCCAACGACATAAGCTTCAAAGCCCATTTGCATCAGCCGCATCGCGAAGGACTTCATCATCAGTCCGGACCGGCCTGCTCCAGCCACGAAAATTTTCCTGGATTCAAGGATTCCTTTCGACAGCTTTTCCGCTTGTTCATCGGCGATAAGGTTTACCGAACGCTCCAACTCTTGAATGATCTTGGCAAAATACTGCGTCGTTTGCATAATGCTTATGCACCTTGCTTGATCAATTTTTGCATTTCGGCTGCTGCCGCCTTTTTATCTTCTTGTCCGGTAATCCCGCCGCCTACAATAACCAGATCCGGCTGCGCTTTGATCACTTCCGGCAATGTGCTCAGCTTGATGCCGCCTGCAATCGCCGTTTTGGCGTTTTTGACCACACGCTTGATTTTCTTCAGGTCTTCAAAGGAGTTTTGTCCGACGGCCTGAAGATCGTACCCTGTGTGTACGCAAATGTAGTCTACGCCCATAGCGTCGAGTTCTTTGGCGCGTCCTTCGATGTCTTTAATGCCGATCATGTCGACCAGGATTTGTTTCTTTTGTTTTCTCGCCTCTTCTACAGCACCCTTGATGCTCATATCTTCAGCTGCCGCCAGTACCGTAATGATGTCTGCGCCCGCCTCGGAAGCTTTCATCACTTCATATCCGGCTGCATCCATAATTTTCAGGTCGGCCAATACCGTCAAGGAAGGGAAGGCTTCCTTGATTTCTTTTACCGCTCTTAATCCTTCATTGATCACAACCGGCGTACCGATTTCTACAATATCGATATGCTCCTGCACTTCGGCTACCAGCTGCTTTGCTCCAGGAATATCTACCAGGTCCAATGCTAATTGTAATTTCATTTTTCTTCTCTCCTCTAACCATTTTGTTTTTTAATTTTCATGGCAGCTATAATATATTATTTTGCCCTTAGTTCGCTGCATTAACCTGCTTAATGAATTCCTTCATCAGCTGCGGAAGATCGTTCCAGGCATGACCGGAAACCAGATTGCGGTCAACGTGGAAACGCGTCTCGATATATTTTGCACCCGCTGCTTCCACTTCCGGACGGCAAGCGAAGTAGGCTGTCATTTCGCGGCCTTTAATCTCATCGGCGATAACGGATAACGCCTGGCTGGCATGGCACAGAATCATAATCGGTTTATCCTGCTTGAAGAAGTGGCTTGCGATCCGGGCAAAATCTTTATGAAGGCGAATATGCTCGGGAGCTCGTCCGCCCGGAATGATCAAGGCATCGAATTCTTCCGGATTAATGTTCTCGAATGAAGCGTGAGCCTCAATATTGTATCCTTTTTTCTCGGTAAAGGTTTGCCAGTCTTCAAAATCGTGAACTACCGTAGCCAGTACTTTTTTATCTGTAGGGGAAGCGATGACCACCTCGTATCCCTCTTCCAAACAGCGATAATAAGGATAGTATACTTCTAATGCTTCTACAGCATCTCCAGTTAAAATCAATACTTTTTTGGACATTTGTTTCACTCTCCTTTATCATAATAACTACAATGTACATTTTATATCGCGGGAAGAGATTAAAGAAGAATGCACTTTTTTGTGCGCTGGTTACAAAAAAGTTACTATTAAAAGATTAGGAGAATACGATGTCGGATCTAAGAAAAGAAATTTTAGATAAAATCAATAACGGCGATTTCAATTGCGAAAAAGAATTAACTTTGGCGATTATCAGCGGAAAGTGGAAAATCACCATCCTCTGGCATTTGGGAAGAGAGGGCGCTCACCGCTTCAGCGAGCTTCAAAGACTTTTCCCAAAAATTACGCATAAAATGCTGACGAGCCAGCTGAAGGAATTGATCGATGACGGAATTGTCCATCGCGAGGTGTTTCCTGAAGTGCCTCCAAGAGTAGAATACTCGATGACCGAGCTTGGGATGACGCTGATGCCGATTATTGAAATGATGTATGAATGGGGCAAAAAGAGAATCAAGGATATCCAAAATTCAGAGCATATCATCAGGTCTTCCGGCTCATCCAACTGAAAAAAGTTGACCGGCCCCCAAGGGTCCGGTCAACTTTTTCTCAGATTGGCATCCATGATCCATTCATTTATGCCTGTACAGGGACTTTGCTTTTTTCCACGGCGTGCCCGCCAAACTCATTTCTTAAAGCAGCCACCACTTTGCCTGTAAAGGTATCTTGATCCAAGGAGCGGTAGCGCATCAATAAAGACATGGCAATGACCGGCGTGGCTGTCTGAAGATCCAGGGCTTCCTCCACCGTCCACTTCCCTTCTCCGGAGGAATGCATCACACCCTTAATCTCATCCAGCCTGGCATCCTTCGAAAATGCGCGTTCGGTCAATTCCATTAGCCATGACCGGATCACGGACCCGTGATTCCATACTCTGGCCACCTGCTCATAATCAAAGTCGAACCCGCTTTTCTCAAGGACTTCGAAGCCTTCTCCGATGGCCGCCATCATTCCGTATTCAATCCCGTTATGGACCATTTTCAGATAATGGCCGCTGCCGGCTTTGCCAGCATACAGGTACCCGTTTTCCACTGCAGTATCACGGAAGACCGGCTCCACCACGCGCCATGCTTCAGGGTCGCCACCAACCATATAGCATGCCCCATGACGGGCTCCTTCCATTCCTCCGGAAGTCCCGGCATCCATAAAATAGATTCCGGCTTGCTTCAGCTGATTGTATCGGCGGATGGATTCCTTATAGTGTGAATTTCCCGCCTCGATGACAATATCGCCTTTGGTCAAAAACGGTGTAAGCTCATCCAGTACGGAGTCCACCACGGCATGAGGAACCATGATCCAGATGATCCTTGGCAGCTGTAATGAATGAACGAGCTGCTCCAGGCTTTCCGCACCTTGAGCACCATATGCTTGAAGCTTTTTTACGGCATCTGTATTCAAATCGAACGCCACGACTTCATGTTTGCGGTCGATCAGATTTTGACCCAAATTGAATCCCATTTTACCTAAACCGACTAATCCGATTTTCATGCGATTCCTACCTCCTGTCTTAGCTTTCCCTATTCGCGTAATTATATTGCAGCCAGCTTATACAACTCCCGGGCTTCCGGTGTTT
Source organism: Paenibacillus naphthalenovorans (assembly GCF_900099895.1). Classification (GTDB taxonomy): domain Bacteria; phylum Bacillota; class Bacilli; order Paenibacillales; family NBRC-103111; genus Paenibacillus_G; species Paenibacillus_G naphthalenovorans. The sequence continues at coordinate 266,430 of NZ_FNDY01000004.1, forward strand.
CGTCATGCCACCAGTGAAATCCCTGCTCTTCCAATAGAGCATCAGCCATGGCCGGACCAAACGAACCGGCAGGATAAACATGAAGCGGCAGGAGATTTTCTTCGAAGGCCTCGACAAGGGGCTGAACCCATTTCCATGCCAATTCGACCTCTTCCCAGTGGGCGAAAAACGTCGCATCGCCTTTCAAAGCATCGAATAAAAGCAGTTCATACGCTTCCGGCATCTGATCGGACGGCACCGAGAAATCCAAGGTAACCGGCTCCATCCGTCCGTTTTTCAATGGATTCCTGCCGTTGAGCTGCAGCGTAATTTTTTCATCCGGATTGATTTGAATTGTCAACAGGTTAGGCATCCGGTCTGCATCCGCGTTCTGTTCCTTTAATCTGTCTTTGAACTCAAGGACGATCCGTGTAGACTTTTCCTTCATGCGTTTTCCCGTCCGAATATAAATGGGGACGTCCTTCCAGAAAAATTCGTCAATCCATAACCGGGCGGCGACAAATGTATCGGTCATCGAGGCGGCATCCACTCCGGGTTCATCCCGATAGGCAGGGACGGCTTGACCGTGAATTTCCCCCGCTCCATACTGACCGCGCACTACGTGCCGGGCCGCCTCCGTTTTGCATATCGGCCGGAGAGACTTCAACAGGCTGCTCTTTTGCTTACGGACATTTTGTTCCGTGACGGGAGTCGGCAGATGCATAGCCGTCATCATCAGCAGCTGCAGCATGTGATTTTGAAACATATCCCGGATCGCTCCGGCGCCTTCATAGTAACCGGCCCTCTCCTCTACACCCACCGTTTCGCTGGCGGTAATCTGAATATTGGCAATGTATTGATTGCTCCAAAGCGCCTTCAGAACAGGATTCGCCGGAATTAGGGTTTCCAGGTTCTGAACCATTGGCTTGCCGAGGTAATGATCGATGCGATAAATTTCGTCTTCCTCAAAAGCCTGATTCAGCTTGGCGTTCAGCTTCCGGGCCGACGGCAAATCATGTCCGAACGGTTTCTCGATAATAAGACGTTTCCAGCCTCTGCCGCTCCCCAAGCCGCTCTCCTTGATATTCAAGGCGATCACGTCAAAAAATTCGGGCGCAACCGACAGATAGAACATCCGGTTCTCCGGAATGTTGAGCTCCTTTTCTCTTTCTTCAATCCGCTTAAGCAGTTCCCGGTATCCCTCCGGTTTCGTCACATCCATATCCAAATAACGGAAGTTCCGGAGAAATGGCTCTACCTGGGAGCGGTCTTCAGGCTTACGCCTTGAAAAAGTGTGCAGCGATTGTTCGACATAGGCCTCAAATTCCTCATCCGACAACGGCTTGCGTCCCAGGTTAATGACCGAAAAAGCTTGCGGCAGCTTTTGCTCCAGAAACAGGTTGTACAGCGCCGGGAATAATTTTCTTTTGGCCAAATCACCGGTCGAACCAAACAACACAAAGGTCATGGCATCCATGGATTTCACCTTCTTTTTTCTGATTTTCGTGTAAAAAACAGCTTTCCGGGCCATTTCTTGTTTCGGAAAAATAAGTCCTCACTATAGTAAGCGAGGACTAAGATCATGTTTCAGCCTTGCGTATGGAGTCTGTAACCCATCCGCTTGAACAGAAGCCGGCGATTAAGCTTGCTTGATCAATGCTTGCATTTCGGCTGCTGCCGCTTTTTTATCTTCTTGTCCGGTAATCCCGCCGCCTACGATAACCAGATCCGGCTGCGCTTTGATCACTTCCGGCAATGTGCTCAGCTTGATGCCGCCTGCAATCGCCGTTTTGGCGTTTTTGACCACACGCTTGATTTTCTTCAGGTCTTCAAAGGAGTTTTGTCCGACGGCCTGAAGATCGTACCCTGTGTGTACGCAAATGTAGTCTACGCCCATAGCGTCGAGTTCTTTGGCGCGTCCTTCGATGTCTTTAATGCCAATCATGTCGACCAGGATTTGTTTCTTTTGCTTTCTCGCCTCTTCTACAGCGCCTTTGATGCTCATATCTTCAGCTGCCGCAAGCACCGTAATGATGTCTGCGCCCGCCTCGGATGCTTTCATCACTTCATATCCGGCTGCATCCATAATTTTTAGGTCGGCCAATACCGTCAAGGAAGGGAAGGCTTCCTTGATTTCTTTTACCGCTCTTAATCCTTCATTGATCACAACCGGCGTACCGATTTCTACAATATCGATATGCTCCTGCACTTCGGCTACCAGCTGCTTTGCTCCAGGAATATCTACCAGGTCCAATGCTAATTGTAACTTCATTTCTGCTTCTCTCCTTATGTCTATATAATTTTTGGTTTGTAAGCCAAAACAAGATAAGATGGCGAATCTGTTCATTTGCAGCCCCGGCCAGGAACCATAATGCCTTGTCTTTATTGAAGACAGCTTTATTGTAGGTCCGTTTTTTCAAAAAAGGAAGTACGCACTTTTAAGTAGTGAAGTAACAAATAGGATACTTTTGGCCTATAACAGCAGTTCTCCATGCCTTGGCAAAATCTGCGGGGCTTTATTACCGCAGAGCCTTGGCCCGTCATTTCGGCTTGTACCCGCTTGACATATGAGTCTTCAATACTTATGATACAACTATCATTGTTACCGATCAGTAACATCCTAAATGGTGGCCTCATTGAACCGTTTCGGATATTTGGAAAGCCCAGCGGCGCAGGAGACATGTTGAATGACAAACCTCAATGCAAAAAAGCCGAAACCGGCCTTCTCAAAAAGAAAACGAGTGCCGAGCGCTCAAGCCCAGGAATATATCCTTCAGGCCGCCGGTGAGCTGTTCTACAAAGAAGGCATCCGTGCGGTAAGTGTGGATTCTGTTGTGGAACAGGCAGGCATGAATAAAATGACCCTGTATCGTCAATTTTCCTCCAAAGATGAACTGATTCTGGCCTATTTGGACAGGCAAAGCAAGCAGTTTTGGGAGGAATGGGAAGCAAGCCTTGCGAAGCATCCTCATCAGCCAAGACGTCAAATCATTCAATTGTTTACGGATTTGGCCGATAAATCATCCGTTATCGGTTATCGCGGGTGCTGTTTCAGCCATATCGCCACAGAATTTCCCGATCCTGAGCATCCCGCCCGCCAATTGGTTTTTGCTCACAAAAAGGCAGTTATTCAGAAGCTCGTGGAGTTAACAAAAGCGATGAATGCACCCGATCCGGAGATTTTAGCCCATTCACTGGCCCTTTGGATCGAGGGTGCTTACGCGGCCAGCCAAACCTTCGGGGCCGACAGCGACACCATCCGGATGCTTCCCGTCATCGTAGAGAAGCTGCTGGATGAAGCCGCACCACATTAACGATGAAAGAAGATGAGAACATATGACTGGTGTAAACAACCAACTGGAGTTAGCGACATTTGCAGGCGGCTGCTTCTGGTGTATGGTCAAGCCGTTTGACGAACAGCCGGGCATTGTCAAGATCGTGTCGGGCTATACAGGCGGTCATGTAGAGTACCCGACCTATGAGGAAGTATGTTCGAATACGACGGGGCACTATGAGGCTGTCCAAATTACATTCGATCCAACGCTCTTTCCCTACGAACGGTTACTGGAGCTGTTCTGGCAGCAGATCGATCCCACAGATGTATCGGCATAAACATGCACATATTGTTGATGTACAAAAATAATATTAAAAAAGCAAGGAAATCTATTGATCTATCAATGAATTTTGAGAGATTGATAGATTTTTTTCTTTTAAATGATTGTACATATTGTTCTCTTGGATTAAGATGGAATTATTATAGATCATATTGTTGGGTGTGAGCGAATTTATGTACACAAATGTAGTGCCTATTGAAGAGACCCAAAGATTTAAGTTTGCGGTGGACACTGTTTGGATAGATTGGTTTACGAAAAAAAATGGCGAACAAGTTAAAAAGCAAATGGCGATCATCTGCCTTCGTGATGTGGAAAAAAACGCGGATATTGTACACCCTATAACCGACTACATATTATCTCAATATAAATCGAAATCGTATAACACTCAGAGGAAGCATGCCAAGAATGTCACCATGTTTCTTAACCATATTCTCTTGAACCTGAATCCGTGATAGTTCTTCTGTGAAAAAGAAGAAAAAGAAAGGAAATCGCATCTCCGATGGTGAATTTTAAAGGAACCATGAATGATCCACT
>NZ_FNDY01000076.1 GCF_900099895.1 Paenibacillus naphthalenovorans
CAAGTGGTTTTTCGTCCTAATTTCGAGAAATTAGTGACATTTGTGCAGCAAAAACCACCGTTTACCAGTTAATGACACGAACTGCATAGATCATATATTATATTTGACAATGGGTTATCATGGTTCATTTACCATAAATTATGAATCATATGTACAGCTTTGTCCAATTTCCGGCGAGTTCATGTAGGAATAGTTTCGCGTGGCAGCAACATTTTTGCAGACAAGTTCGTCAGTAAAGTTGTCGGTGGCAGATGACTGCCCATACAGGGGAGCATCCGCCGGTATAGAAAATGGCAGCCGGGGCGATTTGGTTTACGGAGCCGCGATGCGGATTCCGGGATGAGGGTTGTACAATCGTCGCCTCTACAAATTGGCAAAGAAAGTTTTTCCAGACGGCGCTTATAAAAAAATTGAAAAACGATGAAAATAAGACGTAAAAAGCTGGATAGCAGAGAGTCCGACCGATACCGCTGCTGTTTTTCCCAAAAATGACAAAGAACCGACTTAATCAAGCGGTGTGAAGCTTTTGACAAATGACAGTAAAGAGAGGAAAATCATATTCGGCTACCCTCGCAATTGAAGAGGCATTATCGAATCCGTTATTAAACTGCTAAAGAGAAAAAAGACATAGGGGTACATACAAAAAAAGGGGGATGAATCATGCTGGACAGTATTATGCTAGGCCTTCAGTTTACGCTAATTGTCGTCGGGGCCTATCAACTGGGCCTGACGTTTTTTGGCTGGTATCGCCGTAAGAACAAGGCCCAGCACGCGCCGCAAAAAACGTTCGCCGTCTTGGTGGCGGCTCACAATGAGGAGCAAGTTATCGGAGCGTTAATTGAAAACCTGAAAAATCTGGATTACCCGAAAGAGTTGTACGATATATTCGTAATTGCTGACAACTGTACGGACAAGACTGCGCAAATCGCCCGCGATATGGGCGTATATGCCTGCGAGCGCCATAATCCGAACCTAAGAGGTAAAGGTTATGCGATTGAATGGATGCTCAAGGAGCTGTGGAAGATGCCTCGCCAATACGACGCCGTCGTCATGTTCGATGCGGATAACCTGGCGAGTCCCGATTATCTGAGACACATGAATAACGATTTGTGTGAAGGCTCGAAAGTTATTCAGGCTTATCTGGATACCAAAAATCCTAACGATTCCTGGATTACCGCTTCGTATGCCATATCTTATTTTTTCAGCAACCGGTTCTGGCAGCTGCCCCGAACCAATCTGAAGCTGGCGAACTTTCTGGGCGGCACGGGCATGTGCTTTGAAACAGGACTGCTCAAGCAGATCGGCTGGGGGGCGACAAGTCTTGTCGAGGACCTGGAATTTTCCATGCGATGCGTCAAACTTGGCGTAAAGCCCACCTTCAATCCGGATGCGAAGGTATACGATGAGAAGCCTCTTACGTTTAGGGCATCGGCAAGGCAAAGGCTGCGTTGGATGCAGGGGCATTTTGACGTTTGCCGCCGTTATTTCTTCGTTCTGCTTTGGCAGGGGATTAAAGAACGGAACTGGACGAAAATTGATGCCGCGATTTACTCGGCCAATGTATATAACTTTTTCCTTGGTTCGATTGTCACGATGGCGGTTTGGTTTGATAATATCGTGCTGGGCGGCTCGCATCTCACCAAGCTGTATGAAGTATCGCCTACGCTGTTTAACGTGGTGACGATCTCGATTTACGTCCTGCTGCCGATCTCTATGATCATGGATAAGGCATCTCTGAAAACCTATAAGTATTTGATATTGTATCCTGTCTTTATGTTTTCCTGGTGGCCGATCACGATTTATGCGTTCTTCACTCAAAACAACAAGCAGTGGAGCCATACGGAGCATACCCGCGTGATTCGTCTTGAGGACATGCACAGTAAACAGGCAGGTTGAATCTGTCGGACAAACCGATGTTAGTGTAAAATCTCCGTGGGTGTAGGAATTGGAAAAAGCGGATATAGAAAAAGAGCTTCTCCCTTGGTAAAGTGATGTTTGCGCACAACACA
>NZ_FNDY01000077.1 GCF_900099895.1 Paenibacillus naphthalenovorans
GCGCGCCTAGCCAAGCTAGGCACAACTAGCCGGTGCAAGTCCGGCCGAGGTAAGAGCCAAGTCGCCTCGTAGCTGACGGGCAACTGGTGGAGAGATCCTAAGGTTGAAGCCCCGTGACAAAGTAACTCCCATAGGGAGTGCGAGCAAAACAGCAGGCCGTAACATGAAGTGAATCCTGCCGCATCGTCAAAAATCACCTGCAAAGGACAAGAGAGAGCCGAGCCCCGGTGAAATGGGCGAAGGCCATGGAACGTGTGAAGACCTTGGAAGCGCAGCACGGAAGAACTCTCCGGTGTATGGGGAACGGCATGCTGAGAAAGTTGTGTCTGGAACTAGGGAGACCCTACCCTGCACGGCAAATGCCGTAAAGAGCGACCCTATAAGCCCGAAAGGTGAAGTGGGAAGCTGCAGGAAGGGAGTCGGAGGGGGCCATACTACCTGCGAAGTGAGGACAACAAAACCTCATGGAGGGAAGGGCGCCGAAAGGCAATACCCCACTTTGTTCACGTGCCAGAGGAGGTAAGAGTCAGTGAATGCAGTAAACCCTGCTAACGACGCCAAAGCAAAAGCTCGACAACTCCAAAACGCACTATACCTTGCGGCCAAGGGAAATCCGAGGCGGCGATTTCACGCGCTGTACGACAAAGTGCACCGCGGCGACATTCTTTGGGAAGCATGGAAACGGGTCAAGGATAATGGCGGGAGCGGTGGAGTAGATGGCATGACCATCTACCACATCGTTAAGGAGTACGGGGAAGAGCGTTTCGTCAGCGAAATTCAAGATGCCTTAAGGAACGGCAAGTACCATCCACAACCCGCAAGACGGAAGGAGATACCGAAGCCGGACGGGAAAATGCGTCCACTTGGCATCCCTGTCATACGGGACAGAGTCGTACAAATGGCGACGAAAATGGTCATTGAGCCGATCTTTGAAGCAGACTTCAAGGACTGCTCTTATGGTTTTAGACCGAACCGGAATCAGCACGATGCCATTCGTCATATTCGGCGGGCCGTCAAGAAAGGCGTATACTGGGTCGTGGACGTCGACATCACCGGCTATTTTGACAACATCCCGCACGAGAAGCTGATGCAACTGGTGGAACAACGCATAAGCGATCGCCGGGTGCTGAAGCTGATTCGCAAGTGGCTCAAAGCGGGATTCATGAAAGATGATCAGTTTCATGAAACCGAACTCGGAAGTCCGCAGGGCGGCGTTATTAGTCCGCTTCTTGCGAACATTTACCTGAATTACCTGGACACGATCTGGGAAAAGAAGTTCAGGGAAACCGGAACACTGGTGCGATATGCCGATGACCTTGTCATTCTGTGCAAAACCAAAGAACAAGCATTGAGGGCGATAGACGTCCTCAAAGCGGTATTCGGAAAGCTGGAACTGGAAATGAACAGGAAGAAGTCCAAGCTCATCAACCTGTGGGGAGATGAACAGGGATTCGACTTTCTGGGGATGCACCACCGGAAGATACCGAAGATGATGAAAGGGAATAAAGAGGTCTCGATTCTTCGCAGCTATCCGTCCAAGAAAGCGATGAAGAACATGAGACAGAGGGTGAAGGAAACAACCGAGCCGCGCAACCGCCTGCACTGGACGATGAATCGGATGGTGGAAGAACTGAACCCCAAGATACAAGGGTGGAGGAACTACTACAAGCTCGACTCCTTTGCCGATCGATTCCTGAACAAAATCGACTGGTACATCCGAAAGCGTCTTACCCTGTTCTGGAACAAGAAGCACAATCGTCGAAACAAACAGTGCAAGTCCAGGCAAGCGGCCATAGTGGCACAACTTGCGGGACTTAAGAAACTAGCCAACTAAGGAAAGTACCGTAACGCCGAAGGAAGAAGAACATCGGAAAGCCGGATGAGGGAAAACCTCATGTCCGGTTTGATGAAGGGGGAGCTGAAAAAGTAAAAGGAGGGCTCTCGCCCCCCAATGAAATTTCAGTTCTCTACTCTACA
>NZ_FNDY01000087.1 GCF_900099895.1 Paenibacillus naphthalenovorans
TAGGGCTTGCTGAATAAACCAAAAATTCTTAATCAACAAGGATTTCTCACCATTACTGTCGAATTTATCTGCAAGGGAAATATGGAAAATCGGTAAAAAACCTTGCAGATGGAGTGAGCGAAATTGTACACGCTTAATCGGAATATGGCGGATTTGTTGGAAAAGTTCTATTTGCCCTTTGGAGGAAAATTAAATCCTTCAAATCGCTGGGTTCTGTTAGCTTCGTTCATTCCTTGGGATAAAGTGGAAGAGAAATATTCAAAATCCTTTCAGTCTCCTGTCATCGGCCAAAAGGCATATTCCGTTCGTGTCGCACTTGGCTCCCTTATCATCAAGGAACGCTTGAATATAAGTGATCGCGAGACAACACAGCAGATTCGGGAGAATCCCTATTTGCAGTTCTTCATTGGCCACACGGAATATGTGGATGAAGAACCGTTTCATCATTCACTCATGACGCATTTTAGGGAACGACTGGGCATCGAGATCATTGCCGAGGTTAACGATTGGATTGCCCAAGCGGCATTGAAAGCGGAACAAGAAAAGGCTGCCAAATCCAAGAAATCATCGAGACGAGACAATGATGACGACGATACTGGCGGTTCTCAGTTGACCATGGTGGAGGCGGGAGAAGCTCTCACCGCACCCGAAGAAGTTCCAGTCACGGCTAAGAAAACCCGGAACACAGCGAAGCGGTTCCATGTCTTGCCGCCAGCGTCCGAACAGACTGCGAACGTCACGAATAAGGGAAGCCTCATGCTGGATGCCACATGCGCGCCAGCGGATATCAAATATCCGACGGATCTGGGGCTTTTGAACCATGCCCGTGAAATTCTGGAAGACATCATTGATGTGTTGCACCATCCGCTTATCGGGCAGATGGAGAAGCCGCGAACCTACCGCGAGCAAGCCCGAAAAGAGTTCCTGAGCGTATCCAAGCAACGAAAAGCGTCAGCCAAAGTGATTCGAAAAGCCGTCAAGAAGCAACTCGGCTACGTGGGCAGAGATTTGCGGATCATTGAAGGACTCATGGTACACACACCTCTTACCGTACTGAGCAAAAGACAATATCGCCAGCTTCTCGTGATCTCGGAGTTATACCGTCAGCAGCGCGAGATGATGAAGAACAAGGCACATACCATACCGGATCGCATTGTGAGCATCGAACAACCGCATGTTCGTCCGATCGTCCGCGGCAAAGCCGGCGCTAACGTGGAATTCGGCGCTAAAATCGCCACCAGCCTGGTGAATGGCTACACCTGGATCGAAACGGTACAATGGGACAACTTCAACGAGGCGACCACGCTGCAGGCTTCGGTTGAAGCATACAAACAGCGGTTTGGGTATTACCCCGCCGTCATTCTGGCCGATAAAATCTATCGCAATCGTGAAAACCTGAACTACTGCAAGGAACGCGGAATTCGTCTAAGCGGACCAAAACTTGGCAGGCCTTCCAAAGAGCAACGTGACGCCGATGATCGAAAACAAGAGAAGCAAGACGCGGCAAAGCGCAATGCGATAGAAGGAAAGTTCGGCGAAGGCAAACGCAAGTTGGGTCTGGGCCGAATTTGCACCCGCAATGCTCACACGAGCTTAACAGT
>NZ_FNDY01000079.1 GCF_900099895.1 Paenibacillus naphthalenovorans
AAGTCGGATTATTGCTTGAATACGCCAAGCAGACGTTTACCTTCTGCACCTGTCTCTGTGGTAAACACTTCGTAGATGCGAACGGATAACGGGTAACCAAACTGCTCGGAATTGCCGCTGAAGGTAAAGTTGTTTTCTCCGTTTACAATCCGGTTCGAACCGATGAAAGGAGCGGTTGCCGTTCCGAGTAAACGGTCTAAATTATCATAAAGCTCAAACTGCAAATGAGAGAAGCTCGGATCGATCTGAACCTGCTGCTGACGCTCGATATCAAAGAAAAATTTGGCTTTGTAGGAATGCGTAAGCGTCGTCGAGTTATACAGCGCGCTGATATTCCAGCTGCTTACCTTCACATCGAACGGATAAACACTAAATTGGTTTTGCTCATTTTCGGGTTGAAGCGTCACATTATAAGTTGCGATGGTTGTTTTATACGGAGCTGCCGTCTTGGCGTCCAATACTCGGAGCGCCAGTCCTTTGCCCGTCTCGGAGAATGGCACCGTATACTGGAAGCTGACCGTAATCGACGAATTCGGCAGGACCGAAGGCGTGCTGATGCTCTGCTTGCTGCCGCTGTACTGGTATCCGTCCGCGCTCATGATTTCGGATTGGAAATTCGGTACGGCGATCGGACGGTCGCTCTTGTTCGTCAGCTTAAATTTGGCCGTGACGTTCTTGGAGCCTTCCTCTTTATTCTCATGCATGTTCAGTTCAACGACGGATACTTCCATATCCGGGTGAATCAAGGTGCTCAGGCTGTCAAATTTCATCGGCGCACCGAGCGTGTAAGCCTCATGGTTATTGATGTTTCCTTGGTTCGGAAGCAGAATGTTCAGGCGTCCCACATTGTAGGTCACCTTCTCTCCCGGTCCCCCTGCCCCGCCCTGGGCAAACGACTCGGGAGTCAGAAGGTTTAAGCTGGTGAGTACGGCATCCTGATCAACGGGAATGGAGTAATGGATATATTTTTTTTCTTTCGCTTCCAAGGCAACGATCCCCTGCTCTACCCGGCTGCCGGAGTAAATCTTGCCGTCCGTTTTACCGTCGATAACAAAATCAGGGACGATCTCTCTTTTGTCCGCCGGATTGTAAGCCAAAAGCTGTACGACGTAGAATGTACCCTCCTTGGTCGATTCTTTGTTGATGCCTACCGGTGTATATTGAATCGGAGAGATCACCGACGGAATCACGAAGGAGTCCGACCATTTTTTGACGGCCGCGGGATCCGTAATCGGCGTATCGCTTCCTTTCCACGTTTCTCCTTGAATCGGAGCGGCTGCGATCAGCGTCTCCTTCTTTGGATAGACATACACGTCTACATCCGTCCAGTTGACCTCGGTTAAGCTGACGCTGTCGGTCCGGTCGATAACCGTCATATAGCTCAGCTCGGTATTGGCTTTCGGTTGAATCGCTTTGGCATTGGAGGCGCTGGGCTGCAGCGTATATTCAATGCCTTCGCTCGTCTTCACGCGAAGCTCGTATTCCGGAACTCTCGTTACGGCATTGCCGTTGTTCTTCATCCGGATGACGACACCCAGACGCGTCCCTTCCTGTACGCGTTCGTTCAATACGCTTTTGACCTCGACATCCAAGACCTGGGTCAATTTGTATGTAACGGCCGTCTGTGCGCTGACGGCGGGTTCTGAAGCCTCGGCCGCAAAAGCGGAGTAACCGGTGCTTATCATCGAGGCGGTAATTACAACAGATGCTACGGTTTTCTTCAGCTTGTGTTTCACTTGGGTTTCCTCCTGTCAAGTCTGATGTCGGTTATTT
>NZ_FNDY01000080.1 GCF_900099895.1 Paenibacillus naphthalenovorans
TTAGGGCTTGCTGAACAAGATTAGTTCCATCTACACCCAACGCAAGTCTCTAAACCCGAGCAGTCTGAAGAAAAGCAAAAAGAGAACACGCAGTCGCCTCTCCAGATTCATGACCAGAAACTGAAGGGCGATGACGGTCAAACTGGTTTCGGCGCCACGCGCCCGAATGCGACCTAGACCCAATTTGCGCTTGCCTTCTCCAAATTTTCCTTCGATCGCATTACGCTTTACAGCGTCCTGGCGCTCTTGCCGACGATCGGCGACTTCACTTTGCTCTTTCGAGGGTCTGCCGAGCTTCGGGCCACTAAGGCGAATCCCTAGCGCTTTGCAATAGTTCAGGTTGTCACGATTGCGGTAGATTTTATCCGCTAGAATGACGGCGGGATAATACCCGAATCGCTGTTTGTACGCTTCCACCGATGCTTGCAGCGTGGTTGCCTCGTTGAAGCTGTCCCACTGTGCCGTTTCGATCCAAGCGTAACCGTCCACCAGACTGGCGGCGATTTTGGCACCGAACTCCACGTTCGCTCCAGCTTTGCCTCGAACCATCGGACGTACATGTGGCTGTTCGATACTCACGATGCGATCGGCGACGATATGTGTTTTCTTCTCCATCATTTCGCGCTGCTGACGGTAGAGCTCCGAGATGATCAGAAGCTGGCGACAGTGTCTTTTGCTCAGTTCCGTGAGAGGCGTATACTTCACGAGGGCTTCAATAATCCGCAGATTCCGTCCCACGTAGCCAAGTTGCTTTTTGATCGCTTTGCGGATCACCTTGCCCGATGCCTTGCGTTGCTTGCAAACACTCAAGTACGATTTTCTGGCTTTCTCGCGGTACGTGCGCGGCTTCTCCATTGCTCCGACATGGGGACGGTGCAGTACGTCGATGATGTCTTCCAGGATTTCACGGGCGTGATTCAGCAGCCCCAAGTCCGTCGGATACTTGATGTCCGCAGGCGCGCATGTCGCATCCAGCATGAGGGTGCCCTTGTTCATGACTTCCGCTGTCGGTGCGGCTGTAGGTGGCAGGACGTGTAGCTTTTTCGCCATGTTGCGGGGTTTCTTCGCCACAACAGGGGGCTCCTCGGGAATGGAGAAAGCGTCCCCTACCTCCATGGTGAGCTGCGAGCCACCCGCGTCGTTGTCGTCGTCATCGCGATCTCGCTTGGACGATTTCGGTTTCGCCTCGGCCTCTCGATCTGCTTGCAGCGCGGCTTGGGCGATCCAGTCATTGACTTCAGCTAGGATTTCCAAGCCGAGCCGTTCCCGAAAATGCGTGAGCAGGGAGTGATGAAACGGCACTTCATCGACATACGCGGTGTAGCCCAAGAAGAACTGCAAATATGGATTTTCCTGGATTTGTAAGGTGGTCTCGCGGTCGCTTAAACCAAGGCGCTCCTTGATGATGAGCGAGCCAAGGGCGATACGTGCCGAGTACGCCTTTTGGCCGATAGCTGGGGACTGGAACGATCTCACATATTTCTCTTCTACTTTGTCCCAAGGGATGATCGCCGCAAGCTGCACCCACCGATTGGTTGGATTTAATTTTCCGCCAAAGGGCAAATAGAAGTTTTCCAACAGGTCTGCCATATCTCGATTCAGCACGAACATTTTCGCTCACTCCATCTGCAAGGTTTTTTACCGATTCTCCGTGTTTTCTTTGCAGATGAATTCGACAAAAGTGCCTCTAAACCCTTGTGACATAAGGATTTTTTGATTATTCAGCAAGCCCTAATT
>NZ_FNDY01000083.1 GCF_900099895.1 Paenibacillus naphthalenovorans
TATGATCTATGCAGTTCGTGTCATTAACTGGTAAACGGTGGTTTTTGCTGCACAAATGTCACTAATTTCTCGAAATTAGGACGAAAAACCACTTGACATTTTGGAAACACCCCCATAATCGCGAAGGATACCTCTATTTGCAGGGTATATCTTCTAGATTATAGGTGGTTTGCCAATGTCAGCGTTACAAAAACCGAGATTTACTGAGCTCAATCATAGTGAATGCGCGGGAGCCCCCGTCCTAAAAAGTTTGTGGGATCGTTTTGACTTCTCTCTGCTGCTCTCCCAATCCGGCATGATGAAGCGTAGTGGAACACCGTCTTGGCTCCTTTGCTTCCTTTATGTCGTCGGTCTCGTTTCCAATTGTTCATCCGTTGTTCAAATGGCACAGTTAGCCGACAAGGATGCCTTGCTGAAAGTCATGTTCCAGCCCTGGAAGCTCACTCAGTATACGTTGAGCCGCTTCTTCACGACTAGCTTTGCCTGGATGACCTTTGGAAAAAAGCGTGTCGAGCGATTGCAGCAAGATACCCTGACCCGACTCTCCGATGGGGATGTGGTCAATCTCGATGATACGCATAGTGCGCATCCCTACGCCAAACAACTTCCGTTTCTCAGCTGGCTCTACGACCATTCCACAAAAACATATGCATGGGCGATGAATCTTGTGGTCCTGCAAGCTGTCCTAAAAAGCGGATTGGAATATCCGTTGTTTTACCGCGTGTGGCATAAGCCGGAAACGAAGGGTGAGGGTCTTACGAAGCTGGATCTGGCCAGACAGATGCTTTTGATGCTGCGTGAATCCGTCACATGCCGACTGTGGGTGGCGATGGACCGGTGGTATCTGTGCAAGAAATTTTTCGTATTCCTAGAAGAAAACAACTTTGATTGGGTAACCAAGGCCAAGCGCAACACCGCTTTATTCCGTAAAGTCATTGAACCCGGTACCCGTCGAGAACGCTTCGTGCCGCTGACTCCGGTCATGCTCATCCGCGAAGTGTTCAAGGATTTGACTCGTCAAGCGACATCCGGATTGAGTTCCATTTCCATTCCGGGTATTTACATGAAGCGCCCTTACACCACTATAAATCGAAAAGGAAAGCAAGTGACCAAACAACGATTTGTACCGATCGCCGCTGTTGTCGCCATGCGATTAAAGGAAGATGAACAACCCGATTCGAATCCCGTCCAGACAGAAGAGGAAGAGTCCCCTGCCACTTACAGAGGCGCGTACTTGCTCATCAGTAACCGCTTTGATGCGCCGGAGCAAGCATTGCAGACCTACGTAAAACGCTGGCGGATCGAAGTGTTCTTTCGTGCAGCCAAGCAGGAACTGGCTTTTGAAAAGTGCCATGCCCAATCCGAAGCGCATCACCATGCTCATTTCGAGCTATTGTTCGCCGCTGAGACATTATTAGCCGTTGCGCTTTTCGAACTGAACAAAGAAAAAACGAGTGATGAAGGCTACACCCACGGCGAAATGGTTCGTGGCCTCTTCCACACTCGTTGTCAGGTTCGCGTGAAAAACCACAAGGGCATTCAGCGAATCTCTATTGATTGTGACATACAAGTGCGGCAATTTGCAAGACTAATTGAATTGTTTTGGCCAGAGCATTATTTAATGCTTCTTTGGGTTACACCCAGACCAGAACTTTACCAGGTCTTACCACGAACTGCATAGGTCATG
>NZ_FNDY01000086.1 GCF_900099895.1 Paenibacillus naphthalenovorans
CTGGATTGATCCGCCCGGAATTCGATATATGCCACGAAAAGCGCCTTCACCTCCTCCGGGTAATGCGGAAGCAATTGCTCATAGAACGATTCAATTCGGTAAGGTGCCTTGCGGACATGTTCCAAAAGCCGTGCGAACATCTCCTCTTCCACCAGAATTTGGGTATACGTATGCTCTCCCCTCGGGCTCTGCTCCAATTGATCTAACATATCTTGCAGATACAAGGACCATTCTCCCTCATCCGAAAATGTATCCTTCACAGACCGGTAATAATCATATTCTCCGTTCATGATCAGCTCCATCCCGAGTTTCCGCTGCTGTTCGACTTGTCCTGTGCGATGGTATGCCTCATACCGATATTTCTTCCAGCGATAGACGAGCCCCGGCAGCCCCTGATCTTGAGCTTCCCCGGCCTCCGCCAATCGGATCGCTTCCTCGGCATCGCCTTGCTCAAGCGCCGCACGAATCGCAATCTCCCGGATTTCCGGGAAATGCAGATGTCTATACAAATAAGCTTTCGCCTGTTCTTCATCTGAACGTTCCAATATTTGACCATATCGGAGCACAGCCACCCGCTCGTCTGCGTACCTCTTCGACCAATTGCTCCCGGACATATGACCCAGGAGCGAATCCGCCGCATCATCCCATTGATGTTGCATCTCTTCCGACTCGATCAGCGCGCCCGCCGCCTCGAGGAGCGCGAGCTGCCAATCCGGCCACCCGTCATAATAAGGTTGATGTATCTCCTCCAACAACCGACGGAAAATCTTCATGCGTTCTTCCGCCGGAATATGATGGCGATCCTGAACCAGCTTGAAGATCGATTCCAGACAGCTTTCGATCACGATCCCGACTCCACCGTCCGAATCGTCGGCGGACTGCAATAATTCAATCATCTCTTCGATGACGCAAAACAGAATCGCCAGCCCGTGCAACCATCCCCCTTCATCGAAGGCGGCGAGAGCCTTTTCAGCGACGATCTCCGCACCTTCCACCGCGCGGCTTACGTTCCGCCAAGACACAAAGCCATGATCATCCGAATATGTGTCAATGTAGGATCGAATCAACCGTCGGCAGGCGTCCAACTCCTGATCCGCGCCCCTTTTCGACAAATGAATTCTAATGCGCTCTTCCGCGGTATATGAATCCGATGCAATCGAGAGCAGCAATTCGATTAATTTCTCCTTGCTCTCTGCTTCCAACAGTTGCCGGAGAGAAGGCTCCGGTGAAGATGCCCCGTCTGCTTCTCTATTCTTAAGCTCGAGGAATACGGCGACTTGATGCTTGCATACCGGCCCGAAATCGTACGGACAATCGCATTCCGATTCCATTATGTTGTTCTCGTTGTCTAGCCTTACATAAACCTCATAATCCTCGTACCCGCGCACAACCGCAGTGTACTTTTCATCGGCAATGGACTTCAAGGAAATTACCCGTCCTTCGGACGCGTATTCCTTCCCTCTGTGTACAACTGCAGGATCTATGTATCTGGAAAAATCGGATAAATTCAAGAGGACCACCCCCTTTGGATGCTTCTTTCCATCTTGGAATTCCAATAGTCGATGAACACCTGATAAGATCGCACCGTGGTAAAGAAGGGAATATGTTGGTCTGCCG
>NZ_FNDY01000011.1 GCF_900099895.1 Paenibacillus naphthalenovorans
TACCGATTTTCCATATTTCCCTTGCAGATAAATTCGACAGTAATGGTGAGAAATCCTTGTTGATTAAGAATTTTTGGTTTATTCAGCAAGCCCTACATAAGCGAATGTAAACCGGTCAAGCAACCGCAAGAGCATTCTTCGATCCTCCATCATCCGGCCTTGGGTAGGATCATCCACCTCCCACCCTCCAACCTGTCGCACGCATGCCGTGCGATAAAATCGCGGCTGCACCATCGGATCGTAAGCGGCAAAATCATAGCGGTCCCGAAACGGACGGTGGCGAACCAGTTTATGGTAATAGTCCACACCGCCGATTTGATGCCAATGGATGGTATTGGCATAGGCCAAGGCTACCGAGTCCGGCTCCTTCTCCATCCGGTGAATAAGGCGTTCGAGCGTATCGGGAGCGATCCAGTCGTCTCCGTCAACCTGAATGAAATATTTCGTATTCACCATAGACAACGCCTGGTTCAAAATGTGGCCTATTCCCCGATTTACTTTGTATTGAACAAGTTTGGCCCGGGGTGTGGTCAAAAGGGATTTTACCAATTCGGGCGTCCGGTCCGTCGAAGCATCGTCGATGACGAGCAAGCGCCATTGGGTATACGATTGCTGATAAATGGAAAGAAGCGTTTGTTGAATAAAGCTGGCTTTATTGAATGTCGGCACGATGATCGTTACCAGATCGTTAATAGGTCATCACGTCCCCGGACCGGTTCCCGGACCCGTTCCCGGTCCCGTGTTGGGGGCTGTCCCTGGACCGGTGTTGGGGCCTGTGCCGAAACCGGTATTTGGTTTTGTACTGGCGGTGGCGGATGTGGGATGAGTTGATTGATTTTGGACCTGGAGAACCGGACTGGGGAGTACGTTGGCTGCAGTTTTTTTCACAGGTGATTTTGTTTTCTTAGGAATTGTTTCTTGTTCAATGAGTCGATCCAACTTTGTCCATCCTGCCCCGTAAGTTAAAAAAACGGGTTTATACCGGCTTCCCCACCTGCGTAAAGCATCATTTACGGCCCATTTTGTCATTTCCGAATAGACCGCAGTCTGATTCGTCTGGTTATTGTTGTGCCGGCGGCAATTGTACAGCATGTGATCGACCCAGTGAAAACGGAAATGCTCAATCAGCCGGTACAATACACGCTTGTCCTCCAAATGTCTGCCTTCATAAGGATCATCCGTCGGCCAGCCGCCGATATGCCGCAAGCACGAGGTGCGATAAAACCGCGGCCATAAAGAAAGGTTGGCCAGCAAAAAATCATATCGGTCCTGAAACGACCTGCCCTTCATTACGTCATTGGCTATGCGATTTCCGTACGCATCCTCAAATACGATGTTGATATTGCCGCTTACGACGGCCACATCAGCAGGTTGTTTTTCCGCTTCTCTCACCAGCACTTCGAGCGTATGCGGATAGAACCAATCGTCACTGTCCAATTGGACGGTATACGGTGTATCCACTAATTTCAGGCCTTCATTCAGGCTTTTGGATTGACCGAGATTTCTGGGGTTGCGTATTAAGGTTATGCGCTTATCTGTTACATAGGATTGAATTTGGGAGAAATATTCCTGCGTCGAACCATCGTCTATCAAAATGAGCTTCCAGTTCTCATACGTCTGCATCAATACGCTTTCGACAGCTTCCTTCAAATATTTTCCCGGATTGTAGAATGGAATCAATACCGTAACTTTACTCATGAATCGGACCTCCTTAAATGTTATAGCTTAAAATGAACCGCTTATTGCTGAAAGTCTCTGCATTTGTACATAAAATCAAACCAGTGCGAAGCTATAATTTTGGGATTGGACTTCCGGCTTTCCGCAATAGCGTCTTTAACCAGCTTTTTATAGCGGCGGGAGTCGTGCAATACCTCTTCCAAAGCGGCCGCAAAGCGCTCCAGCGACTCCTGCGTCCACACAACCCACTCCGGTTCGACCGGTTCCCATTTCATATGTTTCAATAAAATTTGGCTTCCGGCCACCTCCGGCAGCGCACCTACATCGCACCCGATAACGGGTACTCCGCAAGCCATCGCCTCCTTGACGTGCGTTGCGCCGGTCTCCCATTTACTGCCGCATATAAGCAGATGCCATTGACTGATCATATCCCTCATCTGGTGGTGAGGAACCTGCTCGTAGATGGTGAGGTTTTTGAGCGGGACCGGCAGCCAAAGATGGCGATACGCCGGGGGTTTGGCATGAATCATCTGAAATTGAATATCCGGGAATCTCCGGGCAAGATAGGGAATGACTTCCGCTCCTTTGGTAGACCGGCTCGGGTGGTCATAACCGATCCAGCCAACAGTGAATTGCCTGTTTTTCTGCCCCGGCTTAAAAAGCTCGTGATCGACCATGGTGGGGATGACCTTGATCAAGTCATCCGGATAATCTGTCCAGCTTTTCAAAAGCTGATTTTTCTGATATTGCGAATTAACGATAATCGGAACGTGCTGCGTTGCTGTTTTTTGGGGATTGATGTTGGGTCCCAGGCTCCAGTTGCGGGTCTCCTGCTCCATTTGCCAAGAATTAAAATAATAATGGTTCCACCAGCCGGACTCATTTTTGGGAACGATCCGGAATTTGTCTGAATGATACAGCGGTTTTTGTCCGGCGAATGGGGAAAATCCGATTTCCAAATCCTCCGGGCACAATTGCGATAACCATTTTGCTCTCATATTTGATGCAAGTGTAGGTCCTGTAGCAAACGGCAGTTGAAAATAGTCTAAAATAAACCGAAATCTAAACAAAATACGGCCTCCTTTCAAGCGCTGACTGCCTGCGAAGGTTATTTTTTATTCAGGATAAACCGGAAAATCTTTGAGCGAAAATTTAGCAATTTCGGGAACTTTATGATAGCTGGAAGATGAATATAGTACTTTTTTTCCAAGCATTGCCGCCGCGATCATAACATGTGCCCTGTCTGTTCTTACAGATTCGTATCGGGCGATGATTCGAAGCCAATCTTCATGATTTTTACAAATAGATCTTCTGGATATATCATAATTATTGTTCGGAACTGCTGAACGAGCAGATTCCCCATCGGTGCGATAAGCGACAAGCTCCCCTTTGCCAGGTGCCCGGTATGGAGCAAAATCAAAAAATAAGGCACAGTCATACGCAATATCGGCATGACATAAGTCTTTAATCTGACGATACGATTCTTCCTCTCTGGCAAAAACCAGTGCGCGAGTATTCGAAAGCACACGCTGAACTGTATATAAATCACGATCAAAAGAGGAAGGAAGAACGATGACTTTCTCGAATCTTTTCTCAATTTCGGGCAGAAGCTTTGGCATCGAACCATGCGATTTGCACCATCCGCCGCTTCCCGTCATAAGTGCCGTATGCCCCTCGGCTTTTATAAGACCTTCTTTTGTTATTTCCTTGTAACTTACTTGTGTCAAGAGCTGTCTCGTGCCGGCCCAAATTAAATAATCCCCTATATTTCCGCCGCAAGTAATAAATGTGATATCCTGCGAATCGGCAAGAGCCTGAGTAAGCTTTGCTCTGCTGGTCTCAAGTCCTTTTTCAAAATTCGAAAAATCTCCTCGATGTTTATTCAATGATTCCACCTTCCTCTCTTATTTGTTTCCTCTGCCGGACATTTGGTCTGGGTGCAAGCGGTAATAGTAAAGTACTTCCGGAATATTCTCAATCCTATAGCCCTCTTTCAAGCAACGAAAAATAAAAAAGTAATCATGCCCGGTAACCTTGCGCTTGCCCCGAAGTGAACGGAATAGACCGCCTACCCGATCAAAAACCTCTCCTTGAAATAACAAAGTGCCGTAGCAAGCGCCTGAACTTCCGTTTTCATAGCTTTGTCTAATTTGATCAAATCCGTATTTAATCCATTTCACCTGAAATTTCGTTTTCGGGTTGCCAGATCGAAATTCCGCGATGCTGGTTCCTACTAGATTTACCTGTGGATGTTGTCTGAGGAACTCCATTTGTTTACAAATACGATCCGGATGCGACAAATCATCGGCGTCTTGAATTGCAATATACTCTCCCCTGGCTAAAAACAAACCTATCGAATTCGCCCCGGCATATCCGGTATTATAAGGTAAATTCAGGATTTGGATTCGATGTTTCGTTGCAAACCGTTCCTTAACTTCAGTCGTATTTAACCATGTTTGAATCACGGACTTTGTATTATCGGTTGAACCGTCATTCACGATGACGATTTCAAGATCACGATAACTTTGTGACACGATGCTGTTTAAACAATCCAATAGATAAGGGGATGCGTTATAACATGGAATAATGATGCTCACCAGTCCCTTGATTCTTTGAAATAACATCCCGACCCTCCTTTCAATAATAGCTATTGACTATTACTATATTCACTTCAGTTTTGATATGTATAGACAGATCAATTAGTAATCTATAAAAATGAACTCTCGCAAATAAATCCCCCCTTCCTTCAGACTTTCCATATATTTCCAGTAATGATAGTTGCCGCGGAGTCGAGAAACTCATATTGAAAAAAAAAGACTGTTGAGCCCTGCTCAACAGTCGAACCCGCGTTAACACGCGGGCCGGAGTGAAAATTTGGGATAAATTCGGAAGAGTGCCGAACCGGGGTTGCCTGACCGTCTTACAACCAGGTAGTTTTGTCTTCGATTGCCGTCCGTTTGGTTTCCGGACTGTCTGCGGCCGGATAGCCCACAAAGACGGAGCCGACAATTTTGCGATTCTCGGGTGATCCGATCAGCTTATGTAATCGTTCGTCTCTGGCAAGGCCGATTCCTCTTGTCCGCCACACCAGTCCCAGCCCAAGCTCCTGTGCAGCAAGCCACATGGAATGAATGGCACATGCAACGGCGTATTCGTTATCCTCCGAGGACGCCTCATCACCAGGAATGATATCCGAGGTGACTACAATGACAAGCGGCGTTGATTCCAGCACGGCGATCGATTCCTTGACCAAATGAGGCTTTGTCGGGAATCGTTCTTCCAGAAATTCGCGGGCAATTTGCTCATATCGCGTCTTGGCTTCCCCACGGATCACATAAAAATGCCACGGCTCGCGCAAACGATCATTGGGCGCCCAAACAGCCGCTTCCAGCAGCCTGGTGATTTTCTCGGTTTCGACTTCTTTCGGCTCATAGTTTCTTACTGCTCTGCGGCTTTTTAATATGTTCATTACAGACATGTTTCATTTCTCCTTTTTACTAGGGTTCATAGGGTTTAACCGGCAAATCCGGACTCCTCTAGCGGACGGGCGGATTTGACGAAATAGCCTCCGGTTCGGTACTATCTTGTATGGAGGCGTTGTTCATGAAGACGTTAATTATGCTCGGAAGCTTGAATATGTTCATCGCGGTTGCTTTAGGCGCTTTTGGGGCGCATGCCTTAAAGAAAAGGTTGTCCGAAGACATGATGAAGGTGTACCAGACGGGAATCCAATACCATATCGCCCATGCGCTCGGTCTGCTTTTGCTCGGACCGATCTCGGAAAGCGTAGAGAATTCTTCTCTCGTCATCATGGCCGGTTATGTCCTGTTCGCCGGGATATTTCTGTTCTCCGGCAGCCTGTATGCTTTAAGTTTATCCGGCGTTAGAAAGCTGGGTGCGATAACACCGCTTGGAGGGCTTGCCTTCTTGGCGGGTTGGATCATTCTAATGATTGCCGTAGCATAAGTAGCATAAGCATATGCTGCGAAGCGGAAAGCGCAAATCCCCGGAGAACCCGGGGGATTTTTGCATTTTCCGGAGGGCTTCAGGAACTGGACTCCAGCTGCTTGAAAGCCTCGACAAATTCAGAAGGATCTGCTTTGACCATGTAGGAATAAACGCCCTGCTTAGTATGCAAATACAAAATCCCTTCCGTACCGCCCAACTTTCGATAAGATATATCAAATACTTCATGAATGGGAAATTCCCGATAGTGTGTCACAACTTTGTCTTCATACAAATACATCCACCGCTCTTGCGCTTCCGTTATTTGTGAGATGCCTGTCATCTGCCTTTGAACCTTATAATAGAGCTGTTTGGCAATCCAGTTCATCATTTCCCCCCTTCGACAGATTGTATTCGGAATCTAAAGTTTACCATACCGCAGTCGAATGTGGTATGCAGTCACTTCATTGGCCAGACGCATTGCTTCTTCATACTCTTCTTGTGTCATATTTTTAAGCATTTCATTGGATTGGTTTACGGAATCTTCTCCATATTTTTCACGAATTTCTTTACCGTACTTTTTTCATTCTCATCGATCATCGATTGTTTGCTGCAATCTGTCAACTTCCGCCTGACCATAGATCCGGTACCCTGATGAGTTGATTCTTGCCGGCTTAAGGATGCCGATTTCATCATAATAGCGAAGCGCTCTGGTGCTGATCCCTGCCAATTGTCCAAGCTTTTGCACGGTATATTCCATCTGTTCACCCCCTGACATAAATAACGGTAAACCTTTACGCAGCGTCAAAGTCAACCCTTTTTTTAGATCACAGGCGGACCCGATCACACTTTAGCATAGCATTGCATTAATGTTCTAAATAAACCTGCAGCATGAATAAAAAACGAGAGCCTATGCTGCGCTCTCGTTCTTTTCTTAGCCCGTAAGCTGTTTTAATTTTACGTTTCTCTCTTCCCGCTCTTCTTTAGACGCAAGATCATATTTTTTCAGCAGGTGAAATAGTTCGTTTAAGGTTTGCTGCGAATGTTCTCTCAGCAAAAACTGCTGCAGATCCGCAGTTAAGGATTCGGGTAAAAACTCTTTTTGGCTTTCGAGCTTTTGTGCCACATCTTCATGAGAAT
Organism: Paenibacillus naphthalenovorans; assembly: GCF_900099895.1. GTDB lineage: Bacteria > Bacillota > Bacilli > Paenibacillales > NBRC-103111 > Paenibacillus_G > Paenibacillus_G naphthalenovorans. The sequence goes on from NZ_FNDY01000011.1 coordinate 6,763, forward strand.
GATCAATACTGCATTTTCCCATTGAAATCACCTCTCGTCATCATTAATTTACGGCATAAATTTACGGCATATGGAAAAAGTCCTTCTGATAAGTAATACTACAGCGATCCTGTCAAGAGCACAATCCCTATTTCCAAGAGCCGTCATGTGCGGGGATCGCGACCTCTTCACAATGAAGCATAAAGAGCCCCCAATGTTATGTAAGCTTATAGCGACAACCGTTTCATTAGGCCATGCGAACATCGGTGTCTTGATCCGGATCTGTTCCTTTGGTTTCTTTACCTAAGAACAGTACGACTAATGCTCCGATGACAATCGAAACAAAAAACACCATAAATATAAAGGTCATCGGAAGCCCTCGCGCCAATAGGATACCTACAAGGAATGGCCCGATGATGCCTCCGATCCGGCCGAAGGAGGAGGCAAGTCCGACACCGGTAGAGCGAACCGACGTCGGGTACAATTCCGGCGTGTAGGCATAGAGTCCTCCCCATGCGCCAAGATTAAAGAAGGAAAGACAAATTCCGGCCGCCATCAGCATGCCTTCCGTTTCGGCACTGCCGAACCATGCGGCGCTTGCTGCCGTCAGCAGCAAATAGGCAACAAGCACAAACTTGCGGCCTAAAGTTTCAATAAAGTAAGCGGCGGTAAAGTATCCCGGCAGCTGTGCGAGGGTCATGATCAAGACGTATTGAAAGCTCTTCACCAGCTCGAAGCCCTTCATGACCATAACCGTCGGAAGCCACAGAAACATGCCGTAATAGGAAAATACCACGGTGAACCACACAATCCAGAGTGTGACGGTTGACCTGCGGTGTTTGGGCGACCATACGGATGCCGCCCGTTCCATAAACGAGAGCTTCCGGCTCCGCTGCCCGATATAGCGGGGAGAATCCTGAATAGCCCGTCTGAGGTACAAAGCATACAAAGCCGGTAATGCACCGATAATAAAGGCCGTCCTCCAGCCGTAATGCGGAATGACAAAATAGGCAATCAGCGCCGCGACGATCCAACCGCCCGCCCAGAAGCTTTCGAGAAGCACAACCGCACGGCCTCTCTCATGAGCTGGTACGGACTCGGAAACGAGCGTCGAGGCAACCGGAAGCTCGCCCCCAAGACCGAATCCGGTCACAAAACGCAGGACACATAAAACGGCAAAGCTGGTGGCCAGAGCGGACAACCCGCTGGCTGCAGAGAAAATAAGAAGCGTCCAAATCAAAATGGACCGGCGTCCATAACGGTCCGCAAGAGAACCCGCAACGGCCGCTCCTACAGCCATTCCGATCGAATTCAGGGCCGTTAGCAGTCCAATCTGCTGTGCGGCCAGATTCCATTCGACAGCCAAGGCAGCCACGATAAACGAGATGATTCCCACGTCCATCGCATCGAACAGCCAGCTTAGACCGGCGCTGAACAGCAATTTGCGTTGTTTCGGATCTCGAAGTAAGGCTGTGTTTTTCATGTTCAAGCTTCCTTTTCCCTTGGTTTAATCGTGCATCGGCATCTTCCAATTCTTTTATTATTTCCATAGATTAGGACTTCAAACGCAGACGCCTTTCAGAATCACTTTAAACCGATGGAAGCCAAAACGTCAATCACCCTTCATATAAAAAAAGCCGTACTCATGTTTAAAGCGGGCGCTTGCCTCAGCACCCGCTTTAAATAGAGTAAACTCGTCAACCAGAAGCGTCGGACGCCTCGCTCAGCTTCAATGCGTATGCGCCGCTCTCTTCACTTCTACGCAGCGCGAAGGCTTGGGGAACAGCTTATCCGGATTGCACAGATTATGGGGATTGAACACCCGCATGATCTCCACTTGGGCATCGATCTCTTCTTGCGTGAAGATTTTGGGCATGTCATGCTGCTTCTCGATTCCTACCCCATGCTCGCCTGTTATGGTGCCTCCCACGTCGGCGCACACTTGCAGCACTTCCGAGCCAACCTTCACGGCCAGCTCCGTTTCTCCCGGGTTGGCTGAATTAAACAAAATAAGCGGGTGCAGGTTTCCATCTCCGGCGTGGAATACATTGGCGATACGCAGCCCGGATCTCCTGCTGATATCCGAAATCCGCCGCAGCACTTCCGGCAGCCGGCTGCGGGGAATGACCCCGTCCTGCACCATGTAATCCGGGGAGATTTTCCCCATCGCTCCAAATGCCGTTTTGCGGTTGGCCCACCAAAGCGTTCTTTCCTTGTCCGATTGCGCCACCCGCACTTCACGGACGTGATATTGCCTGCAAATGTCGACAATCTGCTCCGCCATCGCTTCCATACCGGCGGTAAGGCCATCCAATTCAATCAGGAGCACGGCCGCCAGATCCTTCGGGTAGCCGACAGGGTAATTTCCCGCTTCCACCCCTTCAATGGCGACACGGTCCATCATTTCGAGCGCTCCGGGGATGATACCGCTTGCAATGACAGCGGAGACCGTCTGGCTCGCATCGTCCACCGAATCATACAGGGCAACCACGGTTTTGACGCCCTGCGGCTTCTTGAGAATCCGGACGACGATCTTGGTGACGATGCCCATTGTGCCTTCCGAGCCTACGATTAAGCCCGTGAGATCATAGCCGGGCATGTCGGGTACTGCGCCGCCTAACGTTACAATTTCACCGTCGGGCATGACCATTTCAACACCGAGGACATGGTTGCTGGTGACCCCGTATTTCAGACAATGCGGCCCGCCGGCATTCTCCCCTACGTTTCCGCCAATCGTACAGGACATGCCGCTTGAGGGATCCGGAGCATAATAATAGCCTTCATGCGCTATGGCATTCGTTAGCTTCAAATTGACATGTCCCGGCTCCACCACCGCCGTCCGGTTCTTGAAATCCACGCTCAACAGCCGGTTCATCTTAACGAGGCTGATCAATACCTCGCCGTTTATGGGCGTAGCCCCTCCGGAGAGCCCTGTTCCGGCACCGCGGGGAATAAACGGAATCCCGTTATCGTGAAGCAATTTCACTACGGCAGCAACCTGTTGGGTATTATTAGGAAAAACGACGGCCCGCGGACGGGCGCGAACAATCGTAAATCCGTCACATTCATAAGCAATAAGATCATCCGGTTTATGGATCACTTCCTTGGGACCTACGATTCTCTGCAGTTCGGCAACCAATTGTTCCTGGTTCATGTTCCCGTCCTCTTTTCCGCCTCGTATGCCCGATCCATAAGGGTAATCGTATGCACAACTTCCTGATCCATGGCCTTCCGGTGAACACCTACGGACATCTGCATCATACAGCCCGGGTTGCCCATGACAAGGCACGCGGCCTCCGGAGGGACATTGGCCATTTTTTTCTCCAGGATAGGTTCAGCCATGTCTGGATGGGTCAGGTTGTAAATCCCCGCAGACCCGCAGCACACATCGGAATCCCGCATTTCGATCAGCTCCACTCCCGGAATGGAACGCAGCAGCTGGCGCGGTTGGGTTCGAACCTTTTGGGCATGGGCAAGATGGCATGCGTCATGATAGGTAACCTTTGCGTCTATTTTACCCTTTGGTGGTTCAAAACCGACCTCTACCAGAAATTCGGCGATGTCCCGGACTTTGCTTACAAACTGCCCGGCTTTGCTGGCATACTCCTGATCGCTGTGCATCAATTCTTCATACTCTTTCAACGTCGCGCCGCAGCCGGCCGCATTAATAATGATATAATCCACTCCGGCTTTCAGGAAAGCGTCGATGTTCTGCTTAGCCATCATCTTGGCCGTAGGCCGTTCCCCCGCGTGTACCTGAAGGGCTCCGCAGCAGGTCTGGTCCTGGGGGACCATGACATCAAATCCGTTGCGCGCCAGCACACGAGCCGTGGCCAGATTAATATCGGAATAAAGGACATCCATTACACAGCCGAGGATCAGCCCGACGGTGCCCCGTTTGACTCCGACGGCCGGAAGAAGCGCAGGAAGCGCTTCCCGTGAAGTGCGGGCGGACACCTCCGGCATGACCCTTTCCATGTCCTGCAAATGCTTGGGGAACAGCTTGATGGCTCCGGTACCGCGGACCAGCTTCCGCATTCCGGATTTTTGATAAAATCGGGTCAGTTTGCCCAAGGCTTTCAATCGGCCGGGTTTCGGGAATATGCCCTTCAGAAAAACGCCGCTCACCATCCCTTTCAAGCCTGTCAGAGGCTCAGCCTGGCGGATTTGGCCCCGTGCCTCCTCGATCAAGATCCCCACCTGCACCCCCGATGGACACGCCGTTTCGCAAGCCCGGCAATCCAGACAGCGAAATACAGGATCGATAAAAGATTCATTGATCGCCATGCGCCCCTCGGAGACCGCTTTAATTAAATCCACGCGTCCTCTGGGAGATTGCGCCTCATTGCCTGTTTCCAGATAAGTGGGGCATGCCTGCAAGCACAACCCGCAATGCACACACACGGAATATTTATCTGCACCGGGCGGATCCGGCCACTTGAAATGGTTGTTCACGCTACAGCCCTCCTGCATAACGTCCCGGACTTAGAATGCAAGCCGGATCGACGGTTTGTTTGATGCCTTTCATGATCGAAAGTCCGTTTTGGATCGTACCCCATACTCCAATTTCCTTTTTAAGCGGGGCCTCCCCGTATTCCACGACCAGGTAGCCCCCTCGCTCTTCCGACAGCTCTCTTAACCGCAGCGCTGTCTCAACCAACGCAGAAGGAACCGTTGAACGAAGGCGAATGCGGAGCGTTCCGACACCCAGACTTGCGGCAAATTCCATTGAAACGTTCCGTGCAGACGCCTCCTTCTCGAACAAAGAGAGCCGGTCCGTCATGTCCGGGATCGGACAAGCCGCTCTTAACAGCAAAGAATCGGGCTCCAGCCCCTTCCATCGGGTCCGGTATTGAAGCTCATATGGCTCTACCGGTTCATTCATGAGACGGGTAAATTCAACGGCAGCTCCCAGGGTGCCGGCAAGAGCGCGAATCCGCTCCGCCTGATAACTGGCAGCGCTCCCCACTTCATCACAGCCGATCGCGAGCTCATACCCTCCTGCCGCAGGATTGGATGACAGCTCCAGACGGCTTGGAATACATTCCGAGGCGAGCACTAAAGCGGCAAGTTCAGTCAGCTCTTTCAGACGATCACTTTGTGCTATGAGTATCTCCTTGTGCTTCGGATAGGGGCGTACCCTCAAGGTGACTTCACTGATGAAGCCTAAAGATCCATATGAGCCGACAAACAATTTGTTCATGTCATAACCCGCGACATTCTTCACCACCTTGCCCCCCGTGCGAATCACGTTTCCGTTCGGGTATACTACTCGGAGACCAAGCACATTGTCCCGCCAGGATCCGTATAATATTCTTTCCGGACCGCTCGCGGCCGTCGCCACGAGCCCTCCAACCGTTGAATCATCTGCGGCAGGCGGCTGGATGGGAATGAATTGGCTGTGCTCTCTAAGATAAGTCTGAATTTCGGAATAAGGAGTCCCTGCCCGTACGGTGATCGTAAGATCCCCCGCCGAATGCTCCACAATCCCTGTAAGCTGCCTGGAGGATAGCAAAAAATCCACTCTCCGCGGATTCTCTCCCATGTGCAGCTGGTTCCCGCTGCCCATGGGAATCACGGCAAGCCCCCTGCCGCTGGCGTGGCGCAAAATCCCGGCTGCCTCGTCTTCACTACAGGGCTCGGCAACCGGGATGTCCGCATTCTCCGGCTGTCCCAGACTCTTGATCATTTGATCCGTACACTTGGTCAACCTGCACGATTCTATCAACTGCTGTACATCGAAATTCGTCATCCGATCCCTCACCTTTGCATAAACTGGTTCTTTTGCTTGGATAAGTCAAAGTAAAGCGGCCGGGACAAACCAAAGCAGCCTCGGCCCTTTTCTATTGACCATGAATCACAACAATCATGTTTACTATATTCTATGGTTCACAAGAGCAAAAAAGACCCATAACAGGCGTCCTTGAAGCGATCGGATCATAGCCATGCCGATGAGCCTTACTTTGTAAATGGGGGTAAGCGATACCGGTTTGTGAAAAAAATACAAACAAAAAGACAGTCAAATACCGACTGTCCATTTGTCTTTTTAAGTTTTGATTCGACCCTTATTGTACGTTCTGCTTTAAGCAGCTGATCATGGCAGGATGCACCTTCCCGTTGCTGCAGATGATATGTTGAACAGACAGGCCAAACTCGCCTCCTCCGATGTCGGTCACCATGCCGCCGGCCTCCCTCACAAGCACGACACCTCCAGCCAAATCCCAGGCATTTAAGCCGTACTGCCAGAATGCCCCGAGTCTGCCGCAGGCCACATAAGCCATATGTAAAGCGGCCGAGCCAAGCACCCGAATTCCCCGGAATTGCTTGCCGAAGGAGGCTAAGCTAGGAATATTCAGCTCCCTGTACGCCGGCATAAACCCGGTGGCGATTACGCATTCAGCGGCATGTTCCGCTGCCGATACCTTTATCGGATTACCGTTAAGATAGGCCCCTTTGCCTTGTTCTGCCCAGAACAATTCATCCCGACTTGGATCATATACGACACCGAGTACAAGCTCCCCTTTGCAAGCCAGCCCAATGGAAACTGTAAACCCCGGAATCCCATGTACAAAATTTGTCGTTCCGTCGATCGGATCTACAATCCATAAGAATGGAACGTCAACCGCCGCTTCAAGAACTTCGTGCAGAGGACGGGAGGAATGGTAGGTCTCTTCTTCGCCAAGAAAAGCGTGATCGGGATAGGCCTCCAATATAGAAGCACGGATCAGCTGCTCCGCTTTTTTATCAAATTCGGTCACCACATCAAAGCTTGAGCTTTTCTCTTCTGCGGCCAGTTCACCTCCCGCTCGGGAACGAATCATTCTGCCTGCTTCTTTTGCCGCCTTGCAAGCGATTTCTAAATAACTCATGTCTGCTTCTCTCCCATTCTGATTGTTTATATTAGAGATCTTGCTCCATCAATATAAATTTCTGTACCGGAGATATAAGCCGCTTGCTCCGAAGCCAGAAAGGTAACCAGATCAGCAATTTGACCGGCATGGCCTATGCCAAAAGGGTATTTACCCTCAGGGTACTCCACGGGGATAATGACTTTCGAAAGCTCGTCTGATCGAACCAAATGATCATTCAAACCGGTCTCAACAGCACCCGGGCTAATGACATTCACACGAATTTTGTAGCGTGCCAATTCCAAAGCGGCCGTTTTGGCGAAAGCCGTCAATGCGGCCTTGGAAGTGGAATAGACCGACATCCCGTAGCTGTTAAAAATACGGTTGCCGTGTATGGAGCTCGTTACAATAATGCATCCCCCATTGTCTTTCATGAAGGGGATCGCGTATTTCACTGTCAAAAAAGCTCCCTTTACATTGACCGTCATAATTCGATCCCATTCTTCCTCGGGCATATCTTCTATCGGAGTAAGCAGACCTACAACGCCGGCATTGGAAAACAAAATGTCAAGTTGTTTTCCCCACCGCTGAAATTGATGGAACGCCGACTTCATGCTGACATAGTCTGTAACATCAGCCGTTACGGCGATCACATTGCATTTTAACCTTTCCAGCTCTTCTTTTACCTGGTTCAATCCCTCTTCCTGAATATCAACCAGACAAACGTTAGCTCCATGACGGGCTAATTGGATAGCCGATGCACGACCGATACCTGAAGCAGCTCCAGTGACGAAGGCTGTTTTTCCATGGAGTGATGTCACCGATGATTCCCCCCTAAATCATCCATTTATTGATCCTTCGGCTTTCCGCCGCATGTACGCCGGACTACCAATGAAACCGGAAGCGTGATCTCACATCCAAGTCCCCTATATCCGTAGAATTTTAGCACTATTTGGCACTTTCGTCCACATATGAATAAAGCCCTAGAACTCTCCTGCTTGGGAGATTCAAGGGCTGATAACGAAAGTGACAAGCTGTTGTTCAAACGATTGTTTTTATTGACTTGCCGCTGATTGCGTTTTCTCTCTTACATAGCGGCTAGCGGAGGCTCCGGCTGCTTTACCAAAAACGGCGCCTGACATTAATCCTGATCCTCCGGGATAATTTTCATAGAATAATCCGCCCACCATTTCACCTGCGGCATAGAGACCCGGAATAGGCGTACCCTCTTTGCCGAGAACTTCTCCATGCGTATTCACATGGATACCGCCAAAGGTAAACGTAATCCCGCAAGTAACCGGATAAGCATAGAAGGGTCCTTCTTCCAGCCGCAGCGCCCAGTTCGATTTAGGCGGTGTAATTCCGGCCGTACCTTTCCCATCTTTCACGGTAGGATTGTAGGCGCCTTCCTGCACAGCTTGATTGAACTCCCGGATCGTTTGTAAGAATTGCGTCTTATCTACCTCAAGCATGTCCGCTAATTCTTCGATCGTGTCCGCTTTTACAAACGTGGCTTCCCCGATCAGATACTCCTTGCGGAGCAGAGGATACACCTGGGCATCGAAAATTTGATAAGCCATGCCGCCCGGCTGCTTTAAAACTTCCCGTCCATATTTGGCGTACGTATAATTCCGGAAATCGGCACCCTCGTCGACAAATCTCTTTCCCTCTTTGTTGATCAGGAGGCCAAGCGGAAAAGAGGACTTTTTGTAAATGTCCCCCGGCTTGGAAAAATCGCCTACCTCCGGTGCTTTGCAGTCTGTCCCGATGGAATGGCATCCAGCCCAATCGCCGTAAGGCTGCGCTCCGATATCCAACGCCATCATAAGCCCATCCCCGGTGTTATACTCGGTACCTCTTACAATCGCAGCGTTCCATTCGGAACCAAGATGCCTGGCGCGCATTGTTTTATTCGCCTCAAAACCGCCGCAAGCCAAAATAACGCTTCCCGTACGTACGGTCACGACCCCGTCCGGCTGTTCAATTTGAATCGCCGTAATTTGATTGTTTTCCTCCACCAGCTTGACGGCTCGAGACTGATACCAGATATCAATTCCCAGTTCTTCTGCACGTTTATTCAATTGTTCAATGAGCCCGACCCCTTTATTTTGCGTTTTAAGAGGAAGGTTGCCCCAGAAGGTCAGTATCCCATCCTTCTCAAAGGATTGGTTCTCATTGAGCTCAAAGATCACTCCATTGCGCTGCATCCATTTGACCACCTGAGTGGATTGTCCCGTCATGTATTTCGCTAATTGAGGATCGCTTTTGCCGCCGGTTACCCTCATCAGATCATTGTAAAAATCTTCTGCATGATAGATAGGGATCTGAATTCTAGCGGCTTCTTCATCCGTCATTTCCGGGATAATTTCCCGGATATCATCCAGATTTTGAAAGGCAGTCCTTATAGCGCCGTCCGTAAAAAAGGAATTTCCGCCGCGCTTATGCTGCGGCCCTCTTTCCAGGATTAAGACATTGGCGCCTTCCTCTTTAGCGGATATCCCGGCACAGAGTGCCGCATTGCCTGCGCCTACAACAACCACATCATACTGTAAAGGATATTCATTCGACATGATTCCTACCTCCGGGGACTTTTTTGGGGTAAAGATGTGCAAGGTGATAATCACCTTGTTAATAGTCTATATCAATCGTCATCATAAATATAATATTCATATTTTATGAAATGTAATAAGTTTTGTTTATACTTTTATGGCGAATAGGCATTATTTTTCCATACCTATCGCTGTTAATAACTCCTTAATTTGCGCTTCCTGTTTTTTCAGGAATGCTTTAAAATCAGCCGGGTTCTTATAATCGCCCTCCCAATTGTTGGCTTTAAGCTCTCTTTGCCAAGCTTCCGATTGGACCATCTCTTTGAGCTTCGCTTCCCAATAGTCAAAGGCATCCTTACCCATCTCCTTGGGACCGAACACGCCTCTCCATATGTTAAATTCAGCATCTACCCCCTGCTCCTTCATTGTCGGTGCGTCCTTTAACTCTCCGCCTAAACGGGACGGCGAGGCTACCGCCAACACCCGGATTTTACCCGCTTTCAGGTAATCCCCCAGACTGGAAGCGTCCGTACTAAGCACATCCGCATGGCCGCCCAATAGAGCCGTCATCGATTCACCCGTGCCATCGTAAGAAACGTACTTGATTTTCTTCGCATCGATGCCGCTTTTCAATGCGGGAAGCACAGACACCATATGGTACATGGACCCCGGAGCGGAACCTCCTGCAAACGTGACTTGGGATGGATCAGCCTTTAACGCATCGATCAGCGATTTCAAATCCTTGAATTTGGAATCGGCGTTCACCACGATCGCCCCGTAGTCTTTAATCAACTGTGCCAGAGGCGTCGTATCCCTGTAACCGAAAGGACTGTTTCCTTCTTTCTTCAGATGATTGAGCAGGATTGGAGGCGAGCTGATAAAAAGCTTGTAATTGTTCTTTTTATCCTTCGTCGCATAGTCTGCCAAAAACACCGCTCCGCCGCCGCCCGGCTTGTTCTCCACCGTCATGGACTTGCTGATTAATTTGGTTTCGGTTAATACTTTGGCCGTCACCCTTGCCGTTCTGTCCCAACCGCCTCCCGGTCCGGAAGGAGCAATCATGGTTATCGGCTTATCGGGATAGCTGGATGCTTTGCTCGCCTGTACCGGCCCCGAATGTACAATCTGCACTTTCGGTTCCGATGAATTGCCGCATGCGGCTAAACCAAGAGTAAGCAATCCCGACAGCATGATCTTCCAAACCTTGTTTGACAGCGCTTTCAATAACATTGTAAGAATACCCTCCTTACATCATTTTTTTGTGCTTGTGAAACTGCGGCCGAACGCAACCTGCGCCCGTTTCAATCATCAGGAAATGTTACCTCCCCCATGCAGCTGGTTGCTTTTCCGCGTAAGGGTATTGTAATATAATCCCATTGATAACAAAAATATTTAATTCTTATCATTATCCATAAGTTTTATTTAAAAAGGAGCCCTCAAATGGATGAAAAAGACTTTTTACTGCTAAAAACGCTGTATACGGAAAAAAATATCAGCAGAACCGCTGAAATCCTGTATATTTCCCAGCCGGCCATTACGTATCGGATTCAAAATCTGGAAAAATATTTTAATACCCCCATCATCTCCAGAGGAAAGAAAGGTGTTGAATTTACTGCCGAGGGGGAATGTCTTGTCAAGCTGGCCGATCAAATTTTGCATGAAATCCGAAAAACAAAAGAGAAAATACAAAACATGGGCCATCAGGTTCAAGGTACGCTGAGGCTGGGTGTTTCAAGCAATTTCGCACGATATCGCCTGCCCGCTTTGCTCAAACGATTTGTAAGGCTTTACCCGGATGTTGAAATTATAGTAAAAACCGGATGGAGCACGGAAGTCATGAATTATTTGTATAAGGATGAAGTCCACATCGGCATTGTGCGCGGGGATCATCATTGGCATGAGCACCATTATTTTTTATACGAAGAACCCGTTACCATAGCTTCAAAAGAGCCTATCCATCTGGAGGACCTGCCGACTTTAGCAAGAATCAACTACAAAACGGACAGCCATCTCAAGCAAACCATCGATCATTGGTGGCACAAAACCTTTCATCACCCCCCTCTGATCACCATGGATGTCGACCGAATCGATACCTGTGTCGAGCTCGTCAAGAATGGATTGGGTTATGCTATCATTCCCAGCATCAGTCTCAGCGAAATCGATTCCTTGCATACCATTGACCTATACTCCGAAGAGAACCAGCCCATCTCCCGGAAAACCTGGATGACCCATCGTCATGCGGCTTTGGAGCTGTCCGTGGTGAAGGCTTTTGTTGATTTTATGAAAAGTCAATATAACCAGGAGGCACCCAGGTAACGCCCTCGCCTTTGTAGATGAAAGATATAGTATACATAGCACGCATTTCCTCCGAAGGGACCATGTTATATAATATTGATATGCGCATGTCCCCCGCCCGGGACTTCTCTCCGGGATGAAATCGAACGATAGGAGATCGAATGCCTAATGGAAATAACCGACATTTTAACCGACCTGATTGATGAGGATACCGATCAGCCCAGATATCAATTTGACGAGGAAGCACTGCAGGAATTAATGAAAAGCATTGAAGAGCTTGGCCTGCTGTCACCCATTAAAGTCAGAGCCACGGGTAACGGCCGCTATAAAATCATATACGGGAACCGTAGATACAAAGCCTGCAAAATGCTGGGGCGCCCTACGATCCCTTGTCTTGTCTCTACCGTAACGGATGAAACGGAAATTTATCTGGAACAAATTGCGGAAAATTTGACGAGAGAAGGTTTCTCCCCCATTGAAGAAGCCGAGGCGTTCAACAAGCTTCTTCACGATCCTAAGTTCAGCAGCTCGATCAAATATCTGTCCAGCAAGCTTGGCAAGCCGGAAGCCTACATCAAAAACAAGTGTGATCTGCTGAAGTTCGGCATGGCCGTAAAAAAGCTCATCGTGAGCGGAACGGAAATCCGAAAAGACAAACTGACGGAAGATCAGCTGCTGCCCATTAAAGATTTGCCGATCGAGTACCGGGATCCGCTCGCCTTGATTATCGCCAGAGACGAGATGCCTGTGAGTGATGTCAAAAAGATCGCCCGATTATTTAAGGATAAAAGTATCTCTTCAGCAACGAAAGACAAGCTATTGTACAAAACAGGGCCCGCATTGCTTGAAACCTGGTCCATATATGAACAAAATAAAGCGGAAAGGGAAAAGAGCGCCGTACCGAAGGCGACGAAGAACGCAACCCGGAAAAAGGATACGAAGCCGGATAAGAATGAACAACAAGAACAGCGGTCGGCAGCACCGATAGAGGATCAGCTGCAGCGATTACTCGCCTCCCTTCTAGCCCATACTCCGGTGCCCGCAGACAACATGGACATCAATACAAACCATAAGGACGTTTTTTTGAAGGACGTCGATCAGCTGATCGACAACCTTGAGAAGCATCTGGCAGAATGGAAAAACATCAGGGACCGGGTTAAAAAATCGATCCAAATTTTCTAATAATTATTAAAAAACATAGAACCCGGGCTAAAATCAGACAACGGCTTCGAACCCTTTGAGGACCGTCGGGAGCTGTTCCGGCCTTATTGTTTTGAGCGTGTACGGTGACTTCCCCGGTCGGATGAACATCCCTGAACACGCCATGCCGTCACAGCAGGCGATCCCAAAAAGGAATAGGAGGTTGTTTGAATACGATGAAGAAAAGTTCCGTCATTGCCGCATTAATCGGTGGTTTCCTTGGCCTTACGGCCATGGCGATGCCGGCCGGTGCAGCAGCGCTGGAGAAGGGCACGCAAAGCGAGCATGTCCTCGACTTGCAGCTGCGGCTTAGTACGCTTGGCTACTTTCAGGCCGGCGCAACCGGCTACTATGGATCGATTACATACGAAGCGGTAAAAAAATTTCAAAAACAGTCCGGCTTGCCTGTTAGCGGTACGGCCGATTCCAAGACCTTATCGCTATTGAAACAATCGGCCGCTCCAAAGCAAAATGTATTGGAGCAATTGGCACGATTGATCCATGCCGAGGCCAGAGGCGAATCGCTTCAGGGCCAAATTGCCGTAGGCGCGGTCGTCCTCAATCGGGTGCAGTCCAATGCATTTCCCGATTCCATTACGGAGGTCATTTTTCAACCGGTTCAATTCTCCGCCATTCTGGACGGACAGTACAACCTGACGCCGGGACCTTCCGCCTACCAGGCGGCCAGGGCCGCTTTAAACGGATCGGATCCGACGAACGGAGCTCTCTTTTACTACAATCCCAAGATTGCAACATCGGCCTGGAGCAAGAGCCGTCCGATAAAAGTCCGTATCGACCAGCACGTGTTTACTCTTTAAGTATCCCCCCGGCACTCCTGCATATCTCCTGCACGCTCAATAAGAAACCCTCTAACGAGGCTATTCATGGATAACCGACAAAGCAGGTTTTATTTTGTGATAAAGAAAGAAGCTCTTGCATCCCGCATGAGCTTCTTATTTCCAAACCCGTTTCAGCTGAAAGGCTTCTTGCAAATACCCCCAGACTGCAATGGGACTTGTCAGCATTTGATATCCCAACACAAATAGAACAAAGCCCAACTTGTTTTTCCGGATCCGAAGACCCAACGACTTAAAGACATTTTTCTGAAATTGATACAGAACGAAATAACTCAAAAGCGTGATCGGAAGGACGAGAAGCGTCAGAGGCCCGACGATCCAAAACACGCCGAAAAAGCACAAAATGAGTCCGGGAATCCAAAAGAAAGTGTAAGATACATCAATAAAGGGCATGACAAAATTGATCCCCGTTAAAAATTTCGCAAACACGTTGGGCTGCTGCCAAGGCTTTACCGTTTTAAGCCCTTCGATCATTCCGCGGGCCCACCTGCTGCGTTGTTTGGCAAAATGGTCCAACGAGACGGGAACCGTTGTAAATGCTACCGCTAAAGGTTCAAAGTATACCTTATAGCCGGCCTTCAGGCATTTCCAGGTCAGCACGATATCCTCTCCGATCACGTCCGGCCATCCTCCGATTTCCTTGACTACTTCGGTTTTATACAAGCTAAACGCCCCTTGTGCTACCAGCGTCTGTTGATAGAGACCTTGAAGCCTTTTTACAGAAGAAATGGCCAAAAAGTAATCCCATTCCTGCAGCTTTGACAGCATATTGTCTCTGCTGTTCCGAACCAATACCGTTCCCGCGACGGCACAAACCTCTTTTGGGGCAGAAAGCATTCGGCTCACAATAAACCGGAGAGCCGTTTTATGCAGCAAGGTATCCGCATCCAGCGTAACCATATATGGAGTTTTAACATACTTTAGCCCTTTATTTAGAGCATGGTGTTTGCCCTTATTCCATTCAGGGATGATTTGCAGCGAAAGGCCGAATTCCTTTGCGGCATCTTGGGCTGCTTGCACCGTACGGTCCGTGGAATGATTATCGACAAGAAGAACGTGGATGCTTCCCTCATAATCCTGGCAACTGATCTGCCTTAACGTATCTCGTATTCCTTTCTCTTCATTGTGAGCTGTAATCAGAACCGTAATATCGTTTGCCGGATACTGATGTTTAAAAGGCGGTTGTCTATCCAAAAGAAGACTTGAAACCAAGAAACTGTTCATATAGCCGGGAATATAGGCAATGCCGGCAATGATCAGGATCGCCGCCGGGATACTCACGATCTGTCCTAATTCCATAATCCATCGTTGAGAAATCCAAATGGAGAAGAACAACCACCCCAATGAAAAGAGATGACTAAGTATGAACTTTGCTAAAACAGAAATATATAGGTTTCGATTCTTCAGCCTCTTATTCATCTAGTTATCCAATCCTGTGACTGTATGACTGTGAATCATGACGAGCCATGCGAAAGATATGATTTATAAGATTAACTTTTAATCTAATTAACTATTAATGTATCGTAATTTCTTGAAAAAGGCAATAAAAAAAGCCGTATTTCTACGACTTTTCCGTGTCTTTTAAGCGGTCGTCTTTGAAGCAGCCTTCCTTTGCCAGCCCACCCGCCGCTGCAGGTAACCCAGAAGAAAATCGGCCAACAGGGCAAGCGCGGCCGCCGGAATAGCTCCTGCGTAGAGACGGGCTGAATTATCCATATTGATGCCGGAATAAATTTCACGTCCAAGACCTTCTCCCCCGATCAACGGGGCGATCGTTGCGACGCCGATCGCGATGACGGCTGCCACCCTTATGCCCGTAAACACAAATGGCAGAGCAAGGGGAAACTGCACAAGAACCAGCAGCTGCAAGGGATTCATGCCTACCCCCCGCCCGGCTTCGGTAATCGCCGGGTCCACCTGGGTCAGTCCAACATACGTATTGCGGATTACCGGCAGCAGCGAGTACAGGAACAATCCGATGACCACGGTATTGAATCCGAGCCCGAATACAATCATCAGCAGCACCAGCATAGCCAGGCTTGGAAAAACCTGCACGACATTAGCCGAGGCTAAAATGACACCGGCCAGCTTGGGGACTCTTGCAGCAAGTATACCGAGAGGAACTCCTACCATCAAAGCTAACAGCAAGCCCGATACAACCATCAGAATATGCTGATAAGTGAGTTCAACGAGGTAAAGCCAGTTTTCCCCCACATAGCGAAAAAACAACTCCATACAACCACCTCTTGTCTTTAGTCCAGCAGTCCAACTTTTTTCAGATATTCTTCGGCTACTTTTCTTTCGTTTCTTTTATTGATGTCGACTTCATAATTCAACTCGATCATCGTTTGCACATCTATCTTACCCGCCAGCAGACTCATGATTTCATTCAACTCCGGATGCCTGGCGAGAACATCGTTACGGATCACCGGCGCCGCATCGTAAGGAGGGAAAAACTGCTTGTCGTCTTGAAGTGATTTCAGATGGTATTCCTTGATGCGGGGATCGGTGGAATATGCCAGCACGATATCCACATTCTTATTCGCCACCGCCTTGTAAACCAGCGCCACTTCCATAGGAATCGTTCTGCCGAAGGTGATCCCGTAATGCTTGCGAAATGCGGGATAACCGTCGCTTTCCCGCTCCAGCCAGGTCGTATCTACACCAAGGGACATATTGGCGGCTATAGGCGCTACGTCGGAAATCGTGTCGAGTCGGTTTTGTTCCGCTACGTCCTCCCTTACGGTAAAGGCATACGTGTTCTCAAAGCCGTACGGATCAAACCAATGTAAGCCGTAATACTTGTCAAAGCCTTCTTTGGCCTGCCGGAACACGCGTTCGCGGTCCTTGTCGGGCTCAACCGGAAAATAACGATCAAAGATCATGCCCGTATACAGCACGGCCATTTGGATATCGTTGTTTATTAACGCCTGGGTGACAACGCCGCTGGATGCCAGATCGGGTAATACATCGACCTTGAGGCCAGCCCTGTCCTCGATCATAAGCTTATGCATTTGCGCTAATATCTTGGGCTCCGAATAGGTCTGAGTGCCGATGATAATCCTGTCTTCGTTCCCGCATCCCGAAAGCGGAAAAATGAGGAAGACGGCAAGGATGGTTAGGCATAACGAAGAAGCAAATTTCTGCCGGATCATTGGTTTTCCCCCTGGGCTGCCGTATGGGTGTTGGCAGTAACCCGCTTTTCTGCAAGGCTCAGGAAAAAGTCCGCAACCAACGCCAAAATAACCGCCAGAACAGCACCTGTAAAAATAAGCTCTTTCTTGTTGGTCCCCATGCCGGCAAATATTAATTGCCCCAGCCCTCCGGCGCCGATCAGTGTCGCCAATGTAGCCCAACTGATAATGTAGACCGTCGTTACCCGAATCCCTGACATAATATAAGGAAAAGCAAGCGGCAGTTGAATCTGGATTAACATCTGCCTTCGGTTGTAACCCATTCCTTTGGCAGCCTCCAGAAGATTCGGATCGACAGATTGAAAACCGGAATAGGTATTACGCAGAATCGGCATGAGTGAATACAGGAACAGCGCAAAAACGGCGGGTGTGCGGCCAACTCCCAACAGTGGAATAAGTATGGCCAGCAGGGCCAGACTGGGTATCGTTTGCAATATATTGGCTATGGAGAAGATGATCCCGTTTATCCAGGAAATCTTGTTTGCGGCCAGCCAAATTCCAATGGGAATCGCCACCGCAGCCCCGAGCGCCACCGATACAGCCGAGATCACCAGGTGTTCCTGCAGTGCCCGCAAAATATCTTCCTGACGGTTAAGGACAAATTCAAAATATTGAGCGATCATAGCGTCTCGCCGCCCCTCATCTCCTGAGTGGATTGCTCCCAATGCATATCGGATATCGCAGCCTCAGGCAGCTCCGATTCCGTTGATTCAGCCGGCGCGTACACTTCGGCCAGATGCCGGACAAGGCTTCCCTTGGTAATAAGACCGGCAAAACGTCCGTTGCGGATCACCGGCACATAGGGCAGCCTGTGTTCGTTCATAAGAGAAATGGCGGCTGTTACCGGCATACCCGATTCCACCACATGCTCAAAAGGGCTCATGACGTCGGCCAACGTGGCGAATTCTTCCCGGTACATGTCCAGCACACTGAAGATCGAAGCATAACCGAGTAAATCGTTGTTCCGGTCTACCACAATCAAAGAATCGACTTTCCGCTTTTCCATCAGCTTGATGGCTTCGGCCAAGCCGCGCGTCGGATATGCGGTTACGGCATTCTCCGTCATGACATCGTCTACTTTAAGCAATTGATCGGCCGTTCCGGTTTGCAGCCTTTTCTTGCCGATGAAATTTCTGACAAAATCATCGGCCGGATGCCGCAGAATTTGTTCGGGCCGTCCCGTCTGCACAACCTCGCCCTCTTTCATCAGAACAATGGTGTCGGCTATTTTAAGCGCTTCATCCATATCATGAGTCACAAAGACGATGGTATGTTTGAAGTCCTGCTGAAGTCTGATGAGCTCATCCTGAAGCTGCTCACGGCTGATCGGGTCCAGCGCGCTGAACGGTTCATCGAGCAATATAATTTCGGGGTTTGCGGCGAGCGCCCGAATGATTCCGATGCGCTGCTGCTGTCCGCCGCTAAGCTCTGCAGGATATCGGTTACGGTAGGTATCAGGGTCAAGATGAACAAGGCGCAAAAGCTCATCCACCCGCTGATCAATGCGGTCTTTATCCCAATGAAGCAATCGGGGAACGACGCCCACATTAGCCGCAATCGTCATATGTGGAAATAAACCGATACTTTGGATGACATAGCCTATACTTCGCCTCAATTGGATCGGGTCAATGCCGGAAATGTCCTTGTTGCGGATCAATACTTTTCCCTGACTCGGATGATTCAGCCTGTTGATCAGCTTCATCAATGTGGTCTTTCCGCAGCCGCTTGGACCGATCAGTACGGTTAATTCGCCCTCTTTGAATTCAAGATTAATGTTTTTCAGAGCCACAAATCCGTCTTCATAGACCTTTCTCACTTTCTCAAAACGAATCATCCCTATTCCCCCCTTTCTAATTTTTTACCCATCTTTCAACGAATTGAAACATTCGAGGCACATTGGAGCATCTCACACCTATGCCCTGCTTAACGTTATATAAAAAAGGACCTCATCCCCGCCTTCAGCGGGATTTGAGGTCCTTTCGTTTTCCTATTCGGGATGTTCCATGCCATGCCAATGCTTGGGGACAGCCCCTTCCGGATACGGTTATCAGCTTTTGGTCTTTAACCTGACCCTGCCCGGTGTCTTGTTCACAAAATAGATGCTGACGAGAATCAGCACAACCCCGCCCAAAAGAGACAAGGTTATCGGCTCGTGAAGAAACAGGCTTCCGGCCAGAATGGCCACGATAGGTATCATAAACGTGTACGAAGACACTTTGCTTGCCTCACCGGAGTCAATGAGTCTAAAGAATACGAGCCAGCCTATCGCGATGACAAAAAGTGAAATAAACAGAAGCGTCAGAATAAAAGCAGGTGTCCAGACAATATCGGTCCAACGCTCTACACTTAAGCCCGCAGCCGTCATGAAGAGCCCGCCTGTGATGAATTGGAGCGTCACCAGCCAGATCGGGTCCACGGCCGAAGCTTTTTTCTTCACATAAACGGTCCCTATCGCCCAGCTGAGCGCAGAACCCATGGCAAACATAATGCCCGTGAAGGAGATATGGCCGGATATACCGCCCGTACTGATGAGTCCCACTCCGGAAAAACCGAGAACAAGGCCCGCCATTTTCAGGCCGTACATCGCTTCCCCCAACCACATCCATGAGAATAGGCCCACAAGGACAGGTTGAAGGAACACAAGCGCAGAGAACAGGCCGGCAGGCAGATAATTCAGCCCGATCGTTTGCAGCCCGTAATACAAAACGACATTAAACAAAGCGGACAGCAAATAGACCGGCCAGGTTTCTTTGAAATGGAGTTTTTTATATCTTGGCAAAGCAATCAGCAGCAGAACAAGACCCGCTAACAACGTTCTGAGTCCCGAGAACAATACCGGCGGTGTGTACAACAACGCAAATTTGGATAACGGCCAATTCACTCCCCAGACAGTAACTAAAAAAATAATGAATAAAACGGTTTGCGTCCGGGAAAGTTTCCCCATGATCATTGTCTCCTCATGATTTAACCCGTCTACGTACAGAAGGTTGATATGAAATCCAGCTTTAATTATACCCCTTCGATCTCTTTTGACAAAACGGGATATTCCAAGAATTGGACGATGATCGTGGTTTTCAAGCAAGTCCCTGGTATTATCCTCATGATCTCATCGTTTTTCGTTATACTTTGCTTTTGACATATGAAATGTTTACATTCTAATCAATCCGGGAGGTGTCATTGAGATTCGCTCGCATCCCGTTTCCGTAATCAGATAGGTATCTTCGGTGCCGACGACTCCACGGCCGGGAAAAGTAAATTTCGGTTCAACGGCAATCACCATTCCGGGTTGAAGCGGGTACGTGAATTTCTCGGCCAGCACGGGAAATTCATCAAGCTCAAGCCCGATGCCATGTCCCAAAAATTTAGCCCTGTCCGCCTTGAATCCCATGAAGTGATCGACCAGCCCTTCCGCTTCAGCCATCGTTACCGCATCCAGGTAAAGCCGCTCGCAGACGGTTCCGGCCCGCATATTGGTTTCAGTCTGTTTGGCGATTCGCTCGGCGGCATCATAAGCATACTGCAAATCGTCAGGCAATTCCCCGAACACTATGGTTCTCGATTGGTCAATATGATACCCGTCTATACAGCAGCCAACATCGATCAATATGGGAACATTCTTTTCAAATGTTCTGCGGCTTGCTCCGAAGGGAAAGGCTGCACTTAGCCCTTCTCCTCCCGCAGGCCCGTCAAAGGATGTAGGAAATGCCGCAGAAGCTCCCGACACGATAATTCCGGAGGAATTCTGCTGATTATACGCTCTCATCCGCATAAGGCCGATATGCCCCAGCTGTCTCATATCATGCTCTATGCGGCTGATCATCTCAAGCTCCGACATACCGACATGAATGTACGATAAGGAGCGCTCAAGCGCAGTGTGGAGCACCATGGCAGACTCCTTGATTTTGCGGATTTCGTAAGGCGTCTTGATCATTCTGGTCTCGCGGGTCAGCATTGTGCCGTCCACCCATCTGACGCCGGGCAGCGCTTTTTGCAAACGCTGATAATACGATACGGGAAGCACATCAAACTCCGTCGCAAACACAAGCTCCTTGCCGCGATACAGGTCGGGCCACTCCTGTTCCAACCGGGATTGAAGTTCGGTCAACGACTCCAGCGGCTCCACCCTTCCCGCATATTCGCTGCGGGCGCGGGATACGCTTTTCCGTACAAAGAATGTGGCTTCCCCCTCGGAAGGGATCAGCAAATATCCCGTTTGCATGGAGCCTGCGAAATAATAGAGTCCTACATTATGGGTAATCACAAAGGCATCCACTCCGCGCTGCTTCATGAGCTGCTGCAAGCGCTGATGCCTGTTTAGCAATTCATCCATCATCCTTGTCACCTCAAGAGCACAACCACGGATCCGCATTCAGCGGCGGAAAAGGCCGGTCCTCTTCCAGAACCGCACGGTAGGCTGCGGGAATTTCCACTGCTTTGATGCTGCCATTTGCTTCCTTTACCCATCCTCGCAATTCATACCCATGACCTGTGCGAACGCCGCGGGCAAACACTTGATGCGTCAGCTTTATGGTTTTGGGTTGGACCTCCGCTGCTTCGGTCATCACCGTGATGATATCGTCGTAATAAAGCGGTTTCTCAAACGAGCAGCGGACATCCAGCAGAGGCAGGATGACGCCATCCCGCTCCGATAAAGTCGAAGGAGAAAGACCGATACTCCGGAAAAACTCGTGTGCTGCAATATCAAACCACTTAAAATAATTCGGATAATATACAATGCCCGCCTTGTCGGTATCTCCCCAGTTCACACGCAAACGAAACTGGTTTCGTCTCATTCTACCACCACCTTTGGGTTTTCTGCCACCCCTATTTCCTATTGTAATGCAAAACTTCGAATGATTCCATTTTATTTTTCTGTTCGTCTTAAAAACATAATATAAAAATCGTGCATAACCAGACGATCACAGACTCACAATAACGCTCGTTCTACAATTTCTGCGATATCCAAGGTTTGAACCTGGATTTCCAACCCTTTACTTTTCACGCCGTCACTCATCATGGTTAAACAATAGGGGCAATTGCTCCCTATGACGGTCGGACGCGCCTGAAGCGCTTGCTCCGTTCGTTCGACGTTTACGCGCTTGCCCTGCGATTCCTCCAGCCACATCATTCCTCCCCCTGCGCCGCAGCACATCGCGTCTTCCCGGTTCCGTTCCAGCTCCAGAAGCTTCACGCCGGGAACCGCCTGGAGAATATGGCGCGGGATGTCGAAGATTCCATTGTAACGGCCCAAGTAGCATGAATCGTGATAAGCCACCGCCTCTTCCATTTCCTTCTCCGGTCTTATGCGGCCTTCTTGGATGAGTTTCCAGATCAGCTCCGTATGATGGAAAACCTCCGCCTCCAAACCAAACTCCGGATATTCGTTTTTAAACGTGTTGTACGTATGCGGACATATCGTTACGATTTTCTTTACTCCATAGGCTTGAAACGCTGCGATGTTTTCTTGACAAAGCTGTTGGAACAGCATTTCGTTACCCATTCTTCGCGCGGAATCGCCCGAATTTTTCTCTTCATTGCCGAGTATCGCAAACTTCACGCCCGCCGTGTTCAAGATTTTGGCGAAGGATCGGGCGATGTTTTGGCTGCGGATATCAAACGAGCCCATCGAACCGACAAAGAACAAGTACTCGAAATCGTCTGTTTCCTCCACTGTCGGGATCACGAGATCCTCGCGCCCTTCACGCCATTTGATCCGGTCCTTGCGGCTGATCCCCCACGGATTGCTTTGCCTCTCGATATGTTGAAAGTACCGTGCCGCTTCGTGAGGCATGTCTCCCTGAGTCAATACCAGATAACGGCGCATGTCGATGATTTTCTCCACATGCTCGTTAGAAACAGGACATTGGTCCTCGCAATTGCGGCATGTGGTGCACGCCCACAGCTCCTCCTCCGTAATCACGTCGCCGATTAACCTTTTCTCTTCGGGACGCTGATCCGCAGCTTGCCTGGTCCCGGCCGCAGCGCCGGATGCAAAGGATAACGAAGGCATCCAGGGAGTACGGGAGGTTACGGCCCCTTTCTCCGTTAAGTGATCGCGCAGCTTGACAATGAGATCCATGGGAGACAGCGTCTTGCCCGTGTTCGAAGCCGGACACATCTGGGTGCAGCGACCGCATTCAACGCACGCATACAAATCGATCAATTGATTGCGCCGGAAATCTTCCACTTTGCCTGCACCGAAGGATTCCTGGGTCTCGTCCTCCAAATGGAGCGAGCTCAGTTTCCCGTAAGGTTTCGTTTCACGTAGCGCAATGTTTACGGGCGCAAACAAAAGATGTGCGTGCTTCGATTGCGGCACATAGACCAAGAAGGCCAGCAGCGTAAGCAAATGAACCCACCAGAATATATAAAAAGCTGCGCCAGCCTGACTTTCCGACAGTCCTGTAAACAAAGCGGCCAATAAAGAAGAGAAAGGCGCATACAAGCTGCTGTCTGCCCCTAACCAAAGCCGCTCAAACGCCAGCGACAGCAAGATCGAGCTCATCAGCACGGCAAGGAATAAAATGACGACCCCCGACTTCAGCCCTCGTTTAAGCCGGGAAAGCTTCTCGACATATCTCCGGTAGAAGGCATATGCCACGGCCAATAAAACCAAGAAGGTTGTCACCTCTTGAGTTAAACTGAAATAAGGGTGTGCCGCTCCAAGCGGCAGCTCGAACCCTTTGATAAACCCTTTTACGATCAGCTCAACTGCGCCGAACTGCAAAATAATGAACCCGTAAAACATCACCATATGCATCATGCCGCTCTTTTTGTCTTTCAGCAATTTCTTCTGACCGAATACTTGGATTAAAAATTCACGAATGCGTACGTCCAGGTCCTGCTTTAATTCGTGGGGCTTGCCCAGTCGAATATAAGTTATGCGGCTGTACACCACGGCTGCGAACCAATAGACCGCAAACCCCGAAACGGCGATAAAAGCAGCGAAATTCAGCAGCGGCCACATGTGGAAACCTCCTGTTACGACGTTATCAATGCGCTTCTAAATTCGTTCGACAATAAAGGTACGATCTCGAAAAGATCTCCGACGATGCCGTAATCGGCAATTTTAAAAATCGGCGCTTCCGGATCCTTATTAATGGCGACAATGATCTTGGCGTTGGACATACCGGCAACATGCTGGATCGCACCCGATATGCCGCAAGCGATATATAAATCCGGCGTAACCACTTTACCCGTTTGCCCGATTTGCAAAGCATAATCGCAATAACCCGCATCGCACGCCCCGCGCGAGGCCCCTACGGCAGCGCCGAGCACGTCGGCCAATTCCTCCAGCGGCTTGAATCCGTCGACACTCTTCACTCCTCTTCCTCCGGAGACGATAATTTTGGCCTCGGCCAGATCCACCCTCCCGAGCGATTGACGAACCACATGCCGCACGGTAGAGCGAAGATCCGTGAATTCCACCTTGAAATCCACCGTTTCCGAAATACGGGATGCATCCGGTTTGCCGACCTGAATGTTGTTTGGACGAATGGTGGCGAAGACGACGGCCTCCGTCGTTTTTTTCTTCTGGAACGCTTTACCTGCGTAGATCGGACGGGTAAAGACCAATTCGCCGTCCACGAGCGCAATATCTGTGACGTCGGAGATCAATCCCCATTCAAATTTAGCGGCAACACGGGGAGCCAAATCTTTGCCGGTCGCCGTATGCCCCATAAAGACGCAATCCGGTGCCGTCTCTTTTAATAACGCCGCGAACGCCTGGGTGTACGCATCCGGAGTATAATGCCGCAATGCCTCGTGCTCCACCTTATATATACGGTCAGCGCCCTGTTCTCTCAATGCAGATTCGTGCACGGATACTCCTGCTCCCAATAAAGCAACGTTTACCGTTCCGCCCTCCGCGGCCAGCCTTGCTGCGCCCAGCGCCTCGAAGGTCACGCTGCGAATGCCGCCGTCCCGAATTTCCGCCAAAACAAGTACGTTTCTGCTCATCGCGTTTCCTCCTCTTATATCACTTTGGCAGCGTTTCGAAGCAGCTGCACCAAGTCTGACGCCTGGGTCTGCGCATCGCCGGCTAGCAGTTGACAGGCGCCCCTCTTCGGGGGGACGTATTGATGGATTACCCTTGTTTTCGGTTGGACTTCCCCGACGTTCACTCCAAGTTCCGCCGCACCGATCCGATTGATCGGTTTCTTCTTCGCCTTCATAATCCCCGGCAAGGAAGGATAGCGCGGCTCATTCAGCCCCTGCTGCGCGGTGACAAGCGCCGGAAGGCAGAGCTCGACGGTCTCCGTATCCCCTTCCGCATCCCGCTCCACCGTGAGCCGGCTGCCTTCCACCGTCAGCTTCGTAACAGACGAGACATGCGGGATATCGAGCTCTTCTGCGACCCTGGGTCCCGTCTGACCGGATCCGTTGTCGACAGACATATTCCCGGTCAGAATGAGATCGAACGGGCAGCTGCGGATCACCGACGCCAGGACTTTCGAGGTTGTCCATTCGTCGCCGAACAGCGACTCGTCATCGACAAGGACACCTTGATCCGCACCCATCGCCAATGCCGTTCTCATCGAAGCTTCCACACGATCCGGCCCGATAGAGACGATGGTAACCGTACCTCCGAATGCCTCCCGCAATCGTACGGCTTCCTCCACGGCATATTCGTCGTAGGGATTCATAATAAAACGCACTCCATCTTCCTGAATGCGTCCTTCGACCAGCACCACATTTTCTTCCGTATCCATCGTTTGCTTCATGATCACAATTATGTCCATGGACTTCTCCCTCCGAAATGACAAACGTTCTCCACTTGTCAGGATAAAATTTCTTTGGCGATAACGACACGCTGAATTTGGTTCGTCCCTTCATAAATTTGCATAATCTTCGCATCCCGAAAATATTTCTCGACCGGGTACTCGCGGATAAAGCCATAACCACCATAGATTTGTACGGCGTCCGTTGCTACCTTCATGGCCGTATCCGCAGCGAAGCACTTGGCGAATGAGGCGTGCCTGACGGAAGGACGGCCTTCCTGCAGCAGAAACACCGCTTTTTGTACCAGCAAGCGGGACGCTTCAATATTCATCGCCATGTCAGCCAGCATAAATTGAATGGCTTGCAGATCGGTGATCGGCTTCCCGAACTGCTTTCGCTCTTTTGCATATTGCACAGCGGCTTCATAAGCGCCTTGGGCGATTCCGACCGCCTGCGAGCCGACCATCGGTCTGGCATACATCAGAGCCTTCATGAATATTTTAAAGCCCTCCCCTTCAGCGCCCAGACGTTGGGCCGACGGAATCTTCACGTCTTCGAATAGAACGGATGCCGTATCGGATGCACGAAGTCCAAGCTTTTTCTCTTTCTCTCCCACAGAAACACCTTCAGCGTCCCGTTCGACGATAAACGCGGTAAACGCTCTTGATCCAGTTTCGCCTTTCAGCTTGGCGAGCACGACATAAAAATTCGCTACGCTGGCGTTGGTGATAAAGCACTTTTCCCCATTCAACACGTAATCGTCGCCGATTCGTTCTGTTGTCGTTCGCAGCGAGCTTACATCGCTGCCGGCGGCAGGCTCCGTCAGCGCGAAAGCCGCATACTGTCCTTCTTCCGTCAGACGACGCAAATAAACGCGCTTTTGCTCCTCCGTTCCTCCCACCAGAATCGGATAGGAGGCCAACGAATTCGCATCCAGGCTGGTCGCAACACCGGCACATGCTTTCGCGATTTCCTCCATGATTAACGCATGGGATATCTTATCGATCCCCGCACCGCCATACGCTTCGGGGATCGCCAGATTAGACAGGCCGGTCTCGTAAAGCTTCTTCATGATTTCCGCAGGGAAGCTTTCCGTTTCATCATAGTGTCTTGCGCGAGGCGCAATCTCCTGCGAGGCGAACTCTCGCGCAAGCGATTGAATCGCTTCCTGTTCATCGGATAGGAAGAACATCCCTTTCACCTTCGTCTGTACATCACTCATGCATTTACCGCTCCTTTGGTTTCGTGAACTGTACCAAGATATGTCTTTTGAACCATCGGATCGTACAACAGATCAGACGGTTTGCCTTCCAGTACGAAGGTTCCCCGATCCATCACATACACCCGGTCCGCCACCTTCAAGGCGGCTTTTACATTCTGCTCCACCAAAATGACCATCGTCCCGAGGTCGTCCCTGATGCGCTGCAAAATGACAAGGATCTCCTTCACAATGAAAGGTGCAAGTCCCATAGAAGGCTCATCGAGCAAAATAATTTTCGGATCCGCCATCAGCCCTCGGGCGATGGCCAGCATTTGCTGCTCCCCGCCGCTCATATTGCCGGCCGCTGACTTATAGTGCTTCTTCAAACCGGGGAACATCTCCAGCATCGCTTCCAGCTTCGACTCCACCGTGTGCTTCTCTCGCTTATATTTGTGATACATGCCAAGAATCAGATTTTCTCTGACGCTCAAGCTCGTAAACACCTGCCTTCCTTCGGGCACAAGGCTGATCCCTTTGCGGACGACCTGATGCGCCGGCAGATGCTCGATCCGATCTTTCCCCAGGAGAATCTCTCCTTGCGCCGGCTTATATAAGCCCGCAAGAACCCCAAGCAGCGTGCTCTTCCCTGCGCCATTCGCTCCGATGATGGATACCATCTCGCCCGGATGGACGGACAGGCTGACCTGATGCAGCGCGCGGATGCGGCCGTGGTAAGCGGTAATGCCGTTGGCCTGCAGCATCATTCCAACTCCTTCCCTAAGTAGGCGTCGATCACCTTAGGATGGTTTCTTATTTGCTCGGGGGACCCCTCGGCAATCTTGACCCCGAAATCGATAACGACGATGCGATCCGCAATTTTCATGACGGCGGCCATGTCGTGCTCGACAAAAAGAAAAGAGTGCCCCTTATTTTTCATCTCCAGCAGGAACGAAGCGAGCCGGTGGCTTTCCCCGTCATTTAAGCCCGCCATCGGTTCGTCGAGCAGGATCAGATCCGCCTTCAGCACAATCGCCCTGGCCAACTCCAGCAGCTTGCGCAAACCGTAAGGCAGGTTGCCGGCAATCTCCGCCTGTTTGTCCTGTAAGCCAACCGATTCCAATGCCTGAAGCGCTAAAGAAGCCGCGGTTTCGTCGTCTTCTTTCACCACCGGCAGCCGAAAGCCGGCATTGAAGATCGTCGTTTTGAGCTTTGTATGCGTACCGAGCATGACATTTTCCAGCACCGTCATGGACTCGAAAATTTGAAGATTTTGGAAGGTCCTCGTGATCCCCTTCGCAGTCAGCCGGTGAACCTGCGTTCCGGTTAATTTCTCTCCCTTGAACCAGACCTCACCCTCGCTTGGCTCCAGAATAGAGGAAATCATGTTAAACAGCGTCGTTTTGCCCGCTCCGTTCGGACCGATAACCGCTACGATCTCCCCTTTTCGAACTTTGAAAGAAACACCGTCCACCGCTACAATGCCGCCGAAACGTTTGGTTAATTGCTTAACTTCCAACAGTGCGCTGTCCATGCGGTCCGCCTCCTTCCGGGAGCTTCCTGCGGCGGAAGCGTTCCTGTATTGCGCCGATCATCGGCAGCAAGCCTTTGGGCATAAACATCATGACGAGAACCAACAGAAGACCGTAAGTGATAATTTCAATTTCTCCGCCGACATCCATTACCATCGGGACATAATGGCGCACGCCTTCCGCCAGCACCGTCATCACGAAAGCGCCAAGGATCGCGCCCCAAATCGGTTGAGCCCCTCCGACAACGACCATGATCAGCAGTTGGATCGATGCCAGCACGTAAAATGTTCCCGGTGCGAGAAAATTCATAAAATGGGCGTACAAGCTTCCGGCTGCAGAAGCAAAAACCGCGCTTAACACAAAAATTTGCAGCTTATATTTCAATACATCTATTCCCTGCGTGAGCGTCGCGATCTCGCTGTCGTGAATCCCCCGAAGCACCCTGCCGATATGGGATTGCACTAGATTAATGCAAAACGATGCCAGGAGAAGCACAATCCCCCATACGAGAAAGTAATAATTCCATTCCCCGCGAATGTCGAAGCCGAATACCGAAAATTTCGGAATCCCGGTTAAACCCGATGCCCCGCCGGTCAGGTCGTACATGCCTAAAATGACGATGTATACGATAATGTTAAAACCGATGGTCGCCAGCGCCAGAAAATGCTCCTTCAGCTTCAGCGTTGGAATGCCGACTGCAAAAGCAATCAAACCCGTCAACAGAATCCCGGCCAACATCGCCGCAAGCGGCGCAACCCCGTACTTAACGGTCAGGATGCCCGAGGTATACGCTCCGATTCCAAAGAAGGCCGCATGCCCAAGCGAGATTTGACCCGCATATCCCATCAGCAGACTTAATCCCAGCGTAATGATGCTGTAAATCCCGATCAGCACCAATACCGTCAAATAATAAGGAGAATGAAAAAGGACCGGCGCAAGCACGATGAGCGCCATCAGGATGAAAAGCGGCTTGAGCCGGCTGGCATACAGCGTTTGCTTCTTCACAAGACTCCCCCTTTCTTTAGACCCGTTTTCCGGTTGCTTTACTCATCATGCCGTTCGGTGAAATGAACAAGACCAGCAGCAGGAAAGCAAAGCTGATCGCATCGCTGTAGGAAGTAGAAATGTACCCTCCGCTGAACGCCTCGATCACGCCAATCAAAAAACCGGCAAAGACGGCGCCGGATATGTTGTTCATCCCGCCGATGACCATGGCCATAAAGCCCTTTAGGCCGAGCAAGAGGCCCATATCGTAAATGGCTCCTGTGATCGGAGTCACCACGATGCCGGCCACAGCGCCGACCGCAGCGCTGGCCGTAAACGCAAAAGCTGACATCGATCGGGTATTGATTCCCATTAGCTGCGCGGCCTTGGGGTTGATGACGCATGCCTTCAACGCCGTGCCGAGCACCGTTTTTTCAAAAAATAAATACAGCATACCCAGCAGCAGCACCAGTGTCGCAAACACCCAGATGCTTTGCGGAATCAGGACGGCGCCCAGGATCATAACCGGCGAGCTGTCGGAAAACGGCGGGAGGCTTAACGGCGTGTTTCCCCAAATCAGCAGACCTGCCCCCCTGAGCACGATCGATACGCCAATCGTAATAATGATCAACGTTACAAAATTCGCATTTCTGACCGGATAGACCGTCGTTCTCTCCATGAAGAAACCGAAACAGGCCGTAAGAACAATGGCCAGTATGATACTGAAAACCAGCGGAACCCCCGATTGAACGAAGGATACGCATAGAAGAGCTCCAAGCATCGTAAACTCTCCTTGCGCAAAGTTAATCACGCCGGTTACATTATAGATGGTAACGTAACCGACGGCGATAAGCGCATAGATGCTCCCCGTCGTGAGGCCCGTAATGAGATATTGCATAACTTGGCTGATCGTATCCATTTTGTCCCCTCTCTTCTATATGAGATATAGACACATCGCACTGACCGGAAACGATATCCTATGTGCCTTTATCCCTCCGGGTAAACCGCAACATTATCTGGCCGGTTCCCAGCCCTGCTTCGCTACCCGCAGCAGCGCCAGCCCGTCGCCTGCCGCCGCGTCATGAACATCCGCGCTGAATTCGAACGTTCCCGTGACACCTAGGTGCTTTCCAAGACCGCTCTCAATGTAATCGCGAATGGCCTGCGGACTTTCATGGCCATTGGAGATGGCCTTGAGCACCAGATGGATTCCATCGTACATATACCCTCCGAACGGCCCCGGGGAGGTACCGTATTCTTTTTGGAATTCATCATTAAACTTCATTAACAGTTGTTTTTGTTCCGAATCCGGAAGGGCATCCAGAATATTCATTTTGCTTCCGATCGCCAACACCCCTTCCCCCTCGGCTCCGATCTGCTTCAGGAAGCCTTCATTGCTTACCGCGTGGCTTTGAATCATCGGCACGTCAAACCCGAGCTGGTTGAAATTTTTGGCGATGATGCCCGCCCCCGGTGGACGAGACCATACGATGACGGCGCCGGGTTTTTTCGGTTTAATTTTGGTCAGCTGTACGGTCATATCGGTGGCTGCCCCGTCGAAATCCTCCACCGCGACAATCTCGATGTGATTCGCCTTCGCCAGCTCCTTGAAAATCGGCAGACCGCTTTGGCCGAAGGCATCGCGTGCATTCGTCCAAGCAACGCTAGTGATGTTGTTGGATTTTAGATAATCAATGATCGTTTGCAGCACGGTAGCGTTGCTTTGCGTGACCTGGAATACATACTCGCCAAGCACCTCCTTGGATAAAGGCGCCAAGGCAATCAGCGGCAATTTGTTTTCCTTCGCCACTTCGCTGATGGCTACGCTCGTGCTGGTTTGCGTCCCTCCGACGATGGCGATGACTTTATCCTGCGATACCATTTTTTTTGCGATAACGACCGCGTTGGTATCGTTCGTTTCATTATCGCTGATGATCAATTCCACTTTTTTACCGTTGAACAACTGCCCTTCGATCTGTTTCTTAAGCAGTCTTGCCGTTTCAGCTTCAGGTTTGCCCAAAGAGGAAGCAGGTCCCGTCTCGGAAACGATGACACCGATTTTGATGGTTTGCGCCGATCCCTCCGATGGGGTTGCTGGAGCAGCCGTATTCTCCGGAATCGAAGATGCAGAGGAGCAGCCGACCGTTGCAATCCATAGAGTCAAAGCCATGAGTGAAGTCCACAGCCGTCTTTTCATCTTCTTCATCTCAACTGACCCTCCAATTCGATTTTCAATTGCTGTTGCAAATCCATTTTTTTGATTTTTCCGCTTGGCGTCATGGGAAAATCATGCATAAAAACGATTTTGTCGGGCGTTTTATAATCCGCCAGCCGCTCACGAATAAATTGCTTCAATTCTTCGGCTTCTACCTTCGCGCCGCTTTTCAACCGGACTGCGGAGCAGGTGATCTCCCCCAGGACCGAATCGGGAAGTCCGACGACCGCCGCTTCCAGAACCTCCGGGTGCTTGTATAGCACCTCCTCGATCTCCCTTGGATAAATGTTGTATCCTCCTCGAATGATCATTTCCTTGCTTCGTCCTACAATGCGGATGTACCCGTCCTTATCGATCGTGGCCAAATCTCCCGTGTATAACCACCCCTCATCGTCAATCACCGCCTTGGTTTCCTGAGGCATTTGATAATACCCTTTCATCACCCCGAATCCACGGCAGGCTAATTCACCGACCTCTCCGAAGGCAACCGGTTCCCTTTGTCCATTGACGATTTTCACCTCCGCTCCCGGCAGCACTTTTCCGACCGTCTCGGACCTGATCCGATCATCATCGTTGAAATCCGTGATGGTCAGCGTCGGCGAGGTTTCCGTCAGCCCGTATGCCACCACGATATCGCATCCCATGTCCGATCGAATCCGTTTGACGACTTCTACCGGGCATGGGGCTGCGGCAATAATGCCTGTGCGCAGGGAGGAAAGGTCATAAACGGAAAACGCCGGATGGTTCAGTTCGAGGATAAACATCGTCGGAACGCCGTGGTGTATGGTAATTCCCTCGTTTTGTATCAATTCCAGCACATCTTTCGGCTTGAATACGTCCACAAGCACCATCTTTCCGCCGCAGGCGAAATTGGTAAGAATGCTTGGCGTAATACCGAACACATGAAAGACGGGAACCGCCACCAGCATAACGTCATCCGGTGTACAGCGCATCGATTCCGCGGTGATGGCGGCCGTATGCACAACGTTCGCATGAGTAAGCATGACACCCTTCGGCCTGCCGGTGGTTCCGGAGGTATATAGAATCCCGAAGACATCCTCCCGCCGGTCGATCGCTGCAAAAGTAAGAGGCAGATGCTTTCCTCGTTCCAGCAGCTGATGATAAGAAAGCATTCCAGGCCGTTCGAACCTGACCGATATCATCTGCTGAAGCGTCTTCGATGACTTCAACAAGGTGGAGAATTGCTCATAATGAGGGACGCCGCCGAACTCTTCGGTACAGAAAACCAGCTTCGCGCCGCTATTGGACAAGATATATTCCACTTCTTCCTGCCGATACCGTGTATTGAATGGAATCAGGATCGCACCAAGATGTGAAAGAGCCAGGTAGATCACGACAAACTCGTGCCAGTTCGGCAAACAAACCGCCACCCGGTCCCCCTTCTCCACTTGAAGATCCTGCAGCGAAGCAGCCAGCTGTATCGATTCTTCACGAAGCTCTTGATAGGTCAGCCTTCGGCTGCGATCATAAATCACTTCTTTGGAAGGATTTATCTTGTAAGCCCTTTCAAATAACTCTGTAACGGTAAGTCCATAGCAGTCTTGATACATTGATGATTCACCCCTTGAGACTTTTTATGATCCCATCCCTGCATCCGGTTCAGACTCGCTCCCAGATCGCTGCGATCCCTTGGCCGCCGCCGATGCATAAGGAGGAAACGCCGAATCTTTGGTTTCTGCGGCGCAGTTCGTAAAGTAAGGACAGCGTGATTCGGGCACCGCTGGCTCCGAGCGGATGGCCTAACGCAACGGCGCCGCCATTCACGTTGCCTTTCTCGGGATCAAAATCGAGCTCCTGCCGGCAGGCGAGATATTGAGCTGCGAACGCTTCGTTAATTTCAATCAAATCCAACTGCTGAAGGGTCATTCCCGCTCTTTGCAATGCCTGGCGAATGGCGTCGGCGGGTCCGATGCCCATCATGGCCGGCTCCACGCCTACAATGCCCCACGCCACCAATCGCGCGAGAGGTTTTAAGCCGCGCCGGATCACCGACTCCTCCGAAGCGATGACCGTTACGGCCGCGCCATCATTCATGCCGCTTGCGTTGCCGGCCGTGACGACGCCGTCTATCGTAAATCGGGAGGGAAGCCTGGAGAGGGCTTCCATCGTTGTCGATCGAGGATGCTCATCCCGGTCAACAAGGATATCGCCTTTTCTCCCTTTTACCGTATAAGGAACGATTTCTTCCGAAAAAATGCCTGTTTCTATAGCCTTCAGCGCTCGCTGCTGACTCCGGACGGAGTAAGCGTCCGCTTGCTCTCTGGTAATCCCGTATTTAACGGCCAGGTTTTCTGCAGTGGTCGCCATCGTGCAATCTCCATAAGGATCGTAAAGCGTCTCCCACAAATAATCCTCCATGGGAGCTTTGCCAAGCGGAATACCCCATCTGGCGCCCCGAATCACATGCGGCACCTGGCTCATATTTTCCGCGCCGCCGGCAAGCGCCAAATCGGCCTCTCCCAACAGAATCGATTGGGCCGCACTGATGATCGCCTGCAGGCCGGAACCGCAGAGGCGGTTCACCGTAAGCCCCGGAACATGCTTGGGGACACCCGACTTTAAGCCGACATGTCTTCCCGTATAAACGGCATCCGGGCTGGATTGAATGACATTGCCGATCACGACCTGATCGATTTCCTCCGGCGATACATTAGATTTTTCCATCGCTTTACGGGCGCATGCCGCGGCCAGATCAATAGCCGTGACGTCCTTGAAGGAACCCCCGAATTCACCGAAGGCGGTTCGCGCGCCTTCGATGAGATAAACCTCGCGTTTTGCCATCACTTCTCCTCCTAACGTCCTGAGAATTGAGCTTTGCGTTTCTCTACAAAGGATTGCATGCCTTCCCTGCGGTCCTCACTGGCGTATGCGTTCCCGAAGCATGCCATTTCCAAATCCAGTGCTGTCTGGAGGTCCGCATGATATCCCGCGTTCACCGCCGTTTTCATCATCCGCATCGCCACCACAGGCTTTTCCGCAAGCTTTTTCGCAAGCGCCACGGCTTCCGGGAGCAATTCCGCAAGTGGAACCACCCGATTCGCCAGTCCGATCTCCAACGCTTTAGCCGCATCGATCATCTCGCCGAAATAGAGCAGTTCCTTGGCTTTTGCCTGACCAATCAGCCTTTGGAGCCTTTGTGTTCCGCCCCCGCCGGGAATTATGCCAAGATTAATCTCCGGCAATCCGAATTTGGAATGCTCTGAAACCAGTCTTATATCACAGGTGAGTGCCAATTCGCAGCCGCCGCCGAGCGCCAGACCGTTGATCGCCGCAATGACCGGTTTGGACAGAGATTCGATCTTGAAGAATGTGAGCCGGGACACCTGGCAAAATTGCAGCACTTCGTTGGCGTTCAGGTCCATCATATCCTTAATGTCCGCGCCGGCAGCGAATGCCCTGTCTCCTGTACCGGTAATAATAACGGCTTTGATGTCCGTATCCTGCTCCAGACGATCGAACAGATGCGACAGCTCACGGAATAATTGTCCGTTTAGAGGGTTGTACGGAGGGCGATTCAAGTAAACGATCGCGATGTTTTCTTTTACAGCCAGTTCTATCGTTTCATAGGTCATGTCCGGTTCACGTCCCTGCTTATTTGTTGTAATCATACCATCCCGCCCCCGTCTTCTTTCCTAACCGTCCGGCGCGCACCAATCGGCGTAAGGATAAAGGCGCTGCAAAACGGTCATCCTTAAATTCCTCATAAAAATAATCCATGACGTTCAGGCCGATATCGACGCCTGCGAAGTCCTGGAGCGTAAATGGCCCCATGGGATAGTTCAAGCCGAGCACAATCGCTTTATCCACGTCTTCGGGCGACGCCACCCCTTCTTCCACTAGACGAATGGCCTCGATAAACTGAGGAATCATGACCCGGTTGACGATAAAGCCCGGGCTGTCTTTCTTGACCTCGATCGGGTCCTTTCCGAATCGAATCGCTAATTCCTTCAATTGCCGAACGGTATCGTCGCCCGTCTTGAAGCCGCGTACCACCTCTACCAGCTTCATCACCTGAGGGGGATTGAAAAAGTGCATCCCCGCCACAAGGTGCTGGCGTTTGGTCGCTTCGGCCAGGACCGTGACGGACATCGAAGAGGTGTTGGAAGCGATAAGCACGTCTGGCGGCAGCAGTTCGTCGAGTTGGTGAAACAATTCCTTCTTTGCCTCCAGGTTTTCAATAATCGCCTCGATAACGACTTGTACCGGTTTCAAATCTTCCAATCGCGTCGTAAATACGATACGGGACAGCACCTCCGCTTTTTGGTCTGCTGTCATCTTCCCTTTCTCGACGGATTTATCCATCAGCGTCTCCATGCGTTGCCTCGCTTTGTTCAAGAACGCGTCCGCCACGTCGCATAAAATGACTTGGAAACCGGAAAGCGCGGCCAAATGGGCAATGGCGCCTCCCATTGTCCCCGATCCCACTACACCGATCCGTTGAATGTTCATCCTATCAGCCTCCTGCGTCTGCTTGAAATCTAATGTAACCGCTTACTGAAATCATAAGGGTATGGAGGCTCATTGTGTATCTTCATTTTGTAGGAAAACCGGGCGTCATTTTCATCGAATTTGCGGAAGAGTGAATCGATGAAGGTCGAATAGCTTATAGGCCAGCATGAGATTGAAACGCTGATCCGAATCGTTTAAATCGATCTGCAGCAAATCCCGGATTTTATCAAGTCTGTAGAGCAGTGTACTTCGGTGGATAAACAGAGCGTCCGACGTTTCTTTGATATTTCCGTTACGTTCCAAATAGACGCGCAGGGTATGAAAGAGGTCTGCCCCGTTTCCGTCAAAATGCAGCAAGGGTGACAATTTTTTCTTTACAAACAACCGAATGGATGACATATCGTTGATCTGGTGAAGCATGGTATAGGACTCAAGCTCCTCGAACAGGGCAACCCCTGTCTTGACAAAGCGATGTCGAACCAAGTTATTCGTTTGCACCGCCTGTTTGTATGAATCGTTATAATCTTCAATTCGGTTGGTTTTGCCTCCGACGCCGATATAGATTTGAATGGACGGATTGACCGAATGGGTGATCTTTTTCAGGCTGCCGAATACCCTCTTCCAATAAGGCTCGGTTCCCTTTGTTTCGTTCGTAAGAGGACTGATGAGGATAAATTCATCCCCTTTGCGAGACGTCATCATATTCGTATATTCCGAACTGATTTTGAATTTGATTTGGTCCCAAAGCTTTGATTTGGTTTCTTCGCGGTCAATCAGGTGCAGATGATCCCCCTGCTTCTCCGGCAAAGTCATGGACAGCACGGCGACTCTGTGGGGATCCATAATATTCCAATGGGTGAGACTTGCATATTGAACGATCTGATTCAGGTCCTCGACCTGATGTGAAAACAATTGGTTGATGAAGCTCTCTTTCACCTGTTCCTTAGCGTCCAGGACCAGCTTTTGTTTAATGAATTCATTGGCAAACAGGCTTATCGCGTTGTTAATGGTCAACCGATTCACGGAATCCCACAATTCCGGCCGGGAAATCACAACGAAATAGCCAAGCGATTGTCCGACGCCTGTAACCGGCCAAATTCCCAAAGTCGGCTCCTCATTTCCCGGCAGAGCAAGCCAGAGCTCTTTCGAACGCAGTGTAGCAATCTTCATTTCATGTTCTTTCACTGCTTGCAGGATGGGATTCAGCATGTCTTCTTCCCCGTGAAGGAAACAGTGGGAAATCGGGCGGATAAAGCGATCCAGCAGCAGGATGGAGCAGCCGAACAGGGAGTTCACGGTTTTGGTCATCTGGCCTAACGATTCCTCTTCAATCGCTTTTTTCATCAGCTCTTGCTGATGGTACATAATGCGCTGCAGTCTGGATCGGCTTTCGATCTCATTTTGATAAAGCCGGGCGTTCTCAATCAAGGTCGATACGTGTAAAGACAAAAACTCCAGCAGATCCAAATCTTCTTCCGTAAAATATCCATTCTCTTTGCCGCTGACGTGCAGCACGCCGATCGTTTTCAAATTCACGACCAGGGGCACGGTCAGTTCGGTGCCGCCTGCCAGTTCGAGATAAGGGAAAAGGGTCATGATCGTGCTGTTTTCGTCCATTATGAGATGTTCCCGGAAGGTTTCCAAACCAAAGCTTGGAGGCTGATAAGTAAAACGGAAATGTTGATCGTCATATAAATAAACGCAGGCGGATTGAGCCATCGTCCCCTTTACGGCGCGGTCCACAATTTTTTCAACCATTTGCTCAATCGATGAACCGGGGAAAATATTTTCCCTCAGCCATTCCATCCCTTTGATTTTCCGTTTTTGCCGTTCTTTCTCTTTAGCCAAATCGATCGCAACCGCCACGTCCCTGCCGAATTCCACGAAATACGTTTCAGCTTCCAGAATCAGCGGAACAAAATTGCGAAAACCGATGATACAGAGTCCAAACGTTTTTTCCCGCTCTTTCAGCGGTACCGTAAACCAGGTGGAGAGATTTTCCGCCTCCAGCGCCATGTGAAATTCTTCTTCCCCCTCCCCGATACTGCCGTTGGGCCCCCATAAGGCTTCCTGCAACAGCTTCGATTCCGAAGGGACTTGAAAATAAAGCGCCGTCTCCACCTGCCGTGTCTCCCCTTTCCAGGCTTTCGGCACAAGAAGGTGGTCTGATTTCAAGAGAATCGCTACAAAGTCGCATGTAAACTCCATCCAAAACGAATCCATCAAGTAATTCAGCGTTTCCTCCAAGGTATCGAACTTCACCAGCTGTCTTGCCGTGTGCCGAAGATGGGATTCAATTTTCTGTTTCAGTCGTTCACGCTTGTTCATGTTGTTCATAAAGACCCCCTTTATGTTGGATATCGATAGCGGCGGCTTTGTAATGGAACATCCCCCTTAACGGTAATTTAACGGAAATCGGAACCATCCAACCAACCCCGGGCATATAGCGGCTTGATAAGACAAATACGCTGCGCTCGGGCTTCTCCCGGATGGATCCGGCTATCCCTCGGTTTGTCAAAGCTTCATCCGTCGATTAACATTTCGGAACTTCTCAATCGTTTTGGTTTGATGGGTATCGGCCTAAAGGAAATGAATTGAAATCAGGAGGTTTTTTGTGACTGAACATCGATGAGTTCATGACGAGGCGGGTGTATTTATTGCCAACATAGGCACAGCAGTTCATTCAGCGTTTTTTTCATGGCGTAATCTGAGCGTTACATCCTATGACGTAATCATAAATGAAAACACTTCAATGATCAAACCATTTGCGTAATCCTGCATCTATACCGGCCAACCATCCCATGATATGATAAGTGAAATACAGTTCCGGAGGTCCGACGGAGAAAATGTCAACGAAAACCAATGCTTGCCGAATCTTGGATTCCCTTCACATTTCTTATACTTTACATGAATACGAATGGGATGAAAATCAACTCGATGCGTTCATTGTTGCAGAAAAAGTCGGTGTCATGCCCCGTCAAATGTACAAAACGCTAATA
This sequence comes from Paenibacillus naphthalenovorans, assembly GCF_900099895.1. GTDB lineage: Bacteria > Bacillota > Bacilli > Paenibacillales > NBRC-103111 > Paenibacillus_G > Paenibacillus_G naphthalenovorans. The sequence continues at coordinate 45,804 of NZ_FNDY01000011.1, forward strand.
CTCCGCGGGGATAAAACAGGGATTATCGCGGCCTGCATTCCAGGGGATAAAGAATTGGACTTAAAAACATTAGCCAAGGCAAGCGGGAACAAAAAGGTGGAGATGGTTCCGGTGAAAGAAATTCAAAGGCTTACAGGGTATATCCGCGGCGGCGTCTCGCCGCTCGGAATGAAGAAAAAATACCCTTTATATCTGGATAAAACCGTAACCGGCGTGAATCCTGTCAGTATTAGTGCAGGTAAGCGGGGACTTCAAATCTTTTTGGACGGGAAAGATTTGGCGGCCGCGTCCGGGGCGTTTCTGGCAGACATTACAAATGGATAACTTGAAAAAGGATAGCCTGCTGCAGACGGCAGTTCAGATCCTCGGGTTTAGCCAGACGCCCCAGCGGAATACGATTCAGACCTCTTCCTTGAATGCCGGATCTTCGAACATCGGTTCGGTCAATGGGGTTTTAATGAAGGTGGGTGCGATCGCATTTACATTAATTCGATCAGATGCCCATTCGGCGGCCTGACTGCAAAAAATGCGCATTTCAAATATAAATCGAGCGCAGTTTAGCTATCTCGCTGCCTATGCCTTGACTGGCCCCGGTCACCACTGCGGTCTTGCCAGTGAGATCGAATAATGCATTGATGTTGATTTTCATCTTCTTTCCTCCTCCGAGCTTGATCAGGACAGGCAGATTAGAGAAAAACATCCGCAATATTCTGCGGATGTTTGGTTCAGTTGAGTTTACGGATAGGCGAGCCGGATAAAAAGGCCTGGATATCTTCCACGGCTTCCTGAAAGTAGGTATGATAATTTCCCTGAGACACGTATCCGAGATGGGGTGTCGCCAGAACATTGGGCAGCTTTCGAAACAGGCTGTCTTCCGGCAAAGGCTCGATGTCAAATACATCGATACCCGCGCCGGCGATCCACCGGTTCTGCAAGGCCTCGATGAGCGCCTGCTGATCCACAATCGCCGCCCGTGAGGTATTGATCAAATATGCGGAAGGACGCATCCGCCGAAGCTCTTCTCTGCCGAGCAGGCCTCTCGTCCGATCGCTGAGCACAAGATGGATAGAGACAATGTCGCTGCTTTCCAGCAGTTCTTCTTTGGAGGCTGCTAACCGTACTCCTGCAGCATCGGCCTGCTCTCGGGTCAAATGTTGGCTCCAGGCAGCCACCTCCATCCCGAACGCTTTGCCGATGCGAGCCACCTTGCTTCCGATCTTGCCGAGACCAAGCACGCCAAGCTGCTTGCCATGAAGATCCGTTCCGATGGTGCTCTGCCATGGACCGTTTGTCCGAAGGGCGCTGTTTTCTTGCACAATATGACGTGCAAGCCCAAGGATCAATGCCCAAGTCAGCTCTACGGGAGGCTCGGATTTGCTCCCCGTCCCGCAAACGACCACACCGTGCGAAGCCGCAGCCGCAAGGTCTATGGATGCATTCCGCATGCCGGAGGTGATGAGCAGCTTTAGCTTGGGCAAACGTGCAAACAGCGATGCCGGAAAGGGAGTGCGTTCGCGCATGATCACGACGATGTCTTCATCGCCGAGCAGACTGACGAGCTCCTCCTCCCGATCCACATGCCGAACGATCGACCGGACTTCTACCGACTCCGAAATGGTTGACCAGTCGGCCATCGTTAGTGCGGCTTGCTGGTAATCATCAAGAATTGTACAACGAAGCTTCATTATTCCTTTACACCTCCAGTTGCAGTGGGCCAGCCGAATTCAGCAATGAAACAGCGGCTCCCCATTGGCAAAAGTAAGCTCCACCGGCTCCGAACTAATCTCAATGTTCGGGTTGGCCCTGGCTTCTTCCAATAAAGGCTCGCTAATAATTATCTCGCCCAGCTCCAGGGTGTTTTTGATCCATACAATCTTATGCCGGTATGGTTCAATGCCATTACACATCTTGACCGCGATGCGCAGAGCGTCCTCCGGCGTGGACGCCACCATCGGAATTTTGACCGGGGCGGATTCCGTACTGGTGAACGCATTCGTATACATCGAAATGAAGTCAATCTTATCAAACAGCTTGCGGGTAATGACGTCTGCCGTTCCCACACCATTCGCGTTGCCATGCGTCTCTTCCGTTAAATCAAAAATGACGCAATTCTGAAACTCGGGACCACCGCTGGCAAACTTGGTGATATAAAGTCCCGTGACGTTCGGGTCCTGTCCGTCGCCGCTGATGTTTTTGCCGATCTGCTCAATAACCAATACATCAAATTTGGGAAACAGGATCTTTCCCATTTTATTCTTGCTTTCTTCCAGCAGGGCTTTTTCTCTTTCCAACGCAATCGCATCCTGCTTGGGTATGACTTCAATTTTATAGGTTTCTTCATACGCATTCTCGACGATGGATACGGAAAAAAGAAATCTGGTTTTTTCGGCAATCATGCGGCCGATGGATGGAATCAGCTCTGCAAAACGCCCAAATCCCTGACGGTGTACAAGATCGGTGCCCGCTTGTTTTCCAAGCCCGATGACAAGCATTTTGCAAATCCCGCTCTCGACTTCGCCACGGAACGCCGTATGTGCTTTAATTCTCGGAATGATAACGATGCCGTCGGCTTCCAGCGCGCTTTTGGCGACATAGACCTCAAGTCCCGGCTCAATCTCGCCAATCGATTCCACATCCATCGACGCATCGATCTCCACGCCCATGGTCTCCTCGGAAATGCCATAAGCCTCCAGGATTTCGGCTTGTCCCTCCGGCGTCGCTCCGCCATGACTCCCCATGGCCGGGATAATAAACGGGTGCGCACCCGCCTGCTTCAACTGATCGACTACGCATTTGGTAATCAGGTCGATGTTATGGATTCCCCTGCTTCCTACACCTACAGCGATCCGTTTGCCCGAAAGATTCTCCAGATAAGGGGCCATATTTTTTTGAATCTCTCCGGGAATATCGTCCAGCTTCTGACGGTCAAAATGTTGTTTGACTTTAACAAACCGGGGCAGTTCAATTTTAGGGTATAAGCTCAAATCCAGCGATTGCACTATTTCGTCCTCCTTTGTAACTTCACTCAGCTGACTGGGGTTCCGCGCCATCGGATACCCAAATTTTAACATAAGCTTTCCCGAAAATATGCGTTTTCTTAACATTTCATGTCCCAGAGGGATACCCTCCTGCAGAGTCACGAAGTAATCGCCTATACGATGGTCCCGGCTGTCATCCCCACTTCTTCTGACTTGATGCCGATGGAATAACCTCCGGATTAATCAAGTCAACCGGTATTTGTCCTGACAAACCGGCTACAAGGTTTCTGGCGGCCTTCTCGGCCATTTTGGAACGGGTTTCCAATGTAGCGCTTCCAATGTGAGGCACGGTCACGACATTTCGCATTTGGAGCAATGGATTGTTTTTATCTACCGGTTCTTTTTCAAAAACATCCAGCGCGGCGCCTGCAATCCGGCCTTCCTGCAGTGCGCGGATCAAGGCCTGCTCATCTACGGTTGCTCCTCTTGATACATTAATAAATATAGCATCGCGCTTCATGAGGTGAAACTCACGCTCGCCGATCAAGCGGGTTGAACTCGGGCCCAGCGGAACCAATACAACCACATAATCGGATTTTTGCAGAAGCTCATCCATAGAAGTATAAATGACTCCTAATCCGGCCTCGGCGTCAGGCTTCCTGGAACGGTTGTAATATAAAATATTCATATCGAAGCCCTTAGCCCGGCGGGCTACCGCTTCTCCGATCCTACCCATCCCGATGATGCCGAGCGTGGAGCCGTAGACGTTTTTCCCTAGCAATAAACTGGGCTTCCAGCCTTCCCACTGCCCGCTTTTTACAAAATGATCCGCTTCTGCAATCCGTCTGGCCGCGGCCATAAGGATGCTGAAGGTAAGATCGGCCGTCGTTTCGGTCAACACCCCGGGGGTATTGGTCCCCATAATGCCCCGTTTGGTCAGTTCTGCCAGATCCAAATTGTCGTACCCGACGGCAATATTGCTTATCACCTTTAAGCGAGGCGCATGCTCGAGTATGGAGGCTTCAATCTTCTGGCGGGAATAAATCATAAGCCCTTCCGCATCTTGAAGCCCCGCGATGAGTTCTGCGTCAGAAAGCTTCTCTTCTGCATCCCGGTAGTCTACCTCGCAATGTTCTTGAAGGTAGCGGAGCGCTTGTTCCGGGATTTGGTTGGGGACAAATACTTTTGGTCTGCTTCTGCTCATGTATAAAATTCCTCCTAGGCTTCCACAACAGATGTTGGGTAATCGCTTTCTTTGTTTTATATTATAAAACTAAGTTTTATTTCTTGTTGACATTTCTTGTTCACATAGAGACGTGTGCGAGTCCCAAGATATCAAGGCAAAATATAATGGCACAAGCCTCTTGAAACGGTTGCAGCGGACACGCCGGCTAAACCGGCTATTTCTTTCATGGTGATATGGGACATATTCACCCCTCTGGCGTAATCGTTTTCTCAATTATAGTCTTATCATAATGTTCCAGTCTGAATTTGTAAATACATGTATTTAAAATCGGATAATCGGATAAAGTCTCTACTAAAGAACCGATAATCGTCTTCATTCTCTTGCAAAAACTTAATCCATTCATCCTTGTTTTCATTTTTATAAATTCAAAAGAATTCCCATCAGAGAATAGATGATTACCGTTGAAAATAAGATCGTCATATGAAGAAGGGAATAAACAAACATTGATTTTGCCCATCTCTCTGAATCCATCTTTTTATAACCGAAAATACTTAAAATAAGCCATAGAACACTTAAAAGAAGGGCTACTAACATAAGACCGAGGCTTAAAGACCCAAAAAGAAAACTTGCTGCAATTAAAACAATTAAATAAATATTCGTTTGTATATATGTTCTTTTTATGCCTTTGACTACGGGAAGCATAGGAACCTTCGCGGCCTTGTACTCATCGTGCTTCCGAATAGCTATAGCATAGAAATGCGGCATTTGCCAAATCACTGTAATCACAAAAAGACCAAGAATGGCTGGATGTGTGATGTCCGGATAAATTGCGGCCCATCCTATGAGTGGCGGCATCGCCCCGGAAATACTACCAACCTCCGTATTATAAATGGTTCTTCTCTTGCTCCACATCGTATATGGGACAACATAAAAAAACAAACCTAGAAAACCTAGGAATGCTGCAAGGGGAGTTGTTAATGCAAGAGTCACTATTCCGAAGACAGACATGAAGATACCCAGCCATAATACTGCTTTGGGCTTTATTTCTCCTGTTACAGTCGGCCTGTTTTTCGTTCTCTCCATAATAGAATCTATATCTCGGTCGTATAAGTTATTAAAAGCTCCGGCTGCCCCCATGACTAAAATCGAACCAATCAAAGCAAATATCATTTCCGGGAATTTCTCTAAAAGACGGATTTGATATGTATATAATGCCAATGTTAATCCAGCAAACATCGGAATCAAGTTTGATTTAATAATCCCTGTTTTCATCGTTTGTGCCAAAATTTTGGACAAAGTCTGTTTCTGCGTTGCAAGGTTTTCTTCCCTCCGCATGATTCCCCTCTTCCCCTTTATTGTTGATGGTTACTTCCAATAATAATGATCTATTATAATTTTCATACTGTTTAGTATTTATATACTATATGGTATGTTAATGTTATATAGTATGATTGTCAAGAGAAAGAGGGAGGGAAGAGAAATGATCAGACGAAGATTAACCCATGAGGAGCGAAAAAAGGAGACTCGGCAATTACTTTTAGAATCAGCTGTCGAGACCTTTGCTCAATTAGGCTTTCACGGAGCTTCTGTTGATAAAATTGCAGAACATGCCGGATTTAGCAAAGGGGCGGTTTATGCTCATTTTAATTCCAAAGAAGAGCTCTTTCTAGCCATATTGGAACAACAAATGAAATTACATGTGAACAACATCCATCAAGTAATAGACCAACAGCATTCATTTTCACATTTTATCGAAACCATGGATGAATATTTCCTTTCAGTTAGGCAGGAAAATCGAACATGGAGCATGCTTAACATGGAATTTTTTCTTTATGCGATGCGTGAAGAATCGGTACGTCATAAATGGTCTAACCTGATAACAGAATCGGTGGAGCAAATTTCCAAGGCCATTGAGAAATTGAAGTCGAAAGAAAATCATAAGTCTACTCTGTCTACGAATGAACTGGCTTGGACGATTCTTTCGTTAGAAAATGGGTTGGCTATATTTTACTATATTAGCGAAGACCGTGTGCCCCGTAATTTATATGGAAAAGCACTGCAAAATATGCTCCTGTCCACACGTTAGAAAAATAAGAAAACCCTCTAATCGAAATTGGAGTATGAGATTTTCAATGAGACTTCTGAAGATCGCAGCGGCTGCTGCCGCATTCCGTTTCTCTATACGGCACAAATAGGTTTTACCGACCCAAAGGGTATGTCATAATGATCGTGAAAACGAATACATGCCGGCCGGAAAATTCTGTTCAAGGTGGTGTTTTCTTTGGCGCAAAAAGAACCTCTTTCTTCCGTTAACAATGCGATCCGTATCTTGCGGGAATTTACTTTAGCGGATAAGGAGCTCGGCATCACGGAATTGAGCAAGCGTTTGGGATTGGCGAAAAGTACCATTTTCCGGTTAGTCAGCACACTCCACGGCAACAATCTTGTAGAGAAAAACAAGTACACGCATAAATATCATTTGGGGATCGGCTCCTTCGAGCTTGGTTTTGCCGTATACCATGGCAATGAGCTGCGCTCGATCGCTGCGCCCCTTCTAAACAAGCTGATGACAACCTACCGTGAGGCGGTTCATTTAGGTGTCTATGATCGCGGAGAAGTCGTATTTTTATGCAAAATGGTTCCTGACGATCATCATGGAACCGTATCGAAAATAGGAAAACGCATACCAAGCCACTGCACCGCTTCAGGCAAAGTGCTTCTTGCCGTCCAGGCTGAGCAGGAAATCAGCCGCGTCATTGAACAAGGACTTGACCGGCATACACACAAAACCATTACTAGCGGCGAAGCGCTCCTTGAACAACTGCGCGAAGTGCGCAAAAGCGGCTATTCTACCGGAATGTCCGAGTATAAGGACGGTATTTGCTCCATAGCCGTTCCGGTGCACAGCAGCACCGGTCTGGTCATTGCAGCCGTTAGCTTTGCCGTAACCAAATCGTATTTGTATCCCGTACAGGTACAAAACTATGTCAAAGATCTGAAAACCTGCAGCAGACTAATCACCGAGCGGCTAAGTTAAGATATGCCTGATCCGATACGTGATATTGTTGCCGATTTACGGGATGGATTCGATCCATCCCGTTATTTATTGTTCCATTATCTTTTTCCATTATCTTTTCTTCCCGGGCGATACGGTGACAAGAAGCGGACCGGGTTCGCCTTCTCCCCCCGCCGTTTTTAAAGCCAAGTCCGTTTCCTCCAAAGCGAAATCGTGAGAATTCATGATCCGCAGCGGAAATTTGCCCGATGCGATAAAATCGACGGCCATTTGTACCGATGTATAGCTGTGTCCCCTTACGCCTTTAAGCTGAAGTGTTTTCGTGATGACCGAGTCGATATCGAATTCGGGGATCTTCGTATATTTGTAAGCTCCAAACATGACCATACCGCCACGGCCGGCCGCAGCCACGGAGGAGATGACCGGCTCTGACCCGCCGGAGGTTACATCGATAACCACATCGGCCATCCGGCCGCCTGTGATTTCATGGACCCGATCTTCTAAACTTTCGGCTTGAATATTCACGATATGATCTGCACCGAGGCGTCTGGACAATTCAAGCCGCTTCATACTGGTAAATCGTCCGGTGACGATCACGCATTCAGCCCCGGCCGTCTTGGCCGCAAGGGTACAAGCCAACCCTTGCTGGCCGGGCCCCTGAATGACCACCGTTTTCCCCGGGCCTACACCGCCCTGCAGCAGCATCCATTCAAACCCGTTGGCCAGAGGCAAGGTGAGGGCGGCTTCTTCCGGAAGAACATGCTCAGGCATGGCATGCAGCACCGAGTTCGGATGAAGATACATAAACTCGCTGAAGCCGCCCCATAAGGACGGCTGCCGATCCACAGGCGTAGCACCGTATCGGATACCGCCGGTTCTCGGATCCGTCGACGGGCAGGAGCGATACATGCCTATCCGGCAGAAAGAGCATTGGCCGCAAGGGATATATTCCTCGAGTGCCACCCGATCCCCCTCCTTCACCCCCCAACGCGCAGCCGCCTTTTCCCCTACCCGCTCAATAAAGCCGACGATATGGTGACCCAGTATGCGGGGAGATTGCGATTTCTTATAGTAGGACACATCCGTTCCGCACACGCCTACGGTTTCGATGCGAAGCAGTCCGGAATCCTCCGTTGCCTCCGGCAGGTCAAATTCCCGCAGCTCCGTCCTTTGAACTCCGGCCGCAACTGCGGCCAATGAGGTTCGCTTCATGAAATCAGCCTCCTTTCCTTCATCCTCATGGTTTACCCCGCCTTAGATAAGTGCTGCTCGGAAATGGTCGGCGTTTTCTTTGGACCTTGTACCATTAGATGGTGTACTGCTCCAAGGTCGACTTCACAAATAAATCTTCCACTGAAAGCTTGGTTTTGATAAGCCCCTGTTCATGAGAATAGTGGACCAACGCTTCCAAGGCAGCGCGGTTTCTCTCTAATCCGTAAGGCCAGAAATCATCGCCCATCAGTTGCTTCGTCCGTTCGACTTCCGGCACCAGCCAAGGCAGCGTCACTTTTAAGGCCGCGGTTTGATTGAAGCCCTCGTACACCTTGTTCTTGGCTTCGACGAACGCCTGATACAGGTTTTGCGCAGCCCACGGGTACCGTTCCAGAATTTCGTTGCGAATAGCCACAACATGCATAATCGGGAAAATGCCGGTTTTGCGGAAATAATCTTTTTCAACGGATACGTAATCTTCGAACAGACGTTTTACGCGCGGCGACCCCTTCAAGAAGCAGGACGGCGCCCGAGGAGCAATAAACGCGTCCAGATCGCCGTTCTCCAGCATTTGGTTTAGTGTCTGCTCCGGACCGATCGGCTGCAGGCGAATGTCCGCGGGCAGCTCCAGCTTGAACTTTTCGACACGACCGGGCGTCTCCTGCCCTCCATAGAACCACTCCACCTCGGTCGGATGAACACCGTATTCATGCTGCAAAAATCCGCGAATCCAGACGCAAGCGGTCAACTGATACTCGGGAATACCGATGCGCTTGCCTTTTAACTCCTCCGGTCGACGGATTCCCGCTTCAACATTCACATAAACCCCCGAATGACGGAAAAACCGCGACGGAAATACCGGAATGGCCGTAAAATGGGGAAATCCGCGGTCCCTCGCAAGAAGATAGGAAGAAGCAGACAGCTCGGCAACATCGAATTCCTGGTGGCGCATCATGCGGAAAAACGTTTCTTCCACCGGCATGCTGAGAAAGTTCAGTTCAATGCCCTTGGGACGGACGGAGCCGTCCATTAACGCTTGAACACGATCGTAGTCCCAGCAGGCGAAGCTTAAATTCAGTTTAGCCATGGAAATCCTCCTTATGTAGATATGGAATGGTGATTACCGGTTGATGACTCCTCTTGTGGCGCAAACCAAATGAGCAGGTTCGCAATGATAATCGTACCGGCCACAAAATAAAATGCCGCAAATAAACCGAACTTGTCGGAAATGATGCCTCCAAGCAAGGGGGATACCGATTGGCCCAGGGACTGCATGCCGAACAGGATGCCTATGCTGGTCCCGGCCATTTTTTGGGGAGACGATTCCATTAGCCAAGCCTGCATCACGGGACGGACCGCATAGAGAAAAAATCCGAGAACCGCGATAAATACGATGAACAACGGCGATTTGCCAAAAGCCGCCATAGCAATCAAAATAACGGCGGATACCGTCATGCTTGTCGTCAATACCTTTTTGCGTCCCCATTTATCGGACAAATGACCGGATATCGGAGCGGCGATAAAGCCTCCCATCTGGAGCAGGAATATGCCTGATCCGACCCACAAAGGGGAAAAATCCAGCTCATGCGCCAAATACAACGGAAGAAAGGTAAGCAGCGCGTTTTGCGTCATGGAACGGAAGGCGGAGCTCGTTGAAATGAGCACCAGGCTGCGGTTTTGTACCAGTCCCTTCAGTCCGTTGAAATATTCCTTTACGGTTTGTCCCTGCTTCTCCTCGCCAGCCCTCGCCTTTTGTTTTTTGAGGTCCAATGATGAATTCCGCAGCATGATCACAATAAGCAGCGCGATGATCACGCCGGGAACGATATTGAGCACAACGATTTGCCTCCATGTAAATAGAGCCAGCATCGCACCTATCGCAAGCGGGGCGAGCGCATCGCCTGCATGGGCTCCCATGCCGTGAACCGAGAGGACAAAGCCTCTCCGCTCCGGATAGCGCTGCGATAATGCAGGGATCGCCGTCGGATGCCACAGGTTGTTGCCTATGCCGACCAGCGAGATGCAAAGAAGCAGCATCCAGTAGGTACTCGTGAAATTCATGAACAAGTAGGGAAATCCGACCCAGAAGAGCGATAGTGCCATCAGAAGACCTTTTTTGCCGACCGTATCGACCAGCATGCCTCCCGGCACATTGGAAATCGTGCTCGCCATATATTGAAACGTAATGAGCATGCCGGTTTCGGTATAGCTGAGTCCCAGCTCTTGGCCAATCACCGGAAGCAGCATATAAAAGGTGGCCGGATACCAATGGGTTAATCCGTGACCGATCGTGATCAGCCACATGTCCTTCAAGGAAGGCGACGGCGATGCTGCGACGGGTTCAGTCGATTCGCTCAAACGATGAAATCCCTCCTTTGGTTTACCACACTTGTATGATGTCGGAAGCTCCGACCGCATTCCACAGGTTCATCACCTTAAAGCCGTCCTGCTCGGCACGAGGCCACATAACATCCCTTTCACGCAAGCCGATCACGACCTCATAGCCTTGCTCGCGCAGCCGCTTTGCATATTCGGCCCCGTCCTCGCTGTAGCCAAGTACGGCAATTGTTTTTCCTGCAAATTTTTTAGGCATCGCCATGGCGTCTCCCCTCTCTGCCAAGCCAATCGGAAGTTATTGCCGTAGTTTTACTTCATAATAATCCCATACCTTGCGGTAGAGGGCTGGCTTCCCTAAATGACGGGCACAGGCCTCGATTTCCTGATCGTTCAGCTCATAGGGCATGCCCAAAGCTTGAGCCCTGTACTGGCGCTGAGCGTTCTCTTCCAAGTAAATGCACAAGGCGAACGCCTCCTCGAGCGTGGAGCCGGTGATGACGCTTCCGTGAGATTTTAACAGCATCGTGCGGCTGCCCCCGAGCGCCTCGGCCAACCGGCCGCCCAGCTCCGAAGTGTTTATGGAATCCACGCGGTCAAACGTCGAAATCTCCCCCAAAAGAGCTGCTTGAGGAAAAACAGGCTTAAGCGGTGTTCCCGTTAGACTGAACAAGGTCGACCAGCGGGGATGGGCATGGATCACAGCCTGTACGTCGGGCCGTTTTTTATAGATTTCCGTGTGGATGTGATATTCCATCGGCGGGACTTCGCTCCCTTCCAACGGCGTGCCGTGTACATCCATAATGACGATATCCCCGGCGCTCAAATCGTTCCGGGCACTTGGTCCCGAATTGATCAGGATATGCTCCGTACCGGGAATACGCACGCTGCAGTGGCCGTTAAAGTCGATGATCTCTGCCCGTTCCAGCATCAGAATGCATTGTACCAAGCTCATTTTTAATGATTCCAAACCGGCAGCGAGTACCATATTCGTTCCTCCCCTTTGCTAATGGGCCGCCTAGAATTTGGCTGTCATTTCTTCGAACAGCGCCTCTTTCCAATCCACACCCTTGGGCAGAAATTGATCGCAGCCTCTAACCCTGCTGTGTGTTTCCGGATCCGCCCCGCGCGGCGTTTTACCCGCCTCCACGTCTCTGGTCGCCTCCAAAAGCAGCTGGCGCGCCGCAATAATGGCGGTATCCGCGGTACCCAGCTTTTCCTTGGTGCGATCGCAGAATGGCTGCTCCATCGTTTCCTGAAGCGCGTAGTCCTGGGTGTTGATTCCGGAGATGCCGGTAAAGGTTTCGGTTCGCTGCACCTCACGGTCAATGAGATAATCGTTGGAAGGATTGCGCACCAGTTTATACCCCGGCAGCATATCTTCTTCTCCGCGACCGAAGTCCTTTTCGTGCTTCTTCACAAATTCAGGAGTGAATGGAATATGGACATCCGATGAGTATAAAATGTTATACACCCATACGTTAGCGTCATCGATAGGCACCCACACATGGCCTGCGATGGACGGAAATTGCTCCATTTTACCATCGGTCCAGCGGATCATGGCACCTCTCATTTGCTGTGCGGGCATAAGAAATTGATAAGCCCTGACATAATGGTTATCTTCCTTCAAGTCGCGAATTCCTGCGTATTTGAAGCCGTAATCGGTTTTGACCACCTCGAGCTTTGGCGCGGTAGCCCTTGTCCGCAGCGCGTTTTTATCCGCTATGTTATTGTTATGGGCAAACGAGGAATGGGAAGTGTCAATGCCTCCTTCCAGGGCTTGCAGCCAGTTGCACGCTTCGAAGGTTTTCGATACGTTGCGGCAGTTTTCCGGAGCTCTCATCCATTCGTAATCCGGGTAACCCGGCTGCTGCTCTTTCGGCCCCATGTAGGTCCAGATGACGCCTGCTTTTTCATAGACAGGATAGGCTTTCAATTTGACGCTATGCTTGAAATCGCTGGTTGGCGGCTCGTTCGGCGTGTCCAGGCATTGACCGTTTGTATCGAACTTCCAGCCGTGATATACACAGCGGAGTCCGCATTCTTCATTGCGCCCCCAGAACAAATGGGCCCGGCGATGAGGGCAGTACGCATCGAGCAGTCCGACTTTGCCGTTCGTATCGCGAAAGGCAACCAGATCCTCCCCCAGCAGCCGGACGCGAACCGGCGGGCAATCCGCTGCCGGCAGCTCTTCGCTCAAGACGGCAGGAATCCAATAACGGCGGAACAACTCGCCCATCGGTGTTCCGGGACCTACCCTGCACAGCCTTTCGTTGTCTTCTCTTTTTAACATAGCCATCTCTCCCTTTGATTTCTTCGACAGGGTCGACCAAATGGCACAGGCCGCTCTTATCACCTGTTACTTCGCATAAAAGCGTTCATCCACCACTTGATCGACACTCATTTCTTTCACAAGCGCACCGGTTTCCTTTACCGTATCGATAGCCCATTTCATGCCTTCGATGTTTATTTTTCCCTTGTCTGCGAGTGCCGGCAGTACGAAATCGAACGATTTTTCCGCATCGGCTCTATTCATTCCCAGCTCTGCCATGGCGATTTGCAAAGCTTCTTCGCGGTTGGCGCCATCCTTTATGAACTTCACGGCCTCGGCGTGCGCCGACATAAAGGCGTAGACCACCTCCGGCGTATTTTTAATCAGGTCCCCATTGGCGGCGATCATATTGTGATTGTACGTTTTAAGCTCGTCGCGCATTAAGGCCAACCTGGTGAAACCGAGCTCCTCGGCCTTCAAATCGGTAGGCTGGCTTAAAATAGTGACGGACGCCTGACCGGTCTGCAGTGCCTGCAAGCGGCCCGCGTTCTCCCCTGCGTTGATAAGCCGTACGTCCTCGTTGGGCGTCAGCCCGTTTTTCTTCAACCAATATTGCAGCTGAATGTCTGTTCCGTTACCCGGTACGTTGCTCGCCGCCGACTTTCCCTTCAGATCGCCGGGGCTTTTGATATCCTTGGATACAAAGATCGAATACATCGACTGATCGTCGAGCGTACCGATCATTTTGACGTTTGCGCCTTCCGCCACCCCGGTAATAACCGATTCCGGAAGCGTGGAGATGATCGGATATTCTCCGGTTTGAAGTCCTCTTAGCGCAAGAACACCGCCCTTGACATACTCGAGATTGACTTCCAAATTGACGTTCTTATAAAATCCTTTCTGTTGAGCTACAAAAATCGGAAGATAGCTCATGTTTTTCGACGGAAGCCCCAGCTTCACCGTGGTCAGCTGATCCGGCATGGTCTTCATGGCCGCTGCAGCTCCCGGGTTTCCATTCTTGCCCTCTGGTGCGGGCGAATCAACCGTCTGGCTCCCGCATCCGGCAGCTGCCAATAACATCGAGGTACAGGCAAGCAGCCTCAGCGTATGCTTTCCAGTCCTGCTTAACGAATGTCGAATCCACCTCTTCATCCCACTCGCTCCCCTTTCAGGTGTCGGAGGGCCCGGTCCCCACACTATTCATGATCGCCCTCTTCAATAAAATACCTCTCCGCAAACGATAAAAACAGGGGCGGTTCTTGTATAATGAACAATGCCAAAAGAAAATCAGTTTCGTCTCAGGTCCTAAACAAAAAACAAGCTGACATCCACGGAATGCGGACGCCAGCTTGTCAGCTTGTTGGTTTAATTTTCTATGCCTGTACCTCTTTAAGATCCTTGACTCCCGATTTGGTTAGAATCCTGCGTAATTCGTGCTTGAATTCCAGATCCACTTTATCGCTTGCTAATATGGATTCAAAGGTAGAACGGACAATTCCGCCATTCTTCGGGTTTCTGAATAATGCATAGGTTTCCTGAAGCTCGTTAATCAATTCCTGCACATTCTCATTATTGGCTTCGACCGAGATTTGACCGATCAAGCTTTGCAGTCTTCTTGCCTTTTCAGCCTGTTTGGCCAGTCTTCGTCTTCTGTATCTCATGATCAGAATGAAGATGACTATATTAAGTAAAATAAGTGAAACGTTTACAACATTGCCTTCCACACCGGAATCCCCCTACGAAATGGATATGTTATGTATTTTGCCTGCGCTTTCATGTCAAACGATGCCTATCGGCCTACTGTACTTACAGAATTGTAGTATAAAAAAATCACCGAAGTCAATTTTTTCATCTCTCACTTCCATATGCAGCGCCAAACCAGACAGTACATTCATAGCAACAAAAAAATCCCATGTGATTGGGATTTTAAAAAGAACATATGCCGTTTATATGAAGAGGAACCGCCCTGGACCGGTTTGTTTCATTGTAAATATTTTGTTTTTAACGCATCGACCACAACGGCAATAAAGATCATCAAGCCCCCGACCATCGTCACATAATAGGAAGAAATTCCCAGTATTTGCAGGCCGGTTTGAATGACGGTAAGCAGCAGCACGCCTCCTAATACTCCGGAGATGCTTCCCCTCCCTCCCGTGAGACTGACGCCTCCGATGACGGCTGCAGCCAGCGTGTACATGAGCAAATCGGAGCCGAACGTCATCGTAACGGCACCCATATATGCGGAGAGCAAATATCCCGAAAAACCCGCCAATCCGCCCGAAATGGCAAAAGCATAAATCTTGATCCGATCTGTCCGGATCCCGCTCACATAGGCGCTCCGGCTGTTACCGCCCGTTGCGAACAGGCTTCTGCCGAACACGGTCTGCTTCCATATAAAATAGACCAACAAATAGATAAGAAGGAACGGGATGGGGAGTACGGGAAGACCGGCGACGGTTCCTTGTCCGATCCATGTATAGGCCGCAGGAAAATTAATAATGGAACGGCCCTGGGTCAAGGCCATAAGCGCTCCCTGCAGAATAAGCCCCATAGCCAGCGTTTCAATCAAGGCCGCAGCCTTCAATTTGGCGATCAGCCAACCGTTTGCGAATCCGACGCCAACCCCGAACAAAACAATGACCACAACGGCAAGAAACCAGGGAAGCCCGCCGTTCATCAAGGTGGTGCCCAATCCGGCGCTAAACGCCAGAACACCGACAACCGATAAATCGATCTCCCCGATAATCAGGACAAAAGACATCCCGGCGGTCAGCACGCCGAGCACAGCCGTTTGGACCAGAATATTTTGCAAAATCGATTTGGAAAAAAACGTGGAGTCGATTAACCCCATAATAATAATCCCGAATACAAGGAGAAACCAGACAATATGATTGGCAAACAGCCGGACCAGCCTTTGTTCGTTCTGTGCCAACGGCAGCGGAGGCTGCGAAACGGCAACATTGCTTTCTTTGACGCTCATGCTGCACCACCCTTTACTGAATCTCGCATTTGAATCACCTGCTCAGCCGTGAACCCGTCATTTTCCGCTTCACGGACGACCTTTCCGTCGGAGAAAAAGATTAAGCGGTCCGCTACCCTGAGCAGCTCATTGTAATCGTTCGTCAGGTACAGAACGCTTAATCCCGACCGGGTAAGCTCATCGATCAGAAACAAAATCTCCTCCCGGCTTTTGACATCGATCCCGATTGTCGGCTCATCGATAATCAATACGGACGGTTCCACACTTAGTGCCTTGGAAATCACCACTTTCTGCTGATTCCCCCCGCTCAAATTCCCTACCAATTCATAAATAGAGCCGGCTTTAATGTTCAGCTGTTTAAAA
This sequence comes from Paenibacillus naphthalenovorans, assembly GCF_900099895.1. GTDB lineage: Bacteria > Bacillota > Bacilli > Paenibacillales > NBRC-103111 > Paenibacillus_G > Paenibacillus_G naphthalenovorans. The sequence continues at coordinate 62,145 of NZ_FNDY01000011.1, forward strand.
TAGCCGGTAGAATTGTCGATCTCTCTTTCCTTATCCACCAATCCCATCAGCTTTTTGAGCTTGGACCCCAGGATGGACAAACTGATATTTTCTTGAATCGGAAGCTGCTGCACAATCCCTTCTTTATGACGATCGTAAGATACATAGACGATATGATGCTTCAAGGCTTCAGCCGGTTCTTTAGGTATGCCGATCTCCCGGCCGTTCAAATGAATTTCCCCGCTCTCCACCGGATACAGCCCGAACAGGCCCCTGCATATTTCCCTTGCGCCCGATCCGGGAAACCCGATCAAGCCCAAAATTTCTCCACGGTGCAAACGGAAGGATACGTCCTTCAGGTCCTTTCCCTTGATGTTCCTGCATTCCAGAATCGGTTCCTTCTCCGCTCCCGGCTCCCGGGTACGGGTACACAGCTCAACATCTTCGCCCACGATCAAATTCGTCAGCGAGCGCTCGTCAACCGAATCCGCCGCATAACCGGTAAAAGACAGACCGTCGCGGATGACGGTGATCCGGTCGCACAGCTTTAGCACCTCTTCAAGATAGTGAGATATAAAAATAATGCCGGTACCCTGCTTTTTCAGCTTGAGTACGAATTCAAACAAGCTGTTTCTCTCATCCGCCGAAAGTGCCGTCGTCGGTTCGTCCAATATGATTAATTTGGCCTTGCTGAACAAGGCTCTGACAATATTGAGCTTTCTTTGATTGACAAGAGACAGATCCTTGGCCTTCATCCTGGGATCGATGGGAAGTCCGTATTCACGCAACTCCTGCTCCGCCTTCTCAAACATAGGCTTCCAATCCACGAGCCCTGCTTTTTTCCGCAGCCATACGCCCAGAAACAGATTCTCGGCGACGCTGAATTCGGGAATGATGGTGGCATGCTGGGGGACGACATAGATGCCCAAATCTTGTCTTTCGAGAACGGAAAGCTGGTCGATCGGCTGTGAATCCAGTTCAACCGCTCCGCTGTCGCAGGAGAGAACGCCCGAGATGATATTGACCAGCGTGGATTTACCTGCACCGTTTTTGCCGACCAATCCATGAATTTCACCATAGTCTACGGCAAATTCGACATTTTTCAATACTTCCTTCCCGCCGAAGCTTTTGTACACATTGGAGATTTGAAGCAGCAAACGGATCCCCTCCACTATCATAAATCTTTATGCGCATAAGATGGAGAGAGCGGAACTCTACCCCATCTTATACCGTGTATGAAGCCTTAATATCTCCTTAATATCGTAATCCGTACTTGTTCCAGGCTACATTGCCCCAGTGCGCATCATTGTCCACATTGGTGCTGTCAATGACATAAGGATCGATGACCATGTGCGGGCCGGTCTGACCTTCCTTGATCGGCGCTTCTTTCCAGAAATAGCTGTCGTTCTTATAGGTTTCGATCGGAACCTTCTGTCCCTTTAGCGTATATTTGTCCAGCATTTCAATCACCAGCTCGCCGTAAGCTACGCAATCCTGATTAATCGAGGCATCATACCAGCCCTCTTGAATCCGCTGCAGCGCAATCGGCTCCGCATCAATCGTGACAAAGATGACGTGTCCTTCTTCGCCCACCTTTTTCAATTGATTGGTCTGCTTCAACGCTTCATAAAGTCCCATTGCAGGGTTGTCGCTTGGCGCGTGGACAGCGTCGAGGGTTTTGTACTTCGCGATCGCATTCAACGCCACATCCTGCGTCTTTCTCATATCTCCTTCGGCAGGCATAGCCAGATAATTGATGTTCGGATATTTCTTCATGACCGCATCGAAGCCTTCCTTACGCGCTCTCCATGCCGAGCTGGACATGGCCCCGTATGCATTCAGAACGTTGCCTTTGGCTTCTCCGTACTTTTGCTCCAGCCGTTTTACGATTTCCATGGCCGCCATTTCACCGGCTTTATAATTGTCGAAAGCCACTGTAAACGATACATTGCCGCCTGTCGTCGGCGTATCGAAAATCGCAACCGGAATGCCGGCCTGCTCCGCTTTATCGATGGCCGTAACCAGTCCTTCGCTGTCATTGGGATCGGAAATAATGGCTGCCGGCTTCTTGGAAATAAAGTTGATAAATTGGTTCGTTTGTTTGGCGGAATCAAAGTCGGCCACGCTCGCTTCGAATTGGTAGCCGAGCTCTTCCGCTTTCCGCTTGGCCGCTTCCTGCATCGCGACAAAGGCATAATAGTTCAAGCTTTTGTGGGATAAAGCAATCAGCCCTTTGCCATTGGAGCCGCTCGGCGACGTACCGCCTCCTTGTTCATTCTGCTGTGGAGGCGTTGAGCCTCCGGCGGTTTGCTGCTGCCCTCCTCCGCAGGCGGATATGGCAAGCGACAGCAGGAATACGGCAATCAATGCGGCAAAGCTTCTTTTTCTTAAATGTTTCATAGACATCCCCCTATTCTGTTTCAAGTTCTCCTCCAGCTTTCGCGGACTTACATGACACCGCGAAGAACGATGCTTTTGATTTGCGTCAGCTCTTCAAGCGTATACAGCGTTCCCTCTCTGCCGATCCCGCTTTTCTTATATCCGCCGAAGGCGCTGCATACCGGACGGTAGCAGGTTCCGCCATTGACGGAAACAATCCCGGCCTCGATTTGATTTCCCCCCTCCATCGCCTTGTAAATATCCCTGGTGAAAATGGAAGAGTTCAAGCCATATTGACTGGCGTTTGCGATGTCGATCGCTTCCTGCAGATCTTCAAACGCGATCAGAGCAAATACGGGACCGAAGATCTCCAGATCCTTGGCAATGTCCATATCCTTCGTTGCTTCGAGAACGGTAGGCTCGATGAACGTTTGCCGAACCCGCTTTCCTCCCAGTGCCAGCGTGGCGCCTTGGCCGATCGTATATTGAATTTGCCGTTCCACTTTTACTGCTGCGGCTTCGTTAATAAGCGGTCCGACATCCGTTCCTTCTTCAAGCTGATGGCCGATCCGCTTCGCAGCCAGTTTTTCAACCAACTTGGTTTTAAATTCCTCATAGACGGATTGCTGCACCAGCAATCGTTTGTTTGCGCAGCAGACTTGACCGTTCGCCAACAGCCTTCCGAATATCGCATGATCGACGGCTGCATCCAGATCGCCGTCCTCGCAAACGATCATCGCATCATTTGCGCCAAGCTCAAGGAACACCCTTGACAAGTTTTTGGCGCCGTTTTGGGCGATGATGGTGCCCACTTCCGTGCTTCCCGTAAAGCTGACGGCTTGAACCGCCGGACTTTTAACCAAATAATCTCCTGCCTCTTCGCCATAACCGTTTACAATCTGCAGCACATCTCTCGGAACACCCGCTTCATGCAGCATCTCCGCCATGCGCGTGACCGTTAACGGGTCATCTTCCGGCGGTTTGACGATAATCGCGTTCCCGGCAGCCAAAGCAGCCCCCGCCTTGTGGGCAAACAATTCCGCCGGGAAATTGAACGGGATAATGCCTACGATGACGCCCAGCGGTTCCCGCTTCGTAATCATCAAATCTTTTTCAAGACCGGACTGGATTTCCAAAGGAATCGTTTGACCGAACAATCTTTTGGATTCTTCGACAAAGCCTTCAAAAATGGCCGCCGCCGTATCCAGCTCCCAGCCTGCCTGCTCCAGCGTCTTGCCGTTTTCTGCGCTGAGCAGCCGGGCGAGCTCATCGCGTTCGGCCCGCAGATGGCTCACAAAGCGGTTGATGATCTCCGCCCGTTTATAAATCGGCGTCCGCGCCCAAGCCTTCGCTCCAGCCTGCGCTGCGTCCAGCGCCTTCTGAGCGTCCTCCATCGTTGCGGCCGGTACGGTGTCAATCAGTTCCATCGTGGCCATATTCCTTACTTCAATAACGGCACTGCCCGAGGCACCGCGTTGTTCTCCGTTCAACTGAATAGACATAACATGTATACTCCCTTTCCTTTTGGATTTGTGAAGCGGAACGGTTGGGATACTGCAGCTAGATCCACGGATTGATGGCAATTTTGATCACCTGATCTTCGCCGTCAAGGCGGTACCCTTTTTTGCTCATTGCCGTAATGGCGTCCCCGATTCGATTCAATCCAAGCGTTTGCGTAACCAGCTTATCGTAAGGCAGCTCCATTTTCTCAATGATATTCAGCGTCATTTCCATATGCTCTACATCGCTTCCCCATACCCCGTGAATGTCGGCGTTGTTCCGGAGAATATGCCAATGCGGATTGATATTGGCTGTGCCTACGTCTGTAAAATGGCCCAGCTCCACATAGGATGCGCTGTCGCGCAGGTAGGAAAGTCCTTCCGGAACAGAAGCCGGGAATCCCGAGCACTCGACGACCATATCGGCTCCGCGACCGCCCTTGGTTTCCTCCTTGACCAATTGGATACGCTCTTTGGGATCGCGGATTTCCTCGATATCAATCGTGACATCCGCGCCTAATTCCCGGGCCAGCTCCAGACGGCGCTTCGGCCCTCCCACGGCGATCACCTTGGCGGCACCCGACCGTTTGGCGAAAGCGACCGCTCCCAGTCCGATGGCTCCTGTCCCCTGCACCACCACCGTACTTCCGAAGCGAACGCCGCCGGCCCGCTGAAAACCATGGATACAAATCGAGAGAGGCTCCGTCAGGACGGCAATATGCGGTTCCATGTCCGTCTTGAAGAAAGACGTGCCCCGGTATTGAATATGAACATATTGGCTAAAGCCGCCGGATAATAGATGCGGCGCCTGATCGGGCATGAACCCGTAAGCTTTCACATTGGCGCAGCGGGTCGGCGTTTTGGAAATTTTGCAGTAATAGCAATTTCCGCACGGTACTCCCGGCACAATCACCACCCGGTCGCCTTCCTTTACCGGTCTTCCGTTCGAGTCTTCGACTACGCCCTGTCCAAGCTTCTCAATGATGCCGCAGAATTCATGGCCCAATATGATCGGATACTCAATTGTATTCAAATGCCCGTAATAGATATGAACATCCGTTCCGCAAACACCCGCATATTCCGTCCGTAAAATGAATTCTCCGGCCTTCGGCTCCGGTACCTCATATTCTTTAATATGAAAATTCCCTTCGACTCCGTCCAAAACCGCTGCTTTTCCGATGATTGGCATGGTTGCTCCTCCTTCATGTCCGTTGTGTATAATAGCGCTTACAAATTCTTTTAAGGAATCAAGACTACTTTAATCGCCTTTTCCTCGCGGTTCGAAGCGCATTGCAGGGCTTGTTCCGCTTCGTCTAAAGCAAATTCGTGCGTAACCATCTTCTCAATGGGGAATCGCCCGCTGGCAATCAGATCGATGGCCCCTTGATACCCCCATGCACTCAGGAAAGACGTCTGCAGCTTCAACTCCTTAAACGTCATCTGATTGTCGGTTTCAATCGTAACCGGCCTATTCCCCGTTAATCCGAGATAATTGACCGTTCCGCCTTTTCTGGCGTAATTCAGACTATCCTTTTGCGCCTGCGGCGTTCCCGCCGTTTCGAATACGAGATCGGCTCCCCTCCCTCCTGTCAGTTCAAGCAATCTGGACCCGGCATCTTCTTTTCTAAAATCGATGACCTCATCCGCACCCAGCTGTTTGCCTAGAGCAAGTCTTTCATCCCGCGTGCCGATGAGAATAACCGCCGCCGCCCCTGCCGCCTTGGCCGCAACCGCAGTCAGCAGCCCGATCGGCCCCGCGCCGATCACGGCTACGGTGTCTCCAAGCTTCGGCGGCGTCAGGTGGACCGCCCTGACCGTCACAGCAAGCGGCTCCGTCAAAACGGCTCTGTGCCATGGAACGTGATCGGGAATCCGGTGAACGATGGCGTTGGAAGGCACATACAGAACCTGCGACCATCCGCCGAATAAATGAGGCTCCCGGGTGCAGCTGATATTGCAGCCGTACTGTCTTCCCTCCTCCCGGTCTTTGACGCACAGATTGTAAAATCCCTCTTTGCACCACCTGCACGCGCCGCAAGGAAGAATCATCTCTACTGCAACCTTGTCCCCGAGCTTGACCCCATGCTTTTGTGCGGCGTTTTTGCCTAATTCCTCTACGGTGCCCACGAATTCGTGACCCGGGATAATCGGATAAGGCTCGCCCCAATCTCCACGGAAGATGTGTTGATCGGAACCGCAGATTCCGCACATGTGGACTTTGACAAGCAGCTCTTCATCGTTCAGTACGGGTTTAGGAAAAGTTCTTATCTCCAATGCGCCCCGTTTGTGAATAACAGCTGCTTTAACCGCTTTCATTTCCTATCTCCCTCCTTCTGTGATTTGATTTTACTCCATTGACAAATACCGCAACATGGATGAAAGTTTGGATGCAGGTGTTCATTTTTTAGATGATTCGGAATATAACGGAGAAAGGTGCAATGATTTACGGCAGGGTGTAAAATTTTTGGGCCTCCACACAAAAAAAAACGCGCAGGTCCATTGGATGACCTTGCGCGTGTGCCTGATCTTTTATTTTTCGATGGCTTCTTTGTACTGATTCGGAGATACGCCTGTGATCCGTTTAAACGATTTGGTAAAATATTTGGGGTCCTGAAAACCAACGGCCTCCGCGACTTCATAAATTTTCAGATTCGTTTGCCGAAACAGCTCTTTGGCTTTTTCGACACGCAGCTGAAGCATATAATCAATGAAGCTTTCACCCGTAACCTTTTTGAAGTAAGAACTTAAATAGCTCTTGCTCAGGCCGACATGCTCCGCCAATTGCTCCAGCGTCACCTCCTCGTGGAAATGGGTTTCAATGTAGGCAGCCGCTTTGGCTATTACCTTATTCACTCCGCCAATCAGGACGGATCTCTCCGCTTCCAGATGCCCGATACCATCCATAAGCCATTCCGTTAATTCCTTGAACGTCGGAATTTTTTTGACTCTTTCCATGTAGTCGAATTTATTGCTTCCCCATAGAAAGGATATAATATGACTGTTCGATTGTAGCCCTTCCATAATGGCCAAAACGATATCGATCACCATCATTTTTACAGATTCGACACTGGGCTTGCGGTCCTGAATCAAAGCTGTCACTTCCGCAAGCATTTCCTTCAGCCTGCTCCAATTCCGGATCATGGCCAGCCGCTTGACGTCCTGCCCGTTCACATAGGCCTGGGCTTCAAAAGCTTCCGGAAGCTCCATGCCGTGCGTATCCTCCACGGTTCCAAGCTCATGGTAAAAGGCGTGCTGCTCCGCAAATTGCAGTAGATTCGAATATTCGGCAGGAAGCTGATCCATACTGCGGGAGGAACGATAGTACAATTGAACCTGACCGGAGGCCGGAGCCAGGCTCTTCAAGGCCGCATATACCGTTAATACCGTATGATTTTCCCATTCCATCCCCTTCTGCTTGCTGATATTCGCCGCTTTTTCAATCAAAACCAGATAGGACCTGTCACTTAACCGTACCGCCATAGCATTCGCTTCTCCCAGGCCATCCTGTAATGCTTTGGAAACGGTCTCTTCGGCGGCATTGACATTTTCTTTATACATGATCAACAGGAGCAGGCACGGCTTATCGAGCCATCGGAGGGCCAGCTTGTCGCTTTGCTGCTTCAATTCGGTATAGTGATCTCCCGTCAGAAGCGACCTCAACCATTTCTCCCACAGTAAGGGCAGGGACTGACTGGCTTGTCTTTGCAGCTCCCGAACCATTTCCTGATTCGTCTTCATCTGCTCAAATTCGGACCGGATTCTGGATAAAGCGTTCTCCAGATGACCGTCCTCTTCCATTTCTGTTTTAAGTAAATAACCCGAGGCCCCGATTTCCAAAGCCTCCTTCACATATTCAAAGTCATTGTAGCAAGTAAGCAGCAGTACCTTGATATGTGGATAATCCCGCTTGATGATGCGCGTAAGCTCCAGCCCGTCGATGATCGGCATCCGGATATCCGTAATGACCAAATCGATGGGCTGCTGCTTGAGAATGTTCAACGCTTTCTCCCCGTTGGCCGCTTCGGATACGACCTCCATGCCGAATTCACCCCAGGGGACCAGCGCTTTAAGTCCTCTTCTAACAATCAACTCGTCATCAACCACTAAGATTTGTATCGTCAAGCTCCTCTACCCCTTCCTTTAGCCTGCAAGGCAATACGATAGAAATCCTCGTTCCCCTACCTTTGACGCTATCGATAGATAACCCGTACGAATCGCCGAAATAATGCTTAATTTTATCGTCCACATTCTTGATTCCGATTCCGCTGGAATGCTTTCTTTCCACATCGGGGGAAAATAAGGTTTTCAGTTTGTCGGCATCGATTCCTCTTCCGTTATCCTCCACAACGATTTCAACCAGATCCTCCTTGCGGCGGGCGCTGATTTCAATCCTTCCTTCATTGTCGGAAAGGCCGTGAAAGAATGCGTTTTCTACCAGCGGCTGCAGAACAAATCTGGGCACAAGGGCGGCCAGTACATCCGTATCGATCCGGTAAATGATCTTCACCTGATCGTCATACCTGTATTTCTGAATACGGGCATAGTAGGACAACACCTCCAATTCTTCCTCCAGCATATGCGTATAATTGGTCGTATTTAAACTCGCGCGCAGCAGCTTGATTAAGGCCGTCAGCATTTCGCTGATTTCCGGCGCCTTGTACTCTTTGGCCAGCCACTGCACGGAGTTTAACGTATTGTATAGAAAATGCGGATTAATCTGATATTGAAGGGACTGCATCTCGATTTGCTTCTTCTTTCGTTCGGATTCGGAGATTTTATCAATCAGGCTTTCGATCTCGGCTACCATTTGATTGAAGTTGCGGCTGAGATCACCGATTTCATCGTCCGCATCAATGGCAGACCGCGTATAAAACTTGCCTTTCTTTACCTGCCGCATGTCGATCTGCAATGTTCTCAGCGGTTTGATCAGCCGGTCTGACAATCCCCAGCCCAGCAGGATCGATATGACCAGAAAAATGCCGATCAGCATAAACACGATTTTCCGGATGGAAGCAAAGCTTTGCTCTATCTTCACATTCGGAATGAATGCGGCGACCTTCCATCCGCTGAAATAATTGATGTCATAGATAAAGCTGTATTCATCGTTTAACCCGCCGAGCAGATTCGTATTCGTAATATATTGATTCGAATATTCATGCTCCGCAGGCAGCAATGACGGATCCGAGCTGTACAGAATACGGCCATATTTGTCGATCAGCAATACTTTACCCAGGCTTCTTAGGGCGGGACTCTGAAACAGCTCATCGAGCTTATCTTGTTTCATTTCGATAATAATAACGGCCGGCGACGAACGCTTGGGAAGGATAAAGGGATACACAAGGGATACGACCCTGTCCGTTTTCGGTTCATTCAGGGAGTAATCGTTTACATGCGGTCCGACCCATGTCTTCTCTCCCGGATTTTGCAAGGAGCTGATATACCAATCTTTGGATTTCAACAGCTCCTGCCTCAGCACGGACGCAGTCGAATAGTATTGATCCCCTTCAATCACATGAATTTCATCAATGAAGGTGCGGTTATTTTTGAGCGCCAAAATAAATTGGCGGAAATCCTCGCGATGGATCTCGCTTTCTCCCCCTTCTTTCTCAAAGGCGGCAAACACCTGATAGTACACCATTCTCGACATCAAGTCCATCTCGTTCAAATGGTAGTTAATATTCTCATTGAGCTGATTCACCGTAATCTGCGCATACTCCAATACCTGCCCCTTCACGACTTCGGCTGTTTTTTGATAAGGGATGAAGCCGACGATCACTATAGGCAGAATACTGATCCATACAAAGCAAAAAAGAAGACGGCGCTTAATGCTTTTTCTAAAAAAATGAAGGATCCGTCCCATAGGCGTCCTCTCTTTGTTTGATGTCATGGTTAATAATATTTGATTCCCCAGTCGTTAAAGGCGATATTCCCCCACAGCCGCTTGTCGTCCACATTGCCTGTATTCACTTCAAACGGCGGCAGAATCAGGCTTGGACCGGAGGCGGTTTGCATAATTTGCGCCTTTTCCCAGTAGTACTTGCTGTTCGAATATTGCTCCAGAGGGACCTCCTTACCCTGCCGGGCATACTTATTCAGAAGCTCGACGCATATTTCCCCGTAAGCAATCGGATCCTGAGAGATGGTGGCATCCAAAATCCCCTCCTTAATCCATTGATGTGCGATCGGCTCCCCGTCTATGGTGACAAAAATAACGTGCTCCTTCGAACCCTTGGGATGGAGCCTGCCTTTTTCCTTCAATGCCTGATAAATACCGCGGGCGGGGGTTTCTGAAGGCGCGTGGACGGCGTCAAGCTGTGGAAATTGGGACAATATTTCGGCGGTTACATCATGCATTTTCGTTAAATCGCCTTCGGTGGCGCGGCTGATTAACTCGACATCCTCATAGGTTTGGATCACCGCTTCAAAGCCCTGCTTTCGAAGATTCCACGCATGGCTCTTCAGTTGGCCAAAACAGTTGAGTACGATCCCTTTAGGCGTTCCGTACTTTTCTGTCAACAGCTCAATGATTTTTTGGGCGGCCATTTCCCCGGCTTTGTAATTATCGAAGGCGATCGTAATCGAGGCTTCGCCGGTCATGAGCGGCGTATCGATTATTCCCACCGGAATGGCTTCGCGCCTGGCTGCACTCATCGTTTCTTCCAGCCCTTCGCTGTCTACCGGATCTGCCACCACAGCGACCGGCTTCTTGGCCAATATATCCCGAATTTGCTGATCCTGCTTGGACGGATCGAAATCGGCAACAGAAGACTGAAAGCCCCATCCGATCGATTGAGCCGCGCGGTTAACGGCCTCCTGTTGAATAATATAAAAATAGTACCCCAGACTTTTATTGGAAAAAAATATAAACGGTTTCTGTTCCTCCGTATCCGGGTCCTCCAAGTTCAAGCCGCCGCCTGTAATCGATTTCTCACAAGCGGCAAGCAGCGTTCCGTTCAGACAAAGACCCACCCCCAGCACAGTCCATTTCGTCATCTTTTTGAGGAATTGACGTCGGCTCATGTAAGAATTCAAATGTACTCCACCTCCACAAATGATGTTCAGGTTTCAATGTTAAATTCTTACCACCAGGTATAAATCCCCAATAATTAAAACGCTTTCAAAATAGGTCTTTGGACTTACATATTCTGACAAATTGCTGATGCTGAGATCATAAAATTGGAAATCAGTGGATTAACTTGCTGATGGCTATGATTGGAGTCCTATGTATGGGATTACAGGTCACAACTTAAATCTCAGGGGCCGGGATGCGTGTATATTGGTAGTTTTGGAATCATTTTAATTCAACATCCAATACGTGTCAATCTTACTCCAAGCGCATCTGCCGACCATACCACTGGAATTTTCTGTTCAATACAAAAAAAGACAGGCCGCAACGTCACCTGTCTTTGGGTATGCTTCCAGAGTCAATCTGTATTTGACCCCCTCGTTATGCAGATTTCAAGTCTTCCACAGGATTGCAGCTCCTCTACGTCGTTTACATTTCAACGTCATTAGCCAAAAATTCCTTTTTCTTCTTCAAGCCTGCTATAAAGCTTATCATCAAAATCAGGATGGAAATGGCCAGAATGGTACCTGAAATCGGACGCTGGAAAAAGGAGAAGAAGTTTCCGTTAAAGATGATTAACGACTGCATCAATGCGTCTTCCATCAGCTTTCCTAAAACAAAGGTTAGCACCAGAGGCGCCATAGGAATATCGACCTTCTTCATAAAATACCCTATAATACCAAATGCGAGCATGACTCCAACATCCCAAAGGCTGTTATTCACACTATATGCACCCAAAATTGAAATCATCAGGATAATGGGAAAAAGCAGCTTGAACGGAACGGTTGCAATTTTGGCCCACAACCCTGCCATAGGCACATTCATGATGAGCAAAATAAAGTTGCCTATAAACATACTGGCAATGACGGCCCAGACAAAATCCGGATTATTTTGAAATAGAGTGGGACCCGGGGTAAGTCCATGCATAATAAACGCTCCCAGGATGACGGCAATCGTAGGCGAGCTAGGAATCCCAAGCGTGAACAAAGGAATGAGAGCACCGCCGCAGTAGGAGTTATTGGCTGTTTCGGGTCCGGCTACGCCCTCAATGGCTCCCTTTCCAAAGCGAGCAGGATCCTTAGCCAGTTTTTTCTCCAGGGAATACGACATGATGGCAGGAATAACCGAATTGGATCCGGGCAGCAGCCCCACTAAAAATCCTAATCCGGTGCCTCGTCCAATGGACATCAATGTTGGACGCCATTCTTCCCGTCTAGGCAATAGACCTTGCACTTTAGGAGCCTTCTGCGCTTTTGTATGGATTTCGGCATTGGTTAAAATTTCGGATAAACCGAATAACCCCATAGCCACCGTCACAAAATCGAAACCGTTCATTAATTGGGGCTCCCCGAAGCTGAACCGGACCACACCGGACATGGTATCCATCCCGATCATGGATAAGGTTAGCCCCAACACAGCAGCCATCATCCCGGTTAAGAGCGATTTGCCGATCAGACCGATCACTAGGGTCAAGCCCAAAACCATCAGAGCAAAAAACTCCGGCGGTCCAAATTTCAATGCCATTCGGGCGATCACCGGCCCGAGAAAGGCAAGCCCTATAATCGACACGGTTCCCCCAATGAATGACCCGATTCCCGCTACTCCCAATGCGGTTCCGGCCCTTCCCTGCTTCGCCAAAGGATGCCCGTCCAAACAGGTAATCACCGATGCGGCTTCGCCCGGGGTATTGATAAGAACAGACGTAATGGTGCCTCCATACATCGCCCCGTAGTAAATCCCCGATAACATAATAATCGCAGATATGGGGTCCATGCCGAAAGTAATGGGGAGCAGGATGGCCGTTCCCGATGTAGGGCCCAGTCCCGGAAGGATGCCGACCAGCATACCGGCCGTAACGCCAAGCAAACAGTAGACCAGATTTTCCAATGTAAGCGCTGTACTAAATCCCGACAATAAATGAACGAATGACTCCATGGTTTTCCCCCTTACTTAGAATCCCAATGTATTCACCGGCAGAGGCACATTGAGGAGAAATTTGAAAACATAAAACAGGGATACCGTAACGGTGGCCGAAACACCCAGAGCCATAACCCATTTATAATCTCTTATCAGAATAATAGACAGCGTCAGGATACCCGCGATCGTGAAACCGGCAAAAGGAGCGGCGATAATAAAAAAAAGCACAGCAGCGATAATGGTCAGAATATTCCCGAGCCCTCTGCTTCTCGGTAAAATCTCCGGGAACAAAATAATACTTTTCTTGAGCGACTTCATCATAAACAGCAGCGACAAGACCATTAAAACCGCACTAAGCCAAAGCGGCAGTAATCCTGGTCCGGGTCCAAGCTCGCTGTAATAGTCAAGCGATAAGGACTGCCATAAAATCAGGGATGCAAAAAGCAGGATCACGATACCGACCACAAATCCCGCATTTTTCAACATCAGACCACTTCCTTTCCCCGCATCGATCCCTATGATTTCAAAGGCATGGTGCAGCTTTTACTTGGACTTTATGCCCATACCTTTGAAATCAGGTCTCATTCGCTTACCAATTCAACAGCTTCTTCAGCTCCATAACGCCCGCTTCCTCTTCCTTCAGCATGTTCTTGTACTCTTCTCCCTTTTTAAAATCCACCTGGAGGCCCATGTCTTCCATTTTTTTCTTTTGCTCCATGTCGTTAATTCCTTTTTCGAATGCGGCGATCAGCTTCTCCATAATTTCCGGACTGACCCCTTTGGGAGCCGCGATGCCCCGGGCAGACCAGGAAACAATATCGCCAAATCCGCTTTCCTTTAAGGTCGGCGCATCCGGAAGATAAGACGAGCGTTCCTGCGCCATCACCGCAATAACCTTCAACTGTTTTTCATTATGAGGTTTAACGACTTCACCGACATTGGCAAGCATTACATCCACGTGCCCTCCGAGCAGATTGCTCAAATTTTCGCCGAAGCCCTTGGTATGGACTGCATTGAACTTCGTACCCAATCTTTGATTCATTCGTAAAGCCGCATAATGATCGTCACTGCCGACTCCCGTAGAGGTTACCGTTAATTGGTTTGCCTTGGCATACTCAACTAAACTCTTGATGTCCGTGAATCGGGTTTCATTGGACCGGATAGCTATCGCGCCAAGATCCGTCACATGATTGGCAATGGGTTCAAAGCTGTCGAGGTTTTCCTTCCGGGCCGTAGAAGGATTCACATAGCCTGTAATTAAATTAGGCGTGTTAATATATCCGATGGTATAACCGTCGGGCGGCGATTTAACCAATTCCCCCCAACCGACCCAGCCGCCGGCGCCCGGTTTATTGGATATAACGAGGGGCACCCCTAACTCCTTCTCCACATATGGAGCCAATATTCTTGCACCTACGTCGGTGCCTCCGCCTGCCTCGAACGCTACGATCAAGGTAATCGGCTTATTCGGATAGCCATTGGCTGCCTGCTGTTTTCCATCGCTGCCCGGATTCGCTTGATTTCCTTGGTTTGTCGTCCCTTGATTCGTCGCACCGCATCCCGCAACCATCGTTAATGCCGCAGCCAGAATAAACGAAACCAGCTTTTTCAAGAATCACAGCCCCCTCTTATTTCACGCTTTGAAACAGTGGATTGTATACATGCAGGCGATTGGCAACCTGGACCATTTCCTGGACAACTTGTGTCGATAACGGTATTCCGTTTTTCGTGCGGTCATCCATCATGCCCCGTTCCATTTCGCCCGGCATGTAAATTTGCTCTACTCCTTCAATCAACGGAACCTGCCGAATTTCCCTTATCATCTGATCCATGCGGTCTTTGAAAATCTGCAAAGGCTGAAATAAATCGGCACGCATGACCATAAAAAATTGTCCCGCATGCTGATGCCGCTCAAAGTTTCGGTACAAATCGCCGATATGCGGCCCAAATTGCGCTCCTGTAAACAGCCCGGACAGAATGTCGACCAGCATCGCAATCCCGTATCCTTTATGACCGCCGACCGGCAGCACCAACCCTTCCAAAGCCTCCGTCGGATCGGTTGTCGGGTTGCCCTCCCTGGAAATCGCCCAGCCGACGGGAATGGTTTGCCCGTTTTTCTGAGCATTGATGATCTTGCCTCTGGCAACGACACTGGAAGCCATATCGAAGATGATATCCTCCTCCTCGCCCGCCGGGATTCCATAGGATAAAGGATTGGTCCCGAAGAAGCGCTCCTTGCCTCCCCATGGAGCCATATTCGCCGGGGCATTGGTCGTTGCCAGCGCAATACAGTCGTGCTCTGCCGCATACATGGTGTAATCGGCAAGCATGCCGCAGTGATTCGAATGGTTGATCCCGACCACCCCGATCCCCGTCTGCTTCGCTTTATTTACAGCGATCTGCATTCCCTTTGTTGCTGCGACGATACCCGAAGCGTTCTGAGCATCGAATAAAGCGAATGAGGCGGTTTCCCGGACGATTTTCAATTCGCACTTTTTATTGGTCAGCCCTCTGTGAAGCCTATCAATGTAAATGGCGACCCTGCTGACGCCATGGGAATCAATGCCTCTTAAATTGGCCAGAACCAGATGTCTGGCCAACGTGTACGATTGTTCTTCATCCAATCCTGCACATGTGAAAATCTGGGAAACAAAATCTTGGAGCTCCGCCTTCGGCACCTTCACTACCCCATTACTCAATGACTTCACATCCTTTGGCTTGAAGTGCGGCATCGATCCATGATCTATCCCATTTGCCGTCATAAATCGCTTGAATGGTCGCCGCTTCCTTCTCCTGCACCGCCCGGGCTGACTTTAATACTTCCTGCGCCTCTGCTGAAGGGATGACCACAACCCCGTCATCATCACCAACAATGACATCTCCCGGTGCTACCGGAACATTGCCGCAGCTAATGACGGTGTTGATTTCACCAGGCCCTTCCTTGTAGGGGCCGCGCGGTGTCCCGCCCCTGGCAAAGACGGGAAAGCCCATCTCAGCAATGGCATACAGATCCCTCACGGGACCATCGACAATAAAACCCCCGAGGCCCTTCCCCTTGGCATAGTGACACATGAGCTCGCCGAGTATCGCATGACCCATATCCCCGGAAGCATCAATGACGATCAAATCTCCCGGTTTGGCCAGGTCCATCGCCTTGTGCACCATTAAGTTATCCGAGGGATGCGTTCTGACGGTAAAAGCGCTTCCAACAACATGAATGCCCGGCTTGTTCACACTTTTAATCGCATGATCCATAGCGCGAAAGCGTCCCATGACGTCCGCAATATTCGATGCGGCAATCCCTTTAAAGCCGGCGATAATGGCCGGATTGATCCTGTCGACACTCTTGCATATTCGGAATCCGATATTGGACAATACTATGCATCTCCCCGTTTTCTGTCTTGAACGGAAATCAATTTTGGGCGAAAACGCCTCTCTGCCGCATTAACTCCCGGTACAGATCCGTATTCTTTTCAAAAGCCTCCCGGCCATGAAGCCAGAAGTGGTTGTTCAGTATGACCAGCTGTCCGACAGGCAGGTTTACGGCGAGCGTTCCCGGACTATTTTCCATCGATTCCTGAATATGTTTAAGATACATCGCCTGCTCTATCGTTTGCGGATGGACACATTGGTGGTTGTAGCGCATACAGATGGTATGGTTCCGTTCATAGAAGGTGGGATTATATACGGCACTTGTTACGTTCTTGCTGCCTCTGTCGGAGTAATCGTACTTATAAATATGTGAGGCCAAGGGGTGTTGGCTGAAAGCAGGCAGGTCCTCCCAATCATCGAGGTGAAGCAGCCGCGATTCGCCCCCGACAGCATTTCGTTCCACGAATTTCATCATGATCAGCCAATCCGTCGGCTCATCAACGAAAATGCCGTCGGTATGCAGTTCCAGCACCCGAAAAGCCTGACGAAGGTACGTATCGCTATCGTCCGAATGCTGCACAGCAAATCTGGCGTAAAACTTGCCCGACATCGCGTCATGATTGGAAATCCCGATGAGATAGGCAATCGCCGTTGCAAATTTAAGATATTCATCCGTATCGTCCGTTTGCTCCTGGACACCTATGGTAAAGCCTCCGCTGCTGCGGTCTTGCAGAATTTGCCGGATGGTCTGCTGAAATGAACCTCCAACCGCTTCTTTAAGCTGATCGGCCAAATAAAATCGTTCAAACGGAACATATTCGATTCTTTCGATGTCGATGTCCTTAACGGATTGAAAAAATTGCTGAAGCGATGCGTTGCTCAACTCAACATGTTTCAAGCGCTGATGCTCCGGATGCGGTTTGATTTCATAATTCAATGTGCCAAACGGATTCATGGACCCTCTTCCTTTCTTCAGGGGATGGTTACAATCACGGAATCGTTTTCTATCGTCGCGTCATATACGGCAATTCGCCTCGTGCGGTCGGCCAGGCACTCGCCCGTTTTCACATCAAACTCCCAGCCATGCCAAGGGCAGGATACGACCGGTTCCTCGTAATCATTGTATTCCACGATGCGCCCGTTAGCCTGGATCGCTGCTTTTAATGTAGGGAAAATGCCTCCGCAGGCCGGGCCGCCCTGATGAGGACATAAATTGCGTAATGCATAAAATTTCCCCCCCGTGCATACGATGCCAACCGATTTCCCTTCCAGATCGACTATTTTAACGGTTCCATCTGAGAATTGTCCGACGGGACCGATGATATGTTTTCCCATTTTTTGATTCCCCCTTTTCTAAGATTGAACACCTTCATGGCATTGCCTGCCAAAAATTTGGCTTTCGCTTCCTTATCCAGAAACGGCATGCGATAGGCAATAGAAGGATCATCATAATCAAAGTGCGGGTAATCACTGGCATACATGAACTGATCATAGCCGTTGGCCATGTCAAACACGGCTTTCAAGTGCTGAGTCTGCTTGGGCATTTCAATAGGCTGGCTTCCAAAGTATATTCGGTTCAAAATATATTCGCTCGGCAAGCCCTTGAGTAATGGAGCTTCGGAACGGCGTTTCAAGTAATATTCGTCCAGACGATACATCATCATCGGTACCCAAAACAACCCGGATTCCTGAAATACGAATTTGAGCTTTGGAAACCTCTCCGGGATCCCCTGCATCAGTAAGCTGGTGAGCTGAATCATGTTGCTTACGGCAAATCCCAATGAATGGGACTCGATCAAACGTTGAAATCCATCGGCGGGAGACGCCCCTTCCACCAGCGTCAATCCGGGAGCGGAATGAAATACCATAGGCAGGTCATGTCTTTGGGCAGCGTCATAAACCGGATCGTAGCGAACATCTCCAAGAGGAGGGTAAGCGCCGGAACACATAAAGCATACTCCGACCACACCGGGATGATGAGCTGCACGCTCAATGATTTTGGCGCCTTCTTCAGGATCCTGCCATGGAACGATGACCATGGTGTAAATCCCCTCATCAGGATCCAATACTTTATCGATCATAAAATCGATGTAGCCGTTGCAAAGTGCCACGACCAAATCTCTCACCGGAGTATGCCCCATCGAGATTAAGTGGTTTGGAACAAAAATAGAAGCGTCGATTTGCAGCCGGTTCATGGCCGCCTTGACTTCGCCTTCCTTGTTCGATCCAATATGGTAGTTGTAATCCATATCTTCCCTTCTGATCCGGCCCTCCATCATTCGATCCCCGAGCGTCATGGGCAGCAGCCGGGTCGGACTCACCCCTTTGATCCGCGATTTCCAAACGTCATCCGCATAATCAGCAAGCTGTTCGATGGGCTCCAAATAATGTGCGTCCGTATCGACGACTTTAAGTCCTCTGATGGCCATAGTAAGCTTCTCCCTTCGTGCTCAATGATTTCTTTTCATGTGCAGTGAACGGACCCATCCATATTGTCCCCATGAACCACCACCTTTTTTCAAATATTTAAACTTTTGTTCTAACTATTGAACTGATTAAATCTTACTCCTTATCTCAAATCTTGTCAATCACAAAATTGGTAGCGGTTTCAGAAAGGTTCTCATCAAAGTCAGGGTTATGGAGAAACAAGCAAATGGGGGTTGTCCGGTGAGAAACCGGGAGGTTGGGGAAATCAATGATCGCTGGATCACGCTCAAGGCGGCTACCGCTATGGTTTGAAATCAAAGCTCCCGGTTGTCGGCCGCCATCGCAGCTATGAAAGGATTTGGTTTGAGGTCGCTTTTATGAATTACATTCTTGCAATCAAGTGTTTCCAATCCAATGCGGTCGTTTCCATGCCGTGACCGCGATTCCATGGTTGTCCGCCCATGCGGTTTGTAATTTTCTCCGCTGTCTCTTTGACATGATTCGCCAAAAAATCGAGCCGTTGTTCGCCTGCTCTGTCCGTTGGAATGGAAATCACCACTCCGGCCGCCATTTTTCCGGATTGGTCAAGAACAGGAGCGGCAATGCCGACAATGCCATCCATGTTTTCTTCATAGCTGATGGATAATCCATACGTGCGAACGGCTTTGAGGTGCTCTCTGATCTGTGCAGGATCCGTCATTGTTCTTTCGGTCATTCGAACCAGCTGTTTTTTTTGAAAATAGGCATTCAGTTCGTCATCCTTCATACTGGCTAAGTAGAGTTTGCCCATGGAAGTACAATAAAATTGCCTGCGGGTGCCCACGGGGATGTCATACCGGATGGGATGCGTCCCTTTCACCTTATCGATATAAACCAATTCATCCCCGCTCACAATTCCCAGGTATATGTCTTCCCCGGTTTTGGTCCCCAAATCCTCTATATACGGACGCGCCAAAGGTTTGACAGTAAAATGATGCACGATGGATGAAGCCAGTTCAATCATGCCGCCCCCAATCGAATAGAGCTTTGTTGCATCGTTGTAATACACATACCCGTGTGAAGCCATTTGCTTCAACAAATTGTGCATGCTGCTTTTGGGGATATCGGCAAACTCATTCATCATTTCCGTGAACGATAGCCCGTGTGATTTCTTGCTTAACAGACGCAAAATGGCAAATATGCGGGAAACCGTTCTAAATGCTCCGTTATCTTGTGTCATAGCTCCACCTTCATGATTCGTTTATTTGAACTACTGTCCATATATTGAAATTAACGAACAAATGGGCTTTTGTCAAGAAAAGTACCGGAGCGCCAACCCCTCGGCTCATTGAGGAATCCGCTTACTTTTTGTTATAATTTAAGTAAATTAAGACATCAAATCTTATGCTATCGGGATGTGTACAGATAAACATGGAAAAACGACCGACGATTCCCCTGTCTGAAGGAAATGACCAAGAACCGGTCAACCCTGCTCTTTCTTCCAATATGCAGTCTTTTTTGTCCCAGTTAGAGACGAATGAGGAAACTCGCCTGCCGCAGCGTGCCTACTTAGCCGTTCGCCATGCGATTCGGCATCTTCAATTGGCACCCGGACAAACGGTACTGGAAGGGACATTAGCCGAAATTCTGGGCATGAGCAGGACACCCGTGCGTGAAGCTCTCGTTCGTCTGGAAATGGAGGGCTGGGTCCGCCTGATCCCGCGCAGGGGCTTTACCGTTGCGCCCATTGTAGCGGATGATCTGCAGCAAATTTACGAGGTGGTTGAAGCGCTGGACGGCATTGCAGGCCGTCTTGCCGCCGGCCGTGTCACTTCAGAAGAACTTCATCAGCTCGAGCTTCTCGTTGATGAGCAGCAAAAGGCACTGGACAACGACGATCTCCTTGCCTGGACAGACCTGGATGATCAGTTTCATAACTATATCGTGGACCTGGCCAAAAATCCGCGTCTTAGAGGCATTATGGACAGTCAAACCGATCAGCTTTACCGCGCCCGGTTGTATACGATACAATACAGGCCCAAGCCTACGCGCTCGATGATCGAACATCAAGCGATCCTGGCTGTCATGAAGGCCGGAGAACCGGAAGCCGCCCGTACGATGCTGCAATCTCACCGCTACAGGGCCCGCAATGAAATTCTGGAAGTGCTCCGGACGATCCGCGCCACCTAAAGAAAAGAGCTGAGGTTGATTTTCCGGAAATCAACCTCAGCTCTTGGATTATTTAAGACTGGCAGCTTTATTGGACAGATTAGCTATAATCGCATCAGTAACCTCCGTGGTTCTGCTGGTACCCCCTACATCAGGAGTAAGCTTTCCTTGTCCAGTCGTTTCTTCGATCGCCCGATTGAGAAGTGCGGCTTCCTCATGAAGGCCGAGATGCTCCAGCATGAGCGCCCCGCTGGCAATGGTTCCGATCGGATTGGCTATGCCCGCCCCGGCAATATCGGGAGCAGATCCATGGACGGGCTCGAACATGCTCGGGTAGCGTCTGTCGGGGTTGAGATTGGCGCTGGCGGCAAGCCCCAGGCTTCCGGCAAGAGCACTGCCCAGATCAGACAGAATGTCGGCAATCAGGTTGGAGCCCACGACGACTTCCAATGTTTCCGGCTTCAATACAAAGCGGGCCGCCATAGCGTCAACCAGCCATTGCTCGGTTTCGACATCCGGATATTCCTGACTCACACGCGCAAACACTTCATCCCAAAGTACCATTCCATATTGCTGTGCATTGCTTTTCGTTACACTGGTCACTTTCTTTCTTTTACGAGTGCGGGCCGTCTCAAACGCGAAACGAATAATCCGTTCGCAGCCTTCCTCCGTAAACACCGACGACTGAACCGCCACTTCCTTCCCTTTCCCCCGCCCTGTGAAATTCCGTCCGCCGAAGCCCGAATACTCGCCTTCCGAATTTTCACGAATCAAGATCCAATCCAGCTCTTCCACATTCGGATGGCGCAGCTTGCTTTCCACTCCCGGCAGGAAGCGAACAGGCCGGATATTGGCCCACTGATCAAAGCCTTGGCAGATCGCAAGTCTCAATCCCCACAAACTCACATGGTCCGGGACATTTTTCCAGCCGACGGCGCCGAAATAAATAGCGTCATAATCCTTCAGCTGCTCCAACCCGTCTTCAGCCATCATTCGGCCGTGTTTAGCGTAATATTCGCTTCCCCATGGAAAAGAATCAAACTGGAAAGAAAATTTTCCATTGGACGCTTGGGCCAAGTGCTCCAGTACACGCTGTCCTTCTTGGATTACCTCTTGCCCGATACCGTCACCAGGGATGACTGCAATTCGAAAATGTTGGTGTTCACTCATGCTTCGGCCTCCTGCCATCATTTTGTAATATGCTTGATTTATTGATGATCTGTATGTTCATTATCAATTAACGTATACGTTATTGTCAATAGTTTCTTGTATTTTTATCCTCGAAATTTTAAACCCGCGTAAAATTAGTTTGATAAAACTTATAAAATTTCAATCCAAAAGAAAATCTCACTTTCCGAATCTCGCTCATGATCTTAAATTAATGAATACATTAATAGATTTAACCAACCAAAAAAGAGAGGCGATAGTACCCTGCCTCTCCTTCATATCGTGCGATGCCTCATAAAATGCGATTTGCTGTCAAATAAACATACCGCCGTCTACTTTAATCGTCTCGCCGGTCACAAAATGGGAATGAGCAATCACGGAATAAACCACTTCGGCAACATCCTCCGGAGCAGCCACTCTCCCTAACGGCGTCCCTTCCGCCAAGCGCATCACATGATCCTCCTGGCCTTCCACCCACCTGGTCTGCACAACCCCAGGCGCAACGCTATTCACTCTCACTTCGGGTGCCATCACACGGGCCAGTGATTTGGTCACGCTGATCGCCGCCGCTTTGGAGGCCGCATAGGCGATGGAACTGCCTAAGCCTGTGATTCCTGCTACGGAAGTGATATTCACTATGCAGCCTCTCTGTTTTTTTAATTCTGCGGCGGCAGCACGACAGCAGAAGAACATCCCCTTCACATTGACATCCATGACCCGGTCCCAATATTCTTCCTTCAATCCTTCCAGATCATCGTGCTTCACAAAATCGGTCACACCGGCGTTGTTGACCAAAATGTCCAATCGTCCAAAGGTATCTATCGTTTGCTGAACCATGTCCCTTACTTTCCGGTCATCCGATACCGTGCCTTGAATTACTATGCAATTGACACCTAATGCCTCGATCTCCTTTTTGGTTTCCAAGGCTTCTTTTTCCGATTTGGAATAATTGACTGCAATATGGACGCCTTCCTGCGCCAAACGGCATGCTATGGCTTTCCCGATACCCGTAGCCGATCCGGTAATCAGTGCGGCTTTTCCTTTCACCCGTATTCCCTCCAATATTCAGAAAGTAGGCCCTATCCGGTAAATGCCGAAATCGTGCTGCTTCAATATTTCCGATTTGGTCCATTTACCGGAACATACCGAAACCATTTCGTCAAACAGACGTTGTCCTACAGCTTCGATCGTTTCTGTTCCGTCTATGATCGTACCGGCATTAATGTCAATATTGTCGCCCATCTTGTTAAAAATGGCGGTATTCGTAGAGATTTTGATCACAGGCGCGATCGGAGAGCCGGTAGGCGTTCCTCTGCCGGTAGTGAATAGCACGATTTGCGCCCCGCCGGCTACCATCCCGGTTAATTGTTCGATGTCATGGCCTGGCGTATCCATCCATACGAGTCCCTTTTTGGTCGGGGCTTCCGCATAATCGATGAGCTCCTGAAGCGGCCTGGTTCCCGCTTTATTCGCTGCGCCCAATGATTTTTCCTCCAGCGAGCTTAAACCTCCCCGGATATTGCCCGGACTCGGATTCCCCGTACGTATATCGACCCCCATCTTGAACGCGCGGCTTTCCATCGCCTGGATAACCTCATAAACTTTTTTGGCTACCCTGTCGTCTACGGCTCTATTCGCCAACAAGTGTTCCGCTCCGATTAATTCCGTCGTCTCCGCCAATATGGACGTTCCTCCATGGTCGACGATCATATCGCTGACTACGCCTACCGCCGGATTAGCGGATAGTCCTGAACAAGCATCCGAGCCCCCGCACTCGGTGCCGACAATCAATTCACGGAGGTCAAAGGGTTCCCGATGAAGCGCGGATGCATCCTGCACCATCTTGGCAGCTATTCTTGCCCCTTCCGCTACCGTGTATAAGGTGCCGCCGTGGTCCTGGATCGAGACGACCTCAACCGGTTTGCCCGACTTGGCGATTTCCCCTGCAATGCTTCTCGCCTGATGGGTTTCACAGCCCAGCCCGAGAACGACAACACCGTACACATTCGGATTGGTCCCCATGCCGACATAGGTGCGGAACGTCTGCTCGTAATCGACGCCTACCTGCGCGCAGCCATGCTGATGAATAAAGCTGACCGTTCCTTGAACAAGCTCCGTGATATGCTTTGCCGCTTGTGTGGCGCAAACAATCGTAGGCAGGATCAACACGTGGTTGCGAATGCCTACCCGGCCGTCAGGACGACGATATCCCCAAAATGTCACAGCATCAGGAGACAATGCGGTCACCCCTTCCCCGTTTCCCTTCCAGGTTATGAACGTGCACATGCTCCCCGACGGCGATATCCTTCACCGCAACGCCGATCACTTCTCCATATTTCAAGATGTCTTGCCCGCTGGATATCGGCGCGACCGCAAATTTATGACCGAATTCGATATTTTCTTTCAGCTCCACAGCGATCGTGTTCCCGCCGCAGTTGACCGTTACTACCGTCCCGCCAGGAATATTCGTCAAGGCCACCGCCACATTGTCAACCGGTTTCATCATGACCGTGCTGTAGTTGGTCTCCATGCCGCATCATCTCCCCACCCGCTTATTATCCATTGGTTACCTTATCCCTCTTCCCCAAAACCAATCGAACGGCCAGCCTCATGGCATGTGCCATGGCTCCGGGATCGGCAATGCCCTTGCCCGCAATATCAAATGCGGTTCCATGCGCAGGGGTCGCCAGAACGACAGGCAGCCCGCCGCTGACCGTCACCCCTTTGTTGAAGCCCATCAGCTTCATGCCCGTCTGCGCCTGATCGTGATACATGGCAAGCAAAGCGTCGAACGGGTCCTTGGGAAGACGCAGGAAAATCGTATCCGCCGGATAAGGCCCCGCGACATTGATGCCTTGTGCCTGTGCTTCTTGCACCGCAGGAATCATTTCATCGATCTCCTCCGTCCCGAAGAGACCTCCGTCCCCGGCATGAGGATTGAGTGCGGCCACCGCAATTCGCGGCTGATGATAACCCGCTGCCGTAAGCGTTTCATGGGCAAACCGAATCCGCTGACCGATACTTTCTTTCGTAATCAGCTCGCTTACTTTTCGAAGAGGAATATGGGAGGTTACGCGGAATACCCAAAGCTTCTCCATGACATTAATTTCACCGAATCCGTCTTTAACGCCCAGCAGGTCGGCAAGAAAATGAATATCATCCTCAAAATGAAGGCCGCCCCGAAACATCGCTTCTTTATTCAAAGGAGCATAGACCACGCCTTCCAGATGATTCCCCTTCACGAGCTGCAAAGTGTATTCCAGCGTTTTTCCGCTCGCTAACCCCGCTTCCGGAGAGAGGATGCCCTTTTGGAAATCATCCGGATTTATATTTTGCAGATCGATTAACGGAAGCTCATGCTCCTGGAATGAAGCCTGTTCGATGGAATCGATTTTTCGATAGTTTAAGGTGACCCCGGCGAGCTCCGCCCCCTGCTTAAACACCCGTTCATCACCAACCAGCACCCATTGAGCCAAACTGCGAATTTCATCCATTTGCAGCGCTTTAGCGACCAGCTCCGGCCCGATTCCTGCTGCATCGCCGTAAGTCAAAGCCATAACCGGTTTTCTTTGAGTTTTCATACCTTATCTCCTTTACCGTTTATTGATTGATGTAAACGTTTTTTTATCATTATAATTTGCATTGTTACCTTTGACCACAGTTATGTGGCATCGATTTGTTGCATTTTTAATCATTGGTTATAATCCAGGACCTTCTGATTCTTCATTTTCAATTTTCGCCAAAGGGTTGTTCGATTGATGCCGAGCCTTTTCGCCGCTTTGGATTGGTTGTATTCTTCCTCTACCAGAATCCTGTAGATGATATCGCTTTCAATTTCCTCCAAAGTCTTGTTGAAGAACGAAAATACTGCGGGATTCCTCGTTTCCGTGCTGTCCGCCAATTCCTTGATTACCGGTTCGATCTCGTCTTTTTTGATATACGGTCCGTCGCTCAAAAGGCACATTTTATGGATGGTGTTTTTCAACTGATATACGTTTCCCGGCCAGTCGTACGATCTTAAAATGTCCATCACTTCCGGTTGAACCCCGACGATTTCCTTTCCCGTCACGACATTGGCCGAAGCGATAAACATCCGTATCAAATCGGGCATATCCTCTATTCTTTCACGCAGCGGCGAAAGACTTAAAGTAAATGTATTGATAACGCGGTACAGATCCGACCTGAACTCCCCCCTGGAGACCAAAGAGATTAATTTCTCTTCATGTTCTGCAATCACGCGCACCTTGATCTCCCGTTCTTCACTGCTGTCTATTCTCCTGACCTTATGGCGCGTCAGAATGTGAAACAAGGTCGATTGGAGGCTCAGAGGCAGCTTGCCAATATTGGACATATACAAGGTGCCGCCATTGGCGAGCTCAAAGGCACCCGGCTCGGAACCCGCCCCCAGCATTTCTTTTTCCAATATCTCGGGTGAATGGGAATGGCAATCTATGGTAACAAACGCTTTCGTTTTTAAATCGCCTTCATTATGAATGCTTTGGGCTAAGACGTGTTTTCCCGTCCCCGGCTCCCCGTAAATCATGATCGGCAGTTCGGATTTGCTGATCCGTTTGGCGCACTCAATCAGCCTGACCATCGTCTGTGATTTCCCGACCAGTTGATTGAAGTGGGCGGAAGCCTTTGCTTTTTTTACAAACCGGTACTCTTCTATTTTATTCCGCCCGGCTTGATCAGGGTTCCATTTCAATACAGCGGCCGCTCCTGTCATCCGTCCGTCAAGATATAACGGAAATCCCTTGATGTCCAGCGATTTATCAGAAAGCTGCACTCTTTCGCTGCTGTGAACGGCCTCCCGCTTCATCACGTCGCTTAAATTCATGGATAAGCCTGATGCTTTGAACAGCGTATCCACCGATTGGTCCTTGTTTACATTTAACAGTTCACACGCGCGGGCATTGATGAATTGACATTCCTCCTGCGGACTGACAATGATTACGCCTTCCTCCAGCTGATCCAATACGGATACCAGCCCTGCATACTTTTCTTTTACTTTATTCGTATAATAAACCAATCTCTCCGCATCCTGGATGGCTTCAATCACAGCTTCCCTTCCGGAAGTGATGAGAATGCCGTGAAGTCCGAAGCTCCTGGCCGCCTGTGTGGATTTAACATCCCCGACGATCACTTGTACCCCGTCTTCCATGGCCTTTTCCAGACATTTTTCACACTCGGCATCGTCGTAAAAGGTTAAGTCCATATTCAGCAGCTTGCCTATAAAGTCCGCTCCTTGAATCACCTTCAAATGGCTCATCACGCCAATTTTCCCTTCAAATCCGTTCAAGAGCGTAAGCGTTCTCAAGATGTCGTACCCCGATATTTTGATTTCCGCTACCGGAATGGAACAATGCTCCCTCAGCAGATTTACGGTCGCACCGCGGCTGATGATCATATCATAACCTTTGGTTTCCAGCGCTTTGGCTATGTCGAGCCCTTCATACCAATCTCCGATTTCAACATGGATGTTTTTCTTTAAATCCTTATTCACTTCCAGAATTAAATCCTTCAACCCTTTATATGGAGCTATGGCAAGTATATTCAATTCCTTCACCTCTCAAATAAAGATTTTTGCAGCACATGAACAAGTGTTTAAAAATGCAACAACATCCATCATTCTAATCCTATTTTCTCATGTGCTCGCCCTTTACGCAATATATTTCGTTCCGCAAAAATATCAAAAAAACCGGATGACTCCAGTCCATATCCTGAGTCGGCTCCGGCTTACAAAAAAACACAGTTGAACAGGCCGTCAATCCTGTCCAACTGTGTTTATCTTTATTGGGGAAATCCTGTTTAGGACTTAAGTAAAGCTTCAAGCCGGTTAAAGTCGCTGTCTACGATCGCCTCGTAGGTTTGATTGCGGCCGACCTCGATCACCGGCACATGACGAATACCGTACTTGACTTCAAGAACATCCCTTAAGTAATCTTTCCCTCCCACATCCACATTGGAGTAAACGTATCCCTTTTCCTTTAAATAAGCTTTCGCTTCCTGGCAAGCTTGACAGCCTTCGCGGCTCCACAATACCAATTTCACATTCTCTGCCATGTCCATACCTCCAAATTTTAACCCGATTTTATTGGTTTAGATTCACTGCGCAGGCGTCTTTCATGTTGAACCCGCCAGCTAAAATACTGGGCTATCCCGCTGCGATCCATGCTGTTTCATCGGATTCAAGAGACAGCCGGAGATTTGCCCCCAATCACTTTAAATAATGCTTGCGTGCCGCTATCCTCTTCTCCCAGTTCAACTAATTTCTCATAAAGGGAGTGGGCAAGAGCCAGCCCCGGCAGTTCAAGGTTCATCTCCTTGGCGGATTCCAGGGCAATTTTCATATCCTTAACGAAATGCTTAACGTAAAAACCCGGCGTAAAATTACCGCCGATGATACGCGGAGCCAAATGGCTCAGCGACCAACTGCCAGCCGCTCCGGTCTCAATGCTTTTCAGTACGGTGGAAGGATCCAATCCGGCCTTTTGAGCATAAATCAACGATTCGCAGACGCCGATCATATTGGAGGCAATCGCGATTTGATTGCACATTTTCGTATACTGCCCGGCGCCTGCGCCCCCCTGATAAACAATGTTCGTCCCCATGGACTTCAAAACCGGCGTTACCTCATCGAAAGCTTCCCGCCGCCCGCCAACCATAATAGACAGCTTACCGTCCCTGGCCCCTATATCGCCGCCCGACACGGGAGCATCCAGCGAAAATAATCCGCGCCCAAGCGCCGCCTGCTCAATTCGCCGGGCCAAGGCCGGGCTGGAAGTGGTCATATCAATTAAATAACTATTGGGCCGGGCATGATGAATGATTCCATGTTCCCCGAGATACAACTCTTCCACGTCATGGGGGTAACCGACCATCGTTATGATGATTTGCGATTGTTCGGCCAAAGATGCCGGCGTGTCATGCCAATTGGCCCCTTCTAAGAGGAGCGGTTCCGCCTTAGACTTGGTGCGGGTGTAGACATGAAGCACATATCCGGCCCGAATTAAACGGCTGGCCATACTTTTTCCCATGACCCCGGTGCCAATAAAGCCTATTGCCGGTTTTTGTGATTTTTGTTCCAAAAGAATCAACCTTCCTTTTCCACGATTCGGTCCTTTGGCCAAAGTCCAAAGCCGGTTTGTTTACGGGGCGAGCTCCTGCAGCTTGCCTAACAGCCGTTCCCGCGGAATTTCCCCGATCAACAGATCCTCGACGATCCCGTCCCGGCCGATGAGATAAAAGGTTGGCAAGTACTCCACCCTGTATCGTTCCGTGACTTCGCCTTTTTCGTCGAGCAGTACCGGAAAGGGTAAACGATGGGCCTGGACAAAGCTTCTCACCTCCTTCAGATCGTCCTGATGCGTCACATTGACGGCATAAAAAGCGATCCGGTCCTTAAACTCCCCGTACAATTCGCCAAGTACTGAGGCTTCCTTCTTGCAGTACTCGCACCAGGAAGTCCAAAAAACCAAAAATACCGCTTTTCCATCCGCATCTTTACGGATATCCACCCATCGACCATCCAGATCAGGCAGCTTCACCTCGGGAGCGGCGGCGTTCGGTGCCGCAAAAGCACTGTCCTCTTGCTTGTTCCAAAACGAATAGCAGGTGAAAACCAGCAGCACGACAATGGCCAAATTCACGATGGCATTTCTTTTCATCTCGTCCCCGAAGCTCCTTAAAAGAACGAAGAGGACTGCGGAAATTGGCCGTTCAGCGCCCAATTTCCCAATTCCTTCAGCTTGTATTCGACCGGATCGTGAAGCGTATGCGTGCGAAGATTGCGCCAAAAACGGTCATAACGGTATTCGGACGAAGTCGCCCGGGACCCCATCACCTCGAACATACGGCTTGTAATGTCCAGCCCGACCTGCGTAGTCATCACCTTCGCCGTTGCAATGCTCATCATGCATTCTCCCCGTTCCCGTTCCGTCAATCCCCACTCCTTCTCCCAGGCCGATTGAAAATCCCGGGCGGCCCGTTCTACAAGCACTCGGGCGGCTTCCAACCGGACCCACATGTCGCCGTAATGGCGAAGAAAATACGGATCCTGAGCAGCGGAGGAGACGCCGGAAGCAGGCCAGGCTCTGGCGCTTGAAGCCGTGTATAATTTGGCCTGTTCGAACGCCCCTTCCGCGATACCCAAATATACATGCGTCAGAATAATTTGCGAAATGGAGCTGCGAAGTTTGGAAAATTCCGTCCCGACCGGACCTGGTGTGTCAAGCACCTCGCCTAATTCTACCGGAACCCGGCTAAATTCGATCCCCCCGCTGTCCGTCTGCCGCTGCCCCATATTGTCCCAATCATTCAATACGTTCACTCCTTCCCGACGGGTAGGAATGACGGCAATCAGAGGGCCGTTTCCCTCTTCATGCTTCGCGGAAACGAGCAGCAAATCCGAATCCGTAGCACCGGAGCAGAACCGTTTGGTTCCGCTCAAGTAATAACGGTCGCCTTCACGAACGGCAACAAGCCGTTGATCCAGCGGATTAAATGCGTTTCCCCAGAACAAGGGTTTGTTCGCCGTTTCCATATAATATCGGCGCTTCTGTTCCTCGGTTCCATACATATGCGGTGTGACCAAATTCAGAAAATGATATCCGAACAAATGCGCAATGGAACTGTCGACCCTGGCAAATCGTCGAACGATCTCCAGTACGGTTAGCCATGTATCCCCACAACCGCCAAAGCTCTTGGGCACCAGCAAGGCGAGCAAGCCGCTTCTCCTGATCAAATCCCGTTCCGCTTTCGCCGTACCTCCTTTGATATCCCGCTCTACGGCGGTCAGGGAAAACGTATCAACCAGTTCATCGGCCACAGCCAAATAATCGATAGGGGCCTGATGCGAAATCGTAGTCATTGCGAATCTTTCCCTTCCTTGAAGTGAGGGGCTGATCAGCCAAAAGCGGTACAGCCCGTTTCTTCCTCCCCCCGGCTGTGCGATGCGGAGGGCCATTTGGATGCGCTATAGTTATAAAGTTTTGTCATCGATCTGCGTCCAAAACAAGTATTTGTTTTTGATCTTGTCAAAAATGAGCATGATGGCCAGGATGACCAGGCTGTTGAAAATCATACCGGCAACAACGTTTTTATAATCGGAAAAATCACTGTAGTATTGAATAAAATACCCCATGCCCGATTTGGCGCCGAACATTTCCGCCACGGTCAGAATAATGAAGGCGAATCCCAGCGCTACGCCCGCTCCGTTAAAAATGAACGGCAGCGCCGCCGGAATGATCACCTTTGTGAGAAGCTTTCCGCTTCTTAGCCCTAACGCGCGGGCGTTGTCCAGATAATGCCGGTCTATAAGCAATACGCCTTGAATGGTACCGAGCAGGATAGGCCATAACGCGCTGGCGAAAATCAAAAACACGGATGCGGATTTAAACGTAGGCAAAAGCGCTATGGCATACGGAATGTACATCGTAGGGGGAATCGGGCTCAACGCATGGAAAATCGGCATCAGCGGTTTCCTCAGCGCAGGATGCAACGCGACCGCCAACCCTACCGCTATTCCCGCAATGACGGCGGAGAAATATCCGCTTAGAAACAGCTGCATCGAGCTGATGAACCCCTCCAACAGCAGCCCTTTACTTTTCCAGAAGGCAAGCAGGACGGCCTGCGGATTCGGGAACAGCACGGGATTGATCTTTTTGGCGACATCCGTAAAGTAAATCCATGCCGCCAACACGGCGGCTACGATAAGCAAAGTACCATAATACGTTTTAACAAACCGTTTCAACGCGAAAAACAGCTCCTTATCCAATATTTTGCTGGTTGAAACGCTCCTTTACTTTTTGGAAAAACGGCTCGTCCGGCTCGGAAGCGATCAGTTCTTCAACGGCTTCTTTGTACAACGACGTATCGATGTATTTGGTAATATCAATGTCTTTTCCTTCCTTGATATAGCCGATGTCGTTCATGCTTTCCCACATTTTGACGATTTCTTTCTTGTTCGGATCGGAATGATTCAGCATATGCGGTTCGATGATCGACTTCTCCATAATTTTGTCGTCAAGCCTGATGTGGGGCCTGCTGGCGTCAATCGTCACCTTCGGATCTTTTTCTTTGTCCCGTTCCGCCTTAATGATCGCTTTCAGAAACCGTTTGAAGGCTTCCCGCTTTTCCTTCACGTCGCCCGTCTTGGCCACGATGCGGCAGCATACGTGATCGGGCTGCAGATCGTTGCTCCATGTGACGGCGACCAGCCCCCCTTCCTCCGCCTCGTATAACGTGCCCGGCGATCCGACCCCGACATCGACTTTGCCTGATTTAATCGCTTCAAGCAGCATGGAATTGTTTTTGAATTCGATCAGTTCAATGTCTTTTTTCCAATCGATTCCGGCTTGGCTCAAAGCGGAACGGAAGACGATATCGCCGGTATACAGACGAAGGGTGCCCACTTTTTTCCCGCGAAACCCTTCGATCGTCTTGAACTGATCCTGGTTTTCTTTTTTGGCATAGACCGGGCTGCCGCCGGACAAATGCCCCCCGATAATTGAAAAATCCGATCCTTGGGAGATAAATGTCAACGGACCTGCGGTTCCGAAGGATACGCCGACATCGATTTTCCCGGCCTGCAGGCCGTTTAATCCGTCCGCTGTAGACGCAAAAGGCACAAAATTGACTTTCAGGTTTTGCTCCTTAAAATACCCCTCGTATTCGGCAATGAATCCGAGCTGGGTGCCCAACGATTGGCCGTAGCCGACATTGAGTTCAAACGTTTGATCCTGTTTTTGGGCCTGATCGGACTTCCCGGCTTGCTCCGAGACCGCAGGCTGCGGAGCTGCCGACTGCTGGCCGCAGCCTGTGACGAGCACTGACAGGGCAAGGCCGGAAGCGAGTATCCAGGCAAATGATTGTTTTTTCCGATGAACTTGAACTTTATACACCCATGTTCCTCCTCTATTATGTTTTTTACGAATTCAGATCCGGTCACCCGGATAGAAGACCGTTTCCTCTCTTTCCAGCTTTTCGAATAACCCTTTATTCATGTGATCCATCAATTGATCCCTCAGTTCGGTAAATTCCGGGGATTGGAACACCTTTTTCCGCTGCCGGGGCCTTGCGAACGGAATTTTCAATTCATGTGCAACGATGCTGGGAGGACCGGGCGAAAACAACAGGATCCGGTCTGCCAAAAACAGCGCTTCTTCCACATCGTGCGTCACGAACAGTACGGTCTGGCGGCGATCCTGCCATAACTGCAGGATGAGATCCTGCAAATGAACGCGGGTCACCGGATCCAGCGCGCCGAACGGTTCATCCATAAGCAGCAGATCCGCCGACAAAGCAAGCGCCCGGGCGATGGCGACACGCTGGCGCATTCCCCCCGATAATTGTCCAGGGTATTTGTCGAAGGCATGTTCGAGCTGTACCATTTGCAGATATTCCTGCGCGACCTGTTGAATCTCCTTTTTTTTCTTTTTCATCACCTGGCTGAGTGCAAGCATGACATTTTCCCCAGTTGTCAGCCAGGGAAACAAGGAGTAGTCTTGAAACACGATCGCACGCTCGATCGACGTGTCCCGAACCGGTTCGCCATCGATTTCAAGCTTTCCGCGCGTTGGCAGGGATAAACCGGACACCAGGCGGAGGAATGTGCTTTTGCCGCATCCGCTGGGTCCCATCAAAACGACAAACTCCCCTTCGCGAACGGTAAAATCAATATTTTGCAAAATGTCCTGATGACCATAGCCAAACCCGACATCGTTTGCCAGGATCTTGATTGGGACATCTTCAGTCAACGGTACATCTTTTAGCAAAGTCTTTGCCAAACGGGAGCCCCCCTTCTTCCAACATTCGTTCCCATAAGCGTCCGATAGGTAACGGACCTCTTCAGATATCTCTTCCGCAAGCCGGCAGTCCCGTTTAAGGGTCGACTGCGTCAAGCCATTCCTTGAAAACTTCTTCCGTATGCTCGCCCCTTTGCGGAGGATGGCGGTATACGGAAAAATCGTAGCCGGTCACCTTGACCGGGAACGGAACCGTCCGGGTTGTTAATCCGTTGGGTAACTGCAAATCCTTCACCAGCCCGATTTGATGAACGGCCGGATCATGCAAAATGTCCTCGTAATCGTTGATGGGCGCGCACGGTACGCCTCTTCGGTCAAACTCCTTCAGCCATTCCCCGGCCGTCTTCCGCGAAAAGGACTGCTGCAGCAAAGAAGCCAGCTCCTTTTGGTTTTTAGCACGGAGGGTCTGCGTCACAAAGCGGGGATCGTCAATAAGCTCGGGGCGATCGGCGGCTTCGCATACTTCCCTCCACAGCTTGTCATTGCCTGCGGCGATCACAAACGGTTTGTCGCTTCCGTAAAACCCCTGGTACGGGGCGTTGCGCGGATGGGCGGTCCCAAGCCGCTTGGGAGAGATCCCGTTGCCGTAATATTCACTGTGCTGCAGCGCAGAAATACCAAGGACGCTGCCGAGCATGGAGCAGTCGATATAGGCGCCTTTACCGCTTTGACTCGCTTGCAGGATGGAAACGGCGATGCTGTAAGCACCGTAAAGTCCGGCGGCAAAGTCGGCTATCGGCACTCCGCATTTGACAGGTGTACCGGTTTCTTCTCCGGTGACGCTCATCAAGCCGCTGATCGCCTGAATCGTCACGTCAAAAGCGCCCTTCTGCGCATACGGGCCCTCTTGGCCGTATCCGGAGATAGAGCAGTAGACCAGTCCGGGATTTTCCGCCGACAGCGCATCGTAACCCAAGCCAAACTTCCGCAGCACCCCGGGACGGTAGTTTTCGATAATGATATCGGCCTTTCCGCACAATTTCCGCAAAGCTTCAAGCTGTTCCGGGTCCTTGAAATCGACCGTAATACTTCGTTTGTTGCGGTTAAGGGAGGCGAAGTTTGCACTGTAGGACTCTCCCTGTTCATTCACAAAGAAAGGCGGCCAATCGCGCATGCCGTCTCCGCTGTCAGGTCTTTCCACCTTCACCACGTCGGCTCCCAAATCAGCCAGAAGCATGCCTGTGAACGGGCCGGCCGCGATCTGCCCGAACTCGATGACCCTAAGCCCCGAAAGCGGCCCTCCCTGTAATGTGCTCATGATTGCATCACACCTCCCTTTCTACACATCGGCATAGATCGGCACGTCATTATCATGCTTCGTGACCACATCACGCAAAGCGCCCGTTGCGGGATCGTGGATGTGCCGCTCCTGCTTGCCGATATCAGCGCCGTATACATGGATAGTAACCGCCACTTCGCTATGTGGATTGGACACGCCGTGAATATCGTAATCCGGAGGATAAACGAAGGAGATATCGCCCTTCGTGGCATGCACCGTTCCCACTTCCTCAAGCGTATAGCGCCTCGGAGCCGCTTCCCCATGATCCACTCTCCGGTAACGCTTCTCTTCCACCGCTCCCTTGTAGATGCCGACCAGCCCCCATACCAAATGATCGTGCACCGGGGCTACCTGTCCGGGCCCCCATACGAAGGCGATCACGGAAAAGGCTTCATCCTCGGGCTTATACAACAAATATTGGGCATATTTGTGCGGTAATGGCTGCTGATACCTTTCAGGCAGGAGTTCGTCGGATTGCAGCAAAGTTTGTAAAAATGGGCGAACTTCATCCACAATGGTTCGGAAATCGCCTGTTCGGGAAAGAACGGAACGAATGTCGGCCTCCAACTCTTTAAAACCGTATGCTGTGCTCATTAGTGAAGTACACCTCTCTCGGATGGTATTTCATTTTTTTGCAGCTTCGCATGCACTCTTGGAATCACATCTCTTCCAACGGCCTCAATGGTTTCCAGGTGCGGAAACCCTCTAAGCAGCACTTTATCGAATCCCAGGCCGACATATTCTACGATCCGGTCCGCTACTTGATCGGGTGTGCCGACCAAGGCGATGGAATTGCCGCTGAGCACCTGGGTCAGCCCGGCCCATAAATTCGGACCGATCCGGAAATGATTTTCCTTGGAATCCAGCATCAGTTGATGCAGACGCTTCAGACCGACGGATTCGCCTTTGTCGCTGGCTTCCGCCTTCTTCTGAATGACGGCGGGATCGGCCTTGCTGATCAGATGATTGGCATTTTCCCACGCTTGCTCCTCCGTATCGCCCAAGACGACCTGGAATGAAATGCTGTAGCTGAGTTTCCGATTGCGAACGGCCGCCAACCGTTGGATCTCCCCGATTCGTTCGCGGATATTGTCCAGCGTCTCCCCCCACATCATATAGACATCGGCGACGGAAGCCGCGACCGCTTGGCCGGCTTCCGAGGCGCCCCCGAAATAGATCTCCGGATTTTTCTGAATCGGCTTCGGATAGAGAGACGCATTTTTTAGCTTGTAAAATTCACCTTCGTGATCGAAGTTTTCTTCACTAAACAAACGTTTCAATACCCGAATGAACTCATCGGTACGCCGATAGCGGGTAGCGTGATCCAAAAAATCGCCGTCGCCGGCAAGCTCGGCGGGAGACCCTCCGGTAACGATATTGACCAGGGCACGGCCACCGGACAAGTAGTCAAAGCTGGCAAACTGTCTCGCAAACACGGACGGGGCGGTAAAGCCGGGGCGCACGGCGAACAGGAAGCGGAGCCGTTCCGTGGCGGGAATCAGCGCCGTTGCGATGATCAACGAATCGAGGCAGCTGCTGCCGGTCGGAAGCAGAAGCGTGCCGAATCCGCCCTTCTCCGCCGCCTGCGCAATGCGTGAGATGTATTCCAGGGTAGGCTCGCGTTCGGCCGTCGTGCTCCATGCGTCCAGCCTTTGAGCATTGTAATTGGAAGTTCCCACGTACTGGCCGTCCCCGAAGGTAGGCGCCATCGTAATAAATTCAACCATTTCCAATTCCTCCTTTAACGAATGCGGGATAAATTTCCTGAAGCGCCGCTTTCACTTTGCTTCGCAAAACATCCAATTGCTGCGGGGACGGCGCTTCGATGCGCGGAACGTCGCCTTCGATCCCCAGATCAAAGCCTGTTTTCCCCTGCACTTCTTCTGCCGTCGTTCCCGGCGCGATCGCGGACAATTGCAGCCGGCGCGTAAGCGGAGCGGGCCTCAGTACGGCAAGCGGGGTATATACTGCTTCCAGACGCCCAGCGCCCTCCTGCCGGAAATCAGGAGAAGCGCTGCTGCTGACAAAATCCAATCGTTCGGGAAACCCCTTTGCATGATGGTCGGTTTTAAAAAGGAAAATCCTTTTGCAGCGGTAATACACCATAGATGAACCGGCACCTCCGGGAAGCCTGACCTTCGGGCGGGCATAGTCGCCGATGACATGTAAATTGATATTGCCCCAACAGTCGATTTGGGCCCCGCTCAAGAAGAACACATCGACAAGGCCGCGCTGGATGTAATCGAAAAATTCCTTGGTCCCCTCAAACGGCCATTCCCGCTCATACCCCATGATGTAGGTTTGGGCGCGGGGGGCATGGGTTTCTTTGGCCAGCAGGGCCGCCGCCGCCGGCACCGGAGAACTGTTGCCTACGGCGATCGTTTCCCCGTCATGAAGCTCGCGGGCCAAAGCACAAATCATGAATTCTTCAGTCGAGTATTTCATGCTGACTCTCCTTACGGCTGCAGTAAACGGAATAGTCCTCGTGCCTCGTGTAAGAAAACACATACTGCTGCAAGTACTTTTCAAACTCGTTCGGATGTCCGGCCGCTTTCAAATAAGTTTGCATATGGGCTTCATCCGCAGGGTAAAAGCCTGGACAGCTTGTCGGGTAGGCTCCGAATGGCGCTTCTACCACAGTATGGATGTACAGCGCCGGAATGAACGTTCCCTTTTCACGATCCAATTCCCCGGGAGCCACCACCTCCTCTACCGTCACAATGACATGGCGCGAGGCTTGGGCAAGCAGCCGGTTGTTCTGCAGCCTGCTGGCGACCACGTTGCCTTGCGTATCCGCCTGGTAAGCGTGAAATATACACACATCCGGACGGATAGCCGGTACCACGACGACTTCCTCTTCCGGCCGATAAGGGTTGCGAATGAGACGAAAATCATCTCTGACCTGCAAATAGTCCGTTCCCAGCAACCCTGGAACGGGGATAAACGGAAGCCCCATGGCACCCGCCTGAATCGCAGCGGCCATAGCCGGACAAGCGTGTTCGCGAACCTGCAGCCGCCCCTCCTCCACCGCACGGCGGTAATGGGGAGCAAAGCCGAACTCTCCCAGGATGATTTGCGACGCTTCCACCGTCTCCACACATCCGGCACCAATCAGCAGATCGGCGTTAATGGCCGCCGATCCGCTGCATAGGAGGTGCAGGCCGCTGGCCCCGGAGCGGATCAGTTCGCGCAGCAAAGCCATGGGCGACA
This sequence comes from Paenibacillus naphthalenovorans, assembly GCF_900099895.1. Lineage (GTDB taxonomy): Bacteria > Bacillota > Bacilli > Paenibacillales > NBRC-103111 > Paenibacillus_G > Paenibacillus_G naphthalenovorans. The sequence goes on from NZ_FNDY01000011.1 coordinate 100,395, forward strand.
TCTCCATGCTGCCGCTGATCGCTACCGTATCCCCATGATGTATAAGTGCAGCCGCTTCCGGCAGCTCCAGAAATTTCGTTCCCATAGAAGGGCTTCACCCCTTTGACCTCTAACTGCTTACTGATTTTTCGGTATCCAGACATTTTCCCTGACGTTGATCTTCTTGGAAACAAGTCCGATCTTCAGGAATGTATCTGCAACGCTCTGCTGATCCTGTATGATTTCCTCATCGATCAGCTTGATGGTGAGAGGCCTTCTCCGCAAAGATTGTTCCCAGACCGCCACGTCAAGCTGCGTTTCCGCAGCAAGCAATTTGGCGACTTCCCCCGGATTTTGGTTAATCCATTCACTGATGTTTTGGAGCTCCTGAACCAGCGCTTGCAGCACCTCGGGGTGCTTTTCAGCGAACTCTTTTCCTCCCAGGTAGAACGTTCTGTAAATGACGAGCCCTTTCCCATCGGCCAGAACCCGATTTCCGGCAAGCTCGGCTGCCGAGAAGAAGGGATCCCAAACGACCCAGGCATCCGCACTTCCCCGTTCAAAAGCGATGCGTGCATCCGGAGGAGCCAAGTAAACCGGTTCGATATCATTCAGCGTCAATCCGACCGAAGCAAGCGCCTCATTGATCAAATACTGGGAAATCGACGCCTTGTTGAACGCTACTTTTTTGCCTTTCAGATCGGCGATCGTCTGGATCGGCGAATCCTTTTTTACCAGAATGCCCTCGCTTTGCGGACTGGACGGTTCACTGGCTACATACAGAAACGGCAGACCGCGCTCTTGTCCGAACAATACCGGCGCATCGCCGGCGATGCCGAAGTCAATGCTCCCGGTGCCCAGCGCCTCCATGACTGAAATGCCTGTGTTAAATTCAGACCATTGGACCTTCGTTCCAAATGGAGCCAATTTTTTTTCCAGCTCGCCTTTGGCCTTCAATACCATCAATGTTCCCGACTTTTGATAACCGATCCGAAGGACCGATTTTTCCGCATTCGGTTTGGCGGTCTGCCCGCCGGATGCTTGACTGTTGTTATTTGCGGTCCCGCAGCCGATCAACATAATGGATAGCGTGAACAGAGCGATAACGGATAAGATCATGCTGCGCTTCTTTCTTTTTCGTTTGAAATTCATAAAGCCAACCTCCCCAGGCATCCATCCCGGAAAACAAAAATTTGACTGCAATAAAAAAGAGACGCCAACATAACAAGTATGCTGGGTCTCCGGGGGGTCCGGTGGATCCGAAAATGTATAATCATGTGTTCAATCAAGCAAGTCTTTCATCTCCGGTTGTCCGGCAGAATTTCACAGTTATCCGATCGGGTTAATATAAGCATACAATAATTCATCAGATTTGTAAATTTGATAAATAAGAACAAAAGCTTCAAAAATTTTGAACTTCTTTATTCTGTACTCCCGTAATTTGATCGCATTTTTGATTTAGCAAACCGTCCCTTAACGTGCTGATCAGCTTTTCTCCTGCAGATCCAAGTGCCTTATAATCAGACTTCAGCAAAATGCCTGTCACCAGGCCGGTATCCAAATCATGGATTGGTTTTAGCACCGTTCCTTCCGGGGGAGGCGTTACTGTAATGATCGGAACCACCGCAATGCCAAAATTGGCTTGAACATAATATTTCAATGCGGACATGGTGCTGATTTCAATACCAAAATACGGGCTTCCGCCTTTTTCCAGCAATGCCGCTTCCAATTTTTTTCGGTATGGACAAATCGTAGTCGTAAGCAGCAGCCGTTTGCCCCGCAGGTCTTTTAAATAAATCTCATGTTTCCCCGCAAGATCGTCCTGCTTGGGAACAAGCAGCGCAACCTTTTCTGCGAAAAGCGGCTCAAACGTGGTTCCCAAACCTGTATCCGGTACACTGCATATGGCCAAATCAATTTTGCCCTCAATCAGCATTTCCCGCAACACGTACGTATTGCCGATTTGAATGCTGATTTGCACCTTGGGATAGCGTTCCATGAATGGAGCAAGGATTTTGGGCAGCCGATAGCTGGCCGCAGGTTCCATTACACCTAACCGAACCACACCCGCTTCCCCCTGAATCCATTCCGTCATGGCGCTTTGAAGGTATTCATAATCTTTTAACAGCAGATCCGCCTTCTCATGAAACAAACGTCCCGCCTCCGTCAAGCAGACTTTCTTGCTGCGTTCAAGCAATTTGACGCCCAGGTCGGATTCAAGTTTTTGGATATGCATCGTTATGGTGGATTGCACATATTTGAGTTCTTCCGCCGCTCGTTGAAAACTTCCCAGCTTGACAATCGTTTGAAACGTTTTTATCGTCCGCAAGTCCATCCTATCACCTTTACCTTTTTTTTGTTGAACCAACTTCATCTCTTCTTGCGTCGGAACAACCTTACCGATTCGGATAATAAAAAAAGCATGAGGATAAGATTCCCCATGCCTCCGGTTTACCGGTACGCTCTTCATATCTGTTCGAATAAACATTAATGTATTAAATATTTTAATGATACCTTATCATCATTTTTTAAACACGTCAATACAAACCAAACCATTTTAAATCCATTTCAACTCCGCGTCCAACGCGACTCCCATCGGAACTACGCCGCGGGACGCATCCGTACAATCGCGCAGCCGGTTCGATGCCGCCACGCGCTTTTGTCTTTTACGCAGCTGCTCCATCCGGGATAATCCCAGCTCCGTCCGCTCCGACCGAAGCTCTCCGGCATCCTGTACGATATGGCCCGAAGCAAAGCTCCCGGGATTCAGCAGATCGATGCGCTTCTTGCGGAACTGCAAATGCAGCAGATCTCCCTCCTGCAGATACAGCAGCCCGCCGCCATGAAAAGCTTCCGGAGTCATATGCCCTACAGCAGCGCCAAATGTCACTCCCGAATAACGGCCGTCGCTGATTAGAGTCGTCAAACGCTTTAACTGACGGTGTGCGTTAATATGCTGCATCGGCGTCATCATTTCCGGCATTCCGAATGCTTCCGGGCCTTGACCGGATATAATGACCGCCAGCCTGAGCCATTCCTCCCGAATCATCCGGTCGAACAGCTCATCATAGCTCAACGCTTGCAGCGCTTCCAAAGAAACGGATGCGTTGTAGGAAGCCATCCGCTTCAAATGTTCTAGCCCGAAGCTTCTTTGGGCCTTTAGGCGATCCAGCATGTTCACGTCCAATAACCGATGATTCGCTTCTTCTTCATTTTCAAAGTAAAGCACAAACGCGATCTTATCGTCGAATTGATCCAGCTGCTTTGTAGGCATCCCGCTGATTTTAACCACTGCATGGTTGAAAAAGTTTCCCCGGAGGACATCGACGCCGCTGAAGCCGCGTCTGGGCCTGCTCAGGATGATGGGATTGTCCTTCACGCCGTCCGCGCTCAAGCCTTCGGTATGGGACAGCCTTTCTCTCCAGGTTTGGCCTGTTACCGTCGGCGCATCCAAAGCCATCGGAACCCCGTTTCTTGTAAGCTCATAGATCAGCGTCTCCATGCCGCGGATTTGACCCGAGCAGCACTGCTGCGCCAATGCATAAATATCTCTGCCTTCGGTCAGGCTGTAATCGAATAAATCGGGAATCGGATGTTCGGCAGCAATGCGTTCCATGTCTTCCAGCGTAAAGTCAAATCCGGCATAGATCATCGCCCCGACAATATGCATCATTAGGTTGGTGGAACCTCCTGCGGAACTGTGGATCCGGATCACATTGGCGATATTGGCCCGAAGCAATTCACTTACGCTGCATTCCGGACGGTCAATGATGGAAAATAAGGATTCGATCGCTTTATTGACTTGAGCCTGTGTCGGCGGTTCCGTCAGCAGCTCCAGCTCCGGACATACCATACCGAACCCTGCCGTAACGTCCCGGGAGCTGTTTCCCGTTCCATGAAACGCACAGATGCCGCCCTTGGCGTCACACGTGCTTACCGCCAGCCTTTTTTCAAAATCCTTATGCCGTTCCTCAGTCAATAGTCCGCATTTGACGGCGCGTTCAAAAACCCCTTGGAATGAGGTGTTCGAGGAGCACTGAAGGATATAGCTCACCGCATCCTCAATGTCGGCGGCTATATCGTCATATCCCGCTGCGGCGGCCTGGGATACCAACTCCGCCAATTCCAGCTTCAAATCATCCGGAATCGTTCCCCCCTTGAGCACGTGGGAAGGGGCAAAGGTAGCAAACACATGATGCTCGCCGCGATTGCGCCGGACCCGGTCCAGATGAGCAAGCCCGCTTAATACGCCCAGCGGCTGCTTATCGCAACCCTGAATCACGAAAGCCCCGTGGTATGATTGCGCTTCCATTTGATTTACCACGATTTCCGCAATCGCGTTGCGGCTCTGTAATGAATAAGACATTCCCATGTTGTTTTGCGCTGTTCCGTCACAAAGCACCGGCGTGCTGAAATAAAACGGCACTCCGCCTTCCTGCCATATTTTCAAAGCAGCTTTGTACACCGTCTCATGGTCCAGAATGTGGGCCGGATGATCGGAGGAGCCGCCGATAATGGCGATCCTCGGAGAATTGTGCTCCAGCCGGTCATAAATGTTGTCAAGCGTCCAATCCGGCTCCCCGCCTTCGTATTTCCCGCCGAGACCGCGGCGTGCACGGTCCAGCAGCCCGGCTACCGTAATAGGCTCGTTCGCCTTCCCCTGCACATTGCCCTGATACGGATTAAACCCTCTGATTGTTATCATGATCTTTCCTCCCCTTCCTTGGATTCAATTCGGCGGCGGCTAGCCAGCCTTCCTTGAGCTTCATCGAATCCTGACGAACATCCTGGAGATGCGCCTTCATCATCTCTTTGGCAAGCGCGCTGTTTCTCTGCTCTATGGCCAATGCAATCAGCATGTGAAAATGTGCCGCTCTCTCGGCGCTTCCGGGAATACGCGTGGTTTTCCTGCGGCTCTCCAGAAGCAAGTCCGAGATCCCTTTCATCACCTGAGCCATGACTTCATTCGAGCAGGCCTCGGCGATATATTCGTGAAAGGCAATATCTGCTTCGAAATAATCTTCATTGTTGGCTACATCTTCGATCATTTTTGAAGCGGCCGCCTTTATATTCGCCATTTGTCCGGGAGTGGCTCTTTCCGCTGCAAGCGCTGCCATTTCCGGTTCAAGAACGGCCCGGAATTCCTGCAGGGAAAACATATCTCCTACAGAAAGCCGAGTGAGATCCCATGCGGTTTCCTGTTTCCAGCAGTTTGGATTGCGTACGAACATTCCTCTGCCGTGCTCAATGAGAATATACCCTTTGTTTTCCAAGATGCGCAGTGCCTCACGTACGGTGGAGACGCCGACCTGAAATTCTTTGGCTACGGCGGCCAGTGAAGGCAGCTTCTGTCCGGACTTCCACTCTTCCTGCTCAATCCTTCGGGTCAATTCATTCAAAACTTTGGTACTTGCCAGCTCCTTAATCATCATCACCAACTCATATGATATGTTAATAAACTTATAATATCACTTAAATCAGCGCAGGACAATCCGCAAATTCCATTCGCGAAATAGAACTTGGGATGACCGGCTATACCTTTTTGATCCGTATTTTACTGACCATTAGAATCGATAGAACCAGAGCAGCGTAGGCCGTAAAGCCATACAAGACGGGAAACCATAACAAAAAACATACGAGTAAACCCGCCGCCGGAATCGGCAGACCCTCAAAATATCCTTTGGTGGGGCGTGTATTGAAACGGGCCAATCTAAGAGCACCCGCTATGGGGAATACCATTAAAGCCATCGTCGATGCAGCTTGATGAGGGATGGTTTCATAAAGCGCTAATGCCGGAACAACCCCAAAACTGACGATATCCGCCAAGGAATCAAGCTCCACCCCAAATTCACTGGTCACTTTGAGACTGCGTGCTATTTTGCCGTCCAGCATATCAAATACGGCTGACAAAACAACGAACAGGGTAGCGATAAGCGGCAGATGATTGACAATGAAAACTAAAGCAACGATGCCGCTGCCTAAATTAGATAAGGTAAAAATATTTGGAAAATAACGAATGATCCGGTCCAACAAATCAAATCCCCTCGATAGGCTGAATGATGCTTCACTATTTTCCCCAATGGAAGGATTTTGATACTTTTTTGGAAATCAGAAAATGACGCACTTAAACTCTTCCTGTAGCCTTTCGTCTCACTATCCCTAACAATTAAAATAGAGCAGCAGCCTCTTACGTGCATAAGCAAGGTGCTGCCGCTCTTGTATTTTTAATAAATGAAAGATAATTCCTATAATTCTCTGATCGCTTCAAATTGTTTGTGGTAGGATGAAGGATCGATTCGAGCTTCTATGATGGATGGCATACCGTTCGTTGAAGCCAGCGCATATCGTATGGCTTGTCTCAGTTCCTCCTCCGTTTCTGCACGCCAGCCGTTGGCTCCGAAGCTTTCTGCGAATTTAACGTAATTAGGAGACACAAACTCCGTTCCAAACGGTTGATTGTAACCCTTCTTCACCTGTTTGACATCCATCAGACTAAGTCGGCGGTCTGAGAAAACGATGGAGATCACCGGCCATCGATTTTGAACGGCAGTAGCGATATCCGGTAGCCTCATCATGAAACCGCCGTCGCCTGTCAGCGAAGCTACCACCTTATCAGGAAACACATGCTGCAGCGCCATAGCTGCCGGCAAAGCAAAACCCATGGTTGCCAGGCCATTAGAGATAAAAAAAGATTGAGGATGAAGGGACTCCCACAATTCGATCACCAACAGCTTGCTGGCTCCAACATCTGTCGTCATCAAAACATTCGCGGGCAATTCCTCCTGAGAAATACGAATCACTTGATCAGCGGTTAGCACAGTTCCACTTGTCTCTAAGGCTGATGTTACCCGTTGGCGATATCGGGCTGCTTCATGAAGCTGCCACTGATTGTTGCAATCCGCCATATAATTGCCGATAAACTTTAAGGATATCCCAATATCGCCAATCACCTCCGCTTCCGTACGATACATCTCATGATCGTTCGGATCATCGCTGATATAGATCACCGGCTGACGATATTTCCATTTTTTAGGAAGCAATTCCACAGGATCTAGACCGATCGCTACAATCAAATCGCATTTTTCCATAATTTCGGTCTCTAATCTTCCACCCATGAATACGCCCAAGGAAAGCTCGTGCCGATCGGATAAAGCCCCTTTCGCCTTAGCCGTTTTGAAAACGGGAATTTGATAGGCCTCGACAAATTTCCTTAACTGCTCATATCGGCTCCCATTTCCGTTGTTGATGGTTAAGCCCACAATCACTACGGGGAATTTTGCCTTTTGAATAAGAGACGCAGCGGTTTTCAACCGGGTCTCGTCAGCGGTTAGAAGATTCGCCTCTTGGCATAAGCTTTCTATATCCTCATCCACTTCCCGATGAATAAGATCATTCGGAATATCAAAGTGCACCGGTCCTCTTTTCGGCGTCATTGCCACGGTATATCCTCTGTGCAGCATACTGCTCCAATTCGAAACGGATAAACTGCTTGAAAGCTTCGTGAGGGGTTTAAAGGCGTCCGTATGAACAATTTTTTGGCGCAGCGCATAATCCACATTTTCACTGCCGTACCTGTCGCTTAACGTAATTAATGGCGCACGATCGAGTAAAGCATAGGCTAAACCGGTGGACATGGACAACGCTCCCGGTCCCAAATCCGTCAGGCAAACACCTGTTTTTCCCGTAACCTCACCATACACACTGCCCATGATCGCTGCCGTGGTTTCATTTTGCGTCAAAACAAATTTCATATCGTGGTCGCCCATATAACAGAGCAAATCCGAGCTGCTGCCGCCCCCGGGTATGCCAAATACCGTGTCGATCTCCGAATTTCCTAGTTTTTTGATGATTGCTTCTCCTAATTTCATTGGCTCACTCCTCGTTAGGTTTGCATGGAAAAAGGGTCACGTGCATCGTCGGACAGATTAATCATGACATTTTTTATCTGAGTGTAATCCATTAACGCATGCCAGCCCCTCTCTCTCCCGTACCCGCTCATTTTGACTCCGCCAAAAGGCGCTTGCGCTGCCGAAGTTCTGTACGTATTCACCCAAACCGTTCCGGCTTGAATTTGTCTGGCCAATCGATGCACCCGTTTGACATCGGAGGTCCAAATCCCCGATGCCAATCCATACCTGGATTCATTGGCAATCTTCACCGCTTCCTCTTGATCCTCAAACGGAATGACACTTAAGACCGGTCCAAAAATCTCTTCCTGCGCAATAGTACTGTGATTTTGCACGTCAACAAATATCGTTGGAGCAATAAAATAACCATGCTTCATCTCGCCTTCCGAGACAGGATGACCGCCGTACACCAGCTTGGCCCCATCCTCCTTACCCTTCTCAATCATGGAAAGGATTCGATCGTACTGTGGCTTGTTGGCGGCCGGCCCCATCTCGGTTGAGGGGTTGAGCGGATTGCCTAACCGGATCGTTCGGGCTTTATCTACCACTTTTTGGATGACTTCATCGTACACGGAGCGCTGTACCAGCAGACGCGATCCGGCAATGCAGGTTTGACCGCTTGCCCCGTAGATGCCGGCGACAGCTCCGATCACGGCTGCGTTAATATCCGCGTCATCGAAGATGATATTGGGAGATTTCCCGCCCAGCTCCAGGGTTACGGGGATCAGATGTTGGCTCGCATTTCGGGCAATAAGCTTCCCTGTTTCCGCACCGCCCGTAAAGCTAATCTTGTTCACAGCAGGGTTCCGGGTTAGGAAATTGCCAACCCGATGATCTCCCGTTACGATATTGACCACGCCATCGGGAAAGCCGGCTTGTTGAATGAGCTTGCCGAATTCCAGCGTCGTAGCGCTCGTATGCTCGGATGGCTTGATGATGACCGTATTCCCTGCAGCCAGAGCAGGAGCCAATTTGTTCGTTAACAGAGCAATCGGTGAATTCCATGAGGTAATCAGCACTGCTACACCAAGCGGCTCCCTTAAGGTGTAATCAAATAACGAAGGATTGTCTAACGGAATGACCTCGCCGTTTAATTTGTCGGCGTAGCCTGCAAAAAAGCGATAATTTCGTGCTGCAAAATGCATCTGATTTCTGGTTTCACGGATGACTTTTCCGTTGTCCGTCGTTTCTATACCAGCTATTCGGGCTGCATTCTCATCCAGCAGGTCGGCCAATTTCATCAATAGCTGCGCCCGCTGCAGCCCGCTTACCTTTTTCCATGATGTATCAAAGGCTTTGCGCGCCCCCTCAATCGCTTGACTCACATCGTCTTCAGAAGCTTGAGGAATAGTCGCCCAGATCTCCTGGTTAAACGGGTTGCTGGTCGGAAAACGCTCTTTCGTTGAGCTGTCCACCCATTGTCCATGGATGAGCATTTGGTAATCGATGGTCACATTCACTCACCTGCCGCAACAAGATTTATGATCTACTTGCGATGTTGAACCTCCATATCGATGAAGCTTTTCCTGCTTCAACATTGATCCGCATTGTCCGGAAAGGATCATATGTGTGTCATTTGACTTCCGGCAAGCGGACAGCATATTCACTACAAAGAGCAGCGACTACACCAAACATTTGTTCCGGTATAGTTACATCCGCTTGATTTCGGCCCAGCTTGCGCGTCCATTCTCTTTCCCCGGGAAGCAGAATCTCCGTCTCCTCACGGATCTTGGGAGCCGCTTTCACAATACGCACTAATTCGTCCACCCGCTGTTTAAACTCCGTAAGGTCCATTAACGCTTCGACGTTTAACGAGATAAACAGGTGGCCGTTATTTCGTATCCCGTCCTCTTCAACGCCCGGCACTTGATCGCCGAAATTAGCCCCTGTGAGGACTCCCGACAAAATATCAATCATCAGTGTAATCCCATAACCCTTGTAATCTCCGATCGGCAAAATCGCGCCCTCCAACGCCTCTTGCGGATCGGTGGTCGGTTCGCCATATTTATTAATGGCCCAACCGAATGGAATCGACTCCCCCTTCAAGGCCGCAAGCCGGATTTTGCCCCTTGCTGCTACACTGTTCGCGATATCCAAAGTAATCGGATGGTTCAAATTTGTCGGTACGGAAATCGACCATGGATTGTTGCCAAGAACAGGCTTCAAGCTGCCCGTCGGTGCGATCCCCGGAGATGCATTCGAGAATACAATGCCGATTTGGTTCGATCTCGCAGGCATCTCCGCATAATAGGCGGCCGCGCCAAAGTGGCTGCTTCTCCTCACGCCGACAACGCCAATCCCTCGCTGGCTGCTTGTTTTGATCGCTTGCTGCATCGCATAATAGCTGACGATGGCTCCTAACCCGTTATCGCCATCCAGCAATTGGACAATCGGACCGCTCTTGAGCGTTTGGATATGGGGCTGCGGGTTAATATTTCCCCGTTTGATTTGTTTTAAATACGTAGGCAATCGATAAAAACCGTGTGTATAAATTCCTTTTTCATCCGAATCCAGCAAATGTGACATTAATATCTCCGCATGTTCCCCGGAAACTCCGGCATGGCTCAATATCTCTTTTCCCATATTGATATAATCGGAGCAGCTTATGGTATAGACCTTATCCATACGAGCCTCCTTTAACCAATCTTTGTTAACAGACAACGAAGCTGGCAAAGCGATCAGTCCGGCAGTTCAATCTGCAGGTTGTTTTCAGAATCCGGTTGAACTTTATAGGTTTTGACTTTCCAATCGCTTCTGACCAGGCATTCTCCTGTCCGGACATCAAATTCGATACCGTGCCAGGGGCAGGCAATCAAATTTTTTTCTACGGATATAAATTCCCTCACTTTGTGATTATCCGCGACCTCCGCATCAATCCGATCAAATACACCGGCATCTTCGCAAAGCGGTCCTCCCTGATGCGGACAGTAATTTCGCAGCGCATAATAGCTTCCCTCTACTTTGAACACGCCGAAGGAGTGGCGTCCAATCCGGAAGACCCGATGGTTTCCAACCGTAATATCCGCCGCAGGACATAAATAATGTGTGCTCATGTTATTCCTCCTTAAACCGCAAAACTTTTCTTGCGTTTTCTCCAAGAATTTTGAATTTGTCTTCCTCGGAAAGGAACGTCAAGCGCTCGATACATGTTGGATGATCCCAATCATAGTGAGGATAATCCGATGCATACATTAACGTATTGGGTGCATCGATCATTTCGAATACCATTTTGAGATGGTTCATATTGCCGGGCAGCTCCAAAGGTTGGGTTCCATAATAAAAATCCTTAATGTATTCACTCGGCAGCTTTTTCAGTAACGGCACTTCCGCCCTGCGCCGCATGTATTCGTTATCCAATCTGTACATCATTTGCGGAATGTAGAAAACACCGGATTCCTGGAAAATAAAATCCAATGTAGGGAAACGTTCTTTTACGCCCTGCATCACAACACTGGTCAACTGAATCATATTGCTGAACACAAAATCCAGGCTGTGGCTCTCCACCCATTTTTCCAAGCCTTTTGCGTACGTATTGTCATCTGGTCCCGCAAACCCGCTGTGAAGGATACACGGAAGGTGAAACCGTTCCGCAGCATCATATATCGGATCATAGTAACGATCCCCAAGCGGCGGATTCGGTCCGTTCGTCACAATAATAATTCCGCAAAATCCGGGCTCGGCACCGACCCTTTCAATTAATTTTCTTGCCTCTTCCGGATCTTGTGAAGGCACGGGAAGCGCACAATAAATACCATGCTCCGGATCGGCCATCTCCTCTAACATATAGTCCGCATGGCCGTTGGCTAGAGCGACGGCACGGCCTTTATCGTTGATTCTCCCGCAATGAAGCATATAGGTCGGCACCATCACAATCGTTTCAAAATCCAGAAACTCCATCGTTTCTCTTATGCTTTCTCTTGTAGAGGAGATACCCAGGGTTCTTTTCGACATATCATTTTTGTGTGCGCCTATTCGAATGCGGCCCCCCATTAAAGGATCACCAACCGACCCACCGCTGACCGGCAAAAAATACTTCCCGCTCCAATCCCGAATTCGGCTCTTCCACGGCTCTTCCAAGTATTTGTGCACCGCTCTTGGATCATCGTGATAATGCGCATCCACATCTACAATTCTGTACTTTGACGCCATGTACCTTTCCTCCCCTGTACCGATTGGTATGAAATGAATCTCAACTCACATGTTCACTCGATCTGTTTGAGCCGTTTTCTTCCTCTTCCAATTCCCATATACTGTGGCGCCAACGATGAGCAGTATAAGTATAATGATCCCAATGGAATAGCCTCGCGAAATAAATATGCTGTAGCTTCCCTCGGATAGCATAAGAGAACGTCTCAGGCTGCTTTCCATCAGGGGACCTAAGACAAACGCCAAAATAAAGGCCGGAAACGAGTAATCCAATTTTTTGATCATGAAACCAATGAGTCCGATAAAAAGGGCTAACCATACGTCAAAATGGGATTCCTTATGGGCATATGCGCCGATGACACACGCAATAAAAACGATGGGGATAAGGATATAATTAGGAATGGTCAGCAGCCTGGCCCAAACAGAGGTGGTATATTTGCCAAATACATACATTAATATGGTGGCTGCAAAAAATCCCCAGAAAATCCCATATATCAAATCAGGTTCATTTTTAAATACTTGCGGCCCCGGTTGAATTCCCTGTATCATAAAAGCCCCCATAATCACCGCAACCGTTGCGGATCCCGGAATCCCTAATGTTAATAAAGGCACTAAATTCCCGCCAACGACGGCGTTATTCGCCGCCTCGGGAGCGGCAATGCCGTTAGGTTCACCCTTCCCGAATTTTTCCGGATTTTTCGATACTCTTTTCGCTTCCGTATAGGCGAGCCACGAAGCCGCACTGGCCCCGAGTCCCGGGATGATCCCCGCGATGACCCCAATGACGGATCCTTTGGTTGTGCTCTTCCATACCGATTTCAGCTCACTCCAGATCAGCGATACCTTTAAGTTTTGGGTATTTGTAACATATCGCTTACGCAAATCGTCGGTCACCATGCTCAGAACTTCCGAGATGGCGAACAAACCCGTCAAGACGGCAATCAAGGAGAGACCTTCCATAAAATGAATGCTGCCCATCGTAAATCTCGCGGAACCGGTAAAAACGTCTAAGCCTATTGTCCCCAGGAGCAGTCCCAACAGGACCGATATGACACTTTTGGGAATGTCCCTGGAGCTTAAGCTCACAACGCTTATCAAACCTAAAAGTGCGATTAAGAACAATTCCGGATCGGCAAATTTGATGGTTAGCTTGGTCAAAGGAACCGTAAGCATCATTAATGCGAGAATTCCGATGAGGCCTCCAATGGTAGACGGGATTAAGGAATAAGCCAAAGCTTTGCCTGGGTACCCGTCCTTGGCCATGGCGTTGCCGTCAAGGACGGTTGCTACGGCAGCTGCAGTCCCGGGAATGCCCAGAACTATGGAGGTAATGGAGCCTCCATACTCGGCGGCCTGATATAAAGCGACGAGCATCAGTATGGCCGGAACCGTATCCATCGTATAGGTTAAAGGCAGGAGCAAAGCTACGCCTACCGTAGGTCCAAGTCCGGGCAATGCCCCAATAAGCAGCCCAAACAAGGTGCCAAAAATAATGGCGAATACATTGCTCCACGTCAATAATTGCGAAAAATCATAGTAAAGAAAATCAAACATAGCTTATCCTCCGTTAGCGGATTGTAAAATTCAGCAGACGATCAAACACCACATATAAGAAGGCGGCCAATCCTAACGCCATAGCCAAGTATTTAAATGCCTTTTTTATACTATGTTTGTCTTGATTATAGAAATAAAACAAAATGGCCATGTAGATGAATGCAAATAGATAAAATAACCCGAACATGTGCCACAGACCGATAAACACAATACTCAATAGGACTGTGAAAATAATGTAGCGGAGATTCGCAATTTCAACACGCTCATCTTTTTTTTTCTTTGTTGTAATCCAACTGATGATACAAAAGATAATCAGAAGAATGCTGAGCAGTCTCGGGAAATATTCAGGTCCGATCGTTTGTCCCGATGCTGCCGGTAAATAAAACGAAGACCTGAAAAACAATATTCCTATCATGGAGAAAAAGATCAGGGACACGTAACTTGCTATTTTATAGCTCATTGCCTCGCCTCCGCTTCAGGCTTGTTGATCTCAACTTTCGCCACTCCATAGCCGGAATTCCCCCAATTGAACTGTGAAAGTGGAAAGATATCGGTATCAGATTACTCCAGGTTTTTAAACACTTCTTCCGCATCGGTAACATAGTTGTTAAAATACTCGGTAAAATCAGCGGTGTTCTTATAAAAATCTATCTGCTGATCCGTCTCCATAAATTTCCTCCACTCCGGATCTTGTATTACTTGTTCAAAGGCTTTGCTTAATTTTTCGAGCCGATGTTGCGGAATTCCAGGCTTTCCAAAAAAGGCCCGCCATAAATTCTCATCAACGATATTCGTTAAGCCTAATTCTTTAAATGTCGGTACATCCGGACGGTTCGGAGCGCGCTCTGAACCGGTAACCGCTAAGATCCGAACCTCACCGCTGTCAACATGCTGATTGACTACCGAGCTGGACGATACCAAGGCATCCACATTGCCGCCCAATAAGGCGAGCAATGTCTTGCTGCCGCCGTCGTAAGGAATGTAGTTCGCCTCAATACCTGCTTCTTTTAAGATTTTATATAAGAAAACATGATTGGTACCCTTGGTCTGGGAGCCGGATACCTTCAGCTTCCCCGGATTGGCTTTGGCGTACCGGACAAAGTCGTCAAAGGTTGAAAAGGGGCTTTCCTTTAATACGGCTAACACTTGATAATCAGCATTGATGCTTGCGATCGGTACAATATCCTTCGTTTTGAACGGCACTTGGCCTGAAGCCATCGTATAAGCAAAGGTTGAAGAGTGATAAGTGATCGTATACCCGTCGGCCGGCTGGGACATCATGTAGGATACGCCTACAGCACCGCTTCCGCCTTCTTTATTAACGGGAACAAAAGGCTGACCGACGTATTTTTCGGCAATCTTGGCAAACGTTCTGGAGAAGGTGTCTCCCGCTACGCCAGGCGAGAACGGAATAACCAGGTTGATCGGTTTGTTCGGATAGTCATCCTCCGGCGGGGTTGAAGGGGAATCTGCTGTTCCTCCGGCCGGCTGGGTTTGGCTTTGTGACCCACAGGCGGCTAAGGTGAAGGCAAGAGATAAAATGATGACGGAAGCCATGACGGATTTTATTTTTCCTATCAAAGCAATTACCTCCCTTATTTTTTATGCAAGCGGAAAGCCTTGTTCGGACAAGAAAGACTTCATATTCATTCTTCTCGGACGTTTTCTTTTGTTGGTCATGGTTTCTGACCAGGTTTCGGATCGGATACCATGGGTTCGATTCAAATAATAGGCTCTCATGATTTCATCATATTGATGAAGATGCTTGTTAACCTCTTCAAACCTCTTATATTTATTTTCAAAATAAATCGCTTCCAACGGCAGCCGCGGTTTTTGATCCGGAATCTCCCCGGGATAGCCAATGCACATTCCGAATACCGGATAAACTCTCTTCGGCAATTCCAGCAGTTGAGCTACTTCATACGGATGATTGCGCAGCCCTCCCGTATAGACAATCCCTAAGCCAAGCGCCTCGGCGGCAATGGCTGCATTTTGAGCGACCAATGCGGCATCTATCGTAGCAACCATAAACATCTCCGTTGATTCGATCGCTGCTGTCATATTCACACCTTGCTGCAATGCAATTTTTTCCAACCGATATAAATCTGCACAAAAAACAAGAAAATGAGAACAGGATTCCACTTGGGGCTGGCTGCCGGCATATTCCGCCAATTTTTTTTTTCTGATCGGATCGGTTACTCCGATAATGGAATAGGACTGCCCATGGCTTGAGGAAGGTGCCGCTTGGGCGGAAGTGATAATGTTTACTAAATCAGGATCCGATATTTTTTGGTCTCTAAATTTTCGTATTGATCTGTGATTTTGCAGCAGCTTGAGGACATCCGGATTGGGTTCTACATTCATGCTCGAATCCTCACTCCTTACACTCTCAATTCTTTTTCTGAAATAACGACCCCATCGGGATCAGCATAAATATAATGGCCTGGAACCCAATCGACATTGCCAAAATCAAGGATCACATCGCGAACTCCCCTTTGTTCTTTTTTGACAAATCTGCTGCTTAACGGATGACTTCCCAAGGCCAAAATACCAATATCCAGATTGGCCAGACCTTCGATATCGCGCACCAAACCATGAACTATGATCCCGGTAATTCCCCTGGATGCCGCGATGCCGGCCTTTCGATCTCCCATCCAGGCACAAGGTGCGACATGGATACCATCAAGCACGATGACGGTTCCCGGAGGCACTTGCTCGATCGCCTCCATGAAAATTCGGTTGTCATTCGAGTATAACTTTACTGTAGATATTTTCCCTGTAAACGCTTTCTTATTGCCGTAAGATTGAAATGCGGTCGAACAAATCTGGATTTGATCCGCAAACTGATCACAGATATCCGAAGTTTTGATACTCATTGTATAAACCTCCTACCATTTTTGTTGATTTCCTGACAGCTTTAGTGTGGACAAGTTCACCACATCCGCTTCGTCGTAAGGTGTACCGCTAAGCAGAAAATGATTAATATTACGGCAGGCCTTGTCAACGACGTTCTCCATCGCCTCTACCGTTCCTCCACCAATATGGGGGGTAAGTACAACATTGTTTAATGTGGTCAAGAGATCGTTTTGTTCCAGGGGTTCATTCTCAAAGACATCGAGCCCCGCCCCCAGAATTTGTCGGTTCTTCAAACTTTGGTACAGCGCTTGTTCATCCACGATGCCGCCTCTGCAGGTATTAATGAGGATCGCCGTCGGTTTCATCAACTTTAAATTTTCTTCATTGATTAAATGGTAAGTGTGCTGATTGAATGGCACATGTAAGGAAATCACATCCGATTCGGCAAGCAGCGGTTCGAATTCCATAAAGCTTACATTAGTCTTCGTTTCTTGTTCGTCTGACAGGCGGTTAACATCATAGTAACGGATCTCGCATTGAAATCCCCTTAAAAGGTTGGCGACCTCTTTTCCGATAGCGCCAAACCCGACTAACCCAACCTTTTTTTGAGATAATTCGTAAGAGCGGTCTCGCAGTTCCGTCTTTAACCATTTCCCATTTAATACCATTTCGTTATGAGCCGTAATGATATGCTTATAAACCGACATCATCAACAGGACGGCGTGCTCCGCAACCGACCGGGCATTCTGCCCTTTGGTATTACTTACAGGAATCCCTTTTCTTGCTGCCGTTTCTAAATCAATATTGTTCACACCCGCACCCAATTTTTGAATGAATCGGCATTGGGCCGCTTGTTCAAGCCACGCTTTGGATATCCCTTTTGTAAACGTAATCAAAACATCCGCTGAGGATAGATGGATGTCCTTGTCGCTTTCCTGTTCACAAAACACAATGTCAACAGCGGGATCAAGCTTACTTTGGATTAAATGCTTCATCTTATCTGAAAGCTTATCAAGCGATACGACCTTTTTCCTTGTGTTCAAGCAATCCCCCTCTTTCATCTCCAAATTCCATGCAGCGGACGCGGATTATCCACTGGATTTTTTTGCTTGATCTTGTTTGTATTGATTATAGTACATTAAGAATAATCAATAAAATATAAATATTCTTTATTATCTGAATATTTTCTTTATAATTTAAACATATACCTGGTTTAAAGGAGATGCTGAGGTTGGACGATAAAGACTGGAGCGTTTTGCAGGCTGTATATCAAGAAAAAAATATTACCAGAGCTGCGCAGAAGTTGCATATTTCTCAACCCGCCTTGACCTACCGGCTAAATCAGTTAGGGGAGCATTTTGATATCCAAATCTTTGTCCGTGGAAAAAGAGAGCTCAAATTCACGAAAGAAGGAGAGCATCTGATTGCCTATGCCAACAAAATGGTCATTGAACTGCGGAAATTAAAAGATCAGCTGCAGGACTTAAAAAAGCAGGTTAGCGGGGAATTAAGACTCGGGGTTTCCAGTAACTTTGCACAGTATAAACTCCCCACCATTCTGAAAAACTTTCACGATCATTACCCGAATGTTCAATTTAACGTTCAAACGGGCTGGAGTGTACAAATTTTGGAGCATTTGACCAAAGAAGAATTACATATCGGGATCATCCGGGGGGATTATGAATGGGGTGATGCCAAAATATGGATGGGCTCAGATCAGCTTTGCTTAATCTCAAAAAAGCAGGTCTCCCTCGAAAATCTGCCTCATTTGCCAAGAATCCGCCACCAGACCGACCCCGATGCCAAAAGAGCGATCGAGCAATGGTGGCAGACTTATTTTACACAGCCTCCTTATATCAGTATGGAGGTCGACAAATTGGAAACCTGCAAAGAGATGGTACTTAATGGGTTAGGCTATGGCATCATCCCCCACTATCTGCTGTCGGAAAAAGACAAGAGCGATGATCTGTTTATTTATCCTTTACTAATGGATGGAAAAGCGGTATTGCGGAACCTTTGGGCATTTTATTATGAGGATGATACAAAGCTTTCTGCAGTTAAAGCATTCGTAGATTTCCTGAAACGGCATTACTATGAATCTTCCGGGGAGTAAGCGGATGGCCCAGCCATTTGAGCTCGTGCCGACATACGTCTACCTCTACCTCGCTTGATGATTCCCGCTTTGTCACCAGCCAAACGCTTCACGTCAACGGCAGAGAGTGGACTTTATCATAACCTCTCAGCGCCTGACAAAGAATCCCTCTTGTGTTCACGAACAGATAGGGTAATATTAGCCCAATACTGTCTGCACAAGAGGGATTCGATCATTCCGGTGTGCTCCAAAGCGGCATTGCGTTCACTGATGAATTGTCGTCACCGTCTGTTCATACTATGAAATTTCCTTCAAAAAATGAATGCTCTCCTTTAATGCTGTTTCCAGTTCTTCTGTTATGCCCTGAAACGGATGAACGGCCCCGAACGTATGATTTGCACTAGGAATGGTCAAGATTTGATGCTGAGGCGCAGCTTGGCGAAGCCGTTCAAACCCTTCCTTCAGGCGCGGAGAATCCTGACCGCCCTGGACCAGCAGTACCGGAATTTTTAATTCGGCCAAACGGCGGACGATATCAAACCTCTCCGCATTGCGGGACAAGTCCTCATAGAAGCTCGCCTGGATCGGCATGTCTTGTTTCGTTCGCACATTCGTTACGTAGGCAATGCCATGCTCGGCTATCTGAGCTTTAAACGCATCGTCGAACAGGTCGGCCGATGCAATCCCGTTCCAAGTGACGACAGCCTTCACCTGAGGATGCTCAGAGGCAAAAATAATGCTTCCGCCTCCCCCTTTGCTGTGACCCAGCAAGTAAAGACGCCGCGGATCGGCGAATGAAGCGAGCGGCAGCGTTCCCGACTCAAGAGCTTGAAGCAGGACGGCAAGATCCTCCTGCTCCCGTGAATAAGTATTCCGTGCGAACTTATCCAGCTCGTCAAAATCCCGTTCGTTCACTCCGTTGCAGGAGTAATTGAAGGTGACTGCGAAGAAGCCTTCCCCGGCAAAACGCTCCGCGATATACGGAAAGAAAGACCAGTCCTTAAAGCCTTTGAAGCCGTGGCTGATAAATACAACGGGTCTGGCGGTGTCCTCCGTCCCGCGCGCTGCCCTCACCTCACCGCGAATATAAAGCGGCTCACCGGTATCCAAATGGCCCGCCTCCAGGATAAAAGGTTCCCGTATGATCGAATTCGGTGTCTGGCTCATATCAATGCCTCCTTATGATTACATATTACATAAATTGGGTTGGATTATTTTTATTGTAACATAAGGATTGACTTTGTGATGACAATCATTTGCTTCAAAGGTGTTTTTCTGCATGAGCGGCTAATTAAATCGGCGTTACCAGCAGCGTTGGGATTAGAGCCGTATCGTAAACGGCCAGCTTTTCTTTAAATTTCGCCTCGCCGTTCACAAATGTAATCTTATCCATGTATTGGCCGACATTATAAACCTCTGTTATCCCATCCTGTCTCGTTTGGAAAACGGCATAATTGGCGCGCACCAGATAAGTATCACCCTCCTGGCCTGCCATGCGGATACCGCTTACCAAGTGCTTATAGGTATGCGCCTCATAGATATTCGCGTGTCTGTGGGCTGTAATCCGGTCCTTCAGCATCCCTTTACTGTCGCAGTATATCACGCAAGTCAGAAGATTTCTCGCATAGTTTTCTCGGGAAATCACTTTATATAAGCATTCCTCTGTAAAAAAGTCCGGCCATTGCTCCAATTTATCATTGTCGATGCATTCCACGTAGGCGTGGACTAATTCTTCTATGGCCGCTTTGATTTCCAATGCCGGTGCATTCACTTTCTGTTGATTCATGGATCTGCACTCCTTTCTTTCCGATTAATATCCCATCAATTCACGATAACGCTTCCAAAACCCGCGGATCGACGTTTCGGTAGCACGGAATTCCTGACTTTGTACCGTTTTGCCGCCCATTTCGACAAATGAGCTTTTATCCTTATCCCGGACGATTCCTCTTTGTACGAGCTCCCCTACTCCCCCATCCTCCAAAGAAACAAAACCGGCGGGACCTACCAGATTGGATTGCTTCATACGCATCGTTGTCATTTGGTCGTCATCGTCCTCATAACCGAAATAAGTCCAATGCAGCTCACATTTCTCCGGGCCCTTCGGCAGTAATTGACGGACCGCAAGCGTATTATGAATTTGCTGCAGTACCATGCCCGGAAATATCGACTGGATCGCAAGCGTAATTCCGTCCGCAAACTCCTTCCGGCCTTCCAACATGGTAGGATCTTCCAATTTATATTTGGAATTAAAGGAACGAAGGTTCGCTTGTTTATATGTGTCCTCGTTCTCGTTTGATGAACCGTAGGTATAGCTCACATGATGCATTCCTGTATCGTCCATATCAATACCGCCGCGTTGTGAAAGGCGGTTCAGTCCAAAGGTGCTAAAGAACGTATGAAGGATACTTGCATGATACGAATCTTTGACATTCTCGAAATAAATCTTCCAATTATTATTCATCGATTGGCGGTTATAGCCGAGAACACGAACCGGTCGATTGAAAACACGCCGAATATACCCGCACATTTTTTCACCGAGATATTCCTGCAGCGGCATCACATGAGGATCGAAGGAGCCGAAAATCACACCGCAGAAGGTTTCGATTCTCAGCTTGTGCAAAGCATGTTTGGATGTATCGAAGTCCTCCGGCATGCCGCCCTTGCCTTCCACACCGCTACGGAAAGGGACTCCTTTCAGATCCCCTTTGGCGTCAAAGGCCCAGGCGTGATAGACGCAGGTGAAAGTTTTGGTATTGCCGCAGGAATCCATACAAACGGTTGCTCCCCGATGCGAACAGCGGTTGACAAAGGCTCTGATTTCTCCGTCGCGGTCTCTGGTCACGACGACCGGCGTGTCGCCGACAAAGGTGGTCTTATAATCTCCGCTTTGCGGCAGCTCTGCTTCTAAAGCCAGGAAGTTCCAGGTTGGTCCGCGGTAAATCCTCAGCTGCTCCTGCTCGTAAACCGATGGGTCCATATATACCTGATAAGGAACTCTAGTGACCCCCTCCTCAGGCCAGCTGATTATCTCCGTCGTCTCAGTACCAAGTTTTGACATGATCATGTTCCTTTCTTATTGGAATGTGAGTACTT
This sequence comes from Paenibacillus naphthalenovorans, assembly GCF_900099895.1. GTDB lineage: Bacteria > Bacillota > Bacilli > Paenibacillales > NBRC-103111 > Paenibacillus_G > Paenibacillus_G naphthalenovorans. The sequence goes on from NZ_FNDY01000011.1 coordinate 122,022, forward strand.
TTATATTAGAGAAGCGACGGACCGATAGACAGCAGACGATTCAGCTATGCGGAACAAAAAAATAAAATTTTGTTGTTTTCCATGATGCCTGCTAATGTAAATAACGGAGTTTCTTCGTTTGTTCCACACCCAGCTGCTCGGTAATCAAACGGCTGTACATTCTCATCTCTTTTAGTAGAGGTGGGATGTTGGCATTCGTGATTTGTCCGGTGGGCCTTAAGATACAGATGGAGGCGATAATCGAATCGTAGTCATCGAATACGGGAACGGCTACGGAGCTCATGCCTTGACTGAATTCATCGTGTGACACGGCATAACCCTTTTTTCGGATCCTCTGCAGCTCCTCGCGCAATTTATCGGGACAGGTGATGGTTTTGTTGGTGAACGCTTTCAAATGTGTGCTCAACACGCGGCTGATTTCCGTTTCGTCCTGGAAGGCCAACATCACTTTGCCCGATGCAGTGCTGTGGGCCGGCACCCTTTTCCCCATGACGTTTAATATTTTACCGTCCCGGTGTTCGGGAAGCTTCAACAGGTATACAATGCCGCCCTTGTCATAAGTAACCATTTGAATGGCCGCCTGCACCGCAGACAGCATTTTTTTCAACAGCGGAAAAGCAATTTGGCACAATTCCATCTCATTATAAACCACAGAACCAATCTCAAAAGCAGTTAAGGACAAATGGTATTTTCGGGTTTCCGTATTTTGAACGACCATATTTTCTTCGCACAAAATTTGGATCAAACGGGATACGGTACTTTTGGCTATTCCCAATCTTCGGCTCAATTGGCTGATCCCGAGTTCCGGTTCGTTCTGGGAAAATTCCCTTAAAATCCGAATCGCTTTGTGGACCGAGGTCATCGAATCTTCCCTATTTTTTAATTTCATAAAATATCCCTCCAAAAATTCATTTTCTTTTCCGCATGCTTGAACAAGAGGCTTTCTGCCAATCGCCTTAAAAGCTATCCTATGAATACGGAGCACTAAATATATGCTGCAGGAGGAAGCCCTCATGAATAATCAGAAGCCCGTCATTATGATAACCATCGGCGACCCCGCCGGGATCGGTCCGGAAATTTCCCTTAAGGCTCTCTTAGACAAAAAAACGTATGAAATATGCAATCCGATTCTGATCGGAGATAAGAACTTACTGGCGTGGTACATCCGTCTTTTACAGGCTCCGTTAACCCTGCATCCGATTACGGAACCGGGTGAAGCTCTGTTCCAATACGGGCTTATCGATGTGATACATATGCCTAACGTCAAGATAGACCGGCTGCAAATTGGAGAACATGCCGCCGACTATGGACTAGCCATGCTGGAGTATACAAACAAGGCATTACAGCTGGCATTGGAAGGCAAGGTACAGGCAGTGATCGGAGGACCCCATACCAAGAAATCGGTAGAGCTCGCCGGGGTCGAATTTGACGGGTATCCAAGCTACGTTGCCAAGGTAACCGGCACGAAGCCTGAGGAAGCATTCTTGATGTTAGTCTCCGACCGACTGCGCATTGTGAACGTCACTCTGCATGTGTCACTGCGAAGGGCTTTGCAAATGATCAACAAGCAGCTGGTGCTCAAAGCGATAAGGGCAGCCGACAAAGCGGTACGCAGCATGGGGATCCAAGCGCCTCAAATGGCAGTAGCCGGTTTAAATCCGCATGCCGGTGAACAAGGAATGTTCGGAACAGAAGAAATCGAGGATATTGAACCGGCTATCCTGCAAGCACAACGGGAAGGCATTCATGCCTTTGGACCATATGGAAGCGACACCCTGTTTCTTGAGCATTGTGAGCTCAAATACGATGCTTATATCGCTATGTACCACGATCAAGCCCATCTGCCGATCAAGCTATTGGCATTCGATAAAATTACCGCGTTTACTATCGGCACCCCTGTTTTCTTTTGCACCGTCGGTCATGGCAGCGCACCGGATATTGCCGGCAAAGGTGTTGCTTCCCCGAACAGTTTACTGGAATCCATCCGTCTGGTTAGTCATGTTCCGGTAACGGGTTAATTCCTCGGAACCTCTGCTAATAAGCTAATAAAGCAATAACCAATACAAGAAAGAACCCCAACGCTTGCCAAACGCTCCAGCCTGCAACATGGAATGGACTTTTCCCGATCAGGGAGGATCCGACGCCAATCGTTCCGCTGAACGGGCCGACCAGAAAGGTCAGCACAGCCCCTCCCGTCAGCGCAATCGTCAGAAGTTCCGGCGACAAACCAAGCAGCACCGGATTTAGCGATTCGCCTAAAAGGGTAATGACTGCAATGGGGTGCACACCTGCAAGCGCGAAGGACAGCGTCAGCAGCGGCAATAAAATCAAGAATGCGGGACCGCCCAGCCCGTGATTTAATTCTACAAAGCACTGATGAACATAATGATGATAGCCGGATTCATTCAGGGCTCTCACAAAAAAGCCCGCACTCAAAAAAATCGCAAACTGCTCCGACATCGCCGGAAGCTGATCCTTCACATAGGAGGAGGTTCCCTTCACAAAATGGGAGCCTTTTTTTAACAAAATCGACCATCCATAAGCAAATGGCAGTGCAATTACGGTTACTATAAGAACAATACTCAATAGAAATATTTTGTTCAGGGTCAAGACCAGAACAATCAACAGTGCAATGGCCCATACGATCTGTACCATTTTCATCGTTGGATGAATAGCGTGCGCCCCATCGGGCTCCAAAGCGACGGCAATCTCCGATTCTCCTTCCTTCATGACATCCGAATGCCCAACTCCCCCATCAGCCAAACGAAACCGTGGACCCAGACGTCTGATCACGAGGTAAATCAGCCAGCTGGCACCTAAACCGCCGATGCTGATTCCCCATAATGGCAGCATGATGTTCTGCCACTCCACCTTGGTGATGGTAAGCACAACGCCCAATACGCCAGATACCGGCGCCCACGCAACCGATACGGCATAACCGTGAATAATGGACGATAAAACAAATTTATTGGTTTGTTTTCCTGCCCATTTTTCCACCGAGTTCTTAATGCTATGATACATGATCGGTACCGTGGCCAAACTAAGAAAGCTGCCCATCAGGAACGAAATGACGGTAATAAAACCATAGTATTGAGTATCAGACCTCTTTTTCCGTTCCAAAAACAGCTGTATGGCTTCGCTATACCTGCCGATTTTGATCGGGATGGCCAAAACCGGAACAATGGCAAACAGCGACAGCAGATAAAGCATGTCTCCGAAAGACAAGATGTACTCAAACACACTTGCTCCCGTTTGCCATAGAAACCATGTTCCCCCGCCCAAGAAAAGCAGGGTGAACGCTATAGCGCTCTTCCCGCTTTTCGGGATGGAAATCAGAATCGCCATCACGGCCAGAACAGACAATAACGGTTCCAACATCTGAAAATGGAAAAAGGTAAATACCAGATAGACGATAACCGACGTGATAAAAACAACGGATCGGACCGTAGACCACGGAATTTTACGGAAGGCAGACATTGTTCTCACAGGGACCTGTTCAAAGAAACCGCTTCGTTTCGTTTATACAGATGCGAGAATACGAGCAGGAACACGATTAAACCAATCCCCGCCATGTTGCATAGAGGGTTAGGAATAATGATCAACCCTCCGGCAGCAAGAGCCCAGGCCCGGCGAAACCATCCAATCCGGTGATGAATATACCCTTGAAACACGATGCCGAAAGCAACGACTCCCAAGACTCCGCTCGAAATAGCCAAGGCGATATCTCCAACGCTCCCGATCAATAGATAGGCAGGATTGAGAACGAACATAAATGGAATGACGTAAGCTACAAAAGCGAGTCGGGTTGCGGTCATCGCGGTTAACATCGGTTTCGCATCGGCTACAGCCGCGGCTGCGAAGGCGGCCAGAGCGTCAGGAGGTGTAATGACCCCGACGGAAGCCCAGTACATGACAAACATATGCGTGAGAAGTACAGCATTCGCGGCAATCGAATCTACACCGGTTGCTTCCAACACGGATATGAGAGCCGGAATGCTCACGGCGATTTGAACGATATAAGAAGCTGACGGAGGCAGCCCCAAGCCCAATATAAAGGAGGTAAGAGCGGTTAAGGCAAGAGCCAACAGCAGGTTCCCTCCCGCCAGCTCTCCGAGTGATACCGAAAAACGCAGCCCCAGGCCGGTTAGACCGAACATTCCGCTAATCATGCCTGCTGTCGCTGTAGCTGCCGCGATCATCAGCATGCCTTTGGCCCCGTCTTGAAGCGCATCCAGTATCATTTGAAATTTCATTCGCGTTTCTTTGCGCAATGCGGAAATTATGATGATACTTAATATGGCATAAGTCACAGAATATGATGGACTATAACCCAGTATCAATAAAACCAGCATAAGTACAATCGGCAGCAGCAGATGACCACGGCGTTTGAGGCTGGCTTTCCAATCAGGAAGCTCCTTCCTGGGGATTCCCTCCATACCATGTTTCGCAGCCTCCAAATGGACCATGACGCCAATCCCCAAAAAATACAGCAGCGCCGGCAGAAGAGCGTAAAAAGCGATTTGGATATAAGGAATACCCGTGTACTGCGTCATAATAAAGGCAATAACCCCCATAACAGGCGGCATGATTTGGCTCCCGGCGGAAGCTGCGGCTTCTACCCCTCCCGCGAAATGAGCTTTATATCCGGTCTTTTTCATGAGCGGGATGGTCGATGTTCCCACCGTCATGACGTTTGCGACTGCGCTGCCGGACAACATGCCGTGCAAGGCGCTGCCGATAATCGCAACCTTGGCGGGACCGCCTTTCGTATGGCCGGCCAAGCCCAGAGAAAGATCCATCAATAGCGTACCGAGGCCTGATTTGGCAAGGAATGAACCGAACAGGATGAAAAGTGCAATATAGGAGGCGCTTGCTCCGAGCGGAATACCGAAGGTGCCTTCCGTCCCCATGTAATTTAAATCGATAATGCTGTCCAGGTCATATCCGGCATGCGCAAGGATACCCGGCAGATAAGGTCCGGCAAAGCCGTATAGTAGAAACAATAAGGCAATGATGGGCAATGACGGTCCCGCAAGCTTCCTTGTAGCCTCCAAAACCAACGCGATCATCGCGATGCCCAACAGGGTCTCCATGGTAGTTAACGGCGTGATCATTGGATATCGTTCACCAAGAATATAATCGTAGTTCAAATATAAATAACCCATGGAAAGTATAGTCAACAGGATCGTTGTACTGTTAAGAATCCTATTGATGATGCGGCTTCCGGTTTTATAAGGATACAGCAAAAATATAAGAAACATAGCCAAAGACAGGTGGACAAAGCGCTGCAGGAACGTCTCGAACGTACCGAAGAACCCGGTGTACAGATGATAAAAACTGAAGGCATACGTAATGAATAGCACGAGCTTTTTCAAGTAATGCTGCATTTTCACCCAGCCTTTCTTGTATAATCTTGCGTGGAGCCACACCATGTAACGTTGGTCTTACAGCGTATTATTTCAATAATCCTTTTTCCTGAAAAAATTTCTTGGCCCCAGGATGCATCGGAACGCCAATATCGGCCGGCAGGCTTTCCTGATCCACCGGTTTCAAAGCAGGATCGATTTTTTTCAAATCGTTCAGGTTATCGTATATGGTTTTGGTCACCTGGTATACCAGATCCACCGGTGCATCCTTATTGGCTATAACCACTAGCGGGGATTGAACGGTCACCACATCATGATCCAGACCTTTATACGTTCCCTTTGTCAGGATGGCTCGAACCAAACCGGGATTGGACGAGGTCATTTGTTCAATTTTGTCCTCGGGGATCGCCAGCAAGTCCATATCCTTGCTTTGAGCCAGATCGGTCAATACCGCAAAGGGAGAAGGCACCGTCCAGAACAGTACGTCCAAGCGCCCGTCTTTCATCTGCTCGACGGAATCTGAAAAGGACAGATTTTGAACGCTGGCCATATCCTTATAGCTCATGCCATAAGCCTCAAGAATTCTGGCCGCAATATCTTCGGTCAATAAACCCTTAGGACCAACATTGATTTTTTTGCCTTTGATCTCTTCGATGTTGGTGATTCCTGAATTTTTCAGCACAACGATATGTGTGGTATGCGGGAATAACGAGAGCACATACTGCACATTCTGATTCTTTTCTTTAAAGGGCGGATTACCGGCATAACCGTCAACCGTCGGCATAGCCTGTGAGAATCCCATTTGTCCCTTTCCGCCGTTGACCGCAATTACATTGGCAACACCGCCGCCGGGTTCAATACTGACTTGCTTTAACTGACTCATGTTCTTCTTCAATCCCTCTGTAATACCTACTGCTAACGGATACCATGAACCGGATTGTGGAGCAGCCATGAATCGGAGGTCTAAAGGCTGATTGGAGACCGGGGCCGAAGCACTATCTCCATTGGTCTGTACTTGTGCTTCCTTCATTGTCGCAGCCGGTTCAGCACTGCACCCGATCACAAATACAAATACAAGCGCCAGAAAAGTAAACGTTTTCAATTGTACGTTTTTAAACATACCCGAATGACCCCCTTGGCAAAAGTAGATAAATGATATGAGGTGAACACTTTTATCATCGTTTTTTTGAGCGGTTTAAACAAGATATTTGTTCCGTATTTCGGAACATGCCGCTCTAATTTTATGAAGAACCCGGGGGCTTAAATATTCAGAAGCGGAAAAAGCTCCCCTTCAGCAGCAGGTTTTCATGATTTCACCTGTCTACTTTAAGGGGAGCATATCTCCAAGGTTGAATCCGACGGAATTGAATTCATTTATACAAAAGGAGGATCCCACGCCTTCTTCCTCCAGCCGAGGGAGTAATCAATCACCTTCAACTCACGGTCAAGCTGAACATCTACTCCAAACGGCAATTTACGGTTGTACCAAAAACGGACATCGCTCCATTTTACTTCATAACCGTCGTTGTGTTCCCTCCAGGTAACATGAATGCGCTGGGCAAAGCCCAGGAACGTACGGACTCCATCTATGCCCATCGTTGCTTGGATGATATGGTTTCTTTTTTCTTTTGTGTACACATCCTCCATCCTGATCGTACGAAAAACAATTTTACCGGTATAAAAGCACTCGTCTGTTTCTACGACAAAGCTCCAGCGAAATCCGCGAAGATCAGGAAGCACATGGCAAATGCTCTGCCGGCCGACCATATTTATAACTTGCTTCACTAAAAGATGATGCCACCAGGCCCGTAACCCGATATATCCTATACTAATCGCATAGACCCAGGTAAAGACGCCCGCCGGGTCATACCCGGCCCACCATAATCCTAATCCGAAGGCATGAAGGAAAAATAAAAACGGATCAAAAATAGCGAGAACATCCAGATGCATCCATTGGCTGTTAAAAGGCCGCATACACTGTACACCATAAGCATTCAACCAATCGAGCCCTACGTGAAGAATAACCGCGGCAAAAATCCAGCCGTAAAGATGCATCCAATCATCCCAACGGCTGTAGGCCATCATCAGCGGCAATGTAATGAACGCAGGCCATATCAACAAAGCGGGTATCGAATGGGTAATTCCCCTGTGATATCTGATATAATACGAGAATCCCTTAATCCGTAGTATCGTGTCCAAATCGGGGGCATGAGAGCCAATCAATGTGCCTACCATAACAGCCTGGGCCAAACTTGGATTATGCGCCACTACGGGGTCCACATAAGCAAGTCCCGCCAATGTCGCGCCAATAATCAAATGGCTCCCTGTATCCATGTTCTTCATCAGCCTCACAATACCTTTGGTCTTGTAACACGAGTACCCATTATGAAGCGGATTCTATTCCTTTGCTGCTTTGTTTCCGTTCCGGGTGACAGTCCCATCTTTCCTCGGTATTAAACCAGTAAAACCATTGATCCGGAGCCATCTTGACCTTTTGTTCCAGAATTTTATTCAACGCATTGGTTGCCTCATACCGCTGATCCGTTTGAAATTGCCCGTTCAAGTCCAGTGGTGCGTCAAAGACGAGCCGGTGACAAAATCCCTTGGTCCGGTATCCGTAAAAAGAAAGAATCGGAACGCCATATTCCAATGCAAGATGTGCCGCACCGTTAGGACTCCTTGTGGCCCGGTTGAAAAAAAAGGCAGGAGGAAAGCTTCGGCGGTAAAAATCTCCCATAAGGAAGACTACACCATTTTGCTTCAAATGGCTCCGCAGCCTGCGAATAAGCTGCAGGGGCGGGACGTTATCGTAATCCAATCCGCGGCAGCCCAGCCGTTGGAATTTGAGATACAAAGGACGAAGCTCCTCACTCCCTGCCGTAGCCACCGTCAAACAGAGATACTTTTGTGACAAATACCAGTAATAGAAAAAAAAGTTGCCGATATGCGGAACCGTTAATATAACTCCTTTATTGTGCTTGAGCGCCTCTATGAGATGACATTCGCCTTCAATTTCAAAACGCTTCTCCCAATGCCGCAGCAGCCCGGAGGAATCGAATCCTATTTCGTAAAGCGTCAGAAGGACCTGATAGAAATACGATCTGCAGTAATGGCAAAGCTGAAGCGTACCGGTGGTTTGAAGCAGCTGCTTCATATTACTCAGCACCTTTTTTCTCCATTTCACTGCAAACATAAAGAGCAGCCAGCTTAAGCCATAACAAGCTGAACGAATAGCCCAACGGGGGATGAAGCCGGCCCATCGGTGCAATCGATGTTCAAGCCCTGCCATTTTTCCTATCCAGACGTACAATGGAAAGCCTCCTCTGGAACGATGAGTTGAAATCACCTTAGAAATTTCTTTTTGTAGCTGTTCGTGATCTTTTCGGCCTCCAGAATAATGAAAAAATCCGCGGTATCAAAAATCTCGTCATAGGCAGGCTCGCCGCCGATTTCAGCGCCTAACCACTTGTAGCCTTTCATTAATGGAGGCAGCCTACGAAATAACTCCTTTTCGCTAAGCTCCATGTTTACCAGCTGTAAACCTGGAATGCGATGCGTTTCAAGCGGGGTAATTCCAAAGCGGTCCGTAATGACGTGATTCACTGCAAGCATCGTGTACAGCTCATTCAGTTCTTTAATGGTGCCCATATGAAGGCTCGCACATCCTATTAAATAACGGTATCCTTTTTGCTTGATATAATCGGCAATGCCTTCCCATAGCAGTTGAATGACCCTTCCATTGCGATATTCCGCCGCCACACAGCTTCTGCCCAATTCCAGGGTATTCCATTTATAATCTTCATAGCGGGACAAATCAAATTCTGTTTCCGAGTAAAATCCGCAGTGCTGAAGCACCCTGGGCCCGGGAAGCAAGCGATATGTACCGACAACGGCCTGCGAATTCAGATCCTTAACAATGAGATGATCACAAAATTCGTCATACCGGTCCTGCTCCAAGCCTGAATCGTTCATTAAACGAAGATTACGCTGCTCCTCGACAAAAACCTGGTACCGTAAACGTAATGCTTGCTCAATTTCATCGGAACGATAAGCCAATTTAACTTCAAAAGGTAAAGAGTGCAGCTGTGCATTTCCCATTCGTATTGTCATCGGAATCTCACCTTTCTGCGATGTCTTCCAGTGGGCATCGGAAAAGAAATGGAACGCTTTACTTTGACTTTAGCCTTGAAGTATCAACTCATTGTTATACAGAGATTAATTTTTTGTAATTTCTGATTTTTCGATTCATCATTTCGGGTTCTTACAATAAACAAGGGGCCTCACCCAAGTCTTCGACTCAGATGAGGCCCCTTGTTCATTATGCGGATGGGTTTACTGCTTAACAGCAATACTCCGTGCACGCTGACCCTGCTTCAGATTAACGATCCCGATACCCGCAAGTATCAGAACAATCCCTATTAAGACGCTCCAGCTCAACCGGGTTTGGAAAACGAGCGCGCTGGAAAAAACACCGACTACAGGCACCAGCAATAAACTCATGGAAGCCTTGGTCACATCAATTTTGCTTAAAATATAAAACCATAAGACATAAGCCAGGGAAGATGCGAGCACCCCCGCAAAGAGAACGGCGAATATGCCTTCTCTGCTCCAGGTGATCGCATCCCCTCTTTCAAAAGCCAATGACCCCAAAAGCAGCAGTATGGCGCCGATCAGCATCTGATACCCTGTAAACTGAATCTTATCGTGGGAATGGAGCACTTTTTTCATGATAATATTGCATATCGCCCAGCCCACCGCACCTAATAATACGAATACCTCCATCCACAGCTTCATCCCATTGCCGTCAAACTGAGCCGGATTTATCTCCATGACCATAACCAGTCCGATGATGCCGGTAAATACGCCTAACAATTTCATTTTCGTCAAACGTTCATCAGGCATAAAAAACGGAGAGATAAGCGTCAGCCATAGGGGCATCGTAAAATTCAGAACAGATACAAGGCCCGTATCCATATAATGAAATGCATATTGGGAAGCCGTATAAACATAGGCGATCTGTAAAAATCCGCATATTCCGTACCATTTCCAGTCTTCTTTTTTGGGCAATGGAATCCGCTTAACCCATATGACGGCAAATATGACCAGAGACCCTACAAGAAAACGCAGTGCGGAAAACATCATCGGCGGAAAATATTGCCCCCCGATATTCATTACAACCCAGTTAAATCCCCAAATCGAACATAAAAGAATAATAAGCCAATTCACTGTTGCTCATCTCCATAAATAAAAAAAAATAGGGAGGAAAAATACTCCCCCTCAAGGTATCAAAAAGATTTTTGCATGAGGTACCCTTCCATGAATCAAATCCTGAAACGCCCGGTCTCCATCCCGTAAGGAACGGATTTCCGACCAATCCGATTCGTTAATTTTGCCGCTCTTCAAGAGCTCGAGAGCATCGTAAAAGTCCTGTTTATCATAAGAAAAGGAGCCCAGGATTGATATTTCATTGCGAATACAAACATTGATCGGAATTTGCGTATGATCAATGCCAAGACCGATGTTCATGATGGTTCCGCCCAGATTCACCAGTTCTACAGCCGCGGAACGGGTGGCCTGGAATCCCGCAGCATCGATGATGACGTCAATTCCGGAAGGTCCCATGGCTTCCTTGATTTGATGCAAGTAATCGGGAGTACGGGAAGTAAATACCGCATGGGCGCCCAATTTTTCAGGCGTTCTCAAGCGGGCCTCGTTCGTATCGACGACGATGATTTTGGAGGCCCCCAAAATTTGTGCGGTCAGAAAGCTTAGCAAGCCGATCGTTCCCGCTCCAAATACGACGACGTTGGCAAACGGATGTCCTTCCATCGCTCTTCTGGCCGCTCGCAGCGAACACGCCAGTGGCTCAGTCAGAGCCGCCCGAAAAGGGCTTATTCCCTCCGGAAGAAGATGAACGGCAGATGCCGGCACATGAACATACTCCGCAAATGCCCCCGGCCGATGAATGCCGATGATGGCCCGTTTTGCACACAGCTGCACCAGCCCTTTGCGGCAGGAATTGCACGCACCGCAGGAAAGAAGCGGGTTGACTACAACTTTGTTTCCTTTTGAGAACCCGTTGGTCTTGGCTCCTACGGCCTCAACCGTGGCACTGAATTCATGCCCCATGACCAGCGGAGGTACCCGGAGGCTGTTATGTCCCAGATAGCCTTCAATTTCGGATCCGCAGATCCCTACGGCATCTACCTTCAACAGCAATTCATCTTCCCCGAATGCGGGAACGGCTGCCTCCTGTACTTCCATTTTTTCAGGACCTGACCAAACTAAAGTTTTCATCTTTCATCATACTCCTTGATCATGATAAATTCAACGCTTATCTCTTCCGCAGAGACGGCCTGGTTAGCAAGAAAGCCGGATGGGAAGACTCCATCGGAATGCGGATTTATTTCCTCCTTGTAAAACGCTTGCAAAACACTATATCGGCGAAAATATGACGCGCTCAGCATATTGACGTAAGACTAAATGATATGTATCGCTCACCATTCGGTTTATTATAATAAACCTGGTTTTATATACAAAATGTTACAATTATAATACCATAGGATCAATCCATTATTCAATACATTACCCAGGCAAAAACTTTGAGATGCCCTTTTGGCGCTTGGTCAGTTCTTTGTCCAGTTCGTCCAGCAGGATGTTGGCCAGAAGCAGGGTTAACGGCCCGCCTTGCGGCGTGCCCTCTTCCATCCTCTGACATCCCCCGTTATCCATGACTCCGGCGTTCAGGTAAGCCCGAATCCGTTTCAGCACACGCTTATGGAGTTCGGCTTTCACCGTTTCCCAGTGGATATTCAGGTAAGCTTGTAGCTCCACTACCGTTACGCCGTCCACACCGGGGGCTCCTCCGTTTTGGACCACTCGCTTGTAAGCGAGCCGTAGGTTGTCCCCTTCGAACATCCTCTCCAGTGTTACGAAGTGACTTCGCATATTCCGCAGGCCTCCCCAGATAAGAACGTCATCTGTCTGCCCGCGACCACTGGAGTCTACAGAATTAGCCCTTGGCGGCTTTGGATTTCATTGTGTTTGGGCAACTCATCCGACTAACCCTGCCTCAAATCCAGTTCGTGTACCTTGACCCGTGCATTTGCCCCCGGCTTCCTTCGGATTCCGCCTCGCGGCGGACACCCTTTCCCTTAGCTACGGTAGGCGCTCGCCAGCCCCCGTTCGGGACTCTCACCCTAAAGATGACGTCCATGCTGGGCGTACCAAAAAAGACTGACCTCTGACGGATCAGTCTTTTTTAGATGGGATGGCCGTACATCCTGCTTCGCCTGCTAATCCTTTCAAATCAAATCTGCAGGTTTATCATCGCCGACCGGCTCTTGGCAATAATTGACTTCACTGGCAGCTCCCAAAGGCGTAATTTCGTAAAGATACCGGCGAATCAGTTCTTTTTCCATCACGGTAAACGGCACAGATGAGCAAAGATCAAAATGAATGGTTCCCGTGATCATATCGTAGCTGTTAAAGGTCATCCTTCCGTTGGAAAACAGCTCATTCATCACCTCGACGATGCGGTTTTGATTTAAGCCTCTGCTCATTGCCGCTTGAACCACAGCCTCCGGAAGCTCACCAACTTGCGGGACCCGGTCAGCTTCAATCTTGTCATAGGATTTGACTTGATAACAAACGTGCTGAGGCAAATAACCGGAAGCGAATTTCTTCAACTTGGTTATTTCTTTATCGGGTAATTGCAAATTATCGTTCCATGCATAGATCGTGGCTTTATTGTTGCCGTCGGTATGAATTCTTACATATCTCAAATGAGGATACTGTTTTTTAATCATATGCTCCGATAATAAGCGAGTTCCCACTGTAATCACCTCGTTCCCGTAATGCTGAAGAAGCTTTCACACTATGATTGTTAACGCTTACAATCACGTCCTTAGCTTTCCGCTGCTATGTGCCCCTCCTCCCGTAGAGACATCGATATTTCATTGTATTTAATTGACATTCGATTCAGAATCATTCCTTGAATTTAAATCTACGATCGTTGGATGTAAAGTGCGGCCGGGGAAAAATGAAACGGTGCATGCGAAAATTCGGATCATTTTGATTCGACGCAAACAGGGTACCCGTTACAACCATGAACGGATACCCTTGCGATTCAATGATCAAGTATGGCAACGGCTCTCACCGGAGACCCGTCCCCGTGCCTAATTTTAAGAGGGAAGCCATAAAACATGAAGCTTCTTCCGTAAGGCAGCAATTCCAGATTTACCAGGTTCGTATAGGTTAGGATTCCGATCGCCAACAGGTTTCTCTCCACAGCTTCCGTAAGGTTTCCTCCTACAAAAGGCGGATTGGCTTGTTTAATTCGTTCAAACTGTTCCATTCCGCATTCTTCTATAAAAAACAAGCCTTGACGAACCGGCCACTCCGAATGTAATTTTACAAGCTGCGCCGTTCCGAAAAATCGTTCGACAGGAATCTCATCGATGGATTTCCCCCCCTGATGCATATGTGAGAAAGCATCGACATGCGTTCCGGTATGTGTGCCCAACGTCAATTGACGCAGCTCCCATGTATGCTCTTCGCGGGTATGAACCACTTCAACCTTCACTTCGGGATCACCCGGGTAAACGGTCATTCCATCCATTATCATCTCCGATAAATCAATAACCCTCATGTCTTCCTCCCCAAGAATTCTCGTTGACTCTTTGATGTTAATCCAACTTCACTGCATCTACAACTTTAATCAGACGCGCTTTGTTTTCTTGAGCCTTACCGGTCTGATAGATTTCATAATCATCGATGATCAGCGTGATCTGATAACGTTTACCGTTTAATTTTAATGATTCAAGCTGCCGGGCAGGGTTATCGGTCAACGAAAAACCGTTGCGCTGCTTCCCGACATCAGTTACCGGAATTTTGGCGGCGCAATGGCTGCTCGGGGTAAAATAATTAAGCAGTCCCCACCCTTCACCGGATTCATTATCGTCGATAAATACAATCTCTCCGCAAACCGTGGTCTCGCCTTTAAATTTGACTACAGCCCAATAATCCGACTCGTTGATCGGTTGAACATCCAAATCTTGGATCGTCATTCCCGCTGCGGTTTGACCGACCCTTGCCTGACGCGCATCAAAAATGTAATCTTCATGAGAATCGACCGGATTTCCCGGATTCATGATCAACAAGAACAAAAGCAGGATGTTGATCATATCCGCATTCCTCCCTTATCCATGATTGGCTAACGGCCTCAGCTTCTGCTTCAACTATCCAAAGATACAATGTATATATTCGGGTTCCTTGCGGAATATCCTCTTAGGCGTATAAACGAAATGGAGAATCGAGTAGGAGGGGGCGGCTAACCCCCGTCCTCTCACCTATGAAAACATGCAAGTCCCTTGTTCAAAAAATATGTATTGCTTGATTTGGATCGAAAAGGCGAGGAGGCGATTAAACACACCTCTGACTCTCCAGTGTTACGAAGTGGGAGATATCCGTCCCAAAAACCGAACGTACATTCTATATTGACATAGAGGGTCTTGCCCTCAGCTACGGTAGGCGCTCGCCAGCCCCCGTTCGGGACTCTCACCCTAAAGATGACGCCCATGCTGGGCGTACCAAAAAAAGGCTCCCGGCATATCACCGGGACCCTTCAGCTTCTTCAAACGTATCAATATACAATTTTTACGGTCCGCGTTTCCGGCAGATACTCTACCTGCGCACCCAAAACCTCGGACAGCAGGCGTACCGGAATCATGGTGAGTTCGTCTACCAGTCGGGCCGGCGATTCCGTAGTATGTTCAATACCGTTAATGGCATACACGTTACGACCCGTAAAGAAAGTGATTACGCGGCCGTTTTTTGTATAGACCGCCGCTTTGCGTTCGTCATCCCAAGTCACTTCGGCTCCCAGCGCCGCGGCCAAGTCCCTGACCCATAAATAGGACGTGCCTTCCTCGATAAACGGAGCCCTCTTCAACGGGAACGGCACGTTATCCACTGTATAGCTATCATCGTCCAGCTTGAAGGTGACCACGTGCTGAATTCTGTCTTTCTGCTCTGTCAGCTTCACATACGCGGCGATGTCTGTATGCAGCTTCTGCTTCCCGATGCCGCGAATCGGCTCCGTATGAAAATTCCAGGCTTTCTCGAGCGTTTGGGATACCCCGTTCACTGTTACGCCCAGCTTCACATATGCAGCATATGAAGTGTCTGGCTTTAGGGGCTCGGGTGGAATTAAGATGACGCTGTTGGTTAAATGATCGTCATTGCTCGGACTGTTTTGCAGCAGCTTCACCGGTTGACCCGATTCATCCTTCAAAGTCGCTTCAAGCAACTGGACTTCGCCAACGCCTTTTCCCGTTACGACTACCTTAAGCGGATACCCGACGGGATAATCTCTTGACGCATGCATACGTATTGGATCCGGATTTTCGTAACCGTCAAAAATCAGCGGAACATAGGGATCCCCGGGGGCAGGAGAGACCGTCATCTCCGTTTCGGAGTTTTCCCCATAGCCAAACATGATGACGACATAATCCCCGACCATCTCTATACCTGCTTCCGTAACATGCGGCATTAAAAAGGGCTTGCGGTGATACGGCGCATCAAACAGCTGGTCGATGGAATCTACGAGATTTCCCGTTTTAAAAGAAACATTTTCTCCGACGCCGCGAAAATATCCGGCATAAACCGCACGCTCGGAAGGGGTGGCTCCTATATAACCGGGCAATCCCTTCTTTTGATCATGCAGCGAAACCGAAGGCGTCGTCTCCCCTGCACGGTTCGTGAACAAATATTGGGCATGGAGTTGGGCAGCTAACGTCAGATTCCCGTTGAGCTTGACCGGCTTTAATCCGTAAAGCATGCGATAATCGTTGATCGCTTTCAGACCCAGTTGACGGGTCTGTGAGTATGCGGCGGGAACTTCGCTTATAGGGTTGTCTGCTACCGTGAACGTCCAATTCAAATGGACCGTCTGATAACCGGTAAATTGCAGCTGCACTTCAACCGAATGCTCCCCTGGCGTTAATCCCGCAGTCGGTGTATATGTAAAACTCATCGTTTCTTTATCAAAAGTCCCCGAAACAAGCTTTTGATCCAGCTTCATATTAAACGAACCAACCTGCAGTCCGTTCCTTTCGCCAAGCTCAAAACCGATGGTTGGTTTGGATATGCCCACCGTTCCTTTCGGATACCCGAAATAGGAGAACGATTCCGCGTCCGCTCTCGGGGCCGGAATGGTCAGCATGGCGATCATCATCCAAAAGGCAAGCCATACCTTCCATGTCGTGGATGTAAGAACCTTCTTCACTTCTGATTTCCCTCCAATCTTGTATGCTTCGGCTCTTCCTGCCCTTCTTTAATTTTAATTCATTACCCTCCCCTCATTTTCCTTCCGTCCTATCAAAAAACAATAATTTGTAACATTTTCAGCTGTCAAAAGCCAAAATAAGCCACCGGCGGTGACCTACTCATCTCATCGTCATACGATTCCCGAATGATATATAGCTCTCGTATGATAGGCGAACGAATGTACGGAGTCTCTTTGAATATGTTCCAATATCATATCCTGGATGGTGAGAAACACCTGAACATAATGACCGTCAAATTGCGAATAACTCTGGTTCAGCAGTTCTTCGCGAGCGTGCTGTATGGACATCCCTTTTTTATAGGGGCGATCCGATATCATACAGTCGAAAGCATCCAATATCGAACAAATGCGGGCATATACAGGAATGTCGTTTCCCTTCAAGCCGCTGGGGTAGCCTGTACCGTCCCAACGCTCATGATGATAATGAATGGTATCGATGACATCCTGATCGGTAATTCCTTCCATGATGGCCATCTGAACTCCGAAAAAAGCATGACACTTCATATATTTCCACTCTTCCTGTGTGAGCGAGGATTTCTTTTTCAAAATGGAGTCATGGATGTGTACCTTGCCAATATCGTGTAAACAGCATCCTGCAATCAATTTTTGGGTTTGCAATTCATCAAAGTTCAGATAGGCCGCCATCAGCTTGGCCATTTTTCCAACCCTTATACTATGCTCATAGGTCACTATATCTTTGACCAGCAATTGTGTTAGTCCGTTTACCGCCTGTTCACCGTTCACTGACATCACCCTTTCCGTAAAATACCTCTCATTGTCCTTATTTCATTCATGTCAATCGCTTGATATACTCTTGGTATCTGATCACCGCACAATCCAATTCCTTGCTTAATGCTTTAACTTCCGGATCGGATAAACAAAGCTTGATGTTGAATATGCCATGCATTTTGAATCGAATTCTCTCAATTTCTTCCGATAAATGTTTCAATCGCTTTTCATTAAAAACACCGTACATGGCCTCTCACCATCCTCACAGGCTATAACATCCTCTTTTTAACGAAGCCATCTTTTTCGATTACAATAAAAAAGAAAACCCTCCGAATGAAGGGTTTTCTTCCTCATTCCGGCGGCTGGCTGGCATGGTGTGTTTCCACACGTTAGCCCCTTTAGCTTTGCGACACCACTTTTCAATGGCTGTGCCTTGATCGGACTATCATTGGTTGTACATTGTTTACATTTGGTGCAAAAGAAATATGTATATCGTCAAAACTATCGACATGGATAGTGTTAATTTATGGTGTTTCGACATCTTTTCTTTTATTCTAACACATTTTCCACAATTTGACTATCATTTTTACGAGTCTTTAGTACTATATTTTAGAATATCATCTAGGTCTTTTTACATTAAAAAACACCAGTACGAAACTAAATTCGCAGCTGGTGTGTTTTGCATGCCGATTTCCAGTCCCCTGCCGGTTCGGAAGTTTTATATTTCTCGGCTTGTTGTCAACCCCCTAAAGCGTCCTTGAAGAGCCCCATTTCATTACCCGGGTGCAAACCCGTCCGATCAAATGCTTATCATGACTGATCACAAGCATTCCCATGCCGCGCTTTTCGGCCGCCTCCAACACCGCATGCCAGATTTGGGCCTGGGTTATGGCATCGAGCATCGTGGTAATCTCGTCGGCAATCAAAAAACGGGTGTTAGGACCAAGGGCCCTGGCGATACAGAATCGTTGGAGCTCGCCGCCGGACAACTCGCCGGGCCGCCGGTTTAGCCATTCCTCCTCAATGCCTAAAGAGGCAAGAAGCTGTTCATCGGGGTCCCAGCTCTCCTTCAGTACGGACCGCATGAGCCATCGCGGGTTGACCGCTTTTTCCGGATGCTGAAATATCAGCTGAACCGGAAGAAAGCCTTTGGAAGGCAGAGGAGCGCCATTCAACAGAACGCTTCCCTCCTTGGGCTTCTCATAGCCGGCCAGCATGCGGGCTAAAGTGGACTTGCCGCAGCCGCTTGGCCCGACCAACCCTACCACTTCACCGGGCTTGATCATGATGTCTATCCCCCTGAATATCCAAGAGGCCCTTTCGTAATGAAAACCCAGATTTCGCCCTTCAAGAAGCATGGATGCACCTCACCGATCCGCCGCGCAGCCATCGCATCTCGGGCAGAGAGTTCATGCATTCGTTCGTAGCCATCGGACAGCGCGGAGCAAACCTGCAGCCTTCAGGGAGCGCATCCGGATGCGGCTGAAAGCCCGGGATCGGCTCAAAACCGTTTTGCGGGAGCGCTCTCCACAATGCCTTGCTGTAAGGGTGCCGAAGCTTTTCCCCGCTGCCGGCGAAATCGTCCGGACGGGCCGTCTCTACGGTCGTGCCGGCATAAATGATGGCTACTTTATGAGCGATCTGCAGGGCTGCTTCGATATCGTGAGTGATGAACAACACACCGCATCCCTGATCAGCCAGCTCTTTGAAGAAGCCGAGCGTCTCCTTGACAACGCCGGCGTCGAGACCGGGAGTCGGTTCATCGGCAATGACAAGCTTTGCACCGCTCATGCTTGCCGTGGAGACAAGAATCCGCCTGGCCATTCCGCCTGACAGTTGAAAAGGAAACATGCGTTCCACTTCAGCCCCCAGTCCATACCGTTCAAAAATCTCCCGTTGTTTCTTGACCGCTTCTATAGCGTCTCCGCGGTTCGTCCGAACCTGCTCTCCTACGCGCATCAACGGATTCAGATAATTGACCGATTGCGGGACAAGAGCAATCTCGCGCCCCCTTAACGCAGCTTGTCTGGCTGTCGTAAGCTCTTCTCCATCATAACGAATGGAGCCGGAGGTCTCCGCACTGTCCGGGAGAATCCCCAGGATCGCATGGGCCAACAGGCTCTTGCCTGCACCGCTTGACCCGACTAATGCAACGATCTCTCCGGCATGGACGGTAACATTCAGCTCCTGTACCACGTTCAGCTTTTTTTGCTGAAAACCGCGGGTATACTGCAGGAAGGAGATGCTTAAATGATTCACTTCCAAAAGAACGGACATTTCCGCACAAAACCTCCCTTACGTATGACTCATGACCCCAAAAAACTACTCATTCGACCTGTGCGTTTCCAGGAGCAGCCGCAGATTTTCACCTGCCGTATCGAAGGCCCGTACAATGATCAGCAAACAAAGGCCCGGAAAAAACGCCAGCCACCATAAGCCGGTCGATAAATATCGCATAGACTCGGATAGGATGATACCGATGGCCGGCTGATGAGGAGACAATCCCATGCCCAAGAACGAAATCGCCGCCTCATGCAGGATCGCATGCGGAAAAATAAGCAGCAGGCCCACCAACAGCTGAGGGATCAAATGAGGCGTCATATGTCTAACGGCTACCCACCAGCGGGACTTCCCGAATCGCCGCGAAATCTGAACAAACTCGGACGAACGCAGCTGCAGCACTTCGGCACGGATAATGCGCGCCAGACTCGGCCAATGGGTCAGGGCAATCCCGATGACAACCCCTCTGACTCCGCCGCCCAGAACAAAGCTGATCAAAATAAGCGTGACCAGATGAGGCACACTCAAAAACAAATCGATCAACCAGCCGATGATGCGATCAACCGTTTTCCCCATCGTTGCGGCGAGCAGCCCCAGAACGGCGGCAATGCTTACACTCGCAACCGCAGCCATCATTCCGACTTGTATGCTCAGGGTCAATCCTTTTAAGGTGCGTGTAAACATATCCCTTCCCAGCCAGTCCGTGCCGAAAGGATGAGCAAGAGACGGAACCCGATTGCGCAGTTCCAGATGGGTCGATAAGCTTACGTCACCCAGCCAATGCCCTGTGAACCATGTTCCTGCTATGAGAACAGCCGCAGACACAGCCAGGAACAAAGCCCTCTGTCTTGGATTGCATTTGGATGCAGAACGGAGGATGCGGCGTTCGGGGGCGATATCCCTCTTCATACGGAACGCCCCTCCCTGATCCTGGGATCTATCGCGCGATAGATCAGATCTGCAACTGTATTTCCCGTAAAGACGAACACCGCGCTGAACAGGACGATGCCAAGCAGAAGCGGGACATCGCCCCGAAGGCCCGCTTCCACCGTGGCCTGACCCAAACCCGGGTACGAAAACACCTGCTCCGCCAGCACGGCTCCGCCAAACAGCTCGCTGAAGCCTGTAAACTGCAAGGTCACTGCCGGCAGCGCCACTGCGCGCAAACCGTGTCTCCAAAACAGCCAAAATCCGCGCTCTCCGCGGGCTCTGGCAAACAAAATATAATCGCTTGCGAGCACGTCCAGCAGCTTCTGCCTCGTATGCAGCGCGATGGGGGCGATGCCGATGACGCTTAACGTCAGTGCGGGCAATGTCATATGAAGCAATCTATCCCCCCATGTGACGTTCTCGGCGAGTACCCCGACCGGAACACCCAGGCCGATCGGAAACCAGCCCAGCCACACGGCAAAGAAAATCAGCAGCACCAGACCCAGCCAGAAGGCGGGAGTGGAAGCCAACGTATAACAGTACCATTTGATCAGCTTGTCCAGCCATGTATCTTTATTCATCGCAGCGATTACACCCGCAGTAAAACCAATGAGTCCCGATAAAACCCACGAGACTCCCATTAGCGCAAAGGATGCGGCAAACCGTTCGGCGATCACTTCCCCAACCGGAAGGCGGTACATCATGGAGATTCCCAAATCCCCCTGCAGCACGGCGGCTCCCCAATGAAAAAAGCGCTCCAACAAAGGCTTGTCCAACCCCCAATATTGGGCAATTTGTTCCCGCTGCTCCGGACTTACCCGCATCATATCGGCTCCGACGTAGGCTTGAATCGGATCGATCGGAGAGTAGCTTACGAGCAGAAAGGAAATAAAGCTGATGGCCACCAGGAGAAAGACAAGCCGTATGCTCTTCATCCATATAAATGTAATCATGCTTCGCATCATGGGGTAATGACTCCGTTCTCCCTCTATTTCAGCCATTTCCACTCTTCGATGTTGTCCGTCACCGGCCATCCGTGACCATGAGGGTGTATTTTCTGCTTTCCGATATCGAGTCCGTCCTTGACCAAATACAGATGATCGATATTCACAAGCCATGCCCAAGGCGCATCGCCCAAGGCGCTTACACCGGTGGTACCATCCCACTGCGCTTTTTTCCAGAACTCCATGGCCGCTTCCTCACTGGTCGCCTTCAGCGCTTGCTCCATATATTGATCGACGACCGGATTACTGTAATAGCCGGCGTTGTAATATTCGATACCGCGATATTTCGTGCTGAACAGATTGTACATCTCGAGCGGGTCGTGGCTTCCCCAGCCGAACAACACGGCACTGGAGTGCATCATCGTTTTGATATCGTCCCAGCTCTTGCCTTCGACCTTGATGTTAATGCCTATCGCCTTGATATGATCCGCTGCCGCAATCGCAAGAGACTGGCGCGTCACATCGCTGGCCGGATAGATGAGCGGGAATTCCGCTTTCAAGCCGCCCTTCTCTACAATGCCGTCGCCGTCGGAGTCCTTCCAGCCGGCATTCGCCAACAGACTTTTGGCTCCTTCCAGATCAGCGTCCGGGAAGACCGTTTTCGGGTTTGACCAAGGAAGACCGTCGTTGACCGTGTATGCCGGGGTTCCATACCCCTCCAGCACGCCCTTTACAAGGGCATTGCGGTCGATCGCCATATTTATCGCTTTGCGAATGGCGATATCGGCCGTTACATCGTTACCGATCGGATGACCGTCTTTTGTTTTGCCGCCGGAAGAGACAACAGGAAATACAATCCCTCTGTTATCGACGGTGCGTACGGCTTCAAGGCGCATTCCTTCCACCGTCTGCTTGCTGAATGCAGCGGGGATGTACGAAATGTCCACCTTACCGGCCTTGGCTGCGGCAAAAGCAGCATCCTCATTCAGAAACAAAAACGTCAGCTTCTTAAAGAAAGGCTTGGTCCCGTAATATTCCGGATTCGCCTCCACAATCAACTGCTGTCCTTTATCCCACTGCACGAGCCGATAAGGCCCCGATCCGACCGGGTTGGACGCATAATTCGGGCCGTGCGCATGCTTCGGAACGATCCCTGTCGTAACCAGCAAATAGATGAAGGTCGACTGCGCTTCTTTCAAAGTAAACTGCACGGTATATTCGTCGATGGCTTTTACGCTTTGCATATTCGTCAGATCAATGACCGAGCCGCTCTTTGCAGCGGTCTCAAATGTATACTGCACGTCCTGCGCAGTTAACGGCTTGCCGTCGGAAAACTTTGCATCGTTGCGAAGCTTCACCGTCCATACCTTCCCGTCTCCGCTAATTTCGTAGCCGGTCGCGAGGTCATTGACGATGCGCAGTTCATGATCCCGCTTCAGCAGTGTGCTTTGGAAAAGCGGCGACCCGTAACGTCCCCAGCCGGCAGTCGGGTCAAAGCCTGTATCCGGTTCGGAACCGACAGCCAGTATAAGTTCTTCATTGTTCGTTTCCGAACGCTGCTCCGTTTCCTTCGAACAGCCTGCCATAAGGCTGATCAGAAAACATGCCGCAATGAATACCAGGGTCATGCGAAAGAATTGCCTCTTCACTTTTTTCCACTCCGAATCTTTTTATATTTGATCGTGTCACGAATAATTAATAGTGTAACACAGACGTTTCTTTCCGTCACTAGCCGCAGCATAAAAAATGTTGTTCGTCTGTGATAATGTCATCCTGTAACTGTTCTGAGATAATGTCACTATGGGACAGGAGACATTAACATTGACCAGAGCAGAACTGAAA
>NZ_FNDY01000094.1 GCF_900099895.1 Paenibacillus naphthalenovorans
TTGAAAACTGAATCTGATTAATGGGGAAGGAGGAAGTGGAATGCAATTAATCACTATCAATGGGGTCAGGGGTTATATTGACGAGAATGGAACAGCTCGTCTAAATCTCGAAGATGTGGCTAGAGGCCTTGGTTTCACGACCGTTGCCAGAAGTGGCAACGAAGTTGTCAGATGGAACAGGGTTAACGAATACCTTACAGACTTGGGATTTTCCCATGAAGTTGGGAAAGACACATACATTGCCGAAAACATCTTCTATCGTTTGGCAATGAAGGCCAAAAACGAAACTGCTGAGGCTTTCCAAGCGAAAGTCGCTGATGAAATTCTTCCGTCTATACGTAAACATGGAGCTTATCTTACGCCAGCCAAAGTCGAGGAAGTCCTTTCCGATCCGGATACCATTATTCGTCTGGCGATGCAACTTAAACAGGAAAGGGAAGAAAAACGGCTACTTGCGGAAGAAAACGAACGGAAGCAGACTGAACTAGATTATAAAAGTGAAGTCATCATTGGTTTGGTGGATGAAATCGATCTTGCGACTAAACGCCAGATTCTTAATCGTGTAGTTCGAAAAGGCGGCGCAAAGTTTCAGGAACGATGGAGTGAACTTTATAAGCAATTTGAAATGAAATATCACCTTCGGCTTAGCGATCATCTAGAAAGGTACAACAGGACTCATAAGCCAAAGCTTAAGAACAAGGTAGATTATATCGATAAGGTGATGAATAAAATTCCGGAACTTTATGAAATTGCCTGCAAACTATTCGAAAACGACGTTAAAGAGCTGGTAAGTGAAATTTACGGCTTAAATTCACAATAATCTATAGGGGGTTCTAATGGAAAATTATCTTGCTCGATTAGAAGAGTTGCAAAGACTCATCAGTACAAATCAGATTACGGAAAGGGAAGCCCTTGAAGAACTTATAGATATCCTTCCTAAAATGAACGCTATCTCAGATGCTCTAATTAGGGAGAGCGAACGAATGTTGGATCAGTTGAATGAAGATCTCGATGTACTAAAAGATATTGGGATTGCCGGAATGCTGGCTCAACAATTCATTGAACACAGAGGGTTTTACGATGAATTTCAAATTTTTGCGAATAACGAACTTTTGAAGATCATTGATGAAACCAATCGGCCCAATATTCACTAAATCAAAGGAGTGATTTACTTGAACATAATTGAGATCGAGAAAAAAGCAGAAAACTTTCGGCAGCAGTTTGGAGGTAAGATATTTGTTTTTCCCATTAAGGAAGACGA
>NZ_FNDY01000095.1 GCF_900099895.1 Paenibacillus naphthalenovorans
TTTTTGGATAAGCCCTCGACCGATTAGTATTCGTCAGCTCCACACGTTGCCGTGCTTCCACCCCGAACCTATCTACCTCGTCGTCTACAAGGGGTCTTACGTACTGGGAAATCTCATCTTGAGGGGGGCTTCACGCTTAGATGCTTTCAGCGCTTATCCCTTCCGTACTTGGCTATCCAGCCGTGCCTCTGGCGAGACAACTGGTACACCAGCGGTACGTCCATCCCGGTCCTCTCGTACTAAGGACAGCTCCTCTCAAATTTCCTGCGCCCGCGACAGATAGGGACCGAACTGTCTCACGACGTTCTGAACCCAGCTCGCGTACCGCTTTAATGGGCGAACAGCCCAACCCTTGGGACCTACTTCAGCCCCAGGATGCGATGAGCCGACATCGAGGTGCCAAACCTCCCCGTCGATGTGGACTCTTGGGGGAGATAAGCCTGTTATCCCCAGGGTAGCTTTTATCCGTTGAGCGATGGCCCTTCCATTCGGTACCACCGGATCACTAAGCCCGACTTTCGTCCCTGCTCGACCTGTTTGTCTCGCAGTCAAGCTCCCTTTTGCCTTTGCACTCTGCGAATGATTTCCAACCATTCTGAGGGAACCTTGGGGCGCCTCCGTTACGCTTTAGGAGGCGACCGCCCCAGTCAAACTGCCCACCTGACACTGTCCCCATACCCGCTTAGGGCACCAGGTTAGAACTCCGATACGATCAGGGTGGTATCCCAACGTCGCCTCCACACAAGCTGGCGCTCATGCTTCTCTGGCTCCCACCTATCCTGTACAGATCGTACCAAAGTCCAATATCAAGCTGCAGTAAAGCTCCATGGGGTCTTTCCGTCTTGTCGCGGGTAACCTGCATCTTCACAGGTATTAAAATTTCACCGGATCTCTCGTCGAGACAGCGCCCAAGTCGTTACGCCATTCGTGCGGGTCAGAATTTACCTGACAAGGAATTTCGCTACCTTAGGACCGTTATAGTTACGGCCGCCGTTTACTGGGGCTTCGGTTCACAGCTTCGGTCTTACCCTAACCGCTCCCCTTAACCTTCCAGCACCGGGCAGGCGTCAGCCCGTATACTTCGCCTTGCGGCTTCGCACAGACCTGTGTTTTTGCTAAACAGTCGCTTGGGCCTTTTCACTGCGGCCCCCTCGGGCTATTCACCCTACCGGGGCACCCCTTCTCCCGAAGTTACGGGGTCATTTTGCCGAGTTCCTTAACGAGAGTTCTTCCGCGCGCCTTAGCAT
>NZ_FNDY01000008.1 GCF_900099895.1 Paenibacillus naphthalenovorans
CATCAACGAAAACCTCCGTCAAATTTAGCTATTAACTATTTCGACAGAGGCTTTGGAAATCCTTGTTAGTTAATTGGTCAGTCGTAGAAAAAAAAAGATAGTTATACCAGGATTAGTATTAAGTTTTTTATTTTCATCAATAGCATATTCGTCTGATTCTATTCAGGCTCTTTTATTCCCTGTATCTTTATCTATTAATGGAGAACGTGTTGAAAATTTGTATAAACCGATTTTAAATTACAATGGCGATGCTTATTTACCATTACGTTTTATTGTAGAAAAGACAAATGGTAAAGTAGATTATGACAGTTCCACTAAAAATATAGATATAGAATATCAAAATACCGATCCATTAAAATCAGAAGTAACTTCCTTAATAAAAGATGAAAACTTTCACCTTTTACTAAATTCCGAAAAAAAGATTTACGATAGTAAAGAACCTATTAATATGTGGGGAACATTAAGATATATAGGGGAAGACGAAATAACGATCACCCATGGCGACCCCTTGCTTATTTATTCAATAAAAGATAGCAATGGTAATTATGAGGAGATGGGTATAAGAACCGTTTTGCTGGAAGAAACATTTAGTCCCAATAATGAATATACTTCAAAACCTCCATTATATCTTTCTGAATCATTTAATTTCCAAAAGAGTAAAATGTCAAGTCCTGAACAATTTCTTCAACAAACAAGAAAGGCATGGAAGTTAAATCCAGGTGAATACACCATAGGAGTTCGTGCATTATTTACTCAAACTTCAACTAATCAAAATAAAGAGTTATATACTGAAATCGTTATACAAGTTAAATAAATGGTTTTAGTAATGTAAATCGTAAAGACTAATTTGGTTGGCTCGTCCACAGCATGCCGAGGCTAAGGGGTAAATTCGCCGGATGCGGCGCAGTACGGCAAGGTGTTGACGCATAGCGTCGTTGCCGCTAGTCCGGTATATAAGCAAGTGTAATGGATGTGGACAGTCAGCCGCTGTATCGGCAAGAGTAGCAGTTTGCCCGCATGGGGCCGCCTTCTGTACGACTATCGGCCGACGCGCGGCGGTGAGCATTCCCGGAACTGTCTGAGGGGATTCAGCGGCTACCTGCACGTAGACGCTACTCCGGCGACCACATGGGAATGGGTTGTTTGCGAACACGCCGCGTGGGGCGAAGAGCAGCGCGATCATCTACAGCGTGATCGTAACGGCAAAAGAGAACCAGTTTAACCCGTTCAAGTACTTGATGTACCTGTTCGAGCAACTTCCCGAACAGAAAAATCCAGAAGCGTTGGACAGAAATAACAATTATCGTCGCGTTGCTGTTGAATGGCATAGTGTGTCCGGATAAAAGCTGATGATGAATACTTTTTCTTAATTAGGAAAAACTTTTTAGCGGCGATGAATGAAGCTTAAACGGTAAGTTATCTTGATCAGACTTCTCACCAACACTAGAAATTATCAGGGGGCATACGTATGAAAGCACTTGTTTACCTTGGACCGCAAAAGAAGGAGTGGACAGATAAAGAAAAGCCAAAGATTGAAAAAGCGACCGACGCGATCGTAAAAATCACGAAAACAACGATTTGCGGTACGGATTTGCATATTTTAAGCGGGGATGTACCTGCCGTGACCGCTGGTCGTATACTTGGTCATGAAGGTGTGGGCATTGTGGAGGAAGTCGGTTCAGCAGTGAACCGTTTCAAACCGGGAGACAATGTGTTGCTATCGTGTGTAACTGCTTGTGGTCGCTGTGATTATTGCAAAAAGCAGATGTATGCTCATTGTGAAGACGGAGGATGGATACTAGGTCATTTGATCGATGGCACTCAGGCCGAATATGTTCGCATTCCTTATGCAGATACGAGCATGTATCATATTCCTGATGGGAGCGATGAAGAAGCATTGGTCATGTTAAGTGATATTTTGCCAACTGCTTTTGAAATCGGTGTGATCAACGGGAAAGTGGAGCCAGGCAATGTCGTGGCCATCGTCGGGGCAGGTCCGGTCGGAATGTCCTCACTTCTGACAGCTCAGCTTTATTCACCTGCAGAGATCATCATGATCGACCTTGATGAACACCGATTGGAGTTAGCCAAAAAATTCGGGGCATCTAAAACGGTAAACAGTTCTGAAGGTAACGTAATTGAAAACGTACTGGCCTTGACGAATGGGAAAGGGGTCGATGTTGCCATTGAGGCTGTCGGATACCCGGTAACTTTTGATATATGTCAACGTATTCTCAAGCCAGGTGGACGACTTGCCAACGTTGGAGTCCATGGAAAGCCTGTCGAATTACATTTGGAGGATTTGTGGATTCGAAATGTAACGATTACAACCGGATTGGTGAGCACGTCTACGACGCCGATGTTATTGAAAACTGTTCAGTCTGATAAGATTAATCCGGCAGAGCTGATTACACACCGTTTTCCACTGCAAGATATTATAAAAGCATATGAAGTATTTGGCAATGCAGCCAAAGAAAAAGCGTTGAAAGTCATTTTGTACAATGAGTGAAGCTTTTAGGCCCAGGAGGATATTCCGGCCACTTCCTAGATCCGGATGGGCATTTATGGGAAGTGGTGTGGAATCCAGAGTGGGACATCACGGATTGAGTCGATGACAGATTCACAGTCGATTATTTATTATCTATCGCGGAATGTAGTACTCATTAAGCTAACATTGACCCGAGCCGCTTTACTTTATCCAGCCATTTGGAGCGTAGCGCCTCCGATGACGGTTTAACCGGGCCGATTTCGGTAACGCGTACGGGTGTGATTCCGCAAAATTGCAAAATATTGCGTTTCATCACGCGATGTCCCGCATGCTTATAGATCTATCTATTGTACCAGGACGGGGTGTCCATTGTAACAATGAGATGTGCAGATTTGCCGGTTAAAAGCTTATCCCACAGCGAAGAATGCTCACGGTATTTGAAAGCGAAGCCCGGCAGAAAGACGCGGTCGATAAATCCTTTCAGGATGGCTGGCATCGTGCCCCACCACGTAGGATAGACGAAGACGAGATGATGTGCCCAGCAGATCATCTCTTGTGCCTCCTTCAGATCATCCTCGAGCTCTATTCTTTTGTGATAACCAAATTCTAAGTTCGGATCAAAGCTGATCTTGCTTAAATCAATTCTGCGGATTTGCCCGCCGTTACCCGAAGCCCCTTCCGCATAAGCGTCAGATAAAGCCGAGCAGAAGCTTTGCGAATAGGGATGTCCGGTAATAACGAGAATATTCGTTTTCATCCTCATGATCCTCCTCGAATAAATGGCGTCGATTCGTTGGGTTTTCGTCTTTTACGGTGATTTGCGGTATGATAGTATGCAAGCAAATCAAATTATGGCAGTCTGGGGGTTATCGCGTTCCGAGTATTGCTATTAACATCTTTGCAAGAGAATTTGGCAGCAATCATCTCATCCGTACAATTCGCTCCATTATTATGGAAACGGGCCTAAATGCGGATTGTTTAGTATTTGAAATCACGGAAAGTATCAGTATCCACCAATCGATTCTATACTTTGCACCCTCAATGACCTGAAGAAGATCGGAGTTCGTGTGCGATTGACGATTTTGGAAAAGGGTATTCCGCTCTCAATTATTTGAAACACTTTCCCATCGATATTTTGAAAATTGACAAATGTTTTATAAAGGATATCAACGTGGATGAGAGAGACGCCGTGATCACGCAGGCCATGATCAATATGGCGCACGGTATGGGATTGAAAGTGATCGCTGAAGGCGTGGAAACGGTAAGACAGTTGGAATGTCTGAAACATTTGAGATGCGATATGATGCAGGGTCATTTGATAAGTAGACCTTTGCCGGCAACAATAGCTTCAAGATTTTTAGAACATCCGTAATCATTCTTTACATAATTAGGAGTGACCCATATGTGGATTAAAAAGAAGCTTCATTTTCCCCAGCTTACCGATTTTGAACATCATTTTTTGGAAAAAGCAAAGCCACCTTCGAATCCATGAATTATAACATTCAGGAATTGCAAGCGAACAAGCAGGATCTCCGTTCCCTCGTCATAGTCATTGAGGAAATCGGTACGGCCACTAAAAAGTATCGCAATCAGCCGAAAAGCTTAACAATCAAGCGCTGCATAAATTCTGATCGGTATCTTACTCCCGCCGAACTTAATTTGTCCAAGATATGAAGTGTTTAAGCCAGACGTAAGTGCCAGCTGTTCTTGGCTCATTTCTTTTCTGAGCCCCCGGCACACTCGAACATAGAAACAAAAACTCAAAAAGCATTGATCCACAAAGCTTTCCTCTGTTCTTTCCCTTACATACAAAACTCCATTTCTCCACCGGCAGCTATTTCGGAGGGGTTCGATCTCCCTTGGCTACATAAACGAAGAAAACCGATCCAAAAAGGTCGGTTTTCTTCGTTTTTGAATTAGACGCTGCTTTCCCGGTTATAGGTATTCTTCGATTCGGGTCAGCGGACCCGGGATTCACTCAGCTTGAATTGGCCTACGAGCTGCTGCAGCAGGACGGTAATCGCCTCCACGCTTTGCGAGGTTTGGCGGACGCTCATGATTTCGCTCATCAGCTCCTGCACCTTCGACTCGACTTCGGTTGAAATGCTGCGGTTCTCGATGCTGACGGCCGCAATCTTCTCCATCAGCGTTACGACTTCGTCGACCACCTGGGATTTCCGCTCATCCTCCGCCGTAGCGGCGGTCAGCATTCCGGAAGCGGCGGCAACCAGCTCATTGCCTTCCTTGACCACCTGTGTGCCTTCGTCCATCGATTGATACGCCCGCTGCGCATCCTGATAAATGTGCTGGATGATTTCATGCACTTCCCCGGTCGATTTTTTCGTCATTTCCGCCAGCGTGCGGATCTCCGACGCCACTACGGCGAAGCCCCGGCCGTGTTCGCCCACGCGCGCCGCCTCGATAGAGGCATTAAGCGCCAGCAGATGCGTTTGTGCGGATATTTCTTCAATGGCAATCAGCACGCTGCGGATTTGCTCGGCCGTATGCATGAACGTCCGGATCGATTCGTTGGTTTCCTGTACTTTGGAGGAGATGTGGTGCATCTTGTCCCCGATCCGCTCGACTTCACTCTGGGCCGTCGCAATTTGCCTCGCGGCTTCCATCTCCATCTGACGAAGTTGCAGCCGCATTTCCCCTGCAACGTCCTTGGCGATATCGATGTCTTTGAGCTGGCTTCGTATGCTGCGGATCATTTCCTGTACATTGAGGCTTACCCGCTCGGTCGAGTCGGCTGTGATGCCTGCGGATTTGTTTAATACGTGCTGGCTGGTCAACACGTCATTCGCTGCAGATTTGACCCGGAGCATAATGCTTTCCAGCGAATCGATCATATTGTTGATCCATTTGGCCAGCTCACGGGTCTCATCGTTTTCGAACTCATTCGGTTTTAGACGCTGTGTCAAATCCCCTTTACCTTCCGCATTGATGCGGATGAACCGGTTGATGGCGCGCAGACGATCGACAACGTTACTTGTCTCTTTCCTGTGAAGCATCCGGGCGGCCGTTAAAGCGAACAGCAGCTGGAAAAAGGCCGCCATCGTGCCGGTTATCCAGAGAGGAGTCCGGGCGGCGATGAAATAGATCAGAAACCCGGCTATGAATGCGAAACAAACGGCCAACAACGCGTGGAGCTTGAAATGCCGCCAGCTTATGCTGCGGATCCGGTACACCTCTTCCAAATCGCCCTCGCACATCATTCCCCACAAATCCGGGCAGTGCGGGAGCCGGAACGTCACTCCCTTGCCAATGACGGGAATGTGACGATAATCGGAATATCCCGGAAATTCCACAAAAAGGTTGCTGCCGTTGCGTATGGTATTGGCGACGCCCGGGTGCAGCTGTCCGGTAGCCGGATCGGTGAATACCAGCTCCAGCTCAGTATGCTCCTTCACGCTGACAACGCCCCATTCGGTCGTCACACCGTCCTTCAAGTTTTCGCCGTGGGTAAACGTGCGGTCCTCGAACCGGCTTCTGGACAGCGCCGTACCCGGCGCGATGTGCTTATTCAGCTCAGGCTTCGCCATAAATATGTAATTGTCCCCCGAATCCGGGTAAACGTGACCGGATTCCCGCTGGATCAAGTCCCCGATCACATCGTTCGGCACTCTGCCGCAAATCGCCCCGCGCCAGCGTCCGTCCTCCACGACGGGCTGTATGAATAAAAGCGTCATTTTGTCGTGGAAGGAGGACGATCTCGGGCCGATCTGGAGCGTCAGCTTGTCTGCATACGGCCCGAACAGGCACTTCCTGCCTTCTTCGGCCGAAGCGGAATAGCTTATACCGGGACAGAACGCTTCCTGCTCCGCATAGGTTTTCCCGATATGCTGCGGAAAAGTCGAGTACACGACGCTGCGCTTGTCGTCCAACAAGAACAGTTCTGTGAAATCGGTTCCCCGATTGTAGCAGTCGGCAAACAAACGATCCCAAACCGCGGATGGCTGTCCGCTAAACAGCGAAGCGCCGTCAGCAGCAGACCTCATCAGATCGAGGAGACGATCCAGATGCCGCCAATAATCCTCCGTCCAAGACATGAGGACATTCATTCTTGTCTCGGCGATTCCTTCAAAAATTTCTTCCACGTCCATTTTCAAGTCGTGATTCAAACGATAAGAGCGCCAAAGCGGAAACCCCTTTTTAAAACCTAACCAATCAAACATGTACCCACCCCTCACAAATGATATTTTCTATCTTTATATGTTATATATAATACCATAAAAGATTAGATTTTGGGAAAAATTATAAAAATCAAATTTATGTTATGTAATATTACTTAAGATACGTATGTTTCGGTATGGTTACGATGACACACTAGTTTCGAACCTATTCTTTTCGGAAGGCAGATTCCTTATAAAAGAGCGAAACGATAAGGTCATTCTCTTACCGTTTCGCTTTTATTTTCTTTTTAAAAAGTCTGCGGGCTTGATTTTAAGCTTTGTGCAAAGCTTGAAATCTCCCCAATCATGGAACAATTTACAATGTTTGCCGTGTCGAGAATCGAATCAGCGCACTTAAATCCTGTGCCTGCTTGAACACGAGCAAATACGGATGCTGACCTGAAGCATTGTGGTATGTGTAAATACCCGTGCGTAAATATTCTAAATGAAGTACATATGCATCGTTGATTACATTCCACATCAGGTCACGGATGAACTCAGCATCTAGGCCGGCTTCGAGCAGAACGTCTTTGCAGAGTTGAACATAGGAGGCTACATCAAAGTTGAATTGTCTGCGAAGATTTTCTGCAATTGATTCGGCCAGTCGTTGTTGGATGTATATCTTGCTGAGTTCAATGTTGTAGACAAGACTGCTCTGAGCCATTGGCATCACCTCCTCTCTGGTGCATCAAAAAGGGCACCATACCAGGCATAACCCAAAAGTTACGCCTTGCGTGGTGTCCTCCAATTACACGTAAGCAACTCTATAGTGAGGGTTCAGTCTATGCTTGGCTTGGGGTGCCTGGATCACTAGGAAGAAATGATTCATCTGCATCCGGATAAGGAACTTGGAATTCTCGTTGTTCTCCAAGTCAGCAATCCCAGCAGCAACATAGCAGTAATCAAGCGGAATTAGTCATTGGTGAGAATCGTGTTCTCATCGTGCTTTTTCCAGAGCCTGTATTTAAAAATTTTACAGGGAATGAAATTGCAGATCCAAAGCAATCTTCCGAAGTATTGTTTTCCATTGATGCGGAGAGCAGGGGAGAAGTTGATGAAATCGCAAAGAGGGCGGTAGAGGCAGGCGGTATGATCTTTAGTGAACCCGCAGAGCATCAAGGCTGGATGTACGGCTGCGGTTTTGCTGATTTGGATGGACATCGGTGGAATGCGTTATATATGGATATGAGTAAGTTACGTGAAGAGTAAAATGCCATTTTTGTCCGCCGCGTAGATGAGCCTCCGGTCATGATTTTTGGCGATGCAGTCTATTTTTCTACATTTATCTTATTTTTCTGTAAATAGTTCATCTAATCCACACTCCGCTTGCGGTAAATTACCAGTCACGCAAAAAAAAGCCGCCCTGTTCGGCAGCTTGCGTCGTTTCCCTGCTTGACAACAACAAATGAAATCGACATTTCCCGGGGATGCGGCAGATCCCGTTTTTTTTCGTTAATGCGCAATCATTCAGAGACCGTTATGATAGTATCCCCATCCATTGCCGATAACGGGCTGCTGCTGCCAGTATGCATCATGTTGAAGCTGCGGGTAGCCATATGCCCGGTTGTAGTATGTCTGATTCGTATTGGCCGGATTGGCCGCAGCTTGGCTTTGGACCTGATCTGACATGCAATCGCTGGGTGGTCCGATAACAACGGTTTTTGTAATAGGCGCCAATGCATCCTTCACTTTTGCCTCATTGAGGCAATACGTATGAGCAAATACATTCGCCGGCGTTAATCGCAAGAGATCGGAAGCACCTATGAACTCAGGAATTGGCGCATCGAAAATGGCCAATAAATGAGTGTTGTCGGCCGAGGCTATCTCATAATGCCACCATCCCTGGGGCACACTGGCGACCTGGCCCGGCTGGATGGGAAAATGGAGAAGCTCTTTGGTAAAAGGGTTAATCAAGGAGACAACAGCGGCGCCTGAAATACAATAGACCAATTCTGAGGCATTTTGATGGATATGGGGCTCGATGACGTTTCCCGTACTAAGATAAATGTCCAGCAGGGATACATTTCCTAATGTGTTAAGCTGGTGGATGGAAAGACCGTTAATATAATTCCGATTATCCTTTTTAAAAAAAAGATTGTTGTTTAAATCAAACGAAAATTGAACGGATGGCGAAGTATAGTCCATATATGAAACCGACACTTTTTTTTCTTCCCTTCATTTTAAAATAGGCACTTGACTGATGGGATATCTTATGTTGCACCCCGAATAAACGTGCGCTAGATGAAGCCGCCGATTTGGGGAGGATTGTAGTCCAACTATAAAATGGATTCATCTATTAAAAAATTTAATAGTTGGAAATAGGGATTGACATAATTTAGAATTCGAGTATAAAATTTTGGTATCGATGAACGATGTACACGTTATCGATAATCTGCAAAATGAGGTACACGGCCTGAAGATTTATGTACCTCTGCCACAGGTTTTTTTTTACAACATGATTGATAATGATTATCGTTGTCATTATCTATATACTTCCTTTGTACTGTGGCATCAATTTCAAGCAAGCGGGAAAGGAGGAATGAAATCCGGTCTCATTTCTAAAGCTTAGTCTG
This sequence comes from Paenibacillus naphthalenovorans, assembly GCF_900099895.1. Lineage (GTDB taxonomy): Bacteria > Bacillota > Bacilli > Paenibacillales > NBRC-103111 > Paenibacillus_G > Paenibacillus_G naphthalenovorans. The sequence goes on from NZ_FNDY01000008.1 coordinate 9,237, forward strand.
ATTGGCTTATTGCTTTCATCGGACGCCTGTCAGTAATTTTTTTTGCGTTATTACTGATAATGATTATCATTTTTATTTATTTTTTCTGCGGCAGGCATTCCTGCTTCAAGAAATACTTTAGGCCTAAGCAGTCGTCAAGTTGAAAGTACAAAACCAAACTAAGGGAGTGTATTCCAAGATGAAATTATCGGTGAAAAAAACGTTCTCCATGCTGATGCTGGTGTTCATGCTCACCATTGTGTTGGCATTACCTGCTTTTGCTGCGGCTACGAACTATCAATTTTTGGATGCAAACGGGAATTACTCTCCACATGCGACTGCTTTCACTTATGATGCGGTGATTTCCGGATCGACAGTGACCGTCCATTACGATAGTGCATACGTCTACGGCTTGAAGGTCTATAATGCCGCCACAGGTCTCTATGATACAATTCCCGGTACGGTATCAGGCAGCTATATTTATTTCACATTTGATGTGAATGACTTTGATACGAATCTGCCTGTTAAACTTGGTGTGAATGCTGGGCCTCATAGCGGAGACCTGGATTTGTTCATCGAATGGCTATTATAATCCGCAGTTAGCCGGCTAAAGGCAACTGCTAATCATGTAAGGAGTGAAGAATGGCTTGCCGTTACCGGAGCCATTCTTCGCTTGTTATGCAAACACCGAATGTTTAAGGAGAGTAATTCAATTGGCTAATCAATTTAGGAAAACTGTGGCGATGATTCTTACCTTCGTATTGTTTCTGTCTGCCATACATATAGGGCCGGCATCGGCGGAAGAAAGTCCGGCTACCGTGCCCGACGGGGTATACCCGATCGAATTCCGGTATGTTCAGGATAAAAACCCTACGCAAACCTCGGTATCCAATTCATACATGGTTCCGGGCACAGGGAAATTAATTGTGCAGAACGGAAAGGCGAAATTCGAGAATGAGATTTCGAAGGAAAACTATGCTTTATTTGAATATTTCGGTTCGCGTATGGCTGGCAGGGATAAGGCTGTCATTCAAGAAACCGTAGGTCAGGAACCGGTTATTATTGGCATTGAGGGCTATCAACCGGTTGCGACCCGGTTGACCGATGACGGCAATCATGTGATTGTCCAGATCGAAATAGCGGAAATCGGGAAGATACAAGATATTTTAATGCATATTCACGATAAGGATAATATCTATCAATTACCGCAGCCTTATAACTATTGGTATAATGTCGGTTTGGAATTGGATATAAGCGGTCTTCCCGGAACCGGCGGAGACGGTGGAGACGGTGGAGACGGTGGAGACGGCGGAAGTGGCGGTGACAGTACACCAGTTACTTTAGAAATGTTTAATAATCTGGTTACAGTGGCACGTTCCGTTTATGAAAGCACTTACGAAGGAACGGGCGATGGTTTCTATCCTGTCGGATCCAAAACGGCATTATATAACAGCATCACAACAGCGGAAAGCATCGCAGCGAGTGCCGGGGGCAACCAGGTGCTGTTGAAGGCAGCCTACGATATTTTAAACGAAGCATTAAATCATTATCAATCTTTGCGTATTGTCGTTAACAAGACAAGTTTAATTGAATTAATAGAACAAATAAGGTTATTTACGGAAACAGCCAAGGAAGGCGGAACAGCTGAGGGCGGTCCGGGCGGTTCAACTACCTTTGCCATATCTGATAAAGAATATGCCTATCCCACAGTCAGCAGCTTTGTAAACAGACTTGCAGAGGCATCGAATGTTGTAGCTGACCCCAATGCTTCTCCGGAAGATGTGGCCAATCAATATAATTTGTTGTATAACGGTGATTCGCTCCGAGTCGGATTTAAAGATATCGAGAAAAGACAGTTTCTGGCTTCGACAGTGAGAATTATGGTTCTGGATACGGATACCGTAACCACTACTTACTCCGTTTATGCCAATGAGTTCAAGCCAACGGCGACCATACTCCATCAAGCGGAAGCGCCTTATTACCAAGCCTACGCTAACATTACTTTTGTCAATCCTGCAGGCGAATTGGATGTCAAACGAACCAATCCCAATTCGGCAGGATACTATACTCCAACCTCGTTCAGCCTCAGTGGAGTTCCGGTGCGGAACAGCTCGGACGAGCACAATAAAACGTACCAGGTGAGCATCAGATATCAAACTGCTGATGATTCCAAATGGAGGGGATTGTCGGGGCTGCGGTACACGGTCAACGGTGTTACCAAAACCGTTTTTATCAGCTACAATGCGGAGCAGCTTGACGCATTAAACGCCTCCATTGATGCCGCCAAGCAGATCTATCATACGGCTGTGGAAGGTACGGCGCCAGGACAATATAGTGCAGGCTCCAAAGCAAAGCTGCTGCAAGCCATTGAGCTTGCCGAAGTTACCGGAAGCAACCTTGCCGCTCCAAGACCGCAAATCGCTGCGGCTGCGACCGCTTTGCAAACGGCAGTGGAAGCATTCCAGGCAACGGCTGCGCGTACGGTCTATTTCTCGGCCGTTCATGCAACGAAGGACGCTTTCTCTTCCATGGATAACTACTTCGTGAAGCCGGCGGTCGTGACTACAGAAGAGGATGGCGCTGTCTATGCATCTGTAACCATTAAGGACAGCTCACGCATACCGGAATTCAAAGTTAAGCAAAACGGCGAATTTGTGGAAGCCGCTTTGGTGAGCGAGGATACAGCAGCGAATACAAGGGTCGTTAAATTCAAGATTGATCATTTGCAGGAGCTTCTTGATGCGAAGGTGCGTGTGGTCGTGCCGGCGCAAGGTTATGAGAGTACCCATGACATTCGTTTGAACTTTAACAATGTAGACAATACTGCGTTGTCCCAGGCTATTGCCAATGCGACTGCAGTACATCGGGCGGCGGTGGCAGGTACACAGCCGGGCCAATACCCGGAAGCGGCCAAGGCTGCTCTTCAGAGCGCAATCGATGCTGCCGGTGCCGAAGCAGCACGAGTAATGGGCACGCCGGAACAGACAGCCGCAGCGCTGCTGGCGCTGCAGCAAGCATTAAATACGTTCAAGGCGTCTGTGATTTCCAGTCCCGGCCAATATCCTATCGGTTTCACGATCTACAAAGTGAATACCAATGAACCATCGGTTATGTACGACTATGTAGATAAAACAAGCGGCAAATTAACGCTAAGAGACGGCAAAAAATATGTGTCGTTCACCCTAAATCAAAGTAAAGAAATTGTAAGCTTCAAAACAAAGTTAAACGCGGACTCGCCGTTAATCGAAACCACTACAATAAATACCGATGCAGCAGCTAACCAAAGAACGGTTGAATTCGAAGTGGAGGATTTAACGAAAAAAGTTGACGGATGGGTAAAAATTTATTGGGATTTAGGGCCTCCGATCGGCATTTACGATCATGAGTACGAGGTTCAGATCGGATTCAGCGATTTGCCGGCCATTCCCGATCCGGTCAACAAAACCGCATTAAACACATTGATTGCCGACGCCCAAGCGAAACATGCGGCGGCAGTGGAAGGAACGCAAGTTGGGCAGTATCCTGCAGGTTCGAAAGCCAAGCTGCTAACGGCGATTACTGCAGCACAAGCGGTAGCTGCCGACTCGGCGGCCACACAGCAGCAGGTGAACGAAGCGCATAACGCGCTGCAAGCAGCGGTAACGGCGTTCGTTAACTCTGTTAATACCGGCGGACCGGTGACAGTAGACAAAACCGTATTAAATGCCGCCATCGCCGACGCTCAAGCCAAGTATGATGCCGCAGTCGAGGGAACGGCGTTAGGTCAATATTTGGCCGGCGCCAAAAATAAATTTAAAAAATCGCTCGATGCGGTAAAAGCTGTGGCTGCGAATACCCAAGCAACGCAAGCGCAAGTGGATGAAGCGGTAAAAACATTGCAGGCAGCCGTAAAATTGTTCAGCTCTGCGCAGTATAAAGATGCTGTTACCCAACTGCCCGATGGAGAGTATTCATTGCAGTTCAATATTTTCACAGCAGGGACGGAGCAGCTATCGGCCGTTCAGGACTATGTTGATGCAAGCAGCGGCAAATTGCTCGTTGAAGGCGGTAAAAAGTACGTATCGTTCACATTGAATCGGGCTAAGGAAGTGAGCTCCTTCCAGACGAAGCTGAACTCAACTTCAGCCTTGACCGAAGCGGAAGTGGTTAGCAAAGACGATACGGCGGATACCAAAAACATCAAATTCGAAGTACAGGATTTGTCGATCAATAAGCAATATGGTCTTGTCAAGCTTCTGACTTCCGATGCACAAGAAGTAAATTACGATGTACAAATCGGATACGGCAAGATCCAATTGGACTTGACTAAACCGGTGAAAGACGGCCAGTACCATGTCAGCCTCGCCCCAAGATCGGATGATCCGGCAGCGCCTCCGGTCATAGATTACATCGTGGAAAGCAGACTTAACGTACAAAACGGCAAAAAACTAGCAACAGTGAAATTGAAGAGCGGAGTAACGCTTTATGAAATTTTGCTGCTTAATGCCGACGGTACGACCAATAAAGTCATCACGCCAACGTATTCGGCTAAAGCTTCGGGGCTTGTTCGGGTGCTTGCCGATGAACCTGCAGGTCAAAGCGTTCAATTTGAAGCAGCGGATGATTTGACGGCCACCTATGCATTCGGTGTAGTGAAAGACGGCCAGGATGCAACCATCAAAGTCGGGTTTGGTGCCATTGAGCCGGTAACAAGCGTTAGTGTGATCACACCTATGCCGGACGAGCCCATCGCACCGGTTGACTCTGGAAGCAATGATAGCGGAATCATCTACCCAGTAGGAGGCTCTTCAGGAGGCGCTGCGGTGATCAGCACGCTTCAGGACGGGAAATACTCCGTAAATTATGCAATCCATAATGTGGGCACGGATCAAAAATCAATTCTTCAGAATTATGTCGTGACACCGGCATTATTGACGGTTTCCGGAAACAAAAAGGTTGTCTCGGTCAGGTTGAAACAAAGCAATGAAATCGGCTCTTTAAAAACAGAGCTTAACGGCGCATGGACCGATGTAAAGGTGATTGCTGAAGATCAGAAGAATAATACGCGCGATGTTCAATTCGAGATTAAAGATTTGTCATCCAAATTAAAAATTTCGGCAAAAATCAATTCGGATGAGATCCAGGCCGAAATTTCATTTGATGCGAAAAACGTTCAAAAGGTGAGTGACGACGCACAGCTGACCGGCGGCCAAACGACTGCGGAAGGGCAAACTCCGGAGTCGAAACCAACGGTTCAAGTACTGAAAGATATCGAGAATCACTGGGCCCAAGCACTCATTGAACGCGCAGCAGGGCTTGGCATTGTCAATGGATATGAGGATGGAACGTTCCGTCCTGATGGCGAAATCAGCCGTGCCGAGTTTACAGTTCTCATTTCCCGCGCACTTCAACTGGACAAGGGTGGAGAACTGAATTTTGCCGATCTGGACAAGGTTCCGGATTGGGCGAAATCCCATCTGGAGAAAGCGGTAGCCGCAGGCCTTATCACAAGCTACGAGGATCATACGTTCAGACCTGAGCGCAGCATCAGCCGTTCGGAAATCGCGGTCATCATTGCCCGTGCATTGGATCTTCCGCTTGACGAAGAAGCTACTGCAGCATTCGCCGATGCGGAGCAAATTCCGGATTGGGCTTATGCTCATGTAGCCGCAGCCTCCAAGAAAGGGATTATTAATGGACGGGACAACCATATTTTCGCTCCTCATGCCAATGCAACAAGGGCTGAGGCCGTGAAATTAATTTTGTCGCTCCTTGATGAAGTGAAGTAACCTGGATGTTTGAAGTCGGTTTTTATCCGATTATGAAGTTGACGGGAGGATACCGGGCAACCGGCGTCCTCCACTATTTTTGCTGTGAAGGAGAAGAATATGAAAAGACCCATGAAGAAACTGATGTCCGGTGTCTGTATCGCATCTTTGCTGGTGTCAGCCGCTCCCATCCCGGCAGCATGGGCTGCGGATGCGCCGCCCGCAGTAACCGCAGCCCAACCGGGCTCCGGTTCGGCCGTACTGCAGGACGGCAAATATACTATTAATTATATGGTAAAGAAATTCGGTACCGAACAGAAGTCCGTTATGCAGGATTATGTCGTTACCCCCGGGACTTTAACCGTGGTGGACGGCAAGCAATATTTCACTATGACAATTAAACAAAGCAAAGAGACTACGGCGTTTAAAACCGAGATTAACGGCTCCTTGAAGGATACAGTGGTCGTTGGCACAAACGAAGAAAAAAACACGCGCGATGTCCAGTTTGAAGTCGAAGATTTGTCCAAGAAGGTTAAAGCCTGGGTTAAAATTGAATGGGCCGAATTGAATTACTTTCATGATTACTATGTAGACATTTCAATCGATAAAGACAGTGCCCGAAAAATTAGCGGGAGCGCGGAACCGGCCGGCAATGCGGATTCGGCGGCGGATGGGGATACGGTGCAGGAAGATCGGGGCCTGCCGGCTTCCGATGATCCATCCAAACCTGTAGAAGCACCAAAACCGTCCTTTTCGGACATTCATAACCACTGGGCTAAAGAATTCATTGAGCAGGCAGCGGAATCAGGTATTGCCAACGGTTATGAGGACGGCAAATTTAATCCGGACGGAGAGATAAGCCGTGCCGAGTTTACGGTTTTAATCGGACGTGCGTTGAAGCTGGAAGGCAAGAAAGCGGAATTAAATTATACCGATGATGACCAAATTCCGGATTGGGCCAAAGCTCATCTTGAGCAGGCGGTTGGCGCAGGCATTATTAGCGGCTATGAAGACCGCACCTTCCGTCCGGACCGCAGCATTACCCGTTCGGAAATTGCCGTTATGCTGGTTCGCGCACTGGGGCTTCAGCCGGAAACGAGCCAAAAGCTATCCTTTGCAGACGAGGGTCAGATTCCGGAATGGGCTTATCCTTATGTTGCGGCAACAACCCAAAAAAGCATAATGAACATCAGAGACAACAACCACTTCGCACCGAATGACAACGCAACCAGGGCCGAGGCCGTAACGTCAATTTTGCTTTTGTTAAAATATAAGAAGTAATGCTTACACTTCGCCCTACTTCGAGCCCTGGGATTGGCCGGGATATTTGACGACAGGCCATTTTTCCTTTCGCAAAGCATCAAGCAATTCCGGACCGACATGAAGATTATCCCGGACAAGCTCCCGAGGGGTTAGCGCCATCCACTGGTTTAAGGAAATATCGGCAAACCGATCGCTCTTGAACATTTCCAAAAACCATAACGTTTCAGTCCCGGTATTTTGTATGTAGTGGCCAAAGGCGAAAGGCACGTAACCGACATCTCCCGCTCGGTAATCAAAAGTTCGCGCCACTCCGTTGCCGCCAAAAACGGTCATCCGTCCTTGTCCGGTAAGGTAATACTGCCATTCGTCATTATTGGGATGCCAGTGCAGTTCTCTCATTGCGCCGGGTTGAATTTCGACCAACGCCGCAGCAATGGTTTTTGAAATCGGGAAATTGGAGGAATCCGCGATACGCACGCTTCCGCCCGGCGTAACCAACGGAGTTTGGGCTAACAGCCGATGCTTGAAACTGATTGGAACTGTGCCATAAGGGGATTGGACTTCCTGGCTCTCCAGTGAACCTGGAACACGGGTTTGAAAGATATAAACCTGGTCTGGGGGAATGGAATCGAATGCGCTGGCAGGAACGCCGAAATTGGCTGACAGTACGTCTATTGGGGTATGAGCAAACCAATCGGAGATAGACAACGTGTTCAGGTCGGAGAAGTGTCCGTCATCGAAAACAAGTAAAAATTCGCATCCTTCCTCCAATCCCTGAATGGAATGCGGCAATCCGGCCGGGAAATACCAGAGATCACCCGGGCCGATGTCTGCAATAAAGTTTCGTCCGTTTTGGTCGACAGCCGTTATTCGTGCGCTGCCCCAAATCATGTATGCCCACTCCGCTTGTTGATGCCAGTGCAATTCCCGCGTTCCGCCCGGCATTAAGCTCATGTTAACTCCCGCAAGGGTTGTGGCGATCGGCAATTCCCTAACGGTGATTTCCCGGGACCAGCCCCCTTGATTCAGTTTCATATGAGTGTCGGAGAAAGACATTCTGAGGTTGGGCAGCAAGCCGGAATCCGTGACCGGCGGGACAAACATATTCGGATTTTCCAGGTCCCTCATAATATCGCGAGGACCGTAATCAGGCCCGCCGGCACCGTCGCTTCGAATCGGCTGGGGCACGATAAATGGCTTACCGTTATTGGGGTGAGGAGTATTCATGGTAATCAGGTTTCCTCCATTGAATGAATGTACGAACCGCTTTTAGGCATACAAAATATGTTTATGAGACAGGGCTTGGATATTATGAAGCAAAGCCAACATATCATATGCATTATGAACAAGAACGCCACTTAGCGGACCATTTTTCCGCCAGGTGGCGTTTTCTTTTTAAGCAAACACTTTTTGTGCCATGTCCAGTCTTACCGTAGTTAAATATGAAATTTGAGGAAGGGAAAAGAAGGAAGCCAAAGATCGAAGTCTGGTGTATATGGTGCGCAAAATGACAGAGTCCAGCTCAATAATCATAGATTCGTTAGCTATGTAATCCTTTAGACAAACTCGGATGAGATAGGGGCTATCTTTTAAGGTGACTGATGTTCGATGGGCGGGGTCATCATCATTGTAAAAAAAGTAATGGGTCTGCTTCACGGCATTTTGATAGAGTTCAGCGCACCGTTCGCTGACTTTTATAGTTCTTTTTTGCTCCAGACAATCTATTACGGTCAGGATTCGGTTCGAACCATCCAAAGAATCTTTTTTCAAATACACGATCTCGTGAATCTCTACCCCTTCCATGAGCAGTCGGATGATAATGGCATCCTGGGGATTCAAGCACTGCCTCTCAATAAAATACAGATTTTCCAATGTGAGGTTGGTCATAAAATATACATCTTTCCTTTCCTTTTTACGGTATAGGGGGCTGCGAGAATATATTATACATGATAGAAATATAATTGGAAACAGATGTAAAATAAGAGGTTTTGTCGTTATTTGCGCGGCTGAAACGCTGATAATCATTCGATCCGTTATCGGCTTCCGGGCAATGCACTGTTCCGGGTTACAAAAAACGCCACTCACGGATGATGCCGCAGGGTGGCGTTTTGCTTTTAGCTTTTGCTTGATCGATGTGTGCCATGTACGCCATGTGACCCATGTACGCCATGTGCGCCGTGAACCCCGTGAACACCAGGCCAGCCTGGATGGTAACCGCCGGTATAACCGCTGTAATAACCGCCGATAGAATGTACTCCGGGGTAGTAGGAGGAATAGGGAGTCGAATAAACAGTGATCGGATAATAAGGATTATAGCCATAACCAAAAGGCGTATAAGCCATCTCATCAGCTCCTCTCAGGATGGGATGATACAACTTATGCATGGTTCATTGATCGTGATGCTTGCCCTATAAAATTAGACGAATGACACAGGAAAAATTCGGTCTAACGCTTTCAACGAACTTCAAAAAGGTGAAACAGTAAAAAAGACGACCCCGTAAGATCGCCTCGCAAAATCACTGTATAAGTTCAATGGAAAATCTCGACAAAGCTTTTAATCACCAGAAAAGGTAATGCGCCGATAGAAATAAAAGCAAAACCTATGCCTTTAGCGATCGATTTCACTGCTTCTATAATTCCCATAATGAATCCTCTCCTATTTCTGTCCAAAAGTTTGTCCGTTATGTGAATATTGTAAAAAAATTCAGATAATTAGTCAACCAAAAAATATTTTATACATAAACAATTGAATGCTAAATATAATTAATCTCTAAAATCAGGCTTGCCGGCGCTTTTAACCAAAGGGAAATAACAATTACTTATAGTAATTAAATATAAATAAAGAAATAAATTGTATTATGTGAGCTTGTTGTCGGGACAATTTTTGTTATAATAAAAGTATAGGTGGTGATTAAAATGGAACAATCTTCTTTATGCCCCAGATTTGAGAAAGGTATGCAGATTATAAGCAAGCGCTGGATCGGTTTAATTATTCATCAACTGCTGTCAGGTCCCCAGCGTTTTTGTACGATTGAAGACGCGCTTCCCAACATCAGCGGAAGGCTTTTGTCGGAGAGATTGAAGGATCTGGAACATGAGGGGATCGTAAGACGGGAGGTCTTCCCGGAAACTCCCGTTCGAATAGAATATTCATTAACAAAAAAAGGTCTTGCCCTGGAACCGGTCATCAGAGAAATCGAAAAGTGGTCTGCCGATTGGGTCGAGCTGGAACCGGAGGCCCAATGACCTGTCCCTCATAGCCAAAAAACCTTACTCTGCAAGAATAAGGTTTTTTTGGGCTGGTTAATTTTTTACGGTCGTCGATTTACGGTAATGAAGCAATTCGGATACCGTAACGAATCGATAGCCTCTCTCTTTTAATTGAGGAAGGATTTGTTTTAACGCTTCAATCGTTTGGCTTTTTCCTTCAACGTAATCGTGAAACAGAATGATGTCGCCGTTTCTGGCGTTTTTGAGTACTTTGTTGACGATTTTGGCGACACCGGGCCTGTTCCAATCCTCCGTATCTTGATGCCATGACCACATCACGACCAGATACCCCGATTTTTTGGAAGCATCGACCAAATTATCCCCGTAATAACCGCCGGGAGGGCGAAAAAGACTGGGTTTGTGACCCGTAGCATCAAGAATGATTCGTTCCGCTTTTAAAATTTCATCCCGGATCTTCTCCCCGGCAATTTTCTGTTTGAAATAAGGGTGACTATAGGTATGGTTCGCAATTTCATGGCCCTCCCTAAGTTCCCTTTTTACTAACTCAGGATGCTTTTCAACACGTTTGCCAATGACAAAAAAGGTGGCTTTGGCTTCATATTGGCGCAACAGGTCCAATATCGCCGGAGTATCCGCAGGGTCAGGACCGTCATCAAACGTTAAAGCGATTATTTTTTCGTCGGTCGGCACTTCCCAAACGATTTCTCCTCGTGCTTCATAGTAATGGCGCCCTTTGGTTGGCGGCTGCGCCTCGGCATGATTCCATAGCGTGGCCATGACACAAGCGGCGACAATGATGGATATTCTCCATTTTTGCATGGTAACCCCTCCAAACGTTAACAGGATTATCATGTCTTGTTTGTCCCCGTTCTAATTTTCCTTTAATTTCCTAAAAAAGAAGGAGCCGTTTTAGACCGGCCCCCCAGTACGAATCTCTATGCGTTGCTTTGCGCCTTGATGTAAATCCGGCTTGTTTCTTCCCAAAGGTCTCCCGGCTCCAGGCTGTTCAAACCGATCAGCTCGGGATCTAAAGGAAAATTCAGGTTGGGCGCATTGACCAGATTGACTTGAGGCTCAGGGCAGAAAAAGCCTTCCGTTGCATTGTTGTTCCAAATCATCCATTGCTTGTAAGCCGTTCCTGCATCATAGACCAATGTGATTCCTTCTTTTATGTCGGTCAGTTCCATCCGGTTGCGACCGTTTTGCGGCGCGGCGGTATAATGGTTGTCCATGGGTTCAAAATACGGCGACAGTCCGCCTTCTTTCATCCGTTCTTCCTCCGGGGTCAGCGGCTGATATTGTCCTGTCGGGAGCATTCGCTCATTCAACTCCCAGCGCTTGCCAATGGTCATCTTGAAGCGGCAATCCGCCGCGGTGCTATCGGGGGCGAACGGTGCATTAATGGCGGTGTGAAATGCAAGCAGGCAGGGCATCCGGTCCTCTCCGTCATTGCGTACGGTCACATGCTGAAACAATCCCAGCCCGCTAAGCGTGTAGCGAATTTTGATGGTGAAGGCGTGCGGGAAATAGCGGTAAACCGGATGGTCCTTGTTCACCTTAAGCGCCAGAGTCACATGGCTTTCCGCATCATCGGCCGAGAACCGTTCGACCTGCCAAGGAATGTTATGTACGAATCCGTGCAGATGATTGCCTGTCCTCGGTTCGTTCACCGGAAATTGGTATGTCGCTCCGTTCCAGTGAAATGTACCGTCTTCATAGCGGTTCGGGGGAAACAGCACGGGAATGCCGTGAACGATCGGCTTCGCTTTAAACGAGTCCATTTCGTCCATGGCAGGCTCGCGCAAAAAACGGTAATTCTTTTCCGTGTCCCGAAAGGCGATCAGATTGCCTCCGATTTCTGGCAGAACCGCAGCCTCGTAGCAGCCTGACTTAAGCCATACGGCTTTTTCTCCTTGATATGTTCCTGCATAAGCTTTTGCGTCGTGTCCCATGTTCTCCTCCTGTGAGTAAAAGTGAAAGAGATATTCTACAGCTTCATTATATAAGACATGGCCAAATTGGAATATAACCAGTCGGATTCAAGGGAAAAAAGACGTTTGGTAAAAGCTGTCATGGGCTGCATCTGATTTGGACGACATTTTCATATTGAAACCCATTCGACTTCATGATACATTAAATGTGTAAACGTTAACCTATCATGAGTTGGAATGCGGAGGAGAGCTGTGGATTGCGCAAGCTGACGATTAAAGACGTAGCAAAGCATGCAGGAGTTTCCACCGCGACAATCTCCCGGGTGTTGAATGGCAGCGGTTATGTGAGCGAGGATGTACGGCGTCAGGTGCTGGCTTCGGTCAAGGAGCTGAACTATCGGCCCAATGCGATCGCCCGCAGCCTGAAGCAGGAGAAATCGCGAAGTATTGGGATGATACTGCCTGATATGAGCAATCCCTACTTTATGACGATTGCCCGCACGATTCAGCAAAGGTTGGTTGCTGAAGGCTACCGCCTGCTATTTATGGATTCGGATGAAAACCCTGACAAGGAGCGTGAGGCGCTGGATGCGCTTCTGAGCAACCGTGTGGAAGGCTTGCTTCTTGCCGGTACCGGGGGCAATAAGGAACAGCTCCGGCAGCTGATTGGCTCCGGCATCCCGGTTGTGCTTGTGGATCGCTGTGTGCCCGGTGTTTCCGCCGATTTGGTTATGGAGGATAACCGCGGTCCGGTACGGCAGGCCATGGAATACTTGGTAAGCGCGGGACACCGCCATATCGGTATGATCCATGGGCCCAAAACGATCAGCACGGCGCTCGAGCGGTATGAAGCCGCAGTACGGGCGCTGCAGGAAGCCGGTCTTCAGGTTGGCGAAGAGTATGTATATTCAGGGGATTTTTCCAGAAAGTCAGGCAAGCAGGCGATTCAGAAGCTGATGAAGCTGCCCGTTCCGCCTACGGCCGTATTTTCCGCCAATAATGAGATGACCTTTGGCTTGTATTTGGGGCTGCAGGAGATGGGCATCGGACTGGACGAGGTGGAGGTGGTGTCGTTCGGCGATCTGGATTTTTCATCTCTGTTTAAACACAGGCTTTCGGTCATCATGCAGCATCCGGAAAGCATTGGAGATTCGGCGGCAAGCATTCTGCTGGATAAGCTTCTGCATCAGAAGAGTGCTATGGAAAACCGGATCATCATTCCGAAATTTGTGCAAAAGAATAAGCTGTCCTTGTGATCAGGCATGAAGAAGGACGCTTTTCTTTATCTGATGTGTAAACGTTAACACATGATTTTATCATGTGAAAGCGCATTAATATTCTATTTATTATGAGGAGGCCCAAGTCATCATGAGTACACCCATCGTAAACCGACTGAATGTCCCAATGCCCAAAATCGGAATCCGTCCGACCGTAGACGGTCGTCGGGGCGGAATTCGCGAGTCGCTCGAAGACATCACCATGAACATGGCTCATGCCGTAGCCAAGCTGCTGTCCGAGAACATACGCCATTCGAACGGCCTGCCGGTGGAATGCGTGATTGCCGATTCCTGCATCGGAGGTGTGGCGGAAGCGGCGCAAACCGCAGAGAAGTTCGCCCGCGAAGGGGTCGGCGTATCCATTACGGTGACGCCTTCCTGGTGCTATCCTCTGGAGACGATGGATACCGATCCATTGATCCCGAAAGCGATATGGGGCTTTAACGGAACTGACCGCCCGGGAGCGGTGTACCTGGCTGCCGTGCTGGCGGCACACAACCAGAAAGGCTTACCGGCCTTTGGCATCTACGGTAAAGATGTACAGGATTTTGGCGATGACTCGATTCCGGCCGACGTGCAGGAGAAGCTGATCCGCTTTGCCAAAGCCGGTTTGGCGGTGGCCACGATACGCGGGAAGGCGTATTTGTCTTTGGGTTCGGTATCCATGGGCATCGCCGGTTGTATCGCTGACGAAAGCTTTTTCCATGAATATTTGGGCATGCGCAACGAATATGTGGATATGACCGAGTTTGTACGCCGCATGGAACGCGGAATTTACGATAAGGAGGAATACGAAAAGGCGCTGCGTTGGGTGAAGGAGCACTGCAGGGAAGGCGAGGATGTGAACCCGGATCACCAGAAGCGGACACGCGAGCAGAAGGACCGCGATTGGGAGACCGTTGTGAAAATGACGCTGATTGCACGCGACCTGATGGTCGGCAATCCGAAGCTCGCGGAAATGGGTTACGGAGAAGAAGCGCTCGGACACCATGCTATTGCCGCAGGATTTCAAGGCCAGCGTCAGTGGACGGATCATTACCCAAACGGGGATTTTATGGAAGCGATTCTGACTTCATCCTTTGACTGGAACGGGATTCGGGAGCCGTATATCATGTCTACCGAGAACGATGCATTGAATGCGGTGACGATGCTGCTGGGGCATTTGCTTACGGATGCGGCTCAGATTTTTGCGGATGTCCGTACGTATTGGAGTCCTGAAGCGGTGAAGCGTGTGACGGGCAAAGAGCTGGAGGGCATGGCCGCGGGAGGTATCATCCACTTGATTAACTCAGGTCCGGCGGCACTGGACGGCACGGGACAGCAAACAAAGGACGGAGCGCCTGCGATGAAGCCGTTCTGGGAAATTACCGGGGAAGAAGTAGAGAAGTGTCTTCAGGCGACAAAGTGGTGTCCGGCCGTCGATTTCTTCCGTGGCGGCGGCTTTTCGACGGATTTCCAAACGAAGGGTGGAATGCCGGTAACGATGGCCCGGATCAATCTCGTCAAAGGGCTGGGACCTGTTCTTCAGCTGGCGGAAGGCTACACCGTTGACATTCCGCAGGATGTTCACGATATCCTGGATCAGCGTACGAATCAGACTTGGCCGACCACCTGGTTTGTGCCTAATCTGACGGGCGAAGGCGTTTTTAAGGATGTATATTCGGTCATGAATAACTGGGGCTCCAACCACTGTGCGCTGAGCTACGGTCATATCGGGGCGGACCTGATAACACTCGCGTCGATGCTGCGCATTCCGGTCAGCATGCACAATGTGCCTGCGGAGAAATGCTTCCGCCCAAGCGCGTGGAGCGCCTTCGGCACGGCGGATGCGGAAGGAGCCGATTTTCGGGCGTGCGCGGCTTATGGGCCGCTGTATGCGGGAGGTCGGGGACGTTGAGCGGGAAGTACGTTTTAGGCGTCGACTATGGAACGGAATCCGGCCGCGTGCTGCTGGTTAACACAGCTACCGGCGAGGAACTGGGCACTCATGTGACCGTGTATCCCCATGGTGTCATGGACCGCAGGCTGCCCGGGGGACAGCCCTTGGAGCCGGATTGGGCGCTGCAGCATCCGGATGATTATCTGGAGGTGCTTTCGCTTTCCATTCCGGAAGTGCTGCGAGCCTCCGGGGTTGATCCGCAGGATGTGATCGGTATCGGTATTGATTTTACCTCTTGCACCATGCTTCCCGTCGACAGCTGCGGCATTCCGCTGTGCCGCAAGGAGGAGTACCGGTCTGAGCCGCACAGCTGGGTGAAGCTGTGGAAGCATCATGCCGCGCAGCCGGAGGCGGATCGGATCAATGAGCTGGCGAAACAAACCGATCAGCCGTTTCTTGCCCGGTACGGCGGAACGATTTCTTCGGAATGGATGTTGCCCAAGGTGATGCAGATATTGAATGAAGCTCCCGAACTGTATGATGCGGCGGATTTGTTCGTGGAAGCGGCGGATTGGCTTGTGTGGCAGTTAACCGGGAAACTGACCCGCAGCAGCTGCAATGCAGGCTATAAGGGAATATGGCATAAGCAGGACGGTTACCCTGCACGGGAATTTCTGAAGGCGCTGGATCCCCGGCTTGAGCATCTGTATGAGACCAAGCTGCGGGGAGAGGTCAAGCCGATCGGTTCCCGGGCGGGAATCCTGAGCGCAGAGGCTGCAAGCCGTTTCGGGCTGAGTCCGGGAACGGCAGTAGCCGTAGCGGTCATCGACGCTCATGCGGCTGTACCGAGCGTCGGCGTGGTCAGCGGCGGCAGCATGGTGCTGGCCATGGGCACCTCGCTGTGCCACATGCTGCTTAGCGAGAAGGAAGTGTACGCGGAGGGCATATGTGGCGTCGTCGAGGACGGGATTGTGCCTGGGTTTTTCGGCTACGAAGCCGGACAGCCGGCGGTCGGAGACTTGTTCGCATGGTATGTGAATCAGGCGGTTCCAGCGCATGTGAAGCTTGAAGCGGAGGCCGAGGGGCTGCACGTTTATGCCCTGCTCGAGCGTAAAGCCTCCCGGCTGGCGCCCGGCGAAAGCGGTGTGTTGGCCCTGGATTGGTGGAACGGCAGCCGTTCGCCGATCATGAATGCGGATCTTTCCGGCTGCTTGATCGGATGCACCCTATCGACGAGGCCGGAAGATATTTATCGTGCCCTGTTGGAAGCGGCGGCATTCGGAACCCGGCGCATTATCGATACGTTCGAGGAAGGCGGAGTCGAGGTGCGCGACCTCTATGCTTGCGGCGGTCTGCCGGAGCGCAACCGGCTGTTGATGCAAATATTCGCCGATGTCACCGGGCGTACCATCAAAGTTGCGGCCTCTTCGCAAACGACTGCGCTTGGCGCGGCCATCTATGGAGCCGCTGCCGCCGGGGCGGCGGCCGGCGGGTACGACAGCGTACGGGAAGCCGCCGCAGCCATGGGAAGGGTCAGAGAGGAGGCCTATGAACCGAATTTGGAGCACACGGAAACGTATGAGCTGTTGTATCGCGAATACGTCCGGCTGCAGGACTACTTCGGCCGCGGCGGAAATCGTGTGATGAAGACGTTGAAGACGCTGAAGGAAGCGGGACGGTCCCGGTAAATCGGTTCTGCGCCTTCCCGGGTGCGTAAATGAAATAACGTTTGAATTCTCGGCAGCAGGCGGGATTCAAACGTTATTTCTTTGTCCGGGCTGATCGAGGTGAGCTGAAGAGGGCGTCGGCTTGACATACCCCATAGGGGTATTATATTCTATTGGTGTGAGGAGGTACGCCATGGATCATTTAAATGGAGCCACTGAAGACATCTCGTGCTGTTCCAATACAGAGGAGCGCAGGAGTCATCACTCGGACAAGACGAAAAGCAATTTGATCAGCCGCTTAAATCGGATCGAAGGGCAAATCCGGGGTGTCAAAGGTATGATTGAGAGAGACACGTATTGCGACGATGTACTGAATCAGATTGCAGCGATTCAATCGGCCTTGAACGGTGTCGGCAAGCTACTCCTTGAGAATCACATGAAAAGCTGCGTTATCGAGCGTATCCAATCCGGCGATCATGAAGTCATTGACGAAATTTTGGTCACCATGAATAAACTGATGAAATAAGAAGGAGTGGTAAGGATGAAACAGGCAACGCTGCAGGTGGAAGGAATGTCCTGCAATCATTGTGTAAACTCTATTGAAAAAGCCATAAAAGAGCTGGGTGCCGAGGGGAAAGTAAATTTGAGCGGCAAGACGGTTACCGTGGATTACGATGAGAGCAAGTTAACTATTGAGACCATTAAGGAAGCGATTGAAGAACAAGGCTACGAGGTAGTTTAATCCGCGACCGTATCGATTTTAGATTAAGACGGCTCAATCAAGAAGGGGCAAGAACAGCAGACGGCAAAAAGAATACCATTTTTTCAACGACCATACATCCACATGGAGCCGATCGGGACGATCGGCTCCTTTTGGTTTAACCGGGAGTTCCGATCCCACAAAACCATCCGGGAGGCGAAGTGCGTCCATTCGAAGAACCTGTGTGCTTCATGCGGTAAACAGATAACGCATCATAATTCATAATCGTAAAAAATACTATTTACACATAGGTGTTGTTGATATACAATATATTTAATTGTAATAATTACGTATAAAAGGAGCCTGAGTATGCTTGAAAGAAAAAACAAAATTCCCGTTACGGTATTGAGCGGCTATCTGGGCGCAGGTAAGACTACGATATTGAATCACGTATTGAATAACCGCCAAGGGCTGAAGGTCGCGGTCATCGTGAACGACCTGAGCGAAGTGAATGTCGATGCGGAGCTGATTAAGGACGGGGGCGGTCTTTCACGTACGGAAGAGAAGCTCGTGGAAATGTCGAACGGCTGTATATGCTGTACGCTGCGTGAGGATTTGCTTAAGGAAGTGGAGCGCTTGGCGCGGGACGGTCGTTTCGATTACATTCTCATCGAATCGACGGGCGTCGGCGAACCGGTACCTGTGGCGCAAACCTTCACTTACATCGATGAGGAGCACGGCATTGACTTGTCGAAAATTTGCCGTCTCGATACGATGGTCACGGTGGTTGATGCTTACCGGTTCTGGCACGATTTCTCTTCCGGCGAAACGCTGCTCGACCGCCGGCAGGCGGTAGGTGAAGACGATACGCGTGACGTGGTCGATTTATTGATCAGTCAAATCGAATTTTGCGATGTGCTGATCTTGAACAAATGCGGCATGGTGGAGCCCGAGGAGCTGAATGAGCTTGAACAGGTACTGCGCAAGCTGCAGCCGCGCGCCAAGCTGATCCGGACGGATTACGGCCAAGTGGACCCGCATGACATTTTGAACACCGGCTTGTTTGATTTTGATGCGGCCAGCACCTCAGCCGGATGGATTCATGAGCTGGAAAAGGAGGAGCATACACCGGAAACGGATGAGTACGGCATATCGTCGTTCGTCTATGAGCGCCGCAGGCCGTTTCATCCGCAGAGACTGACCGAGTGGATGGCCGATTGGCCCGGGGAAATCGTTCGCGCAAAGGGGACGATCTGGCTGGCAAGCCGTAATGAGCTCGCACAAAGCCTGAGTCAGGCAGGCCCGTCCATCCAATTCGGGCCGGCAGGATACTGGGTCGCTTCCCTGCCCGAAACGGAGCGTCAAGCGGTGCTTGCCGAGGAGCCTGAGCTTTTGGAGCATTGGGATGCCGAGTATGGTGACCGGATAAACCGGGTGGTCTTTATCGGTATCGGCATGGATCAAGAGCGCTTTGCTTCCGAGCTGGATGCCTGCCTGCTGACGCCGGAAGAGATGAAATCCGATTGGAAAAAGCTGAAGGATGAGCTGCCGAACGCTTCCTCCGAGCAGTTGGAAGCGGCATTTGCCCAGCAGTGATATCTGAAAATCAAACAAAAAGGAGCTGTTCATATGCGAGTTATCGTAACCTTGGCGTGTACCGAATGCGGGGACCGCAATTATACGACCACCAAAAATAAGAAAACCCACCCTGGCCGGCTGGAGCTGAAAAAATATTGCCCGCGTCTGAACAAAGTGACGCTTCATCGGGAAACGAGATAACAAACACCAGAAAGGGGCGCTGCCAATTAGAACAATCGTTGGCTGTGCTCCTTTTTTTTGTATTTTTGGGTAAATATACTGCAACCTGCATCTCCCTGGATACGTCTAATGAACAAGAAAGGCAATCCGGGATGATAGGGGACTGGGTATGAAGAGTAAACAAATGCTTGCTTGGATAACCTTGCTGGGCTTACTGATTCCCGCATCAGCACAAGCGGACGCTCCGGCGTCTTCAGCAGCCGTTCATTTGAATGGGAAAAACTTGAAGCTGCAGCATGCGCCGATCGAAGAAAAGGCCGGCTTTCTCATTCCTCTGCGTGAAGTGCTGGAGGCGTCCGGATGGAAGATCACCTGGTACGATGAGGATCAGACTATTACGGCAGAGAAGCAAACCGGAAACCAAAATCATTCGTTGAAGGTCAGTATCGGTTATAGCCGCGGGGCCTTTAATGGAAATATGCTCGATCTGCCCGTCCCTCCGAGGTTGGTGGACGGAACCGCTTACCTTCCGGCAACCGCCCTGCAGCATTTGGATATGAAGCTGGATTGGGATGAAGCCAAGCGCGTCCTGATCATTGAAGAGGCTCCGGAAGCGCGAACATTCGTATATTTGAACGGAAGCCGGTATGAGGGTGAATTGTTCGGAGGTGTGCCGAACGGTCGGGGAAAGCTGTACAGCGCGGAAGGTCGTTTGATTTATGAAGGGGAAATGGCAAACGGGCTCGCTCACGGCTCAGGAAAGCTGTACAACAAAGACGGAACACTACAATACAGCGGCAGCTTTAAACATGACCAGTTTCATGGATGGGGTAAGGCGTACAGAGCTGACGGTACGCTGGAGTACGCGGGAATGTTTTCTTACGGAGAACGAACACCGGGGGGCTTTTCCTATCTAAGCAACGGAATAAAATGGGTTCCGGACCGGGAGGCGCCAGCCTTATCACAGCGGAAAACCGTTATTTATCCGAACGGAGTCATGTTTACCGGCACCTTCTCGGGAGGTCGGGCAGAGGGGGAAGGCAAGCTGGCGTCCCTGTTCGGGGAGGTCATTGCAGAAGGAATATGGAAGGAAGGGCGATTGGAGACGGAAAGCGGTTCGTCGACGAGATTGGCATCCGTATCGGACAGCGTTTATTACAGCCTGACCACGCATTCTACCAAACTGCGGCGTTATGTAAGCGAAGCCCATGGGTTTGACGTGCAGCTTCCGGACGTTTGGCTCGGCAAGCCGCTTGAGATAAAGGAAGGTCCGGATGAAGTCTCGTTTTTTTATATTTCGCCATCCCAGCCTGATCGGAAGGCACTTCTGTTTACCATCAAGCAGTATACGGAGAAGGAATGGCCGGGGACAGGGACGGCTGTCCGTTTGCGGGAGCATAACGGTTGGGTTTACGGGTATGCGATAGAGAGTGGAGGGGCGGATTTGCCTGCAGAGGAAGCAGCCGATGCTACAGCGATGCGAGAAAGTTCCGGACAATTACTCGAAGGCTTCCGGCTGATCCGTCCGGATGTTAGCGTAAGCGCAGAGGATCTTAAACGGCCGGATAAAGAGCTGTGGGAGAAGTTTGCGCATATCGAAAAGTGGACTCTGCAAACGGCCGGGATTTATCCTGAAGGTGTATGGTTGAACGAATGCGATAAGCAGCTGGTCACAAGCAGGCTTCAGGAAGTGTATGATCCCGCAATGGCTGAACGGATGTTTGCCAACCAGAACAGACCGGTAGACGGAGGCTATGAACCCATTCCGATCGGCTATGTATCCATCGCCATGATCGAAGATGACTTGAGAGTGAAGCGGGAACAGGATTCAGCCGAAAATCGGCTTCGCATGACGATAGCCGGCGATGATGTCGAGGTCATGTACACACTGGATTCAGCCACCCGCAAAATTGTGGATTATCAAGTAATCAGGTCCAACTATTAAGCGAGTGGGAAAAACCTTTTGGATCATCGCCCAGGCCTGTCCCGGTTCTCCGATATAGTGGTTGAGCGTGCTTGGGCGGGCTGTCAAATCCTCGCAAAGCTGAACTTGTATAGCATCTGCCGTACGGATGAATACTTACCTTAAGATGTCTGTATATTCTGAGGGAGGTATTATGAAAAAGCTTTATCTTTTGGCATCGATCTTACTGCTGTTCTTTGCAATCCATCCTGTTCAAGCCAAGAGCGTTGTACCCTATGAAGAACAATGGCAGAGTACGGATGATACCGGCAGGTATGAGGCCAACAGGTATAGATCGGGCAGAGGCTCTTATACGGGCGGAAGAACCGGGGGAATTGCGCCCGGCACGGGAACCGCTCCAAGGACGCCCGGCGATTATGCAAGAAACAACCCCAGAACCGCCGTTCCCCCCGGAGGAGGCGCAGCGGCCCCCAGACCAGGAACCGGCTTGGGCGGATGGTTCGGCGGATTGGCTGCCGGCGCTATCCTGGGCAGTATTCTGAATCCGTTCGGCTTCTTTGGCTGGGGGTACGGGTTCGGTACGCCGTACGGCATATTCTCGATTCTCGGGCTGCTGTTTTGGGGAGCGATTTTGGTTTTTGCGTACCGCTGGTTTAAGCGGGCGATGAGAAACAGTTAGCCCATCCATGGCGTCACGCAATCAAGGCGAAGCAGCGTTCCGGTTAACTCATCTAGTCGAATGTAAAAGATAATTGGACAGGCTCGGACGATGTTGGATCAAGGTCCGCCGGTCCGCCGTTTTCTTGAAGGAACGGCCGGTAAGCGGGCACGCGATATTTTTGCAGCAGCGCATGAAGCCGGTCCATGATTTCAGTTCTGTACTGCTTTGGAGCGTATGGAGAGCGGCTGTATAGCTTCGCAAAGGGTTCCAGCATTTGGGGATAATGCTCGCGCAGCGTACCGAAAAACCATGACTTCACGGCATTCGTGTTCAGCCGGAGCACCGATCCCATAATAAAATGAGCACCCGCCTCGGACGAATTCTTAACGACTTGTTCCATTGAACCCGGGCCATCCGTCAAGAAGGGAAGGATTGGCGCCATAAAAATGCCGGCTTCCACACCTTCCCCGGTTAAGCGCTCTAAAGCTTCCAGCCTTCGCTGCGGCGAGGGAGTCATGGGTTCAAAATGACGCCACACTTCCTTATCCAATGTGTTCAGACTGATGTTGACGGAGCTGCCGGTAAGCTTCTTGAGGATATCCAGATCGCGCAAAATCAACGGGGAACGGGTCGTAATGCTGACTGGAATCCGGTAAGCCGCAAGCACTTCCAGACATTGGCGGGTGAGCAGCATACGGCTTTCGAGCGGTTGGTAAGGATCCGTTGCCGTGCCGATGGCCACTTTGCCCAGCTTTCCCCGTCCGTTTTTTGAGCGGAGCATGCGTACAACCTGAGCTTCGAGAGCCTCGCGGGCATTGTTTTTATATAAAATATGATGCTGAAACGTATCATCCGCATCCATGCCCAGAAACGAATGAGTGGAGCGGGCATAACAGAAGCTGCAGCCGTGCTGGCAGCCGCGGTAAGGATTAATAGACCAGTCAAACGGCATGGATGGGGCTTTAACCGGATTCAGCACCTGCTTGGCATGAAGCGGTTCAAAGGTTGTTGGCAAAGCCACTTTAACATCCATCCTTTCACCTGAAATAGGAATATATGTTCTATAAACGAATTATAAAACGGAACATTTGTTCTGTCAAACTTACTGACGAAAGAAAGGAGCCATAACAAGATGGTGAGAAGAAGAGGGAGAAGGCCTCTTGTACCGGGGGCTGGACATGGATTGGATATGCTTAAGGCGGAAGTGATGCAGCGTGCAGGATATTCGGTGAGCCGGGACCGCCCCGATCTGGTGAAATACGAGGTGGCCCGTTCGTTAGGCGTTCCCTTGCAGACCGCGAATAACGGAAACCTATCCACCGAGGAGGCAGGCAAAATCGGAGGCCAGATCGGCGGACGTATGGTACGGGAAATGATCCGCATGGCCCAGGAGCAGTTGACGAAACGGTAACCGGGCCTTCAGAGCGTCTTCTGACGAGCAGAACGTCAGAAGGCGCAAGCAATGAAATGATGGGCCTTCCGGTTGACGGCCTATCTTTATTTTTTCTTTTTTTTACAATATTTGTTGAAAAAGAAATAATGAAATCTTATGATAGGACTATATATACTACAGTCTTGGACAAGGGAGGAGTTTTCCATGTACAAAGTATGGCGCAGACTCCTTCCGAAGCATCATTTTGGTTCCGATATAATTGAAAGTCTGACTCGCATGATTTTTATTCTGGGACTATTTTTTCTGTTTATGATCATATGGATCAATGGTTGCCTGAACCGATTGAATGAAGAAATCATGCAGTTGGAGAAAATTTCGAGACATGTGCTTATTTTGCAAAAAGCGTTTATCGATCAGGTAACCGCCCGGCAAAGTTATCATTTGACCGGAGACGCAGCGTTTTTGCAGTCTTTTGAGAGTTCATCATCGGACTACATACAATCGGTGAGGGAATTGCAAAACGCTGTCACCGCTTATCCTGAATTTCTCGAACCTATCCGGAAATTAGTAGAAGCGGGCATGCATTGGCAGGACAAATACGGATCACTGGAAGCCTTGAAAAATGGCAAAACATTGACGACCGGGGAGCTGCTCGAAGGAAAAACGATCGCCGATGATTTTCGCAACCGGTCCATGGAAATTTCCCGTATGCTTCACGCCAAGCAATCGGAAGTATCCAAAGCTTACACATCCGGGATTACAAAAATGTTGTATACGTCCATTGCCGTCTGTGCGCTGGTGATAGGCCTGGTCGTAACCGATGTGGTTCAGAAGCTGCGGCGGATTATCCGGCCGATCAAAGAGTTAAGCTCCGCTGTCGAAGGATATGCCCGGCAAAAGTTTGATGTGCCTGTGCCGTCCCTGAAAAAAAATGATGAGCTTGGCAAGCTTTTCGATCATATCGAACATATGCGGCTGATGCTGAAGGAGCATTTTGAACAGAGCCGGCGGCAGGTGTATCTGGACGGTTTAACCGGCATCGGGAACCGGCGTTACTTTGATGAATCTCTTGATTTGGCATTCGAACGGGCAACATCGGAGGGAGAGGCGTTCAGCCTGATCCTGATGGATATCGACCGGTTCAAATGGTTTAATGATACCTATGGTCATGCGGAAGGCGACAGGCTGTTGAGGCACGTTACCGGTATCGTGCAAAGAATGTTGCCGGATCATATGGTGTTCGCCAGATACGGAGGGGAAGAATTTGCGGTTATTGTCCCGGGGCTCGACATGAATGAAACGATGATCGTGGCAGAGATGCTGCGAAGCGAAGTGGAACGGCAAGCGCTGGATTCCTACCGGATCACGGCGAGCTTTGGCATCTCTTCTTTAAGAAAAGGCGATACGGCGGAAGCGCTGCTGGTGCGTGCGGATCAAGCGTTGTACGCTTCCAAAAAAAACGGACGCAATTGTGTTTCGGCAAGATAAAAAATCTAAGGACCCCACGGGCCTCGCCACGGTGGTATCCTCGGCTGTGTACGCCCAGCATGGGCGTCATCTCTAGGGTGAAAGTCCCGAACGGGGGCTGGCGAGCGTCTACCGTTAGCCAAGGGTCGGTGTTGAGTGCTTTAACCATCCTTGCAGAAATTGGGGATGTGACAAGATTTCTTTCTCCAAAGAAGCTAGCATGCTATGCCGGACTTGTGCCATCCGTTCATCAATCCGGAAAAACGCGTTATACGGGGAACATAACGAAAGAGGGCCGAGCAACACTGCGATGGATTCTGGTAGGGAGAGCGCCTTGACAAAAACCGACCTTAGGTTATGATTGGTTATTAAGCAAACCAGGGAAAATGCAGGCAGGGTCAAAAAACGAAAATGGCCCGGTCCAGTTTGTTATTGCCATTTTTCGATCCAAATCAAGCAATACATATTTTTTGAACAAGGGACTTGCACTTTTTCATAGGTGAGAGGACGGGGGTTAGCCGCCCTCTCTTACTCGGTTACTCTTTCGGATGTTCCGCATCGTATTCAGCCGAGTATTGTGCAAGAGACTTGATTTTACCGTGCGGCCGCTGAGTTTGCTTACGGATTTTCCATTGGTTTTCCTCACGTCGTTTGGAATGGCTCATCCCTTGTCAGCTCCTTTGCTTCACGTTAAATAAAGTGGTCTTGCTTTTTTAGCATGGCGGAGCTCAAGAGGTTTTATGCTTGACTAAATTTTCACGAGCCGGTACGCGCTGCCGCAAAGATGTTTGCTTTAAAACGCAGCTGCAAGTCAGATACAATCAAAAGAAGCTTAAGAACGGGTGGAGTAGATGAGGGCGTTTTTTTGGAACGGTTGTTTGTCGTATCTGTTGATCGGATTGGCCCATGTCATTATGGGATCTCTTCTTCCTGAAATGTTGGTTTACTATAACAAGGATTACAGCGATGGCGGTCTTCTGGTATCGTTTCAGTTCATGGGGTTTCTGATCGGTGTGCTCGCAGGCCCATGGTGCGCCCGACAGCTTGGGAAAAGGGGAGCTATCCTGATGTGTCTGTTCTGCCTGAGTGCAGCGCAGCTGGTCTTTTTTTCGCTGCCGGCCTGGGGGCTTGTGCTCGCCGTCGCACCCGTGGCCGGCTTCGGATTCGGAATGGTGGAGACCATTATCGGTGCTTTAGTGATTCAATATATGGAGGACAGTCAAAAAACGTCATCCATGGCAAGGCTGGAGGTATTTTTCGGCTTAGGCGCTCTATTGATGCCGCTTTTCTCTTCCGCCTTCATCGCCGCCGGCTGGTGGCGGGGCGCTTTCCTGAGCTTGAGCCTCCTTTCCGTGATCGTACTGGTTCTTTGGGCGAAGCTGCCTCTGGGCAGAATGCAGAGTTTGATGGGACGGCAGGACGGGGGACAGGCCGCAGAAGCCCGTACCCGGCTGAGAATGAGCGGCGGTTCCTGGACGCTGTTGATCCTGTTTTTACTTGTATTTGTGGTTTATGTAGGGACCGAGATGAGCGTGGCCAACTTCTTGCCGTCCATACTTGTTGAGAATGTCGGGGTTAAACCGGAGATCGGAGCACTCGGGGCAACCTGTTTCTGGGGCGCAATAACCGTCGGGAGATTATTTGCCGCTCAACTGGCGGAGAAGGTAGGCAAAACCCGTTATTTACTGCTCGGGTCTTTAGGAGGCGCCGTAATTTTGGCCGGATTTAACATGGCAAGCGGAGCAGCAGCCAGCTTTACGCTGATTCTGCTCCTTGGACTTGTGATGTCAGGCATGTTTGCCGTTGCGCTTGTTTATGCCAACGAGTTCTTCCGTGGAAGGGAGGAACGGATCACCAGCATGCTGATCGCGGCAGGCGGGGTTGGCGGCGCACTCGTTCCACTGCTGACGGGATGGCTTATGGAACGTCTGTCCATACAACAGGCCTTGTGGGCATTGGTTCTGTTCTATGCGCTGATGTTTGTTCTGGTGCTTCAAGCTTCGCGGTCGGTGGAAGGAAAAGACGGCTCATCGGCTTCGGCCCAAGACTCCGGGGGATAAGCAGGGCTGTTCCCCGATCAATCAAGCGAAGCGAACATTGGAGCGTATCTGATCATGCTTATTATGCAGTAAACAAAAAACGGCCAGCAGGGCCGTCTTCCGACATTCATTCATTTTTATTGTCATCTTGATTCAAATGCAAGTCTTCCAGCGTATACCGATGATTCCACAAAAATTCCATATCGTACTCCGTTGAATCGTTCGCAAGAAGTTGAAGTAAAACGACGATAAATCCAATGAGGATCGCTCCGAACAACGCCAACCACATCAGAAGCTGAATCGTATGGTACATACGGACACGCTCCCTTTCGGTTTTGTTGCTATTATCGTATGAACCGTTCCTCCAAGAGTTGATCCCGATGATGCGGAATTTATGATGGCTAATCCTTGTCAGCGGCCGAATGGGCGGCTATAATGGAAATGAACATCATAAAAAGGCTAAAACGAATAGGAGCCCGGTAAACCATGGCTCCTATTCGTTTTATCAGATCTTATGGAGACGGAATGATGAAATGGACAAGAAAATGGAGATTGACCCTGATCCGTCTGCTCCGGGTAAAATCGGCCGACCGTCATGTCGCCTTTGGACTTGTTGTCGGTTTTGTTCCGTGCTGGCTGCCTACTTTCGGCATAGGAGCCTTTCTTTCAGCCGCCCTCGCGCGCTTGTTTAAGGCCAGTGTAACGGCCGCTCTGGCATCCGCCGCCGTCGGTTCCGTTCTTTGGCCGGCCCTGTTCTACCTCAATTATAAAATCGGCGGGCTCGTATCTTTGCTCTTCAGCAGACATACTCCTGCGGAAATCGAAATCGATGAAGTGGAGTATATGGAAGCTGCAGAGAACGTTCAAAGCCGGGCACAGATAGGCATTGATTTTACAGTGGGCGCCTTGATCAACAGCGTCGTATTCTCTGTTATAGGCTACTATGTTATTCTGGCCATTCTCAACAGATACCGTGTACCGCTGCTTAATAAACTGCGTTCTTAAGTAATTCTTAGATGCGGCAGCGGCCAGCGGTTATAATATTTCTTCCCTGCTTAATATCTGTTTGAAAATGCGGGTTAAATGACGGACATCCTCTTCGGGTAAATCCCCGAAATAAGCCTCGACCACTCTCTTCTTATGAGCTCTCAAGGCTTCGATGACTTCCCGGCCTTTATCCGTAATCTCCATCATGACAACCCTGCGGTCTTCCTCCGACCGGGTTCTTTTGGCAAAGCCTCCGGCAATCAGTTTGTCGGATAACGTTGTAACGGCACCGGAAGTAATCCACAGCGCCTCGGCGATTTGGGACACCTTGAGCGGCCCGTCGCTATTCAATTTTTCCAAAATAATCGCTTGGGAAGCCGATACACCCTGTTCTTCAAATCGGGACCAGCTTGTTCTTATCCTGCGAAATAATTGTCTGAATGTTTCTTCCAACTCATATAAGTCTTGACGGCTTGTCATGGAATCCCCCTTCATTCACCGGTCTATATAAACTATTGTACCACGAATAGCCTAAATTCCCGAAGCATATGTGCAAGAGAATGTAAATGATATGAGGAGGATTTATACATAATGAACCAACCGCATGTCGTCCAGCCTCAGCCGGTATTTCAGGTAGACCCGTTCGTCGTCCAAGCGCTTCGAGCTGTCCTCGGCAAAAAGCTGGTGGTTGAGACGATCAGGGGGAGTGTTTCCGGAGACTTGAGGGATGTAAAGCCGGATCATGTCGTGGTGCAGCAAGCTGACGGAAAGCCGGTTTATGTCCGAATTTTCCAAATCGTCTGGAGCATGCCGGTATGAATCTGTCCATTCAAACACAAACCGTTTGCGTGAAACATGCGAACGGTTTTTGTAATGCGATGATGATCATCGACATTGTCCCCAAACTAATGACAGTTTCAAGACAATCGGAGAAGGCTGGTTGTATGGCCAACGTTTTCATGGTAATCTTGTGGTTGAAGCGCTGCATGTTAGGTCAACTTTGGGGAGTGAATCGCCTTGACATATGACTCCATATATTGGCTCATCCTGGGGGCCGGGTGTATTTTGACAGGTCTGGTAGGAATCGGCTCCATGATCAAAACCGGGAAGCTTCTTTGGTCTTTTTTGGCGGGAACTGCGGTTAACATGATCATTACATTTCCTGCCTGCTGGTGGTGGGCGTCGGTGTTTGCAGGACCGGATCACCATTTTTCACGCATGTTCGGCTTGTTCGGATTATTGATTTCGTTTGTAAACAACGAAGTGCTGCTGTTTTTCGCCCAATTCGTCATGAAAAAGAAAACGGGCGGAGAGCCTGCGTCCACCAAAGGATGACTTTCCCGGCTGTTTTGTAACAAAACTGTAATCTGTCTTTTATTTGATATTAATGTTGCCGGTCTATAATAAATATCGACCCCCTTTTTAATATATATCCCTTGACGGCCTGTAATCCAAACGATTACGGGTTATTTTTTTGCGCATAGGATAAAAAAGGCTCCGCGGCTCGGCGTACCGGACCGGGAGTCTTTTCGTTTGCGTATCCTTAGAAGGAAGCAGCCAGCTTGGAAGCTTGGTTCAGTCCTTCTTCCACGATGGATTGTGCGCGATCTGGGAATTGATTGTGTCCTTCGATAACCGTTACTTCAATATCTTTGATTCCGAAGAAGCCCATGATGGTTTTGACGTAATTAAGCGACATTTCCAATTGAGCCGCCGGACCTTCAGAGTAAACGCCGCCGCGAGCGTTAAGCAGGACTACCTTTTTGTCGCCGGCAAGTCCTACAGGGCCTTCAGCGGTATATTTGAACGTTTTACCTGCTTGGCAGAGGTATGTCAGGTATGTGATCAGCTGTGCAGGGACAGTGAAGTTCCACAATGGAAAAGCAATAACCACTTTATCAGCAGCCAGGAATTGGTTCAGATAGCGGTTAACGATGTCGGTCGCTTGCTTTTCTTCGGCAGTCAGCTCTATACCGTTAGCAAGCTTGTACATACCGGTCATGGAAGTGGAGTCGTAATAAGGAAGATTTTCCGCGAACAGGT
Source organism: Paenibacillus naphthalenovorans (assembly GCF_900099895.1). GTDB lineage: Bacteria > Bacillota > Bacilli > Paenibacillales > NBRC-103111 > Paenibacillus_G > Paenibacillus_G naphthalenovorans. The sequence goes on from NZ_FNDY01000008.1 coordinate 39,183, forward strand.
CCAGCTCCGTAATTTGATCCGCCGGATGGGATTTTTTATAGCTCTCCAAAAAAGTATTGTACAGCTTTACGCTGATCGCCTGATCGGCAGGGCGGTCGTTCGCTTTGATAAATAATACATTAGACATGATGCAGCCTCCTTTAGTATGAAGAAATTAAATGTTCAACAACTTACTTAACGTAAGTATAATAAACCATGTCACTTACTAAAGTCAAGCGAATTATTTATATATAGCTCTTTGCCTCAAACCGGCTCCTTACTCTGCATCTTTGGTCAAAAATGTTCTTTCATTGGCATCCCAGCGAAAATTGGCAATGAAGAATCCGACGATACTAAACACCACGAGACGAATTGTAAACCATGATCCGTTGAAAGACTGTTGGGAGAACCATTCGACAGCCGTAAAGAGAAAGGTCAGCAGCAGTCCCCAGGTCACTACTCCGTAATACATTACATATTTCGCTTTTCCCATTTGCCTTGTTTTCCGCCATTTGCCGGCTTGTGCTTTATTCATATTCCTTCGGTCCTCCTGATCGGCTTGCCTTATAAGCTCATCCATTCGCGACCCATTCACCGAATTCCTGCATGTTCAGAGAACGTTCACAGGTAAGCCGGGTAATTTTAAAATGTTTTGCCGTTTCTTTTATCATTATTCCATATCATGCTTATACTGCAAAATAAAGGGTTTTGGGATGGCGGATCGCGCCAGCGTTCGTGTATTGTTCACTTTACAGCAAAATATGGTACAATCGGCTAAAATGATATGAAGGCAGGAAGTGATGAAGAATGGGCAAATTATTGATTTTTTCCTTGTTGTGGTGGGTTCTGGGCAATCCTTTTGTGGCCATTATTGTGGTTATCATCCTTTTTTATTTGCTGGATCGCCGCTTTATTGGAATGACACCGAGCGTGCTCAAGCCTCTCAAGAGATCGCGGCGCTTGTCGAAGCTTAAAGAGGAGCTTCGCCTGAGTCCGCACCATACATCGACCAAGCTGGATATTGCCAGAATCTATATGGAACAAAAAAAATACGCTGCTGCGCTTGAACTGCTGGATCAGGTAGGCGAGGTCATGGAGGATTCTGCGGATGTGCTGAGCGAGAAGGGAATCTGCAAACTGAAGCTCGGAGCGGTGGAAGAAGGAGAGCGTTTGATCCTGCAGGCGGTGCAGCTGAATCCCAGGGTAAAATACGGCGATCCTTATCTTAAACTGGGCGAAGCCTTCGCGGATACGGATGCAAAGAAAGCGATTGGATATCTGGAACGGTTCCGTGAGGTGAATTCCTCCTCTTGCGAAGCGTACTATTTGCTAGGTCAATTATACCGCAAGTTAGGCAGAGAAGAAGAAGCCCGCCGGTCGTTCCGCGAGGCGGTAGAACTGTACCGGGGGCTTCCGAAATACAAACGGCGCCATGAACGCCGTTGGGCGCTGCTTGCCCGTTTGAAATCATAATGATGCCGTTGCTTTTGCGGAATCTCTCATTGGCGAGAAGGGCTTGAGATCCTCAAGAGGCTTGTCTCCTGCCGCGATCTGAGCAACAATTCTGCCAGTGACCGGAGCAAGCAGAATCCCGTTTCTATAATGACCTGTGGCGAAAATCAATCCGGGAAGCTCACTGGTTTCGCCGAGATACGGCAGCCCGTCACGTGTCCCGGGGCGCAGACCTGCCCAGGAGCTTATAAATTCGGCCTCTTCTATTCGCGGCAGCAGCGCGGCCGCTTTGCCGTGAAGCTCGGCTATGGCCTTTACGGTGACTTGCTTATCGAAACCGGCTTCCGCTTGCGTCGCTCCGATGATATAGCTGCCGTCCAGCTTCGGTACGATATAGCAGCCATGAGTAAATACGGTTGAACGGATGATCGGAGCTCCCGTTTTGACCGATATGCATTGTCCCTTTACGGGGAACATATCAAGCTTGATGCCCAGCGGCCCGGTCAATGCCGGACTCCAGGCTCCGGAAGCAAGCACGACGATGTCGGCATACAGGGGGCCCTCCGAGGTTTGAACGCCGCAGATGCGTCCGGTGCCGGGCTCCGTCAGCAGCTTGAATACGGGCGTCCATTCGCGGATGCGGCAGCCTTGCCGTACAATGGCTGCGCCAAGTGATTTGGCGAGCCAGACCGGATGGACCTGGTGATCGGCGTGAAAATGTAATCCTCCCCGCACTTCAGCGGAAAGCTCTGGCTCTATCCGCCGCATGTCCTCCGGCTTCATCCAGTCGGCGTTCTGAATCCACGACAGACGGCTGCGAAGCTCAAGCTCGTCTTCTTCCGTCAGGGCGGCGCGAAGTATTCCCTTACCGATGTATTGTGCCGTTACGCCGCCGATCTGCTCAAGCTCATCGATCCAGGCTTTATATATCTCCTGGCTTTGGCGGCAAAGCTCGTAGAACGGACCGGGCTGATGTATTTCCACCTGGGCCCCGAGCATACCTGCGGCGGCAGTAGACGCTTCCTGATGAATAGCCCCTTTGTCGAGAAGGGTGCAGGCATAACCGGCCTTGGACAGTTCGAAGGCCGCTGCACAGCCGATGACGCCTCCTCCGATAATGATTGCGGTGGGGGCCGATGTCCTGCCGCCGGTTTGTTGTGCTGCCGTGCTCATGTAAATCCTCTCCTTGGTTTGTGCTTGGTCCGATCAAGCGCCTCACGGTAAGCGTATACTTGTCCGACAGGGTCAGAGTGCAGCAGGACGGAAGACAGTACAGCTACGCCTGCGGCACCGGTGGACAGAACGTCGTCCACGGTCTGCGGCTCGATGCCTCCGATGGCGATGACCGGCACGTTTGCGGCAATCACAGTTTGTCTCAGGACGGCAATGCCTTTAGGGGGGATTCCCGGCTTCGAGCCCGTAGGGTAGACATGGCCGAAGATGACGTAATCCGCGCCTTGGAGGGATGCTTCCGCCGCTTCATTGGCAGAATGCACAGAACAGCCGATAGTCATGCCTGTCGGGGCGATAGCCCGTGCCTCTGCAGGCGACAGACTGTTCCCAGTGAGCTGCACCCCGTCCGCCGAGGCTGCAAGCGCAGCGTCCATACGGTCGTTCAGCACTACCTTTGTTTGAGGGAGCAGGGGCTTCAGCATCGCGTGCCATTGCACAAGCTCGTGTGCGCTCCGGTGCTTCTCGCGTATATGCAGCACATCGATGAACGACACAGGGCACCGCTTCAGAATCGCGGCAACCTCTTCGAGCTCTTGCCGTCCCGTGGTGATGATGTGCAGCGCATGCAGTCTACTGATCATCAAAGATCGGACCCTTTCCTTAACTCTTTCGTTAACTTCATCATAACGCTTTCGCTTTGACGGCGTCAAAGCGTTTATTCCAGTTGTCATAAAATGATCACCAAACGAAACAACCCCGTCCCCCCGGGCTTCTTGACGGTAAACCGACGGAAGACTAAACTTAAACTGAGGTAAATTCTAGACACTGCGTATTATCTTATTGAATAAGGAGATTGTAGGAATGGTCATATCTAAAGCTCTGACCATCGCCGGTTCGGATAGCGGCGGCGGTGCGGGGATTCAAGCCGATCTCAAAACGTTTCAAATGCTGGACGTGTTCGGAATGTCCGCCATCACGGCCGTCACGGCACAGAATACATTGGGTGTGCATGGAATATACGATATCCCGCTCGAAGGCATCGAAAAGCAGATTCAGGCGGTCTTATCGGATCTCGGAGCCGATGCGGCCAAAACAGGCATGCTTTCGCAGCCGGAGGTCATTGAGCTTGTGGCGGACTGTATTCGTAAAGCCGGTCTGCGGCGGCTGGTGGTAGATCCTGTGATGGTTTCCAAAGGCGGTGCCCGCCTCCTTGCCGAGAACGCCCAGGACGCGCTGCGGCAAAAGCTGCTGCCGCTGGCAGCCGTCGTAACGCCGAATATTCCGGAAGCGGAGGTCATCACGGGGATGACCGTGTCGTCGCTGGAGGACATGAAGCAGGCGGCTGTACGTATAGTGAAGGAGTTTGGCGCTTCGGCAGCCATCGTGAAGGGCGGTCATCGCAGCGGCGATCCTACCGATGTGCTCTATGACGGAGAAAGCTTCCACCTGCTGACGGGGGAACGTTATGAGACGCGCCATACGCACGGGACAGGCTGCACCTTCTCCGCAGCGATATGTGCCGAGCTTGCAAAAGGGAAGCCGCTCCTGGAAGCCGCGCATACGGCCAAGCGCTTCATTACGCTGGCGATCCGCCATGAACTGGGGATTGGCGGAGGACACGGACCGACGAATCATTGGGCCTATTCGCGCGAAGGTGCGCCCTCCAGGGAGAACGAATAAAGATGAGCTACGAATATTTGATGCAGGCCGTCGTGCTTATCGTTCTGTTGTTTGTTTCATTCCCTGCAATCCTGATATGGTCTAAACGGAGAAATAAGAAACGGAGATAACCACATGTATTATGTCAACCAGGAACAAATCGATCTGCGCTTGTCATTTGTGCCTACGCTGCTGCAGGCTTGCACCGAATTAAGAGAAGCCTGGCCGGAAGATGTACAGGGGGAGGCTAAGGAAAAACCGCTTCTCCTTCATTTTGCCCAAGAGCGGACGCTTCATCTGGCTATCGAGACGGTAACGGATGTAGGCAGTCTGCTCATTGATGCGTTTATGATGCGCGATGCAAGCAGCTACGAGGACATTATCGACATTTTAGGCGATGAAGGCGTCTTTGACCAGGACACGGCTGCAACGCTAAAGGAGCTGGTTCTGCTGCGCCGACCGTTAACACAGGATTACACTGCGGTCAGGCACAAAGGATTGCATCCCATGATCGGCAGGCTCCCGGCAGCACTCGAAGCATTCGCCGAAGCGGTTCCGGCTTTCATTCGTAAGGAAATGCTGTAGGCGGTGCTGCAACGGGTAAAAGACGTGAATCCTGTTCTGTAAATCCGTTCTCGTTTTTCATATCCGGTTCTTATAACTTTGAGCACATTCATTTACTTATGGATTATTTTCGTTTACAATGTGTTGTATTCAGACGGCGACATAACCCGGCAGCGGCATGAACAAGCGGCGCTCGGCTAACAAGAAGGACGGTGAGACCGGATGAACCACGGGGCGGACGTATCCACGAGAAAAATGATTTTAACCATGCTTAAAACCAAGGGACCGCTGAGCGTCAGCGAGATAACCAGAGAGCTGGGCATTACGGAAATGGCCGTACGGCGTCATTTGAACACGCTGGAACGAGATAACCTCATCGCATCGGAGCTGGTTCGGCAAGCGATGGGAAGACCCATGAATCAGTATTCGCTGACAGAGCATGCAGAAGACTTGTTTCCGAAGAAGTACCAGCATCTCACGTTGGATTTGTTGGAAGAGCTGGAATCCGCTTTGGGGGAAGATAAGGTGAACCTGCTGTTCGAACGCCGGAAGCAGCGCCTGATCCGACGATATGAGAATCGGATGGAAGGTAAATCCCTGGTGGACCGGGTACTGGAGCTCTCGGACATTCAGAATGCGAACGGCTACATGGTGGAGCTGGAACGGAAAGAAGACGGGTCCTTTCTGCTGAACGAGCATAATTGCCCCATCTCGCAGGTGGCTAACCAATACAATCATGCGTGCAGTTGTGAGCTGGAGATGTTCAAAAGCTTGCTTGGCAAAGAAGCCAGAGTGGAGCGAATGGAATGTCTGGCCAAGGGAGGCAGCAAGTGCGCTTACGTTATACAACCTAAATAAACCATCTTCAGAAACCGTAAACCGTAATACGGCTGAAGATGGTTTTTTGCTATTTTCATAAAAAGCGGCGGATTAGAAAAAAATAATCCCTATACTGAGGCGGAGGGAAAAGCATGGAGAACGAACAAAAAAGCCGGCTGGAGCTGCAGTTCGGCAGACAACTGACGGAAGGTGAAGCGGCGGAAATATTAAATGAGCAAATCGTTCATCCGGATGACGAGGAATATGATGAAGAAATGGATGATGCTGCGCCATCTCTGGCAGCCACCCAAATCTTCAGGAGACATCTGTAATCCGTGTGAACGCTTGATCGTATGGCTGACAGGACCTCCTTTATCGGGAAGTCCTGTAATGTGTCTGGGTTATGTTTTTGTCCCGGAGGTCGGTGACGGATGGGTCTATACCGAAGCGCTTTGAAAGTACGCTATAGGTCGCGCCTGTAACCGTGCTGCTTTCCGATGGTAGGCCCAGCTGCGTCCGAAGCGCGGCGATGGCGGCACTAAGATCCTCTTCTTTGGGCACAATATAGGGGCTATCCCATCGCCCATCCAAAGGAATCGATTCGATATGATCGGGCTTCAGCTTCTGAAAGGACAGGATGAATTTGCGCAGCTGGTCAGGCGGAATATCGGTTTGCACATTTTTGCCGGCAATGTCGAGCAATCCTCCCCATTGGGTGATTCCGGTAAACGAGGTCATCTTATCAAGCAGCGTAGACAAGACCTTCTGCTGCCGTTCGTTTCGGGCAATGTCGGAGGATTCCTGCGTGCCCCGGTTGGACTTGCGGTAACGCAGGAAATCAAGCGTTTCCTTGCCGTTGAGTGTTTGCAGCCCTTTGGACAGATTGATGTTCGTACCGTCGAAGTTATCTACATAACGCATATCCATGTCGACATCAATTGTAATTCCGTTAAGCTCGTCAATCACCTGGCGGAACCCGTCAAAATCGATCACCGCTATATAATCGATCGGAACGTCAAACATGCCGCTAAAGAATTTTTTGGTATGGGCGAGGGCCGTTTCGCGGTCCTTATTATAATAGTAAGCGTAATAATAGTTGGCTTTTTGCGAGGACAGTCCGAATTCTCTTGGCTTTAGCTGCAAGTCGCGAGGGATGGAAACCATGGTGGCTGAACGCGTCTCAGGATTGAGCGAGACCAGCATCATCACGTCGCTATTCATGCTTCCTCCGCTGCCGCTTCGGTTATCCACACCGATCAGCAGAAAGCTCATCGGTTTCAGCTGCGCGCTGCTTTCAACAGCGGCTGACTGATGTGCGCCTGCGGCGGATACGGACATTTGCTCCAGAGCTTTATCAGCTTTATGTATTAAATAACCCGCATAACTGGCTGCCCCTATACCGAAAATTCCAAGGGTAAGCATGACGGTACGCAGTATTTTTCGGTTTTTTTTCTTTTTGCGCGGTGACAACATCCGTAGTTCCTCCCGATAAGGTAAAATATGCACTATCTATCATAATAACGTATATTGATGGGTAAAATGTTACAAAAATATTAAATTTTCGACGAAAAGCATGTGAAAATTTTTTTAGAGCAGGCAGCGGCAGCGAGAACGGTGAGAAGTTGACATATGCCATAATTTGGAGGATAATAGAATAAAATAGAATACGATTTACTTTTTACGTTACAAAGCAGATTGGCATATGTAAACATTTTGGAGCGGCGGACCAATTCTCTGTTTGCGTGTCCGACATACTGGAAAGGAGAATGAAATCATGTCTTACGATGTTGCTATTATCGGAGCAGGACCAGCCGGAGCCAGTGCAGCGCTTTTTACCGCCAAAGCCGGGAAGAAGACAGTGGTTATCGATAACGATCAGAGCATTACCAAACGCGCATGGGTTGAGAACCACTACGGGGTAACGGAAATCTCGGGCCCGGATCTCGTCGAGATCGGCAAGAAGCAAGCTGCCAAGTTTGGCGCAGAACTGGTGCAATCCAAGGCGGTAAATGTAAAAAAGACTGGTGATGTCTTCCAGGTGGAAACGGAAAACGGAACCTACGAGGCGAAGCATGTCATTCTTGCCACGGGTGTTTCCGTCGAACTCGCGGAAAAGATTGGCGTATCCACCAAGCCGGGTACGGAGCCCCGGATCAAAACGGTCTTTGAAGCGGACAGTGACGGCAAAACGGCTGTACCAGGTATTTGGGCGGCCGGGACGGCTGCAGGAGTAAGTGTGCATACGATCATTACAGCCGGGGACGGCGCCAAAGTGGCTATTAACGTAATCAGCGAACTGAACGGTGAACGCTACGTGGACCACGATGTCATAAAAGGTTAAGTGAAGATGAAGGCGGCCTAAAGGCCGCCTTTTTTGGTTTAACGCTTATGACTGCCGCAGCCGCTGTTGGCTTTTGTTCTCTTTGGATGAAGCGGGCTCAGCCTCTTAAACGAGCCGTTAACCGCGATGCCTTTTCCTGAATCCATCCATAATTTCCGGCGGCAATTTCCTTTAAATTGACAAGCGAGCCGCCGATGCCGACACCGTAACACCCTATTTTGATAAACTCGACTATATTGTCTTCGTTAACCCCGCCGACGGCCATCATAGGAATGTGATTCAAAGGTCCCATCAGCTCTTTAATGTAGCCCATGCCAAGGCTGGACCCCGGAAAAATTTTCACAGCCGTCGCCCCGGCTTTCCATGCTTGGACGATTTCCGTCGGCGTCATCGCTCCAGGGAAGATCGGAACGTCACGGCGGACCGCATAAGAGATGACTTCTTCCTCCATATTAGGCGTGACCAAATAGGATGCGCCCGCGTCCAGGGCTTGACGGGCATCGTCCAAATCCAATACGGTCCCGGCTCCGATATACATCCGGTCGCCGAACTGCTCCTGCAGCTTCCCGATCATCCTGAGCGCTCCGGGCGTATTCATTGTAATCTCCATGACGGGAATGCCCCCCGCCAACAGCGCCTCGGCGACGCCGACAATGTGCTGTTCTTCCACACCTCGTACGATAGCTATGATTTTGACCTCTTCAATTCGCTGCAAGCCTTGCTCTCTGTTCATATCGATGAGTCCACCGCTTTCTTATGTAATCAGGAGAATCAGAAAACGCATCCACTTCTCTCCATTATACCTTCTTTTTTCTTCTTGCCAACCAGGTTGACGTCATGAACTGCTTATGATTGTTTTGCGTTCGGACAGGTCTGCTGCCATACTTTTTTTTCAATTGTTGTGTCAAAATGGCACCCGGCGTCTTATACTGTAGTATCTCATAGGCATTCGTCCAGAAGCTTGATGGATCGGAGGTGACGGCCATGTGGTGGCAATGGGGACTCTTGCTCTGCATGCTCGCATTCCTTCTATTTTTATTTTTCGCTGTCAGGTTGATACAAACGGCAACAGAGGTGCTGAAGCGCAGCGAAATGAAGCTCGAATTTATGCAGGAGCAGGTGCGCAGAACGACGGAGGAATCGGAGCGGCTGGTTAAGGTTTCCACCGAAGTGATGGAAGATGTGCAGAAAAAGCTGGGTACGGTCGACTTCTGGTTTGCTGCTGCGAATGAAACGGGTGAAGCGGTGGACCGGATGTCCCGTTCCGTCAAGGCTGTATCATTGGCAGTGGAAGATACGGTATCGGAAGCCCGCAGGGCTGTCCTTAACAACCGCGACACCGCTAAGGATTTGGTAGAGCTCATGACAGCCGGTCTTCATCTCTGGCATCGACTGAAAGCTTCGAAATCAAATCAATCCAAGGAGTGAAGAGAAGATGACAGCAAACAAAAAAAACAAGGATTTGATCATTGGAGCGGTGATCGGCAGTGTGCTGGGCGCCGTAACCTCGCTGCTGCTGGCACCCAAGTCCGGTCGTGAACTAAGAAACGATATTGCAGAGGGGTATCAGCAGGTCAGTGAGAAGACACAGCGGCTGGCGGGGGATGTCGCCGAGAAATCGAAGCAAATCTTTTCCGCCGTATCGGAAACGTCCCAAACGACAGTAGAGACGATCGGAAAGCATACTTCCGAATGGGCAAGCAAAGCCAAGGAAGTGGCGATTCATGTAGGGGAAGAAGTGAAATCCTGGAAAAAAGATAAAGCCGCTCAACGGCAGGACGACATAGCTGCTGCAGAAGCTTCCGTCGCCGCTACAACAGCGGAACGCGAGGAAGCATAACATAGGCAACGGGACTTGGCTTTTACTCCAAGTCCCGTTCCGTTATATAGTTGAAGATGGATTTACCACTTGGACGGGTCGATTTTACTCGGATCCAGTCCCTCCCAAATATTGCGAATGTTCGCTTTCTTCGGATCCTTGAAAACAAGCCAGGATGTCGGCAAATATCGTTCGCCATATTCACTGGAGGGCTTGTTTACAATGACGGCCTTGGTTGTTTTATTGGTGGAAGCGGACACTGCGGCATCCTGATTTCCCTGATTCCCCAGCACCAGTACTGAGGATGAGCCGCCGTCCAAATTAGCCGCAGTGACTGCACCGCGCTCTAGAAAAATATTCTGGATGTCGTAAAGCGTGGCGCCGATGCTGTGTCCGGGTTGACGCCCGTCAATAACGGCGAACATTACCGTTCCGTCGGCCTTTTGGGCCATCGCGGTCCTGGGAGCGATGCCCCAGCCGTCGGCTTTGCTCTTAATCAGCCCGACACCGTTTGCGATAAACCTGGGAGCGAACGTGACCGCTTCCTGTACGCCCATTTTCAGAAGCTCGGACGGAGAATATTTACCTGCTACCATACGCCCCTCTTTGTCGATACCGACGATATGGGTTGGCGTATTCATGCCGCCGTCATTATAAAAGATTTGGCCTCCGGACATGACAAGCCCTGTAGGCTGGAAGCCGTTTCCTTTCCATTCCGGGTCTACAAAGCCCCCCGCATTCACGCCGGCGAGCGCATCCAGACGCTGCACCATATCGGAAACCTTCTCGCCCTTTCCGGCTTTTCCGGGCACAGCGATACGCAGCATCGTCGGATCATGGACAATCAGAAGCTTACCTTTAAAATTCGTACCTTGAATATCTTCAATCTCAATAGGCGGCTTGGACTGCTTCTCTATCGTGGAAGTGCTTGTGCCGTCCACATGGACGAGCCCTTGATCCTGGACTTCCGAATAGGTGTCGAATTGCGACCAGTATCGATGAACCCGCTTTTCCAGCTCATCATTGCCGATAATATATTTGGCCCAGTGGCGGTGCTGGGTTGTAATCAGCGTATCGGCCATCAAATATCGAAGGTTGGTGCCTGATTCGGTTAGAAAAAACCATAGTAAGAAAAATAAGCCGAAGATAAACAATACAAACAGAGTATAGAAAAATAATGTTACCGAAACGGATAATCTGCGGCTTTTAACGTTTTTTTTTCTCTTGGGAACCGCGCTGTAAGAAGGCCGCGATGACGAACGGGAGCTGCGGGATAGAGGAGCAGGCATGGTTCAAATCCTTTCCGAATGAGCTGGACTACCATAATTTGACGAAAAAAAAAGAAAAAAGTTGCAGCCGCAGACCGCCTTTTTTCTTGGTTCAGATGTTTACATACAGTTGCTTGTTATTTTTAATTAAATGTTCAAAGTCGCTGGCGGGGATCGGCTTACTGAATACATTGCCTTGAATCTCGTCACAGCCTTGAGCAATCAGGAAATGAAGTTGGTCCATGGTTTCTACGCCTTCCGCCAATGACTTGATCTTTAATTGACGGGACATGGCGATCAAGGCCGTTACAATCGCAGCATTGTCTTCATCGGAAGAAATATCCCGAATAAACGATTGGTCGATTTTCAGCGTATGTACATGGAACCGTTTCAAATAGCTTAAGGAGGAATATCCGGTGCCGAAGTCATCAATGGAGAGGCGTACGCCGAGCACCTTCAGCTTTTGCAGGGTCTCGATAATGTAAGGGACGTTATTCATCGCTACATTTTCCGTGATTTCCAGACAGAGCCGATCGGGGGCCAAGCCGGACTCTTGCAGGGTATCCATCACCGTCTGCACAAAATTCGACTGGTGAAACTGTATCGCTGAAATATTGACAGATACGACCAGAGGGGGGAGGCCCTTTTGCTGCCACTCTTTGTTTTGCATGCACGATTGCTTCAAAATCCAGTTGCCGATCGGTATGATCAGACCGGTTTCCTCGGCCAGCGGAATAAATTCCGTGGGGGATACCATGCCCCAATCGGGGTGCTGCCAACGGACGAGAGACTCCATGCCGATCACGGACCCATGGCGAAGATCAACGATCGGTTGATAATAAATTTCAAACTCTCCGCGCTCCAGGGCTTTGCGCAAATGCACCTCAAGGTTCAAACGGTGCAAGGATCGCTTGTTCATATCCGGGTGGTAATAATGATATGAATTTCCCCCTTTCTCTTTGGAACGGTACATGGCGATATCCGCATTTTTTAAAAGGCTCTCCACTTCGGTGCCGTCCTGCGGGTAAATACTGATGCCGATGCTGGACGTGACAAAAAGCTCGTTGTCCTCAATAACGAACGGTTCCTTGAGCAAATCCGATATTCCTCCGGCAAACTGCGCAGCTTCTTCCGCTTGAGTCACATCCGTAAGAAGAATGATAAATTCGTCACCGCCGAAGCGGGCGACGATGTTTTCGCCTTTAACATATTCCTGAAGCTTACGGGCCAGCATTTGAAGCAGCTGATCTCCGATATGATGTCCGAGCGTATCGTTAATGACTTTAAAGCGGTCCAGATCAAGAAAAATAACCGCCATCATCGAACCGGTGCGCTGCGCTTCTTCAAAATAGTCCTTCAGCTTCTCGTCGAACATCGTGCGGTTAGGCAGGTTGGTCAACGAGTCATGGTAGGCCATGTGCAAAATTTTTTGCTCTGCTAGCTTGCGTTCATTTACGGCACGAATGGTAGCATATGAACGGAGCAGCTGGTAATCGTTGGTTTCGCTTGTGATTTTGGTGAACAGTTTCTCATGCAGCGTAGGATTATGCTCTGCGGAAGCGGAATTGGATGTTTTAATTAGCTGTATCGCATTCTCGATGTGTTCTTTGTGAATTCTTGCGGCGGATGCGGTTATATGGCTTGCCCGGTTTGATGTCAGATACACCAGGCCTTTTTTGGAGTCGTATCGATCGACATGATTCATATTCACGATATTGGTGCTGTCCAGCTGGCGAAATCCGTCCTCGAATAACCATTCTTCTAAGTTGTCAAAGGAAAAATCCAAATAGTACTGTTCGTCTTTGGTATGAACGATGACTTCGCGGTCCCGAATGCGGTCGATCTTGATTACATCGGATGCATCGACTACAAGTGCCTCGGAACCCCTTTTGCCATCGCGAGTAACGGGAATTTTCTGCATGAATGTTCAGCTCCATGGAAAAGGATGAGGCTGACGCGCCATGGCCCGTCAGCCCTAAAGTGCTACGATGTTCTTATTTTTTCAAGAGTTCTTGCGGAGTTTCCGGACGATTCGCAATGATGGTGTTGGTGAAAACAAAGAATGAAGCAAGTACTACAGCAACGCTATTAGCTACTTTTGCCATTTTCAGTTTCATTGTACCACCTCCTTTCCATTAATTTAAACAAGAAGTATCCCGGCTTGGTCAAAGTAACGGACTGTGCAAAAAAAACGGCGGATAAAAGGGAGGATTGAAAGTAAAAATTGCTGCCTATAAATATTAAACATATGATTTTTAAGTAAAGGTAGTTTTTGGGATCGATGCGGCTTATATTTTCCAACCCTTCCGGTGCCTTGATCAAAAAAATTATGAAGCTGAGTATATTAAGAATCAACCCGGTATGAAAGTAAGCGTAATCGATATGGGCCAAGGAAGTTAAAATCGTCAAGGAAAAGATGCAACACCCCAGCGAGGAACTGAGGTGAGCGCCGCCGCTCAAGTATCTAAGGAACAAAAAAGAAAAAATCGTTATAACCGCCTCGGGCAGGCGGCCCGTAAACGTACAGATGATTAAAGTCGCAGCAATAGCCAGGGATGTATTGATCAATAAACTGAGCGAATAAAACAGAACTTTCTCGGATGCGGCATCGGCATAATTATTTCGGATTGCTTTTGCTATGCTCATTGCTGAGCGATCGATCAAGTTCATCTCTCACAGGCCTTTCATAAGTTTCTCTAATGATTTTTTTGTTGTGAATATAAGCGACATATATACCAATCAGAAAGATGAAGGCAATAAAAGTAGAACTTACAATATTCATAGAATGATTGTAAAAAGAGATCAATTCGAGCTGAGCTAGGACAATGCTCAAAACTAAAAAAGCCGACAAGATAAAATTATATCCTTTAAGTGCCGTGCGGGATGCCAAATACTTGGTTTTAAACAAGAATCCGATCTTTCTTCTTTGCAGAGGATAGATGATCAAACTGATGATGAATGCGGTAATCAATTGTATAGAACCGAGCACCGCAACCGACTGCTGAATTTGTACCGGGTCAAATAACCCCAGCTTGATGCCGGAAAGCATGACGGCGGATTCGATAATGACTCCGGCGATAAAACCGGTTACACTGACAAGAAGAGAGTAGAAAAAGGGAATTCTGTAAATGATCATGATTAATATGATTTCAGCAGACAGGGCGGAAATTACGGCAAAAGTGCCTAACTCGACGATATCCCTGAAATAAAACGTGATCAAAGACATGATGAATGCGGTACCGTATATCTTATGTAAATAGTAATAATACTGAAAACGAAACATCGTTAGAGAGAGCACGATCATAGCGCTTAGTTCGATGGAGGAAAGAAATACTTTTATAGCAAAACTCATTGGAATGGGCTCCCTTGTCTTCTATTCTATAGGGTAATTAGAACTTGGTACATAGTTAAATAGACTCATGCTGATCCATGTTCATTATTGTTGTATAAAATTTACTTGTATTTTAGTTTAATACACTTTAAGTAGGGTGACAAGCGAATTATGTCGAATTTTGCTGATAACTTGAATCTCTCCCTATATTGATTTATGTACTGGAATCAAGGCGCATAATGTGCGATTCTATTGTGCGCAGGACAGGAGTGCAAAAAGTAATGAAGAAAAACAACAGGTTCGCAGTGCCGATTGGCTTATAAATAACCGGGACTTAAGAACCATCCGTTTTGATCATAAAAAATGCGCATTTGAGTTTTGAACCTAGTCATCCGACAATTCCTTTTCATAAAAAATGCGTATGATCCCGATCAACAGCAGCACAGAAAAGAATTGAATGACCGCAGTTTCGGCCTTCCAATAAAATATGGAGGATACGGTTAGGGTAATGATCAACAGACCGGTACTCATGATAAAAAACATGGCTTTGTGAAAGCGGGGGTGAATGTGGTCTTTGCAGTTAATATGAAAGGGCACGAATGAAAAGCCGAGTCTGAATTTTTTAAGGATACAGGCGGCGGACAAATTCAGCAAGAACAAAGAAATGACGGGCATCGTCATGCTTTCCTGCGCGATCTTATAAAAATCTTCTGAAGTAAGCCGACTAATCATCAAGAAGAATCCCAGTTCCGTTGTAGTATCCACCAGATAGACCACTACACTAACGATCAAAGCGTATATAAAACGAAGTCTGAAAATCATGTAAAAGCATAAGATAACAAAAAGAGGCTGCAAAATTAAGCCTATGACTGAATGTGTCGTTTGGACAAAAACGGATATAAGCGTCAGTACAACAGCGCTGACAACAATCTGTTTCCGGTATTCTTTAAGCCGCTGACGAAACACTGCCAAAGCTAACACAATCATCGACAGCCAACATATAAAAAATAAGGGAACTAAATATAACACCCTCATAATATACCAACTTTCCTTGGGTAGTTACTTGGACATTGTATTGAAGTAAGGATGCTCCAATGGTTTATGGCTCTCGCTATATGCTTAGCGCCCAAACATGGAAAACAAGCCCGCAGCACATGATCGCGCAGACGGGCCAGTAGGCGGCGGTTGTATGAAGATTAAGATTCCAGATCAGGGCAGGGTAAACGTGTCCCGTGATGTCTCTCATCTTATGTCTGCCCATTGCTGCCAGCGCCAATTTAAGTTAAATGTGTTTGTTGGCTGCGGAAAACGTCGGGGTGTTTCCGCTTTTGCCGAATGAAAATTCAAGGCTCTTCTCGGTATTGGCCGCTACTTTGCGGGCAATCAGGTCGTGATACTTTTTCTGCCGGATCGCAGAGATGGTTACGCGGGGGCCGGTGCCGTCTTCATGAAAAAAAAGCAGTCCCTTTCGTTCGTCATACTCGCGAATGTGATTTAGATTAACATACAGATCGGTATCCATTTTCTTGAAGTCGTTTTCTTCCAGTTCGTCTAAAAACGTGCTGAAATCCAGCAGCGAATCGATGCTATGGACAATGTTCGAGCCCTCTGTATGATAAGTGATGTCCTTCCTGCCGATTTCGATAAAATACACGTGATTGAGATCCATATCCAATCGGTTGCCGTTGGATTGCGAATCGGTATCGCCGCCCGGCAGATGTCCCGCTTTGATCATCAATTCCGTATAAGAATAACCGTATGCAGCCGAGAGCTTCTTCAGCGTATCGGGCGAAGGGGTGATTTTGTCGTTGGTCGAACGGTTTCGTTCCAGTTCCAAATCTCTGATATAAGCATGAGAAAGACCGCTTTTCTTAGCCGCTTCTCTCAAAGACATGGATCCTCGAAGACCTTCAAGAAATTTTCCAAAATCAGGAATAGGACGTCCCATCCCGGTTCACTCCTTTCTAGTACTTAATTGTAATGGACAAATGCGGGAAAAGAAATAGTTTTCTTTACATTGCGCCATCTGACAAAGTATCCCTTGACGGTTTGTAATATCGATACTACATTAGATGTAGCAGTCTTTTTCAGTGTGAAGGGGGAGAATCACTATTGCGAGATAAAATAATGAGTCGTTGGAGTACATATGAACCCTTCCATGTACCATTTAACGGATATAAAATAGCCGACATCGTAATCACCAGCCACGCACAAAACCGGTGGTCCGAGCGTGTGGAAGACGAAAAGGGCGGAATTGAGCATATTTGCAGTTTTTTATGGAATAAATTGAAGTACGGCGGAATTCAACCGTATTATGCGAATGAGAAGGACGTTTATCTCATTGACGAGGACCTGGTGATGGTATCAGAGTTTGTCGAAATAAAAGATGAGATCGACATTGCCGGCAACCCTTTGCACAAAATGATCGTAGTGACGTTTCTTGGCCGCGTCTCTCAAGACATTCAGCTTCGCGATTTGAAGGCGTATTATTCATGGCTTAGGCACAGCCGAAGAATGACTCTTGTGAAGAACGGAAGAAAGAAAAGATAATGAAAACCGGTGTTCAGAGGCCGGCCTGCTGGCCGGCCTTTTTTGGGGTATCTCTGCTTTTCGGTGTAGAGAAAGAACGGTGAAACCAGCGAGCTGTGCCTGAACGGGCCAGGCTCGCTGGTTTGTTTCTGCGGAATGAGCGGACTTTCGTAAGATGGAACACCTCCGCCGGTTCTGATATGATGAGATTAATAGAAGGGAGAGAAAGAGTTATGAATTGGAGGAACACCATCCGCGAGAACGGGCTGCATCTTTCCTGGTTCGTGGCGTTGACCGCCACCCTCGGCAGCCTGTATTTTTCCGAAATTCTGCATTACATTCCATGCAAGCTCTGCTGGTATCAGCGTATTTTGATGTATCCGCTCGTCATTATCCTGGGCATTGCTGCCGTTCGCAAGGAACGACATATGTACATATATGCGCTCCCTATGTCCATTTGGGGCGCCGGCATCTCGCTTTATCATTATTTGATGCAAAAAACATCATGGTTTACAAGCGGCGCGCAAGCCTGCGGTCCGATTCCATGCGATGTCGACTATGTGAATTATTTCGGATTTATCACCATTCCTTTTATGGCATTAACCGCATTTGTAATCATTGCTGTTCTGCAGATTTTGATGTGGGCCGCAGAACGCAAATAAAGGGCGCATTCGTGGAGAGCAGCGGGTTTGGGTTTTCTTTGGACAAGGGGTCTGTTAATATAGAATAACTTGTGCGGTTACAGTATACGCCAGGTACCAATTGTTTCCTTCATTCATAGACTGGAAAAGCATACATCGTTTCAACACACCAACATAAAGGAAGCGAAAACACGTGCAGCAAGCGATAGCCATACTGGATTCAGGGGTTGGAGGATTGACCGTGGTCAAGGAGGTCATGCGTCAATTGCCGCAAGAAAAGATCATTTACTTCGGGGATACGGCCCGTACACCGTACGGCCCGCGGCCTGCGGAAGAGGTATTGATTTTTACCCGCCAGATTGTCGATTATTTGCTTCAATTTCATCCCAAAATGATTGTTATCGCCTGCAATACGGCAACGGCGGTAGCTCTTGAAGAGATTCGCAGCAGACTGCCGATCCCCGTCGTCGGTGTGATTCATCCGGGGGCCCGGGCAGCGATCAAAACGAGCAGGAATTTGAGAGTCGGGGTCATCGGTACCGAAGGCACCATCAAAAGTCGTGCTTACGAGTACGCTCTCCGCCAAATATCGCCGCAAATTCAGGTAATCTGCCAGGCTTGCCCATCGTTCGTACCGCTGGTGGAGCAGGGTCTGTTCCATGCTGAAGAGACGCGGAAGGTTGTGGCGGATACATTATCCGAGCTGAGGAAGAAGCCTATAGACTGTTTGATCTTAGGTTGTACGCACTATCCTTTTCTTTCCGATATCATCTCCCAGGTTATGGGACCCAACGTGACTCTGATCAGTTCTGCGGACGAAACGGCCAGAGAAATCAGCACGATCTTGTATCATAAGGGGAAACTTGCGACCACGGGTACCGTACCCGTACATCAGTTCTTTTGCAGCGGCGACCCGGTATTGTTCAGGAAGATCGCCCAATCATGGCTGAACGAGCATATTAAAGTAACGCCTGTGGTTTGGCAGGTTCCGAATATTATCTAATTCCCGTTCATATGCATTAGCTAGGCTATCGGCCCTTTATAAGCGGATAGGCATTTGAACTTGAAGGGGGAAATGAGATGATATTCCCTTATACGGTGCGGTATGGAAAACCGTTATTCCGGTTGGCCGCGAGGAAAGGCGGGAACGTGGCGGACCGGATCGCGGCAAATCCGGGCGGTGATCCGCATCGCCCTTGTATCTGTATCGGACAAACCGTTGCTGTGGCGCCTGGCAGGACGATGGAAGCCGTGGATACGGCCAACCCCTATGATTATGAGCGCATGATGGAGGATTTGGGGCTCTTGAAGCAAAGGTATCCGTTCCTGGCGGTCGAATCGATCGGCCGGAGTGTGCTTGGAAAGACCATTCCCTCCATCCGTATCGGATCAGGACCCGCGGAGGTGCACTACAACGGTTCATTTCATGCGAATGAATGGATTACAAGCCTGCTGTTGATGAAGTTCATTGAGGACTACGCTTCAGCCTATGTGAATGGTGCGCCGCTTGGAGCATGGGATGTACGGCCGCTGTTCGAACAAACGTCGCTTTGGATCGTACCTATGGTGAATCCGGACGGAGTGGAGCTTGTCTTGCGGGGCCTTTCAAGGGAAAACCCCTATTACAGGCAGCTGATGGAATGGAACTGCGGATTGCAGGATTTCTCGGGCTGGAAGGCCAACATCCGCGGCGTTGATCTCAATGACCAGTTCCCCGCGCACTGGGAGATCGAGCGCGACCGCCGCGGCATACCCGGGCCGGGCCCGCGGGATTATACCGGTATGGCTCCCCTGTCGGAACCGGAAGCTTTGGCGATGGCGGAATTTACGAAAAGCCGTAACTTTCAACTCGTCGCGGCGCTGCATACTCAGGGGAAAGAAATCTATTGGAATTACCGCGATCTGGAGCCCCGTGAATCGGAAGCGATAGCATGCCGATTGGCCAGCGTGAGCGGATATGAAGCGGTTAAGCTCCATGATAGTGATGCGGGATACAAGGATTGGTTTATTCAAGAGTTTCGGCGTCCCGGCTTCACTGTGGAAGCCGGCCTCGGGGTTAACCCGCTGCCCGTTTCACAGTTTGGGGAAATGTATCGCGAAATCGCTCCTTTACTTCTGGAGGGGCTGGCGTCGGTTTCCATCAAATCGTAAATGACAAATCCTATCCTTTCGTCAAGGGGCAAGCCGGCTCTGTTATGACAGATGCCGGCTCGTCTTTTTTTGCTGCATGCTGTTGGGGTGAATGCCGGGCATTTGGTGTATAATGGAATATAGAGCTGGAAGAGCACTAGGAGGAGAGAGCATCATGTGGAGACGATTATTATCGGTAAGGCGCTGGGCGCATGTGTTCCGCCGGATTGTGCCGCTTCTGCGCTCTTCGCGAATTCCTTTCCGTGAGAAGCTGTTGTTCGCCGTTCCGGCGCTGGTGTATTGGATCATACCTGACGTGCTGCCGGCGCTGCCTATTGACGATGTGGCCGTCATCATGCTGCTGATGAACTGGTTCACCGAACGGGCAGAGCGCAAATATGGCGCCTAACCGGCAAGAGCCGCCCAAGCGGGCGGCTCTTGCCGTTATGCCTAACGGGAGGCACCGGGGTCTTGTTCATATTCTTCAGCAGGCATGCGAATCCATCTTTTCAAGTATCCCTGCTCATACAGCGCTTTAATCAGAATGATCAGAATCGGCGATAAAATCAAACCCGCGACCCCAAAAAGCGAAAGTGAAATGATGATAAACGCCAGCATGGTAAAGGCCGATACGCCGAGCGAATCACCAGTAATTTTGGGCTCAAGGATTTGTCTCGTTGTAATGACAACGGCAAGCAGCACCGACAGCCAGATCCCCAGCGTTGTTTGTCCGACGATGAACAGGTAGATGATCCACGGGATAAACAGCGTAGATACGCCGAGAAGCGGCAGCACGTCAAATACCGCCGATAAAAGTGCGATGGAGAAAGCGTTCTTCACATCCAACAAGAGCAGCGATATGAAAACGACGATAAACGTCAGCGTGATCAGCTTGGCCTGTGCCTTGATGTAGGTGACGATTCCCTTCAATACGTTTTCGCGCAGAAAATGGAACGCCTTTTTAAAGGTTTTGGGCGTTTTCTCTTCAGCCATACGCTTCCATGATTCGATTTCGATGCTTAAGAAATAGGCCAAAATGATCCCGATGGCGAAATTAATCAAAAAGGTTGAAACCGAGGTTAATGCCGTAAAAGTTCCCGTAAGAAAACCGGTGACGAATTGGGTTATTTTACCGGTGATGACCGTCGAATATTCTTTGGCCTGTTCAATCAGATCCTGGATAGGCAGCGGACCCAGGTAATTCTGAAGAGCTTCGGACCGCTGAATGATTTCCCTTTCCATGACGGCCGTATATTCGGGAAACTTATCTTTAAGGTGTAAAATCTGCGTTGTAAAAATGGCGCCGAGTCCGGTAATCGCCCCAAGGATAACCAGAATAAACAAAATGGTCGAGATGCCGGAAGCAATCGATTTCTTGAGCCCTCTGCGGTGCAGAAATTTCGCGAGCGGCTCGATAATCATGTAAATGACGAACGAAAAGAAAATCGGCGTGGCGATCCGATACAAGAGACTGAAGATGTACATAAACAAATACACCGTCAAAATCAGGAGCGCAATATCGAAGATGGTTTTGTAATATTTGCGGTAAAAACTAATCATTCGGTCACCTCGGACTTCGTCAATCCTCTGCGGCTTGCGCACACCATTTGGCGGCCCAGAGCTTCATCTCTTTTAACATGCGGTGCAAATCCTTGCCTTTGGGTGTAAGCTTGTACTCCACGGTAACAGGAACCGTCGGATAGGCGGTCCGTTCCAATACGCCGTTGTCCTCCAGGTGACGAAGCGTGTCCGTTAACGATTTGGGGCTGACGGATTTGATTTTGCGCTGAAGCTCGCCAAACCGTTTGGTACCGCCGAACAATTCGCGAATGACGAGAAATGACCATTTGCCTCCGATAACATCGAGCGCTTTTTCGATGGAGCACTCGATATGAACCGGCTTCACCGGAATAGAACTGCTGGACTGACGCTGTTTGAGCTGCTCGTTTTCCCGCATGGACATGGTTCTCATCCTTTCCGTATGGCTATGTCTGTGTAGATGCCGAGAGGCAGTAACCTTGTGGTAAGTAATGATAGGAAAATGTAATAATATCCGAATTTTTTCACTCCTTTCCATTTTATATAACAAGCCGTAGAATAGCAAATGCAGCGGCGATACCGTTTGATAGGGAGAAAGCGCGTATGAAAAGGGTGAAGCCGGTTCCCGGCTGGACGCAGCAGCGTGAGATCATGATACGTGAAAGTTGCTTTCACCACCAAGTTTCTATACAATAAGGTGAAAACGATAAGTGCTGGGAGATGGAAATCATGAAATGCAAAATTTCGCGCAATGCCGCCAAAGTGCTTTTGGCCGAAATAGAGAAAGAGGAAGACAAAGAATTGAAGCTCCGCGTATACGTGACGCATTCGCACGGAGATCATGCGCATTACGGTATGAAATTGGACAAGCCTACGGAAAACGATGTCGTCGTCTCGACCGACAAAGGCATCGATGTGATTCTTCAGAAGGACGAGCCGTTTTTGGACGGTATTCGCATCGATTACTTCTATGTGCCTGAGGAAGGCTTTTCGGTGACCAATCCGGGCAAAGGCAACCACGGCGACCACTGATTGTTTAGCGGGTTCCGCAATGGGTTAATGCAATAGAAAGGAAGCCCCCGTATGGCCAACGATATACGTATTTGCGATAAATGCAAGCATATGAGATTAAAAACGGCTTTGCCCAAGCTGCAGAAGCTGGCCCCCGACGCAGAAATCAAGGTGGGGTGCAAATCGTACTGCGGGCCCTGTTCGCGCTTTGCCTTCATCTTCGTCAATGGCCGGTACGTTACCGGCAAGACGGAGGACGAAGCGATCGAAAAGGCCAGTAAATATGTGAAGTGACTTCATAGCGGATACCTACGCGCTTATGTTCAGGTCAGGTCCTGACCGCAGGTTGCTGCGGGTTTATAAGCGTTCGGAGTCCGCTTTTTTTCTTTATCATCCGTCTTTTTAAGGAGTTAAGTACCTCATCATTTTGGCCCGTATCGGTTCCTTATAGGAGAAATTGGGCTGTTATATATTGAAAATAGTTCCAAAGACTCAATGTATTTGGTGAAAATAGGAATTTTGAATTATGTATCTCTTAGGTCTTATCTTTTATTCTTAAGGAAATGAAGTTTATTTGAAGACATTTTTCGAGCAAACTCGATAAAGGCAAACCAGGCGAAAGCCTGGGCACGCAAAGCTATAGGGGCTAAAGCGCTGATTCCGGCGCCAAGCCAGCCAGTTGCCGAAGGTAAGGAGCGACGCATCCATTTGCTACTCCTGTACCCGTAGGTTGAGAGTCTCTTTGTTTTTGAAAAAGGAGTGGAAACGGATGCAGGGTCAGGATCGGAGCATCATGTCAAGAAAAGGCTTTTACACGAAAGTAGGGAATGATTTCGTAGGCGTGTTTTTGTCGAACGAAGGTCCGAAGATGTTCATTAACCGTGAGGTTTACGAACTGATGGCGCCGTGCTGGGACGTCGAAATGGTTAAGGGGCGTAGCCATCAGATCGTGAATTTTTACTGGCGCGGCGAAGTCAAGCTGTCTGTAAGATGCGAAGCGGATAATGACATATTCATGCCGCTATTCGATTATTTGAGCTGCAGGGAGTCTCTGGTTCGTCACGCCTGATTGCCGGAATAGAAGAATAACCGATATCGCAAAAAGAACCGCGGACAAGGCGAAGTGCCTTTGAAGCGGTTCTTTTGCATGCTTATATGATATGTCCGGGCTGCTTCAGCATAAACATGGAAAGATGAAGAAGCTTAAGACGATCACAGTACGGCAAGGTCCCGAATGTTATTGTTCGGAAGGAGCCGCCTTGTTGCTGCGCCAACCGTATAAACCGCCGGGGGCGAAATATTGGTAAAGACTGCATTCGATGCGGCCGTTGAACAGCTTGCGTTTCTTGTCGGTTTTACGGCCCATATGATGCTCAAGCTGTTTGTTCGGGCTCAGGATGAAGGCGGACCATGTAGGCAGCTGCCCGTATAAATGGCTGAACTGGCGAATAGCCCGTTCCGCTTCACCGTGGTCGCCCAGACGTTCGCCATACGGCGGATTCGTAATGATACATCCGTAATCTCCCCGCGGCATGACCTTGGCAACAGGGAGCACCTGCAGGGTCAGCTCCTTTGCCAGGCCGGCCGCCTTCGCGGCGGCCAAAGCGACATCGATCGCTTTCCGGTCGATATCGGAGCCCGTAATCTGGAGCGGGATGTCATCCTTTACAAGATCGTAAGCTTCTTCGCGGGCTTGAGACCATAATTCATTAGGAATGAGCGGCCACTTCTCGGCGTTGAAGCTGCGTCTTAAGCCCGGGGCCAAATTCCATCCGATCATTGCGGCTTCGATGGGTATCGTGCCCGACCCGCAGAAGGGGTCATAGAGCGGGCGTTCGGCCTGCCACCGGCTCAGCAGCACCAAGGCTGCGGCCATGGTTTCTTTCAGCGGGGCTTCCGTGACCAGCTTGCGGTAGCCGCGCTTGTGAAGTCCGGGGCCGGTTGTGTCCAGCGTCAATGTAGCGATGTCGTTGAGCAGCGACACCTCGATGACGAAGCGGCCGCCGGTTTCGCGGAACCACTCCGTACCGTACCGCCGTTTCATGCTTTCGACGATCGCTTTCTTGACGATACCCTGGCACGCGGGAACACTGGACAGCTGTGACTTGTGCGACCGTCCTTCCACAGGAAACTCCCCGTCCTCGGGAATCCAGTCCGGCCAAGGCAGCGCCTTGACGCCTTCAAACAGCTCGTCGAAAGTAGCGGCTTTGAATTGGCCCATCTTGACGAGTACGCGGTCGGCCGTGCGAAGCCACAAATTGGCGCGGCATATGGCTAAATAATCACCTACGAACGTTACGCGTCCGTTCTCAACCGTGACTTGATCGTAGCCGAGATTGCGCACTTCTCTGGCTACAACGGCCTCGAGCCCCATAGGGGAGGTGGCGATGATTTCAATGGAATCTGACGACATGTTGAACTCACTCCGTATCTGTTATGAAAGGGAAAACTCCGAATATCAGCAGGTTGAACTAAGTCTGGAAAAGCCATACAATTAATTAGTATAGGCGATTGACGGTGATTATACAATGACACAAAGCCATAATGGCGGGTATTGGCGCCGCATTGCAGGGTTTCGCCTATTGGCGCAAACCATCGTGCATGGGCGCGGGCCGGCCCAAAACGGGAAGGATGGAAAACCATGACAACATCAATAACGGCAGAGCAGTACCTGGAAGGATTTTTTGAACCGGATGAGCTGCTGGAGCGGGTTAATGAAGGCATCCGGGCCAACGATATGCCGGAAATCTCGGTAGCCGCCGGTTACGGGCGGCTTTTGACTATGCTTGTGCGCATTACAGGGGCCAAAGAGGTGCTGGAGATCGGAGCGCTTGGGGGATACAGCGGAATTTGTCTGGCCCGGGGGCTGCCGCATGACGGCAAACTGGTCTCGCTGGAGTTGAAGCAGGAATATGCGGATCTGGCTTTCAAGCATGTAAGCGAAGCAGGATTTGGCGGGAACGTGGAGTATCGGATCGGTGAGGCGCTGGACAGTCTGAAGGCGCTCGATGCGGAGGGACGGAAGTTCGACCTGTTTTTTATTGACGCGGATAAAGGCAATTATCCGAATTATCTGGAATGGGCGATCAAGCTGGCCCGGCCGGGGGCTATCATCCTGGGCGACAATTTGCTTATGCGCGGGAAAGCCGTAAACCCGGAGGCAAAGGGGAATGCGGTTACCCAAATGAGGCTGTTTACGGAAGCGGTGGCTCGGGATCCCAGGCTCGAAGGCGTGCTGCTGCCTGCCTACGACGGTTTAGCCATAGCAAGGGTGAGGGAATAATCATTATAAGAGGAGCCGTTGTTTTCATATCTTGTTAGGGAAACAGGAACATGCTGCTTTCCATGCGTTTCCATCGATAGGAGGATGAGAAGTTTGACACAGGTGCGGTTAGAAAAAGATTTTCTGGGCTCCAGGGAGGTTCCGGTTCAAGCTTACTATGGCATTCAGACGCTGCGGGCAGTGGAGAATTTTCCGATCACCGGTTATAAAATTCATTCCGAATTGATTCGCGCGATGGGGATGGTGAAGAAAGCCGCCGCCACCGCCAATATGGAAATCAAACAGCTGAATCCGCGCATCGGGCAGGCTATCGTTCAGGCGGCAAAGGAAATTGTTGAAGGGCAGTGGCACGATCAGTTTATTGTCGATCCGATTCAAGGAGGAGCAGGCACTTCGCTGAACATGAATGCGAACGAAGTGATTGCCAATCGGGCGATCGAGCTTTTGGGCGGAACGAAAGGGGACTATTTCATGGTCAGCCCGAATACCCACGTCAATATGGCTCAATCGACGAACGACGCGTTCCCAACAGCCATCCATATCGCGGCCCTATCCTCCATTCAGAAACTGCTTGAAACGATGCGCGAGCTGCATGCCGTTTTCGTGGAAAAAGCCCGGGCATTTGACGGGGTTATCAAGATGGGGCGGACACATCTGCAGGACGGGGTCCCGATCCGTCTCGGTCAAGAATTCGAAGCCTACGCAAGGGTGCTGCTTCGGGATATCGAACGCATTACGCATTCCCGGCGGCATTTGTATGAGGTCAACATGGGAGCCACGGCGGTTGGAACCGGACTCAACGCAGACCCGAGATATATAGTCCGCGTGGTCGAGCTTCTGGCGGAAGAAAGCGGGCTCCCGCTGGTCACCGCCGAGCATCTGGTCGACGCCACCCAAAACACGGATGCGTATACGGAGGTTTCCTCGGCTTTGAAGGTGTGCATGATCAATATGTCCAAAGTCGCCAACGATCTAAGATTGATGGCATCCGGGCCGCGGGCCGGCCTCGGTGAAATTATGCTGCCGCCCCGTCAGCCCGGATCTTCCATCATGCCGGGCAAGGTTAATCCGGTGATGTGTGAGGTCGTCAATCAGGTGGCGTTCCAGGTGATCGGCAACGACCACACCATTTCGTTGGCTTCCGAAGCAGGACAGCTCGAGCTGAATGTGATGGAGCCGGTCCTGGTGTTCAATCTGCTGCAATCGATCAGCATGATGGATCAGGTGTTTCAGGTGTTTAACAAGCACTGTCTGCAGGGCATCGATGCTAATGTGGAACGCTGCCGTGAATACGTGGAAAAAAGTGTGGGAGTGATCACTGCGCTGAATCCCCATCTCGGTTACGAGACGGTGGCGCGCATTGCCCGCGAAGCTATTGTGACCGGACGCTCCGTGCGGGAATTATGCCTGCTGTACGATGTGCTCAGGGAAGAGGAATTGAATCTGATTCTCGATCCTTATGAAATGACCAATCCCGGGATTGCGGGGGCCTCTTTATTGACCGATAAGACAGAGTAAATGAGAAAAAGACTTGGCCTGTACACCGGCCAAGTCTTTTTTAGCTCCTGAAAGACCCGGACATTCCAATCCTAACGCAGCCTCTTTTTGTTTCTACCTGCCCTCCCGATACCCCAGTTCTTGGGAAATTTCCCGTGTAATCTGCAAAAGCTCCCGGACCCACTGCTCCTGATAAGGCGTCATACGGTCGGTTGGCCCGATGACGCTGACAGAGGCCGGCACTTTACCGTAAGCGTCGAAAATGGGGGCCGCAATCCCTGTCGCCCCTACGTTACGCAGATTGGAGCTGATCTCGTAGCCGTTTTTCCGGATTTCCTCAAGCCGGTCTTGCATCATTCGCGATTCGGTAATGGAATAAGGCGTGAATGTAATTAAATCGTCGGCCAGCACCTCATCGATAAACTCCCGGTCATGAAAAGCCAGTATCGCTCTGGCTGCGGAAGTGGCATACAAGGGAAATCTCCGGTATTCCTCCGCGTTGAAACGAATGGGATGCTTCGAATCGATTTTGTCCACATAGATTGCATCTTTGCCGTCGATAATACACAGGCAAACGAGTTCCTTCGTCTTTTCCGAAAGTCTTTGCAAGTAGGGCTTGGCGAAATCCACCAGATTATGATTCTTCAACACCTTGTTTCCAAGCTCCAATAGAGTATATCCTAGCGAGTACTGTTTGTTTAAAGGGTTTTGCTTGATAAACCCCTCGCTTTCGAGCGTCATTAACAGCTTATGTACGGCGCCTTTGGATAGCTCAAGCTTTCGGCTTAATTCGCTCACACCGAGCTCTTTGGGTGCATTCAAAAATATTTTCAGCAGTTTGCAGCTATTTTTGACCGAAGATAAATAATTGTCCATAGTAAATGTGCTCCTTATGTTGATAATAAGCTTGGATTCATAATGAAATTAGAGTTAGTGTAACACAAACCGAGAATTCTTCCCATATCCTTCAAATTATGTGATGTAATCTTCCATGGAAGAGAGTTTTTTTAAAAAAGAGTATTGCACAACCTAATGCTGCATGCTAAAATCACAATATGTTTTACACATAGAAAACGTCGTTCTCATATAGAGAACGATAACACAACAAAAGGAGGAAAATCAATGAACAAAAAAGCGGGGATATTGGCAGTATTGACTTTGTGCGGAACGGTATTGGCAGCATGCGGTTCTTCGACCAAGGAAAACCCGGCTCCCGCCGCAGGGACGGGGGGACAGGACCAGTCTGCGGCGGCTGTGGAAAAAAAGCTGGTTGTCGCCGGTAACGGGGCAACGGTTGAGCAGCTGATGAAAGACGAAGTGTTCAAGAAATTCAATGAAAAGTATCCTGACGTGAAATTAACTTATGTAGCCGGCGTGGCTACGGAAATTGTGGCAAAAGTCAAAGCGCAAAAGGCTTCTCCTCAGATCGACGTTACGGTAATCGAAGCAGGCGAGCAGGAAGCGGGCCGTGTAGAGGGTTTGTGGGAACCGATTACAGAAAAAGATGTCCCATCGATTTCCAAAGTGTCGCCTGAGCTCAAAGTCAATGAAAACAGCGGCGTAGCCGTCAACTTTACACCGATGGGCATTTCGTATAATGCCGCCCTTGTGCAATCCAAAGGCTTGCCGGTGCCTGAATCCTGGAACGATCTTGCCAGGCCGGAAATGAAGGGCAACCTTACGTTGAGCGAAATATCCAGCAACTTCGGCCGTTCGGCGCTGATCATGCTGTCCTATGCCAACGGCGGTTCAGAGAAGGATATAGAGCCTGGCTTCAAAAAATTAGAAACTATTGCAGGCTATATGCCCACATTTGCCAAAAATGCGGCTCAATTGCAGCAGAACCTGCAAAATCAAACCGCAGCTTATACCGCATGGACGATGGCCCGCAGCTTAGTGCAGAAAGACGCCGGGCTCGACCTCCAATTCGTCATTCCGAAGGAAGGCTCCAATCTGGTTCCGACGGTAGCCTCCGTTGTCAAAGGAACGAAAAGCCCGAACGCAGCCAAGCTGTTCGTAGAATTCCTTTTGTCCGATGAAGTACAAACCTCGTTTGCCACAAAGCTTTATTATAACCCGGCAACAAATGTCAAACTTCCGGACGATATTTCTAATAAGCTGAAGGTTGATATGAGCAAAGCCGTGAAATTCGATTATGCCGTTCTTAGCAGCGAATCTTCCAAATGGCTCGATCGCTTCAACAAAGAAATCGCACCAAAAGTAGGGAAATAGGTGATCCTCGTGTCGAAAATGATTGATGTAGAATTGAAAGGCGTTCAGAAAAAATTCGGTTCCAATGTGGTTGTAGAAAATTTCAACCTGCAGGTGGAGCAGGGAGAATGCGTCTCTTTCCTCGGTCCTTCGGGATGCGGCAAAACGACTACGCTCAACATGATTGCCGGCTTCCTTGAGCCAGATCAGGGCGAACTCATCATTAAAGGAAAGAAAATGAATGGCGTTCCATCCAATAAAAGAGAGCTCGGCATGGTGTTTCAGACGTACTCCTTATTTCCGCACATGACGGTATTTGAGAATGTAGCCTACGGCCTCAAGCTGCGCAAAACGCCGAAGACGGAAATTCAAGAGCGCGTGAAAAAGGTGCTGGAGCTTGTGAAGCTGCCGCATGTGTCGGACCGTTATCCGAAGCAATTATCGGGCGGTCAGCGCCAGCGGATTGCTATAGCAAGAGCGCTTGTGACCGAGCCTTCCCTGCTGCTGTTGGACGAACCGCTCAGCAATCTGGATGCGAAGCTCCGCGAAGAGCTGCGCGACGAGTTAAAGCGTTTGCAGCAGGAGATCGGCGTGACGACGATTTTCGTAACGCACGATCAGGAGGAAGCGATGTACCTGTCGAACCGGATCGTTGTACTGGACCACGGTAAAGTGGAGCAAATCGGCAGCCCGTGGGATATTTACAATTTGCCTGCATCAGAGTTCGTTCATACCTTTATTGGCAAATCGAACCGGTTGAACGGTACCGTCATATCGGCTTCGGAGAGAGATGGAATCGTTCTGAGGACCAATGAAGGACTAGCGCTTCGTGCGTCATTTAAAGGCCGGACATTCCAGTCCGGAGAGGCGGTATCGATCTATGTGCGTCCGGAGAAAATTGCCTTTTCTACAGGTACAGGGGGAGGCTTGCAGGCGGAAAGTCGCAATGAAGCACAGGGACGCATAGGCCAGATCTCGTTCCTGGGTTCCTACGCGGAAAGTGAAGTCCTGCTCGGGAATACGGTCATCCATGTGCGGATGCCTTCGGACAGCCAGAACCGTATATGGACGGCCGGCGATACAGTGAACTTGCAGTGGAAGCCGGAGGATGTATTCGTATTCCCGGGAAAGGGGAATGAGGCTCATGGGTAAAGGCGCTTTGTCCTCTGTGCGTTCGGCCGCTTTCCTTCTTGCCCCGAGCCTTGCCGTCGTGGCAGGCGTATTCCTGCTGCCGATGCTGTATATTCTTATGCTCAGCTTCCAGGATGGTGACGGACAATTTTCATTCGAGAATTATGCGCTCCTTGTCCAGGATCCCTATTATCTGCAAATTTTGTGGAGAACGGTCAAATTGGGGCTGCTGACGGTATTGGCTTGTCTCATTTTAGGCTATCCGGTCGCCATGTATATGGCTAAGTGCTCGGGCAAAATGCGCGGTTTGATCACGTTCCTGATCATCTCCCCTCACTTGATCAGCGTAGTCATCCGAAACTTCGGCTGGGTCATCATTCTGGGGGAAAAGGGCTGGATTAACAACACGCTCATGCAGCTCGGTCTGATCGATCAGCCGATCAAGCTGCTGTATAACGAGCTTGGCGTTGTCATCGGCTTGACCGATTCGCTGATCGTTTACATGATTCTGGCGATCGCCACCAGCATGTATCAGATCGACGAATCGCTGTATAAGGCGGCCGGAATTCTCGGCGCCGGCAAATTGCGCACATTCTTTACTGTGACGCTTCCGCTCACGCTGCCCGGCATCATGGCGGGAACGACTCTCGTGTTCAGCTTGTCGATGAGCTCATTTGTGACACCTGCTCTGATGGGCGGTACGTCCGTCAAGGTACTGCCTGTGATCGCCTATGAGAAAATTATGGCTCAGATGAACTGGCCGCTCGGTGCTGCGCTTGCGTTCCTGCTGCTCGGATCGACGATTGCGCTTGTCACTTTGTTTACCCGGCTTATGGAGACAAAGCGGTATAAAGAGGTGTTTTCTTCATGATCAAACGAATCACTCCGCTGGGAGTCATCACCTTTTTCGTCGTTTTGTTTGTGATCTCGCCGCTGCTGATCATTATTCCAACCTCTTTAACGTCGGCAAAGTATCTTTCTTTTCCGCCGGTCGGTTTTTCTTTGGACTGGTATGAAAGAATATTCGACCGCCCCGAATTTGTCGAATCCTTCTGGTTCAGTCTGCAGCTTGCGGCACTTTCGGCTGTGCTTTCAACCTTGATTGGAACGATTGCCGGTCTAGCCTTGCATAAGTACAAGTTTCCCGGAAAAGACGTCATTAACGGACTTTTGCTGTCGCCGCTTACCGTGCCGGCGCTGATCATCGGCATTGCGGCTTTGCTCTTCTTCACGAGGATCGGACTGGCGGGCACCTTCACCGGCCTCCTGTTGGCGCATATCTTAATTTCGATTCCCTATGTCGTGCGCCTGGTGCTGACAGGACTCAGCTCCTTCGATTATACCCTGGAGCGTGCCGCATACATTCTGGGCGCGAAGCCGATCAACGTCTTTTGGGATATTACGATGCCGATCATTAAACCGGCTATTTTATCGGGAGCGATTTTCGCCTTCTTGACCTCCTTTGACAATGTCACGGTGTCTCTCTTTCTGGTCTCACCGACGACGACAACGCTCCCGATGGCGATATTCAGCTACATGCAGGAAACACTTGACCCGCTTGTAGCCTCGATTTCATCGGTCGTCATTTTATTAAGTCTTGTATTTATTATTTTATTGGAACGTGTGTATGGTTTGGACCGGCTGTTCGGTTCGAAATCGCATTCGCACTAACGGAGATGCTGCTTTGGTGAAGTTACAGACAATAAAAGAACAAATTGAAGGGTATATGCCTGACATTCTCCGATTGCTGGAGGAGAGTGTGAATATCGATTCGCCGTCTACAGACAAGCGGCAGAACGATTTGATGGCCGACTGGTTTACGCGTCAATTTCAACGGCTGACCGGAGGCAGGGTCATTCGGGTTCCGAACGAAACGTATGGCGACCGCCTTTTGTGCGAAGTCGGAAGCGGGGAAAAACAGATTCTTCTGTTGGGTCATTACGATACCGTTTGGCCGCTGGGAGAAGCTGCCCGAAGGCCGTTCCGCATCGAGGACGGGCGAGCCTACGGTCCCGGCGTTTACGATATGAAGGCCGGTTTGCTGCAGGCCATATTCGCACTTAAAGCGCTGTTGGACTCCGGACGGTTTCCGGAGGATAAGAAAGTCGTACTGCTCATGAACAGCGACGAAGAGCTGGGAAGTCCGACGTCCCGTGCTTTGATCGAGGAGCAGGCGAAACTGTCGGCTGTCGCTTTCGTATTGGAGCCGCCGATGGAGCCAAGCGGTGCGCTCAAGACGTCCCGCAAAGGCAGCGGACGCTATAAGCTTGCGGTACAGGGCATCTCGGCGCATGCCGGGGTAAATCCGGAGAAAGGTGTATCTGCCATTCATGAGCTGGCTTGTCAGATTCAGCGTCTTCATGCGCTTACGGACCTTTCGCGGGGGACTACGGTGAACGTCGGCGTGATCCGGGGCGGTATCGGGAGCAATGTCGTTGCGGAGCATGCTGAAGGAGAAATCGATGTGCGCGTGGCTACCTCAGCCGAAGCGGAGCGCATCGAAGCGGAGCTTGCCCGGCTTATTCCGGCGCTCCCTCAAGCCCGGCTTACGCTTACCGGCCGGATGATGCGCCCTCCGATGGAACGTACCGACCGTACGGCGGCCCTGTTCGCCTTGGCGCAGGAAATCGCCCGGACGGATCACGGAATCGAACTGGCGGAGACGCATACCGGCGGTGTGAGTGACGGAAACTTCACCGCCGCCGTCGGCACACCGACGCTGGACGGTTTGGGCGCAAGAGGCGACTTTGCCCATTCTCCGGATGAATACGTCCGGATTGACGAGATACCGCTGCGCACCGCGTTGCTGGCCGAGCTCATCCGGCGCTGCTAAAGTCTTAAATGAAACAGCCTGGTACCTCTATGGGGTAACAGGCTGTTTTGCTGTACATTCCTCGTCAGGTTTCATATCTGAAGGGCATCCTCATTCATACCCGAATGGGATGCCCTTTATTAGCGATAAGCTACGAACCTGTTTTCTGCACTTGATTTCTCGGGAATAGAGAGAGCCTGACCCATAAAGCGTTTAGCAGCAGCAGTACGGCGGCCGTCATGAAGATTCCCCGGATGCCGATCAACCCCGATACGGCTCCCCCGATGACCGGTCCGAGCATATTGCCCAAAGCCAGGGAGCTCGTATTAAAGCTATAGGCCCGGCTTTCCATGCCGCTTGGTGTATACTGGCGTATTAAGGTCTGCACGGAAGGGAGAAGCCCTCCCATAAAAACGCCCAACAGGAAACGCGAGGCGAGCAGCTGCCAGATGTTGGTGACAAAGGCCTGGGGAATAAAGGCCAGACCCGTCCCGATCAAAGCGATCGCCAGAATGCGCTGCGATCCCAGCCGGTCCCCCAGTCTGCCCAGCAGCGGTGATGCGATCATGTTCGAAAAGCCGGTCACCGAACCGACAAGTCCGGCATAAAAGGCCAGCAGCTGGCCGCTGCCGTGGAGCTCTTGTACGAACAAGGGAATCAGCGGCATCGAGCTAAGAATCGAAAACTGGATCAGGAAGGTAACGGAATACAGAGCCGGCAGCTGGCGGATCCGGATCAGCTCGCGAAACCCGCTGAACACCGACATTTTTGGCCTGGTTTTGGCTTGCTCGATGTCGAATTTTTCTTTTACCAAGAACGCGGCGAGCACGGAAGCGGCGAACAACAATCCCCCGGTGATGTAAAAAATGGGGCGAAAGCCGACCCATTCCGCCAATACTCCCCCAAACAAAGGTCCGAGAATCGTGCCCGCCACGCTGCCGGATTGCAAAGTACCCATGGCGAAGCCCATCCGTTCACGGGGCGTATTCGCGGATACCAACGCGACGGCGGCCGGCATAAAGCCCGATATAACGCCGTTAGCCAAACGAAGCAGCAGCAAATGCAGAGGCGTAGCGGCCATGCCCATGAACATCATGACAAAAGCCATGCCGAAGCCTGACCTAAGGAGCATGACCTTTCGTCCGAACCGGTCGGCAAGTCCTCCCCAGATCGGCTGAAAAATAAACGATGAGACAAAGTTGGCGGCGAAGATCAAGCCCGCCCACACGGCCACTTCATGCGGATCGTGAATTCCCATTTCCTGTATGTATAGGGGCAGGAACGGAATAATCATGGTCATGCCGGACATGACCATGAATTGTCCAAACCAGAGTACGATTAAGTTGATTTTCCAACGTTCCAAAAAAGGTTCCTTCTTTCCTTGCTTGGATGGATAACTTACAGCGCTTCAACGTTCCAGGCCGGTTGTCTGTTCATAACGGAACCGCTCCAGCTCAGGCAGTCCGACCTGCTCTGCGATAGCGACGGCTTTCTCGATATCGTAAGGGACGCGTACGGATTGTACGGAGAACGGGGCTTCCTCCATAAGGTCCGCCACACCCTCCAGAATCACGTAGCTGGCCTGCGCCAGTCCGTCGTAGGGAGCGCCGACGCTGCCCGTATTGAACAGCAAAAGTCCTTTGCTTTGTTTGGATTTGAGCGTCTGCATGAACGGGATGTGAATGTCCCCGTAGCCGATCACATCCGGCGTATGCTCCGTTCCCAGGAATCCTCCGGTATGCTCGGTGTTCTCGAACATCGCCAGCTTTTCTTTCTTGTCCGCTTTTTGCGGTACGCGATGATAGACGCTTTTCGCGGAAGCGTGCAGCAGCCGGATACGCCTGCCGCTCATCCGAAGATCCACG
This sequence comes from Paenibacillus naphthalenovorans, assembly GCF_900099895.1. GTDB lineage: Bacteria > Bacillota > Bacilli > Paenibacillales > NBRC-103111 > Paenibacillus_G > Paenibacillus_G naphthalenovorans. The sequence continues at coordinate 74,237 of NZ_FNDY01000008.1, forward strand.
AAAAAAGGCAGCTCCCGCAAATAACGGAGCCGTTCCGCTCCAAGCCGTTCCTGCTGCCACAAGCCGGATTCCTTATCCTGAGGCTGGTTGATTCCGTGTTCCCAATTGCCCAGCACCGTCACTTCGCAAAGCTCGCGAATCCGATCCACCACCTCACAAGGCTGAGGGCCTTTGCCGACCAGATCGCCAAGACAAATGATGCGCCGGATCTCGCGGCAGCGGATGTCCCGCACAACAGCTTCCAATGCCTCCAGGTTACCGTGGATGTCTGAAATGACTGCGATTTTGTCCATTGTCACCCATGGCCTCCTGTTATTCCATTTTTTCATATGTTTTTCATTATACCACATACCGGGCTAGTATATTTGATGAATCACTTCTTCAAAATCAGGCTCCTCCATATGAACGTCGATGATCGTACCGAACGATTCCAGCTTCCGGAGCACTTCCATCGCAGGGATATCCCGCCGGTTGAAATGAATCGCAAGCCCGCGGCCGCTCGTCTTTGCGATGCTGAATTCGGGTAACGCATCCGGGCCCGGAACGTCCGCTTCCGAGGTGAAGGTAACCTGAAGGAGGGTAGGAAGCCCGATACGTTCGCGGAGCTGACCGATCGTTCCGTCATAAACGAGCGACCCGTGGTTAATGACCATCACACGGCTGCATAACTGCTCGATGTCATCCATATCGTGAGTCGTGAGCAGCACCGTTTTTCCCAGCTCCCGGTTAACGGTGGACAGCAGCTTGCGGATATTTCGCTTGGCCAGAATATCCAGCCCGATCGTCGGTTCGTCCAGAAACAGCAATTCGGGCTCATGAAGCAGGGCGGCGGCCAGATCGGCACGCATCCGTTGGCCGAGGGACAGCTTGCGAACAGGGACGTCCATCAAATCGCGCAGCTCGAGAAGCTCGTCCAGCTCGCCAAGCGTCTTTGCTTTACGGCGCGGGTCAATGCGGTACATTGCGGCAAGAATATCGAACGAATCGCGAACGGGCAGATCCCACCACAGCTGGCTGCGTTGTCCGAATACGACGCCGATCCGGGAGGCTACCCGCCGCCGGTCCTTATGGGGATTAAGTCCGCCGATGCGGACTTCCCCGGAGGAGGGATGAAGGACACCCGCCAGCATTTTGATGGTGGTCGATTTGCCGGCGCCGTTCGGTCCGATATATCCGACAAATTCGCCTTGCTCTATGGTGAAGTTAATCTCGCGGACGGCTATTTTTTCCGCACCCGCCCCGGAGAGTACCGACTTCAACCGCTCCCACCTGCTTGGATGGTTCGGGGGGAGCCGAAAGCTTTTATGCAAATTTCTCACTTCGATCATTCAAACGGCAGCTCCTCTCTATATTTATGGAAGGATGCAGGCTTGCATCAGCTTCCCGTGCTTTGATAGCGGGTAAGGCCGAGCTTCCAGAAACGCAGCATAAGCCCCAGAAAAACAACGGTAAACAGCATGACGCCGGGCAGCAGCCACCAGCCGAATTCCCCTCTCAGCACATACAGTGCGGGAATGTAGTTGGCCATTCCTACGGGAATGAGCGTAAGCAGAACGGTTCGCAGCCAAAGCGGGTACAGATCCATCGGGTACTGAACGGCGGTTCGGGCGGCGTCTTCCGTCAGATTTTGAAGGTCGCTGATGCGTGTAATCCAAAAGCCGAAGGTGGCGGTGCCAAGTCCGATCGCGAACAGCAGGGCCGCTCCGGTGACAAGAATGAGCAGCGTTAAAGGAACCGCCAGCCATGTGACTTGCCCTATGCTCATCATGTGGCTTAAGCAAAGCGTCAGAATGATCCCACCCTGGATGCACTCGCCGAACATGGGCCGGAAGTTTTGCGACATCAGCGCGAGCAGAACGGGGACCGGTCGGATCAGCAGGCCGTCGAGGTCGCCCGACACCAAATATTTTTCCAGATGGTGCACATCGTTGGCAAAGCTGCGATAGAGCGCCTTGGACAGCAGTATGGTGGAATACAGATAGCCGATATCGTACAGGGACCATTCTTGGATGTTATCGAACTTCCATAAAATGATCGAAATCAGTAAAAAATCGGTCGCATTGACTACAGCGGCCAGCAGCGTAGACAGCCAGAAGTTGAATTTGTACTGCATTCGGCTGCGGATGCTTGCTCTAATTAGCAGAACATACATTCGAAGCGTGTTCATCCGCCCTGCACCTCCACTTTGCGCCGAACGAACGCGGTGGCTGCCAAACAAAGCGCCGTAAGCAACGAGCACCACAAAAAACCGCCACACATGGTGGAGGGGGGAGCGAGGCCTAAATAGATTTTGCTTGGAACGTGCTGCATATAGGGATATGGGGTCCAAGCGCTTATCCGCGAAAGCCAGTCGGGTAGCCATTCGATCGGGACCAGAAAGCCGGAGAGGACGGAAGAGACGGAAAAATGGACCCAATACAGCCAGTTGGACTCGGTGGTCCAAAGCGCCGTGACGCCGATGAGGTAGTTGATGCAGATGTTCATATAAGAGGCGGATGCCAGCGACGTTAATGTAAAGATCCATGTTGCCGCGTCTGTAGGGACGGGCAGACCGATCGTCCAGATATAGATGAAGTAGATGGGCACCGTTTTGTATATCAGCTGATAGCCGATTTGTCCCCATTCCCGCCCCATCAACTGATAGAAAAGATGAACCGGGCGCATCAGGTCCAGGGCGATATGTCCGCTGCGAACGGAACGTTCGATGCCAAGTCCGTTGGTGATGAACAAGGTGATCCACAATACCGCCTGATTGAACGCAACATAATGGATGACATTTTGCAGGCTGTAGCCGTTCATCCCCGCGGGCTCGCCGATTCCTTTCCAGATGGAAACGTAAATAAGACCGAACATGGCGCTCGCGACGGTATTGATCGCATGCGAGGAACGGTACTGCAGGTTTCGCGAGAACGCTTTTTTAACCAATACGGGAAAAAGCATAGGCACCTCCAAGGTTTCAAACTCTCTCCAACTGGTAACGGCAGTGGAGAAGTGAATGGGTTCGTGCAATCATGCCTAAGTCCGCTCGGGGTGAGTAAGTCTGAAAATCGAAAGGATATCTATCATACCAGAAGGCAGCGGGGAACGGCAACATATTTTTGGTACAATTGCCCATGACCGGGGGAGGGCCTTTTGGTATAATGGTACACGGAGGTTGCCGGCAGTTGGGAGGAAAAAGGGGTAGGTTGCGATTAGATCACGTACAGAAAAACATAAGCGTCTTAAAGAGAAAAAAATGAATCGCATGTTATGGTTGAAGATCGCTTTGTTGACAGTTTTGACGATAGGTGCCTTCGCCTATTTAATGCAGGAGCTTGATCGGCCTCATGGTATGGTGGAAGGTGAAGCGGCGTCAGGAGCCAAAACGCCGCCAGCTCCTAGCGCAGGAGTTCAGCCGCGGCAGGATGATGCGGACAAGCCGCCGGCGGTGAATGAAAACGAACAGGCGAATATCGCACCAGGTAACGATAAAGCAGCGGATCGTGTGAACATGTCCTTTGTCGGCGATGTGATGTTCGCGGGTAAAGTGGAGGCTCTCCTGAAGCAGCACGGATATGATTATCCGTTCAAATATGTTCGTTCCTATCTGGAGAAGGCGGATATTGCCGTCGCCAATCTGGAGACGCCCATTACGACCAGAGGCACGCCGGAGGATAAGACCTATGCTTACCGTTCGTCGCCGTTGGCCCTTTCCGAGCTCAGGAAAGCAGGGGTGGATCTCGTCAATTTGGCGAACAACCACAGCATGGACTATGGGGTGGAGGGTCTCCTCGATACTTTGGATTACCTGGATGCGGAGGGGATCAGGCGGGTCGGGGCCGGAAGAGACAGCGAAGAAGCGTACCGTCACGTCATCATGGAGCATAACGGAATGAACATCGCGTTTCTCGGGTTCAGCCGGGTGATTCATTCCGCAAGCTGGTATGCGGGTAAAAACAAGCCGGGGCTTGCTGAAACCTATACGACAAAGCTGCCGCTTCAGGCGATCGCCAAAGCCAGGGAAGAGGCCGACCTCGTTGTCGTCATCGCCCATTGGGGAGAAGAACGAAATCACCGACCGATCAAGGTGCAAACCGATCTGGCCAGACAGTATATCGATCAAGGTGCGGATCTGGTTATCGCGAGCCATCCGCATGTATTGCAGGGCTTCGAGCAGTATAAGGGCAAGTGGATTGCGTACAGCCTCGGCAACTTTATTTTTACGACCAACGCAAATTCGGCTACGTGGGAAAGTATGATACTGGAAGCGTCCTGCTCGAAAGAAGGAAGCTGCGATTTGCAGCTTGTGCCTATCTTGACCAAATGGGCTCAACCAATCCGTATGGTAAAGGAGGAAGGCCGCAAGCTGTTCGACAAATTGACTGCTATTTCGGTTAATGCCCAGGTTGATGAGGAAGGGCGGGTTACGGCAGCATCCCGACCGTCAACGGGGCAGGCGGCAGTGAAGTCATCGGTGAACGAGACCAAGAAGCCGGCAGAATCCAATCAGGCTGTTCGATCGGGAAGCAAGGCGGACCCGGGCAACAAATCCGATAGCAATACTGCAAAGCAAAGCGAATCAGCCAAATCCGGAAGCACAGCGAATCGGAATGAAACGCCGAAATTGAACGGAACGACCAAACCGGGTGAAGCGTCGAAATCGAACGGAACGTCGAAATCGAACGCGAATCCTAATTCAGATGAACCGGCAAAAACAAATCATCCCGTCAAACCCGGCGGGACACCGAATGTGGGCGAATCCGGGCAAACCGGTAACCAAACCAATCCGGGAGGTACGGCCGAGTCCGGAGAACCTGTTTCCGGTGAGTAAACAAAAGAATGGCCATGAGGAAAATACAAACCGGCCCAGGATCGGCACAAAAGAAAGTCTGCAGCAGAACATGATAGATCCGTACATATGAATCCGTACATATGAAAAAAGACGCTCCATAAGACTGATTTTCAACGCAGTGGCCGGCGTGTGGTAGGCAGAAACGTGGTCGGCGATCTCCGGCTTCAGAAATGGGTACGTCAATAGTGGGATGAGGTGGAAGCTGACTTGGCAAAAAAGAAACAGCCAGCAGAACTATTGGCCAAAGAGACCCTGGACGTGCAGAAGAAATACGAGCAAGCGATGAAAAAACTGTTGGGTGAGAAGAGATCACCCGACTCAAAGTAGCCCATCGCTGGATTGGGAGGGGAAACATACCCGGTTCGGACGGTTCTTAAGATCGGCGAAGTCCCTAGATCCACCTGCTACTACCGTCTTCTTACGGGGCAGGAGATTTTAACGAGCCTCTTTTGAAGCTGTAGTGATTCCACAGCAGCATCATTGGCCCCATACCCACCCGTCTAGAGAATTGCCCGGCCGGCGGCCGGGTTTTCTTGATGCTGCACAATGAGTAAGTTCAGTCAAGCGCTAAGTAAAACCGGGATGATGATCCGGCATCCTTGAAAGGACTTCGACGGGAATATTCCTTTTCGCAAGAAAAGCTGCTGTCAAACATTGATCGAATGTGTTTTTTATTCAGGAAGAGGAGTTGAAGTACAAATGGCGGATCTGCTGGTTGGACTTGCCGGGAGTTTGCTTATCGCAGGAGCGGCCTATTGGAAAAAGTCGCTGACGATTTCAGGCCTGGCGGCGGCTGTACTGCTTGGCACCTTGATGTATGCGTTAGGAAGCCTTCCCTGGTTTGGGACGCTGATTGCCTTTTTTATTACCTCATCGGCATGGTCCAAATGGAAAAGCCGAAGAAAAGAGGCCGCGGAAAGCGGCTATGCCAAATCGGGGAGGCGTGATGCAGGACAGGTTTGGGCTAACGGCGGGCTGGGGCTTGCGCTGTGCATCGGATATTGGTTGTTTCCGCACCCGCTCTGGTGGGCCGCTTTTGTCGGTGTCATGGCAACGGTTACCGCCGACACTTGGGCAACGGAAATCGGCGGCGTCAGCCGCTCGGCTCCCAGGTCCATCGTCAGCCTGCGCACCGTAGAGCCCGGGACATCCGGTGGCGTGACACCGCTTGGGCTCGCCGCCTCGGCGGCCGGCGGGCTGTTCATCGGAGCCGCAGCTTGGCCGCTCCTGCTGCTGTCGCCGCAAGGGCCTCTCCCGTCCGCAGCGGCCTTGTGCTTCATCGGCCTGCTCGGCGGTTTGGCCGGGTCGTTGGCGGACTCCTGGTTTGGTGCGGTTTGCCAAGTCATGTACCGCTGCCGGGTGTGCGGCAAAGAGATCGAAAAAAACCGCCACTGCGAGGCAGCGGCGGTTCGAATCCGTGGGCATGCGCTGATGACCAACGATACGGTTAACGCCCTAAGTTCCGCGTTCGGAGGTCTGATCGCCTTGGCCATGTGGCATTGGATTGTTTAGTCTTGTTTGCGTGAATAGGCTTTGTAAGTAACGTAGATCGTTAGTCCCGAAACAACCAATGCAATAATGACGGAGATGGTAATGATGGTGTTTACCATATAAATAGGCTTACCTCCATATAGGATTTGACACTTGTAATTGTACCCGATGAGGAAGCCGCTGCCAAGCCCGTTATTGGCGCGGCTTCCATGGAGGGAGCTTGAGCGATCCGATTTCGGTTAACGTGGACAAATCGTTTGCTTTCAGCATATCCGGCGAAGCGGTATACAGGGTATCGCCGATATAGAGCAGCCGTTCGACGTTGCGGTCGCTGCTGTACCATTCACGCCCGGCCTTTTGCAGGTCTTCATCGCTCAAATGGGTAATCCTGCCCCGAAGCTGGAAGCCATTTTGCAGATCCAGCCCGTAGACGTATGCACCCTGGAACGTGAACTCGCCGTATTTTGTCGCATCTGCGGGAGCACCGCCGGAGGATTTGTCTTTGACCTCCATAACCGTCACCGGAAAAGCGAGCAAATTTTTCTCTTTGGAGAACAGCAGGGCTTTATGATTGTTCAGCAGCTCCGAATGCGTGCCCCGGCCGCCGATCGACTCTTTGAACAGCTCTTTCGGATGGGCGACATCCGATACGTCGAACAGCGCCAGCTTCATGCCTTGATAATATGCAGTAGGACCGCCTTCGAAACCGGAACCGTTTTTGTTGTCCACTACTACGGCGTCCTTGCCGAAGCCAATGATATGGTTCTCGTCATAGGGGTGCAAATAATCGCTGTAGCCCGGTATTTTGAGCTGACCCAGCACTTTGGGCGCCTGAGGATCCTTCAAATCGATAACAAACAGAGGATCGACGTTCTTGAAGGTAACCATATAAGCCCGGCTTCCGGCATAACGTACGGAGTAAATGCGCTCGCCTGGGGCCAGATCTTCCACTTTGCCTACGACATTCATCGTTTCGTTCAAAACATACATATTGTTCTTTGAAGTAAATTCATCGTCGCGCCACATGTCTCCCTTGGTGGTTGCGATGCGGAAATAGCCGTCGTGTTCATCCATGGAAAATTGATTCAGCGGGTGTCCGGGCACTTTGCCGCGTCCGAGGTACTTGACCGTGCCGTTATCCATGCCAAATTTATAAATGACGCTGCTCGTTTCGACCGGTACCGGCCGGATCGGCATAATTTCCTGCCCGATTCCGGGAACCGCCTTTGACGATTGTTCAGGTTCTTCTTTAACGGGTTCGTATTCATTCACTGTAATATACAGATTGTTTTGCGATGCATACACATATTGGCCGGAACCGAGATAGCTGGTCACCTGCATTTTTTGCTCCGGCTTGCTGAGGTTGAGTCCGCCGACGAGCAAATAATTCGGCTCCACCGCTTTCGGGAAATATCGAATGTCCTCGTAGCCGATGGTGATAAACGAGTCCCCGGCCGCAGAGTCACGGTAAGCCGGTGTGGAGAGGGCCGCTTTCTTTTCCGCAGGGCTGATCTGTTTGTCCATAAGCCAATACGTATCCATCCCTTTGTTGGTGACGATGTAAAGCGAATCGCCGATTTTACGCGACGAAATGTAATTTCCCTCGAGTTCCGTTTCTCGGACAGGTTTCATTTCCGTACGGTCGCCCAGCTCATATACGATCGCCTTGGTGGTGAAACGTTGAGGCGCGGGCCAGATCATTTTTTTTCGCTCTATAAACTCGGGTACGGGCGCGACCTTGATACTTTTTGTCGCTGGGGCATCCACCGCCGGACTGCTGACCGGGGTGGAGGGATCGCTCGCAGCCGGCGCGGCCGAATTAGACGGTTTTATCTTATCGTTTATCGGATAATGGGTATTGCCGATCACCACGAGATGCTTGCCGTCGACATAAATTTCCTGCGGGTAAAATTGGGGGTCGGCCCAGTACACCGTACTGACGACGCTCATACTATCGGCAGGGTAGGCCTGGGATACGATCACCCGGTCACGGTTTACCTGATAAATGTATTTGCCGTCCGTCTTGATGATATCCGCCTCATCCACGCCTTCCACCTGTACATTAGTACCGGAGTGCGAGGGGGCTGCAGAAAACGTCGGAGCCGTAGAGGCGGATTCACTGGTTGGTGTTTTGGCGGCACCGGATTGTGAAGCCAATTTATCGGTAACCATTAAACGCATGCCGCCATGGACCGCAGCGGAATCCTTCAGCAGCTCCTCCATTCGTTCGAGCGATCCGACCGTGGGCAGGCTTTTGTCCGCGTCCACGATGTCCACCGATCGGTTGGCGCCATCCCAATACACATTAAAATCAAAAGATTCACTGAAAAAACGGAGCGGCACAAGCATATAGCCGTTATCCGATACCGGTGCCGCGTCCAGCGTTACGGGTGTGCTGCCGCGATACGCCTGGTTGCTGTCCAGGCTCAGCTTAATGTTTCGCTCTCCTTTGCTGGCTATCGCCGTCCGTTCGCGTTCGTTCCACTGCACCGTGACACCCAGAGCTTCCGAAAGCTCCCGCAGCGGTACCATCAGCGTGTTTTGGATCAAGCGGGGTTGGATCGAGAAACGGACCGATTCTCCGTTCAAGCTCAAGCCGACCGTCTTTTCCGTTTCGGCCTGCATTTGTTGAGCCGGTACGCTAGAAGCAAGCAGCGTGAGCGCGACCATGCATGAGAGCAGGGTTGTTTTTCTCACATAAGTCCCTCCATTCGTTTTTATGTATTTCCATGATTTGCTTTCAACTCTACTGACGCAAACCACACCCGATTTGTTTCAATATAAAAACGCCCTTTTCTTCAATAAAGAAAAGGGCGCAGCTGCGTTTAGGAGGGTTCATAGGTTTTGACCCGGTTTCGTCCGTCTTTTTTGGCCTGGTACAACGCCTTGTCCGCTTGCAGGAGGAGCTCGTGGCTGGTCATCTCCAGAGTAGGAATGACCGTCGCCGTTCCCAAGCTGGCTGTCACCACGGGGGATACATCGGATTGCCTGTGAGGAATGGACAGGCTTTCCACTTCTCTGCGCAATTGTTCGGCCACCGTCTGTGCCCCGCGCTTATCCGTAAAAGGAAGCACGATGACAAATTCTTCACCGCCGTATCTGGCAATGATATCGCCGGGACGCTTGACAGCCGCACGCAGCGCATTGGCTACTTGCTGCAGACAAAGGTCTCCCTTTTGGTGCCCATAGGTGTCGTTGTACTTTTTGAAATAGTCGATATCGATTAGTATGACGGTTAGCGGAGTAGAGAAGCGAAGGGCCTGCCGCCATTCCAGCGCGTAGCATTCATCGAATCTTCTTCGGTTGGCCACACCGGTCAATGCATCGATATTGGATATTTGCTGCAGCAATTCGTTCGTTTGAAGCAGCTGATGCTCCAATTTTTTTCTGGCAGAGATGTCCCGGGAAGTGCACAGCGCTTCTTTAAACTCCCCGTCGTCGCCTCTCAGGATACTTCCGGTGGTTTCAAACCAGACATAGCTGCCGTCCTTACGGCGGAAACGATATGAAAAAAGGACAATATCGGAACGGCCATCGACGATGTCTTGCGGTTGGGGAACGGCATCCAGATCCTCCGGGTGAAGCATCTCGTAAGCGATGATGCCGACCAGTTCTTCGGGTTCATACCCGAGAAGCTTGCGGCAGGCGGGAGAGACGTACAAGAACCTGCCCGACCTGTCGTGCTTTGAAATCATGTCCGTGGAATGATCGGCAATCATCCGGTACATTCGTTCGCTTTCGAGTAAGGCGTTCCAAGCCTGCTTGGCGTCGTCCTCCTTGCGTTTGCGCTCCGTCACATCCTGAACCAGCTTGAAATATAAAGGACGGATGCCGTTGGACGGTGTAATCTGAGAAATGCTGACGCAAGTCCACAAGGTTTCACCATTTCGGCAGATATATCTGATTTCATGCTGCTTCAACGACCGATCGTTGGCAGGACTGTCCGACAGGAACGAATACAGGAGATCGCGGTCATCGGGATGAATGACCGATTTCCATGGTTTATCGGACAATTCTTCCTCCGCATATCCGAGAAGTGAGCAAAATGAAGAATTCACATGAATAAAAAAGCCATCAGCAGATACAAGGGCCATACTTAAAGCCGATTGGTGAAATGAGCTGGCCAATAACTCTTTTTCCTGAATTTCCGCCCATTGAAAATCCATGATGACGGCATCCTTCCTTCATAGTATAGGACTTTCGCCCTGCTAATAGTACTATATTAATGAATGCCGTCATTCAGTTCAATGAGGAATGTTGAAAAATGCTCATTTTCAAATGCATTTGACTAAAACTTGATTTTTACGATTTAAAATCCTCGGAATTTGGGTTGAGCGATTCCTTTGGGAGAACGATTTCACGATCCCCCGGGGATAAAGATGAGTCCTTCCATTCCTCCGGGGCTTGTCCGTTCCCGGATTCTGCGAGCCGCTTCTCCAATTGCTTGATGGTCCGCTGCAGCTTGAACTGTCTCATGAATCCGATAAAAAGGGCAATCAGTCCTCCGAGAAAAGTGGAGCCGATAATCACCAATATGAGAGGGATATCCGCTTGCGTGAACAAAAAATTAACCTGAACCGGCTCTACGTTAATCACTGCAAATACGGCGGTAATCAGGGCAAAAATAAGTATGAACATGAGAAACCACTGTGCTTTCATAGTCCCTCCCCTTTACATGAGTGTCTATAATAAGGCTTAAAAAAGCTGAGCCGGGAGAACCGGTCTCAGCCTGCGGCGCATGGTTATTTCGCCAGTGCCTCCATTTGTTCGAGCAGCTCTTTAAATACGCTCATGGCTTGCTTGATTGGCTCCGGAGAGGACATATCCACGCCGGCCCGTTTTAAAATGTTAATCGAATAGTCGCTGCCGCCGCTTTTCAGAAAACCGATGTAGCGCTGCACCGCCGGCTCGCCTTCCTCCAGAATTTGTTTGGCGAAGCTGGTGGCTGCGGAGAATCCTGTAGCGTATTTATACACATAGAAGCTGTTGTAGAAATGCGGAATCCGCGCCCATTCCATCTCGATATCCTGGTCTACGACCATGCCTTTGCCGTAATACAGCACATTCAGATCGTAGTAAATTTGGCTGAGTAGCTGAGGCGTTAACGATTCGCCTTGCTCCGCTTTTTCGTGAATGATTTTCTCGAATTCGGCAAACATCGTCTGGCGGAAGACAGTCGTCCGGAATTGGTCCATATAGTAGGTAAGCAGGTACATTTTTTCCTTTTTGTCCGTCGACTTTTTCAACATATAGTCCATCAGCAGCGCTTCGTTAAGCGTAGAGGCGACCTCCGCCAGGAAAATCGTATATTGCGCGTAACGGTAAGGCTGGTTGACATCGGATAAATACGAATGAAGCGCATGACCCATTTCATGCGTCAATGTAAACATGCTGTTGAGATTGTCTTTATGATTCAGCAGCACATATGGATGGGTCCCGTAAGCTCCCCAGCTGTAGGCGCCGTTGCGCTTGCCTTCATTCTCGTAAATATCGATCCAGCGGTTGTCGAAGCCTTCCTGCAGGATGCCCAGATAATCGTCGCCTAGAGGCTTCAAGCTTTCTTTGACCATTTGCTTCGCTTCCGGAAACGTAATATCCATTTTGTACTCGTCGACGAGCGGAGCGAACAAATCGTACATGTGCAATTCGTCCACTTTCAGCAGCTTTTTGCGCAGCTCCATGTAACGGTACATCAAAGGCAGCGATTCGTGGATGGCGTCGATCAGGTTCGTATAAACTTCCTTTTTGATATTATCGCCGAAGAGGGACATCTCCAGCGTGGAAGGGTATTTGCGCGCCTTCGCATAAAAGATGTTCTTGGTCACGTTCGCGGCCAACGTAGCGGCAAGGGTATTTTTTTGCTTAGCGTAAGTGGAATACATCGCTTCAAAAGCCTGCTTGCGGACCTCGCGGTCTTTGCTTTCGAGGAACTGAATATATCTTCCATGTGTCAGTTCGATTTCTTCGCCGTGCTCATTTTTTACCTTGGGGAATTTTAAGTCGGCGTTATTCAGCATGCCGAAGATGGTTCCCGGAGCCTGCGAAAGATTGCCTACTTGGGCGAGCAGCGCTTCTTCTGTTTTACTGAGCACATGCTGCTTTTGGCGGATCATCTCCTCCAGCGTGCGCTTATAAAAGGAAAGCTCTGGGTTTTCGACGAGCTTATGCAGCTGTTCGTCTGTCAGGCTCAAAATTTCCGGGGAAATAAACGACATGGCTTCGTTGGCTTCGACGCTTAATTTTTTGGATTTATCGGATAAGGCCTGATATGTAGGATCCGCCATATCTTCATGGTGCTTCATGTTGGCGTATACATACAGTCGTTCGGTATGTAGGGAAATTTTGTCCTCCAGCTCGAAGCATTTTTTTATCGCAGCCGGGTCGTTAAGCTTACCTTCAAAACGCCCGATTTCTTTCAGGTCATCCTTGACCAGTTGATACTCCTTATCCCAAGCCTGTTGATTTGGAAAAAGGTCTTCCAGGTTCCAGCGGTGTTCCAAGGCTACGTCCTTACGCTTTGGCAGTTGATTCATGGGAGCCCTCCTTGTCATATGATATGGTTTGGCCGCTGCATCCGTCTGCATCGCGGATGCGCTCAGCAAGCCGGACAACAGCATGCCGCACAGCAGCAAAGGCATGATTCTCAAATTTGCTCACGCTCCATGGAAAATAGGGGTTGGTCTGGAAAGCATTCCTTAGTATGACCGGAGCGAGGCCTAAATATTAGTATATGAAAATCATGGAAGGAAGTCTAATGCCTCTAAGCGGGGGCGGCAAAAAAGCTGAATATCATCAGCACGAAGGAAAAAGAAACCAGCACCAGTGCGATGATCGCCAGAGGACGTTTCACTCCGGGGGGCAGCGTATCTCTTTTCATGATTAATACGAGTGCCAAAGAAAAGGACAAGATCATAAACGTAACAACGGATGCCGCATTGCTCAACAGAATCACCTCTTGCTAAGTAGTTTCGCCACAAAGGTTGAAATTCCTGCGTTTCCATAGGCAAGATATACCTGAAATCAGGAAGGGGAGAGTCGGCTGCAGGATGCGAAAATATAATACGCCCGAAGACGATGGTTTTCATTGGAAAAAAATAAACAACCCGGCGAGAATACCGCCGGATTGTTTTATTGGTCAGCCCTCGGATTTGGCGACTTTCACCAATACGATGCGGCCTTGATCATCGACTTTTGCTTCAAAGCTGTCATTAGCCTCGATTTGAGCTTCATTTTTTATACTGTCAGGGATGGTCAGTTGTCCTTGTTCATTGATGGAAATGAAGTTTTTTGACAGCTTCTTTAAGTAACCGGCGAGAATGACGCCGATGACGACAATGGCGATGAATGCCCACTTCATTACAGGATTTTCATCAAACCAGCCTTTGACAAAAGGATCCCCCGTCAGCATGGAACCTGCAGTGTACGCGAGCACCCCGGCACCGATCGTAATAATAACAGGGAATTTTTCGACCAAACGAATGAACAGCGTGCTGCCCCAAACCATGATAGGGACACTGACGATCAATCCGATGATTACCAGATCGAAGCTGCCGTGGGCTGCGCCTGCCACGGCGATGACATTGTCAAAGCCCATGACTGCGTCGGCGATAATGATGGTTCGGATAGCGGGCCAGAGCTGAGGCTTCGCTTCGATGTTATGCTCCTTTTCATCCACGAGCAGTTTATACGCGATCCATACCAGCAGTACGCCTCCGATGAGCAGGAGGAAAGGCAGCTGCAGGAGCCAAACAACGGCCAACGTAGCGGCGATCCGTATGATAACGGCGCCTACGGTTCCCCAAATGATCGCTTTCTTCTGATGTTCTTTCGGTAAATTTCGGGCGGCCAATGCGATAACAATGGCGTTGTCCCCGGCGAGCACCAAATCGATCAAGATGATGTTGAACAATTTGATGAAATAATCCAGTGTAAGGAAGTCCATTTTTAAATACCACTCCTTCATCCAAATGATTTTTACACAAAAATGACCTCTACCGATACGGTAAAGGTCTTGCTAACAACGTTTCGTTGCCAATAAAGCCGGGGTTTATCAAAAACCCGAACTGACGACTTTATTGTGACAGCTACTCCCCTTTGGAGGACATCCTTATGTAATTGCCCTCATTATAACGAGTGGACAAGCTGCAAGTCAAGCCTAATTTTGTCGGTTTCATGTCGTAACGTTTATGGAATTATATTTGACGGAAAGCCTCGATTAAAGCCTCATACTCTTCTTCCGTGCCTTGAAAACGGTCTTTGGGGAATCGCTCGTGAACCCAGCTCATCATCTCCGGACGGCTCAGGAATGTGTGGCATTCTTCTCCCCAATCTTCGGATATTTCCCGCAGGATCAGCTGCTTTCCGTTAACCTCTACCGTCATCATATTCCATTTGTCCTTCTTGTAAATTGTGTGTTTTTTGATCATTTTCAAGAGCTCCGTTCTATTATGATATATTTGAACACCGTCTATGCGCGAAATGATACCTTAGCTGTAAGGGAAAATCAAGGAAAAGAAACAATGACGCTTTTTGTTGGTGTATGATATAATTCCGGATACGCTTCAGCGCCGGCCCTCCGTCCGACGCTGAAGCGTATCCGGAACAGATGAGGAGAGTGGATTTTGAGATGAGTGGAGAAGCAAGAAAGTACGAACAAGCAGGCGTTGCCATGACATGCCGTTCCTATGTGGAATATGAGCGCATGTTCTCACTGGATGAAGAGGTGCTTGGGGCCGGCCCTATCCTGGATATTGCCGCAGGGGCTTCATCCTTTGTGGCTGAGGCGGCAGATCGCGGGTGGGAAGCGGCCGCAGTCGATCCCTTGTACGCCATGACGCCTGAAGAGCTGTTTGAACACGGAAAGAAGGAAATTCAGGTTTCTACTCACAAGCTTGCCGGGCTGGAGAGGGTTTGCGACTGGACGTATTACGGAAGTCTCAGGAATCACAGATCCATGCGTGAAGCGTCGCTCGGCCGCTTTATTGAAGACTACAAGGCCCGCGGCAAGAAAAATTATATGGCAGGGATGCTCCCGAAGCTGCCGGTGGAGGACAATTCACAGGGACTTGTGCTGTGCAGCCACTTCTTGTTTTTGTATCACGAGCAGTTTGATTATGATTTTCATCTGGAGGCGATAAAGGAGATGCTTCGCGTTTGCCGTCCGGGCGGTGAGATTCGTTTGTATCCGCTAGTCACACTCGGGTGGGAGAGGTATCCTTTCCTTAAATGCCTTTTAAAAGAGCTGGAAGGGGAGGAGCAGAAGCTAACTTTGATGCCTTCATCGCTTCCATTCATCCCCGGATCGAACCAGTTATTGCGTATACAAAAAAGCGATTTCGAATAAATTTCATTGTGTTGATTTATCCTTATAAGGGTGCTATAATTGAACCATTCGCCCTTGATGGCGATACATCTAGGAGGTTGTTTTCATTGAAAGGTACAGTAAAATGGTTTAACGCAGAAAAAGGCTACGGATTCATTCAAGTAGAAGGCGGCGACGATGTATTCGTTCACTTCTCCGCAATCCAAGGCGAAGGCTTCAAAACATTGGAAGAAGGCCAATCCGTTGAATTCGAAATCGTTGAAGGAAACCGTGGTCCTCAAGCGGCTAACGTTCAAAAGCTGTAAGCTTAACACTAAACTATAACTACCCTTTACGGGTTAGCATGATATAATGTTTCTCTGGAAATCAAATGACTGGCTTCTAGTACTTGCTCCTTGATTTCACAAGAAAACGTACCGCTGCTTTGCGGTGGCTCCTTTCATGTGCAGGTAGTTTTCTTATAGGTTAGTGCCACAACAACAAGCCGATAAGAGCGGTTCTTGGAATAAATCCAAGAACCGCTCTTTTTGCTAAATCAAGGTTTCGCTGCCGGCAATGGAACAAATCGTTTTATGTTCATCACTGAAGTTATTGGATTTTGTCCAACAAGAAATGAACGCATTAGAAGCAGATTGGTTTGCAAGGGCCAAGAAAAACCCTAATGTACCCTTACTTATGGGTATACCGGGCATATCGGTGTTGAGTGCTTTAACCATCCTTGCAGAAATTGGGGATGTGACAAGATTTCTTTCTCCAAAGAAGCCAGCATGCTATGCCGGACTTGTGCCATCCGTTCATCAATCCGGAAAAACGCGTTATACGGGGAACATAACGAAAGAGGGCCGAGCAACACTGCGATGGATTCTGGTACAATGCGCGCAGCGAGCCATTCAGAGCAAGGGGAAATTACGTGCTTTTTACTTAGGGTTGAAGGAGAAGAAAGGGCATAAGATTGCGATTGTAGCAACGGCTCGCAAGTTACTGCACATCATATGGGCTGTGTTGGTTAGGCAAGAGGAATATAGGGATCTGCGGAAGGACTTGCTGGAGAGAAAGCTTAAGAAGATGCAAAAGCAAGCCGCGGAGTACGATGCTTCCATGGATGAGCTATTCAGCATGATTGAAAATTTAGAGGAATTTTCAGATGAGCATTCCCTCATAATACATATTTTTTGAACAAGGGATTTGCATGTTTTCATAGGTGAGAGGACGGGGGTTAGTCGCCCTCTTCTACTCGATTACCGCAAAAGCTGCTGTTGATATTACTCCACAATACGAAGAATATCGTCAATTTCTTTACGCGCGAGCCGTGCAGGACGCTCTGCCGGATGCCCGAGCGCGATGACCATATTGATCTGGCACTCCGGGCGAATATCCAGGTAAGCGCGAAGCTGCTCGCCGGCGAGCAGGACGGGGCCGGTCATTGGGCATGTGGCAAGTCCGCGGGCATGTGCGGCGAGCATCAGGTTTTGTGCGGCCAAGCAGCTGCTCTTGATACCTTCTTCTTCCCATATCGCGTCATCAACCAATTGGATCGGATCGAAAATCCGCTCGCGGAACTTGGAGTTGTAGGGCGTAGCCAAGCAGATAATCAGCACCGGGGCATCGGCGAAAGCAGTCGCATAAGGTCCGAAGGATTTGGTCAGCAGCCGCGCTTCCCTGGAAAGTCCCCGCCGTTCGGCTTCTGCGGCTTTGAGGTGCAGCTGCTCCCAGGTCATCCGTTCGATTTCTTTAATTTTATTTCGATTCATAACGGCGATAAATTCCCAGGTTTGCGAGTTCGTATCGCTCGGGGCGTATCTGGCACAATCGATGATGTCGCGAATATCTTCAATCGAAACCGGTTGCTCGGTAAATTTGCGAATGCTGCGTCGATCCAGCAGGATCGATTTGAAATCCTGATAGGGCAGTGTCATGATGTCGTCAGTCATGTATGGTTCATCCTCTCCGTATGGCAAGCCGTCAGCTTACTGCTTAGTACTTGGTACTAAATTATCCCTTATTATACCGTTCGTCAGAGGAAAAGACAACTCAACGGTTTCGCCTTCGCCGATCCCGGAGACGATCCGTCTTCTCCATCGTTTCCATGCCGATCTGCACAATGCGGCGCCCGCCTTTAAGCTCGCCTTTCTCTTTTGCCGACAGGTGCGGTCGTCCCTCCATCAGGAGGGACCCTGTTCCAACTCATGAAGGGCCGTACGCCCTCTGGTTCGAAGGTGAAGCCCCAGGAAACCCAGCATCGCGGCAAAAGCCAATGCCGACGCCAAGGCGTACATGGCGTGCGGTCCCCAGGAGTTAAAGACGGTTCCGCCCAAAGCACCGCTAATTAAACCGGCCAGCCCGGACCAGGTGATGGCGAACAGCGCCTGGCCGCTGGCACGAAACTGGTCGGGCACCACGCTTTGAATATAGCGGATGACGGTGAACAGAAAGATCCCGAAGGAGACGGAGTGCATGAATTGAATCCCGATAACCCACAGCGGGTTGTCTATAACGCTCATCAATAAAAAGCGGGCCAAGTATACGAGGCAGCAAATGATGAGCAGAGGCAGCTCCTTGTATTTATGGCCATGCTTGCTAAGCCAAAAGAATATAGGGATTTCGCTCACGGCCGAAACCATCCAGGACCATCCGACGATGGTCTGATCGGCGCCAAGGCGTTCAAGATAGAGGGCCAGAAAGCCGTCATTCATCCGGTGTGCCACGGAGATTACGAGGACCGTGAGCAGGAACGCGAGAAACGAGCGGGAGGTGACAATCGGCACGAGTCCGGAGAAATCCGGTTTCTTATAACCCGTCTGGCGGGCGTCCTTCAGCATCAAGGATAAAAGAAGGGAGCAGCCGATCGTTATCATCATCAATACAGCCGTCAGCTCTATGCCGAAGTCTTTCAACAGCTTGCCGAAGACCAGTGCAGCGGCGGCAAAGCCGATCGAACCCCAAACGCGGAAGGAAGCATAGCTCTTTCCGGTGTTTTTGATCGTCAGCAGAATTTGGCTATCGTTCAACGAGCTCATCGGGGATTGAAAAAAATAAAAGCTCCCCATCAGTACCATCAGAAGACCGAACGCATCGGTGCGGAAGATGAAAGCCGCGGTAAGCCATTGTCCGATCAGAACCAGGATGACTATTTTTTTCACCGTTTGCCATCGGTCGCTCACCATGCCCCAGAATAGGTTGGACACGATACCGAGCATCGGGCCGACAGAATACAAGAGGCCAATTTGGACCGTTGAGAATCCCTTGGACAAAAAGTAAAGCGGAAAATAAGAAGTAATAACGGCAACCGTCGTATATATAGAGAAGGTAAAGCAGCAAAGCGTTGCAGCATTACCTCTGATTAATCGCTCACTCATGCATTTTCACTCAATTCTTTTGTGTTTCCTGCGGCAGAAAGCGGCGGTCCGGGGATTTTACCCTCCATTTTGGCCGTCTCCCGGATGACGAACCAGACTACGGCGGCTTCTGCGGCTGTGCCGAGCGACTGCGCCAAGGCGCCGATCATCCCGTTCCAGCCGGGACTAAAAGCGATGCACAGAAATAAAGCCAGCAGGGTGGCGCACACGTTTGCAGCCTGAGACCAAACCATCACCTTCGTTTGGCTGCGCAGCATCAGCAGTCCGTTCCCGTAATCCAGCCAAGGGAAAATCAAGGTCATGATCATAAACACACGGAGCGTAGCAAGACTCGCCTCCAGCAACCTCTCGTTCACTCCCATCACATGCTCCATAAACCAAGGACCGGCAGGCGTATAGGACATTACGGCAATCAGCAGGCCGGGAATCAACGAGATCATCAGTGTGAAGCGAAGCACAGACTCCGGATCCTTGCGGTAAAAATTCAGAACTAGCTGGTGCACGTAAGTAAAAAAACTTTGTACGAGCTGCGTCAGGCTGGCTGCGATGGCAAAGGCTGCTATGGACAGCTGAATATCCGTCGTTTTGCCGAGAAACGCATTGATGGCGGGGATGGAGATCACCGCAATAAACGAAGAGTACATTAACGGCTTGTAGAATCCGAATACTTGCGAAGATTTCTCGATGGAATGCCCGGGATGCTTCTCCGGAATGACGCTGCGCAGCAGCGACCGGCCTTCCCAGTAACTGACGGCCGCTTCAATGATCATCCCGGTGAGGAAGATGATCGCACCGACCGTAGCGCTCGTAACCCCGGTTTTAATAAAATACAGCGAGAGCGAGTACATGCCGGCCAAACGGATCAGCATTCCGATCGTAAGCCATTTCGTCCGCATGTTATAGATGATGATTCCGTGATAAATACAGCGGATGCCCGAAAAAATACTGACGAACATCAGCACCCGGTACACGTCGACCATCGGGGCGATCATGCTTTCCTCTGCTCCGAACAAATGCACGAACACCCACGGACCGATAGAGGTGTAGCTGATGAGAAGACCGATGAGAGAAACCGAGCCAAGCACATAAAAGCCCACAAGCGACATCGCCCGAAACGATTGTCTGTCGCGGACGAGGGCTGAGCAGGTTTGACGCAGCAAAACGGCGGGTTTTTCGGTAATGCCTAGTATGCTCATCGGCAAAGCGTAGGCGGAAATGATGATCTCCGGATGGGAAGATCGCGCCAATGTGCTGTTAATGATGACATGGGATATGGTAACCAAGCTCGCCGAAAATCCTAGCGGAAGGAAGAAGGCAAGCAGCTGACGAAACGTGATGCGAGTTTGTTCCGATGCGTTCATGACGGGCTCCCTCTTTTCACATGTCACACATTATACCATGAACCGGACCGGCAGGGGAGAAAAATTTGTTTTCCTACTGGAAGCAGTGAAGCGTTCGTGATACATTAATATAGATAAGCTGTCAGCGCCTTTTGCGGTGATCCGGAACAGAAAGGTGGAACAGAAATGTCTTACTCTTTTATTATGGATGAGAGGATAGGTATACCGCTGCCTCACCTGGAGAAAAATTTTGAAGATTACAGCGAGCAGGAGCAGGCGGAGATTCTTCTTCGCTGGGAGGAAATCCGGGGAATGATCCCGGATCGGATCAAGCGGCTGGAGACGATGATCATCGCCAGACAGGATCAGCTTAACGTAGAAGATAATTTTGCGGTTTCCTGCCGCCTGAATACTGAAATTGCAGATCTGGCCAGTACGATCAATGAGCTTCATTTATGGTTTCGGGTTCATCAGGACATGGCCGTGGGAGCGGCTCATCACTAATAGATTCCATTCGCTGATTGATAGAGGAGGTAAGAAGCTTGACCTGGACCGAAAGCTTATACAAGCTTGCAGCGAAGCTGACGGCTCACAAGCCTTCGCTGTATCCGACGGAGGAGCTTGACGATTTGACGGATGTCAAGATAACGAAGCTCTCCGTGGACGGATTCGAAGGCGAACGCCGATCCTATGCGCTTTCCGTTAAAGCGGGCTTGCACTTGTTTAACGAAAGTTTGGAACCGTCGCACGCCATTTCTCAGGATATCGATACGCCGACCGGAAGCTATTGGCACGCGATCATGCATCGGATGGAAGGGGATTACAGCAATGCGAAATACTGGTTTCGCATGGCGGGTGCTCATCCGGTATATGATGATGTGGCCAAAGAAGCGTTCGCGTATATAAGACAAACGGGTTTGGAGGATATCCAAAGCGCGGCGCTCAAGCAGCAGTTTGAACAATGGTTATCGGCAAGCGGCTATGATCCGGTTCGGTTCACGGATCTGGTGGAGTATCAAGTCACGAAGGCTAACGACGAGCGGGGAGAGGAGCTGCTGAAGCATATTCAATGGATCGAAATGCGTAAGCTCCTCCGGCATGGTTATGCGTTCAGTGGCG
Source organism: Paenibacillus naphthalenovorans (assembly GCF_900099895.1). Lineage (GTDB taxonomy): Bacteria > Bacillota > Bacilli > Paenibacillales > NBRC-103111 > Paenibacillus_G > Paenibacillus_G naphthalenovorans. The sequence continues at coordinate 95,696 of NZ_FNDY01000008.1, forward strand.
GCGAAAGGGAGTTATTCTGATTTTCTTGAACCGCAATCCTCAAGTTCCCAGAAGCCCGTTGCAGCTTATGCTTCGCGTTTATCGCCACGTTCTTCCCGCTGTCCGGGAACAGCTGGATCATTGGCGTTCCAAGGCGGAACAGATCCCGGATGCGGAGCTGCGCAAGCAGGCGATTAACAGCTTAACCTCAAAGCAGTTTCACTGTGAAGGCGGAGCCGTATATGCGGCGGCGAACCTGTCGATGCGGCATATACTCATTCCGCTCATCGCCGCTTTTCAAACGATCAGCGATTATTTGGACAATTTGTGCGACCGGAGCACATCGCTCGATCCGGAGGATTTCCGTCGGCTGCATCAATCAATGCTGGATGCGGTGGATCCGTCCGCGCCGCTGCACGACTATTACGAATTTCATAAGGAGCAGGAAGACGGAAACTACCTGAATGAGCTTGTCAAAACATGCCAGGCCAGCATTCGCATGCTTCCGTCCTATGCGCCGGCGGCTTCTTCCGTTCGGGAACTCGTCAGCTTGTATTGCGATCTGCAAGTTTACAAGCATATGGCCAAGCCTTTGCGCGAGGATGCGCTGCTGTCTTGGTGGGAGATGCACCGGGAACGCTATCCCTCTATAGGATGGAATGAATTTGCCGCTGCGACGGGATCCACTCTCGGCGTTTTTGTGCTGTTCCTGGCGGCATCCGAGCCCGAACTTAGTCCGGAAACCGTGCGGAACATCCATGTCGCTTATTTTCCGTATATTTGCGGACTGCATATTTTGCTTGATTATTTGATCGACCAGGAAGAAGACGCGATTGGCGGGGATCTTAATTTTTGCAGCTATTATGACAATATGGACAAGACCGTTGAGCGGATTGCACTGATTGTGAAGGAGGCCAAACGCACATCGGAGAGGCTGGAGCATGCCGCATTTCACCGGATGATCATCGAAGGGCTGCTTGCGCTTTACTTGTCCGATCCGAAGGTCAGAAAGCAGCGGCAGGTCAAACGGGTTTCCCGGCAGTTGATGAAGGACAGTCCGCTGATGCGGATGTTTTTCCTCGTTAACAGCATTTGGATTCGCAAAAACTCGTAATTCCAACGATAATTAATGGTGTGCTTTATCAACAAGGAGGAATCATCATGTCGGTAAAAAAAATCGCAGTACTTACAAGCGGAGGGGATTCGCAAGGGATGAACGCGGCCGTTCGCGCTGTCGTTCGCAGCGGCCTGTATCACGGGCTGGAGGTATTCGCCGTTCAGCGCGGCTATGCCGGCCTGATTAACGACGATATTCGCGAGATGGACCTGCGTAGCGTGGGTGACATTATTCAACGCGGGGGAACGATTCTGCAGACGGCCCGCTGTAAGGAGTTTCTGACGCCGGAAGGGCAGCAGCTCGGCGCGGAGAACCTGCGCAAGCGGGGCATCGACGGTCTGGTTGTCATCGGCGGGGACGGCTCCTATCAAGGGGCAAACAAGCTCAACAAGCTCGGGATCAAAACGATGGGCTTGCCGGGCACGATTGACAACGACATTCCTTTTACCGATTTTACGATCGGCTTCGATACGGCCGTCAGCATTGTCGTGGACGCGATCAACAAGATCCGCGACACCATGAGTTCCCATGAACGATCTTCCGTCGTTGAAGTCATGGGCCGCCATTGCGGAGATATCGCATTGTACTCGGGACTTGCCAGCGGGGCGGAGACCATTCTGGTGCCGGAGGTTCCGTATGATCTGGATGAGATCGCGAACCGGATGTCCGAAAATTTCAAAATGGGCAAGCGCCACAGTATCATTATTGTTGCCGAAGGGGTAGGAAAAGGGGAAGATATTGCCGCGGAAATTACGAAGCGCAACGGCATCGAACCGCGTGTGACCGTGCTTGGCCATATTCAAAGAGGCGGTACGCCGACGCATAACGACCGGATTTTGGCGAGCAACCTCGGCGATTTTGCAGTGCGCAAGCTGCTGGAGGGCGTCTCCGGTAAAGCGTGCGGCATCATCAAGGGAGAGCTTACGGTAACCGATATCGATCTGGTAGTAAACTCCAAAAAACAATTCAACATGGAGCTTTATGAATTGGCTAAACGGTTGTCTCAGTAATAAGGGAGAAAATATAAGCATTCTCACTCCTTTTGAAGGGGAGAGAATGCCTATTTTTTCAACAATTATCGATGCTCCTCCAGCGCCTTCAATATTTCGGCGGTGGGGCGGTTGCCTTTCATGGCGTACACGATGGTTCCGTTGCGGCCGATGACATAGACGGTGCGCTGTTGACCGAGAAGACCAAACAGGGTGTGTCCGACGTCGTACAGCTTTTGAATGTTGGCTCCTTTGTCGGCAACCAGCGGAAAGTCGTACATAAATTTGTTGGCGAACTGTCGGTGCTCCTCCAGGAACCCGGAGTTGATCCCGAGCACCAGCGCATCATATTTGGCGTACTGCTCTTTAGAGTCGCGGACAGCGCACAGCTGCTTTGTACATATGGGCGTATGGTCCTTCGGATAAAAAATGAGAACAATCGGACGCTTGCCCAATGTCTCCTCCAGTCGAATCTCACCTTGTGTACTGTCCGCCGAAAAAGACGGAGCTCTTGTACCCACAGCCAGCATAAGAATCACCCCTCATCTTTGCTGCATCAAGTAAAGATGAACAGCATCCAGCTACATTGTAGCGGATTGCGGTGAACGCTTGCAAGGAAAGCGCGTCACGTTCAAGTGCCTGGAAGCTGCTGCTTGCGCATCATTTCGTCCGGTCTGATCATGATTTCAAATAAAAGGAGGCGTGCGTCGGTGGGCGTCATTCTGAAAAACGATTGGGCGGACCTGCTCGAAAACGAGTTCCAAAAACCTTACTACATCAGGCTGAAGCATTTTTTAAAACAGGAATATGCTTCGCATACCGTGTATCCAAACATGTACGACATTTTTAATGCGCTTCATTATACGTCATATGCAGATACGAAAGTTGTTATTTTGGGACAAGACCCGTACCATGGACCCGGACAGGCCCATGGCCTCAGCTTCTCCGTCAAGCCGGGAGTTCCCGCACCGCCGTCCCTGCAGAACATGTTCAAGGAGCTGCAAAGCGATTTGGGCTGCCCCATTCCGGATAACGGTTATTTGGTTCGTTGGGCGGAGCAGGGAGTGCTGCTGCTCAACACGGTGCTGACCGTGCGGGCCGGAGAGGCCAACTCGCATAAAGGAAAGGGCTGGGAATCATTCACAGATCAGGTGATTCGCCTTCTGAACGAGAGGGAGGAACCGGTAGTCTTCATTCTTTGGGGAAGCCATGCCCAAAAAAAATTGGAGCTGATTACGGAAAAACGCCACTGCATTCTACGTTCGGTTCATCCGAGTCCGTTATCCTCTCACCGCGGTTTTTTCGGAAGCCGTCCGTATTCAAAGGCCAATGAGTTCCTCCAAACCATCGGCAGGTCGCCGATCGATTGGCAAATTCCTAATATCGGCAGGAGCGGGGCGGCCAACGGATAGCTGTTATTCAAACGGTGAAGGCCCGATTCCGGTATATACGAAGTCGGGCCTGCCTGTTATTGGTATTCTACACCCTGCGTGTAAGAGTTCACAGCGTTCCATAGAAGAAACTCTTCAATGCCGTTATCCTTTAGTGCGCGGATTTGCTCTATAAATCATCGGGCAAATGACATCTACCTGCTCCGATATTTTTTGAAAATCCTGGCCGATCCCTTCGGCAGCAGGCACGGATGCGGCATAGCCGAATATATCTGCGGATACGCGGACGCCTAACGGGTTGAGCTGTTCTCTGGCATACTTCGCAAATTAATAAGTGCAGGCATATCGCGAATAATGTTCTTGGTTGTGTCCATGGCAAGCAAATCCGGGTTTCCGGTGTTATATGTGATATAGCCCCAATCGTCCTTTACATCGACTACCAGTGCATTGAGTTCCGTACGATCCATCAGCTCCAGCAGTGAATGTAACCGGGAACCGCCGGCGCTGTGAGCGGTTGCGTAGACGCCCTTAACCTTGGGAGCATCTGGTTGAGGGTCCTGCTTGTTTACCGGCCTCAATCGGTTTTCGGGGCTGCCGTTTGACGGTATCTGCTGTACAACGGCGTTTTTTCGAATCAAGAGATGCTTGCGCCAGCTGTTCGAACGTCATATTCGGATGTTCAGCGCTGACACCCCCCCAGGCGAGGAGAAACGCGGCCAGCAATAATTCCATTTTCTTGTCTCTCTTTGGCAGTTATTCTATATATTTGTAGTTTATTCTGATATTATAATAGAATAGCAGGTCATTCGGATAGAGAGTTTTGAAGTATGTTGTTGATTGGAAGGACCAACCCGCAAGAAACTAGAGTAAAAAGGATCGATATCGGATGAAGAATCAACTGCGGATGCTGCGGGGACTTAACTTTTCATACTATGCCACCAGCGCGGTGCTTATGCCGTTCTTGCCCATTTACTTCGAAGGCAGAGGATACTCCTCTTCCCAAATCGGGCTGCTGATGATGATCGGGCCTTTCGTCTCCATCTTCGCCCAACCGATATGGGGCTATTTAAGTGACCGCTATCAGACGCTGAAGCTGATTATATTCGGGCTTTGGGGGATGACCCTTTTGTCCAGCGTAGGCATCTTTACAACGACCGGCTATTCGTTTGCTTTGTTGTTCATGCTGCTGCTTTACTTTTTCATGCTGTCGTCGGTACCGCTGCTGGATACGTTAACAATCAAGTCTGCGGTGCAGGCGGGGGCCAGTTACGGCTCGATCCGATTATGGGGATCCATAGGCTTTACGCTGCTGGCCGTCTCCAGCGGGTTTATTCTGCAGGCGCTGGGCGGACTTCAGAATATTCCTTATTTATACTGGAGCATTTGGATGCTGCCGCTCGTGCTTTTACTTTTCTTAAAGGATGAACGAAGCCCTGCGCCGCGGGTATCGTTCCGTTCCTTTACCAGCATGTTTCGGAACGGCCATTTTCTTTGGTTTCTGCTGCTTGTGTTTATTCTAACCGTACCGCACCGGATGAACGACGTCATGTTCGTGCTGTATCTCAAAGATTTGGGGGCAACGAATGCGATGGCGGGCTGGGCGTGGGCCTTGGCCGCCTTCAGCGAAATCCCTACGTTCGCGCTGTTAAGCCGTTATATGCACAAGTTTCACGAGCTTGCACTTCTCGGTATTGTGGCCATATTGTACACGCTCCGTTGGCTGGCTTACGGTTGGATTACGGATCCGCTCATGCTGATGGTTCTTCAAGTGACGCACTCCATCACCTTTGCCGTATTTTGGATTGTAGCGGTACAGTATGCGGTTCGGCTGGTTCCTCCTGAACTGCAGTCCACGGGACAATCCATGCTTTCCATGGTATTTCTGGGGTTGGCCGGCATTACCGGAGGATTTGTCGGAGGTTGGATTAAGGATGAATGGAGCGGGGCGGGCATGTATATGTTCGGAGCGGGAATGACTTGCATCGCCGCGATTTTGCTGCTTGGCACCCATGTTTATTATCGCAAAAAAACCATCCAGCTTAATTAGCGGATGGTTTTTCGTTGGAAGCGGTCAGTTCTTTCTTGGTCGGCTCCGTATCATGTATGGCTTCGCTGCTGTTGCCGCTGTTTCCGTTCGTAGCATCTTTAAACTCCCGAAACATGCGGCCGAAGCTGCGTCCGAGCTCTGGAAGCTTGTTCGGCCCAAACAGAAGCAAAGCGACGAGAACTATCAATAGAATATGCATGGGTGACAAAGCGCCCATTGTAAACACCTCCGGAAAACTTTTTCTACTACAGCATACCACGAGCATAACATGAAAATGAAGCCGGCAGGAACGGTCAATTATTACGAAAAGACAACATTTTTGCGTCGCTGCGACAGATTAAAACGCCTATCTTAATGAAGATAGGCGTCTTTTTGATGTTCAGAAATGCTGTATTGAATAATTTCCATTGCATCCTCCGCTTCAAGAGCGGCCAGGCCATTGCGCAGGACAATCTCTGATTCAAGCTCGTGTTTCTTTAAAGTAGGATATAAATCAGGCGTTAATTTCATAACAATAGTCGCCAACTTTACTGTTTCCACAAGCATCACCCTTCCCGTCATCATCTAGTGTTGAAGAGAGCAAGTGCGACTTACGAGCAATACAGGTAAGGCCGGTGAAAAGATATGAAATTACGCTCATATTATAACATAATCAAAACAAAAAATCTTGGTTTATTTATGCCAAATTTGGCATCAGTCCGCCAATTGTTGAATGAGCCCGGGGCTACCGGCGGAAAAGACCCATGACATTTACTGTTTCCGTAATATTCACGAACGCTTGCGGATCCCACTGCCTGATCAGGCCTTGAAGGTCGTACAGCTCATACCGGGTGGTTACCGTCATTAGCATATGCTGAGGGTCCTTTGTATAGGATCCTTCCGTATTGATAACGGTAACGCCCCGCTGAAGCTTTTGCATTTTTTTCAGGAGCAGATTCTTTTTGCGGGTTACGATAAATACCGTCACTTTCAGATGCCGGATATGGATTGTATCGATCATTCTGCCCGTGATATAGATGGACAGCATGGAATAAAGGGCCAGATCCCAGTCGTTCTTGAAATATCCGAGGGCCAAAATGACCAGGCCGTTAAGCCCGAATAGAAAGGTACCCAGAGGAAAATCGCGTTTGCGCGTGAGGATGGAGCCCAAAATATCGAAGCCGCCGGTTGATCCGCCCGCCCACATGGATAAACCTGAACCTAAGCCGATAAGAACGCCTCCGGTGACCGAAGACATAATGATATCCCGACTGACTTCCGCAACCGGAATCATGTGCATGAACCAGGAGGTCAGGATAACTGAAATCACGCTGAGAATGATAAATTTACGGCCAACAGTAAGTAAGCCCCATATCAGCATAGGCAGATTGAAAACAAAATACAAGAGGGAGATATGAAGCCCTGTAAAATAGCCTACGATCATGGAAATACCGGAGATTCCGCCGCTGAGCAGCTGATGGGGAATCAGAAACAAATTAAAGCTGGCAGCGATTAAAGCGGAGCCGAGCACACAGATGAGCACGGAGCCTATGACGGACCGTTGGAAATAGAGCATGAGCGTACCTCCCTAAGTTCTTCATGTAGTATATCCCAAAAAGGGTCCGTCCCAAAACAGGACATCAGCAAGGTGGACAACTGGTCATATGATGAAGCCAGCGACACTTGGCATTATCCTGGCGGTCAGGCACGAGAGCTGCTCCAAAGTGAAGAAGGATACAAGCTTTCCGTTCGTCGTATGATTGAACCCGAGAGTGTGTTTGGACAAATGAAAAGCAACCGGAGCTTCCGGCGTTTCCTGCTTCGCGGCTTGCCTAAAGTGAGCCTGGAGGTCGGGTGGCTTTCCCTTGCCCATAATCTGCTCAAATGGGCAACAACGAAGGAAAAAGAGCGAGTAGGGGTGGGAATCTGACCACCAAACTCGCTCTTTTTCACTAAATCGTTGGCTTATTTGTAAACTATGGTTGTTTCTCAGTAGTTTTGATACTACTTATGAGACAGCCCCTTGGATTGGTTTCCGTTCCGGCTATCTTCTCTTAAAGGAACCGGAGCGGATGCTTGTACTTGGTTTCGAACCGGTGATGCGGGAAGGCGTTTTATAATTTTTCGTTGAACCGTCATTACGTCTGATCGACTGGCTGCTTCCTGACACCGATTTGGACGGCGAGGTGGTAAAGGTGCCTTTACGCTCACTGGTCGAAGGTGCGGTGGTTGAAGAAGGGGGGGGAGCGCTTTGGTGCTTGCCGTAATCCTCGTACCGTTTGGTAGACGTGTAGCCTCTATAGCCGCCGCTATCGCCGGACCAGACGGAGCCAAACAGCGACTGCAGCAGGCTGGCGGCCACATAGCCCTGGAGGAAGGAAGAGTCGTAATGTTCCTTCGCATACTCTATGGAATCTAACTGCACCAGCGTGGTATTCTCGTTTTCTTTGTCTTTTTGTATGTTGATGATCTTGTTGTCGTAGACCAGGAACATCTGGTTCTCATCTTCTTTGCTGATTTCCAAAGGGGGTTCTTGATCTGCGAGTTCTTTGGCGACAGTCGGAACATTCTTGCCTTCTACAGAATAGATTTTGGCCGTGCTTTTTCCTTGACCTTGAACATCAATTAAGGAATAATTCTCTTTTATATAATTGCTTGCATCCCCGCAGCCGGCCAGCAGTGCAAATACCAGTACGACGGCAAGCCATTTGGATATCCTGCTCATCATGTTCCGTCACCTCCTGCATAAAGCTTCATTTATACTTGCTTTCGCCTGGTTACTTTGAGCCTTTCAAAAATTGAATTTGACTGCCCGGAGTGGGCGCACCTTCCATGGCGACGTATTTGCCGTCTTGCCATTGCAGGAAGAAATAACGGTCTCCCGTTCCGATATAACGCCAGAACAGCACCTGATCGTTGCCGCGGAAATCCGTATTGCCTTCTGTCCTCACCGTATCGCTGCGATGATGCTCCAATTCAAAGAGGCTTTCGGCTCCGATATCAAGCCGGGTCGGAACGTCATTGGGATCGTCCAGCGATCCTTCCACAAATTCACACAAGAAACATTCATAGATTCTTCCTTTTTCCACAAGGAGGCAGGAAATATGCTTGCCGTTCTGCAAATAATAAGCAAACCGGTGCGGCGGGAATCCTCTGTCGAAATAGACGGTTTTTCCGGAAACGACATATTCCTCTAAATCTACGTTTACGATATCGCCCACTTGAGTATCCTCGAAAGGATTGGACGGCTTCGCTTCCGGCTGTGGTTTGCTGCCTTTTATGATCGAACCAACTCTTTTCCAGATGGACATGGGTGTTTCGCTCCTTTTACGGTTTAACACGAAGACTTTAGCATCATTATAATATTATATACGATATTTGATGTTTTTGGGTTTCAATTTGAAGTTATCTGGTATATGGATGTTGGGTGTGGTATAATACTAAAGATATTCTTAAGTACGGCGTAACTGTTCATTTCTGACACGTTTGAAAAGTGTTTTATGAAGAGATAAATAAAGCAAAGATAGGAGTCGCACTTAAGGGTATAGACAAATAAAAGAACCCTAGTACAAAGGAGATTGAAATTTTTGAAAACATTTAGTGAATTCGGCTTAGAGCCAAAGGTGCTGCGCGCCATTACGGAAATGGGCTTTGAGGAGTCGACACCGATTCAAGAGAAAGCCATTCCAGTAGCGTTGGAAGGCCGCGACCTGATTGGCCAAGCCCAAACGGGAACAGGAAAAACCGCTGCATTCGGTATTCCGCTCGTAAACAAAATCGATGTAAAAGAAGACCGCATCGTAGCGCTCATCATGTGCCCTACACGTGAGCTAGCGATTCAAGTAGCGGAAGAAATCGAGAAGCTGGGACGCTTCAAAGGGATTCGCTCTCTTCCTATTTACGGCGGTCAGGATATCGTAAAGCAAATCCGCGCACTGCGCAAAAAGCCGCAAATTATCATCGGTACGCCAGGACGGCTGCTTGATCATATTAACCGCAAGACGATTAAGCTTGATGATGTGCAGACCGTTATTCTGGACGAAGCGGACGAAATGCTCGACATGGGCTTCATGGATGATATCCAATCGATTCTCAAATTGGTTCCCGAAGAGCGCAACACGATGCTGTTCTCCGCCACGATGCCGGCCAATATTCGCAGGCTGGCCGATCAGTTCCTAAAGAACCCTGAACACGTATCCGTCATTCCAAAGCAAGTCAGTGCTCCGCTGATCGATCAAGCATATATCGAGCTGCATGAGCGTCAGAAATTCGAAGCGCTTTGCCGCTTGCTGGATATGGAAGCTCCGGATCTTGCGATCATTTTCGGCCGGACCAAGCGTCGTGTCGACGAGCTCTCCGAAGCGCTGCAGAAGCGCGGCTATACGGCAGAAGGACTTCATGGCGACTTGTCCCAGAACCAGCGCGATAATGTGATGCGCAAGTTCCGGGACGGCAGTATCGACGTTCTCGTAGCAACGGATGTAGCCGCTCGCGGCTTGGACGTATCCGGTGTAACGCATGTCATCAACTTCGACCTGCCCCAGGATCCGGAAAGCTATGTACACCGTATCGGCCGTACCGGTCGCGCGGGCAAAGAAGGCGTTGCCTACACGTTCGTTACACCGCGTGAGATCGACCACTTGTACTTCATCGAGAAAATTACGCGTCACCGCATAACCCGCAAGCCGATGCCGAGCTTGGCTGAAGCCATTGAAGGCAAGCAAAAATTGACGGCTGAGCGCGTGCTCGATGTGCTGCAGCAAGAAGAGCATAACGAATACAAGGGCCTTGCGATTTCTCTTCTGGAGCAGCATGACTCCGTACATTTGCTTGCGGCCGCGCTGAAGCTGTTGACCGGAGAGAAGAAGGATGTAGCCATTGAGCTTACTCCGGAGGATCCGATTCGCGCCAAAAAGAGAAGACCGGATGTTCGCAGCTACGGCCGCAAACCGGCAGGTCCTTACGGAACGGCCGGCGGTGCCCGCAGGAACGACAGGCCTTACGATCGTGACCGGAATGGACGCGGACGCCGTGAGGATGGCGGATACCGCGATAACCGCGATTATCGCGGACGTTCGGACGGCCGTGATCAAAAAGGCTATTCCCGTCCTTCCAACCGTTCGAATGAGGGAAGTTTGGTATAATGGAATGAAAGCAAGCGCGCAGGCAGTAGCGTGCTTGCTTTTTTTATCGAAGCGTCAAGTATTTAGCTCCCGGTTTTATAGACCCGTTCGTTGAGGTATTGGGTATAGATGTCTGTCTTGAAAGTGAGAATTAAGCTATAATAGTTGTTGTATTATGAAGGAGGGCATAATTTTGGAGTTTCGTGGAATGATGGGTGGGTTTTACCGCATTTCCGAGTGGATCATGCGTCTTTCGGTCATTAACATCCTTTGGGTCATATGCGCCATCCCTTTCTTTTTGCTTGGGCTTGTCCTGCTGCAATCGCAGACGGGCGATCAGGTAGTGCAAACCCTTTTTCTCATGGCGGTCGTTTCTCCCTTTACGATTTTTCCTTCGACAGCGGCCATGTTCACGGTGGCCCGAAAGTGGCTTACAGGTGAAGAGGATGTTCCTCTGCTAAAAACCTTTTTCCGCGGTTACAAAGAAAATTTCCTGCAGAGCATGCTCGGCGGATTCATCTATATACTGCTCGGCGTAATCTTGTACACGAACTTCCGGTTTTACGGCAGCCAAACGGGAGTCTTTGGAGTTTTGCGCTTCCTGGTATTATCGCTCACAGTGGTTCTGATGATCTCGCTGTTCCATTTTTTCTCCATCATGACCCATTTGCACATGAAATGGTTTCAGATTGTAAAAAATGCGATCCTGATCACGATCGGCAATCCGATCCGTTCGTTATCGATGATGGTGCTGAACGTCATCATCCTGTACGTCAGTTTCGCGATATTCACGTTTTTGATTCCGTTTTTTATGGGGAGCTTCATCGCGATCGTATCGTTTTGGCACTTCAACCTAATTTTCGGCAAACTGCAGGAAAAACAGCAGGAGATTGCGGATCAGGATGAGGAAAAGGCGGATAGAAAGCAAGGAGGAGCGGAACAGGAGTCCGAGACCCGGATGGAGAGAGGCCAGAGGCCTAGTGAATCGGGAGCGATCGAAGAGGGGGATTACCAAGGTAAGAATGGAAAGCCATAATGTCCCGCCGATTCCACAAAGATAAAAACGCAACAGGTTTACTTTCCGCTTGAAGTGCACTATAATAAGACTACAACAAAATCCTGCGATGTGCGTTTCGGTTTTCAGTTGTTTTGAACCAATGACTGTTTCTAGGGAGACCTACATAGAATCGCGGCTGACATGCCCTCGAAAAGGGACTTCAAAACCGATTCTGCGGACACCCACCTGCGAGAGCGGGTTTGAAACAAGAAAATCGGACGGCATTGCGGGTTTTTTTTGTGCACTTGTGTAAGCGTAAAAAAATGTGAAGAGAGGATTTTTGGAGATGAAGCTGTTTATTGATACCGCTAATGTAGAAGAGATCCGTAAAGCTCATGAACTCGGCGTCATCGCCGGAGTAACAACGAATCCTTCACTCATCGCTAAAGAAGGCAGAGATTTCTTCGAGACGATTAAAGAAATTATCTCCATCGTCGGCGATCTCCCGATCAGCGCAGAAGTGATCAGCCTCCAAGCTGATGAAATGGTGGAGCAGGGCAAAAAGCTCGCTGCACTTGGAGAAAGTATAGTAGTGAAAGTGCCGATGACAGAAGAAGGTTTGAAAGCGACCAAGCGCTTCAGTGAACTCGGCATCAAAACGAACGTTACGCTCATCTTCAGCTCTCCGCAAGCCTTGTTGGCAGCACGCGCAGGGGCAACGTATGTTTCTCCGTTTGTCGGACGTTTGGATGATATCAACCAGGTAGGTATGAATTTGATTAAGGAAATCAGCCAGATTTTTGCCGTACACGGTATTGAATCCGAGATCATTACAGCCAGCGTTCGTACGACAACGCATGTCATCGATGCGGCTCTGCTCGGTGCGGACATCGCGACCGTACCTTATAAAGTGATTCAACAGATGGTCAAGCACCCTCTGACGGATACTGGTATTGAGCGGTTCCTGAAAGACTGGGAAGGTGCCAACTTAACATCGTTTTAATAAGCTACATATAACAAACAACAACCCGGCATCGTTTGAATGCCGGGTTCGTTCATTCATGGCCGTGCGGCCAGATTCGTTAATTGATGCATCGTCTGCTTCAACGTACCGTATAAAGATCGGTAGATCTTGTAATAAGCGTCGTAGCGCTGAGAGCTTGAAGCATCGGGCTCGATGAGGTCCTCTATGTCAATCCATTCCCCGCATAATGACGGGATATCCCGGCCAAGGACTCCGGAAGCAGCCATGAGCGCGGCTCCGTAAGCCGGACCGTCCGTTGAGTTCACAGTAACGACGGGCAGCCCGAAAATATCTGCAATCATCTGTCTCCAGAAACGGCTTCTTGCCCCGCCGCCGTTCACACGCAGCTGTCTGATTTCGATTCCAGATGCCTTGATCAGCTCCATGGAGTCGCGCAAACCGAAGGTGATGCCTTCCAAAATCGTTCGGGTCAGATGAGCTTTGGAGTGACGCAGGTTGAGGCCAATGAACCCCCCTCGCGCTTTGGCATCGGCATAAGGGGTCCGTTCGCCGGTTAAATAGGGCATAAAGAGCAGTCCTTCGCTTCCGGGAGGAGCGGTTTCCGCCAGAGCGGTCAAATATTCATATACGTCCCGTCCTTCCGCCTTCGCTTGCTCCAGCTCCTCGCAGGCAAAGTGGTTTTTCCACCATTGGAACGATCCCCCCGCGGAGAGCATAACGCCCATTCGATGCCACTTTCCGGGCACTCCATGACAGAAGGTGTGAAGACGGCACTCCGAATCCGCTTGATAAGTATCGTCATGGACGAAGACGACGCCTGATGTGCCCAGCGCAACGGAAGCGATGCCGCTTTGTACCGCCCCGACGCCGACAGCGCCGCAGGCTTGGTCGCCGCCGCCTGCCACTACTGGTATGCCCGGGACAAGGCCTGTCGCTTCCGCAGCGTCAGGCTGAACATACCCGGCCACCTCATTGCTTTCGTAGAGCGGAGGAAGCCATTCCTCCGGCAGGTCCAGCCGTTGGAGCAGTTCGCTCGACCAACGGCGCTCGGCCACATTCAGCAGCAGCGTCCCGCTGGCGTCGGCGAGGTCCATGCCGAAGGCTCCGGTCAGCTTGAGACGCACGTAATCTTTGGGCAGCATTAAATGTGCCGTTCGTTTGTAATGTTCCGGCTCGTGATTCCGCAGCCATACGGCCTTGGGTGCCGTAAAACCGGTTAGCGCCCGGTTGCCTGTAAGTCTGGAAAGCTCATCTCTGCCGATCGTTTGTTCTATCCACCGGCATTCTGCCTCCGTTCTTTGGTCACACCATAACAGGGCGGGACGGATTGGGCGAAGCCGGCGGTCAAGAAATACCGAGCCGTGCATTTGTCCGGACAGACCGATGCCTGCAATTTGATTCCCGTTTACCCCGCTTTCATTTAGCAGTGCACGGATGCAAACGGCTGTGCCGTTCCACCAATCCTCCGGCTCCTGCTCCGCCCAACCCGGCTGCGGCTGAAAAAGCGGGTATTCCACGCTTCTGCCCGCCTTGACGGCGCCGTGATTGTCCACCAGAATACATTTGACCGCGGACGTGCCGAGATCGATCCCCAAATAATAAGTCAATGCGCTCACCCCATCTGTGGATTACAGTGCTATCGGCCTTTCAGACTTTGTTTATCGGATAAACAAATATGATTATATATATTCGCAGAGGAACGGTAAAATCCTGCACACTTTCCGGTGGCTTCAGATGAAAATCCATTGATTTTGCGGTACAATGTTAGCGAATGACACAGCTCGGAAGGTGACTGGATTTGAAGCAGGGACCGGTTTCTGGTGATAGTACATTTCTTAAAACGCTAAACAAATCAACGCTTCTGGATCTGATTCGAAGGCACGCTCCGCTTTCGCGAGCGGATTTGGCCAAAAGTACAAAACTGACGAGGGCAACGGTTTCAGCTCTGGTGGAGGAATTGATCGCGGAGCACTGGGTCGTGGAGACCGGTACCGGTGAATCCAGCGGAGGGCGGAAGCCGATGATGCTTGAACTGAACCGCAGCGCGGGATGCGTGATCGGACTGGATTTACGGATGACCAACATCCTGCTGATTGTTACCGATATGCAGGGGACGATTATTCGCAAGTCGGTGCATCCATATCGTTCCCACACGGGCACGAGCGGTTTCCCCTCCGATCCCGACCAGTTATTCGAGCAGATTGTAGCAGTCATAAAAAAGGAAAGACAGGCGCTTCCTGAGACGCCGTTAGGGCTCGTCGGAGCAGGGATCGGCGTTCATGGATTTGTGGAGTATCCTTCCGGACGCATTGTATTTATGCCGCATACCGGTTGGAAAGGGCTGAGCTGGAAGGAAGAAATGGAAGCACGGCTTCAACTTCCGGTGATTCTCGACAATGAAGCGAATTTGGCCGCATTAGGAGAGCACGAATTTGGAGCCGGTGCCGATAGCCATGCCGGAGATATGCTGTATTTAAGTATTGCCGGCGGTATTGGAGCAGGGTTTATATCGGGAGGCGAGCTGTTTCGGGGAAGCGGGGGCCTGGCCGGAGAAGTAGGGCATACGACGATTGAAGCCAATGGTTTGCCTTGCTCCTGCGGCAATCGGGGCTGCTGGGAACGGTATGCGTCTGAACGGGCGGTAGCCGACAAGCTGAATTTGCAATACGCGCCCGGGATTACGGACAGGATTTTGCGCAAGTTGAGAGAAAAGGATCCTGACGCACTGTCGGCCATCCGCGAGGCGGGAATATACCTGGGCATTGGCATCGGGAATATGATGCATGCGCTCAATCCGCAAATGATTGTTGTCGGCAATGCCATGAGTGAATACGGTCCATGGATCAATGATCAAGTGCAGGAGGTTCTCTCAACGCGATATTCCTATGTCCGTTCGTATCAGGTCCAAGTCCGGTATTCCCGGCTCGGTGAAGACAGCTGCGCTCTTGGAGCCGCATCCTCCGTCATTCGTTCGATCATGCAGCAGAGGTCATAAATATGAATAATTTGTGAATTCCCCTCTTTCTCTTCAAGGGAAACAATGATATGATTAAAGATAGTGTTTCATTGTAATTGTTACTTCATTAAGGAGGGAATGCTTTGTTAAAGCGAACCTTAGTCGGATTCATCCGCAGTCATGAGACAACAGGAGAGAAAGCGAAGGATCCGGCTTTAAAGACCCGCTATTATAAAATCTCCATGGATCAGGCCTGGGATGAGATCATCAACTTGTTAAAAAAGCTAAACGGGTATAAGCTTCTTCATGAAGTACGCAGCGTAGGGGAGATTGTGGTTGAGCGTAAAACCATCACCGGAAGAACACAGGACATCACGCTGACCCTGTTCGGTATCAACCCGCTCAAAACCGCTGTTGATATTTATTCGGCATCCCGCGGATCTCTTGGGGATCTAGGCTCCAATTATCGTACGATCCTCGATTTATATAAACATATAGATAAGCGGCTGGCCGCTTATAAAATAGACAACTGAATGTAAAAAAACAGCGTGGAGTCCTGTTTTGGCACCACGCTGTTTTTTTGTGAATCAGTTATAGTACAAGTCTGAAATGAGCATCGCTCAATCCGGATAATGGATTAAACCAATTTTTTAACGGCTTCAATGGCCGCTTCGTAGTTCGGGTGATCCGTCATCTCGCTCAGGTACTCGACGTATTGGATCGTGTCGTTGGCGTCAATGACGAATATGGATCTCATCAGCAGGCGAAGCTCATCGATCAATACGCCGTAATTTTTGCCGAAAGAGTGGTTTTTGTAATCGGAGAGCGTAATCACTTTGTCGATTCCGGCAGCACCGCACCAGCGGGATTGGGCAAACGGCAGGTCTACGCTGATCGTAAGCACGACTACGTTGTCGCCAAGCTTCGCTGCTTCTTCGTTGAAGCGGCGGGTTTGCGCATCGCATACGCCGGTGTCAAGGGAAGGAACTACGCTGATCAGCTTCACCTTGCCTGCATAATCGGCCAGAGATGCGGTTTCGAGCAGATTCTTATTCACAGTGAAGTCAGGAGCTTTGTCGCCAACTTTGACTTGTGTTCCGACTAACGTAATCGGATTGCCTTTCAGTGTCGCTTGTGCCATATATACAGGGGCCTCCTTCAAGGATTGAGAATGATTGGTATTCCACCGTAATATATTATAAGCTTTTATAAGAGAACTTGTCCAATAACAATATGCATTAAAGTTAGGATACGGGAGGAAACACAACGTGGAACTCAGACAGCTGCAGTATTTTGTAAAGGTGGCGCGTAAACAGCATGTGACGCAAGCAGCCGAAGAGCTGCATGTAGCCCAATCGGCGGTCAGCCGGCAAATCCGCCAACTCGAGGAGGAGCTTGGTGTACAGCTGTTTGTGCAAAAAGGACGCAATCTGCAGATTACCGCGGTAGGGAAGCTTTTCTTAAGCCGAATCGAAGCTGTGCTTACGGACCTTGAACGCGCAGTGAATGAAATTCATGAATATTTGGACCCGGAGCACGGAGAAATTCGTGTAGGCTTCCCCCACAGTCTGGGTATATACTTGCTTCCGACCGTGATTGCACATTTTCGCAAAAACCATCCGAAGGTTAAATTTCGGTTGCGGCAGGGAACATACAATAGTCTGATCCGGGACGTCATGAAGGGTGAAATCGATTTGGCGTTTATTTCGCCGTTTCCCGAAAAGCACAGTCACGTTGCCGGCGAGCTGCTGCTCCGGGAGGAGCTGTATGCGATCGTACCGCAGGGGCATGTCCTGTGTGAATATCAAACGATTCGGCTTGAGCAATTGAAGGAAGATTCATTTGTGATGTTTAGCGAGGAATATTCGCTGCGTGCGATTGTGCTGGAGGCGTGCAGAAAGGCCGGTTTCTCACCGCGCATCGGGTTTGAGGGAGAAGAAACGGATACCATTCGGGGGTTAGTGGCAGCGGGCATGGGGGTCAGCCTGCTGCCGGAAATGGCGCTTACGGAAATCAGCGAGCTTCAACCGGTCAAGGTACGCGTTATTGAGCCGCAGGTCACCCGCAGCATAGGGCTGATTCATCGTACAGGGGAGAAGCTCCCGCTGGTTGCCGAGGTGTTCCGTGAATTCTTGATCGACTTCTTCATCAGGTACAAATAATCACGATATGGAGTCCGCCAGAAGCATAAAATGCCGCCCGGTGCTTGTTTAATGAAGCATCGGGCGGCATCTTTGTACCATCTGTTATTCGTTGCGGTTGGTGAAGATCATAATATATTTGACCAGCTCCAGCAGGGAGATCAGCGCCGCGGCGACATAGGTAAGGGCAGCCGCGTTCAATACCTTTGCTACTCCCCGTTCTTCATCGTTGGTGATAAAGCCCTCAGCGACCATCAGGTCACGTGCGCGGTTGCTGGCGTTGAATTCGACCGGCAGCGTAACAAGCTGGAAAGCTACGGCAGCGGAGAAGAAGATGATTCCGACGCCGAGCAGGAAGTTAAACTGCTGGAAGAAGAGACCCGCCAAGATCAGCAACGGAGCGACGCCCGAGGTCAGGTTGACCACCGGAAACATCCGGTGGCGAAGCACCAGCATCGGATAAGACTGTTGGTGCTGAATCGCGTGTCCAACTTCGTGGCAGGCAACCGATACGGCGGAGATGGAATTCTCGTAATACACCGGCTCCGACAGCCGTACGGCGCGGGCTATAGGGTCGTAGTGGTCCGTCAGCGCTCCCGGTACCGGTTCAACCGGGACGTCGTAAAGTCCGTTTGCATCAAGCAATCGGCGGGCGGCTTCGTAACCGGTCATACCTGAATGAATCGGAACCTCGGACCATTTATTGAAAGTTCCCTTGACCCGAAACTGCGCCCATAAGGAAAGACCGAACGCAACAATGATAAGGTAGTCCATAGGGTGAAAAAACATGGCTTCATTCCTCCGTTATATTTTTTATGATTAAAGGGGACCTTTACCCAACAGCAACAACAAGGCTTCGATACATGCAGCCGCAGACGGCGTCAGTGACTTGTGAAGCGTTTTTAGCTGGGACGGCTTCAGCTTCTCAAGCAGCGGTTCAACCTCTTTCGCCTCTTTCTCCAGCTGATGCAATAATACCTGTAAAGACGTCAATTTATCTGTCACTAATTCATCATGGCTAACCTTGTTCCACTGCTGCAGCGTAGCCTTGATTTCCTCTAAGGTATATTTCTCCCGCTTCATACTTTCAATACGTTTGAGCCGCATTAAGGTTTCATCGCTGTATAACCGGTAATTGGTATTTGATCTTTTCTCAGGTTGGATCAATCCGAGCTTCGTATAATAGTCGACTGTTCTGGGACTGACATTCGATAACTGAGCCAGTTCGCCGATTTTGTAAAGCTTCATATCCCCATGATATGCTCCCTCCATTTTCGCCATATGATGGTATTTTCAAGGTCTATAGAACTAATAATACTGAAACCGAACCATACAGTCAAACGTTATACTTTGAGCTTTTCGACGAATGAACGGAGAGGAAGATCAGAAAAGAAACAAATCTGTATTAAGAGGTTAGTATATGTTTGCCATATTACGAATATTCGATTTTTTTACAGCTTGTAAAACCGAATAATGTACATTTTATGTAAGGTTATTTTTCGTTTTTTACATGATTTATAGAAAAAAACCTATTGCCAAATGAAAAGTACGTGTATATAATGACAATATGAATTTCAATTGATGTTATATAAACTAACATTAAAAAGGAAGTGGTCATGATGTTAAAGAAGTTACTATTATCCACGGGCCTTATGTCAGTTTTGATTCCTGCGGCAGCCTTTGCTGAGGATGCGACGCCGGCGCAGCTGCAAGGGGCAGTCGATGCTGTATGGGTCATGCTGGCTGCCATTCTTGTCATCTTCATGCAGGCAGGCTTTGCTTTGCTGGAAGCCGGCTCCACCCGAATGAAGAATGCTGGCCACGTTGCAGGTAAAACGATTCTTACGTTCGGTATTTGCGCCATCGCGTTCTGGGCTATAGGTTTCGGCTTAGCTTTCGGTGACGGCAACGGGTTTATTGGAATGACAGGTTTCTTCGTAGACGGAACGGAAACCCAAGCGGCGGCCGCATTCGGAGCATTGAGCTTCTCGGACGTTCCGATCGGAATCAAGTTTTTGTTCCAGTTGGCTTTCGCAGGGGTATCGCTGGCCATTGCATTCGGCGGATTTGCCGAACGCGCCAAGTTATCGGTATACTTTATCTTTAGCGTACTGTATGTTATTGTCATTTATCCGATTGTTGCTCACTGGGTATGGGGCGGCGGATGGCTTGCAGGTCACGGTAAACAGGATTTTGCCGGCTCTACGGTCGTTCACCTGCAGGGCGCAACGGCTGCTCTCGTAGCGACGCTGATGCTTAAGCCGCGTATCGGTAAATATAATAAGGATAAAACGCCGAATTTGATTCCAGGCCATAACCAGGTCCTGTCCGTGCTTGGCGTCATTATTCTCTGGATCGGCTGGTTCGGCTTTAATCCGGGCTCCACTTTAAGTGCTATGGGTGACGGCTTCTTTGGATATATCGCCATGACGACGAATTTGGCGGCTGCTGCCGGAGGCGTTGCAGCGATTATCGTAGCATGGATGTATTTTGGCAAGGCGGATATTCCCAGCATGTTGAACGGTGTGCTTGCTGCACTGGTTGCTATTACAGCTTCTTGCGCATTCGTTACGGTCAGAGACGCCATCATTATTGGCGTAGTTGCCGGCGTCATTACTTTCTTTACGGCACAATGGTTTGAAAAAGCAGGGATTGACGATCCGATTTACGCCTTCTCCGTACATGGTATTGCCGGAATATGGGGAACGCTGGCCAATGGTATTTTCGCCACGCCGGAGCTTGTCGAGAAAGTAGGCGTAGGTAAACCGGGGCTTCTCTATGGCGGAGGCTTTGAGCAATTGGGCGTGCAGGCGATGGGGGTATTCAGCGCATTCTTCTTCGTACTTGTCCTGTCCTGGATCATCCTGTCGATCTTGAAAGCGACCATCGGTCTTCGTGTGACGGAGGAAGAAGAAATCATCGGTCTTGACCTGTCCGAGCACGGTACGTATGGCTACCCTGAGCAAATGAAGAAAGCGGCTCAAGGCGGCACGGTGAATGCATAAGTAAACAAAACGCCTTCGTTTTTAAAGGGGATGTCGGTATGGAACGCCTCTCATTGGAAATGATTCAACAGGAAGCAGCCAAAGCTCACAGCTTGCAGGAGCTAAGGATCTTTCGGGATCAGGCGCATGAGGAGCTTCAGCGGCATCTCCTTTTTGCCCGTCCATTGGATTGGAATAGAAAAGTGAATACATTGCATGATGCGATCATCCGTCGGGTCATTCAACTGTCGGAAGCGCAGCTGGTTCGCGAGTCGGGCGAAGCCCCGCCGGTTCCTTACGCATTCCTGCTGTTCGGCAGCGGGGGGCGCGGCGAGCAAACGCTGTGGAGCGATCAGGATAACGGGCTTATCTATGCCGAACCGGACAGTGAAGAGGCGAAAGCCGGGGCGGAACGTTATTTTGCCGGACTGGCGCAGCGCATTTCAGCCAATTTGGAGGAGGCGGGATATCCGCCTTGCAGCGGCGGCGTGATCTGCACCAATGACCAGTGGCGCAAGTCGGCGGCCGGATATCGGCGGATGCTGCGGGAATGGCTGGAAAACCCGCATTGGGAGCATGTAAGGTATTTGCTTATCTCGGCCGATGTCCGAACGATATATGGCGATCCCGGTTTAGACGGCGCGATCTCCGGCGAAATCATCGGGTTCATCAAATCGAACCCCGCAATGCTGGAGCATATGCTTCATAATACACTGCATCATAAAGTTTCGATCGGGTTATTCGGTCAGCTCATTAAAGAGCGCTATGGCGAGGATGCGGGAGGCGTGGATGTCAAATACGGGGCCTATATTCCAATGGTTAACGGAATAAGGCTGCTCGCTTTGGAAGCGGGGATTCGCGTCTCATCGACCGAAAGGCGTATACAGGAGTTGATGGCAAACGGTCACGTAGATCAAGAAATCGGCCGCGATTGGCTGGAGGCGTTGACCATCGCCCTGAAGCTGCGTTCCATGACGCCTTATCAAATAGAAGGCAGCCACTACACTACCCGCGGGAAGCTTACACCGGAACAGTTGACCAAGGAACGAATAACGGAGCTTAAACGTTGTCTGCGTATCGGAATCGATCTGCAGAAGTATGTGAAAAGCAAATTTGCTAAAAGATAGAAAAGGGTTAGGAGAGATCTTCAATGAAGGATATGAAGCCGGCCGGAAGGATGTGGCATCTGTACAAAACGGGCGGGTTCACTTCTGCTCTTACCTCGATGTTCGATGTGCAGAGCGCCCAGCAGATGGCCTTCATTCGATCCATCATGAAGGAGCAACGGAAAAATTCATTGTACGACATTCCTTTACATTCGGTGGAACTGGTGGTATTCGATTTGGAAACCACCGGATTCTCTCCTTATAACGGGGATGAAATCATTGCTTTCGGTGCGGTCTCGGTTAACGGAAGCCAGATTGCCGAAAGCCAAACCTTCTACAGCCTGGTCCATCCGAAACGTTCGATTCCGGACGAAATTGAGAAGCTGACCGGGATCACGAATGAAATGGTGGCAGAAGCGCCGGACCTGCTGCATGCGCTCAGAGGGTTTCTTGAGTTTGTGCAGCGGAAGGTGCTTGTCGCCCACGGTTCCGGGCATGATAAGCATTTCCTCAATTCCGCGCTGTGGAAAACCTCCAGAGTGAGCCTGTCCCACCGGTTGCTCGACACTATGATGATCGCCAAGTGGCTGAATCCCAGGCTGAAAGCCTATGATCTGGATACGCTGCTTGATCTGTACGGAGTTGAAGTGACCAAGCGCCATCACGCCCTTGAGGATGCTTTGATGACGGCGAGGCTGTGGTCCAAACTGATGCTGGAAGTGCAAGCCAGAGATATCCAGACACTGGGCGACCTGTATACGCAATTAAGTTATCATTGACTCTTCTCCGGCGAGCGGATTGGCGGATTCGTGAACCGGGATTTTTTTATTTACAGTCTGATTCCAGGATTTCAAAGGGGTAGGAAGTATAGTGCCAGGTTCCGTCTCCTTGCTGGACATATTGATAAGCCTTCACCAAGGGGATTTGGGGATCTTCCAAAGAGACAATCCAATGCCATGCTGCTCCCCGCCAGGATGACCGTATGTCCTCTGCCGAAGGAACGGGAGGGGTGCGCGGATGCGAATGCACGATCCCCGCAGGTTTCTGATTCCCATGGCGCCCAGCAAATAAAGCCCGAATCATTTCTTCCGGATCCATCAAAAAATGCCGCTCCGGCTCGTTGTGGACGTTGGCTACCGGTACAAAATAATCCATCTCTCTTTCATTGCTCCCAAACAGAAAACCGCAGGCCTCCTGCGGCTTTTGCTCGATGCAGTGCCGAAGCATGGCAGTCCATGCCTCACGGCGGATACATAAGCTTTTCAGTATGCTCATCGTATAACGGCGACCTCATTCCAAACAGGATGGTTAGCACCATTATACAGGATCCGGCGCCTGCACGCCTCCCTTTTAGCCTCCGACCTTCCCCTCCGGTTTAATGAAGAAAAATACGAGGCCAAGCGCCAATAAGGCCAATGCCGTAACGGAAATAAATACAATCTGATGCGATTTTTCCATCATCCAGCCAAATAAGGGCGGTCCGGCCGCAACACCCAAAAATCTCAGGCTGCTGTATATGGAAGTAATCATGCCTCTCTGTTCGCGTTCGACAGAGCCGGTAATCATCGTATTCAGACAAGGCAGGAGGAGTCCCGTACCGATGCTGCTGAGCGTCAGCAAGCCGATGAACAAGGTTAGATTTTGGTTAAAGAAGAAAATGCATAAGCCCAAAGACACGGTCATCAAAGCAAGTCCGATATTCATAAGCCACCGCATCAGTATTCCGTTCTTCTTGATGACGGAGCCGGTTGTGTAAGAGGTAACCACCAGGCCGAGGAGGGGAATAGCCAGCACAAATCCCTTTTTGACGCCGTCAATATAGTAAGGCTCGAGCTCAAGAATGTCGGATAAATAAAACAGGACGCCGAATAAGACGAACAACGCCAGGGATCCTGCAAAGAAGGACGTGATTAGCCAACGGCCTTTTTCTTTCAGCACCTTCCCGATATTTTTCATGTATGGCCCCGGTTCGGGAGCTTTTTTTTCTTTTTTCGGTTCTTTAAGCAGAAACATAACGGCCAGTAAGGACATGAGACAAAAGAAAGGGAAAGCGAAAAAGGGGGCGTACCATACCCACAAGGCGAGCAGCGCGCCCAGGATCGGGCTGATGACCTTTCCGGCTCCATTCGAAGCTTCGGTCAAGCCGAGCGCCTTGCTTTCCGTTGCTTCCTTATACATATCGCCCGCCAAGGCCATAGCGATGGGAGCCGTACCTGCCGCTCCAAGTCCTTGGATGGCTCTTGCGATAATGATCACCGTGTAGGAGTTCCACACGGCCCCGAAGCCTGCCAATACCCCCGCAGCCCCATATATAATTAATGAAGGGATCATAATGGCCTTTCTGGAGAAGCGGTCGGACAAATAGCCGGAAAGCGGAATGACCAGGCCCGCCGTGACGGAGAACAGGGTGATGACGAGGCTGCTCTGAAACTGGCTGATCCCCAGCCGTTCCTGCATATCCGGCAGGATGGGAACGAGCATGGAATTCCCGAGCACAAGCACCAGAGGTACGGTGGCAATAGCGATAAATTCCCAGACCTGCCCTTTGGACGCCTCATTGTTCCGGCCTGATTCCTCCGATTTGTATTGCGGTTCAATATCGCTGTCGAAAAAAATTTGAAGCTTTTTCCTTTTGCTTTTTTCCATGTCGAACCTGCCCCTCTGAAGACAAAAGAATGTAGCTCTAATGTTCCCGTACCCTAGCGGGATCATGCCTTCCGGCTTATTCCAGCAGAAACAAAGGCACAGCCTGAAATCTTTCTGTAAATGAGGGGAATACTTAGGAGGAGAAGCACAGCGGGTCGGACTGGAGGAACCACTCATGAAAAAAAACGCAATACTGCTGCTGGTCGCGTTGCTTTTGGCAGGCATTGCCTTTTACCAACATGTCAGGGGGCCTGAGTCCTCTACACAAGCTGCATCGGCAATGAACCGGCTGGCTGTAGGTCAGCCTGTGCCCCAAATCATATTACAGGGGCTGGACGGCTCGGATTATCGGCTTGGCGGAGCCCGGGATAAACCGTTGGTGATAAACTTTTGGGCATCCTGGTGCAGGCCCTGCCATGAAGAAGCGCCTGATTTAAGTCAGGTATACGAGCGGTATCAAGGCAAAATCGATTTGTATGCAGTTAATGTAACAAAAGATGACAGTATAAACCTGGTGCAAAGCTTTGTGCAGCAGTATCGCTATACGTTTCCTGTCCTTCTGGATTCGAAAGGAGAAGCGGCGTCCGCTTACCGGATTTTATTTGTGCCGACCAGCTTTCTGATCGACCGTCAGGGGAGGCTGCTGGAGGTTATTCATGTCCTCCCTAAAGAGGAACTGGATAAAAAAATCAGAAGGCTCGTCGAATCGGCGGCCTGAAAAAAAGCCGCAGTCCTGTTTAAGAATTAAACAGTCTGCGGCTTTTACTATAGGTTTTAATGATTGATGAGCCCGACCTGTTCCCGCTGCTGTTCTTTAAGTTGGCGGGCGGCCCGGGTTTGGCTCAGCAAGGCGTAGCGCATGCTGTCGACCAGCGCCTGCCAGCTTGCTTCAATGACATTTTCGGATACGCCGACTGTACTCCATGTGGATTGGAAATCGGACGATTCAATCAGCACCCGAACTTTTGCGGCTGTCGTATCCTTCTCGTCCAATACGCGAACCTTGTAGTCCGTCAAGTGCATATTTTGCAGCCCCGGATAATACTGCATCAGGCATTTGCGCAGCGCATTATCCAACGCATTGACCGGGCCGTTGCCCTCGGCAGCGTTATAAACAGTCTCGCCGTGTACCTTGACTTTAACGATGGCTTCGGAAACAACCGGTTGGTCCTCGGATTTGGCAACCATGATTTTAAAGGATTCCAACGTGAAGACTTCTTCCAGATGTCCGTATGCGCCGCGGATAAGCAGTTCCAATGTAGCGTCGGCCCCTTCGAATTGATAGCCTTGATGCTCCATCTCTTTAATTTGGGCGATCAATTGCTTCGTCTGCTGGTTATTGGTATTGAAATCGAGTCCCAGCTCCTGCGCCTTGAACACCAGATTGCTTTGACCCGCCAGCTCGGAAACAAGAACACGCTGCTTGTTGCCTACCAGCTCCGGCGTAATATGCTCGTATGTGCTGGAATTCCGCAAAATGGCGGACACGTGGATGCCCCCTTTATGGGCGAACGCAGCGGTGCCGACGTACGGCTGGTTCATCGGCATGTGCATGTTGGCGATCTCGCTGACGTAACGGGCGACATTCGTTAAGTTTGCCAGCTGCTCGTCGCTGATGACATCATATTTCAACTTTAATTGGAGGTTCGGAATAATCGAGACGAGATTCGCGTTCCCGCAGCGTTCTCCGTATCCGTTAATCGTCCCCTGAACCTGGGTGGCTCCGGCCATAACTGCGGCGATACTGTTAGCGACCCCGACCTCACAGTCATTGTGGGCATGAATGCCGATCGGACATTTCACCGCCCGGCGTACGGCGGCAACGATTTCCGATATCTCATGAGGAAGCGTCCCTCCATTGGTATCGCAGAGGGCAATCCAATCGGCTCCGGCTTCTTCCGCTTTCTTGATGGTTGCCAGGGCGTATTCCGGATTGCTTTTGTACCCGTCGAAAAAATGCTCCGCGTCATAGATGATTTCCAAACCGCGGCTCTTCAAGTAGCGGACGGAATCATAAATCATCGCCAAGTTTTCTTCAAGCGTCGTTTGAATAGCCGTGTGCACCTGGAAATCCCAAGATTTGCCGAAAATCGCGGCGGCTTGTACACCGACTTCCAGAATGCGGTTCAGGTTGGCATCGTTCTCAGGCAAAGTGTCCTTGCGGCGCGTGCTGCCAAAAGCGGTTACTTTGGCCTGCTTAAGACCAAGCTCCTTGACACGAATGAAAAATTCAATATCTTTATTGTTGCTTCCCGGCCATCCGCCTTCAATATAGGAAACGCCCAGTTCATCCAGCTTCTGGGCGATTTTGAGTTTGTCTTCGACAGACAGGCTGATGCCTTCCCCTTGAGTTCCATCTCTCAAGGTCGTATCGAATATTTTAATTTTGGCTCCCATGGTAAAGTCCTCCTGTTCCATTAACCTGTATACACCATCAAATGAATGAAAAATAGATTTCATAATTATAGCACATTGTTTCTTGTAAAGGATATTATTAAAATAAAAATAACACCTATCTTTTTAATGACGAGTATACTGACATCAGGGCGAGGTGACCTTGAACATGCCGGAAAGAAAGCCGGGGACCGGGGATGGTTATCCCGTGAACGGTAGAGTCATACTCCATATCGATATGAATGCATTTTATTGTTCCGTGCATGAGGCGGTGGAACCTGACAAATACAAAGACAAGCCGCTGGCCGTCGCCGGCAGCGTGGAACTGCGGAAAGGGATAATTGTCACTTGCTCCTACAAGGCCCGCAGCAAGGGAGTGAAGACGGGGATGCTTGTCGGGCAAGCGCTGAAGCTTTGTCCCGAACTGATTGTCATCCAGCCGGATTTTGAACTCTACCGGAGCTTCTCCAGACGGTTTATGAAAATCGCTTACGAATATTCGCCGCTGGTCGAAGCCATGTCTATTGACGAATGCTACGTGGATATTACAGGCTCCAAGACGTTCGGGACACCGCTTGAGATTGCTTCGGCCATTCAGGAACGAATTCGCAAAGAGCTGCACCTTCCTTGTTCGATCGGCATAGCTCCCAACAGACTGCTCGCCAAGATGGCGTCGGATATGAAGAAGCCCAACGGCATTTCCGTGCTGCGCAAAAGGGACGTGCCGGCCATGCTCTGGCCGCATCCATGCTCCTATTTATACGGGATCGGGAAGAAAACCGCCGAAAAGCTCAAAAGGCTGCAGATTCATACGCTTGG
This sequence comes from Paenibacillus naphthalenovorans, assembly GCF_900099895.1. Lineage (GTDB taxonomy): Bacteria > Bacillota > Bacilli > Paenibacillales > NBRC-103111 > Paenibacillus_G > Paenibacillus_G naphthalenovorans. Next base: position 123,349 of record NZ_FNDY01000008.1, read on the forward strand.
TCAGCTGGCGCATGCCGATGAGGCGGTTTTAATGCATCATTTTGGCGTGCTGGGGCCGGTCTTGAAGCATGCTGCGAACGGAGAGGACGATTCGCCGGTCAATCCGGAGCGGGAACAAAGCAAGTCGATCGGGCATACGACGACCCTGCCGGTCAATTATACGGAGTATGCCGATATTCACCGGGTATTCCTTAATTTGGCCGATCAGGTGGGCCGGAGGCTGAGGAAGCAAGGGCTATTGGCTCAGACCGTGCAAATCACCATCAGGGATCCCGATATGAAAACCATCACGCGTGCGGCGAAGCTCAATGAACCGACGGAGGACGCCTCGGACTTTTACCGCCTTGCTTGCCGCCTGTTCGACACGCATTGGAAGGCGGGAGATCCGGTAAGGCTGCTGGGGATCACGCTGCAAAGTCTGTCTCCCAAACGGGAAGCCGCCGTTCAGCTGGATTTATTCAGCTATCAGAAGCAGCCTGCGAAAGAGAAATTGACCCAAACACTGGATGCGCTGCGCGACAAATTCGGCGAGGGAGCCGTTCTTACCGCGGGAATGCTCGGCAACGACCCTTCGACGCTGATCCGCAACGCAAAAATCCGCGGCACCTCCCTGCAAATGGATCACCTCAGATTAAAGGGACTGGAGGAAGAGGAGTGAAAACGAAGGTGATCGGCTTTACCGGCTATGCGAACAGCGGCAAGACCACGTTAATCCGGAGATTGACGGAGCACTATGAGGCCAAAGGCATAAACGTGGCCGTCATAAAACACGACGGGCACGGGCATTATAAAGAAGCGGCCGATACGGACTCGGCCCGGTTTATTCAATCGGGGGCCTCGGCTTCCATTGTCATATCGCCGGATTCCGTCCGGACCTATGAACGTCGGATAATGCCGCTATCCGATATGATCGAAACGCTGCAGGAGCGCTACCAGTATATTTTCGTGGAAGGATTCAAGCGCGAGCCGCACGCGAAAATCGCCGTCTTCCGTACCGAAGAGCAGGCGGATATCGTTAGCTCCCTCCCGGTTCCGCCCGTCGCTTGGGTTACAACCGATGTTGCTTTGGCCGAACACCGTGTTCCGGACTGCCCTGTTTTTCAGCCGGACGATATTGAATCGATAGCGTGCTTTATCGAAAACCTATAACGATACGTTATCATTATGTTCGCTACTTTCTATTTGAACTTTATAGGCATTTATATTATATTTTAGGATGAGGTAAACAATAAGGGAGGAAGATTAGACATGGCTAAATACACATGGGTGGACAAAGAAACCTGTATCGCCTGTGGTGCTTGCGGCGCAACGGCACCTGACATTTACGATTACGACGATGAGGGTCTTGCTGAGGTAATCTACGATAACGACGGCAACAAAGGCGTAACTGAAATTCCGGAAGATCTGTACGATGATCTGCAGGATGCGCAAGACGGCTGCCCTACGGATTCCATTAAAGTGGCGGACGCTCCTTTCAATAAGTAAGACTTCAGAATTATAACAAGGCTTGTTCCTGATGCGGGGAACAGGCCTTTTTTCTGTTTTTCTACATTTTTTTCGCCGGATGTATAGGATTATATGGTAATATAAAAATTGGTAATTTGCGAGTTGGCGTAGGGGGTAATCTATGAAAAAAGGAATGAGCGAAGCCGGGGTTACCCTTATAGGCAATGGTTTCATCGCACTGCTGTGCGTACTGCTTCTGGCGACCGGCCCGTTACAGGTGCTGTCCAATTCATTATATGATTTTAATATCAGGCAAACCATGTTGCAAGCACCGCATGAAGACATTCTCGTCATCGGGATAGATGAGCGGTCGATCAAGGAAGCCGGTCCATACCCCTGGGATCGAAGGATTTATGCGGAACTGATTTCCCGCCTGGAGGAAGCGGGAGCGAAAGTCATCGCTTTCGATATCGAGCTGTATACGGACAGCAATAACCCGGAGAGCGACAAGGCGCTGGCCGAAGAGCTTGCCAAACACCGCAATATCCTTATCCCCTCTCATGCCCATGTGGAAGGAGAGTTTCAGCGAACGACCACGGTCAAAGCGGGCGAGCTGATCAAGGCCCGGTCTGTGACGGATCCGATTCCGATGTTCAGCCGTTCTGTATACAGAACACATATCAACATGACGCTGGACAGCGATGGGGTAGTCCGCTCCCATTGGATGCAAATTGATACTCCGCGGGGAGTATACCCGACGCTGAGCCTTGCTATGGCGCAGTTGGCCGGGTTGGATGTAAGCCGGTTTCTGGATTTGCCCTTGATAGACAAACGTCCCCAATCCGAAATGCTGATCCGTTGGGATGGCAAGGAGAACGATTTCGAAACCGTTTCTTTCATTGACGCATGGAATGGAACGGTGCCTGCCGAGACGTTCCGCGACCGTCTGGTGCTTGTGGGCTACACCGCCCCCGGGTCCGATCAAGGGATTACGCCCGTAGAGAAGCACATGCATATGGTTTACGCGCATGCCAATATACTGAATCAGATTTTAACGGGCCAAGTGATTACCCCGGTGCATAAGGCATTTGGGATGGCGCTGGCTTTACTTACCATGCTGCTGCTCGGCTTCAGCACCTGGAGACTGAAGGCTAATGCGGGCATCATCGCGGCGTCAGGCGTCATTCTTATGCTGTTCGGCGGCCAGTTCGCGCTGTTTGCCTTCAGCTCGCAATATTTGGATGTTATGGCTGCAGCCGTATGCGGCGTGATAACCTATCTGGGCAATCTGGCCATGAAAGCTTATTTTGAGACCAGACAAAAAAATTATATCACCAGGCAATTCGGCCGCTACCTTTCACCCGACCTGGTCAAATCCATCGCCGACAGCAAGCGGGAAATTCAGCTGGGGGGCATCAGCAAGGAGCTTTCGATCCTGTTCCTGGATGTGCGCGGATTCACTCCGCTTTCAGAGAAGCTGAAGCCGGAGGAAGTGGTCGATTGTCTCAATAGGTTGTTTAACCTGATCACCGAACGGGCGCTGCACAATCATGGCACAATTGACAAATTCATCGGCGATGCCGCGATGATCTTGTACAATGCGCCGCTCGACGTACCTGACCATCCTTATTACGCGGTCAAAACGGCCTATGAAATTCAAAAGGGAATGGAGAAGGTCAGGGCAGAAATATGTGAGAAATACGGCGTAACCCTCAGTGTCGGCATAGGGATTAACACCGGCGAAGCCGTTGTCGGCAACATCGGTTCCTACCTCCGCGTGGATTATACGGCGATCGGAGATCACGTCAACACGGCGGCACGAATCGAATCCCATACGGAGCCAAACCAGATTCTCGTATCCGAAGCGACGTATGAGCTGACCAAAGCATACTTCGAATACCGCTATGCCGGGGAAAAGCGGATGAAAGGCAAAAGCCTTCCCTTGAAGCTGTTCGAGGTGGCGGGCGTCAAAGGGGCTCCGGCTTCCGGGAAGGACGGGATTCCTGCTTCTGCGTTAAAGAAAGGGGTTTTCAGGTGGAGAAAGCAAATCGGTTGAAAAGGAAAAAACGGGCAGCAGTGTTCATGTGGTTGATGATGTTCGCCCTGCTCTTCTCTATGCTGTCATTCGTACCGGCCCCGCCCGTTCAGGCTAAAAGCGTGCGCGCTGCAGTAGTGGTTGAGGTCAAAGGGAATGTGACTTACACCAAATCCGGGGGTTCAAAGTCGCACCGCGCCTATGTGAATTTGAGCCTGAACCGAGGCGACGCCATATCGACAGGGTCTTCTTCTTCCGTCGTCATACGCATCGTTGACCGTGAGGATGAACTGACGATCGGTTCGAACGCGGAAGTGTATATCGCGGATTTGCTGGAGGAGAACGGCGGCAAAAAGTCCAAAGTGAAAGCATGGGCCGGTTCGTTATGGGCAAAGGTGAAATCGCTGGTGAGCCCGGAGGATGAGTTCGAGGTGGAGACGCCTACGGCCGTCATGGGTGTTCGGGGGACGCAATATATGACGCTTGTCGATCCGGTTACCGGCAGAACGACCATGTACGTGGCGGCGGGTATCGTAGAGGCGACGTCGACGCTTTCCACCGGTTCGGAAGGCCATCCGTCGGGATCTGCTGCCGTATACCCGGCGCAGCAAATCGACATGGATTTGCGGGCGCAGGCCGAGGATTTAAGGATTCTGGTATATTATGCGGAACCCAAAGCCATCGTCGAGTCTGCATCGCCGCGAGTGCTGGAAGCATTCCTGACCGCCATACCGGAGATTCAGGCGGAGAATGAAGGAATAAAAAACCGGATGCAGGAACAATTCAATCAAGGCATCCGGCAGCCGGACGACCGGTCGATTCTGAGGTACCTTACGCAGGATGAATTGGACAACGTCTTGCGCAACTTCGACGCTCTCGTGACGGAACTGGTTCAAGAGGCCGTGAGAGCAAACAAGCTGGATCCGCGAAAGGTAGATGAAGTGAATGCCCGGATTACGGATCCGGGCAAGAGAATCGACTTGACGCAGCCCCCGGCAGTCGACAGGACGGCAGGGCTGGACCCGGCCATTGAAAGGCTGAAGCAGGTCAACAGGAATACGGAAGCAAGCCCTGCAAGACTGGAACGGCTCCGGATGGAGCAGGCTATGCGGAAGCTGGGGCCTTATTTGGCGGAGCTGGCAGGCGAAAGGAACAGGTTGGCGGAGGAGAACCGAAAGACGGAGGACGCTGCCAATCAGAGAGCCTCGGAAGCCTTGATGAATCAATTGTCCGATTCGGAACGCCGGAAGTTCTTGGAGAATCGGCTCAAGCTCGGGGAGCTGATGAATTCCAATACCCCGGCACCGCCAGCTGGCGGCGGTCCATCCGGCGGCGGAGAACCTGCCATACAAGTGCCGGGTCCTGTTAAGCCGGCCGTAACGGTCAAGCAGCATGGATCGCCTGTAAACGGCTTTATTCATCTTGATCTGGAAATGCGGCATTTTACGGACAAGGAGCCGTTCTACGCCGTGGAGGCTCACCTCGTCTACAATCAGAGCGAATTGAACTATAGGCAAACAGCGAAATTTACGAATGCGGCCAGTGCTGTATTCAAGGACCGGCAAGCTGCAGAGACATTGACCCAGCACAAGGGTGAGACGCAAAATGAGCTGATATACGCAGCATCGCAATATGAAACCGGTCCAGATCAGCCTGTGGATCACATCCGGTTGAACGGATCCGGACTGTTGGCGCGCATTCCGCTGCAAGTGTTGGATTCGGCCGCCAATACGGCGAATGTCGAGCTGGTATACGTGAAGGTCGTCGATAAAGAAGGCAGGACCGTTTACGAGCTGACAAGCCCGCAATCGATCACGGTTATAACGAGGTAAAGGTTTGTGCGTACGGAAGGAGAAACCAATGAATAAAGCTGTACTACGGGCCGCTTTAGCCGTCCTGGCTTCCGTCATGATCGGCGGTCAGGGCGCCTTAGCCGCCTCTTGGGAAACGGATAGTCTCCGGGGCCCGGAGCAGCAGATCATGGTCAATGTCACCAGTCAGGCAGGCTCCGGGGATATGGGCAGCATGAACGGGGCGGAGAAGAATGCGACGTTTCGTATTCCGTCCCGGCTTACCGTGCTGCCGGACAGCACGGTACTGATTTCGGATTCAAGGAATCATATGATTCGCATGCTGGCTCAAGGAAGGGTCGGCACCTACGCGGGCATCCTGTATGAAATGGACGGTAAAGGGTTTCCGGTCGGAGGTCTTTTGGACGGACCGGGCGACATGGCTCTATTCCAGGAGCCGCACGGGATGGCCGTAGATGCCGGAGGCAATGTCTATGTAGCCGATGCGGGGAATCACGCGATCCGGAAAATCGACGCTTCCGGCAGAGTCTCTACCGTAGCCGGAAACGGTTTGATCGGATTAAAGGACGGCAGGGGAAAAGACGCCTCCTTCTACCGCCCGACGGATGTGGTTGCCGCGCCTGACGGAACGCTGTATGTAGCGGATACGCTCAATCATGTCATCCGCCGCATTACTCCGTCCGGTGAGGTAAAGACGCTGAATGCCCCTTCAACCCGGGCCGTGGAAGTGTCTCCGGGCCAGGCTTCACCGGCCGGCGATTACGCCGACGGCGACTTGAAACAGGCGAAATTTAACGAGCCGGGCGGGCTCGTGATGGACGACAAAGGCAATTTATATGTCAGCGACTCGGGCAATCAACGCATTCGCTATATCGATTTGCAGGCGGGTACGGTAACCACCGTAGCCGGAGGAGGGACCGCCTCCGCGACCAAAGACTTGTATGCTCCGGGGGATTATGCGGACGGAGAAGCGGGCCATGCCAGATTCAACTTCCCGCTCGGCCTGGCACGGACAAGGGAAGGCGGGCTGATTATTGCGGACAGTCAAAACCACGCGGTTCGTTATTTATGGAACGGCCGGGTTACTACGCTTGCAGGCGTACCAGGCAGCACCACGGGCGAGCTGGACGGCATTGAAGGACACGCGCGGATGCATAGGCCTACCGGTGTAGCCGTACAAGCTGACGGCAGCATTCTGGTGGCGGATGCCTATAACAACAAGCTGCGTCAAATTCGTTTGTACAGCCTTCCGGCGGATTTGCCCAAGGACAACAACGTCAAGGTCGTAGTAGACGATCAATGGATTCCATTCGAAGTCCATCCGGATTTGACAAACGGCCGCACGATGGTACCGGTCCGCACCCTGGCGGAAGCGCTTGGCTATGAAGTGACGTTCGACGCCGGGACCCGCACCGTACGGCTCAGCAAGGACGGTACAATCATTGAAATGGGCATGGACAGGAATGGATTAAAGCGGACGGCAAAAGGCAGGGAATGGAGCTCGGAAACGGATGCGGCGCCTTATATCAAGCAGGACCGCATGTTCGTTCCTATACGTTTCGTTGCAGAAGCAATCGGCCTGGACGTCCAATGGGATAACGCTTCCCGTACGGCCATCCTCCGTCATAAGACCATCGACACTGCGCGTTAAACGTTCAAAGCCGGGAAGAGGGCTATCTTCCGACTTTCAATGAAATTCGCCTTCCCGGCCGATCGTTCGGCCTGCGGAAGGCGTTTTTGTTCCCCATACTCTCAAAAACCGCACGGCAAACGCCGATAATTTAGTGGACGAGGCGGAAAGAGGGGAATGCTCTTGAAATCGAAGGATCCAAAAGATCAGCTTCAACTCTTTTTTAAGCAGGACCCGCAGTATTTAAAAACATATGTCAAAGAGCATCCGAACAATAAGATGGCGTGGTACTTGCTTGGACGCGAATACGAAGCGCAGGGCAAACAAGGCAAGGCGCTGTATTGTTACGCCCAGGCAGGCGAAATATACGAGGCTTATGAGAATCAGAAGGTCAATCTGCCCCCCGAAGCATTGGAGCAGATCCGGGGTTGGGGCTCGACCCGCAAGCGCCGCCGCCGTATGGGCCGTCTCCGATTAGGCTTGGCGCTCCTGATGTTGGCGGCTGCGGTATTATTCGCGCCAGGCGCTCCTTCATTGCCTGTATACGTAACGGAGAAGGAAGTGCCGCTCCCGGAAGGCGTAACCCCCGCACAGCTGCAGGAGACAAAAGTCTATTATATTACCGGAGGGAAGACCCAGGAAAGGATCGGAGCCGCTTTACAGAGCATGCTGCTGGAGGAGAGAATCAGCAGCTTCGCGATTTTGGCCAGGGGGATTCCGATGGGACAAACCTCGTGGATCAGCTGGCTGAGAAAGCCGGAGGTGCTGCTTTCCGTCGAAGCGAAGCAGGATGCTTCGCAGCAGCAAATCAATTACCATGATGCCGAGAGCTGCGGCTGTCAGCCGGCCGATCCTGGCAAGGCGGAGCAGATCGTAGCCGCATGGATGTCCAAAAAGGAGCAGGAGCTCGTGCTGAAATCAGCCATAGCGTATTATACCAAAGCGAATGGCCGGGCACCGGAGCAGTTGACGGAATTAACCGCGCCTTATCCCGGTAATGTGCTGCCCGGCGTTACCGCGGACATGCAGGAGCTGTTCGACCGGCAGAAAGATGAAATCGCTGCCGAAACGGCCGAATGGGTAAAGCAAAACGGGTCGCCAAAAGCGTCAGAGGCCATGCCGGGCGCGGAAGGCTTGACGAGGCCGATGAAGGAGCCGCTGCGGATTGTGGTCGACAAGTCCGCCCACCGTTTGGCTCTAGTCAGCGGCAATCTGATCGTGCGCAGCTACGCCGTCGGGCTGGGAGGCGACCGTACGCCCGAAGGGACCTTTGCGATCACGGAAAAGGTCCGCAACCCGAACGGGAAGTCGAACGGAGAGTTCGGCAGCCGGGGCATGACGCTTTCGGATACCCTTTATGCCATTCACGGAACGAACCGGCCGTCGAGCATCGGCAAGGACGAGTCCCTGGGCTGTATCCGGATGCGCAAAGAGGATGTGGAAGAACTGTTCGACATGACGCCGCTCGGTACACCGGTAACGATCGGCAGAGGGCTGCTGCCGGCGGAAGAATCACGCAGCGGGAGCCCGTTCAGGCTGCCGCTGCAGACCGGGGAAACGAACCCGGGGAAAGTGTACCGATGGCTGAACTGAAAGGTCGGCTTGGCCGGACAGAGGCTTCGGGCTTCCCTGGAGGATGGCTAGCTGCCGAGGATGAGGAGTACGGCCATGATGATGACAATCGCTGCAAATATGGAGCTGATCCAGATGATCAGCTTTTTGTTCGGCTGCTCCTTCGCTTTGCGCTGCAAATAGGAGGAGTTTTTTTTCTTTGGCATGACAATCGGCCCTTCCGAAAGAGTGAGTTTAAACATAATATTAACATAATGCAGCCGGATTGGCAGGGGGATTTTGCAGCTTGTCCTCTTTATTTTTGTCCCGCAAAACGATACACTGTCAAAAGAGAGTAAAAGACGAGAGAACGTGCGGGGAGAGGACAGAAGTATGCTTTACAAAAAAATCGCCAAACCGGTTCTATTTGGGATGGACCCGGAAAAAGCGCATCATGTTATCATTGACGGAATGCATACGGTCGGTAAGCTGCCAGGGGGGCGAATGCTGCTCCGTTGGGTATGGGGGGTTCGGCCGGCTCCTGAGCTGGAGATGCAGCTTTGGGGAATTACGTTTGCCAATCCTGTCGGATTAGCAGCGGGACTGGATAAGAATGCGAAGGCGGTCCCCGCATTTTCAAACATCGGCTTCGGGTTTATGGAGGTTGGAACGGTAACGCCCAAGCCCCAGGCGGGCAATGAGCTGCCCCGCTTGTTCAGACTGCCGGAGGACGCTGCGCTGATCAACCGAATGGGCTTTAATAATGTAGGCATTGAAGGAATGAAGCGTAATTTGCGGAATCAGGGGAAGCGAACGATCCCGCTGGCGATTAATATCGGCAAAAATAAATCGACGCCAAACGAGCAGGCGGAGGAAGATTACCGTGCATGCATCCAGGCGCTGTATGGTTACGGCGACTTTTTCGTTGTGAATATCAGCTCTCCGAATACGCCGGATTTGCGCAATCTTCAGCATGGAGACGACTTGTCCAGGCTGCTTGCTGCCGTAAAGGACGAGGTACGCAAGCAGCATGCGCGCTTTGGCGGAAGGGAAAAGCCCGTGCTGGTGAAAATCGCTCCGGACCTGCAGCCGCAAGAAGTGGAATATATGGTGGATACGATCTTGCGGAGCAATATTTCCGGCATCATCGTCTCGAACACGACCATCTCCCGCGACGGGCTGCAGAGTGTGCACCGCAGCGAGGCCGGGGGATTGAGCGGCCGTCCGCTCACTAAGCGATCCACGCAGCTCATTCGCGCTGTTTACAAAGCAACAGGCGGGCAGCTTCCGATTATCGGTTCGGGGGGGATTTTCTCCGCGCAAGACGCCTATGAAAAAATACGGGCCGGGGCCAGTCTGGTTGAAGTCTATACGGGATTGATCTATGAAGGTCCTGCTCTTATCGGACGCATTAACGAGGGACTTCGGGCTTTACTTCGAAAGGACGGTTTCAAGCATATTTCCGAAGCGATCGGTTCAGAGCATCGAGGCTAGGAGAATGGAGGAGTAGCGAGTGGACGGACGCGATTGGAAAAAATTCCTTATGCCCTATGAACAAGCGGTTGAGGAATTGAAAGTAAAGTTCAAAACCATGCGCGCAGAACTGAAAATCTGGGAGGAATATTCTCCGGTTGAATTCGTCACGGGCCGGGTCAAACGGATTTCGAGCATTCTGGAAAAATCCAAGCGGCTCAATGTGCCTATGGAAAAGCTGGAGACAGGTATCGAGGATATTGCCGGGATCCGGATCATGTGCCAATTCGTCGAGGACATTGAACGGCTGGCCGAACTGATCCGCAAACGCGAGGATATGAAGCTGATCTACGAGAAGGATTACATTCTCAATAAAAAGCCAAGCGGCTACCGCAGCTACCATATGATCGTAGAATACCCGGTACAAACGGCGCTCGGTATGAAGCGGGTATTGGCCGAAATCCAGCTCCGCACGCTGGCGATGAATTTTTGGGCTACGATTGAGCATTCGTTGAACTATAAATATCGGGAAAGCCTGCCGGAGAAGGTGCTGAACCGGCTCAGCAAGGCGGCGGAAGCGGCGTTTCTGCTCGACCAGGAAATGAGCAACATCCGCGAGGAAATTATGGAAGCTCAGAAGCTGTTCGAGGATAAATCGAACATCGTCAACCGGGTTCTAAACGGCATCCAGGAGCTGTATTTTTACCACCGGGTTCGCGAGGCGGCGCAGTTTCAGCTGCGCTTCAACGAGCTTTGGGATACGGATGACGTCTGGCATTTGAAGCGTCTTTCCAGCGAAATCGAAGATGCCATCATCCGGGCCAAAAAAGGTTCTACGCCGTAAACCGGCTCCGGATAAAATGGGGGAGGGTTGCCCTTTGAATACCTATGATCCTCTGTATGTACAGTTTGTATACTATTTTAATGAAGCAAGGGATTACTTCGAATGTCACGAGGTGATGGAGGAATTGTGGCTGGAAGAAGGCCGAAATCCTCTTTATCAAGGCCTGCTGCAGGTAGCGGTAGGCCTTTACCATTATAGGAACGGGAATGTGAACGGGGCGATAAAGTTGTTTACCGCTGCGATAGAAAAGCTGGAGGGATATCCGGGCGATCGTCTCGGGATCGATCTGCACCAGCTTCGCGAGGACAGCAAAACGTATCTGGCGAAGCTTCTTCGTTTGGAGGAAGAACCGTTTGCTTTTTACGATTTGGATATTCGGGTCACGGATCCGCAGCTGGAAGCGCTGGTGGAAGAGCTTCGCCTGCATCCGCCGGAGGCTCATGAAGAGGATGCGCCGTGAAGGCCCCGGGATCATAGGGACAACGGGCTGAAAAAAGCAGAGGACAGCGGCTCCTCTGCTTCTATGTGAAGGGCTATTGTTTATGTTTGGCGATAAAGCTGCGGAACGTATCGGCGGTTTGTTCGCCTTCCAGACGTTCTACTTCTTTGCCGTCTTTATAATATACGAAAGTAGGCGTGAATTGAATATTATACCGCTGCCAGGCGTCACGGTATTCCTCCAGGTTAAATTGTTTGACATCCACGTTCAGTTCTTTGGCGACAGGCATCAGCACCGGAGTCGTCGCTTTGCAGTGGGAGCAGGTGGATGCAAAATAGTAGAGGAAAAAATCTTCCTGTGCGGCGATTTTCTTGTCCAGTGCGTCAGGTAAAATAATGTTCTGGTAGTTAGGATCGTCAAGCAGCTTCAGCGTTTCGGGATGAAGCTTGCTCGGGTCAATGCCGTATACATTATCGGCATACTTGCCGTATTTGGCTTGATTGGCCTGCTGATTTACAAAATAAAGCGCGCCGAAGAGAACGACGATGATGGATAAATAAATGCCAAGCTTTTTCATAGTGCTCCTCTTTTCTTCTTAGTGATGTAACGTTCTTTCAAAATATTCGTTACTTACTCTTTCGGTTCCTTCTACGATTGTACCCTAAAAATGAAGGAATTTCGAACTTGCGGATGACATGAGCGGTTGAAGCGGATGCGGGGACCCGCTCGTTGCGGAGCCGGACGATAATAAGTACAATTGGACTAATGCCTGTAGAACAATTAAAGTGAGTTGAGAACTGATGACGGTGCTGATGCTGCCTGAAGCATTTTTGGATAAAATGGAACGTTTGCTGGGGGCGGAGTCTGCGGATTTTCTGGCTTCCTACCATAAGGAGCGGCTGTACGGGCTGCGTGTCAATTCATTGAAGCTCAAGCCGTCCCGGTTTCAGGAGCTGACGAAATTCCGGCTGGAGCCGGTGCCCTGGACGGAAACCGGGTTCTATTACCGTGAAGAGGATCGTCCGGGGAAGCATCCGCATTACCATGCCGGACTATACTACATCCAGGAGCCAAGCGCTATGGCGCCTGCGGAGCTGCTCGACGTACGTCCCGGCGACCGGGTGCTTGATTTGTGCGCCGCGCCCGGGGGCAAAACCACCCAGCTCGCCGGGAAGCTGCAGGGGACCGGCGTGCTTGTCGCCAATGACGTGCATCCGGACCGGGTCAAGGCGCTGGTGAAAAATATCGAGCTCAGCGGAGTTCGAAACGCGGTTGTGCTCAATGAAAATCCGGACAAGCTGGTGGAGCCTTTCGCCGGATATTTCGATAAAATCCTGGTCGATGCCCCCTGCTCGGGGGAGGGGATGTTCCGCAAGGAAGAGGACATGGCGAAAGCCTGGCGTCCGGATTGGCCCGGGAAGTACGCTGCGATACAGCGGATCTTGCTGCGGCAGGCGGCTCGTATGCTGCGTTCCGGCGGTCGGCTGGTGTATTCGACCTGCACGTTCTCGCCGGAGGAGAATGAAGCGATCATCGCGGAGTTTCTTGAAGCGCATCCTTTATTCGAGGTGGAGCCGATTCCGGAACGCAGCGGCTGGATGCCGGGACGTCCTGACTGGCTGGGCGAACAAGGCGGCCGCGCGGCCGAGGTTGCCGGCACGGCAAAGCTGTGGCCCCATCGCCTTGAGGGCGAAGGCCACTTTGTCGCGGTGCTGCGCCATCGCGGGCAGGCTGCGCCGGAGGAGGCGGGCGCGCGGCCCTTCGTGACGCAGGCCGCCGCTAAGGCGCCACGCCGGGAAGGCAAGCGGCCCGCGAAGGCCGCGGCGGCCGACCCGCGCGAGGCGCTTGCGCGCTTTGCGGCGGAACAGCTGGCGGCGGCGCCGTACGACGCCGCGGGCCTTGTGTGCCGCGGCGAGCATGTGTACGCTGCGCCAATGGGGCTGCCGCCGCTGGACGGAGTCCGGGTCATCCGGCCCGGCTGGTACCTCGGCAGCGCCGCGGGCCAGCGCTTTGTGCCGTCGCACGCGCTGGCGATGGGGCTGCGCGCGGAGGAGGCGCTGCGTACGGTGACCTTCACGGCCGACGATCCGCGGGCCGTGCGCTACTTGAAGGGCGAGACGCTGATGCACGCCCCCGACGAGCTGCGTACGGCCGGAGAAGGTGTGCCGGCCAAGGGCTACTGCCTCGTCTGCATCGACGGTTTTCCCGCCGGCTGGGCCAAATGGCAGGACGGCCTGCTCAAGAACGAATATCCTCCCGGCTGGAGGTGGACATAGAGATGAAAGCAACGCTTCGTTTAGACAAGCTTCTCGCTCATACGGGCTTCGGTACGCGCAGCGAGATCAAACAGCTGGTAAAACGCGGAGCCGTCAGTGTGAATGGCAGGACGGTCAAAGACAGCGGGCAGCAGGTGCATCCGGAGCGCGATGAAATCCATGTGGACGGAGAGCCGGTCGTGTACCGGGAATTCGTTTACCTGATGCTGAACAAGCCGCAGGGTGTTGTTTCGGCCACGGAAGACACCCGGGACCGTACTGTTCTGGATCTGATCGATAGTAGGTACGCCCATTTTGATTTGTTTCCCGTCGGACGGCTGGATAAAGATACGGAAGGGCTGCTGCTGCTGACCAATGACGGCAAGCTGGCTCATCAATTGCTGTCTCCCCGCAAGCATGTGCCCAAAACGTATTATGCCGAGGTAGAGGGAGCCGTAGACGAAAGCGATAAGGCTGCGTTTGCCCGCGGCGTCACGTTGGATGACGGGTACGTCACGATGCCGGCGGAGCTTGTCATTCTGCACAGGGGAAACCCGGCGCAATCCGAGCTGTCCCGTATTGAGCTCACCATTATGGAAGGGAAGTTTCATCAGGTAAAACGCATGTTCCAATCGGTTGGGAAACGCGTCGTTTTTCTCAAACGGATCGCCATGGGACCGCTGAAGCTTGACCCGAATCTTCCTGCAGGGAAGTACCGGGAGTTGACGGAAAAAGAACGGCTGTCTTTAAAGGAGCATGGTGAATATCATAAGAGCTAGAGAAGGAAGTGGGCAGGAAATGCAATACCAATTAATTGCGCTTGATGTGGACGGAACGCTGTTGAACGACAATTACGAGCTGACAGAGCGTACGGTATCCACACTCCGGCGGGTTCATGAGGCGGGGAGCCGTATCGTGCTGTGTACCGGGAGAGCACCGGAAAGCTCGGTTCCGATTATGGAGCAAATGGGATTTGAGGGGGTGCTGATTGCGCATAACGGGGCCGCTACGGTCGAGACGCCGGGCTCCCGGCTGCTGCATGAATTTTCTTTTCCGATCGGGCATATTGCGGGGCTTGTCCAATACTGCCGCGCGGAGCATGTGCATTTTGACTTGAACACCTCATGGAAAATGTATGTGGAACACGTAGGCGAAGCGGAAGCGGCGATGTACGAAAAATATATGGCGGTTCCGGAACGGGTCGATGATGTGCTTGCCTTGACGGTACCTATCGTGAAATTTACGATGTTCGGTTCGCAGGAAGCGATGGATCGGGTAGAACGGCAATTGGCTTCATTCGACCTGCCGTCCTCGCTTCAAGCGATCCGGAGCGGAGCGCATTTTATCGACGTCATGCTCAAATCCGTATCCAAGGGACGTGCGCTGAGCAACCTTTCCGGGATGTGGGGGATTGAACCGTCCTCTATTCTGGCCATGGGCAATTATTATAACGATATCGACATGCTCCGCTTTGCCGGGCTTGGCATAGCCATGGGCAATTCTCCGGAGGAGGTCAAGCTGGCTGCGGATGAGGTTGCACTTTCAAATAATGAGGAAGGCGTGGCAGAAGCGCTTATGCGTCATGTGTGCCCGGAGTTGGCGGGCCAATAAGCGTATGTATGAGCTGCCGCGGCCGGCAAAAGAAGGCTTGGAGAATGCTCCGGCCTTCTTTTGCCGGCATGCTCTTTCATGGATTACCGCAGCAAATCAATAAATGCCTGCCCTAAGCAAGACCACCAGCAGAATAAACAAAACCAGAATGACACCCGTCGATGTGAAATAACCGTGAGAATGAGACATGGAAATACCTCCTTAACGTGATTGTTTTCATCCAATGCCGCATTGAAATCTTTTATAGGGCAACTGTCTGCTATAGGATATGACATATGACCGTATTGGTTTGGGCGGATGACCCGGGGCGCATAAATTTTGGCCGGGAGAGGACATGCTAATCGTGTAACCATACTATGCCAGCTTGGAGGGGACCCGAATGAATCATGTCATGCTTAGACCGGATTTGAAAACGGCCGGCGGAGAGGTTTGCGACATTTTGTACAAAAATCGTTTTGTTGGAACGCTGGCGTTAGTCTACCGGGAATCCGATCGAATCGCGGGCACGCTCCAGTTGGAGAAAGAAGTGTTGTCCGAGACCGAAAAAGACGAGGTATCCGATCACGTGCACACTTATGTCTGGGCGCTTGTGGACGCTTTGCGTGCACGTGATTGCGAGGTAATGGTCACTTACAGCAGTTATGATCACGTCATTGCGACAGAAGACGCGCCATCGCCGCAAAACCGCAGTTCCGATGCGGAGGAGGAGCCGGAATACGGTCCCGATTGGGTGGACTACAGTACACGCCTGGAGGATGAGAATCCGGACGAACGGGAAGAGTATACGATGGCCGATTATGAAATGGTCGTTGTTGGTGAGGACGACGATTCGATCGAGTATCATATTTATGACAATGAGGACGATGTGGTAGCTGAAGTTTTCCTCACCATAGAAGACCGTATCGTGACAGGAACGGTCGATTGGCTGTTCGAGCCGTCGGAAGAAGAGCTGAATACCATCGCCGATTTGATCATTCTTGATTTTAACGAGGATGAAGTGGACGGCTTTGTCATTCATATGCAGCACCTCGATGAACTCATCGAAACCATCGAACTGATGCATGAGGATCTGCTGCCGAAAGACGATGCAGACGATGATCCGGACGTTTATCCAAGCCCTTTGCGGAATGAGTATACGATTGTCCTGGCACGCGATGACGGGGGTGTGCTTACGTATGAGATCTATCAGCAATCTCGCGGCGGCTTGCCGATCGGGACGGCTACGGTGGATATCAGTCAGCGGCAGCTTACGGGCTTTATCGATTTCCGGGAGCCGGGAAGCACGGACGATCGCGAGCTGATCGCTACCTTATTGATGGAAGAGCTGGATAAAGAGAAGGACTATGATACCATAAATCTGACGATGATGCACAAAAACCGGCTGATCGAAGAAGTATTGTTCGAGACGGAGCACGTGCATTAATGAGAAAGGCTGTTCCGCAAGATGAGCTCATCCAGCGGGACAGCCTTCATTATATTACCGGCAAGACGCCGGTCGCTTGCCTTTAGCGCCTGAGCCCTTTGGGGTAGTGATTCTTAAGCTGGTGCCCCGTTTGCTTGCCCCAGCCGAGGGGGTAACCGTCGACGGTAACCAGGGTCCAGCCGCTGCCTGCCGCGGGACGTTCGATGACTTCTCCTTGAAGATAGCGCTGTACTTGCGAACTGTCCGCTGCGAAGTCCGCCGCATGGCTGACAGTCAAAGCCGAGGGCAGGGCAAGAGCGAGGGCATGGGCAGGCTCAAGCCGTCCCTTCTTCACTTCCCCAAGATGCAGACCCGGTCGCAGCACCTTCATGCCCTGTAGCCATGCGCCGTCAAACGGGCAGTCCATCACGGTCGGCAGCCAGTACAGCTGCCCGCCGAAGAGCAGCGGTTCACCCGGCGGAAGCTCGAAACGGCCGGGGCTCAATGCCTCCGCGGCGAAGTCTTTAAACAGCCGCATGGCGTCCTCTTCGGGACGCTGTTTTCGCCCGCCCCGTTGTGCCCTTTTGCGAGATTGGGAGGCTGCCGCCGTTAGGCTCCCCGATGCTTCCGAGAGCTGCAGGACGGCTACAAAGTGACCTTCCCCGGCCTCAAGATGCGGCCAAATGCGCTCCATCCGCTCGAGCTGAAGCTTCGGGTACCGCTGCAGCAGCGCTTCGACCGTCCGTTCATTCTCCAGCTCATTGAATGTGCAGGTGGAATAGGCCAGCCGTCCGCCCGGCTTCAGCATCGTGACGGCGGCATCCAGGATGTCCTTCTGCCGCGCCGCGCACATCTCCACATGTTCAGGCGACCATTCCTTGATCGTGTCCGGATCCTTCCGGAACATGCCTTCGCCGGAGCAGGGGGCGTCCACCATGATTTTATCGAAAAAGCGGGGAAACCGTTCGGCCAGCTGCCGAGGCGCCGCGCTGACCACAACGGCGTTAGGCACACCCATCCGTTCGATGTTTTCCGACAAGATTTTGGCCCGCGCAGGATGGATTTCATTCGAAATCAGGAGCCCCCGGCCCGCAAGCTTGCCTGCAATCTGTGTCGACTTGCCTCCCGGAGCGGCGGCAAGATCCAATACGATCTCACCGGGACGCGGATCCAGCAGCTCGACGGCGGACATGGCCGAAGGCTCTTGTATGTAATACACGCCGGCCGCATGGTAAGGATGCTTTCCCGTTTTTGTTTCCTCCCGGTAATAAAATCCGGTGTCGCACCAGGGCACCGATTCAAGACCGAACATCTTTACCAGCGGCTCTAAGGCGAGTCCGTTACTCCTGCTGATTTTGACCGGGTTCAAACGCAAACCCAGGACCCGGGGAAAAGTATAGCTCAAGAGGAACGCTTCCGCGCCGTCGCCGAGCTGCCGTTTCATTTGTTCGATAAATGCTTCGGGTAATTGCATCATAGGATGCGTTTCTCTCCTTTGTCTGCAAACTATTCTTCATTATACAAGCTTCGCCATATTGTGAGAAGTCTACCCCGCGTGATATAATAGTTCGTTGATTCAGTAAGGTTGTCGCCAAGATTCTATACCCGTATCTGAATCACCTTGACTGACGCTCCGTCCCGAGGGGCCGGCATCGCGTTTATCCTTGGGTAAAGAGGTGAATGACCAATGGAATACGAAATCCCCAAAAAAGTGCAAACGTTAGGGGAAGACATACAGAAGAGCCAGCTCAAGTATCATGACAGAGAAGTGCTCGTATCGAAGGAATTCACATTTGACAGCGCGCACCATCTGCATTGTTATGAGGGCAAGTGCAAAAGCCTCCACGGACATACGTATAAGCTCCAGGTGATCATGCGGGGCAAGGTGGACGAGCGGGGCATTACGATTGATTTTGCCGACATCAAACGAATAGCGAAAGCCCGCATCGTCGACAGGCTGGATCACCGTTATTTGAATGAAGTCCTGCCGCCGATGAACACCACGGCCGAAAACATGGTCGTCTGGATGTATGAGCAGCTGCGGGACGCTTTGGCAAGCGAAGGGCTGTACCCTGCGGTGCGGGTAGAGGAAGTCCGTTTATGGGAGACACCTACCAGCTACGCTTCGGTGACGGCTAGGTTGATGGGAGATGAACTCTCTTGAGTCAAGCTGCCGAACGTGTAGACATAAACGAGATTAAACTGCCCATGGTTGAAATTTTCGAGACGGTGGAGGGAGAAGGGTCGCGAGCGGGCTTCCCGACGGTATTTATACGTTTGTTCGGATGCAACCTGCGCTGCACCTGGTGTGATACCAAATACAGCTATCCGCCAGCGGAAGCGGAATTCGTGATGACCATAGGCGATATCGTGGCGGAGGCAAGCCGTTATTCATCAAAGCATGTGTGTCTGACGGGCGGCGAGCCGCTGCTCTACGGGGACAGATCGACGGCTCTGATTGAAGCCCTGGCTGCCACCGGGAGATATACGGATCTGCATATCGAGACCAACGGAGCCATTGACCTTACCCCGTACCTGGAAAGGATCAAATCTCCGATTGTAAGGTATATTATGGATTACAAGCTGCCCGATTCCGGTGAAGAGGACAAAATGATTACAGCGAACCTGTCCAAGCTGCGTCCCCAGGACGAGCTGAAATTCGTGATCGGCAGCGACCGCGATTTTCTGGCGGCCAAAACGGTGCTCGAAACGTTCCCGACGGCTGCGCTGCCGCTGTTCAGTCCTGTATGGGAAACGATGCCCCCTGACAAGCTGGTCCGTCTCATGCTGGAACACGGGTTGTCCCAGGTCAAGCTGAATATGCAGATGCACAAAATCATTTGGGACCCGGCGATGCGCGGCGTATGAGTGCGGCCGGGCTTTTCGGTTTGAAAGGACCAACCAACGATACGAGAGTAAAGGCAGGGATAGTATTGCATATGAAAAAGGCAGTTGTCATTTTAAGCGGCGGTTTGGACAGTACAACGTGCATGGGAATTGCACAAGAGGCCGGTTACGAACTGTATCCGATTACCTTCGATTACGGGCAGCGTCAAAGAAGAGAAATTGAGAACGCCCGGCAGGTGGCCGAATTTTACGGCGTGTCGGACAGGCATCGGGTGATTTCGCTCGGATTCCTTAAAGAATTCGGCGGCAGCGCGCTGACCGATGAATCGATCGAGGTGCCGCCGGCCGGGGAAAGTGGCGCGGTAGACTCCGAGATTCCGATTACTTATGTACCGGGGCGCAATCTGCTGTTCCTTTCGATCGCCACGTCTTATGCCGAGGTGAGCGGAGCAGAAGCGATCTATATCGGTGTCAATGCCCTAGATTACAGCGGCTATCCAGACTGCCGTCCGGAGTTTATCCGCAAGGTGCAGGAGGTCATGGCTCTTGCTACCCGCGTAGGTGTTGAAGGGGGGCCGATCCGGATTGAGACGCCGCTGATCCATTGGACCAAAGCGGAGATTATCCGGGAAGGGATGCGGCTTGGCGTGCCGTATCAGCTTACGACCTCTTGCTATAACGGGCAGGAGGAGGCCTGCGGCGTATGCGACAGCTGCCGTCTCCGGCTGAAAGGCTTTGCCGATGCGCAAGCAACGGATCCTGTTCCGTATCGGACCGGAAAGGAATAAAAAATCCGGCACTCCAGGTTCAAATGAGCCTCAAGTGCCGGATTTTTTTACGTTAATGCTTCAATTCCTTTTCGATCTTTTCGATCAGTTGTTCCGAACTGGCGGCTTCCATATATTCCGATTCGTAACCGAACCATTTCTTAGGGCGGTTAACAATGACAAACGGGTTAAGCTTGCATCGTTCGCAGTGGTCCAGACAGCCTCTTACTTTTTGGATAAGATGAGGATGGTTATCTTCCATATGTTCATAGGTTTGTGTATTCTTCAGCCGCAGATTATTGCTGCAATATTCTATAAAGACGGATCTCAATGACAGCACATCCTTATCCGGGAATCAGCTTAGAGAACTTCACGACGGTTGTAATTATATCGATGTACCCGAGCCTCGTCAACAAAAGGGGGATGTGATGCCGAATATCGCCATCGGAATTTATTTTTCGTGATCATATGTAAACGTGGTTCCAACCTCCGGATCGTGCTCCGGAGAGTGCCGTTCCTGGCCTTGCAGCTTTTTTTGTTTCCAGAAGAGGACGGTAAGCATCCGTTCAATCCATTCCTTATCCGTAGGGGTAAGCTCAATGCCGTCAAAAACAAGATCATTCTCGCGAAGAAACCTCCGCAAGTTAATGTGGGTCTTTTTATAGTTGCGGTTTTCATGCTCTACGGATGATTTGTCCAGGTAGCCGGCGATCTGCATCAGCTCGGTGTAAGGGATATTCAGCCCTTCCGACAGCTTCATCAGCACGTCGGGTGAGGGAACGCCGCGGTTCCCGTTCTCCAATTGGGAGATGTAGGCCGCCGAGACGCCGGACCGGTCCGCCAGCTCGCGTATCGTGAACCCTTTCATTTTGCGCATATCTTTTAACTGATCATAGAAATCCATAGGCAACCTCTCATTAAAAGGATAAAAAACGAACAGGTAAACAAAGGTTAACAATATTATAATATCAGTATACAATAGCAAATACAATGTCGGACCAACGAATCATTGGCCGATGGATGATATTTAAGTTTTTTTGCGAAATTTCGTAACTTTCTGTAGAGTTTTGGATACAAATTGTATATAATTGTCGTATAAGTCAAAAAGGAGTCGGGCATTATGTACTATTGTATTTTATGCGAAGAGATCCATACGTTGAAATATTCCGAATGTGAAACCGTTTTTTCATCCGGATTCCATTACTATAATCTTACCCTTTACAATGCAGGCATGTGCCAGTGTGAGTACTGCCATCTGGAAGAGGAGCATTCGGCTTCAGCCTAAGGCCGGTTGACATCTCGTCGGGATCTCCTGAACCGGCTTTACAGCGGCCGGCCGTTTGGCCTGCGGCAAAGGGTTCTCCCGATCTTGGTTGCAACGCGATATTCCTGCCTAAGGACCGTTTTCGGTGAAAAAAGACCAAGGGACCCTTACGGGTCCCGAAGTTTTAGTTTGGTAAGAGACTCAGATGTCGGAATTCCTTGTAATCCATCGAATTTCTCAGCACCTCGATGATCTGCACGGATCATGCCCCATCCCCCATTAAACCATCTACGGACCAATTCATTTGACCCACGGAGATCTCGTCGTATTTGAAACGAGTGCATCGTTAAAATCACCGGCCTTGTATATCCCTGCTGTTTGTGCGGCATTCACATACGGTGTATCCCAATTACCTGATGCTGTACCGACATCCAGTGCCAATGCGGAAGCTAGCATTTTAACGAATTCTGCTCGAGAAACCTTGTTGTTAGGGAGAAAGTTTCCGTCAGGATAACCATCAACATAACCGCGCTTAACGGCTTGAACGATGCTGGATTCCGCCCAGTGGCCTGCAATGTCTTTGAAGCTATTTCGGATGACCTTATTTAATATCATCGGCGAGTGCAGCGGTTGCTGTTTGAGTACCAGCTGGTGCTTGTGCGGACAAGAGTGTAAGTGCGGCCATGCAAATGAATAGTGTTCTTCATTTTTTCCTCCTAGAGATCTTTTGGAACAGGAGTAAATGGTTAACAACAACACAACGACTAGACCTCCGGTCCGATCTATCCGGACGTTATCTAATTTTTAGATCGATTTGCTGTTCCGGTACATTTTTCATTACAATTAGATAGAAGAATAAATCGCGGGAGAGGGTGTGGATAACGGTGTTCAGCCGGACAGAGAGCTTAAAACAATATATCAAGTGGTACCCCGTCACTGCGGTTTTGATCTGTATTCATATCATTCTGGTGGGTCTGATGGAATGGTTCGGTTCATCCCAGGATACCGTTACATTGATTCAATTCGGAGCATTATATGACCTGCCGAATCTGGAACCGGAAGCGTGGCGGTATTTTACGGCGATGTTTTTGCATATCGGATTCGCTCATCTGCTCTTTAATTGCTTTGCTTTATACGTGTTTGCGCCGCCGCTGGAGCGAATGCTTGGAAAATGGAGGTATGCGCTGTTTTATCTGGTGTGCGGCTTGGCCGGGAACCTCGTCAGCGCCTGGTTTCATCAAGACTATTTTGTCTCGGCCGGCGCATCGGGCGCGATTTATGGCATTTATGCCGCATATTTATATTTGGCCGTGTTCCGCAAAGATATCATCGACCACCAGACGAAGCAAGTCGTGCTTACGATTATCGGAGTCGGATTTATCTACTCCATCGTTGTTCCGGATATCGATATTTATGCCCATCTGGGAGGCTTTCTCGGAGGGCTGGCGGCGATGGCACTGATCGTGCTTTTTATAAAAAGAAGAACCCGGAGATCAGCTTAGAAAAAGAGGCAAGGCCAAATGCAGGCGCCAAAGGTGAACAACACTTGTTCTCCAGGCGCTTTTTTTGTCGAAGAAAAGACATAAAAATATACAATAGTGAACTTATTTGGTTGCATTAGTAAATTAAAGTGGTATAATTGTAAGTGGTATAATAAAAAAGTAGGTTTGTGAAAGTTTGGGGGGCTGAAAATGAAAATTAAAGCCAAAACGAACGCCATCGTAAGAGCGCGGATTGTCAAAGGGATGACACAGCGGGAGCTTGCAAAATTATCGGGCTTAAGCTATGCATACATCAGCCTGCTGGAGCGTTCGGTCAAACCTGTCGGGCCCGCCACCGCCAAGAAGCTCAGCGAGCTGTTGGAACAGCCGATGGAGGAGCTGTTTAACATCGAGTAAACCTGCGCCGGACGGATGCCGATTGCCGACATGGAGTGCAGCATAGCCGCATCCGGACTTTGTTCATATAATTACGGCAGTCGGAAGCTTTCTGTCTCTGTCTCCGGACTGCCGTCACTGCGCTCGCTGAGTCTAAAAGCCTACGACTTTGTTTTTTCCGGTCGTTTTGGCTTGGTACATCGCTTCATCTGCCTGCTTGATCAGTTCCTCCGCTGTTACCCCTTTGGAATAATAGCTGTAGCCCACACTGACGGTAACGTTCGTTTCCTCTTCGACCCTTGAACGTATCCGCTCTGCCAGACTTTCCGCCTTCGTATCCGGATCCGTGATCAGCACGACGATTTCCTCACCGCCGTAGCGCCCGCAAATGCCGGCATCCTCTGTTTCCTCCTTCACGATTTGGGCGACCTTTTTTAATGCCAGATCCCCCATCTGATGGCCTTTCGTATCGTTTAATTTTTTGAAATTGTCAATATCGCTGAAAAGTACGGCTACCGGCACACGTTGCTGTACGTATTGCTTCACCCGGTTTTCAAAATATTTGCGGTTATACAGCCGGGTCAGTCCGTCGGTAATGGACGATATATAAATGGCTTGCATCAGCTCGATGACGCGTTCGAAGATAAACAGAAACAGCACGATATGGAATGCAAAAGGGATGGTTCGTTCCAACAGATCCAGCGCACGCTGACTTCCGTTAAAGAGATAAAGATTGGCCATATGCACGGTATGCATCACGAAATAAACAGTTAGCATCAGCTGGTATTTGGCGTTTTGTCCGATTCTCGGATTCACCAGCATAAAGCTTACAAAAATAAGAATAAACAAATACAGCTCCATGCCGAGCGGGCGCAGAAGCGCATGATGTTCCTCGCTGCTCTGAAGCCAGATTGGAGCATACCAATAGGTTAGTGCTGCCGCAACGCTTAAAGCGCCGGACAAGAAAAAAACGACAATATCTCTTTTGCGCGTGACATTATACAGCTGATACATTCCGATATTCATCATAACAAAGGCGAGCACTTTAAGCACAAGCGCCGTAAATGTCTGCACATCGCCCGTATTGTGCGATAACGTCTGGTGAACTAATTGGCCGTACTGCAGGAGAAAAATACCAAGTGCCACGACCATGGAGAGGTAGCCGATTTTGCGGCGGGTGATCAGAAGGCGGATCGAAACGAACATCGTCATCCCTATAATTACAATCAGCATGGAGTGCAGGAAAACCGGCCCTGCAGGTCCGAAAAACATATCCGATATCGTGAAGTTGTCCATGAAAAGTGGCAGGCCCCCATTATCAAACGGTTACATATGACCCATTATACCAAACATATATTCGAGCAGGGAAGTCTTGTAGTCCTTTTCCATACCTGATAGGATTAGGATGAAGAGACATGCGGGACAGCCGCAACAACAACGGGAAGACCGGAGGTAGGTCTGCTAATGCGCATATTGCAAGCTTTGTTTTTTCCCCCGGAGCAGCCGGGCGGGGTTTCCTCCATGGTTCCCTTCATGCTGGAGCGCTTCAACAAACGGGGCTGGGAAATGGAACTGTTTTCCTTGCCCAAGAGGGTGCGAGGCAAAGGCGGCGAAGAGGTTCATTTCTCTACGTTCGATTGGGAGCCGTACGCCGGAAATCCGGTAGTCGATAAATATATTCAGACGATAAAGGACTATATATGGTGGACAAAGCTTCGCATCAAATCTTCTTACGATCTGATTCATGCCCATCATCCGATTGCCGGTCTCGTCATGAAACGGCTTTTTCCGGATACGCCGCTCATTATGACGATCCATTCCAGCTACGAGCGCGAATTGAAGCTAAACGGAAAAATTAGTGAAGACGGCCCGGAATACCAGTTTCTTACCTCGCTCTACAGGGAGCTTGAGGAGAAGGCGGACCAGCTGATCACCGTATCCAACTCATTCAAGCAGTATTTATCCGATTATGTGCAGGAGCCCGAGAAAATCGGAGTCATTCCCAACGGATTCGACGAGAAAAGGTTTCGCCCGGTACATCATGAGAATCAGGTGCCTCAGCTGATCAGCGTCTGCCGCCTGGTTCCGGCCAAAGGGCTGGATACGCTGCTGTACGCTTGCGCGGAGCTGAAACGCAAGGGGCTGCCGTTCGTGCTTCATTTGATCGGAGACGGACCGATTCGTCCGGAGCTGGAGGCGCTGGCGCAAAAGCTGGGCATTTATGACGATACGATTTTTTACGGCTATATGCTTCACCCGGAAGATTTTATGCCGTTTTTCGATGTGTTTGTACTGCCTTCCCGCGCAGAAGCTTTCGGGTCGGTGTTCGCCGAGGCTGCGCTTTGCGGTCTTGCCCTCGTAGGGACGCGGGTCGGAGGAATCGCCGAGCAGATTGAGCACGGCGTCAACGGTCTTCTGGTTCCCGTAGACGATGTGGCTGCGCTCGCGGCGGCGCTGGAGAAAGTGGCCGGCGACCCGATGTACCGGTATCAGCTGTCGAGGGTCGCGCTGGAGAAGGCGCTCAAATCGTATTCGATGACACGGATTGTTCAGCAGCTGCGCAGTGTGTACCGCAGCTACCGGAAAGACGCCTAGATTTCTTATGAAAGGTCGTGAGAAGCATGAGGTCTTTTCGTTTTATTCACGCGGCGGATCTGCACTTGGACAGTCCGTTTCGCGGTTTGGCCGGACTTCCCGAAGCATGGCGGGAGCGGGTGAAGGAGGCGAGCTTCACCGCGCTTTTGCGGCTCACGGATCTGGCGGTCAGCCAGAGGGCTGATTTCGTCGTGTTCAGCGGCGATATATATGATGCCAAAGACCGTTCGCTGCGCGCTCAGCTGCGGTTCCGGCAAGCTTTGGAGACGCTGGCGGGTCATCGGATACCCGCCTTTGTCATCCATGGAAACCACGATCCTCTGCATGACGGATACAGCGCGAAGCTCACATGGCCCGATGAAGTCAAAGTGTTCGGCGCAGGCGGGGTGGAAAGCGAAATCGTCCGGGCTGCGGACGGGGAGGCTTTGGCAAGGGTCTCGGGCATTTCCTTCGGAAAATCTTCGGTGACGGACAATTTGACGCCGGGGTTTCGCGGTTGGGGTGACGGTTTGTATCATATCGGAATGCTTCACACCAACGTGGACGGCGACGCAAAGCACGACAACTATGCTCCGTGCCGTCTGGGCGATTTGCTTGCCCGCGGCGTCGATTACTGGGCGCTCGGGCATATACATACGCGGCGCATCCTGCACGAGAAGCCGTGGGTTGTTTATCCGGGCAACGTGCAGGGCCGGCATATTCGCGAGACCGGGCCCAGGGGATGTTATCTCGTCGATGTCTCGGCTTCAGGAGAGACGGAGCTTACGTTTCACGCGCTGGATGATGTGAGATGGCAGGAAGCGGAAGCGGCTATAGACGGCCTGGAAACGGAACAGCAGCTGATGGAAGCGTTGGAGGAAGCCGTCTGGGCAGCCGCCGAGGCAGGCGAAGGACGGGCCGCGATCTTGAGGGTGACGCTGACAGGCCGGGGTCCGATGCATACCGTGCTCAAACGCGGCGGGGTGCTGGCCGAACTTGGATCGGCCCTGAAGGAAAGCCTGGCCAGGCATACCGTCTGGGTGGAGTCGGTAGAAGACCGGACCGGCGCGCCGATAGACCGCGGAGAACTTGAAGGCCGCCCGGGATTTCTCGGGGATCTGCTGCGGCTTGCGGAAGCGGCAGGCGCTGACCCTGCCCGGTTGGCTGCGTTTGCGGCCGAAGCGCTCTCGCCGCTTTCTGCGCAGCCCCGTCTTGCGGCGCTGCTGGCGGAATTGGGCGAGGAGGAGCTTGGGCAATGGCTGCATGAGGCGGAGGAGCTTGCCATCGACATGCTGGCAGGGACGGAAACGAGGTGGAGCGGATGAGAATCGAGCGGCTGGATATCGGAGCGTTCGGAGGGATCCGGGACCTGAGTTTATCTTTTGAAGGCCCCGTATCTCTTGTGTACGGGCCGAATGAAGCTGGTAAAAGCACGATCTTGAATTTCATCCGTGCGGTGCTGTTCGGCTTTGGGACGAGAGGAGCGGCGGACCGCTACAGCCCGCGGCAGGGAGGCGGCCAAGGCGGTGCGATTACGCTTTCGGACGAGCAGGGCAGACGCATTCGCGTGGAGCGTTGGTCCAGCCCTCAGGGCGGCCGCGGAAGAACGCCGGCAGCTGGCCGGGTCCGCGTGACGTTTCCGGACGGGACGACAGGCGGGGAACCGGAGCTGTCGGCACTGCTTGGCGGCATTACGCCCGAACTGTTTCGCAGCTTGTTCGCTTTCGGCCTGACGGAGCTGCAGGAGCTGGGGACGCTGCAAAGCGATGAGATCAGCGGCTTTTTGTACAGCGCGGGGCTTGGCGCAAGCGGAACGGAGCTTCGCACAGCGGAGAAGAAGCTCGCTCAGGAGCTTGAGCAGCTGTTTCGGCCGCGCGGCCGGACGCCGCTGATCAACCGCGCGCTGCAGGATCTGGATGCGGCAGAAGCGGAGCTGGCCGAAAGCCGGGCTCAGGCGGAGCGGTATAATGCCATGGAAGCGGAAGCGGGGCAGCTGGCCGCCGAGCAGGAAAGGCTGGAAGCGCTGCAGACGGAGCTCGCCATGCAGGCGGACTGGTTGGAGCGCTGCCTTCGGGCGAGACCGCACTGGGTTCGCGCCAAGGAACTGAAGCAGGAGCTCGGCGCGCTTCCGGACGGACTGGAGCGGTTTCCTGAAGACGCGGTCAGTCGGCTTGACGCAATCTTAACCGAACGGGAGCGGCTTGCTGCGGAAAAGGACCGTCTGGAGCTGGCGCAGTCCGAGCTGCGCCGGGGGATAGAGGATTTGCTTTCAATGGAGGGTTCGGACCGGAATGTCCTGGACCGGCAAACCGAGCTTGAAGACCTGCTCGAGCGCCGCCCGGCCTATGAGGAGGCGAAGCGGCTGCTTGCCGAAGCGGAGGCGGAGGAAGAGCAGCTTGCCTCTGAGCTGGAGCGGCTGCTGCGGAGGATTGACCCGCAGTGGACGGCGGAGCATGTGGAAGGGCTCCCGTCGCCCGTCATGCTGCGGGAGCAAGCGTCCGCCTTCAGGGAGGAGTGGCGTGTCTGGCGGCAGGAGGATGCGCTGCTGACGGCGGAGCTGGAGCGGATCCGGCAGGAGCTCGGCGATTCGGATGGACGGCTTTCGGAGGACGAGCCGTTCTACGCTGCTGATGAAGAAGCCGTCCGCGAAGGGCTGGAGCGGATCAAATCGGCCCGCCGCCTGCTGTCCGACTGGAAGGATGCGCTGAAGGAAATCCAATTTGCCCGGCAGCGGGAGAAGGATTGGGAGCAGTATCACCGCTCAGGCTCCTCAGGGGGCGGTTCCGGCGCCCCTTTATACGGAGTCTATACCCTTACGCTGTTGATTCCGGGCGCGCTGGCGATCATGCAGGAGTTTGTGGCCGCAGGCGTTACTCTTGTCATTTTGCTTGGCGTTAGCCTGGTTTGGACCGTCACGCGCCGATCGGCGTCGAAGGGCGCGTCACGGCAGCGCCGCCCCTACGCAGGCGGGTTGGCCGCGGATGCTCCGGCGCAGGCGGCCGCGCTGGAGGCGGCGCTGGCTGCGGAGCTGCGCCGGCTGCGGCGTCTCGCGGATGCGGGAGCCGCCGCGGAGACGGCCGCCGCAGCCGAGCCTGCCGACTGGCTCGGCGCCCCGGACCCGGCGCCTGCCGCGCTGCCGCTGCAGCCGGAGGGCATCGAGCCGTGGCTCGATGCCCTCGACCAGCAGCTCCGCACGCGGCAGGCGCAGCTTGCGGCGCGCGCGGCCGCCGGCGAGCGGCTGCTGGCGCTGCGCGCGCAGCGCGAGCGCCACGCCCGGGCGGGCGAGCCGCTGCGCCAGCGCTGGCAAGCCTGGCTGCAGGCGCACGCGCTGCCCGAGAGCGCGAGCGCCGAGGCGGCGCTGGAGCTGCTGCAGCTGGCGGAGCAGGCGCTCGAGCAGCTGCAGCGGCTGCGCCGGCAGGCAGCGCGCTGCGAGGCGATGCGGCGCACGATCGCCGGCTTCGCGGCGGAGACGGCGGCGCTGCTCGGCGACGCGGCCGGGCGCGACCCGGGGCCCGCGCTGAGGGCGTGGCAGGCCGCCCGCGACCGAGAGCTTGCCCGGCTGCAGCAGCTGGAGCACGGCCGCCGGCAGCTTGCTGAACTGCAGCAGCAGGCCGCGCTTTTGCAGCAGCAGCTGGAACGGTGCGAAGCCCGCCGTCTGGAGCTGCTCCAGGCGGCGGAGGCGGAAGGGGAAGAAGCGCTGCGCAGGCGCTATGTGGAGTACCGGCGGCGGCTGGAACTGCTCGCCGAGCTGAGGCAGGAGGAGCTTGCGCTCAGAACCCTGGCCGGCGATGAACAGCTGGAACGGTTGAATGAAGAATTGGAGCGGCGGCAGGCCGCAGATTTGGAAGAAACGCTTCAGGCTTTGCAGGAAAACCTGGAGTCAAGCCGCGGATTGCTGGAACATGTCCGGGAGGAGAAGACCCGCCGGCGTTATGAGCTTGATCGGCTGATATCCGGCGGGGACCATGCGGACAAGCTGCAGACGGTGGAGGAGCGTCGGGCCGAGCTGCAGCGCTTGATCAGGCGCTGGGCCGTCCATGCGATGTGCAGCTCGCTGTTCGTAAGGACAAAGAAGATGTACGAGCACGAGAAACAGCCCTCCGTCATGCAGAGAGCTTCGGTTTACTTTGAGCGTGTGACCGCCGGACGCTACGTCCGGATGCTCGCCCCGCTGGGCGAGCAGAAAGTGCTCGCGGAAAAAGAAAACGGGGAGCAGCTGGATACGGTTCATTTGAGCCGGGGAACGGCGGAGCAAATGTATTTGTGCATCCGCTTCGCGCTTGCGGACGAATATG
The DNA here is from genome assembly GCF_900099895.1 of Paenibacillus naphthalenovorans. Classification (GTDB taxonomy): domain Bacteria; phylum Bacillota; class Bacilli; order Paenibacillales; family NBRC-103111; genus Paenibacillus_G; species Paenibacillus_G naphthalenovorans. The sequence goes on from NZ_FNDY01000008.1 coordinate 153,470, forward strand.
CCGCATCCGGTATCCAACTGCCGCTTGTCATCGATGACTTGTTCGTCAATTTTGACGATGAGCGGCTGGGATACGGGCTGGACCTGCTGCGGTCCGTTGCGGAACGGCATCAGCTGCTGCTGTTCACCTGCCACAGGCACGTGCTGGACGCTTATGCATCCCGTTTTCCGGCGGCATCCGTCAGTCGTCTTACGCCATAATCGTTTCAGCTGCCGGTTGGCGTCAGCTTTCTCCCATGGAACGCCGGCATGATGCTTTTAAGCTGACAGCCTCAAAAGAATCATGCCTGTCAATACGCATAACAAGCCGCCCAATTCGAGGCGGCTGAATTTTTCTTTGAGCACGAAACGGGCATATATCAGGATGAGTGCGACATTCATCGAAACGACGGCGCTGACAAGTCCGGTTACTCCGAGCTTGAACGCCTGCATGAGCAGCATCATGCCGATGGCGTTCGTGCTGCCGACCACCATCCCCCACAGCACCGTTCTGCCGGGTGACCACAGCTTTGTCGAATCCGCGGCGGCGGCAGGAGGACTTCCCGCCTCCTCCGCGGCCGCCGCGATTTCCTTCACGGCACGGTCAAGTCCTGCGGCAGCCTGCCGCCTCATATTCAGCAGCCATACGACCCCGAACAAAATCGCGCCGGTCGTAAACATGAGTGTGAGCGTCGGCATTGCCGCCGCTTCAAGCAGGGCGGATTGCTTTCCGGTGAGATCGTTCAAGGCGAAGAACAGCATGGCGAGCGCTCCCCACTGGGCGCCTTGCAGATTGTTCAGAGACAGATCGCTGGAATAACGGATCAGGATAATCCCGGCGATGATAACCAGAAACGAAACCAGCTGCCAGCCGTTCAGCTTTTCGCCCCAGAATAAATAAGCGAGCACTACGACTACTACGGGCGGAAGGCCGGTAAACATCGCCACAAGCGATGTTTTACCGACGGCGAAGCCTTTATACATCGACGCGTTGGAGGCAAATGAAAACAGCCCCATGAGCACTCCGATCCATACAGGCCTGGTCCAGGCTTGTCCGGTCACCAGGCTGGCGGCCAGCGCGGCCAGCGCGCCCATCAGAAAAACGCCGAACAGAAGCGGATCACGGTGGATCGGCCGCTGCGACGTCCATTGATACAGGATGCCTCTCAATCCGAAGCAGATCGATGAGGCAGCCGCAAATACGAACCACATAATGCTAATCTCCTTATTGTCAGACGGATAAGGTGCTTATTCTTCGTAAATCATTTTGACCGTCATGCCCCCGTCGATCACGAGGTTCTGCCCGGTAATAAAGCCAGCCCGGTCATCGGCCAAATAGAGACAGGCGGCTGCGATGTCTTCAGGCGTTCCGACGCGTCCCACCGGGTGCTGCAGCCGGTCACGCTCGGTATGGACCGGATTCCGGCGTTTGGATGCCTTCTGCCAATCACCAACCTCGATCCAGCCGGGACTGATGGCGTTCACACGGATCCCGTAAGGGCCGAGACTGACGGCCATGGCATGGGTGAGCGCCAGTAAGCCGCCTTTGGAGGCAGCATAGCTTTCCGTATCGGCTTCCGACATCAGTCCTCGGGTAGAAGCCATATGAATAATAACACCGGAGCCCTGGCATTTCATAGCTCTGGCGGCATGCTGCGAGCATGCGAACGCTCCGCGCAAATTGACGCCGATGACCCGATCGAATGACGCCAGCGGCAGGTCCAGCATGGACCCGTGAATGCCGATCCCGGCATTGTTGACGAGCACGTCGACCCGGCCAAGCTCTTCGAGCATAGCCTTGAACCATTGTTCAATATCCGTTTCCCTGGACACATCGGCGGGAAAGAACAGGATTTTGCCGCCCAGCTCGCGGATTTCCGCGACTAGCTCGTCTCCTGCTTCCTGGTCCGTATCCGCCACGGACACCTCATAGCCCGCTTTGATGAATTCAAGGGCAACCGCTTTACCGATCCCTTGCGCTCCGCCTGTGACGGCAGCTACTTTACGCATTGAACTACCTCCTGATTGGCATCGAAACATTGCTTTTTTTTGAGTATATCGAATACTATAGGGGTAGTACAAGAATAATGTGAAGACGAGGGGAGAGACCGTTCATGAATTCGGAACCATCTGAATCGCCTAACAAGCAGCGTGTCTCCCGCGAGATGACGTATCGTGACGGCCGAAAGCGAAAAACCATCACGGGAACAGGACAGGCCGCCGCCCTCTCATCGGACGAGGCGGGAACGTTGTCCCTGCCGGAATCCGCTTGGCGCCGATGGGGTCTGCTTTGGCGTGAAGCGCCCGTACCCGCAGGCATCTTAAAAGCGTCCATAGCGATTCTTCCCGCTGTGTTGTTTGCTCTTTTTGTGTGGATGGCCTATGAATTGAGCCGATATACCTTTTAATATCCAATAATCGCTTGTGAGGTGCTGCAACCATGATGACGCTGTTAGCTCTGTTCGGCGGTGCGTTGGGACTTGCCGTGACGGGCTCGGCCGTGCTTCTGGCCTGGTCGGTCTTTGCCGGGGCTCAAGCCCGTAAGGGGGAGCCGGACGGGGAGGAGAACGGACCTCCGGGAAACCCTTCCGGCTGGCTTCAAAAAAGTGCCCCGCATTTGCTGAAATGGACTTATTTCGATTATGCGCTGCTCGTTTTGTTTATGGTCGGCAGCATGTTCTTATTCACAGATCTGGTCGCCGTATTGCGGGATGCGGATCAATATCCCCCTTACCATTTCGGGTACTTGCTGTGCGGATTCGTTTTTACCCTGTCCGGTATGCTGATGCTGATCGTCCGTTTAGCGCTGACCTTATCGTTAGTTCGGACGGATCGAAGGAGTCCTGCGCCACATCATCATGACCATCCAGGCCATGCTGAGCATGCCGAGTAAAGGATAAAGCGATGAGATCAGCGCTTTAAAGCCGATCTGACTGATGCCATAGCTGAGCAGGAGAACAACGGGGACGATGGTCTTGTAAGATAAGCGTGTCCGTTGTTCGAGCTGAAGGGATAAGCCGTACACATCGGCCAACAGGGTAGTGAAGATTTCGCCGTAAATGACGAGCACAAACAACAAGGGCAGCAGCGAGCCAAGGCCCAAGACCAGCTGGCCCATGGGAATATCGTAATTCATAATGCCCGGCATTTGCGCGGAGAGGGCAAAATGTCCTGCGATAAGCATCAGGCCGATGCCGACTCCACCCCATAATCCGCCCCAGAACAGTACCGAACGGTCATCGATTTGGGCGCCAAGGGGGACTAATACGGCCTGGGCCATCGTCAGGTTAAAGGCCACGTACAAAAAAGGGGCAAACCAAATGCGCTGCAAGGAGTAACCGGTTTCGAGCAGCAGCCAGTTGGCGGACCCCGGTGAGTTCACAGCGTTCCAAACCACGATGCAGCTGAATATCATCATTAACGGTACGACGATGGAATTGACGGTCATAATGGCGTTCATTCCTTTGATCAGGAGCACATAGGACAACAGCAGCGTAACGGCCAATCCTGCCTGGTAAGGCAGATTCAGATGCTCGGAAAAGACGGAACCGGCGCCTGCCAGCATCACGGTGGATACACCGAACAAAGAAATCAGGGTAAAAAGGCTGATCAGGCTGCCGATGCGCTCCCCAAACAACAGTTTGTTCAGATCTTCATATGATTTGGCTCCTGCAACGTTGGCGAGCAGCATCAGCTTGATCCCGAGCCATACGAACAGCACGCTCGCGATCCCGATGGTCAGCGTGGCCATCCAGCCGTAGCGGGTAAAAAACTGCAATATTTCCTGCCCGGTGGCAAATCCTGCACCGACGACGGTACCTACATAGGTGAAGCTGACCTGCAGGATGCTTCCCCATCTTCTCATTTATGCGATCCTCCCCTTTAACGGCTTGGCTACTATATAACGTATGAAATTCGGTCAAGCCTCATGACTTTTTATTGCCCGGAAGACCGTCAGGAAAGTTGTTCTTGGGTAAATATCAAACATCTGGTACAATGAGACTAGCTTGAGTTTCGACAACTTTTTCGCTGGAGCGTGTCAAGGTGGAGCATCTCTTGCAATTGATAGATCACTACGGTTATTTTGCTCTATATGGTTTATTGGCACTGGGAATCGTCGGTATTCCCGTTCCTGATGAAATTTTAATGACGACTGTCGGTTCTCTTACCGCAGCCGAGGAACCGCTGCTATCGTTCGGCGTTACATTGGCGGTCAGCTTCTGCGGAGCGATGACGGGTATGGTGGTAAGCTATATTCTTGGAAGGAAGGTCGGAAAGCCTTTTCTATATAAATATGGAAAATGGGTCAAGCTTACGCCTGAACGGCTGCATGTGGCGGAGAACTGGTTCAAAAAATACGGCATGTGGGCAGTTGCTTTCGGGTATTACGTTCCCGGGGTGCGCCATTTTACCTGTTATTGGGCAGGCGTCAGCAATGTGGGGATTTGGCGTTATTTGCTTTTTGCGGGGATCGGCGGATTGATCTGGGTGACTACCTTCTTGACGCTCGGACATGTGATTGGTATGAACGCTCCGCGAATCCTGGAGGCGGCGCATCATTATTTGTGTATGCCTGTGTTTGTTATTGTCGCCGTCGCCTGTGTCGGGGCCTATATCTATTGGAGGTACCGCAAGCGGGCGCTGTATGGCTCGAAATAAGTCTTTCATCTGCGGTCATCTGCGCATCGATGAAAACCATTTCAATTCCTTTCGCACAAAACGCGTTAAACACGAAATAACCCGCCCGTTTTTAACCGAACCGGGCGGGTTATTTTATTCTGCAAACAATTTGATCGAATTCACGGTTTGTGTTTTGGGATCGATATCCAGCTTCAGCATGGCGCCATTGGCTTTATAAGAGAGTACATAGGTGGTGTTGACATCCGGCTTGCCGAGCGCCTTTGTCACGTTTGCGACAGGATCGCCCAGCTTCAGGCCTCCCAGTCCGGGATTGATATCCGCGCTTCTGACATCGATAAAAAGCAGTTCGTTCTTTTGGTTAAAGCCCATCAGGAAATCGGTATAGTCGTATACGGTAATCGGATCGGTATCGTCTACCATGACGAACTGCTCCCTCGGTTTGCCGATCCTGCTCACCACTTCCTCCGCACTGGTCTTCAGCGTGAAGCCGAGCAGAGTCGGGTTGGCTTCGGTGTAAGGCGATTCGATTTTGATTTTGGGCTTGGTGCCGCCTCCGGTTTTCGGAGCACTGCCGTTCTTTTCATTGTCTTCTGTACGTGCGCTGGCAAGAGAGACTTGTTCATTCGTATCGGCAGGGGAAGCCGAGTCCGGCGGAGCGTCGGCAGACGGGTCCGTTGCAGGTGTCTGAGGTGACCATGCTTCATCGCCGGGTGCCAGTGTTCCAGAGACGACCGCTTGTGCGCTTCCATCCGGAGTCTCGCCCGGTCCCGCTTGCTCCTTTGTGCATCCTGCAGCGATGAGCGCTATCACCATCATAACGGATAAGAATCCGATGAAACTTTGCCTTTTATTCATCACGAACTTCCTTTCCGTGTAACATTACACCATTGAGCCTACTTCATGATACTCTTTCACAGCCGGCTTCACAAAGACCAAAAAACGCCGAATCCGGTCAAATGGCATGAAAAACAGGGTTACCATTTACAAAGCTTCATTTTTACTCCGGCAGACGATCTTTCTTCCTTATAATGTTATAGACGAAGGAACAAGATAAAAGGTTGCATAAATTTATGGAATCCGCTTAAAGAAGATACTTGAAACCTAGTTTGCCGTTATGATAAGTTATCCAAATAGAGGTTCAGAGACGGAGGCGTGGAGAATGGAATTATTGAAGCAAAAAATAAGGGAAGTGGGCGTTGTTTTATCCGATGAGGTCATTAAGCTGGATGCCATTCTGAATCATGCGGTCGATCCGGCCCTGACAACAGCGATGGGACAGGAATTCGCCAAGCTGTTTCGGGAAGAAGGCGTGACGAAGATTGTTACGATCGAGTCGTCCGGCATTCCGATCGCTTTTGCGGCCGCACAAGAGTTGAACGTCCCGCTTGTATTTGCGCGGAGGAAGAAAACACTGAATACGGATACGGAAACCTACTGCGAACGTGTACCGTCTTTTACCAAAGGGATGGTGACGGATATCATGGTATCTAAAGAATTTTTGAATGAAACGGACCGGGTTGTGCTTATAGACGATTTTATTGCAAACGGGGATGCCGCACGAGGACTTATTCGCATTATCCGACGCTCTGGAGCCACATTGCTCGGTGTGGGAATCGCGGTTGAAAAATCATTCCAGGCCGGCGGCCGGACGATCCGCGAATCCGGCGTTCGTGTAGAGTCTTTGGTGAAAATCTCATCGTTGGCCAACGGGCAGATTCAATTCGAGTAACCGTATCGGAACTTATTTTCGTGCGACAGAAAGCCTTCCATCCAAGCGCATTTTACTATATAATGATGAGTAAGCGAATTAAATGAGCAATGCTTAAAGCCAGTTCATCTGCAACTGACTAACATGGGGAGGTGCCACTTGCATGGGGAAAGAAGTTCCGTCCGATTTTTTCGTAACCAAATTAAGAGAGGCGAAATTACACTTTGAACGTGCCCTTGATTGTAAACATACGGATTTTGACGATCTGTATCCCTATATGATTGAGCATCCTCAATTTTTTTGGTACAAACGGTATGTGGCTTGGTCTGAGCTGTTGACGATCGTAAAGCTTTGCAACGAGCTCCAGATTTCATGGGAGGAGCAATTTTCGCAGCAGCAGGTCGATTACATCAACAAGCGGGTTATGTCCAGCAGAGTACTCGACTACTGGTTCGAAACGAATGATTCAAGAGAACATGTCAGTTAGTTAAATAAATGATCGATTGCTGATAATGCAGTCTTCCATAAGAACCTGTCCGCCGAAGCATAAACGGCGGCACAGGTTTTTTTTTGAATCACGGGGCTGCCTGTCGTTGAATGGCGTTCATTTTATGATTTCGACCGTGCCGTCGCTGCGGCCGATATAGGCCGCCGAGGCCATCCGTACGAACAGGCCGTTCTCTACGACGCCCGGAATTTGATTGAGCTGCACGGCCAGCCATTCCGGGTCCGCGATGGAACCGAACTGGCAGTCGGCAATGAAGTTCCCGTTGTCTGTCCAGTAAGGCCGGTCGCCGTCAAGACGGACGGTGGGCGTGCAGCCCAGTTCCCGCAGGCGGTTCAGCGTCAGCCGTACCGCAAACGGAACGATCTCCACCGGCAGCGGGAACCGCCCCAGCGTCTCCACACACTTTGATTCGTCGGCTATGATCAGAAGCTTGTCGCTGTTTGCCGCCAGCACCTTTTCCCGCAGAAGCGCGCCGCCCCCGCCTTTGATCAAGCGAAGAAAAGGATCGATTTCGTCCGCCCCGTCGATCGTCACATCGATCCGGTCGATCTCCTCGATGCCGATCAGCGGGATTTCCCACTCCGCTGCAAATTGTTCGGAACGTTCGGAGCTTGGGACCCCCTTGATGTCAAGCCCCTCCCACACGCGCTCCGCGATGCGTTTGATCGCCCAATAAGCGGTCGATCCGGTGCCCAGTCCGACGATCATGCCGCTTTCCAGCGTTTCCACCGCTTTTTCGGCCGCCAGCTTTTTTAAATTCTCATTCATTTCCCGACACCTCGCTGCCGCATTATGCAAAAGTATGGAACGTCGCTCAGCTATTCATCAAGTACGGCCTTGCTTCAGGGTTCAATTTATGTTTCACCAATGCCATGAACCGTTTCATCGTCTCATTGCGGCTGATCTTCTGAGGTTATACCCAGCCAATTTGAAGCGAAGGCTTGTTCATATCCAACTCTAGCACGACAAGATCGCCGTTATCAACCCAGCGGGTCCTGCCCAAGGGAAAAATCGAGTCCGATCGCAAACGCATGCTCCTCGATCATGGCCTGATCGAGCGCATCCAAATTATTGGAAACGAACAGCAAATTTATTCGGCCGTATTCGGCCATCAGGCGATCCTTGAACTGTAACAGGTAATTATCGTGATAAAGAACCATGGGATGCTGCAGCAGGACATCCGGCTTGATGCTCCGTAATGACGCAAGCGGAGACGTCATGCCGGTTACCAATACGAATTCCCCCGGAAGCATAGGTTCAAACAGAAGTCCCTTGGCTGCGTTCATCACGCGTCCGGAATAAACGATTAACCCGATATCCAGACGATCGTTTTGAATTTCGTTGACGACATCCTGCGAAGCCATCTCGATAATACTCGTTTGGATGTTCGGCGCCACCTTTTTTAATTCAACGATGGTTTTCACAAGGATGGGCATGAATCCGGACAGCGCCGCCACTCTGAGCTCTTGGTGAAGCGTCGAATGGCTGCCTTGCGACAAGCGCTTCAGGTCTTCGATGTGACCGAGAGCCTCCTCCGCTTTGGCAATGATCGCTTGTCCCGCCGGCGTGTCTGAAGGGAGCTAATATCGGAATCGCCAAGCGCGACCGCGAATCGGACTTGTCAGTTCGGAATCGACAAAATGGAAATTCGCGCCATACCCCTCCCGAAGGTTGTCAGGTGCGGGCAGTGCGCGGTACAATCAAGACAACATTCCGACTGCTCCAAAGGGAGACGCCGAACTTGCGGACCACCGCCAAGCGTTGGACATCGCGCCGCGCCAGTATGGCGGAAGATGGGCCGGCTATTGTCATTGTCGCGATTTATCATCGCACGATTGTGGGAAGAAGAGCGACTGCCGGCCTGAAGCCGGTGTCTCCCGCGTAGTCTGATTGAGCAGGTTTATGGCAGCCCCTGGATGGGGTAATCTTAAACCAAAGGAGGGTTATCCGTGATTTCGGATGAACAGCTGGATATTTATAGATTAGAGAGTACCCTGTTGAGAGTTGTCCGTGATGCGGACAGCGCAAACGATGTCAAAGGCATTGTAGTCGCATGGGACGACAACACGGTGATGATTCGTAAACCGAACCGCCGGTTGGTCAAGCTGGACCGGCGCTATCACTATCAGCCGTTTTCCGAACCCAGAGTTTCCTTGTTCTCGATAGAGGAAGAATAATGGCCGAAAAAAGCCCAATATGCGGTACCTTCGTTCCCGCTGGCCGGCTTTCGTTCCGGATTGCGCAGCCGCTTGGGTAAACGCGGTTAAGCTGCAAAAGCAAAGGCGGCTGCATTCCAGGAGTTGAATATTCGGCTGGAAGAAAGCGATATGACGGTGACGGGTACAACAACCGACGTATGAGGCGACCGCGCTTGGGGCACCTTAGGTTATAAAGAACCGGCGCAGATCAAGGAGTGATAACCAATGCAGGAAAGCGGGAGGATGCAGGAGGAGTATATTTTGTTGGAGGAGCATTATGTTCTCAAAATTCGCAAGAGCGGTGAAGGGGTCGAGGGAGAGGTCCTGATGCGGGATTTCACGAGTCCCGGCCACGCGGCCCATTTGTTCGCAGCTCCCCGGCAGGAGACGCCGGAAGCGCTTGAAGCTTGGGCACAGCAGGCGCTCCGCGCATACAGGGAGGGCTAGCCGACAGCGCAGTATAGGTAACGCGGTGAGCAGCAGCAAACCGGGTGTTGCGATCAGAACGACTTCACTTGACGGCACAGGGGGTTGGAAGAAGTTTCGGCTTTAATGGCCTCGGTAAACATACGAATGGCATCATATAGATTTAGAAGAAAAGGGGACACAAATGCTTGACTTCCCTTTTGAACGATGGTATTATACTTCTTGTCTCCTTGGAGAAGTGCTTTGATAGACTTTCCCGGAGAAATAAATTTGCGGTCGTGGCGGAATTGGCAGACGCGCTAGATTCAGGTTCTAGTGGTGTAACAACCGTGGAGGTTCGAGTCCTCTCGTCCGCATCAAAAGAAACGAATAATCAAGGGTTTGAGCCTCTGGGGTTCAAGCCCTTGATTTTTTTGCATGAAATAACGGGGCCTGGAAGCCCTGTAATAAGAAATATATTGCTCGTGGACTCATCTATCATGCGCTGCAAGCACGGAATAAGGGATATAGGCATATCCGTCCATTAATCTTCTCGCGGTTCTTCCGCATGCCGCCCGTTCTACGCTCCAGGAGGATTTATGTTGTTCAACTCTGGCTTCTACATACAGGATTCCGGAGGGATGACCTACCCGTACTCCGGCGCCGCTGGAAGTCGTTAATTGATTAGGAATACTCCCCGGGATTTGACAAGCCGCTGCCAAAGCCATGGCGCCGCTTACCGCATGGGCTTTATGAAGCGTACCCATGGCAAGATACCGGGAAAGAATATCCGTATCTCCAGCCGGAACCATTTGGTTCGATGAAGTGATATAATCTGCAGGGGCAGCGACCATGGCTATCTTGGGCAAGGCGTGTGTCGATGGATGGACGATTTCATCCGGTCGAATTAAACCTGTCTTGATTCCTGCCTGTACCCGAATTTGCTCCAATGTATCCAGCAATTCCTTGTTGCCGTTGATTTCTTGGTGAAGTTCAGTCCCTTTTGCCCCTACATCGTGCGCTCTGACGAATACCACCGGATTGGAGCAGTCGACGAAACTGATTTCAAATCGTCGTCCATCCTGAAGCCAAACTGTATCGACCGGAGAACCGGTTGGCAAAGTCTTTCCCGTGAACGTTCCCCCGGAATCAAGAAAATTCAGCATGATTTTCGAAGCGACGCCCGGTACGCCTGCAATGGAAAAATCCCCTTCATACTTTATTTGTCCATTCTCAACCGGAATTTCAGCTACGATGATCTTATTGATGTTGGTGTTATAAATGCGGACCTCGGTAACGGGCTCCGTTAATGCCACATAGCCTTCTTCTGCCGCATAAAGTCCTACGGCGGTGATCAGATTACCGCAGGTTACCTTATAATCGATGACGTTTTTCTCCAGACTGACTTGACCGAAGGTATAATCGATATGGGCGCCTGATCTTGAAGGCGGGCCTACCAATGCCAGCTTGCTGGTCAAGCTGGTGCCGCCTCCCAGGCCGTCGATTTGATTGCTGTCCGGGCTGCCGAACAACCGGAGTATCATGTGATCCCGCAATTGCGGATCGGAAGGAAGGTCAACCTTGCGCAATATAAGCCCTTTGCTGGTTCCTCCCCGCATGATAGTTGTCGGTACTTTTACTAATTTTCCGAAATCGAACATGCGCGTCACTCCTTGATTTATTGGAGAAAGTTAGTTTTTGTATTTTTAAATGTAACTTACGAGAAGAAATAAATATAATATTAAAATTCTATATATTATAATAGAAAAAGTTGATTTCTAACGGAGGTTTGTAATGATGGAAGATAAAGACTGGCTGATCCTGGAAACGCTGCATCGGGAGCAAAACATCACAAAGACGGCGGAGCAGCTGTATATTTCACAGCCTGCTTTGACCTATCGATTACAGCAGCTTGAGAAGGAGTTCGGAATCAAGATCGTCAATCGGGGAAGAAGAGGCATTCAATTTACCGCACAAGGCGAGTATCTGGTGAAGTATGCCCGTGAAATGCTTCTTGAGCTGCGCAAAACCAAAGAATATTTATGGAATCTGGACAGCAAGGTAACCGGCATTCTGCGTTTGGGGGCTTCCAGCAGCATTGCATCCTACAGGCTTCCATCGATTTTGAAACAGTTTCTGGAGCAGTACCCCGACGTGGAAGTAAGGGTGGTGACGGACTGGAGCTCTGAGCTCGTTCATTCCGTATATAAGCAAAACGTTCATATCGGCATGATTCGTGGGGATTATGATTGGCCCGATGAAAAGCATTTATTGCTGGAGGAAAGCATTTGCGTCGTTTCCAAAAAGAAAATCGAGCTGAGCGATCTTCCCAATCTTCCCCGAATCAACTACAAAACAGACCAGTCCTTAAGAAATACCGTAGATCATTGGTGGAAGGAACGCTTTTCCCAGCCTCCGAGCATTGCTATGGAAGTGGATAAAATGGAGACGGGAAAAGAAATGGTTCTGAATGGACTGGGCTATGCTATTCTGCCTACGATTGTGCTGGGAGAGCAGGAGGATCTGCATAAAATCAAGCTGACCTCTAAATATGGGGAACCTATCAACCGAAAATCGTGGATGATTTATAAGAAGGAGTCGTTGGATCTTCAGCTGATCAAAGTGTTTGTTGATTTTGTAAGGAACATGGAATTCGGCCAATTGAAATAGACATAAAAGAAATCTATTAATAATAATAGAAAAACGGTATTTAATTTATCTCAAAATCTGAATTACACTAAGCTTACTATCTGATGCAGTCAGAAGAGAGCCGACAAACAGGAAGAGGCGATGAGATACAGGGGATCTTTTCGCACTTTCCTCCGTTTGGCTAAAAATGAATAGCTTGGAGGTACAGATGATGAGAAAATCAAATTGGAAGTTAGGGGCTCTGTCTGCCGTATTGTTAATCAGCTTAACGGGATGCGGAACGGCCAAAGAAGCAGGTACTGCGAATGCAAATGAAACCGCAACCAAAACGGCGGCCAAATCAAATTATCCGGTGAAGCCTATCACTTTCGTGGCTCCTAACGGTGCGGGAGGCGGTTTGGACAAAACAGCGAGACTGATTGTCAAAGGGCTTTCCGAGACCAAGCTGGTCACCGAGACGATGACCGTCGAAAACAAACCGGGCGGCGGCGGATCGGTCTATATGGCTGAGTATGCAACAAAAGAAACCAAAAACCCTTACAAGCTTCTGGTCAATTCACCGCCTGTGATCATCAACAACTTAAAGAAAGAAGGAAATAGTCCCTTCGGCTATAAGGATACGACGCCATTAGCTCAATTGACCAAGGATTACGGTGCGATTACGGTTCCTGCCGATTCGAAGTACAAGGATTTGAAAGCGCTGTTGGAGGATATCAAAGCGGATCCTGCCAAAGTGATTATTGCCGGCGGCTCTTCGCCGGGCGGTATGGATCACTTGTTTGCCATGCTCCCGGTGTATAAATACGGTCTCGATCCGAAAGCCATCAAATATGTCGCTTACGACGGCGGAGGAGAAGCGATCACGGCGCTGCTCGGTAACCATGCGACCGCTGCCGCTAAGCCGGTGTCGCTGATTCTTCCTTACGTGAAATCCGGACATGTGCGTGTACTGGCCGTCACTTCTCCGGAAAGAATTCATACCGACCTGCTTAAAGATGTCCCAACCTTAAGAGAGCTTGGATTAGACGCAGACTTTACCATTTGGAGAGGCGTGTTAGGCCCTAAGGAAATGGGCAAAGATGAAATCGCTTACTGGGATAAAGTGTTCAAAGAGCTCAGTGAAAAAGAAGAATGGAAAAAGCTGCTGGCAGAAGACGGCGTAGAAAGCGAATATAAAAGCGCTGCAGATTTCAAACCGTTCCTGGATGAGCAGGAAAAGCTGATTAAAGAGATTTTAGACGTGCTTGGCATGTCGAAGAATTAATCGGGATCCATCCGTAAAAAGCAGGAGAAGCCCTTGTCCTTCGCCTGCTTTTTAGTGGAACCGGAATCGGGGAGAGGGCAGATTTGAATAAATCATTTGACAGATGTTCCAGTATCGTTTATTTGGTTACAGGCGCGGCGTTCATGCTGTTAAGCCAAAATATTTCCACAAGCGCTTATGGAAGCGAGGTGGGGCCCAATATTTTCCCGTTTGGACTGGGCTTGATCCTTGTTCTTTTAAGCTTGCGTTTGTTATATGAAACGTTCCGCTACCCTGATGCTGCAAAAGTAAAAAAATCTCTGGATTATAAAAAGTTCGGCATTCTGTTTGTGTCGGCTGTACTTTATGCCTATTTCCTGGAAGACCTCGGATATGTCATCGGAACGTTTTTGTTTTTGTTGATCGGCTTTCAAACGTTGGAAAAAGGGAAGTGGCTGATTTCCATTGCCGTATCGGCTCTTTTATCGATCGGCATTTATTATGTATTCGTTGAAATCTTGCAGGGATCTTTACCAGGCTTTCCTGTTTGGCTCGGATGGGAATAAGGGGGTTTAACCGTGGAAGTTCTTCAGTTTTTAGGCAGCGGTTTTATTACGGCTTTGCAGTGGCATAATCTTGTGTTTGCATTTTTCGGTGTGTTGATCGGAACCGCGGTAGGCGTTCTGCCGGGCATTGGTCCTATCAGCGGCGTGGCCTTATTAATTCCGATTACGGCTTCCATGACATCGGGTTTAAGTCCCGCAGAAGCGGCCACAAGCTCGATTATTTTGTTGGCGGGAGTCTATTACGGCGCAATGTACGGCGGTTCTACGACGTCCATTTTGCTGAATACCCCCGGTGAGGCGTCCTCGGTAGTGACTACGCTCGACGGTCATCAAATGGCCAAGCAAGGCCGGGCCGGCTCTGCTTTATCTATAGCGGCGATCGGCTCCTTTGTCGCAGGCATCGTTTCCCTTTTATTTCTGGTCTGTCTTGCGGGGCCCCTGTCGGATTTAGCGCTGACCTTCGGACCCGCTGAATATTTTTCGCTTATGGCTTTAGGGCTGTGTGCGGTGAGCGGGCTTGCCGGCAAATCGGTTACCAAAGCGCTGATTATGACCATTCTCGGACTGCTGCTGGCAACCGTAGGAATGGATGCGGTTTCCGGTGTGGCCCGCTTTACTTTTGATAACCCTTCTCTTTATCAGGGATTTGAATTTTTGACGGTGGCGGTCGGTTTATTTGCTCTGGGTGAAGTGTTTAAAACCATTTTGGAAAAAGATACGGATGACGGTCCGATCTCCAAAATTAATCGAGTGATACCGACTAAACAGGATCTTAAGGAGAGTGCGGCACCGATTCTCCGCGGTTCGTTGCTGGGATTTTTCATTGGCGTACTGCCGGGCGCCGGAGCAACGATTGCTTCTTTTTTTGCTTACATCATGGAAAAGAAGCTCAGTAAACATCCCGAGAAGTTCGGACAAGGAGCGATTGCGGGCGTAGCCTCCCCTGAATCGGCCAACAATGCGGCCTCGGGAGGAGCGTTAATCCCGATGCTGACCATGGGTATCCCTGGATCGGGTACAACGGCCATCTTGATGGGGGCGCTCATCATGTACAACATTCAACCGGGTCCGCTTTTGTTCAAGGAGCATCCCCAAGTGGTATGGGGTTTGATCGCAAGTATGTTTATCGGAAACGTGATGCTGCTCATTTTGAATATGCCTATGGTTAGAGTGTTTGCCAAAATTATTCAGACGCCAAAAAAGTTTTTGCTGCCCATGATCGTGGTCATTTCCATATTCGGTGTTTATGCGGTACAGGCGAGTATTTTCGATTTAATGCTGCTGATGTTGTGCGGCGTTGCGGGGATTTACTGGACGCGCAATGATTATCCGCTGGCGCCTCTGGTTCTTGGCCTTGTTCTGGGACCGATGATCGAAAATAATTTGCGCCGGGCGCTAACGATTTCGAATGGAGATTTTATCATTTTCGTACAAAAGCCGGTTTCGGCCGTCTTTTTGCTGGCTGCGGCCTTATGGCTTATCATCCCGGTTGTTTTAAAGATGAAAGGCAAAAATGTATTACAAAGCGAGGAAGGATAAGAGGAGAAATTTTCCTGCTTCACAGGCGAAATGAAGTAAAGCTAAGTAGTTATCCGCCTTCTTCTCTTTTCGCGGGAATGGAGGTTTTACTGTAATGCCTTGGCGATTTTGCGGGAGGGGTACCATTTCTGCGTGTAGCCTTAAACAATAATCGGCTAGCCCTCAGTCATTTTCATGACTTATGGGCCGGCCTTATTTTTTTCATTCCTTATCCAAAAATAAATTTACTGTGCTGCGCGGACCTTGGTTTGGACTGAGTGACAAGGTATCTTTATAATGCTGGCTGATCCCGCGCTGAGTCGAATCTAATCAGAATATATGTTCCCTGACAACTTTTGAACATAAGATGGTGTATATTTAGTTTGACAAGGCAAAAGTAAAGAACTGGGAGGGATAAAATGAATTACGTCGCTCATATTCGTGAAAGTGACAATCAGATTCAAGGCGTTGAGGAGCATTTGCTTGGAGTAAAAGATTTTGCGGAATCATACGGGGAGAAGATTGGCGTCAAGCATATAGCAGGTCTTGCGGGCATGCTTCATGATATGGGCAAATTTACCCATGAATTTAGAGAGTACATACTAGAGGCGGTGAGAAATCCGGATTCTCCGCCGAAAAGAGGCAGTGTAGACCATTCGACAGCGGGCGGAAAGTTATTATACCAGCTGTTTCATACGGGGAGCCCTTCCAGGCTTCAGTGGATTTTGGCTGAAGTTGTAGGTAACGCTATTCTGTCTCACCATTCCTATCTTCACGATTTTCTCAATAAGGATTTGGAGTCGCCTTACTTGAAGCGCGTGCAGGAAAAACAATTAAATGAGTTTGATCGGTCTGTGCAGTGTTTTTTTGACCATGTGATCAGCGAGGCGGAATTTCACCAGTATGTTTCAAAAGCATTAGTAGAATTAGAGGCTTATCTGATGAAACCCTTTGCGGGGAATGATGAAAGCAAGCTGATGTTCCTGACCAAGTTTATTTTTAGCGCATTAATTGATGCCGATCGAACGAACACCAGATTATTTGAAGAAAATAAGACCCACGAACCGGAACAGAACCGCAAGGAGCTGTTCGATGGCTATTATGAGAAACTGATGGCAAAGATTCACTCGTACCAAATTCAAGACGCCGCAAAAACACAAATGAATATCCTTAGAAGGAAAATGTCGGAACAGTGCGACCAGTTTGCCGGGAAGCCGTCGGGGATCTATACCTTATCGATTCCAACCGGAGGCGGCAAGACATTGGCCAGTTTAAGATATGCACTCAAGCATGCCAGTCTGCACGGCAAGAAGCACATTATATATGTAGTTCCATATACAACGATTATTGAGCAAAATGCCGAAGAAATTCGCAAAATCCTGATGGATGGCGGACATATTTTAGAGCATCATTCAAACGTCATCATCGAGGACGGGAATGAGGACGACGAGAACGAGGACGGCCTGATCAATACACGGCAAAAGCTGAAGCTGGCAAAGGATAACTGGGATTCGCCGATTATTTTTACAACGATGGTGCAGTTTTTGAATGTGTTCTATGCCAAAGGCAGCAGAAATATCCGGAGGCTTCATAATTTAAGCGAGTCGGTGATTATTTTTGACGAGGTGCAAAAGGTTCCCGTTTCATGTGTATCGTTATTTAATCAAGCACTGAATTTTTTGAAAACTTATGGCCATTCCAGTCTCATTCTTTGCACTGCAACCCAGCCTGCATTGGATTTTGTGGAGCATAAGCTGGCATTGAACGCAGACGCTGAAATGATTGAAAACCTGGATTGCGTGATCGAGGCTTTCAAACGGGTGGAGATTTTTGATAAAGCAACGGATGAAACGTTTAACAATAATAAGCTTGCCGATTTTATTGCGGAAAAAATGGACGAAGTTCAAAGTGTGCTTGTTATTTTGAATACGAAGACGGTTGTGAAGAGGTTATACCATCAAATGGCGGGGAGTCATGTCCCCATTTATTACTTAAGTACATCGATGTGCGCCGCGCACCGAAATCACATATTGGAACAAGTGCGGGAACATCTTGAGAAGCATGAGAAAGTCATATGCATCAGCACACAACTGATTGAAGCAGGGGTAGATGTAAGCTTTGATTGTGTGATTCGTTCTTTGGCGGGTCTCGATTCAATAGCACAAGCTGCCGGAAGATGCAACCGTCATGGGGAGCGGGAGATCCAGCAAGTGTATGTTATTGATCATGAGGAAGAGAAATTGGATTATTTGCCGGAAATAAAGGTTGGGAAAAAACTGTCCAGGAGGATTCTCGTCGATCTTAAGCATGACCGGAACCACCATGGCGGCCATGTTTTATCTGCTCAGGCTATGGACAGGTATTTTAAGGAATTTTATACGGAATTCCGTTCGAGTTTGAACTATTTTATCCCCAAATTAGAGAAGGACATGACCGAGTTATTGGCGTCTAACAGGACACACAATTCGTATAACCAAGCTTATACGCATCACAAGAAAGAAAGCTTGCCATTATTTATTGTCAATAGTTATCGAACGGCAGCAGAACACTTTTATGTAATTGATAACCATACAACCTCTGTTATTGTCCCTTACGACGATGAAGGCAAAGACATGATTGCAAGGCTGAATGGCAATGAGTCGATTGAGGATTTATCACGATTATTGCGCAAAGCTCAGCAGTATACGATTCATCTGTTTCATTATGAATGGGCGCAACTGGCGCAGAACGGGGGGCTGGTAAGCCTGCTCGACGGGAAAATATTCGCGTTGAAGGAAAGTGCTTATAATAAGGAATTTGGCCTTGATCTCGACAATGACAGCCCATTTGAATTGGGGATGTTTTGAAGATGGACAAGAAACTTATCTGATTGATAGGATAGGTTTCTACATCACACACTATACTTTTCAATCCAGACGCTTTGTTTTTTTATTATATCATGACTTAAAGTTAAATTTACAAGATTAAAGAAATGGAATATTATTAAAATATAGTAAATAAGTACTATATCAAGCTGTGAAGGAGGTGAATCGATGAGGAACTCGATCGAGTTTGTCGTACACGGCGCTTATGCGTTATTCACGGATCCTTTGACTAAGCTTGGCGGGGAGAAACTTTCCTACCAAGTGCCTACCTACCAATCTCTGAAGGGGATTGTTGAATCGATTTACTGGAAACCGACGCTCCTAATGATCGTCGATGCCGTCCGGATCATGAACCCCATCCGTATGGAATCCAAAGGCATTCGTCCGATGGATTATAGCGGAGGGAATACGCTTGCCAACTATACGTATCTGAGAGATGTCCGTTACCAGGTGCGTGCACATTTCGAATTCAACATGAACCGGCCCGATATGGCTTATGACCGTAACGAGCACAAGCATCACAACATTATGAAGCGCTCTCTCCAGGCTGGCGGCCGAAGAGACATTTTCCTCGGTGCCAGGGAATGTCAGGCTTACGTTGAACCTTGCGAATTTGGCGAGGGGGACGGGTTTTATGACGGCTATGGCGATATTCATCTGGGAAATATGGTCCATGGCATCAATTATCCGGATGAAACAGGCCGCAACCAATTGGAAGTGCGTCTATGGAATCCGGTGATGAAGGATGGAATTATCCAATTTATAAGACCTGAACAGTGCACGCAGGTTCGTGTGATTACGGACATGGAACCGAAGCATTTCAATCATGCCAATGTCGAATCGGCAGATGAGCTGTTCGCACAATTGGAAGAGGGGGGGAATCCATGAGCTGGCTTTTGAATCTCTATGAAACCTATGAAGCTAATTTGGACCTCGTTGGCAAGATTAAAAAAAAACATAACGAACAAGAGTACACGCTGCTGCCCGTCTCCCATACAACGCAAAATGCGCACATCGAAGTGAATATAACCGAAGACGGGGAGTTTCATTCGGCGACAGTGATTGACAAAAACGATGCGAGTACATTAATCCCGTGCACCGAAGACTCCGCGAACCGCGCAGGCTCCAAGATTGCCCCCTATCCGCTGCACGATAAATTAAGTTACGTAGCGGGAGATTATGCAGCCTATGGCGGTGAAATTAAAAAAGAAGAGCCTTTTACATACTACATTAAACAACTGGAAGACTGGGCTAATTCTCCATATGGTACCTCTAAGGTGAAGAGCATCTATCATTATTTGAGCAAGGGGCGGCTTATTCAGGATTTAGTGGAACACAAGATTTTATTTATAGATGCCGATAACCGCCTTATTGACAAATGGGACGACAAGAAATATGAGGCGCTGTATGGCTCAAAGCCGCCTATATTCTCAGTTATTAGCGGCGAGCAAGCAAGCGCATTCGTTCGGTTCAACGTCTATTCGCCTAATAAGATATTAACGGAAGTATGGAAGGATCAGGAGATGTACGATTCTTTCATCCAATTTTACAGCAGTCGGTTAGGCAAAGAGGATCTTTGTTATGTCTCGGGGAGAACGCTTCCGGCCACGGACAAGCATGCCAACAAAATTAGAAATGCGGGAGACAAGGCCAAATTAATTTCGGCCAATGATACCAGCGGTTTTACGTTTCGAGGACGGTTTAATCTAAGCCAAGAAGCGGCAAGCATTAGTTATGACGTATCCCAAAAAGCGCATAATGCATTGAAGTGGCTCATTCTTCATCAGGGGAAGACCATTGATCAGCGGGTGTTTCTTGTATGGGGTAACGACGATTTGGATGTTCCGGGAGTTAATGAGGATCTTTATTCGATTTCCCCTGCGCCGATTGCCGCTAAAGAGAAAATATCGTTTACCAATAAAGAGTTCGCCGTAGAAGTTGCCAAAGCGTTGGACGGGTATCGAAATCGGTTGTCGTCTTCGTCTGAAGTGAATATTTTAATTCTGGATTCGGCCACAACAGGGCGCATGGCCGTGCTGTACTACCGGAATTTGAACAAGGAGCTTTATCTGGACAAGCTTACGAAATGGCATTCTACCTGCGTGTGGCTGCACCGGTACCGCAAGGATGACAATGGCGAATATGTGCAATTTTACGGGGCCCCCGCCACAAAGGATATCGCGCTTGCCGCATACGGGCCAAGTGCGAGCGACAAGACGGTCAAAGGGGTAATGGAGCGGATGCTGCCATGCATTATCGACGGGCGAGATATTCCGTTGGATATTGTAAACAGCGCTTATCACCGCGCGTCAAACCCCGTATCGATGGAAAAATGGGAATGGGAAAAGACGTTGAGTATTGCCTGCGCTCTAATCAACAGACGGGAGGGATACAATGTGGCATTAGACACAGACAATAATGACCGCAGTTATTTATTCGGCCGCTTGTTAGCTGTCGCCGATGTTTTGGAAAGACGCGCGTTAGGCGCTGAAGAAACCCGCGCCACCAATGCCATTCGTTATATGAATTCGTTCTCCAGGCATCCGGCAAGAACCTGGAAAACCATCCAGAATGCCTTGCAGCCGTATCAAGCCAGGCTGGGAACAAAGGGAACCTATCTATCCAAGATCATTGACGAGGTTGCTTCCCGAATTCCGATTGCCGAATTTAATAATAAACCATTATCCGAAGTATATTTGCTGGGCTTCTATAGTCAACGGCATGAGCTTTATCAGAAGAAAGAAAATAATGATGATGCAGCGGCTGCATCTGATTGAATAGGAGAGATGGACATGACTACTTTAGATCATAAAATTGATTTTGCAGTTGTATTGTCTGTAACCAAGGCTAATCCTAACGGGGATCCCCTGAATGGTAATCGGCCGCGGCAAAACTATGATGGTTATGGTGAGATTTCGGATGTCGCGCTTAAACGGAAGATCAGAAATCGTCTGCAGGATATGGGCGAATCTATCTTTGTCCAATCTAATGATCGCAGATCAGATTCTTATAGCAGCTTAAGAGAGCGTGCGGATGCGAATGCCGAGCTGGCGAAAATTCTGAAGTCTAAGACAAGCTCCAGTGATGAGTTTGCCAGAATTGCTTGCCGGGAATGGTTGGACGTCCGAAGCTTTGGCCAAGTATTCGCTTTCAAAGCGGATAAGGGAGCTGGTGTCTCCGTCGGTGTAAGAGGTCCAGTGTCTATTCATACGGCAACGAGTATTGACCCTATTGATATCACCAGCATGCAAATTACCAAAAGCGTCAATTCAGAGCCCGGTGCGGCAAGAGGCTCGGATACGATGGGGATGAAGCATCGCGTAGATTCAGGTGTCTACGTTTTTTATGGCAGCATCAATACGCAGCTGGCCGAGAAAACCGGATTTACGAATCAGGATGCCGAGAAGTTGAAGCAAGCGCTCGTTACCTTGTTTGAGAACGACGCGTCATCCGCCAGACCGGAAGGAAGCATGGAGGTCCACACGGTATATTGGTGGGAGCACAATTCCAAGCTGGGCCAATATTCTTCCGCCAAGGTACATCGGTCCCTAACGATTGAAAAACTTGTCGAAGAACCCAAGTCGTTCACAGATTACAAGTTTACTGTTCAGCCTTTGGAAGGATTAAAAGTAGAGAGCATCCATGGGAAATAATGAAGACGATGATTATTTAATGCTGTCCGGCATACAGCATTTTCAATTTTGCAAACGGCAGTGGGCGTTAATTCATATTGAACAGCAATGGGAAGAGAACGTCAGAACCATTGAAGGGGAGTATCTTCACCAGAATGCAGATCAGCCGTTTGTAAGAGAGAAGCGAGGTGATAAGCTTGTCGTTCGCGCGATGCCTGTGAAGTCGGAGAGCCTTAAAATATCAGGTATTTGCGATGTAGTAGAGTTTATAAGGGACGATAGCGGTGTTGAAATTAATAGCGCTGAAGGGAAATACATCGCCTATCCGGTCGAATATAAACGCGGAAAGCCGAAGCTGAACGATGAGGATATTTTACAGTTGGCTGCACAAGCCATTTGTCTGGAGGAAATGCTGCTGTGCGGCATTGATCAAGGCTATTTGTTTTATAATGAGATCAAACATCGGGTGGAGTACCGCTAACCGCAGCGATTAAAAACAAAGTGAGGCTTGTTGTTGCTGAAATGCAAGACTACTATAAGCGCAGGCATACGCCTAAAGTAAAAACGGGGTCTTTCTGCCGAAGCTGTTCCCTTCAACATATTTGCTTGCCGGAGCTCATGAGTAAACGGACCGTTAAAAGTTATGTTGAAGGGAGAATCGGTGAATGAAAAAGCTGCTTAATACGCTATTTATTACGCAGCCCGATGTTTATTTGTCACTCGACGGAGATAACATTATTCTGCTTAAGGAACAGGAGAAGCTGGGCAGACTGCCGCTTCACAACCTGGAATCCATTATCGCTTTTGGTTACACAGGTGCAAGTCCGGCACTTATGGGATATTGCGCGGAGCGCAATATCTCATTAGTATTTTTTACTATGAACGGTAGATTCCTTGCCAGAGTGATTGGGGAAAGCAAGGGCAATGTCGTCCTGAGAAAGAAACAATATGCCATATCGGAAGATGAGGTCCTTTCGGCGAAGATTGCGCGTAATTTTATTGTCGGCAAGATTTATAATCACAAATGGATTATTGAGAGAATGACCAGAGATTATCCTTTACGCATCGATGTTGCCCGGTTCAAAGCGATTTCACAGCAGTTATCCGCTATCATGCTGGATGTAAGGGCGTGTGAAGATTTGGAACGATTAAGAGGGTTGGAAGGTCAAGCTGCAGTTAGCTACAATAAACTATTTGACTCGATGATATTGCAACAAAAAGAGGATTTCTACTTTCACTCGCGTTCCCGCAGGCCACCGTTGGATAACGTGAATGCGATGCTGTCATTCGCCTATTCTCTGTTAGCGATTGATGTGGCATCCGCACTGGAAGGTGTCGGGCTGGATGCATATGTGGGATTTCTGCATCAAGACCGGCCGGGACGCGCTTCCCTGGCGCTGGATGTGATGGAGGAGCTGCGAGGTGTCTATGCCGATAAATTTGTGTTGTCATTAATTAACAAGAAAATGGTTAGTAATGAGGATTTTTTGAAAAAAGAGAACGGTGCTGTTATGATGAGGGATGAGGCGAGAAAGAAGTTTCTAACCGCATGGCAAAGTAAGAAGCAAGAGAAGATCACGCACCCCTATCTCGGTGAGAAAATCTCCTGGGGATTGATACCGCATGCGCAAGCCCTACTATTAGCCCGTTATTTGCGCAATGATTTAGATGAGTACCCGCCTTTCTTATGGAAGTAGATGAGGCATATTTTGAAGCCTGTTTCCGTCGCATCTCAAGCGGACGCATGGATTGAAAATTGTGAAAGTAGGTGATCGGGCTGCTGGTATTGGTTACGTATGATGTAAGCACAGTTAGCAGTTCAGGGCGAAGAAGACTGCGTCAGGTATCGAAAATATGCCAGAATTACGGCCAGCGTGTACAAAATTCAGTATTTGAGTGCGTTGTCGACGCCACTCAATTTGCTGTTTTAAAATTAAAGCTCCTTGATATTATTGATCAAGAACAAGACAGCCTCAGATTCTATCAGTTGGGCCATAATTACAAGAGCAAGGTAGAACATATTGGTGTGAAAGAGTCTTTTGATTTGGAAGGCCTTCTAATTTTATAGTGCGAATGTGTAGTGCACAAGGTTTTCCGGGGACATTCGCACCGGGAAAATGGTTAAAATCCCCATTTTGTTTACAGTTTTATCCATATTATTTCAGAAATTCATTGATTTACGCGTATTTTTGATCATAAAAATGGAGTTTCAGGCATATTTGAATCAAAAATCGCTGTCGCATCCCATGCGGATGCGTGGATTGAAATATACCAGTAGTGGTATGGCGTCAGGCAGCAGAGGCAGTCGCATCCCATGCGGATGCGTGGATTGAAATAACGGTGCTTGCAGCATCGCTTCATGCTCGGCAAGTCGCATCCCATGCGGATGCGTGGATTGAAATATGAAACGTGCCAAACTTAAGGAGAAATGGGAAAAGTCGCATCCCATGCGGATGCGTGGATTGAAATGCAATCCCTAAACACTGGATGCGGTTTTGCTCGATGGTCGCATCCCATGCGGATGCGTGGATTGAAATCGTTAAGTGATGCTTACCCGCTGTTAGAGGCAGAGTGTCGCATCCCATGCGGATGCGTGGATTGAAATCCGTTTGAAGTCATCATCTGCTATCCGCGCAGAGGGTCGCATCCCATGCGGATGCGTGGATTGAAATCGCGATATCAACGCATTTACACCGATCCCGCCTATAGTCGCATCCCATGCGGATGCGTGGATTGAAATATTAACTCCTGCTAGTTTAGGAATTTTTTGCATTTGTCGCATCCCATGCGGATGCGTGGATTGAAATAATCAAAGTTTATGATCGACACCGCGAATAACCTTGTCGCATCCCATGCGGATGCGTGGATTGAAATATCACACTGCAACATTTCAACCCATACCTTTAAAAGTCGCATCCCATGCGGATGCGTGGATTGAAATGATTAGCGAACGACACTTTAATAGTCAAAGAAATGTCGCATCCCATGCGGATGCGTGGATTGAAATAACGCTGCATACAAATCGTCGCCGTAAGTGTAATGTCGCATCCCATGCGGATGCGTGGATTGAAATTATGACAGTTACGTAACACGCCAGGCTGATATGGCGTCGCATCCCATGCGGATGCGTGGATTGAAATCCAAAAGTGGCAAAAAAACGCTTGTCAAACCTGAGTCGCATCCCATGCGGATGCGTGGATTGAAATCTTTAAGGGCGTACCTTTTAAGGGGTGGTCTTAAGTCGCATCCCATGCGGATGCGTGAATTGAAATACCGCAGATTAGAAGGGTTATGAAACTATGATTTGCTTCGTTATCCACCCAGTAGCGCGAAGAGCCAAAACTATTCACTTTTTGTATAATTCATGTTACTGCTAACGCGTAGTGTCGGCGGTTGACGGTGTAATTTGTCTTGCTGGTGCCGTAGATCAGACAGTGTGTACATACCTTGTTGGCCGGGCGGCACCACTGGAGAAACGATAAATCTCGTCGATCGCACCATCCGAAAAGATATCATGCTCCGCACCGGCGGTAAGCCATATGCCGCTGGATGTAAGCGCCAGCCTGTGCGCGGTCGAAGTGCGATTGCACTGCAGTTCAATACATTGGCGGATCGCAGCGTTAGCGTGAAGCGCAAGACGCTCCCACAACTCGCTTTGTCCTCTCGTCCGCATCCATACATACAAATAAGCCCTTCAGACTTTGTCTGGGGGGCTTATTTGCGTACATCCGCATCCAACCCATCTATAAAGTGATTTTTTGGGAAAGCGGTCAACTGGAACTTCATTTTACAGCTTCGCATTCGTCCGGTTATGGCATGCGGAGCATTTTTTCTGTCTTTTTAATTTCTCGCTGCATTCTT
This sequence comes from Paenibacillus naphthalenovorans, assembly GCF_900099895.1. Taxonomy (GTDB): domain Bacteria; phylum Bacillota; class Bacilli; order Paenibacillales; family NBRC-103111; genus Paenibacillus_G; species Paenibacillus_G naphthalenovorans. Next base: position 179,241 of record NZ_FNDY01000008.1, read on the forward strand.
CGAGGCATTGGGGGTTAGCTTGACTCCGACAACACGAATAATATCAGGCTGCATCCGCTGGATATATATTTTTTACAGGTATTGACATCACCGGTGTTAAAATGTTAGTATTTCATTAAATCGAAAAATAAAGCGCTTTCATACCCGGTTATATGATTGATTTCAACCTATTACGGAGGTGTTAAAATGTTAGTTCCGGAAATTGCAAAGCTTGGCCATGTTTCATTGGTTACCCCTGATTTGCAGAAGTCATTATGGTTCTTTAAAGAAGTGTTGGGATTGGAAGAGATTGAGCGTGCGGGAGGCGCAGTTTATTTACGGGCTTGCGGGGAATTCGAACATCATAGTCTTGTCTTGAAGCAAGGGGATCGTGCGGTCGTAGACCATATAGGTTGGCGTGCCAAAAGAGCAGAGGATGTAGAGAAATTCGCTGTACAGTTAGAAGCGGCGGGTACAAAGATTCAATGGATTGAGGCGGGGCGGGAAGCCGGACAGGGGAAAGCGATTCAATTTAAACTCCCCAGCCAGCACACGTTTGAGATTTATTATGAAGTGGAGAAACCGAAGGCTCCCCAAGGAGAACGTTCCGGCCTGAAGAATCAAACGCACAAATCATGGGCTCGCGGGATATCGCCGCGCAGAATTGACCATGTGAATCTCTGGACTTCACATGACCCGGGATCGGTTCACCAATGGTTGTCGGAACAGCTCGGTTTTAAGATGCGCGAATACGTAAAGCTGAATAACGGGAAGGTGATCGGAGGCTGGATGAGCGTTACGCAGCTAGTTCATGATGTAGCGATGATGGGGGCGCATGACCCTGAGACTCCGGCTCGATTCCATCATATTGCCTATTGGTTGGATAATGCGCAGGACGTACTTCGAGCGCTCGACATCCTGCGGGAAAACGGGATTCAGATAGACCTTGGTCCGGCAAAGCATGGGATTAGCCAAGCGGTCTGTGCGTATGTGAGAGATCCCGGAAGCGGACACAGGGTGGAATTGTTCAGCAACGGATATTTGATTTTTGATCCGGATTGGGAACCCGTTGAATGGGGACAGGAGGAATTTGGGGTGGCTCTTCAATGGTGGGGGCCGGAATATACTCCGGGTCATGGTCATGCCATGGATGAAACAACGGAGGCTTAAGTTTAATCATTTCCGATGATGACTATTATTGAGGAGAGAGGAAAACGAACATGGTAAACATGAATATACGCAAAATAAAGACGGGTTCATACTCAACTTATCTTTGTGAGTCGGGAGAACAGAACTCCGAGACGGTCATCTTTCTCCATGGCGGAGGTCCAGGAGTAACTGCGGAATCCAACTGGAGGGATGTGCTTCCCGGTTTTTCTGGATCTTATCGCGTTGTCGCTCCTGATTTGGCAGGTTACGGCAATACGGATCATCCAGATCCTGTGCCGCAAGGCGGGTTGATGGGATGGATGCGTCTAAGGGTAGAGCAAATTCTGACATTGATGGATGAACTTGATATTGCCAAGGCACACTTGGTGGGAAATTCCATGGGCGGGGCTCTCGCGCTTCATCTTGTCATGACAGCGCCTGAGCGCTTCCAGAGTGTGGTTTTAATGGGGAGCGCCGGCGCGCCGTCTACTCCGACGCCGGAAGTGATTCGCATGTTGAATTTTTATAAGGATCCGACTCCTGCTGCGCTTGGAAATTTGCTGAAGTGGTTCGTATACGACGAAAATATAATTGGCGACAAATTAAATCAAATCGTTCAGGAGCGTTTTGAAGAAGTCATGCGGCCAGAGGTTCGCAGATCTTATGAATCGATGTTTTCAACGTCGCCTGCTGAGGTTATTGTACCGCCGTCAGCTCTTAGACGCATGAATATGCCGTTTCTGCTTGTTCATGGCAGGGACGATCGTTTTGTATCCGTAGACTCCAGCGTTTATATGCTGCAGCATTTACCGAACGTACAGCTTCACGTGTTTGATCGTTGCGGTCACTGGGCGCAGTTGGAGCGAAAAGAGAGTTTTACAAAGCTGGTGACGGATTTCTTTAAAGGTGAATTTTAAGCGAGAGCTGGTTGGGTTTGTTATAGCCATGACAATCACTCCCGTAGAAAAAGGAGTGGCAGATCTGAAGAAAGATAATGCCTATATGTATATAAAAAATCGCATTCTTGACCGTGAGTGGGATATAGGCTCTGCGATCAACGTCAACGAGATTTGTCAGGTGCTGAATATGAGCCGTACTCCGGTACTGGAGGCTATCTCACGCCTGGAACGGGAAGGCTTTCTTTCTATTATTCCACAAGTAGGAGCTTTTGTCCGCAGACCTACCTCGAGCGAATTGTTTGAACGACTTTTGATGCGAGGCTCGTTGGAGGCATTAATGGTTGAATGGGCCGCGCGCAAAATCGAGAAGACGCAGCTGGATATGATAGATGCCGTGCTTAGACGCATGGAGGAACCCGGAATATCCATTGTCGATTATGCGAATTTGAATCGGGATTTTCACAGGATCATTCACGAAGCCTCGGGTTTATCTTATATTCAAGGCTTGGTGGAAGAACATTGGGATTTTTTCGAGTACGCAGCCGCCCTGGATAAAGTGTTTAAAGAACATCGGATGGCCCGGTCGTTGCTTGAGCACCGAATGATATTCCATAGTTTGAAAGACGGTAATTCCACCCTGGCCAAACAATTAATGGAGCAGCATGTAGTCAGAGTAGCGTACCTCGTAAAAGAGGAGAGCGGCTGATTTCATGATTCCAATCTGATTCACGCATGAAGAGGAAGGGGAATGGTAAATGAAATTGTTGGATCATTATGTCAATCTGGAAACGGGTTCAATTAGTCGTAAAGTGAATTATGATCCGGAGATTTATCAGGATGAAATGGCGAAGATCTTCACCAAGACATGGCTTTTCGTTGCCCATGAAAGCCAAATTAAACATCCTGGCGATTACATCACCAACTATATGGCTGAAGATCCGGTTATCGTAACCAGGGATGGTACAGGCAAAATTCATGTATTCTTAAATTCCTGTCCCCACCGGGGGATGAAGGTTTGCAGTGTAGATGCAGGAAACTCAAAATTTTTCCGTTGTCCGTATCATGGTTGGACCTTTGAAAACAACGGAAATTTGATCGGCGTACCCGAACTCCAATATGCATATTACGGCGAACTGGATAAATCGAAAAACGGTCTAATCACCGTTCCACGGGTTGAATCGTATAAAGGTTTTATTTTTGCCAATTGGGACCCGAACGCGCTCCCGCTAAAGGAGTACTTTGGTAAAGATCTGCTCTGGTATTTGGACACTGCCTTCGAAAGAGCTTTAGGCGAATTTGAAGTGGCAGGTCCCATCATGAAACAAAAAATTAAAACCAATTGGAAAATTTGCACCGAAAACTTTGGTGACGATTATCACGTGCTGTACACTCATGGATCCGCTTTCAAAATTGGCTTTATGCCGCCTTATGATCAATTGGGAGAGTACAACGCCTATTGTGATCATGGTCATAGCGTAGGCGATATACCCAAATTTGGGGTGGGTCTGGAATTGGATCGGGCCATTGCGAAACAAATTGGACCTGAAGCAGAACAGTATGTTGAACAGATTGACCAAAGACTTAAAGAACGGCTTAGTCCCGAGCAGGCGAATTTACACCAAATCGGGCAAATTCTGATATTCCCGAATCTAACCTTTCTTACCTTTGGCTGCTTCCGAGGTATTCATATTTTCCAATGGCATCCTAAAGGAACAGATGAAGTTGAATTATGGCAGATCAGTTTGTATGACAGTGAGGCGCCTGATCAAGCCAAACAATTCGCGAGAATTTTCTCACAACGGGAAAATGCTCCGGCCGGTTTATTTGCCGCCGATGACGGATCAAACTTTGAACAAATTACCGAGTCCACCAAGCCGTACGTTTCGAGGCAGCATCACTTTAATTATTCGATGGGTATCCGTCATGAGGGGGAAATCAAAGTACCAGGTTTGCCGGGACATCTTGGCCGGCATTATTCCGAACAAAATCAAAGGAATTTTTATCGGTACTGGCTAAAGCTTATGAAGGAGGAAGGGATTTTCCATGAATAACCACTTGGAACTTCATAAGGAGATTGAATTATTTCTTTATCACGAAGCTCACTTGCTGGATCAAAGTGATTTTGAAGGTTGGTTGGATTTATTTACAGATGACGCCCGTTATTGGATGCCAACCACCGAAACAAGGGATGTTGATCAGAAACAGTCACCTTTAAAACAGGAGTGGCATCTCATCGAGGACGATAAGCCATTTTTGCATAAACGCTACGAAAGATTGCAAACCCGATTGGCGCATGCGGAACAACCTAGATCGAGGACAAGAAGACTGGTGACGAATATTCTTATTAAAGAGAATCATAACAATCAAAAATTGCTTGTCCTTTCAAACTTTATTATTTTCCAATCCAGGCGCGACAATGAAGAGAGTTTTTTTGTGGGGCGGCGCGAGGATACTTTGGATCGTTATGGCGATAAGTGGAAAATTTCCAATCGTTCCATCTTTCTTGACCAACGAATTTTGCCGCGGGCCATTTCGATTTTTTTCTAGCGGCTCATTCACAGCTCCAGGGGGTAATCTATGAGAATAACAAACGAGTTTGCAAGCGTTATGGTTGAAATAGATTCCAATGGGAACTCCCATCGACTGAAAATACAGGATTGCCGAACAGGCAGAGTGATCTATTTGGATGCCCTGCAGCTGGAAAGCTTAACGCGGCAATCGGATGAGATTTTCCGTGAATTTCTGCAGTACCCCTTTGGTCCGGAAAAGGAAAAGTAAATGTAAAAACAGGCTGGAATTCATTCAGAGGGTCATGATATTCTGAGGAGGAATGATTTTATTTAAAAGTTACCTGATGTCAAAAAGCCTTTGAAAGGAAAGGAAAGCTCCAAATGAACATAAGGCAGGCAGTTGCAGCGGATCTCCCATCTATTCTGGACATATACAACGACGCGGTTCTTCATACGGTGGCCACCTTTGATACGGTTCCCAGAACCATGGAACAGCAGGAGCAGTGGTTTGAGCAGCATGGGAAATCTTATCCGGTTCTTGTAGCAGAGGATAACGGTCTGGTAACCGGCTGGGCGTCGCTCAACCGTTACTCAGACCGGCTCGCCTATGCTCGTACGGCCGAGCTTTCCTTATACATTCGGGACGGGTACCGCGGGCATGGGCTTGGCAAGACGATGCTGGAAGCGATTCTGCGGGAAGGGAAGACCGCCGGATTGCATACGGTGCTCTCCCGCATCGCGGAAGGCAACGACAACAGCATTCATATCCACCGCGTGTTCGGATTTGAAATGGTGGGCACCATGCGGGAGGTCGGCTTTAAATTCGGGCGGCTGCTGGATGTGGTGCTGATGCAAAAAATGCTGTAGCTCAACAAACGGACCCCATGCCAATGCATCGGGGTCCGTTTGGTTAACGTCAAGCTTTAGTGAAACTGCACGTCGATTCGGCGGCGCGTTTCCTTTGGCGCTTTGGGCATCCGCACTTCAAGAATGCCGTTCTTGTACGATGCCGTGGTTCCTTCCTCCATCACCTCTGCGGGCAGGGCTATGGACCGGTGGAAGCGTCCGGTGAAACGCTCCTTGCGGTGAAACTGCTCTTCCTTGACTTCATTGAACCTGTTGATGGTCCCGGAAATCGTCAAATTATGAGGCTCGACCTGAATGTCTACGTCTTCTTTTTTGTCCAGGCCGGCAATTTCGCAATGGGCGATAACCTCATTCTCCGTTTCGTGAACGTCAATCCGCGGTGCGCCGAATTCCTGATTAAATCCGAATGCGGCAGGCAGCCCCTCATTAAAAAACCGGTCCATTTCCTTTTTCAAATGATCAATACGCCGGAACGGCTCAAATGGAACTAAAGCCATGAAATGATTCCTCCTGTAAATTCAGCATAGGTTCACCATATATTTTGATGAAGAAAATGATTAGATATGCATGGGCAGGCGAGGGAAGTGATGGCAATAAAAGCGCATGGTTTCGCCATAATCGCGCTTGACTCGTATTTTGCGTGCCGATATAATGGATGGTATGCAAAGGCTGGCAATTTTCGCATAATGCCCCGAATGGAGGCACCCCTTAAGGGGTGCTTTGTTGCATCAAGGGGTACCATGCGGTTGCCGCAGCGTTCAACGGAATGAAAGGAGCATGACTTGTCATGAATTATAAACAATGGCTTGCGGAGCAATTGGCCGGTAAGCTTGAGGGCGTATCCCGGGAAACGCTGGCGGAGCTTATCGAATACCCGCCCAATCCGCAAATGGGAGATTTATCGCTGCCGTGCTTTAAGCTGAGCAAGCAGTTGAGAAAGGCGCCCCAGGCGATTGCCGAGGAACTGAAAGCGGGTTGGAGCGGACATGCCTTGGTCAGCCGTATCGATGCGGTATCCGGTTATTTTAACGTATACCTGGATCCGGAGCAGTTCGCTTCGCAGGTCGTAAACGAAGTGCTGACTCAGGGCGACCGGTACGGCGCTCAAGATATCGGGCAAGGCCGTAGCGTCGTCATCGATTTCTCTTCGCCGAATATCGCCAAAACCTTCCATATCGGCCATTTGCGCTCTACCGTGATCGGCAATGCGCTGTATCGCATTTTCAAGTTCATGGGCTACAACAGCGTAGGCGTCAATCATCTGGGCGATTGGGGAACGCAGTTCGGCAAACTGATCGTCGCGTATAAGCTTTGGGGCAACCGGGAGGCGGTAGAAGCCGACGGCATAGGCGAGCTGCAGAGGTTATATGTGAAATTCCACGATGAGGCGGACATCCATCCGGAGCTGGAGGATGAGGCGCGCGGGTGGTTCGTCAAGCTGGAGCAGGGAGACGAAGAGGCACTGAAGCTTTGGCGCTGGTTCGTGGACATCAGCTTGAAAGAATTTCAGAAGATGTACGATCTGCTCGGCGTTACGTTTGATTCTTATGCGGGCGAGAGCTTCTACAACGACAAGATGGCGGCCGTCCTGGAAGAGCTGAAAGCAAAGCAGCTGCTCGAGGAAGACGATGGGGCTCTCCTGGTCCGTTTGGACGATTATCAGATGCCTCCGGCGCTGATGGTGAAGAAAGACGGAGGCACGCTGTACCATACGCGTGACGTTACAGCGGCCATTTATCGTAAAAACACATATGATTTCGACAAAGCGATCTATGTTACGGATGCCGGACAAAGCCTTCACTTCAAGCAGTGGTTCAAGGTGATTGAGCTGATGGGTTATGACTGGGCAAAGCAGCTTGTTCACGTGCCTTTCGGTAAAGTCAGCCTGGAGGGTGCGAAGCTGTCTACACGCAAAGGCAACGTGGTTAATCTTGAGGAGCTTCTGACCAAGGCGATTGAGAAGACGCGCGAGATCATCGATGAGAAAAACCCGGGCATGGAGAACAAAGATGAGGTGGCGCGCGAGGTTGGCGTTGGCGCCATTATTTTCAACGACCTCAGCAACAACCGGATTAAAGATATCGTCTTTTCCTGGGATGAGGCGCTCAATTTTGATGGGGAGACCGGTCCTTACGTTCAGTATACGCATGCGCGGGCTTGCAGTGTGCTGAGAAAAGCGGAAGCGGACGGAGGGGCTGCCGCCGGCGCAGGCGCTCTGGCCGTGGCTCATCTGACGAATGCCGAAGCCCAAGGCGTATTGCGGGAGCTGTACCTGTTCAAGGAGCGGATCGAGCAGGCGATGGACCGGTTGGAACCGTCCATTATCAGCCGATATTTGGTGGACCTGGCGCAAAAATTCAATCATTTCTACCATGAATGTCCGATACTGAAAGTGGAAGACGCGGAACTCCGTCAGGCCCGTCTGGCCCTGGTCCGCTGTGTAAGCATTACATTGAAGAACGGCCTTTCCTTAATCGGACTGAAAGCACCGGAGAAAATATAAATCATCCGTCAAGTAACCGAAGGTTTGCCGCGGCCGCAGCTTGCCCATACTACGGGAAGGAGGCTGATCGAACCATGGAGAAAAAAGAGGAACTGGTCAAATATGTAACCCAGCAGGTCGTAAAATATATGGACACCCCTAAAGAGGTGCGCAAACAAGTCAAAGCCGGCAAAAAGGTTGGCCGGGAACCGTGGCAGTACCGATGGTTTGGCATGCTTCCTTTTGTCCTTCGCATGTGGATGGAGCCGCTGCGGCGAAAGCGCGGATAAGTAAGGATTGCAGCATGGTATCATTTGGGTTGCGCAGTTGAATTGGGCGGCAGGCCTGTCTCCGGGAAGGAGGCAGGCCTATTGCTGTTCTTCTGCGAATGATGGCCTGAACAAAAAAAAGAAAAGCTTCTGGGTTCCATAGCGGCCTGATACCTGATGCACTGATGCACCATGCCGCCCATGAAGAAGGAAGCTTTTCTATATAAGGAAGAGAGGAGAAAAACCGTTAGGGATAAAATCCGCCAAGCGGATTGATCGTATGGAGGGGGAGATAGCGATCGTCATCCTGTCGAACCCCCACGTAGCTCTCGCCGCCGGACCAAGCCTGATAACCGGTTACAGGCAATGGCACGTGGACCCTGCCGCCATATAGCTCGGCTGCGAAAATGGGCTTGCGTCCTTGATCGATCCACTTCTGCAGCAGCTCGAAGCGAATGAGCGTCTCTGGCTTGTTCTTCACCCAGGGAAGCCGTTCATAGGCTTCCGAAGGCTCCGTTTGACCGGCTGCTATTATAGTATTCAAAGCATCCGAATCGGTGACCGGGAGCGGTTTCACCAACAGGCCTGAATCGGCCGCGGGCAGTTGGCTGTCGTTGGTCAACGGCAGCTCTTCGCCGGATTTGGCGTCGATATACCAAACCCGGTCCGCCTGCGGTGCCGTGACCTTCCAGAGCGCCTCAAGAGGATTATAATATATACGTTCCAAGTGATAAGGATATTCAATAATGTCAAGCCGTACCAGACTGCGGTACAGCGTCTGCATGCTGAAAAGCGGGTAAGGGCCTTTGCCGTATTCGATCAAACGGTATGTATCCTGTCCGGAGGCTTGAACGACCAGATAGCCGGCTTCCTTCCCGTCCACCGTAATCATGACAATCCATCCGTGTGTTCCCGGTCCGAGCGGATAGGTTGTCCAAGCGCCTTGTTTCCATTGCTCGAACCCTTGTTGGGACGCCAGCTCCCGGATGATACGGTCCATCGCGTTCTGAAGGGATGGGGCTGAAAGATCACGCTGTATGGCCGGCTGCACCTGCAGCGTCTGAACGGCCGGCTCCTGCGGCGCTGCCTGCACGGCGTCAGCGGGCCATGAATCCAATGTTGCCGCAGCAAGCAGGCTTGTACTAAGGAGCAGTGACGTCAGATAGTAAAGAAGCTTATTCATCTTATCCATACACCTGCTTCACTTGAGAGTCGGTTCATTGGGCACTATGCGCTCGCTTGGCGAATATGCCTTATACTTTAAAGCATATGCGCTGAAAAGTTTGTTAGAACCTGTAGCCTTGGCCTGAAAAAGTTTCCCGTAAATTTGTTTTAGTTCGGGGAAGTTCGTCACCGGTTTGGTTCCTGCATGGAAAGAAAATGAAACAAACCGCAATTTATGGCGGATATTTGAATGCGCGGTCGGTACTGCCACTCCACTTCCTGAAGGCGGGCGGTAAACCGCGCTTCAATTTCGGCCTTGTCGTCCTGTCCGGCATCCTGAAGCAGAGGCTCGTAATAAGCACGTACCCGGTTCATTTCATCCTTGAGCCGAAGCTGCGCTTCCTGCGCCCATCGGTGATCGTATTCAGCCATCTTCTTTTCCAAGTAATCCTCGAGATAGATCACCGCCCGGGGGAGTGTGATCCGGTCCGGTGTGACATAGACATGGGCAGGCAGTCGCGGAGTCAGCTTTTTGCCGGCTAAACGGTCATGGAACCGCTCGATAATATCACCGGTCTGCAGCTGAATGCCCAACGAATGGATTTCACTGCGCTTCATGTCGCAGGCGAATTCCACTTTGTAGTTGACGCCAAGCCATGTTTCGTAAGGGATCGTCGCCGCTTGCTTGGGCTGCTCCGGCGCGTACTGCTCGAACAGCCTCACGAACCGGCCTTTACCGCGGACGGCGGAGAAGATCTGTTCGAGCCGGCGGCTGCCGTAGGTCAGCTCGTCGCGAGGAACGCGGGCAGTGAAGACCGTGGGCACGAAGCCGAAGTAGCGGCCCAGAATACTGTCGCCTTGAGGCTGCGGCGTACCGGGTTGAGCTGCAGGCTGTACCGCAGGAGCGGCCGGCACATTTTGCGATCCCTGCTGCGGATGAAGCTCCCGATAGGCTTCGGGATCGAAAATGAACGTGCAGGTCATGGTTTCCGGTACGGCCCCGGTCCGTTCCACAAAGCTCCAATAATACGGCCGCTGCGTTAAAGCTTTGTCGGCGGAAGGGGACAGCTTGACGGTGATGTAGGCGGGATGCTTTTCGAGAATGTCACACTGCTCGGCCTCCAAATAGCGCAAAACGTAGAACTGGATTTCCTGCGCATTCATGCTTATGGCTGCACCTCCCCGCTGCCGTATTGCTGGACTCTAACCGTGTGCAGGGAGGAATTCACCGGATTCGAAAGCCCCGCCGATTCGTTTAATTCTTGCTCCACCTGGGATTTCACCACCGTGAACGACCGCCCCAGATCATCGAGCTGCCGGCGGATTTCGTCCTTGCTGTTGGAGGTGAGGATCATTTTGGCCAGATGCGACTCTAAGGATGTTTTTTGCTCAAACCGTTCCAAAATCGTATCCAGCTGACCGATCACCAGCTCAAACATGTTAATTTTCTCATGCAGCAGGGAGAGAATATGCTCTTCGATCGTCCCGAGCGTCGACAAATTGTAGATTTTGACGTCTTCCTTCTGTCCGAGCCGGTGCACACGGCCGATCCGCTGTTCGACCCGCATAGGATTCCACGGCAAATCGAAATTGATCATGTGATGGCAAAATTGAAGGTTGATTCCTTCTCCCCCGGCCTCCGTGGCAATAAGCACTTGGGCGCGTCCCCGGAACAAGTCCATCATCCAATCCTTTTTGCCGCGGTTCATCCCACCTCGGTAGGGAACGGCCGGAATTTTATGTTCCTTTAAATACTGCAGCAAATATTCCTGGGATGCGCGGTACTCTGTGAAAATAATCGTTTTATCGTTAATGGACTCGATGAGCTCCAATACCTTTTCGGCTTTCGTATTGGCTTTGACGCCGCGGATTTTCTCCACAAGCTCCCAAATCCGCTGCCGGAGGGGTGAGTTTTCATCGGTTTTTTTGAACATGTTGACCAGCGTAATAAAGACGGCATCCCGGCTGGAGCATACTTCACGCTGCAGCGTGACAAGGGAGAGCATGCTGCCGATATCGCCCCCGGACTCCTGATAGCGTGTTTTGACGAAATCGGTTACTCCATCGTACAGCGCCTGCTCCTCGTCCGATAACTGGAGCGGAATATTGCGCACAATCCGTTTGGTGAAGCTTACGTTGCCGTCGCTTCGGCGGTTGCGGATCATGACCTTGCTCAGCTCCTGCTGGAGCTGGTCCTCGTTCTTGGGGATGCGTTTGCCGACGACATAATTGGACTGGAAGCTGCCTTGTCCGCCAAGCTGACCCGGCTTTAGCAGCGTAATCAGGTTGTACAGCTCCTTGAGATCGTTCTGAACCGGCGTTGCTGTCAGCAGAAGGCAGTATTTTTTACGCAGCTCGTTGATAAAACGGTAGTTGGTTGTTTTTTTGTTTTTCAGCTTGTGCGCTTCGTCGACGATCAGCATATCGTATTCAATGCCAAGCACGATGTCCCGGTGCGGATCGCGCTTAGCGGTATCCATCGAGGCGACGACAATATCGTTTTGCACCCACATATATTCTTTCTTTTGCGCCACTGCGGGGATCCCGAACTTTTGATTCAGCTCCCGGACCCATTGCAGCACCAAAGAAGCGGGAACGAGAATGAGCACTTTTTGAACCAGGCCCCGGATCATGTACTCCTTGAGGATGAGTCCCGCCTCAATGGTTTTGCCAAGCCCTACTTCATCGGCAAGAATGGCCCGTCCCCGCATTTCGGTCAGCACTTTTTTGGCGGTTTCGATTTGATGCTCCATCGGAACGAGGCTCGGCAGATGGGTCAGGCATTGAAGCTCGTCGAAGCTGCGGATGAGTCCGGCCTGCTCGGCCTCGAGGGCGAGCCTGAACATGACGGGGTCATCCCAGGGGCCGTTGTGCAGCGCCCTCTCATGCAACTGCTCAAACCATTCTCTGTCGTAATGGAGCTCTACATGTTCATTCAGCTGCCGCACGTGCTCTTTTCGCTCGGTTGGTTGCATTCTCACGCGCTCCTTTTTTGGTGATTCAGAAAGTATAGACAAGGCCTAAAGTTAATTTTTAGTATGTACAAATTAGGGGCTTTCAAACCGTACGGTAATGTTTTATGATGGGGTAACAGCGTAATTGCGACGGCGATTTCTGCGCGTATGGCATTAAGACACGCTGTGAACATGGCGGGCTGACGTACAGTAAAGGAATGGTGATATAGATGAACAGAGAATGGCGGTTTATCCGTTCGGGCTTTGGCGCGCCGGATTACAATATGGCTGTGGATGAAGCGATTCTGACGGCACATAGCGAGGGCCTGGTTGCTCCAACCGTCAGGTTTTATGGATGGGATCCCGCAACGCTGTCGGTCGGTTTTTTTCAGAAAGCTTTAAGCGAGGTGAATTTCGACGCGCTGGAGCAGGAAGGCATCGGCTTTGTCCGGAGGGCGACCGGAGGGCGCGCCGTGCTTCACGATAAGGAGCTGACGTACAGCATGATCGTGTCGGAAAGCTATCCCGGCATTCCGCGGAGCGTCACCGAGGCGTACCGTGTGCTCAGCGAAGGGCTGCTGCTCGGGTTTCGCAAGCTTGGGTTGTCGGCGGAGATGGTCCAGCTGGAGAATGAAGAAGACAAGGAGAAGTACGCATCCATGGGTTCGGCTGCCTGCTTCGATTCTCCGTCCTGGTACGAGCTTGTCGTAGAGGGAAGGAAGGTGGCCGGGAGCGCGCAAACCCGGCAGAAAGGCGTTGTGCTTCAGCACGGCTCGATTCTTCTGGATCTCGATGCGGATCAGTTGTTCAGATTGCTGCGCTTCTCCAGCGAGCGCGTGATGGAGCGGATGAAGCAGCAGTTTTTAAAGAAGGCGGTTGCGATTAATGAAGTGCGCGGCGGAGCGGGTCTGCCGAGGGTGACATTGACCGAGGTGGAAGAGGCTTTCCTGGCAGGCATTGAAGAAGGGCTGGGGATTCGGCTGGTCCCGGCAGAACTGACGGCCTATGAACAGGAGCTCGTCGAACGGTTAAGGGTTGAGAAGTACGGCAATTCAGAGTGGAATCTCCGGAGATAGCGGTCTCCGGTTTTTTCGTTTTGGCCACGAAGCTGTGACAGACCATGATCAACAAGACCAACATGCCGGCAGCATCAGGATTTGACGGTTCTCAGATTTAATACAATCACTCCCGCAATAATAAGCAAGACTCCAACCACTGTGTTTAAGCTCAATTTTTCTTTCCAAACCAGAAAGCCGATGAGCGCAGTGGCGGCCGTACCGACTCCGGACCAAATAGCATAAGCGATGCCCAAGGGGATTTGCTGCAGGGATAAAGAAAGTAAATAGAAGGCCGCCGAAAAACCGATGATGACGCCAATACTGGGAAGTAATTTGGTAAACCCCCCGGATGCTTTCAGCATGGAAGTGCCGAACAGTTCAAATCCAATCGCCAAGGCCAAGAATAAATAAGCTTTCAATGCCGTTCCTCCTTCGTTAAGCCTGCTGCGCCGCCAAATCTGATCCGGCTCCTGAAGCTTCTCTAGGAGCGGCTCCGGATGTAGAGTGACACCTGCAAGCAGACCGGAGCATCGTCCATAAAAAACACTGTACCGTCTGGACGGTTTATCTGTCAATCCCGCATTTTCGGCTGATCCGCCGGCCAACGGTCAAAAGCCGCACGGCAGGTACTGTGCGGCGGCGTAAGGCACTTTGGTACAGGGGATACTGTAATGTGATGGACTAGAACGAAATCGTCTTCTCAAACTCGTTTTGCAGCCTGCGGGTGATCTCTCCCGGACGGCCGTCGGCTACGGGGACGCCGTCGACGGAGATGACAGGAGTGACTTCCACGGTCGTACCCGTGATGAAAACTTCATCTGCGGCGCGAAGCTCTTTCAATGTAAATGGCGTTTCCCGAACGGAGAGGCCGAGTCCTTGAGCCAGCCGGAGCACAACCGCGCGGGTGATGCCGTGCAGGATCAGATGGTTGGCAGGATGCGTAATAACGGCGCCGTCTTTGACGATCATGATATTGGATGCGCTGCATTCCGTTACGGTGCCGTTGCGATGCAGAATGACATCGCCGGCTCCCTGATCCACCGCATGCTGCTTGGCCAGGACATTGGGCAGCAGATTTAATGTCTTCAAATCGCAGCGGAGCCAGCGGATGTCTTCCATCGTCACGGCCGAGATGCCTTCTTTCATGGTGTTCAGCGGACGGCGGGCTTCGGTGGTATACGCCATCAGGATCGGCTTGGTGTCCGCGGGAAACGGATGTGAACGCGGTGCGGCTCCACGGGTCACCTGCATGTACACGGTACCCTCGGACAAGCCGTTGATGCGGATCAGTTCTTCCAGTCGTCCCGTCAGCTCCCCGGAAGGAAGGGGAAGCGGAATTCTCAAAGCAGCGGCGCTTTTCTCCCAGCGCTCAAAATGAGCCGCGGCTTCATACAGCCTTCCATGATATACGCGAAATACTTCATAGACCCCATCGCCAAAATAATAACCGCGGTCTTCGGGAGAAATCTGGAGTTCTTCTTTTGAAACGAACCGGTCCTGATATAAATAAGTTAAGGACATCAAGAAACCCTCCTGTACAATAGAGATACGAACATATGTTTGCATAAATTCAGCGAACATGATACACTATTTCTAGACTAGCAATCCGCCGATCGATTGTCAAAACCGCCTGCGGATTGGTCAGTGTCAAGCTAGCGTGGGCAGTCATTTAAGATGCCTGGAACGCGAACCCCGAAGGAACCTCTTCCTTGTAAGCGCTTTGCTTCGTTCTTTC
>NZ_FNDY01000096.1 GCF_900099895.1 Paenibacillus naphthalenovorans
CAAGTGGTTTTTCGTCCTAATTTCGAGAAATTAGTGACATTTGTGCAGCAAAAACCACCGTTTACCAGTTAATGACACGAACTGCATAGATCATATCCAATAGTAATATTATACCATAATGAAGATTGATAGGTTATAAGTCATAGAAGACCAATTATAATTTATATCTTTTCAAGTTCCCTAACTCTCCTATAAAAGGTATTGGGCTTCATCTCAACCTTTTTCATAGCGGCTACTGCGGAAATATTACCGATTTTCCATTCACGATATACATCAAGAAACTCTTCTGAGATTTCCCTTTTGGGTCGTCCAAACCTAACACCTTTCTTTTGAGCTATTTCTATCCCCTCAGCTTGTCTTTGCTTTGTCTTTTTCCTTTCTTGCTCAGCAACATAAGACAGCATACTTAAGAACTGATCTTCTAACAATTTTCCGAGATCACCCATCGTTTTGAATTTACGACTGTCAAATAATGATTCGTTCTCTAGCACAACAATGTCAGCATTAACTTCCCTCGTTATAAACTTCCATTCAGCTATGATACCGTCATAATCGCGTCCTAGACGATCAAGCGAATCAAGGTAGAGTAAATCCCCTTCCCTAATGACAAGCCGCATAGCTTGGTACTGAGGACGGTTAAAGTCTTTCCCCGATTGCTTGTCAACGAATATGTATCTCTCTTCAATCCCTAGTTCGTGCATCTTCTTAATTTGCCGATCAGTGTTTTGTTCCTTTGTTGAAACACGAACATATCCAATTTTCATTTCAGCACCTCAGACAATGAGTGTCGTTTCAATAAGTATACCATATTTATGAAATATTTCATATATCAATTCAACACTTTTTGAAATGGTCTATTGGTGGGACTTTTCATTATGTCAAAATGTGTACTTTCTGTAATAAAAATAAGGAGAATTCGACACTGCGGAAGCGGGGGACATTAGGAATCAAGCCGCGGGGGGTGGTTTACAGTGAACAGGTGATGTATTTGACCTTCTCTGAGGGGTACGCACCTATCAAATAACTCTTATGTCATATTTTACGATACGAAAGCCATAATCCATTTTCGGCAGACGATTTTTCAGAACGCTTAGTGTTCAAAATTAATTAGTTTCCCCTGAAAAAGTCAGGGTGTTTTGAGCATAATTAAAAGGAATTCAGCACCTCAAAATGGAAATTGTTATTGTCGAGATAACAAAGTT